>NZ_JAHBBI010000003.1 GCF_019331695.1 Bifidobacterium pluvialisilvae
GAACAAGCCAACCCGAAAAGTCAAGCACCCCGCCGGATTAACACCCAAAACGTTAATCACACCCCGACACGCAAGACCGGAGAACACCTCACCACGGATTTAAGACCCACGTTTTGACCCTTAACCCCTATTTTGGCTTGTTTTCCTTTACGACGGTAGGCGTTTCTCCTGTTTGGGTTATATGGGCGGGGAACTCGGTTTCTGCCGGTTTTGTGGGTCTATCGGCTCGCTGGAATATGAAAGTGGGTCTGTCGGTTCGCGAGGACGGTGTTTTTGACGTCCCCGTGTATATCTCAGACCCACAAGTCCGTAGATGAACGGGTAGACCCACGGTTATTGAACATGCCGGACCCACAAATCCGTTTGCCTGAACGGATAGACCCACAAACCGGAGGACACAGGCCCTTGGGCGGTTGATGGCTGGCGTTGTGGGTCTATCGGCTCGCTGGAATATGGAAGTGGGTCCATCGGTTCGCGAGGAGGGTGTTTTCGGCGTCCTCGTGTATGTCGTGGACCCACAAACCCTCAGATGAACGGGTAGACCCACGGTTATTGAACATGCCGGACCCACAAATCCGTTTGCCTGAACGGATAGACCCACAAACCCGGTTTATTGACCGGTCCGTTGATTGGGTAGACCCACGAACTTGGGCCGTTGATTGGTCGGACCCACAAACCAGAGGACGGATAGACCCACAGACTTGGCGTTGCGAACGGGTAGACCCACAAATCCATTGAACGGGTGAACCCGCAGACTTGGCCCATTGGGCGAGTTGGCCTATGAACATGGTTCGCTGAACGGATAGGCCCACAAGACCTGGCCCATTGATTGGATGGGCCCACAAACCTGGTTCGTTGATTGGCCGGACCCACAAAACCATTGAACGGATAGACCTACATATTTCCGAATGTAGGGTTTTGGCGCTTGGCCCTCCTGGGAAGGAAACCGCTCGAGACGTTGGGTTTCGGGGGTCTTCGGGTGGGAAGTCCCTGCCTCGAGGACGCGGCGCAGCCCGCCGTGCGGACCATGTGTTCCTCCGGCGCGAGCCCTACCAGCCGATGCGGGGGACGGCGTAGACGACCGAGGCGAACACCATCAGGCTCGTCGCGCACTCGACCAGTCCCGTCACCATCGGACCAATCGTCCGGTTGCGGGCCAGCAGCGGCAGCACGACCGAACGGGCCACCAGCGTCGCGCCGCCCGCGCCCAGCGTCGGCTGCGCCGCGAACCCGAGGCACGTCAGCACCACGTTCCATATGACCGATGCGCGAAGATACGACGACTTGCCGCGCTCGCGAATCATCGTCTTGACGAACAGGACGGATCCGAACTGCGTGAACGCGAAGATCGCCGCGGCGTAGCAGCCCTCACGGGAGAGCGGCACATGCATGCCGAACACGTCGAACCCGACCGCCGTGCCTCCGGGCGTCGGATGCTCGCCGAACAGCGGCATCACCGTGGCCATGGTCGCCGTGGCGAGCACCGCGGCCGCGTTCGCCCACAGCGACCGCTCCCGCCGGTTCCACGACGCCATCAGCGACACGGCCAGCAGCACGGCGAACACCGGCGCCCACGCCAATACCTCGGGATGCAGGAGCACGAATGGCACGCCGACCAACGCGGTCAGCGCGCCATAGGTGAGCATCGGCTTGCGGTAGCGCCTCCGGAACCGCGACTTCACCCACCGGGCGGCCGAGAACTGGAGAAAATAGCACAGCAGCCATGCGGCCAGCAGCCACAGCTGCGTCGGCGTTGCGCCGCTGAGCGTCATGCCGGCCATCGCGGGCAGCAGCACCATGGCCCAGGCGCCATGCTGGTCGGGGATCCAACGACGCAGCGCACGGCCCGCGATCGGCGGGACCGATGCCGTGGGGCGCCTGTTCGGTGAATACGGAGTGTATTGAGTCATAACGGACCATCGTACGGCACGTCGTTCATGCCACGCGTCAGAAGCGTGTGGGAATATGGGGGTGTAGCAAAGGATTCCTCAGGGTCCCACATGGTCGTGGCCCGGCACGCGGAACCCCGTGGAATGAAGGGAAAGGGAATGCCATGGCATTCATCGGTTTTGGAACGACGCTCCTGTTCATACTATTGGTGCTCATCATCGTGCTGCTGTTCCTGAGCCTGTACATCGTGCCCCAGCAGAACGCCTACGTCATCGAACGACTGGGCAAGTTCCATGCGGTCACGGTGGCCGGCCTGCACATGAAGATACCGTTCATCGACCGCATCGCGCAGAAGATGAACCTGCGCGTCAGCCAGTTGGACGTCAAGCTCGAGACCAAGACGCTCGACAACGTGTTCGTCACCGTGGTGGCGTCCACCCAGTTCCGCGTGGACGCGCGCCACGTGGACGTGGCCTACTACGAGCTGCAGAACCCGGCCGCGCAGCTGCGCAGCTACATGGAGGACGCGCTGCGTTCCGCCATTCCGGCGCTGACGCTTGACGACGCGTTCGCCCGCAAGGACAACGTGGCCCTCGACGTGCAGCAGACCGTCGGCAACGAGATGCAGCGCTTCGGCTTCAACGTGGTCAAGACGCTGATCACCGCCATCGACCCCTCCGCGCAGGTCAAGCAGGCCATGGACTCCATCAACGCCGCCCAGCGTGAGAAGGAGGCCACTCGCCAGCGCGCCGAGGCCCAGCGCATCGCCATCGAGACCCAGGCGCAGGCCGACGCCGAGAAGACCCGCCTGCAGGGCGAGGGTCAGGCGAACTACCGTCGCGAGATCGCCAACGGCATCGTCGACCAGATCAAGAGCCTGCACGCCGTGGGCATGGACATCAGCGAGGTCAACCAGGTCGTCATGTTCAACCAGTACCTCGACGTCATGCGGTCGATGAGCGAGTCGAAGAACGCGAAGACGGTCGTGCTGCCCGCATCCACACCGGCCGGATTCAAGAACATGTACGACGAGGTCACCAACGCGCTGCTGACCGGCCAGGCCGCCGGCGAATCCGGCGGCTTCCCGGCCACGGGCTTCCCGACGTCCGGGAAGTGAATCACCGACGGAACAAACGAAACCATGGGCAAAATCGGCACGTGGAACGTTTGACGTGTTTTCGGCCTGATACTGTTGAAAACCGTGCAAATAGGGAATCGTCATATCCGCCTCGGTGTGCTTGACATCGGGTCCAACACCGTCCATATGCTCATCGTCGACGCCGCTCCGGGCGCGCGCCCGGAGCCGGAGGCGTCCAGCCGTTCCGTCGTCCGCATGATGCAGTACCTCAAGGAGGACGGCACCATCAAGAAGTCGGGCGTCAAGGCCATCCTCGCCGCCGTGGACCAGGCGATGAAGCTCGCCGAACAGTATGAGGTCTCGCAGGTCGTGCCCATCGCCACGTCGGCGTTGCGTGACGCGCCCAACGGGCCGAAGATCCTCGTGCAGATCGAGCAGCGCATCGGCCAGGGCGTCTCCGTGCTCTCCGGCCCCGACGAGGCCCGTCTCACCTTCCTCGCCGCCCGGCGCTGGTACGGCTGGGGCGCCGGCCGCCTCCTCGTGCTCGACATCGGCGGCGGCTCCCTCGAAGTCGCCTCCGGCGTGGACGAGGAGCCGGACAAGGCCATGAGCGTCCCCGCGGGCGCCGGCCGCGTCACCCACTCCTACCTGCCGGAAGGCACCGCCGACTCCAAGCAGCTCGCCCACCTGCGCAAGAAAGTCGACCACATCATCGAGCCCATCGTCAAGGAGTTCGCCGACTCCAAGCGGCCCGACCACGTGGTCGCCACGTCGAAGACCTTCCGCTCTCTGGCCCGTCTCGCCGGATCCAAGGTCAAGACCATCGGCTCCGACGAGAGCTGGCGCATGAACCGCGCCCAGCTCGAGGACTGGATTCCGCGCCTCGCCTCCATCGAGCCCGAGCAGCGTGTGGCGTTGCCGGGCATCACGCCGGAACGCACCAACCAGATCGTCGGCGGCGCCGTCGTGGCCGACGAGATCATGAAGGCGTTGAAGATCGACGAGATCGAAATCTGCCCGTGGGCCCTTCGCGAGGGCGCCATCCTGCGCTGGCTCGACCAGTTCGGCCGCACGCGCTTCGGATTCTGAACGGTGTTGCCAAAACCCGGGAGGTACGGTATACTGAAACGCCGTTGCCCGGGTAGCTCAGGGGATAGAGCACCGCTCTCCTAAAGCGGGTGTCGTGCGTTCGAATCGCATTCCGGGCACGAGAGAGGTCTTGGATTCATACGAAACGTATGGGTTCAAGACCTTTTTATATATACATGTCCATATATCCATCTCGGATTTCGGTCGACCGTGGTCGACCGCCATCGGCGATGGGTTCGTAAACAGGCGGGGATGACGTATGACGATGATCGGCGGGGCTTGGCGATCCGCGTTCGGCAGGATATGCGGCGCGCTCGCCGGGGTGTTGGGATTCGTCACCGGCGTCGGCATCGCCGCCAGGCTGCTGCCGATGGGCCTGTCCGCATTGCCCTATGTGCCGAATGTCGTCGCCGCCACGCCATGGTTCGCGGTAAGCGCGACGCTCGCGTTGCTGTTCGCCGTGCTGGGCCGCCGCCGCATCATGACCGGTTTCGCGGTGGTCTGCCTTGCATTGCTGACCTACTGGCAGGCGCCGTTCTACGCCCATGTGATGTCCCCGTCGTCGCAGTCGCAGACGTCCGCCGGCTCCGCGACCCTGCGCGTGATGACCTGCAACGTGTACAAGGGACGTGCCGACGCCGCGAAGATCGTCGAACTCGTGCGTGACCGTCATGTGCAGGTGCTTGCCATGCAGGAGACGACCGAGGAGTTCGTGAAGCGTCTCGACGCCGCCGGCATAGAAAAATATCTTCCGTATGCGAAGACCGCGTCCGCGGACGGCATCTACGGCAACGGCGTCTGGTCGTCGCTGCCGCTGCGCGACACCGTCCGCGACGAGGTGCAGTCCAGCGCCTCGCAGATGCCCGCCGGCACCGTGACCCTCGGCAACGGCAAAACGCTGCGGTTCGTCTCCGTCCATACGACGTCTCCCGTGAACGGCTACTGGAAGCAGTGGAAGCGCAGTCTCGACGAACTCGCCGCCATGCGTGAACGCACCGGCAGCACCTACGTGTTCATGGGCGATTTCAACGCCACATACGACCATGCGCCGTTCAGAAACATCCTCGGCGACCGTTTCACCGACGCCGCGCGTTCCGCCGGGCATGGCCTTACCCCGACATGGCCCGCCGACCGTAGCGGGGTGCCGCTCATGTTCGGCATCGACCACATCGTCATGGACAAAGGGGTGTCCGCGGGGGGTCTGGAGACCAGCCGCGTCGACGGCTC
Source organism: Bifidobacterium pluvialisilvae (assembly GCF_019331695.1). GTDB lineage: Bacteria > Actinomycetota > Actinomycetes > Actinomycetales > Bifidobacteriaceae > Galliscardovia > Galliscardovia pluvialisilvae. Next base: position 5,285 of record NZ_JAHBBI010000003.1, read on the forward strand.
CGACCATGCCGCCCTGCTGGTCACCTTGCATGTTGGCGAATGAATACTGAACAAAATATGGAAACGTGTTCCCGTGGCTTTACATTTTTCCATCGGGGTACTACACCTGACATTGGCTGATGTCGGAGCGATCCGAAATCGGTAGATATTGTCGCTATGAATAGGAGTTCTCATGGACGAGAAGACGCTGGTCGAAAAGATGAAGAAGGTCGTTATCGTTGACGATGTTCTGGCTCTTGCCAAGGAACTGGGTCTGGATTGGACCTACGAGCAGGCCGACGAGGCTCTGGGCCGCATCAACGCGACCAAGAACGACATCGCCGAGCTCGCCGGCGACACCATGGAGAAGGTCGCCAAGGAAGTCTTCGGTATCTGAGACTCTTCGGATCGTCGTCTGTAGACGAATGGGGCCGTTGCGTTATCATGCGCAGCGGCCCCTGTTTTTTTATTGTGCAGCGGCCTTTGGCCGATGTGGTCTGTTGTGCGAACCGCGTTCGCAATCTCTCCCTCAGCCAGCCTTCGGCCATCGGTCTCCCTCTGACGAGGGAGCTGTCGAGCGTGGCGAGACTGAGGGAGAGACCGCGGCAGCAGCCGCGATCGACACTGTTCGGCCGAAGGTCGATGCAGTGTAGCCGATACCTTTTACAGATTGCCTTGCGTGCCGGCGGTGGCGCCGGCGCTGGCCTGTTCGGCCTGGGCGGCGTCGAGCTGGGAGCGCACGTCGTCGAGCAGCTTCTGCGCGCGCTTGGCCAGCGCCTCGCCCACCTGCCACTGACGCATCGAGGCGTCGAGATCCAGGCCGCCGGCCTCCAGCGCCTGTACGGCCTGGATGAGCTGGTCGCGTGCCTGCTCGTAGCTCAGCGAGTTGATCTTCTCCAGCTCCTCGGCGGTCAGGGACGGTACGGATGAGGCGTTCTGCGTGGTCTCGTTCGTCATATCGGGCTCTCCTTTATATATGTCCATGTATTGCTATGTATGTGTTAGTGATTGTTATATGAATGGATGGCGGTCGTGGGGCGTTATCGCGCGGTGGCGTGGATGCGTCCCTGCCGCAGGGTGACCGCCAGCTCGTCGCCGGCATGGACGCCGTCGGCGTCGGTGACGACATGGCCGTCGGCATCCTGCACGACGGCGTAGCCGCGGTCCAGCGTGGACTGCGGGCTCAGGGCGGTGAGCGAGGCGTGCAGTTTCTCCACGGTCAGGCCGGCGTCGTCGACGATGCGGCGCATGCCGATGTCGAGGCGCTGTCGGGCGTCGTCGACGAACCGCTGCGGGCGTTCGAGCATGGTCAGCGGCTGGGTGAGGCTCGGCCGGTTCGCGTAGCCCTCGATGAGCCGCATCTCGTTGTCCACTCGCGAACGGATGCGGTCGCGGATGCGGCGGCGGGCCTCGTCCACGATCTGCAGCTGCTCGTTGACGTCGGGCACCGCGCGCTTGGCGGCGTCGGTCGGCGTGGAGGCGCGCATGTCGGCGGCGAGGTCGATGAGCGTCCAATCGTCCTCATGGCCGATGGCGGAGACGATGGGCGTCACGCAGGCGGCCGTCGCGCGGACCACGCCCTCATCGGAGAAGCCCATGAGGTCCTCGAAGCTGCCGCCGCCTCGCGCCACGATGATCACATCCACATCGGGGTCGGCGTCGAGCCGCTGGATGGCGGCGATGACGTCCGGCGGGCAGCTCGGCCCCTGCACGTGCGCGTGCACCACGGTGAACCGGATGGTGGGCCAGCGCAGACGGGCATTGGTGATCACGTCGCCCTCCGCGCGCGCCTGCGGGGCGCATACGAGGCCGATGCGACGGGGGAATTCGGGAATCGGCACCTTGTTCTCCGCGTCGAACAGGCCTTCGCCCTTGAGCCGCCTGCGCAGCTCCTCGATCTGGGCCATGAGGTCGCCCTTGCCCACGCGGCGGATGTCGTCGCCCATGAAGCTCAGCCGGGTCTGCTTCATCCACACGTCCGGCCTGCCGTGCAGGATCACACGGTCGCCCTGGCGGAATTCGCGGGCCATCTGCGCGAACCGTCCGAAGCCGGTGACGTTCAGCGAGATGTCCTCGACGTTGTCGCGCACCGTGAGATAGGCGGAGCCCGCACGGCGCGTGTTGATCTCGGAGATCTGCCCCTCGATCCACGTCCCGGGCCATTTGGCCACGGCGTCATGGTACTTGCGGCTGAGCAGGCTTATCGGCCACGGGTTGTCCGGCGTGGTGTCGCGGGCGAGCCGGGGCAGCGGCTGCGGCTGCGTCGGCGCGGCCGCTCGCGGCGCTGCGGGGTCCTGGGAAAACAAATCGGTCATACGTTCCACTGTCGGTCAGATGGGGGACATCGACGCCGTCCGTGAACTTCGTCACAGGACCCGTGTGAGGCATGTCACAATGCGCCACGGCGTGCCGGAATTGTCTTGCGTTCCCGGCACAATCATTGGTCGGCGATGACACGCCGACGGTACGGTCATCCGACGTCGGTTTTCCGCATGATGAAGCCGAAATCACTAGATATGCGTTTATGGCAACGGTAGACAACTAGATATTGTGGTCGAAGTGCTGTAATGTGCTATAGGCCGGTTGACGTGGTCCCGGCGGGAACGACCACGAAACACACGTCCGACGAACGTTATTGGAAACCATTGAGGAAGGAGCCCCATGAGTGCGCAGGTGCTTGAGCAGGATACGACGGTGACCATGGAAGACAGGAGCGATGCCGTTCTCGTCGAGAAGCGTGACGGTCGTGTGGTGGACTTCGACCCCATCAACATCATCAACGCCGTGGCCGCCGCGTTCAGCGACCTCGACAAGAAGGTCGGCCCGCAGGAGGAGCAGATCATCCGCGACATCGCCCTGCGCGTGGAGGCCGAGGTCAAGGACCGCTACACCGGCCCCGCCAAGATCGAGGACATCCAGAACCTCGTCGAGCACGCCCTGATCGGCGAGCACCTGTACGAGGTGGCCCGCACCTACACCAACTACCGTCTCAACCGCGACATCGAGCGCGCCAAGGCCACCGACATCAACGAGGCCGTGAGCCGCCTCGTCAACAAGGACGAGGCCCTCGTTCGCGAGAACGCCAACAAGGACTCCAACGTCTACGCCACCCAGCGCGACCTGCTCGCCGGCGCCGTGAGCAAGGCCTCCGCCTTCTCCATGCTGCCCGAACGCGTCTCCAACGCCCACATGAAGGGCGACATCCACTTCCACGACGCCGACTACTCGCCGTTCACCGCCATGAGCAACTGCTCGCTGCCCGACTTCGGCGACATGCTCGCGCACGGCTTCGCCCTCGGCAACGCCATGATGGACTCGCCGAAGTCCATCGGCACCGCCGCCACGCAGATCACGCAGATCATCAAGGACATCGCCGGCTGCCAGTACGGCGGCCAGACCGTCAACCGCTGCGACGAGATGCTCGAACGCTACGCCAAGCGCGACTACGACAAGAACATGAAGATGGCCGAGGCCATCCTGCCCGACGAGATGCCCGTCAACGTGGCCGAGGACGTGGTCAGGGGCCTCAAGGCCCAGGAGCCCAAGTGGCTGCACTTCGAGAACCGCGAGCCGTTGCCCGACGACGTCCCGTTCGACGAGAACCTCTCCGAGATCGAGCAGCTGCGCGAGGTCTACGCCAAGATCATGACCCGCAAGGCCATCTACGACGCCATGCAGACCATGGAGTACCAGATCAACTCCAACCGCGTCTCCAACGGCCAGACCCCGTTCGTCACCGTCGGCTTCGGTCTCGGCACCTCGTGGTTCGCCCGCGAGATCCAGCGCGCCATCCTGCTCAACCGCATCCGCGGCCTCGGCAAGGACCGCCACACCGCCATCTTCCCGAAGCTCGTGTTCACCGTCAAGCACGGCGTGAACGCCGACCCGGGCGACCCGAACTACGACATGAAGCAGCTGGCGCTCGAATCCGCCACCAAGCGCATGTACCCCGATGTCGTGTTCTACGAGAACATCGTCAAGATCACCGGCTCCTTCAAGGCCCCGATGGGCTGCCGCTCCTTCCTGCAGGGCTGGAAGGACCCGAAGACCGGCAAGGACGTGACCGACGGCCGCATGAACCTCGGCGTCGTCTCCGTGAACGTGCCGCGCATCGCCCTCGAATCCCACGGCGACGTGGAGCGCTTCTGGAAGCTGTTCAACCAGCGCATGGAGGTCGCCCACGAGGCCCTGCAGTTCCGCATCATGCGTTGCAAGCAGGCCACCCCGGTCAACGCGCCGACCCTGTACCGCTACGGCGCCTTCGGCCGCCTGAACGCCAACGACAAGGTCGACCAGCTGTTCAAGGACGGCCGCGCCACCGTGTCGCTCGGCTACATCGGCCTGTACGAGACCACCGCCGTGTTCTTCGGCAAGGACTGGATGACCGACCACCACTGGGACGAGGACGGCAAGAAGTTCGCGCTCTCCATCGTGCAGCGCATGAACGACCTGTGCAAGCAGTGGAGCGCCGCCGAGGGCTACCACTACTCCGTGTACTCCACGCCCGCCGAGTCGCTCACCGACCGCTTCAACCGCATGGACCGCGAAAAGTTCGGCAAGGTCCCCGGCGTCACCGACCACGACTTCTACACCAACAGCTTCCACTACCCGGTGTGGCTGCAGCCCACCCCGATGGAGAAGCTCGCCTACGAGAAGGACTTCCCGTACCTCGCCTCCGGCGGCTTCATCAACTACTGCGAGTTCCCGTGCCTGCAGCCGAACCCGAAGGCCCTCGAGGCCGTGTGGGACTACGCCTACAACATCGGCATCGGCTACCTCGGCACCAACACGCCGATCGACCACTGCTTCGTGTGCGGCTTCGAAGGTGACTTCGAGCCCACCGAGGAGGGCTTCAAGTGCCCCGAATGCGGCAACTCCGACCCGGACAAGTGCAACGTGACCAAGCGCACCTGCGGCTACCTCGGCAACCCGGTGCAGCGCCCGATGGTGCACGGCCGCCACGAGGAGATCGCCCACCGCGTCAAGCACATGAGCGGCGAGACCGGCCACGTGACCCTCGCCGACGGCACCGAGCGCGAATGGTTCGAAGAGACCAAGTGATCTCGCGCTGAAGCATCGGCTCCCCTCCGGACCGGAGGGGAGCCTTCTTTGCGTGTAAGGAGGTGAACCATGCCGCAGGACTCATGGAAGCAGGTGAAGCACCACGACTTCGCCGCCGGCGAACCAGGCCGCGGCCCCGGCGTCCCCAGTCCGCTGACCAACAATCCCAAAGCCGGCCAGTGGGACGGCCGGCGCATGTGCCGGAACATGATCGCCGACTACAAACGGTTCCTCATGACCGACGGCGAGGGCATCCGCTGCTCCATCTACGTGAGCGGCTGCCCCTTCCGATGCGAAGGCTGCTACAACTCGTCCATCTGGGACTTCCAGGCCGGCTACGAGTACAACCAGAGGCTCGAGGACCAGATCATGGACGACCTCTCCCAGTCATTCGTGCAGGGACTCACCCTGCTCGGCGGCGAGCCGCTGCTCAACACCCCCGTGCTTACACCCTTGGTGAAAAAGATCCGCGAACGCTTCGGCCACGCCAAGGACATCTGGTGCTGGACCGGCTACACGTGGGAGGAGCTTATGAGGCCGGGGGAGACCCCCGACAAACGCGAGTTGCTCGAACTCATCGACGTGCTCGTCGACGGACGCTACCTCAAGGACCAGCACGACTCGCTCCTGCAGTTCCGTGGCTCGAAGAACCAGCGGATCATCGACGTGCAGAAGTCCCTGGAGGTCGAGGAGCCGGTGATCTGGGGCCGTCTGCACGACCAGGAGCGGTTCATCCCCGAGATGTACGGCAAGGACCGCGACAACGCCGAGGGCGACAAGTAGAGGGAGGCGGGGAGAGAGTCTTGACAGTCTCGGGCGTTGCGTCGAATATACTTCGCCCGTGGCTGAAAAGACGGGCGCTTTGTGAGAAATCTCATGGGAATCGTCGCCAGTCGTTCCGCCCCGCCGACTACGATTCAACAATGAACAATGTGCGAGAACGTGAGGTTGGACGCCGCGAGGGACAGTGAAGGCGCGGCCGGTTGAACGTGAACAGGGCACACGAACGGATGAAGGAAACAGCATGTCGGAGTTGAAGACGAACGACTACATCAGAATCGGTCTGGACATCGGATCGACGACGGTGAAGGCGGTGGTCCTTGATAAGGACGGCTCGAAGACGGCCGTGGGGGAGGAGTCCCCGCTCGCCGCACCGGGACAGCATATTCTCTACGCCGACTATCGACGACACCATGCCAACGTCCGTGCCACCGTGGCCGAACTGCTGACCGACATCCGCGAGCATCTGGCCGAAATCGGACGTCAGGACGAGCCGGTCAGGCTCTCCATCACCGGATCCGGCGGCCTCGGCCTTGCAGACAACCTGCACGTCCTGTTCGCACAGGAGGTCATCGCGGAGACCGTCGCCATCGATGCGAAGTACCCGCAGGCCGACGTCATCATCGAACTCGGCGGCGAGGACGCCAAGGTCACGTATCTCAAGCCCACGCCCGAACAGCGCATGAACGGCTCCTGCGCCGGCGGCACCGGCGCGTTCATCGACCAGATGGCCACCCTGCTCGACACCGACGCCACCGGGCTCAACGAGATGGCCAAACGGTACGAAACGCTCTATCCGATCGCCTCGCGATGCGGCGTATTCGCCAAAACCGACCTGCAGCCGCTTATCAACGACGGCGCCGCCAAACCCGACCTCGCCGCATCGATCTTCACGGCCGTGGCCACGCAGACCATCGCCGGCCTCTCCTCCGGCCGTCCGATCCGCGGCACCGTCATCTTCCTCGGCGGCCCGCTGTTCTTCCTCTCCGAACTGCGCGAGGCGTTCCGCCGCGCGCTGAAGGACCAGGTCAAGGAATTCATCACGCCGGAATCGGCCCACCTGTATGTGGCGTACGGCGCCGCGCTGCTCGCCGGCGAGGAGACCAGCGACGAGACCGAGGAGGGCTCCACGCACTACGAGCCGCGAACCCTCGCCGACATCCTCGACGCGTTGGAGAACCTCAAGAACCTGCCGGGCAACACCCCGACCATGCCCCCGTTGTTCGACACGGAGGCCGACCGTGAACGCTTCAACGAACGCCACCACCGCGAACACATCCACATCGGCACCCTCGACGGCGCCAAGGGACCGCACTTCCTCGGCATCGATGCGGGATCGACCACCATCAAGGCCACGCTCGTCAACGACGACCGCGAAATCGTCTGGTCGTCGTACGCCAACAACGAAGGCAGCCCGCTGACCGCGGCCGTCAACATCGTCAAGAAGATTCAGAGCGAACTGCCCGACGGCGCCTGGATCGCACGCAGCTGCGCCACCGGCTACGGCGAAGGGCTCATCACCACCGGACTGCACCTCGACGAAGGCGTGGTGGAGACCATGGCCCACTACCGCGGCGCCGAAATGGTCAGCCCCGGCGTCACCGCCGTCATCGACATCGGCGGCCAGGACATGAAATACCTGGCCATCAACGACGGCGTCATCGACTCCATCGCCGTCAACGAGGCCTGCTCCTCCGGCTGTGGGTCGTTCCTCCAGACCTTCGCCCAGTCCATGGGGCTGACCATCCAGGAGTTCACGCAGAAGGCACTGGCCTCCGACCATCCCGTCGACCTCGGCTCGCGCTGCACCGTGTTCATGAACTCGTCGGTCAAGCAGGCGCAGAAGGAGGGCGCGTCCATCGAGAACATCGCCGCCGGACTGTGCTACTCCGTCGTGCGCAACGCCCTGTACAAGGTCATCAAGCTGCGCGACGCCGGCGAACTCGGCGACACCGTCGTCGTGCAGGGCGGCACGTTCCTCAACGACGCCGTATTGCGCGCCTTCGAACTGCTCACCGAACGCGAGGTGACCAGGCCGAACATCGCCGGCCTCATGGGCGCGTACGGCGCGGCCCTGACCGCGCGCATGCACTACAACGACGACGACGAACCGGGCAAACGATCCTCCATCCTCACCGGCGACGCGCTCGACAACCTGTCGATGACGTCCGAACGCGACGTGTGCAAGCTGTGCCAGAACCACTGCAAGCTCACCATCACCACGTTCGCCGACGGCTCGCGCTACGTGACCGGCAACCGCTGCGAACGCGGCGGCGACCGCAACAAGCAGCGCTCCGACCGGCCGAACCTCTACGAATACAAGTACAAGCGCTGCTTCTCCTACCGCAGGCTCACCGACAAGAAGGCCACCCGCGGCGAGATCGGCATCCCGCGTGTGCTCAACATGTACGAGAACTACCCGTTCTGGTTCACGCTGCTCACCCGGCTCGGATTCAAGGTCATGATCTCCGGCCGCAGCAACCACGAACTGTTCGAGACGGGTATCGACTCCATCGCCTCCGAGAACATCTGCTACCCGGCCAAGCTCGTGCACGGGCACATCAAGTGGCTGCTCAAGAAGAACATCAAGACCATCTTCTACCCGTGCGTCTCCTACGAGGAGAACCTCGTCGAGAACACCGACAACCACTACAACTGCCCGGTCGTGGCCAACTATCCGGTCGTCATCGGCGCGAACATGCCCGAACTGCGCGACCCGTCCATCCGCTACATGCGCCCCTACTTCAACCTCGCCGACCACGGCCTCATGGTCGACCGCATCGTCGAGGAGTTCGCCTGGGCCGACGTGACGCGCGAGGAGGCCGAGGAGGCCGTCAAGGCCGCCTACGCCGAAGACAAGCTCTTCAAGCATGATGTGCAGCAGGAGGGCCTGCGTGCGCTCGCCTACATGAAGGAGCACGGCTGCCGTGGCATCGTGCTCGCCGGCCGCCCCTACCACATCGACCCGGAGATCAACCACGGCATCCCCGAGACCATCTGCGCGCTCGGCATGGCCGTGCTCTCCGAGGACTCCATCTGCGAACTGCAGCCCGGCGAGGACCTGCATCTGAGCGACTACCTCGCCGACGGGGAGAAGAGCCCGCGCGAGAAGGACGCGGCCGGATTCCGCCACGTGGGCGACCGCAAGGTGACCCGCATGCCGCTGCGCGTGACCAACCAGTGGGCCTACCACTCCAGGCTGTACGCGGCCGCGCACTTCGTGGCCTCCTATCCCGGCCTCGAGCTCGTGCAGCTCAACTCCTTCGGCTGCGGCCTCGACGCCATCACCACCGACCAGGTCGCCGAGATCCTCGCCGACAAGGCCGACGTGTACACGCTGCTCAAGATCGACGAGGTCTCCAACCTCGGCGCCGCCAAGATCCGCCTGCGCTCCCTCAAGGCCGCCGTCGAGGAACGCGAGGCCAACAAGGCCCGCGAGGAGCGCGCCGCGCAGCAGGCCAACGAGGCGCAGCAGGCCGATGAGAAGGCCGCCGAGCAGCGGACCGCCGAACAGGTGCGCCGCGAGACCATGGCCGAGAACCGCCTCGCCGAGGCCCAGGCCAAGTACGAGGAGGCGCGCCGCCAGCTCGAGGCCGCGCAGGCCGCCATGGACAAGGCCATGCCCGCGGCGAACCTCGACGCCGGATTCGTGAAGAAGCCGTACGCCATCGAACTCGGCGCGGGTGCGAAGAGCACTGCTCCGTCCGCGGCCGCCAAGCCGGCCGGCAAGGGCGAATTCCGCAGGACCGGCTCCAAGGCCCCCACCGCCGGACGTCAGGTGCTGCTCGACGCCGTCATGGAAAGCAACCCCAAGGCCAGCGCGCAGACCAAACGTGCCGTGAAGAAGAACGCGCACAACACCGCCACCATGTCGAAGTACGCCAACCGCATCCCCTTCGGCAAGTCCATGAAGAAGGACTACACGATCGTCGCCCCGCAGATGAGCCCCATGCACATGTCGCTCATCGAATCGGTCATCCGGTCCGGCGGCTACAAGTTCGACGTCCTCAGGCACGCCAGCCGCGACGACGTGGAACTCGGCCTCAAATACGTGAACAACGACGCCTGCTACCCGGCCATCATGGTCGTCGGGCAGCTCGTCAACGCCATCGTCGAAGGCAAGTACGACCCCGACAAGGTGGCGCTCGCCATCACGCAGACCGGCGGCATGTGCCGCGCCACCAACTACTTCGGCCTCATCCGCAAGGCGCTCATCGACGCCGGCTACCCGCAGGTGCCGGTCATCGCATTGAGCACGCAGGGGCTCGAATCCAACCCCGGCTTCACGCCCACGCCGGCGCTGCTGCACCGGGCCGTCAAGGCGCTCATCGTGGGCGACCTGTTCCTCAAGTGCCTGTACCGCGTGCGCCCGTACGAGAAGGTCAGGGGAAGCGCGAACAAGCTGTACGAGATGTGGGACGCCATCGTCCGTGAGGTCATCGAGCATCACGGCTTCTCCAAGACCGCCAAGTCGAGGATCGGCAAGGGGTACCTGCCGTACCCGACCCTGCTCAAGGAGATCGTCAAGTCGTTCGACGCCCTGCCGTTGCGCGACATCCCGCGCAAGCCGCGCGTGGGCGTGGTCGGCGAGATCCTCGTCAAATACCATCCCGACGCCAACAACCACGTGGTCGACGTCATCGAATCCCAGGGATGCGAGGCCGTGGTGCCCGGCATCATGGAGTTCATGACCACCCGCCCGTACATCACCGACTGGAACGAGAAGAACCTCGGCATGGGCGGCAACAAGCAGCTGTATGCGCTCATGCGCTGGGGCCTCGACCGCTACCTCAACCCGGTGCGCCGCGCCATCGCCACCGCCAACGGCAAGTTCTCGCAGGACCTGCCCATGGCCGAGCTGGTCAAGAAGGCCGGCGAGGTCACGTCCGTGGGCGTGCAGGCCGGCGAAGGCTGGCTGCTGACCGCCGAGATCCTCGAGCTCATCGAATCGGGCGCGCCGAACGTGGTGTGCGCCCAGCCGTTCGCCTGCCTGCCGAACCATGTGACCGGCCGCGGCATGTTCGGCGAGATCCGCCGTCAGCATCCCGAGGCGAACATCGTGTCCATCGACTACGATCCGGGCGCCTCGCAGGCCAACCAGCTCAACCGCATCAAGCTCATGATCTCCGCCGCCAAGCAGGCCGAGGCCAAGCGCCAGGCCGCCGAGGCCGCGAACGACGAACGCAATCGCGCGCAGGGTGCGCACGGTCAGGACGGCGGCGAAGGTCAGTCCTCCACCCCAAGCCTGTCCGAGGCCGCGTAGGCCAAGACGGCGCATGCGCGCGTAGGCCGGAGCCGCGCGCATGCGGGGCGAGATCGTCCGCGCACGGGCCGATGCCCGGCCGGATGATGGCGTCCGGCGTCCCCAATGCCACGCGACACGCCGAATGTTGCATATGCAACTGTTGTATATGAGTCGTATTACCATCTGCTGTTGCATATACAACATTCGATGCAGGCGATGCATACGAAACGGATATGGCAGGACGACGTGAATCGGGGAATCGCATGGACAAACGCATACTCAGCATGGAACTGCGTGCGTTGTGCAAATCCGTCGACCGCTATCTCGGCGAGACGATGCCGGAGTCGGCGGCGGACGCCACGGGCGGCAACGCGCACATCATCATGTTCCTCGCGCGCAACCGCGACAAGGACATCTATCAGCACACCATCGAGCAGAAGTTCTGCATCACCCGGTCCACGGCGTCGCGCGTGCTGACGCTCATGGAGAAGAAAGGGCTGATCATCCGCGAGCCGGTCGCGCACGACGCCCGGCTCAAGAAGATCGTGCTGACCGCCAGGGCCGATTCCATCGTCGCCGACCTCAAACGCAGCGGCGAACGGATGGAACGACGTCTCGTCGACGGCTTCTCGGACGACGAACGACAGGCCGTCCTCGACTACGTGCGCCGGATGCGCGACAACATCGACAAGGCGCAGCGGGAATTCGAACAGCATGGAATACACAACGAAACGACGGATACGAAACGCAACGATATGACGAAGAAGGAGGGCGACAAGTGACCGATACCGCAACAACGGGCGCCGCAACAACGGGCGCCACGACCGACGTCGCAAGGCAGAACAAGCCGGCCAGGCCGACGCACCTGTTCCGCACATTGGGCGGGTCGATGCGCGAATACAAAAGGGAAAGCCTGCTCGCGCCGGCGTTCGTGGCCGTGGAAAGCATCCTCGAGATCCTCATCCCCACGGTCATGGCCATGCTCATCGACCAGGGCATCACCGGCGGCAACATGAACGCCATCGTGAAGTTCGGCCTCATCCTGCTGCTGTGCTCGGCCGTCTCGCTGAGCTGCGGCTTCCTCGCCGGACGCTTCGCCGCCGTCGCCGCGGCGGGCTTCGCGAAGAACCTGCGCCACGACCAGTTCGAGCAGGTGCAGCGCTTCAGCTTCACCAACATCGACCGGTTCTCCACCGGTTCGATCATCACGCGACTGACCACCGACGTGACCAACCTGCAGACCGCCTACATGATGATGATCCGCATGGGCGTGCGCGCGCCCATCATGGTCGTCGTCGCATGGATCTTCTCGTTCCGCATCAGCCCGTCGATCTCCATGGTGTTCCTCGCGTGCATCCCCATCCTCGGCCTCGGCCTGTGCGGGCTCGCCGTGCTCGTGCACCCCGTGTTCGAGCGCGTCTTCCACACGTACGACGAACTCAACAACGTGGTCGACGAGAACCTGCAGGGCGTGCGCGTCGTCAAGTCGTTCAACCGCGAAGGCTACGAGATCTCCAAGTTCGACCGCATCTCACAGCGCATCTTCAAGGACTTCACCAAGGCCGAACGCATCATGAGCTTCAACATGCCACTCATGATGCTGTGCGTCTACGGCTCCATGATCCTCATCTCGTGGATGGGCGCCAACCAGATCGTCGCCTCCGGCAACGACCCCGCCGTGGGCCTGACCACCGGCGACCTGACCGCCCTGGTCACCTACGCCATGCAGATCCTCATGGCCATGATGATGCTGTCGATGATGTTCGTCATGGTCATCATCTCGCAGGCGTCCGCCGAACGCATCACCCAGGTGCTGCAGGAGAAGAGCACCGTCGTCGACCCCGAGCATCCGGTGCGCGAGGTGGCCGACGGGTCCATCGTGTTCGACCACGTGACCTTCCGCTACTCCGACGGCTCCGAAAAGCCCGTGCTCGACGACATCGACCTGACCATCCCGTCCGGCGCGACCATCGGCATCGTCGGCGGCACCGGCTCCGCGAAATCCTCGCTCGTGCAGCTCATCCCGCGCCTCTACGACGTGTCGCAGGGCTCACTCAGGGTCGGCGGCGTCGACGTGCGCGACTACGACCTCGAACTGCTGCGCGACCAGGTGGCCATGGTATTGCAGAAGAACGTGCTGTTCGGCGGCACCATAGCCGAGAACCTGCGCTGGGGCAACCCCGACGCCACCGACGAGGAGCTGCGCCACGCGTGCCGCCTCGCCCAGGCCGACGGATTCATCCAGGAGTTCCCCGACAAATACGACACGATGATCGAACAGGGCGGCACCAACGTCTCCGGCGGACAGCGGCAACGACTCTGCATCGCCCGCGCGCTGCTCAAGAAGCCGAAGATCCTCATCCTCGACGATTCCACCAGCGCCGTCGACACCAAGACCGACCGGTCCATCCGGGCCGCGTTCCGCGACGAGATCCCCGACACCACGAAGATCATCATCGCACAGCGCGTCGCCTCCGTGCAGGAATCCGACATGATTCTCGTGATGGACAACGGCCGCATCGTGGCCCGCGGCACGCACGACGAACTGCTCGAAACCTGCGACGAATACCGGTCCATCTACGAATCCCAGACCAGGAACCAGGCCAACCCGGAAGAAGTTGAAGGAGGTGCCCGCTGATGCCCGCGAAGAACGAATCGGCAACCAAGTCCGCCGCCACGTCCTCGTCCAAGTCCGCCGCCGGCCGCCGGCCCGCCATGGCCAAGCCGGCCCCCGGCACCATCAAACGCATCTTCGGCTACATCATGCAGTACAGGGCACGCGTCATCATCATCGTGGCGTGCATCCTCATCGGCGCCGCCGCCCAGGCCGGCTCCGCCCTGTTCCTGCAGACGCTCATCGACAACTACATCCTGCCGCTCGTCGGCGTGGCCGACCCCGACTGGGGGCCGCTCATCCGCGCCATCACCCTGATCGGCTGCCTCTACGCGGCCGGCATCATCACCGGCTGGCTGTGGCAGTGGCTCGTCGTCACCGTCGAACAGGGCACGCTCAAGAAGATCCGCGACGACATGTTCGCCCACCAGCAGCGGCTCCCCATCCGCTACTTTGACAGCCACGAGCACGGCGACATCATGAGCCACTACACCAACGACACCGACACGCTGCGTCAGGCCATCAGCCAGTCGTTCCCGCAGATGTTCTCCGCGGGCATCTCCGCGCTCGCCGCACTGCTGTCGATGCTGTGGCTGTCCGTGCCGTTCACCGCGTTCGTGGTGGTGTTCACCATCGGGCTGCTGTGGGTCGTGCGCAAGGTCGTCGGCCGTGCCGGACGGTTCTTCGTCAAACAGCAGCAGTGGCTCGGCGACGTCAACGGCTTCGTGGAGGAATCCGTCAACGGCCAGAAGGTCATCAAGGTGTTCAACCACGAAAAGACCACGCAGAGGACCTTCGACGAGAAGAACGAGGAGCTCTTCCAGGCGGCCGCCGCAGCCAACACATGGGGCAACGTGACCATGCCGATCGTCGGCAACCTCGGCTACCTGCTCTACATCCTCATGGCCATCATCGGCGGCGCCGTCGCGCTCGCCGGACTCGGCAACTTCGGCCTGACCGGCGCCGGGCCGCTCACGCTCGGCACGCTCATCTCCCTGCTGACGCTCTCGCGCTCGTTCATCAACCCGATCGGCCAGGTGTCCATGCAGCTCAACATGGTGATGATGGCCATCGCCGGCGCGTCACGCATCTTCGCGCTGATGGACGAGCCCGTGGAGACCGACGGCGGCACCGTGACCCTCGTGAACGTGGAGCTCGGCGACGACGGCCGCACCATGACCGAAACCGACCACGAGACCGGGCATTGGGCATGGAAGCGCGAGGAGGGCGACGACGGCATGCGTTCGCTGCGCGCCGCCGAAAAGCTGCACGGCGCCGCTCGCGAAGTGGCGCTGAAGGCGCGCGAGCAGGCCGTGACCTCGCCAGACGGCCGCTACACGCTGCTGCGCGGCGACGTGCGCTTCACCAATGTGACGTTCGGCTACGATCCGGACAAGCCCGTGCTGCACGACATCACCTGGTTCGCCAAACCCGGTCAGAAGATCGCGCTCGTGGGCGCGACCGGCGCCGGCAAGACCACCGTGACCAACCTCATCAACCGGTTCTACGACATCCAGGAGGGCCAGATTCTCTACGACGGCATCTCCGTCAAGGGCATCCGCAAGCCCGACCTGCGTCGTTCGCTCGGCGTGGTGTTGCAGGACGTGAACCTGTTCACCGGCACCGTGATGGACAACATCCGCTACGGCCGGCTCGACGCCACCGACGAGGAGTGCATCGAGGCCGCGAAGCTCGTGAACGCGGACGGCTTCATCCGCATGCTGCCGGAAGGGTACGCCACCGTACTCGAGGGCGACGGTTCAGGTCTGTCGCAGGGCCAGCGCCAGCTCATCTCCATCGCACGCGCCGCCGTCGCCGACCCGCCCGCGCTGATCCTCGACGAGGCCACGTCGTCCATCGACACGCGCACCGAGGAGGTCGTGCAGGCCGGCATGGACGCGCTCATGAAGGGCCGCACCGTGTTCGTCATCGCGCACCGTCTCTCCACCGTGCGCAACTCCGACGTCATCATGGTGCTCGACCACGGCAACATCATCGAACGCGGCAACCACGACGAGCTCATCGCCCAACGCGGCGAGTACTACCAGCTCTACACCGGCGCCGTCGAGCTGGAGTAGCCGCATTCAGGGCCCGCATTCCCGCCGGGGGAGTGCGTGCCTGCTCGTTCCGGTGTGCGGCGCCGGAGGCCCGGTGCTGCTGGCCAACTCCAAGTTCTGGGGTGTTGCCGAGGTCTGCCCGGCACCAATCCGCAAGTTCTGGGGTTTCGTTTCGGGAGAGGCCGAGTATGGTCGTTGCGATTGCAACGACCATACTTCGGTTCTGCCCGGTGAAGGCCCCAGAACTTGGAGATAGATGTCCGCACGGTGGTGCATCGCCCCGGAACTCAAGGATTGCCCGGTTGGGATGCGATGTCGCTCGCCGTTTTGCTCGGAGGCCGCCGGGCGGTGGCGTGGATGCCGTATCCCATCTCCGCGTTTCCCGGACTAGGCTGGTAGCCATGGCAACTGAACAGCAGATTCCACATGATGCACGGCCGTCCCAGACCGACCATTCCCGGCATGCTTCCCATATTCAGCCCGGACGGACGAAAGCCACGATGCTGGGCCTCATCATGGTGTTTGCGCTTCGCAAGCGCATACGGGAACAGTGCCATGCCGATCTTCGTGCGACCGACGTGGAACGCCTGATCGAGGTGGTCGAGGAGGGGGAGCTCAATCAGAGCATCCTCGGCATATTGCACGATGCGTCGCAGCGGACCGAACCGGTGCCCGCCGCGCTGGCCACGCTGCTGACGCATGAGGATCCGGTCAACAAGCCCTTCGAGCTGCACGATGAACCGGCGTCGGAGGATGAGAGGTCCCTTGCCGTTGGTTTCTGCATTCGCATGGATACGGCGCTGCATGGCACCGAGGCTGCCGATGAACGCGATACCGTCCACGCGAACCTTACCGGGGAGCGCGCCTCCTCCCATCGTTGCGACATGGTCTTTCGCGTGCTTTCCACCATCCACAGCTTGCTCAATCTGCAGGACGAGATCGACCGCAAGCATCACCAGGCATAAGATGATATTCCCGTTGCGATACTCACCATTCCCTCCGCGAACGTGACGGAACTCCGGCTGTGTTCTCGTTGTTCGCCGTTTCCGGACGCAACACGCCGAAAAACGGGCCTGCTCGCGTCCGAAAACAGTGAACGACCGAGATTCGCGGTGATTTTGGCGAACAATCGCAATCCGGCGGCGGATTTGGCGTACGACGTAATCCGCCGCACCGATGTTCGTTGCGTTTTTGTCCGGTTCTCTGTGGTGTCAAGTGATACGGAACAAGACGGAGAGACGGGACGGAACGTCACATGTCGTTGATTCACCTGCTGTCGGTGCAGCCGAGGACCATCACAGAACGGTTGCGTACGGGGCGGGCCGTGCGATGCGACCCCGCCAAGGCGAGAATCGAAAGCTTCGCCGACTATGCGTGGCGGCAGTACGCGTGGGTGGGCGAGCAGATGGAACGGCACGGCATCGCGCGGCCCGACGGCGTGGAGCTGCCGATGTGGGCGTGGGCGGCGCGCGAGCCGGGCGTCGATTTCGACGTCGACGACGTCACGACGGCGCATTCGTCCGGCGACGGCGCACCGACCATCGAAACCGTAGAGGACGTGCTGGCCTTGGAGGTCCCGGAGGAGAACGTGCTGCTGACCAGTTACGACGACTGGTCGGCGTGGCCGTTCATCTCGACGGACGGACTGGCGATGCCCGGCCCCGACGAACTGGCCGCCATGGACGCCGACCCGACCGACGTACTGCTCGACCGATGGTTCGACCGGTCCGACGCCATGAGTTTCGAGGAGCGCGCCGCCACATGGTGGCGTTGCATGCGCCCGGCGTCGTCGTTGCGCAAGCCGGTCGAGATGGGTATCGACAGCGAGACCGGCAAGCCGTATCATGACTGGATTCAGGCCACGGTATGGGAGTTCCGTCTCGAATGGCTGCGACGGGTCTGGAAGTCAGGGGAGAACCTGGCCGGTACCGCCGCCTGGCTGGACTGGAACATAGGGAACGCACCCGCCTAAGTTTTTTATATATTTTTATAATGTTTTATATTCTTTTATAATTCTTTATAACTTTTTATATTCGTGCGATTCGATTGTTTCGACACGAGACGCGATTGCTCGTATGGGAGAAAGGCGGCGGTATGTCCCCGAGGAAAGCAAACCCATTCAAGCCCACCGCCGGGCGTATGCCGCCATTGCTCGTCGGCCGCGACGGAATCATCGATGATTTCGTGGAAGGACTGGAGGATGGTCCGGGGGCACCTGGCCGTCTGATGTGCGTGACTGGTGCGCGCGGAGTGGGGAAGACGGTGATGCTGACCGAATTCGGTCGTATCGCAAAAGAGCGAAAATGGGAGGTGATCGACGAGACGGCTTCCGACGGTCTTGCCAAGCGTCTGTTGGAACGGTTCGTTCCAGATAAGCCATCGGTGAACCTGTCCGTGAAGCCATCCCTGTCCGTCGCCGGTCTTGGGGGTCTTTCGTTGGGGGAGGCCAGCGTGTCGTCGCAACGGATGCCATTGACGTTGCGTGAGGCCATGGGGCGACGTCTTGACGTTCTGGAACGGCGGAAGGCCGGCATGCTGATCACTGTGGATGAGGCCCAGTCGGCGGCTCGCGAGGATATGATCGCCATCGCCACGGCAATACAGCATCTCATCCGTGAGGAACGGAACATCGCATTCGTCTTTGCCGGCCTGCCGACCATCGTGTCCAAATGGCTCAATGACGATGTCTTGACGTTTCTTCGGCGGGCGCAGTCCGAGCGTTTGGGCGATATTCCGCTTGCCGAAGTGCGGGACGCGTTCGTTGATACATTCGAGGAGTCCGGCATCGCCATAGGCGGCGACGCGTTGCGTATGGCGGTCGATGCGACCGAGGGGTATCCGTTCATGATTCAGCTCGTCGGATACCACATCTGGCGTATCGCCTATCGGCGCCAACGCGATGGTGCGGCAGACGAGAAGGGCATGTCGGTCAGCGAGGATGATGCGAATGAGGGTGTTGCCAATGCCCTGAGCCGGCTCGGCGACGCCGTGCATGGTCCCGAAGTTGACGGTCTGTCTCCAGTGGACAAAACCTATCTGCTGGCGATGGCCCAGGATGACGGCCCCTCCTCCACATCCACAATCGCCGAACGTATGGGCAAGGACGTCGGATACGCGAATATCTATCGCACCCGTCTGATTGATGCGCAGGTGATTCGGGATGTGGGATACGGGAAGGTCGATTTCGCGATACCTTACCTACGTCGGTATCTGCGTGAGCACGCCGCGTATATTCGCATGAGCGCGGATGGCGGCAGGGCTGAGCGGAAATGATTTCGTGTTCTGGCCATTATTCGCGATGTCGGCGTATGATTCGACGGATTTCGTGATGCGGGTCACATTCCGTGGGGATTCTCCGGGATGACGTTCCTGCCGTCCGTGCGACGGTGCTATCATATACGCGGTGAGCATCGATCCGTCATCAGCGGGGAGCTTCCGGAAGAACGGCCGACGTCCGATGCGGCGACAACGCAACGTGACGGCGGCTTATTAGACCCGGCGGGTAGGCCCGAGACAGCCGAATTCAAGCGGTCGCATCGACGTTCCGGGACGTTTGGGACGGGTGCGGCAAGCGAGGTGGTACCGCGGTTCGCCGCGCATCGCACGTTCGCGTCGCACACGACGCAGCGACATCGATGCCGGATGATTCGTCCTCGTGGCAGTAGTAATGACGAAACTGTGCATGAGGAGATAGCGGTGAGCAACAAGTTCCCGAAGGCCGCGGCCGACTCCAGTCTGGAGCACGTGGCACCGAACCCGAGTTTCCCCGACCTCGAGGTGAAGACCCTCGACTATTGGGACAAGGACGACACCTTCCAGAAGTCCGTCGAACGCAATCCTTCCGGCGACCACAGCCAGAACGAGTTCGTGTTCTTCGACGGCCCGCCGTTCGCCAACGGCCTGCCGCACTACGGCCACCTGCTCACCGGCTACGCGAAGGACGTGATCCCGCGCTACCAGACCATGAAGGGCCGCAAGGTCAACCGCGTGTTCGGCTGGGATACGCATGGCCTGCCCGCCGAACTCGAGGCGCAGAAGGAACTCGGCATCGACTCCGTCGACCAGATCGAGAAGATGGGCATCGACAAGTTCAACGACGCCTGCCGAGCCTCCGTGCTCAAGTACACGAACGAATGGCAGGACTACGTGCATCGCCAGGCCCGCTGGGTCGACTTCGAGCACGGCTACAAGACCCTGAACATCCCGTACATGGAATCCGTGATGTGGGCGTTCAAGCAGTTGTACGACAAGGGCCTCGCCTACCAGGGCTACCGCGTGCTGCCGTACTGCCCGAAGGACCGCACGCCGCTGTCCGCGCATGAGCTGCGCATGGACGCCGACGTGTACCAGGACCGTCAGGACACCACCGTGTCCGTGGCCGTGAAGCTGCGCGACGAGGACGCCTACGCCGTGTTCTGGACCACCACCCCTTGGACCGTGCCCACCAACTTCGCCATCGTCGTCGGCGCCGACATCGACTACGTCGAGGTGAAGCCGACCGAAGGCAAGTACGCCGGCAAGAAGTTCTACTTCGGCAAGGACCTGCTGCCCCACTACGAGAAGGAGCTCGGCGAGAACTACGAGGTCGTGCGCGAGCTCAAGGGCTCCGAGCTGGAGGGCCGCCGCTACTGGCCGGTGTTCCCGTACTTCGCCGGCGAGAAGGCCGAGTCCGAGGGCAACGTGCCCGGACCGCAGGGCTACACCATCTTCACCGCCGACTACGTCGACACCGTCGAGGGTACCGGCCTCGTGCACCAGGCCCCCTACGGTGAGGACGATATGAACACGCTCAACGCCAAGGGCATCAAGAGCACCGACGTGCTCGACGCCGGCTGCCGCTTCACCGCGCAGTGCCCCGAATACGAGGGCATGTACGTGTTCGACGCCAACAAGCCGATTCTGCGCAATCTGCGCAACGGCGACGGCCCGCTCGCAGCGATCCCCGAGGAGCACCGCGCCATCCTGCTGCAGGAGAAGAGCTACGTGCACTCCTACCCGCACTGCTGGCGCTGCGCCACGCCGCTGATCTACAAGCCGGTGAGCTCGTGGTTCGTCTCCGTCACCAAGATCAAGAAGCGTCTGCTCGAACTCAACCAGGAGATCAACTGGATCCCGGAGAACGTGAAGGACGGCCAGTTCGGCAAGTGGCTCGCCAACGCCCGCGACTGGTCCATTTCCCGCAACCGCTTCTGGGGCTCGCCGATCCCGGTGTGGGTGAGCGACGACCCGAAGTACCCGCGCGTCGACGTGTACGGCTCGCTCGAGGAGCTCAAGGCCGACTTCGGCGACTACCCGCGCGACCGTGACGGCAACGTGAACATGCACCGCCCGTGGATCGACAACCTCGTGCGCGTCAACCCCGACGACCCGACCGGCAAGAGCCACATGCACCGCATCACCGACGTGCTCGACTGCTGGTTCGAGTCCGGCTCCATGTCGTTCGCGCAGTTCCACTACCCGTTCGAGAACAAGGAGAAGTTCGAACAGCACTTCCCGGCCGACTACATCGTCGAATACATCGGCCAGACCCGCGGCTGGTTCTACCTGCTGCACGTCATGGCCACCGCGCTGTTCGACCGCCCGGCCTTCAAGAACGTGATCTGCCACGGCATCGTGCTCGGCTCCGACGGCCAGAAGATGTCGAAGCATCTGCGCAACTACCCGGACGTCAACGGCGTGTTCGACAAGTACGGTTCCGACGCCATGCGCTGGTTCCTCATGAGCTCGCCGATCCTGCGCGGCGGCAACCTCATCGTCACGTCCGAAGGCATCCGCGACACCGTGCGCCAGGTCATGCTGCCGCTGTGGAGCTCCTACTACTTCTTCACCCTCTACGCCAACGCGGCCAACAAGGGCGAAGGCTTCGACGCCCGTCTGCTGCATGCCGACGAAGTGGCCGCCCTGCCCGAGATGGACCGCTACCTGCTGGCCCGCCTGCGCAAGCTCGTGGCCAACGTGCAGAAGTCCCTCGACGAGTTCGCCATCTCCGACGCCTGCGACGAGGTGAGCGACTTCATCGACATGCTCACCAACTGGTACATCCGCAACACGCGCGACCGCTTCTGGAACGAGGACGCCAACGCCTTCAACACGCTGTACACCGCGCTCGAGGTGCTGTGCCGCGTGATGGCGCCGCTCGCCCCGATGGAGACCGAAACCATCTGGCGCGGCCTCACCGGCGGCGAATCCGTGCATCTGGCCGACTGGCCGTTCCTCGCCGACGAGAAGACCGGCGAGCCGACCGAGCTCGGCAGGACGCTCGTGGCCGACGACAAGCTCGTCGCCGCCATGGAGAAGGTGCGCGAGGTCGTCTCCGGCACGCTGTCGCTGCGCAAGGCCCAGCAGATCCGCGTGCGCCAGCCGCTCGCCAAGCTCACCGTGGTCGCCGAGGACGTGGCCGCGGTCGAACCCTACACCGACATCCTCAAGTCCGAGCTCAATGTCAAGGACATCGAGTTCTGCACCATGGAGGACGCCGGCACACAGGGCCTGCGCATCGTGCACGAGCTGAAGGTGAACGCCCGCGTCGCCGGCAAGCGTCTGCGCAAGGACGTCCAGTTCGCCATCAAGGCCTCCAAGACCGGCGCATGGCACGTCGGCGAGGACGGCGCCCCCGTGGCCGAGACGCCGAACGGCGACATCGCGCTCGTGGAAGGCGAGTACGAGCTCATCAACCGCGTGGAGGAGAAGAACGCCGAGGAGGCCGCCAACTCTGTGTCCTCGGCCCTGCCGACCGGAGGCTTCGTGATCCTCGACACCGAGCTGAACGACGACCTCGTGGCCGAAGGCTACGCGCGCGACGTCATCCGCGCCGTGCAGGACGCCCGTAAGGACGCCGGCCTCGACATCGCCGACCGCATCAGCCTGAAGCTGACCGTGCCGGCCGCCGACGCGCCCAAGGCCGAGCAGTTCAAGGACCTCATCGCCCACGAGACCCTGGCCGAAGCCGGCGTGACCATCACCGCCACCGACGCCAAGGAACTCGGCATGGAGGTCGCCAAGGCCTGACGTTCCGCGTGGCCCCCGCGGCAATCGGGGCCGGACAGGGGCTGCGAGCCGTTTTCCACGGTTCGCGGCCCCTTCTTTGCGTCGTGGGCTATATGGAATACAGGAATATACCGAACACAGAAACATATGGAATACAGGAACATATGGAACGCAACGGAACCAAGGAGAGCAGCATCATGACCGTTTCTTGCAGCGCCGGCAGGCGTCCGCACCGCCGCCCGCTCGTCGCCCTCATCGCCTGTGTGGCGGCGCTGGGCATGTTGTCCGCGTGTGGGGAGGCAGCCGACTCCTCGTCGGCATCATCTTCGTCGTCGGCCGCGTCGTCGTCTTCGTCGTCGACGACCGGCGGAACGGGTACGTCGTCGGGCAGCGCTTCCGGTTCGACGTCGACGAATGATTCGACGTCCACCGGCAACGGCACCAAGGCCACCGACGCACTGGCGAAACTGCCCGTCAAGGGCCGTGCGCCCAAGACCGGCTACTCGCGCGATCAGTTCGGCCCCGCATGGGCCGACGTCGACGGCAACGGATGCGATACCCGCAACGACATCCTTGCACGCGACATGCAGAACGTGACCTACAAGTCCGGCACCCACAACTGCGTGGTCACGTCCGGCACGCTCGCCGACCCCTACACCGGCAAGACCATCAACTTCAAGCGCGGCCAGAACACGTCGTCCGCCGTGCAGATCGACCACGTGGTCGCCCTGTCCGACGCATGGCAGAAGGGCGCGCAGCAGATCGGCGCAGACAGGCGCAAGCAGCTGGCCAACGACCCGTACAACCTGCTCGCCGTCGACGGTCCCGCCAACCAGCAGAAAAGCGACGGCGACGCCGCCACCTGGCTGCCGTCGAACAAGTCCTACCGCTGCGCCTACGTGGCGCGGCAGATCGGCATGAAGACCAAGTACTCGCTGTGGGTCACGCAGGCCGAGCATGACGCCATGGCCACCATCCTCGCCACCTGCCCCACGCAGACCGTGCCCACCTCCGGCGGCAACGGCACGGAGTCCTCAGGCTCCACCGGCTCCGCGCACACGTGGGCCGTCACGCCCAGCCCCCCAGCCAGCGCAAGCACGCCGGCGGCCACCAGCACGCCAAGCGCGACGTCAGGCTCGTCATCCGGTACGTCGTCGAATTCGTCGAGTGATTCGAACGTCACGTACAGGAACTGCGCCGCCGTGCGCGCCGCCGGCAAGGCGCCGCTGCACCGCGGCGACCCCGGCTATTCGTCGAAGCTCGACCGAGACGGCGACGGCGTGGCCTGCGAGTAGCGGCCAGACCGGCCGGGCCGACCGAATCGGTCGGGCCGTTTGAGCCGGCCATCGATAATGCGTATAGCGGGAATCCGCCGATGTTCGAGGGCGCGCAGCCCCGGCATCCTAGAATTTCCGCTATACGCATTTTTCTTTTTTGGAAGGGGATTCCATTGACCGACTCCACGCCGATCGATTCCGTGCCGAACGATACGCAACCCATCATCGACTTCCGCCTCCGCCCGTTCTCCGAGCATTACGACCGCGGCTTCTCCGACGCGATGGTCCGCCGCTTCTTCTCCGGATTCGGCTACGACATCACCGCCGCCGCCACCGACCGCAGTTACGCATCCCTCAGGCGCGAACTCGACGAGGCGAACATCGTCAAGGCCGTGCTCCCCGGGCGCAAGGTCTACGACACCACCAACGACGAATTGTTCGACTACGCCGCCAAAGACCCGGATCGATTCCTCGTCTTCCCGTTCCTCGACGTGGCGAAGCCCGGCGAGGCATTGGACGTCATCGAACGCGACGTCGTGGCGCGCGGCGCCAAGGGCGTCTCCATCGAACCGCTGGGCGGCAACGACGTGCGTTTCGACGACGAGCGCATCCTCCCGGTCTATGAGCGTCTGCAGGAGCTCGGGCTGCCGGTCATGGCGACGGTCAGCGCCTTCGCCAGCGACCTCATCGACAACACCATCCCGCGGCAGATCCATCACGTGGTGCGCGAATTCCCGGACCTCACGTTCATCGTCTCGCATGCCGGCTGGCCGTGGGTGGCCGAGATGGTGCCCATCGCCTTCATGAACACGAACCTGTACCTGCTCGCCGACTTCGAGGGCACGCGCGGCAATGCGGCCCCGGAGTTGCGTCAGGCCGCCGAGCGCATGATTCCGGACCAGGTGCTGTTCGGATCCTCGTTCCCGCTGGGACCCATCGCCCAGGGCGTGCGGAACATCCGCGACTGGCGTCTCGACCAGGCGAAGGAGCGCAAGGTGCTATACGGCACCGCCGCGAAGATTCTGGGAATCTAACCGTGCAATCAGCCGGAAACCTCGAGTTGTGGGCGTGATTCTCCGAGAGAATGCCGGTGTCGGATGAAGTACCGGATGGATTGCGTTGCGATATCGCCGGATTGCGTCGTGCTCCATGGGAATTGCGGCGGTTTTGATGGATTGGGCTGTATTTTGTCGGAATTGCGGTTCGGTCCATGGGGAATCCGGGGCCGTGACATCAAGATCCGCATGATTGCAACGTTTCTTTGGTATCGGTTTTCTTCCGACGATGGACAGCGGCGCATTTTCGCTGGAATTGCGCCGTGGTCCACGAAAAACCGAGGTTTCCCAATGGATTGGGCTGCATTTCGTGAGAAACGCGGCGCAATCCATCGTCATGCCCATTCCTCCGTCCCGCCACTTACCGAGCCTGACGTAATCACACCCGTCGTGCGCCGAAGTCACCGCGCACGGACGTCTCCTCCCCAGGACTGACTTGTCCGTGTGTTTTTCCGTCGCATTACGTGTTGCCGCCGTCGATGACGGTATTGTTCGGAATGTGCGATGCAGCTTCGCGGGACGAAACCGCCATATATGCTGTTGTGGGCAATACGAACGTGGACGAGGTGTGTATGAAACAGATCGTTGTGGGTATTCTGGCGCATGTGGACGCCGGAAAGACCACGCTTTCCGAAGGGCTGCTCTACCGGGCCGGCGAAATCCGCTCACTGGGCCGCGTGGACCATGGCGACGCGTTCCTCGACACCGACGACATGGAGAAGCAGCGCGGCATCACCATCTTCTCCAAGCAGGCGATCGTCGAATACGGCGACCTGCGCATCAGCCTGCTGGACACGCCGGGCCATGTGGACTTCTCCGCCGAGATGGAACGCACCCTGCGCGTGCTCGACTATGCGATACTCGTGGTGAGCGGCGCCGACGGCGTGCAGGGCTACACCGAAACGTTGTGGCGGCTGCTGGAACGCTACCATGTGCCGACGTTCGTCTTCGTCAACAAGATGGACGCCGTCGGCGCCGACCATGATGCGCTGCTCGCCCAGTTGCGCCGCCGCTTCGGTGACGGATGCATGGACTTCGGCATGGAACCCGCTCCGGGGAAGCGCGAGGACACGGCCATGCTCGACGAGGACGCCATGGACGAATATCTCGCCGACGGCGTGATTAGCGACGGTCGGCTGCGGGAGATGATCGCCGGGCGGCGTCTGATTCCCTGCTATTTCGGGTCGGCGCTGAAACTCGACGGCGTCGACGAACTGCTTGAAGGACTGGCCGCATACACCCGGCAGCCCGCATACCCGGACGAATTCGGCGCACGCGTGTTCAACATCGCGCACGACCGGCAGGGCAACCGGCTCACCTGGCTGAAGGTGACCGGCGGGGAGCTGCCGGTGAAGGCGTGGCTGACGAATGAGAGATCCTTCGGCTCCGCTCAGGATGACAGAAAGGGTGCGGGGGCAAGCGGCTCCGCTCAGGATGGCAGGGACGGCGTGACCGATACGGCGACGCCGGGAGAGGTGTGGCGGGAGAAGGCCGACCAGCTGCGCATCTACTCCGGCGCGAAGTTCACGCTCGCCGACACGGCCCCGGCCGGCACCGTCTGCGCCGTGACCGGCCCCACCCGCACCTTCCCCGGCGAGGGCCTCGGCTTCGAACCCGACGCCGGCGAGCCGGTGCTCGAGCCGGTGCTCACCTACACCGTGCTGCCCGGCGACTATGACATCCACAAGGCGTTGGTCGCCCTGCGCGAGCTCGACGACGAAGATCCGCTCCTGCACGTCGTCTGGGACGAGCGGCTCCAGGAGATCCGCCTGCAGCTCATGGGCGCCGTCCAGCTGGAGATCATCCAGCAGATGATGCGCGACCGGTCCGGACTCGACGTGCGTTTCGGCCCCGGCACCATCCTCTACAAGGAGACCATCACCGCACCCGTCGAAGGCGTCGGCCACTTCGAGCCGCTGCGCCACTACGCCGAGGCGCATATCCTGCTTGAACCCACCGGCGAAGGCAGCGGCCTGAGCTACGCCACCACATGCAGCGAGGACGTGCTCGACCGCAACTGGCAGCGGCTCATCCTCACGCATCTCAAGGAGAAGGAGCATCTCGGCGTGCTCACCGGCTCGCCCATCACCGACATGCGGTTCACGCTCGTGGCCGCCCGCGCCCACCTCAAGCACACCGAGGGCGGCGACTTCCGCCAGGCCACCTACCGGGCCGTGCGCCAAGGCCTCATGCGCGCCAGGGAGCGCGGCGACTGCCGGCTGCTCGAACCCTGGTACCGGTTCCGCCTCGAGACGCCGCAGGATATGCTCGGCCGCGCCATGGCCGATGTGCAGCGCATGGGCGGCACGTTCGACCCGCCGCAATCCGACGGCGACCATGCCGTGCTCGAAGGCGTCGCACCGGTATCCGAGATGCGCGACTACGCCATGGACGTCAACGCCTACACGCATGGCCAGGGCCATATCGTCTGCACGTTCGGCGGCTACCGACCCTGCCACAACGCCGACGACGTCATCGAACAGGCCGCCTACGACCCCGAATCCGACATGGAGAACACGCCCGACTCGGTGTTCTGCGCGCACGGCGCCGGATATCCGGTCAAGTGGGACGACGTCGAATCGCATATGCATCTGCCGTTGCGGACGGCACGATAGCACTCCGGCAGCGAGCCCGCCGTTTTCCTTAGCACCGTCTGAGAACGCGGATGGCATGGTGAAGGCAACGGCATCGCCATGGGCGATGACCGGTTCCGCAAATCTTCGTAAGGATTGTCATGCCACAGTTTCTCAGCCCCGAATTCATCATCGGCGCGGCCGGCCCGTGGGCGCTGGTCGTCTCCGCCCTCATCGTGTTCGCCGAATCCGGCCTGCTCATCGGGTTCTTCCTGCCCGGCGACTCCCTGGTCTTCCTGCTCGGCATGGTCTCCGCCGCCATGGCCCTGCCCGGCTCCCCGCTCGCCTCCACGCCCCTGTGGATCATCTGCCTCGTCGTCGGCGTCTGCGCGTTCATCGGCGACCAGGTCGGCTACGAGCTCGGCAAGTTCGGCGGCGACAGCCGTCTGCTGCATTCATGGACGACCGGCAGGAACGCCGAACGACTCGCCCGCGCCCGCGCGTTCTTCGACCACTACGGCTACAAGGCCATCATCCTCGCCCGCTTCGTGCCGATCTTACGCACGTTCGTGCCGTTCGCCGTGGGCCTGACCCATTACAGCCACCGCAAGTTCATCTCCGCGAACCTCGTCGGCGCGCTCGCCTGGGGCATCGTCGTGCCCGTCGCCGGGCATCAGCTGGGGCGCGTCTCGATCATCGCCGACAACATCGACGCCACCTGCATCATCATCGTGTTCATCTCCGTGCTGCCGCTGATCGTCAAGGGCGTGCGCTCATGGCTGGCATCGCGCAAGCCACAGGCCGCCCACGCCGACTGACGACTGACAGCAGGCGCCCGACCACTCACGGCACCGGCGTCGGCGTTGTCCGGGGGCCTGCGGAATCGCCGTTCGCCGGGGAGGCGAATCCCGCTCCCCGGCGAACCGGATATGATACGGTTCTCGTGTATTCGGCCATACACCAAGGAGACGGGTCATGCTGCAGATCAAGTCGATCTCCAAACAATACCGGACCGGCGATTTCGTCCAGAAGGCGCTCGACGACGTGAGCCTCAACCTGCGCGACAGCGAATTCGTGGCCATCCTCGGCCCCTCCGGGTCGGGCAAGACCACGCTGCTCAACATCATCGGAGGCCTCGACCGCTACGACAGCGGCGATCTCGTCATCAACGGCATCTCCACGAAACGATACAAGGACCGCGACTGGGACTCCTACCGCAACCACACCATCGGCTTCGTCTTCCAAAGCTACAACCTCATCCCGCATCAGACCATCCTCTCCAACGTGGAACTGGCGCTCACCATCTCCGGCGTCTCCAAGTCCGAACGCCGCGAACGCGCCCGCAAGGCCCTCGAACAGGTCGGCCTCGGCGACCACGTGGACAAGCGCCCCAACCAGCTTTCCGGCGGCCAGATGCAGCGCGTGGCCATCGCCCGCGCCCTGGTGAACAACCCCGGCATCGTCCTGGCCGACGAGCCCACCGGCGCACTCGACTCCGACACCTCCGTGCAGATCATGGACCTGCTGCGCGACGTGGCCAAGGACCGCCTCGTCGTCATGGTCACCCACAATCCCGAACTCGCCGAACGGTACGCCACGCGCATCGTGGAGCTGCGCGACGGCCGGATCCGCAGCGACTCCGACCCGTTCGAGCCCGATCCCGGCTCCGACGCCGCCGCCAAGCCCGCCGTGCACAAGACCATGGGCCGCGCGTCCATGTCGTTCGCCACGTCGCTCGCCCTGAGCTTCAACAACCTCGGCACCAAGAAGGCGCGCACCATACTCACGTCGTTCGCCGGTTCCATCGGCATCATCGGCATCGCGCTGATCCTGTCCATTTCGACGGGCGTGAACACCTATATCTCGAACATCCAACGCGACACGATGGCCTCGTATCCGATCGAGATCCAATCGCAGTCGTTCGACATGTCGAGCATCATGAAATCGCAGATGTCCGACGCCGAGGAGGGCCGCAGCGCGTCCGCGAAGACCGACGGCATCTACCCGGACGACTCCGGCATCAAGCAGGTGTCCAGTCTCACCAGCTCCATCACCAAGAACAACCTCAGCAAATTCAAGAAGTATCTCGACGACCCGAACAGCGAGATTCATAAATACGTGGGCGCCAACGGCATCCAATACACGTACGACGTCAAGTTCTCCGTCTACGACCGCGACCCCAAGGGCACGCTGGTCAACGCCGACGGCGTGACCATCGGCTCGAAGTCCGGCGACGCCATGTCGTCGAAGATGGCGTCGTTGGGCGCCCGGTCGTCGCAGAACATGGCCGACATCCAACGCACGCAGATGTCGATGATCACCGGCAAGACCGACGAGAACACCGCGCCCGAATCGTTCAACGAGATCATGCCCGGCGCGAAGTCCGGCCAGCGCATCAGCAAGGTCATCACCGACAACTACGAGGTCGTCAAAGGCTCCTGGCCCAAGGCCAAGGACCAGGTGGTGCTCGTGCTCGACCAGAACAACAAGGTCTCGCTCACCACGCTCTACGAGCTCGGCCTGCTGCCCGCCAGCGACTACAACGACATGATGACGAAGATCAACGACGGCAAGGACGTCAAGACCGACACCGGCCGCATCGACTACGACAAGGCCCTCGACCAGACGCTTCGGCTCGTGCCCGCCGCCGACCAGTACGTGAAGAACGCCGACGGCACGTACCGATACGTCGTCGACGACGAGGACGAGGTAGCCAAACTCGCCGACAAGGCCATGAAACTGAAGATCGTGGGCGTCGTCCGGCCCCACGCCGACTCCAAGACCACACCGCTGGCCGCCGGCGTCGGCTACACGCGCGACCTGACGAACTACCTCATCGACTACGCGAACGACAGTGCCATCGTCAAGGCGCAGAAGGCCTCGCCGAAGAGGAACGTGCTCAACGACCTCGCGTTCTCGCCCGCCGACGACAAGGCGAAGGCCGCCGACGCGAAGACCTACGTGGCGTCGCTCGGCGTCAGCGACAAGGCGAACATGGCGCGGTCCATGCTCGGCGACTCCGCCGGCGCCTCCGCACAAAGCGGGGGAGCGGCGGCCGGCACGACGACGGACGCGTCCGGCGCCGCATCCGCATACGGATCGGAGGCCACGACCGGCGCGTCCGGCGCCGCTGCCGCCATGGGCGCGATGAGCGAACAGCAGCTCGCCGACCAGTTCGACGCGTACATCGCCACCGCCCCCACCGCCACGCTCGTGAAGATCTACGACCAGTACGTCTCCAGCGGCGACTACGACGACAACCTCGCCGCGTTCGGCGTCGTCGGCCGCGACGCGCCCACCGCCATCAGCATCTACACCGACAGCTTCGACGACAAGAACGCCGTCGGCGACGCCATCAGCCACTACAACGACGGCGTCAAGAAGGCCGACAAGATCGTCTACAACGACTACGTGGGATTGATGATGAACTCCGTGACCACCATCATCAACGTCATCTCCTACGTATTGATGGCGTTCGTAAGCGTTTCGCTCATCGTGTCGTCGATCATGATCGGCATCATCACATACATCTCCGTGCTCGAACGCACCAAGGAGATTGGCATCCTGCGCGCCATGGGCGCCTCGAAACGCAACATCTCCCAGGTGTTCAACGCCGAGACCGGCATCATCGGCCTGCTCGCCGGACTCATCGGCATCGGCGTCACCCTATTGCTGCTCATCCCCGGCAACCAGCTGCTGCATCATCTCATCGGCAACAACGACGTCAACGCCGTGCTGCCCGTGGGCGGCGGCGTCATCCTCGTGGTGCTCAGCGTCGTATTGACGCTCATCGGCGGGCTCATCCCGTCGAAGAAGGCCGCTAGGCAGGATCCGGCCACCGCGTTGCGTACGGAATGACGTTGCGTACGCGATGACGTCGGTAACGTCGGTTTTCCTCGACGTTGCATGCACGATATATTGCAAAACTAGACTGCGTTCTAGTCAGGGCGGATGGGGGAACGGGCGACAGGCGCCGTTCCCATCCGCCCGACGCACCAGAAAGGACCATATGATGGCAGGAAAGCACATCGGCGTTATCGGATTCGGCAACATGGGCGGCGCAATCATCGGCGGCGCCATCGAACACGGCGTAATTAAGGCGTCGGACGTCACCATCTTCGACCCCAATGCCGAGAAGATCGCCTACGCGAAGTCGCTGGGGCTGGGCACGGCCGCCAGCGAGAAGGACGTGGTCGCCGCCAGCGACATCGTACTGCTCGCCGTCAAGCCGCAGATGTTCGCCGCCATGGCCGCCAAGGCCGGCTCCTTCGACGGCAAGGCCATCCTGTCCATCATGGCCGGCGTGACCGCCGACCGCGTGCGCGACACCGTCGACGGCACGCCGCGTGTCATGCGACTCATGCCCAACACCCCGGCACTCGTCGGCGCCGGCGCCTTCGCGCTCGACTCCGACAGCGACTTCACCGACGACGAGAAGGCCTTCGCCAAGGCGCTGTTCGAATCGCTCGGCATCGTCGAATTCGTGCCCGAACACCTGCTCGACGCCGTCACCGGCCTTTCCGGCAGTGCACCCGCGTTCGTGGCGCTGTTCATCGAGGCGCTCGCCGACGGCGGACTCAAGGAGGGTCTGCCGCGCGCCACCGCCTACCGGCTCGCCGCGCAGACCTGCCTGGGCGAGGCCAAGCTCATCCTCGACAAGAACATGACGCCGGCCGCCGCCAAGGACATGGTCACCTCGCCGGCCGGCACCACCATCGCCGGCTACGCCGTGCTCGAGGAGGCCGGACTGCGCGGCACCGTGATGAAGGCCGTCTCCGCCGCCGCCCAGCGCTCCCGCGAACTGTGATTCCTTTGGCGTCCTGAGCGGAGGGCATGCCCCTAATGTCATCCTGAGCGGAGGATGTATTCCTTAATGTCATCCTGAGCGGAGGCCGTACTCCTTAATGTCATCCTGAGCGCAGACCGTCAGGTCGTAGTCGAAGGATCTTGGACCCCTTGGGTTTTCATAGATCCTTCGACTCGCTGCGCTCGCTCAGGATGACAAGGAGAGCACTCGCTCAGGATGACGCACACGGGGGCCGCCAGCTCAGGATGACGGGGTCTCCTTCCTGAACCGGCTAGAACATCGGGCCGGCGGCGCCGATGCCCTGCAGGAACGTCGCCACGTCGCGCATCTCGGGCATGTTGATGCTGTGCGCCATGCCCGGATACACCTTCTCGGTCAGCGTGCCGTGCTTCCTCCAGAAGTCGCCCATCGCCGCCACCTCCTCCTTCGGGAAGATGGTGTCGGCGGCTCCATGGCCGTAGAACACCGGGGGAACCAGTTCCGCAAGACGTTCGTCTCCGGCCACGGCGCCCGGCGCCAGCCAGCCGGAGAAGCACACCGCAGCCCGGTACCGCTCCGGGTTCACACGCAGCAGATGACCGGCCAGCAGACCGCCCTGCGAGAAGCCCATCGCCACCACGTCACGGTCGGCGGGAATGTTCGCCGCCACCCAACGGTCCACGGCTTCGGCGGCCTCCAACGCCTGCTTGTCCAGTGATGCGCCGACCGGCACGCCCTCATGATCCCACGTGCCGAACCACGTGTATCCCATGCCGTAATCGATCGGCGCACGCAGTGACGCATAGTCCGCGTCCGGCGCGCAGAAGCGCAGCAGGTCCGGCAGATCGTATTCGTTCGACCCCCAGCCGTGCAGCAGCACGAACACCGGCCGGCGGGGATTGCCGTTGAGTTTCGTCAACGTCTTGGTGATTTCCATGATGGTCCTTCCTTGATTGCCATATCCAGCATACGGGGAACGGCGTCATAGCGGTGGAATCGTCCTGCGGGCGATACGGTATGGCCGATGGCCCACGGGTCTACGGCCACAGTCTCTCCCCCAGTCGGCTGACGCCGACAGCCCCCTCGTCAGAGGGGGCCAGAAAACCGTGTATTGATGTGACGGTCAGAACGTGACGCGCATCTGATGCCAGACGACGCCACCATGCGTGGAATCGGAGACGCCCTCGTCCACGAAGCCAAGCCGCGCATAGAACGCGATCTTCTCCGTCTTGCACGTCAGCACCACACCGGCACGCCCCTGTTCGCGGGCGTCATCAATCACCCGGCGCAGCACCGCGGACGCATACCCATGCCGGCGATATTCCGGCATCGTATTCACGCCGAAAACCATCTGCCACCGGCCGTGCTCGTCATGCATCGCGGCATCGGCATACATCACGTCGGCAAGATCGCGTTCGTCCGTCGTCATGCCGTTGACGAAACTGATCAGCGTGCCGCCGCCATGATTATCGGCACCGTCGGCAGCACTGTCGTTTTCGTTGTCGACCATCAGCCAGAAATGATTCGGATACGCCTCCAGACGCCGGCGGAAATCCTCGCGCGACGCGGCCTCCGCCGGCGGGAAGCACGCCGACTCCACCGCGGCGATCGCATCGAGATCATCCAACGTCGCATGACGAATGGTCGTATGACGAACGCACATCGTTCCCGTTCCCTCCAACCCGACGGGACGAGACCCGTCAGCAAAATCTATAACCGGCTATCAATCGTTGCAACGACGTCGCCGGTCGCACGCCATATAGATTTTACCTATGCTGACGCGCTTGAAAGCAAGGAAGGCGCGCGCTTAGCTGTAATCAACGGACTTTTCGCAACAGGAACACGAACGACAGAAGGGGAAGACGATGGCACGGTTGAAGACGCAGCTCGTACACGGCGTACCGGTGAACGACAACAATACTGGCGCGGTGAACCCGCCCATCTACAACTCCTCCACCTACACGTTCAAATCCGTCGAGGACACCCCGCGTTGGGACTACGCGCGATCGGGCAACCCCACGCGCGAATTCCTCGAACGGCAGATTGCCCAGCTCGAACACGGCTGTCAGGGCTTCGCCTTCGCCTCCGGACTCGCCGCCATCCACGCCGCGCTCGCCATCTTCAAGCCCGGCGACCACATCATCGTCAGCGACAACATCTACGGCGGCACCTACTCGCTCATCAACGAACACTTCACCCGCTGGGGACTCATCTTCCACCCCATCGACACCACCGACCTCAAACTCGTCGAAAAGGTCTTCAAGGCCGTCGAAGACGAAGGCGAGCACGTCGAGGCCATCTACTTCGAAACCCTCACCAACCCGCTGCTCAAGGTCAACGACACCGCCGCGCTCGCCGACATCGCCCACGAGCACAAGGCCATCGCCATCGTCGACAACACGTTCCTCACCCCGTACCTGCAGCGTCCGCTCGACGTCGGCGTCGACATCGTGCTGCACTCCGCCACCAAGTACCTCGCCGGGCACTCCGACGTGAACGCAGGACTCGCCGTCGCCCGAAAGAAGGACATCGCCGAACGCCTCTACTTCTCGCTCAACCGTCTCGGCGGTGTGCTCGCCCCCGCCGAATGCGACGCCGTGCGCCGCGGCATCCAGACGCTCGCACTGCGCATGGACCGTCAGCAGGAGAACGCGCTCACCATCGCACGGTTCCTCAAGAACAGCCCGGTCGTCGCCGACGTGCATTATCCGGGACTGGCCGACTCGCCCGACTACCATCTGGCGGTGCGCGAGCTCAACGGCTTCGGCGGCGTGCTCTCCTTCGAGGTGAAGAAGGGCGTGAATCCGGCCGACGTGCTCAACAACCTGCACGTGTTCCGGCTGGCCGTGAGCCTCGGCGCGGTGGAAAGCCTCGCCGAGTTCCCCGCACGCATGACCCACTTCGAGGTGCCGCGCGAGGAGCGGCTCAAGCTCGGCATCAGCGACGAGCTCATCCGCCTCTCCGTCGGCATCGAAGACGTGTTCGACCTGCTCGAGGACCTCAAGCAGGCGCTTGACATCGCGGAACGCAACGCGTTCTCCGGGCGCAACGACGGCAATCGCATCGCCGTGGACTCCCGGTCGTTCGAGCAGGCGTTCGGCGGGGAGCTGGGGGAGACGGAGCGGCGCGAGGTTCCGGTGAACCCGCTGAACGAGCAGGCCTCCCTCTGAAAGGGTTGTGGGCGTCAGTCGCTTGCAGACGGAACGGGCCCCCTCTGACGAGGGGGCTGTCGGCGTAGCCGACTGGGGGAGAGATTGTGACCGTGATTGTGCCGTGGCGGCTGTGGTGCTTTCGTTCTCTCCCTCCGTCACGGCTTCGCCGTGCCACCTCCCTCGTCAGAGGGAGGCGGGGATGGGACGCCGCGACTGCGGCGGGCCCCCTCTGACGAGGGGGCTGTCGGCGTGAGCCGACTGGGGGAGAGACTGGAACGGTGATGGCTGCGCCGCCCGTGATTACGGTGGTTGCCGTGATTGTGCCTTGGCGGCTGTGGTGCTTTCGTTCTCTCCCTCCGTCACGGCTTCGCCGTGCCACCTCCCTCGTCAGAGGGAGGCGAGGGCAATCGGCCTCACGACGCCACGGTCTGCAATTGTGGGCGGGCTATGCCCGCGCCTTGCTTGCTTCGCGGTTCCTTGGCGGAACCGCTACGCCCGTGGCTGCTCGACAGTCCACCGGACTGTCTCACGACGCCACGGCCTGCATCGCCACGGCGGCGAGGTAGTTGACCGGCTGGCTGAAGTTCGGCTGGAAGAGCAGGTCCACGTTGGCCAGCTGGTCGATGGTGAAGCCCGCCTGGATGGCGATGGACACCGCATTCGCCGCCTGCGCCACATCCGGCTGCTTCGACAGGAACTGCGCGCCCTTGATCTTGCGGGTCTCCGGGTCCCAGGTGAGCGTGGCCGTCACCGGCGTGGTGGTGAGCATGAACGCCGGACGGAAGTCCTGCGTCAGCGTCGTCGACTTCACGTTCACGCCGCGCGCCTCGGCGCCGCCCTGCGTCAGGCCCGTCGCCGCCAGCGACAGGTCATAGAGCTGCACGGCGCTGGT
This sequence comes from Bifidobacterium pluvialisilvae, assembly GCF_019331695.1. GTDB lineage: Bacteria > Actinomycetota > Actinomycetes > Actinomycetales > Bifidobacteriaceae > Galliscardovia > Galliscardovia pluvialisilvae. The sequence continues at coordinate 41,743 of NZ_JAHBBI010000003.1, forward strand.
GGCCTGCGTGCCCATGTACTTCTGCGTCGGTTCCACGATGTTCGCACCCACGAGCAGCGCCTGACGCACCGCGTTCGTGGCCAGCGGGATGTAGTCGTAGGTGCCGGTCGGGTTGTAGAACACGGTGGCCGAGTCGCCGGCGGCGAACACGTCCTGCGACGGCTCGCTTTCGCCGCTGATCGTGGCGCGCATGTACTCGTCGGTGGTGATGGCGCCGTTCTTCAGCATGTCGAGCTGCCCGGCGAACAGGTCGGTGCGCGGCAGGAAGCCCGCGCCCATGATGGCGCAATCCACCTCGAACTCGTCCTCGGAGGTCACCACGGTCACGGTGCCGGAATCGTTGAGGCGGAACTCGGTGACCATGTGGCCCAATGCCAGCGTCACGCCGTGATCGGTGAACGCCTGCTCCACCACGTCGGAGATCGGCTTGTCGAAGTTCTTCGCCAGCGCGCGGTCGAGGCCGTCGACGAGCACCGACTGCACGCCGATCTCGCTGAACTGCTCGGCCAGCTCCGCGCCGATGTATCCGGCGCCGATCACGGCCACCTTCTTCGCGCTCTTCGCCATCTCCTTGATGGCCAGGCCGTGGCCCCAGTTCTTGCACAGTTTCACGCGGCCGTCCCCAAGGCCTTCCGCCAGACCCGGAATCGGCGGCGTCACCGGCTTGGAGCCGGTCGTCACCACGAGCTTGTCGAATTCCAGCGTGCTTTCCTCTCCGGTCTTGAGGTCCTTGGCCACCAGCGAGCCGCCCTTGACGTCCACGCTGAGCACGTCGTGCTCCATATGCATCGTCGCGCCCAGCGAGGCCAGCGCCTCGGGGGAGGAGTAGAACATCTTCTTCGGGTCGGAGACGTGGTCGCCGACCCACAGGGCGATGCCGCAGGAAAGGAACGAGAGCGTGTCATTGCGCTCGTAGACGTGCACATCCCAATCCGGATGGGCCTGAAGAATGGACTGCGCGGCGAACGTTCCCGCGTGGGTGCAACCGACGATGGCTACGGTGGTCATAGCAAAACTCCCATGTTTTGTTGTATGTGTCAACACCCAACTATAGAAGACCGCTATGGCAAATCGCGGCAACACGTTCGCCGAAAGATAACAAAACGATTACAGGGTAAGAATAGTCACAAAACGTCGTGACGACATGCGGATGCATGCTGTCACGACGTCATATGTCGTCACACATTCGTCGCGTCGTAAGACGTCATGCGGCGAAAAACTCGGCCACGGCCTTGGCGTCGGCATATCCGCGCCGGTACATGAGGTTCAGCCCCTCATAGGACTTGTGCAGCGTGGAAAGCCCGTACAGGTCGGTGGGGGCGAGTATCAGCACCCGGCCCTCATCCTCGTATCGCTTCGCCAGCGCCACCTCGTCGTTGTACGTCCGGTATCGGTTCAGCAGCCGTTCCGCGGCCTCGGGGTAGGTGCGGCGGAGGATGGCGGCGGGCCCCTTGTCGCGTTTCTGCTCGCGCAGCACATCCTTCGGACGCGTGAGCACGACCACCACCTTGTCGCATCCGTCGTCGAACGCCTTCTGCACGGGGATCGGATCGGCGATGCCGCCGTCGAAATACGGCACCCCGTCGACCACGTACGGCTCGCAGGCCACCGGTACGGCGCTCGACGCCTTGCAGATGTCGTAATCGTCCTGATGCATGCGCGACTTGGGGAAATAGTGCGGCAGGCCCGTCTCCGCCTCGGCCGCCACCACATAGTATTCGATGGGGCTGTTCTTCACGGCCTCGTAGTCGAGGGGGTCCTCGCCGTCGTGGTTCGACAGCGTGCCGTACACGTAGTCGAGATGCACGAAATTACGGTCGTGCACGAAATTATAGGTGCTCGCGTATTCACGGCGGAACGCGTAGCCCGTGTAGAAACGGTACGTGCGGTTCTTCTGCTTCGAGAGCAGGCACGTCAGATTGGCGCTGCCCGCCGATACGCCGATGGCGTAATCGATGCGCACATCGTCCTCCAGCAGACGATCGACGACGCCCGCGCCGTAGATCGCGCGGAATCCGCCCCCGACGTCGATGATTCCCGTCTTCATGACGACTCCCTTCCATGACGGTTCGTATGCCCGTCCGCCGCCGGCTGCATGACGGACGACGTCGAATCGAGACCGACCGATGCCCGTCCGCCGTTATGCGGTCGATGATACGCTATTCGCCGAGCAGGGTGTGCGACAGTTCGACAATACGTTCGGAAGTGTCCGAATTGGCGATTTCGACCGAGCCGGGATGCGTGTCCTCGGCCAGTCCTCCCAGCGATTCGAGAATCACGCCGAGATGGTTGATCGTGCCCTCGTTGCCGTCGATGATGGCGGTGTGCGTGGGAAGCAGCTCGCGGAAATAGTCGCGGTAGAACACGAAATGCGTGCAGCCGAGCACCACGCTGTCGATGGAATCGAGGTCGTACCGGTCGAAATAGCCATGCAACGTGTCCATCACCAGATCGTGGTCGCCCAGCTCGCCGGCCTCGACGATGCGGACCAGTTCCGGGCACGGCTGCTTGCGGATGTCGTGTTCGGAATCGAACCGGTGCAGCAGGTCGGCGAACTTGCGCTCCTTCAGCGTCAGCGGCGTGGCGGCCACGATGACGTGCTGACGCACGCCGTGCCCGCGGTCGCAGGCCACCTTGAGCGCCGGCTCCATGCCGATGATCGGGATGTCGTAGCGTTCGCGCAGATCGTTGACGGCGGCCGACGTGGCGGTGTTGCAGGCTACGACGATGGCCTTGACCCCCTGCCGCACGAACCGGTCGCAGATGTCGAAGCAGAAGCCGCGGATCTCCTCCGGCGGCCGCAGGCCATAGGGCGCGTGGGCGCTGTCGCCGAAATACAGCACCGACTCGTTCGGCATGTCGTGGCGCAGCTGCCTGGCCACGGACAGTCCGCCGAGTCCGGAATCAAACACTCCGATGGGCGCGTTCGACGACATATGGTCCTCCTTGTGACGGGTTCTCGAGATAATCCCCTACAAGATTAGTCGTTTCACTGCCATAGTCTTGGGTTTCATGAGCATTCCCCAGACTGTTTACAAAGGGCATGGCACCGGCAACGACTTCGTCGTATACGCCGATGCCGACGGCGACCACGAACCGACCGAGGAGGAGATTCGTTTCCTCGACGACCGTCATTTCGGCGTCGGAGGCGACGGGTTGCTGCGGCTGACGCATCCGCGATACGTCTCCGACCTTGACGACGGACAGGTGGATGAGTTCGAGAAGGCGGGAGTGGACTGGTTCATGGACTACCGCAACGCCGACGGCTCGCTCGCCGAGATGTGCGGCAACGGCACGCGTGTGACCGCCCTGTTCGCGCAGATGATGGGATACGCGGCGGGGCCGGGCGGCGAGCCGTTCCGGTTGGGCACGCGCGCCGGTGTGAAGACGCTCACCTCGTTGGGGGCGGTCGAGGGGCTGGGACGCAACGTGTTCCGCATCGACATGGGTGCATGGAAGTGCGCGGAGGAGAAGACGTTCACGGTAACGATTCCCGGACACGAAGGATCGGCCCGCGGCACGTTCGTCGACATGGGCAACCCGCATGTGGTCGCCGTGCTGGAGGACCGCAGCGGCAGTGGGCTCGCCGACGGCGCTACGCTGCCGGCGGTCGCGGACCTCGACCTCGCGGCCAAGCCGGTGGTCGACCCCGTGTTGGAATCCGACCAGAACGCGGAGTTCGTGCGCGTGGACGCCATCGACCGTAAAGCGAACCATGGTGTGGCGTTCATGCGGGTGAACGAGCGCGGCTGCGGCGAGACGCTCTCCTGCGGCACGGGCCTGTGCGCCACGGCGGTCACTCTGCGCAGGCTCGCCGGCATCGACGACTGGACGATCACCGTGCGCGGCGGCACGCTCATGGTGCATGTGGATGACGGGCACGTGGAGCTCACCGGCGATGCCGCCATCGTCGGCAGGGTGGAGCTGCTGTAGCGAAGTCGCCGTGGCCCAAGCCGCTGGGGCGGGGGTTCCGGGTGTGTGGCCCGGAACCTAATGCCTGGAGCCTAGAACCGGAGCAGGGAGACACCCTCGTTGAGCATGATGACGGTGACGAGGACAAGCACCCAGACGACGTCGATCATGAGGTCGAGGTTGAGGCGGTAGTACGTGTCCAGGCCGCGGCGCAGGCCGCCGAGCGGACCGTCGGCGCGCGGCAGGTCCTGCGTCTGCACGCTCGCGTGCGAGAGCGCCATGAACTGGATGGTCGTGGAGAACATCAGCACCAGGCACCACGGGCACAGCGCGCGGATGACGAACACCGACTGCGTGAACAGCCAGTATGCGTAGAAGAGCGCGGCCAGGCCGCCCAGCCATGTGCAGATGGCGAACCAGCGGGGCACGGCCACGCGTGCGAGGCCGATGACGGCAACGGTGACGAATACGGCCTCGGCGGCGATGCCGAAGAACGCGTTCGGATAGCTCAGGTCGCCGAGGTGGATGATCTCCGCCTGCCAGCTCTGCGCCACCGTGGAGCAGGAGACCACGGAGTTCACGTCGCAGTCGAGCTTGACGTCGGGGTTGCGGGCCAGATGCAGCGTCTCGGCCGAGAGCACGAACGACACGCCGAGCGCCACGAGCGACATGACCAGCATGACGAGATAGGTCCATGTGGCGCCGTGCCGCCATCCCCGCGGTGTTCCCCGGTAGCCATCCGCCTGGTAGTCGTCCACCATCGTCGTCATCGTCTCGTCCCCCTGACGTCCGTCGGCGCCGTCCATGGGCGGCGCCCGTGAAGGTGTCCGCCGCGCATCGTCATGCCATTGCAGGGCATGATGTCATCGCGACTGACGTGTATTTATGACGCCAACAGCTTACGATAGTGATATGACTGCACGAAACGTAACGAACGCCGGCTGGGATCTGCACTGCCACAGCGCATACTCCGACGGCACCGAATCACCGGAGGGACTGGTTCTCGAGGCGCGCCGGCGGGGACTCGCGGGCGTCGGCATCACCGACCACGACACGTGGGCCGGCTGGGACGAGGCGGAGGAGGCGAGCCGCCGTTATGGCGTGCCGCTGGTGCGGGGCACGGAGATCACCGCCGACGTGGACGGCATTTGCGTGCATATGCTCGGTCTGCTGTATTCACCGGACGACGAGGTGCTGCGCTCCCTGTTCGAGACCACGCGCGAGAACCGCACGAAACGCATGAAGAAGATGGTGGAGAACCTGTCCGCCGACTTTCCCATCACATGGGACGACGTGATCGCGCAGGTGAAGGAGGGGGAGGCGACGACCATAGGCCGGCCGCATATCGCCGACGCCATGGTGGCGTTGGGGTTCTTCCCGAACCGTTCCGCCGCGTTCGCGGGCACCATCAACAAGAACGGCCCGTATTACGTGCCGATAGTCTCGCCGGATGCGAGGACGGTGGTCGAGGCGGTCAAGCATGCGGGCGGCGTCGCCGTCATCGCGCACCCTGCGGCCACCTCGCGCAACAAGCGCATCCTCACCGATGAGCATATCGCCGGTCTTGCGCAGGCCGGACTGGATGGTCTCGAGGTGTTCCATCGCGACAACTCCCCCGAACAGCAGCAGCGTCTGCTGGGGCTGGCCCGGGACCTGCATCTGCTGACCACCGGAGGTTCCGACTGGCATGGCGCGGGCAAGCCGAACGTCATGGGGGAGAACACGACCGATGCCGCGACGGTGGAGGAGATCGCGCGCCGGGGTGCCATCGGCATCGTGCGGTAGGCCGGGCCGTCCCCGGTCTTGGCGAAACCGAAACGGCCCCCGCAAGCGGGGGCCGAGGGTTGGGGTCAGTTCAGTGCGCCGAATCCAACCGGATGAGAAGTATCCGAGCCCACGATGGCGTAGCCGATGGCCTTGCCGGGGATGACGATGCGGCGGCCCTTCGTGTCGGTGAGGTCCACGACCTCGCCGTTCTTCACGGCCTCGCTGATCGCGGCGCTGACCTCGTCCGCGGACTTGTCGGTGGCGAAGCTCACCGGGCGGGTGACGTTCTGAATGCCGATCTCGACGTCCATGATTCCTCCTTGGCCGTATGGCCGGTTGCTGGTTATCAACACTATTACCGGATTCTAGCGATTCCCGTCGGATCCGTCCGAATCGTCCGTAGGCTCTTCGCTGTCGGCGTCAACGGCGTCCGGGGTCCCGCCGTCGGATGCGTCGCCGATCAGCGAGACGTAGCCGGTCGGATGGCCGCCCACGTGGTTGTCGTCGGGGGCCTCCACGGTTGCGCCGCCGTCGGGGGCGATGTTGCCCTCGTCGTCGAAGTCCGCCTCGGTCAGCCTCGGCAGGGCCACGGTCCGCGTGTCGTCGCTTTTCACGTCGGGCGGCGTCACCACGTCGGTCTTGGACTCCGGTGCCTGCGGGTGCGCGTCGGTCGGCTCGTCCAATAGGGGACGCTGGCGCCTGGTTTTCGGCGGGAACGACGTCTGCGCGGCATCGCGGTCCCGACGGTCGTCCTGCGGGGTGTTCCGTGGTTCGGCGGCAGGTGCCGGCCCGGGACGGTCCGCACGCCGCCCGGCTTGCCGGTCGTCCTGTGCGTCGTTCTCCAGCAGTGTGCCCACGGTGATCGTGGAAGGATGGCGTTCGGACTTCTTGGAGTCGCCCTGCGGCGCGAGTTTGGACGCCCGCACGGAAAGCTGGTGGGCGAGCCGCTCCACCTGTGCCTTGAACTCGATGATCCTGTCGTTGTCGGCGCGGTCGAGCGCCCGGATGAAGTCGCCCACCTGCTCCATCTGCAGCCACAGGCTGGCCCGCAGCATGATGAGGTCGTCGAGCCGGGATCCGATCAGCCGCGCGTAGGCGGACAGCACGTTGTTGCGGCGCTTGGAGTCGAGCCGGCTGAAGATCCAGGCCAGGTCACGCGCCGGGTCGTTGACCTGCATGTTGCTCCAGTGGTAGATGGCGTTGAGACCGGTGCTCGAGAACAGTATGTCGCCGTCGTCGAATCCGCCGTGCACCGGGCAGGTGTGGAACGCCCACAGTCCCTCGGTGGCCACGATGCGGTCCCAGCTCGACGTGATCTCGTCGGGGACATGGCCCGCCTCCTTCAGACGGGCGATCCACGAGACCAGCTGGTTCCTGATCTGCATGGAGGAGAATGACGGGTACCGCTCCTTTTCGAGGAACGCCGGACGCAGACGGTGGATGGCGCCGATGGCCGTGCCCACGGAGACGCATTGGCTTTCGGTCAACTGGTCGAGCGGGGTGGCGAACCCCTCGTTGTGCACGGTGATGAGCACGGCGGTGGAGCCGGTGGGACCGTTGGCGTGCTCGCCCGACTGGAACGCCACGGTGCGTTCCAGCGCGAAGCCCAGTCCCGCGGGCTCCTTGGCGCGAAGCAATGCGGCCGATGAATCCGCGCGGGTCAGCAGCAGCTTCTTCCCGGCCGTAGTGTCGGACACGCTGACGTCGAACTCCCGGCCCGTGGTGTCGGTGACCACGGCCGTATCGATGCCGTCGGCGCCGGAGAGCGGATACTGCTCGGATTCACGCGTGCTGGCCACGGCGAGATTCGGCATGGCGGCGGATGCAAGAGCTGCCAAGGTAAATACTGAACGTTCACTCACGTGTCCCACTCTAATGCACGTCGGCTTCCGATTCGTTCAGGAAACCTGCAAGAATGGGCATGTGAACACAACAGGCGAGGAAATTCTCCAGGGACTCGACGAGGCGCAGACCGCGGCCGCGCGCGCCGTCGACGGCCCCGTGCGCATCATGGCGGGCGCGGGCGCGGGCAAGACCCGCACCATCACACGCCGCATAGCCTACGCATGCGCCACCGGGGCGTGGAACCCGATGGGAAGCCTCGCCGTCACCTTCTCGGTGAAGGCCGCGGCGGAGATGCGTTCCCGTCTGGCGGCGCTCGGCGTGCCACAGGTGAAGGCGGCGACGTTCCATTCCGCCGCGCTGAAGCAGCTGCGTCGCGTATGGCCCGAGCTGAGCGAGGCGTACTTCCCGGCCATCCTCGAGGATCCGAGGGAGGTCGTGGCCGCCGCCTATACGCGGGTGACGGGCGAGACGGGCGTCGATCCGATGATCGTCCGCGCGTTGCTTGCGGAGATCAATTGGACGAAGGTGTCGCTGATCGCCCCCGAGGACTACGAACGCGTGTGCGCGGCCACGCATCGGATACCGCCCGCGGAGCTGGACGCCGGACGCATGGCGGACGTCATCACGGCGTACGAGCAGACGAAGACGGGACGCAACCGCATCGACTTCAATGACATCCTGCTCATGGCCTGCCACGTGCTCGAGCATTTCGAGGAGCAGGCGGCCTCGATCCGTTCCGGGGTCCGTTGGGTCACCGTCGACGAATACCAGGACGTCTCCCCGCTGCAGCACCGGCTGCTGAAACTGTGGATGGGGGAGCGGGACTCCCTGTGCGTGGTCGGCGATCCGGCGCAGACCATCTACTCGTTCGCCGGGGCCACCAGCTACTATCTGCTGAATTTCGGCGACGAGTTCCGTTCGCTGAACGCCGACGTCAAACTGGAGACGGACTACCGTTCCACCCCGCAGATCGTGCGCTACGCCAACAGGGTGCTGTCCGCCGCGGCCTGCGCCGACGACTATCTCGACCTTCGTTCGGGCCGCGACCCCGGCAGAAGGATGATGTGCTCCTCCTACGACACCGACGAGAAGGAGGCGCAAGGGGTGGCGAGGAAGATCGCCGCACTGGTGGACCGTGGCGTCGATCCCGGCGACATCGCCGTGCTCATGCGCATCAACGCGCAGGGGGCGATGGTCCGTGCGGCGTTGTCCCGGCTGCGAATCCGCTCGCGGGTGCGCACCGAATACGGGCAGAGCGAGGCGTCGCTCCTCGACTCGTCCGGTGCGGCGGCTCGGGCGGCCGCGGCCGACATCGCCGCCGGCCCCGCCGGAGCCGTCAGCATCTCCACCATTCACGCCGCCAAGGGTCTGGAATGGCGGCACGTGTTCATCATCGGATGCTCGGAAGGGCTGATGCCGTTCGGCTCGCCCGCGCCGGGGGAGCTTCTCGAGGAGGAGCGGCGGCTCATGTACGTGGCCGTCACCCGCGGCGAGGACACCGTGGACCTTTCCTTCGCCGCGGCCAAGGACGCCGCAAGTATGCAGCGCCGTACCCCGAGTCGTTTCCTCAGATAGTCGTTGCCGAGTCGGGCGTGCGGCGGCGGGTTGTTGACGCACTAGGCGGTCGGCGGCGGGTTGTTGCCGTGCTAGGCGGTCGGCGGGTTGTTGTCACGCCGGGCGAGCGATAATCTGCCTTGTCATTCTGAGCGAGCGTAAGCGAGTCGAAGAATCTTTAATCTTTTGCCATGACAAACAAAGATCCTTCGACTCCGGACTCCGTCCTCCGCTCAGGATGACACAGGGCGGGCCTTCGCGGCCGTTCACCCGGGACGGCGGAAGGCGGGTCAGTTGCCGCCGTCGCTCCCTTTGTCGTTGTCGCCGCCGTTGTTCTCGTCAAGGAGCTTGCTGAGTTCGGCGTCCCAATCCACCGAAGTGCCGGGGCGGGACCCGTCGGCGGCGCTCCTGGCCTGGGACCCGTCGCCGGCCGGCTTGTCGTCCGTGAACGTCGGCAGCAGGTCGGGATGCCCCCACCTGCGGTCGCGCTCCGCGGCGCCTTCGGCCGTGGTGATGGATTCCCACAGCCCTGCGGCCTCGCGCAGTCGCTTCGGACGGAGCTTGAGCCCCAGCAGCGATTCGAACGTCAGTTCCGCCGGTCCGCCGACGGCGCGTTCGCGCCGCATCATCTCGCGCAGCTGCTCGATATGCGGCAGATGGGCCATGCCGGCACGCCACACCACGCAGTCGACCCAGCCCTCGACCAGGGCGAGCAGCGTCTCGAGGCTGTCGAGCGCCTCCTTCTGCTCGGGAGAGTCGCTGATGCCGACCTTGGCGAGGTTCACCGCGCCGGCGATGGACTCGGGATTCATGGCCTCGGCCTCGCGCAGCTGCTCCTCCATGGCGTCGAGGTCGATGGAGATGCCGCGCGCGTATTTGCCGATCAGCGCCTCGAAACGGGGCATCAGCCACGGCACGGAGGCGTAGAGGCGGGCGTGGGCCACCTCATGCAGGGCGAGGAACCCCATGACCTCGGCCCTGTCGATCTCCAGCTCCTTGGCGTAGGCGTCGATGTTCTCGGGGATCAGCGCGCCGGCCGGGTTCTTCAGCAAGGCGATGCCCTGGTCGAAGCTGCCGTGCACCTCGCTGGAGAGGTTGCCGGCCGCCTGGCCCAGCTGCATGGCGAACGAGGTGTTGCCCAGCAGCTTCATCAGCATGGCCGGGTCCTTGAGGTCGTCGGGAATCGGAATCGGCACGGGCCCGGCGAACATGCCGGACACCTCGCCGTCGATCGCGCCGCCGAGACGTTCGGACAGCACCGAGGCCAACGCGTCGTTCATCGACTCGGCCACCGGCGCGGCGAACGACGCCCACGAGGGCAGCGTGCGCTCCACCCATTCGGCGCGGGTGAGCACATCGGCCTGTCCCTTGACCGGATCGAATTCGGTGACGGTGTCGAGCCACAGGTTCGCCTCGCTCAGCGACTGCCGGGCCGCCGCGCCGTCCTCGGCGCTGACCATCGATGCGGAGCCGGCCTCGCGGGTCTTGTTCAGGGCGATGGACTGGGCGAGCTTCACGTTGATCGGCCCCTCCTCCATCGTGCGATGCACGTCGCCCGCGGTGTTGAGGCCTCCCGCCGTCAGCGCCTCCGCCAGCGAACGGACCTCCGACGGCTTGGGCAGCCCCTCGACCCCCTGGCTCATGATCTGGTCGCGAATCGATTCGGGCAGCGCGGAAAACTGCTTCCACGCCATTTCCCCCTGAACCGGGCCGAAGGAGTCGATAAGCCACTGATGCAGTTCGTTGTCTTCCATACCTTCACCATCTGTTGCCCGACGCATGAGCGCCGCTACGGTTGTTATTGTTGACTCCAATACTATAAAGAAGTCCTTTGCATCCATACTATGAGGGGTATGTCCATCATGCATCTCAAACGCGCCAAGTTCGCCGTCAGCGCCATGCCGTCGCGCATCATGTGGTATTTCCGTGTTCGCGGCCTGAAATACAGCCTCGGTCTCATCGGTGCCGTGCTGTGCGTGGTCATGCTGTGCATGCCCAGCGGCTACGTGACCGAGGGGCCCGGTCCCACCAGGGATGTGCTCGGCACGGTGGGCACCGACGACGCCGGCGGGTCGGGCGACGCCAGGCCGATGATCGTGGTCAAGGGCGCGAAGACCCATGACGACACCGGCCGTCTGCTGCTGACCACGGTGAACAGCTACGGCATCGACTGGCCGCCGACCAACGCGGAGGCATTGGTGGCCTGGGCGAACCCCCATGCCGGCGTGCTGCCGCGCGAGGCGGTGATTCCGCCCGGGCAGAGCGGCGACGACTACACGCGCACGGCGAAGAAGGAGATGACCGGCGCACAGGACACCGCCTCCGCACAGGCGCTGAAGTTCCTCGCGGCCCGCGGCATGGACACGTCCGGTGTGACGATCTCCATGAACGTCGACGAAATTGGCGGCCCCTCCGCCGGCATGATGTACGCGCTGGGAGCCATCGACAAGCTCACCGCGCAGAACGAGACCGGCGGCAGGACCATCGCCGGCACCGGCACCATCGACAAGGACGGCAAGGTGGGCGCGATCGGCGGCATCAGGCTGAAGATGCTCGGCGCCAAACGCGACGGCGCCACATGGTTCCTCGCCCCGAAGGACAACTGCGACGAGGTCGTCGGTCATGTGCCGGCCGGTCTGCGCGACGTGAGCGTGTCCAACCTGTCCGAGGCGTACAAGGCCCTGGTCGCCATCGGGCAGGGCAAGGGCGGCTCCCTGCCGCATTGCGCCGTGAAATGACGTCGTCGAATGGCGTCGTCCCGCGGCGGACGACCACTATTCGTACATTCGTGGTTTCGATGCCGTTGTTGTTCCGCAAGTGTTGCTATGCTGAACCCGTGGTTGAAACTACTAGGCATACGGCTGACGTTTTTGGATTCCATTCCGGCGACATCATTCAGGAATGGCTATGGGACGATGACGTGGATGATTCCATCCGCGAGGGCATCGAGACCATCACCGGCGAGGACCTCGTCGACGAGGATTATGACTCCGACGTCGACGGCGTGATCCTGTGGTGGCGTGATGGCGACGACGAGGACGCGTTGTCCGACACGATCATGGACGCAGCCACCGTGCTCACCGATGGCGCCCCGTTCTGGGTGCTGACCCCGAAGCCGGGGCGTGAGGGCGCCGCAGGTGCCACGACCATTGAGAACGCGGCGAAGACGTCCGGAATGAACGCCGCTACCCCGCAGACGCTGAACGCCGACTGGAATGCGGTTCGTCTGCGCGCGTTCGGAAAAGGAAGATGATGATGTGGGGCCGGTAGAGGCCCCTTCCATTCATGAATCGTCGATTAGGGTGGAAAATTGACGGTTTTTGGCGTGCATTGGCACATTCGTGAATTGAAAAGGCCGTTGGGATTGTCCAACGGCCTTTCATTGTGGGTGATAAAGTGCCCTAGGGTTATAGCCCAAAATGCGGGCACGATGTGGGCATGGAGTCGTGAAATCGAAGGAAAATGAAAAGGGAACGTTGATATTCCAACGTTCCCGGCATGTGGGTGATAAGGGACTCGAACCCCTGACATCCACCGTGTAAAGGTGGCGCTCTAACCAACTGAGCTAATCACCCGCAATCGTCTAGGATAACGTATTCCATATGGACGACGGTCCCGCGTGTCGTATTTTTTGCTGGTTTTTTCGTGTCCGTCCGGTTCCGGTACGACATTTGACCGCGCAATCACGTAAGGTGACTGTAGTCAAAGAAATCCATCGCAGCCGGGGGAGGTCGGTTTTATGGCGCATCAGCGTGAGACAGGGCGGAATGGCGCTTCGATCGCGAAGGCGGGAAAACACAAGTGGGGCTACGACGTCAGCCAGGTCAATTCCTTCCTCGAACGAGCCCATACCCTGTACGAGGACGCCGAACCGAAGATGACCCAGGAGGACATCCAGAACGTCTCCTTCGCGCTTGAGAAGGACGGGTATGTGATCTCACAGGTCGACGCGGCGCTCAACCGTCTGGAGAAGGCCGTGGTCGACAAGCAGACCCAATGGGACGTGGCCTCGTTCGGCCGCGTCGCGTGGCGGGCCACCACCGAGCAGCTCGCCCACAGCCTGTATCCCCGGTCGGAACGCCCCGAGAAGGATCGCTTCTCCCCGGGGGAGGACAAGAAGCCGTCGTACGACCGCAAGCAGGTCGACCGTCTGGTCGCGCAGATCGTGGGCAAGATCCGTCGCGAGCTCGGCGAATCCGACCGCGACGGGGACGTCGACGACAAGGCCGACGCCGAACTGACGTCGATGCGCGTCTCCAACATCATCTTCACCCAGCGCACCGGACGTCGCGGATACAGCGAACGACAGGTGGACGCATACCTCAACCGCGCCGTGCAGGTGCTGTCCCGCCTCGAATCGTTCGCGCGCCTCGAAGGGCCGCTGTCCAAGGTCGGCGTCGCCGATGCCGACGCCGACGCGCCCGCGGCCCCGGTCCGCGCGGCCGTCCAGTCCGCACCGGCCCCGTTGAACAAGCGTCCCACGGAGATGCTGTTCAACACCGTGCCCCAGCCGAAGAACGAGGCCAGGACCGAGCCGTTGGAAGGCTACGGATACGCCCCGCGCAAGGCCGCGGCCCCGGCCCCGGCGCAGGACGCCGGAGGGAACGGGGGAAGGGACTCCTCGTTCTACGATCTGCGCAAGGCGGAGAACGAGATCTTCAGCGGCAACAACGACGGCCTGCCCTTCGCCCAGTCGCCCGCGGCCGCGGTCAGCGGGTCGCTGGCGGGACTGGTGAACGCGACAGGCGCCGCAGCCAAGTCCCAGGCCCCCGCCGCCGACACGTCACGGCGTCCTTCGGCGCCGGAACCGTCCCCGCTCGAGGAGACCGCCGCATACACGCCGGATGACCTGCCCGCACCGCCGGCCCCGGCCGCCGCGGCATCCCACCGGTTCGACTTCGCGTCCTCCCCGGCCCCGGCCTCAGCCCCGGCCACCGGTACCGCGCCGTCACCGGCGATGACTCCGGCCGCGCAGGCGCCCACCGTTCCGCCGTCGCCGGCATCGCCCGCCGTCTCCTCCCCGGCTTCGGGCGGCAATGCGGTGCCGGAGCCGTCTCCGGCCCTCGGACAGACCGAGGCGTACTCCTTCGACTTCGACGCACTCGACGGCGCCGGCAAGGACGATGCCGGCGACGACGGCATCCGGACCACGCCGTATCTGGCCTCGTCATATGAATCGGCGTACGCTCCCGCGCCCTCGAACACGTCCGCAACGACGGGTACGTCCGCGGTTTCGCATGCGCCCGACGTCGCCCCCGCAGGCACCGCCCCGAAGAAGGACGACGCGGGGGACGCCGCCCACCGGGCATCGGCGAGCGAAGCGGACGACTACCTGTCGTCGCTGCTCGACACCAGCTCCATCCCGGCGTTGGACTTCCACATCCCCAGCCTGACGTTCCCCACGGACGACGAGAAGAAATCCTGACAGGCAATCCATCAGAAGCAGGTGAACAGCAAGTGAGTCAATCACCGAACGACAACCCCGTCGACACCGGGTTCGACGACGTTGCGTGGCATCGCAGCGTCATCGTGCTCGGATCCACGGGATCCATCGGCACCCAGGGGCTCGACGTCATCGCGCGGCATCCCGAGCGGTTCGAGGTCATGGCCCTCGCCGCGGGAGGCTCGCATGTCGGGCTCCTCGCCGAACAGGCCGTGCGCTTCCATGTGCGTCATGTGGCGGTGGCGCGGCAATCCGCGGCCGATGAGCTGCGCCGCGCCATGGCCACGCTCGGCGCCACCGACGTGGACGTGACCGCTGGTCCGCAGGCCGTCATCGACGTCGCCGCACTCGGCGCGGACGTCGTGCTCAACGGCATCACCGGATCCATCGGACTGGAACCGTCCATCGCGGCGCTCCAGGCGGGATCCCAGCTCGCGCTCGCCAACAAGGAATCCGTGGTGGCCGGCGGCCATCTGCTCTTCGACGCGCAGGTGCGCGCCGGGCAGATCAACCCCGTCGACTCCGAGCATTCCGCCATCTGGCAGTCGCTCAGGTCCGGCACCCATGGCGAGGTGGAACGGCTCGTCGTCACCGCCTCCGGAGGCCCGTTCCGTGGCCGCAAGCGCGCCGAGCTCACCCATGTGACACCGCAGGAGGCCCTCCATCACCCCACCTGGAACATGGGGCCGGTGGTCACCATCAACTCCTCCACCCTCATGAACAAGGGGCTGGAGGTCATCGAGGCCAGCCGCCTGTTCGACATCCCGCCGCAGCGCATCGCCGTGACCGTGCACCCGCAGTCCATCGTCCACTCCATGGTCGAGTTCCGCGACGGCGCCACCATCTGCCAGGCCTCGCCGCCCGACATGCGCCTGCCCATCGCGCTGGGCCTCTCCGCCCCCGACCGTCTGCCGAACGTCGCCCGGCCATGCGACTGGACGACCGCCTCGCAGTGGACGTTCGAGCCGCTCGACAACGAGGCGTTCCCCGCCGTCGAGCTCGCCCGCCATTGCCTCGCCGCCTCCGAAAAGCACACGGCGGTGCTCAACGCGGCCAACGAGCAGGCAGTGCATGCGTTCCTTGACGGCAGGCTACCGTATCTGGCGATCACCGACACCGTGCGCCGGACGCTTGACGAGCTGGACGACGAACTGCGCGGCGCGCCCCTGTTCGAATCCGTGGAGGAAATGAGCCAACTCGAGCAAACCGCACGACGTCTGGCCGACGATTTGATAAACAACAATCGTGACTGATTCCAAAACCATGAGCAAAACCGCATCCGACACCGCGTTCCGCAGGACGGGGACGCCCTCCATCGGCGAATCCCCGTTGCACCCGCGACGCAAGTCCCGCCGCATCATGGTCGGACCCGTCCCCGTCGGCGGCGGTGCGCCCGTGAGCGTGCAGTCGATGACGAACACCGTGACCGCCGACGTCAACGCCACGCTGCGCCAGATCGGCGAACTGGCGCAGGCGGGATGCGACATCGTACGCGTGGCCGTGCCCAGCCAGGACGATGCCGACGCCCTGCCGTCCATCGTGGCGAAATCCCCGATCCCCGTCATCGCGGACATCCATTTCCAGTCCAAATACGTGTTCCAAGCCATCGACGCCGGATGCGCGGCCGTGCGTGTGAACCCCGGCAACATCCGCAAGTTCGATCAGGTCGGCCCCGACATCTGCAAGGCGGCCACCGACGCCGGCATCAGCCTGCGCATCGGCGTCAACGCCGGATCGCTCGACAAGGAGCTCTACGCCAAATACGGCGGGCCCACGCCCGAGGCCCTCGTCGCCTCCGCGCTCAAGGAGGCCCACATGTTCGAGGACGTCGGCTTCCACGACTTCAAGATCTCCGTCAAACACCATGACGTCGTCACCATGGTGCAGACCTACCGGCTGCTCGCATCCAAGGGCGACTGGCCCCTGCACCTCGGCGTCACCGAGGCGGGCCCCCAATGGCAGGGCACCATCAAATCCTGCCTCGCGTTCGGGGCGCTGCTCGCCGAGGGCATCGGCGACACCATCCGCGTGTCCCTGTCCGCGCCGCCGGTCGAGGAGGTCAAGGTCGGCTGCAAGCTGCTTGAATACCTGGGGCTGCGAGCACGCAAGTTCGACATCATCTCCTGCCCGAGCTGCGGCCGCGCGCAGGTGGACGTCATCCAGCTCGCCAACGCCGTGACCGACGGGCTCAAGGGCATCACCGCGCCCATCCGCGTGGCGGTCATGGGCTGCATCGTCAACGGGCCGGGCGAGGCCCGCGAAGCCGACCTCGGCGTCGCATCCGGCAACGGCAAGGGGCAGATCTTCATCAAGGGCAAGGTCATCAAGACCGTGCCCGAGGACCAGATCGTCGACACGCTGCTCGACAAGGCCCACGAGATCGCCGAGCGTATGAAGGAGGAGGCCGAGGCCAACGGCACCACGCTTGACGCCGAGCCCGTCGTCATCCCCATCCAGACGCCGTCCCGCGCCTAGCGGGAAGCCGATCGGCCCCTCTACTTCAACGGCAGCGTATAGAATGGCCCGCGTGTTCAAACGCCGGAAAACCCAACAGGACCCCACGGACTGGACGTGGTCGAAGAAGATGCTGGTCAGCATTCCCATCTTCATCATCCTGATGGGCATCCTGACCTCGGTATCGCACATCACCACCGTGGAGTGGAAGAACGAGCCGACCGACCGCAGCGTACAGACCCTGTCGGCCGACACCGCCGTCACCTACCGCAACACCACCGGCAAGGCGTTGCCCGTCCGCGGCACCTACGCCGTGGAGACGCGCGGCACCTGGATCGACCTCGTCCGCCCGTCGACGGGGGAGCGGCAGCGGGCGCATGTGCTCGTCCGCTCGCCCAAGGTCGCGGCCGACCGGAACAGCCTCCCCGCCGTCGTGTTCATGCACGGCGCGGGATACGGCACCGCGGACAACTCCTTCGGCGATGTGGCCGAGGACCTGAGCTCGGCCGGATTCGTCACCGCCACCGTCGACAAGCCCGTATGGTCCACCAACGACATCACCCGCGACTACCCGGCCTCGGCCCACGCCTACGACCAGGTCGTCGACTACCTGCGGACGCTCGACACCGTGGACCCGGACAACGTCGGCATCTACGCCACGTCGGAAAGCACATGGATATCGCCGTACCTCGTTCGCGACGACGGTCACATAGCCTTCCAGATACTGCTCTCGCCCATGGTCTACAGCCCCCGGCACGCGCTGGGGTTCTTCGTGGCGCAGGACTTCGCCATCGTGGGCGCCAACCCGGGATACCAGTCCATCGTCAGGCGCGTGTTCAGCGCCGACATGGCCCGGTTCGGACTGGACAACCTCGACTTCAACCCGCTCGTGCCGCAGGGCTACGCCATCCCCACCCTCGTGGCCTACGGTTCCAAGGACGTCATGACCGCACAGGTCGACGGCGTCAGCGAGATCGAGGGCATGGCCAGGGAGAACGACAACTGGGACGTCACCATACGCAACTATCCGGTGGCCAACCACGTGATGAGACTGGGCGACGAGGCCGAGGAGGGCACGCCTCTCGTCGACCGCTACGAGGACGACATGGTCGACTGGGCCGTGGGACAGGCGCGCGGGCTCGAGGAGACCTCCGCGCCGATCGCCGGTACCACCATCTACCAGTCCATAGCCGTTCCCACCAACCTCAGGGCCCATCCATGGCTCACCGTGTACGGCGTCATCATCCACACGACCGCCGCCGCCATGCTGGTTGTCGCGGCGGTCCTCAACATCGTGGCGCTGGTGCGCAAAATCCATCACCTCATACGGCGCAAGGGGCCGCTGCTCGGCTACGTGCGCGGCTACCAGCGCGTGCTCATCGCCATATCCGTCACCACCATGGCGTCCCTGCTCCTGTTCATGGCGGGCGTCGGGCAGATCGTCTGGCGCATGGTGGAACTCATCTGGGGAGCCGCCCCCGAGGCGCCCGGCATGATCTACTGGAGCTGGTACGCGATCCAGGGCGCATGCGCGATCGTGGTGTGGGCCTGGTCGCGTGTGTTCTGCGAGATACTGCACACCATGTCCATCAAGGGCCTGCTGCGCACTCCGGAGGAATGGCGCGCCGACTTCAAGGTGAAGCGGCTCACCGGAAGGCCCGTGCTGCGCATCCGCGACTGGCATCCCGGACCGGTGATCGCCTCCACGCGCTTCGGCGTCGTCATGTTCGTCGTCACCACGCTCGCCATGTTCTGCATACTGCTGGTCCTGGCGTTCTGGGGCCTGTTCATCTATTGACGATCGCGGAACGGACGTCCACGCAATACGCATCGAGGAGGTGAACCAATGCCGCTGTACAAGGACGAGGGACTGGTGCTGCGCACCGTCAAACTCGGCGAAGCCGACCGCATCATCACCATCCTCACCCGCGACCACGGCAAGATCCGCGCCGTGGCCAAGGGCGTACGACGCCTCAGGTCGCGGTTCGGCGCCCGGCTCGAACCCTTCATGCGAGCCGACCTGCTCATCGCCACCGGCCGGTCGCTGGACGTCGTCTCCCAGGCCTCGTCGAAAGGCATGTACGCCGACCGCATCATCGCCGACTACGATTCCTACGTCAACGCCGGCATGGTCGTCGAGACCGCGGACAGACTGTTCTCCACACTCGACGAACCCTCACCGAGGCAGTATCTGCTCGCCGTCGGCGCCGTCTCCGCATTGGCCAGACGACTGCACGCCCCCGGCGACATCGGCGAATCCTACATGCTGCGCGCGCTCGCGCTCGCCGGATGGCGGCCGCGTCTCGACGCCTGCGTCGTATGCGGCGGGGCGGCGGGGCTGTGCGCGTTCTCCACACCGGGAGGCGGCGCGATGTGCGGCGGGGACCGCACCCCCGAGGCGCGGACCGTGACGGCACGGCAGCTTGCCCGGCTCAGGGCCTTGCTTGCGGGAGACTGGGACGCATTGGACGGTGCCGACGATGACGATGACGGGGCCGGCGTCGTCCACGCCATAGTTGAAGAATGGGCGGAGTATTATCTCGAACGTCCGATTCGTTCCGCGCACTTGCTAGATTCGTAACCATGGCTTTTGAACACGTCGATTACACGTCGCTCGACATTCCGGCGGCGCCCTTCTCCGACCCCTCGATCATCCCCGACTTCCCCAAGGGCAAGGTGCCCCGCCACGTGGGCGTCATCATGGACGGCAACGGACGCTGGGCGCAGCAGCGCGGACTGGTGCGGACCAACGGCCATCAGGCCGCCGAACCCGTGGTGTTCGACACCATCGCCGGCGCCATCGAGGCCGGCGTGCGCTATCTGAGCCTGTACACGTTCTCCACCGAGAACTGGAAGCGCTCGCCTTCTGAGGTGCGGTTCCTCATGGGCTTCAGCCGCGAGATCATCCACCGTCGTGTGGCGCAGATGGACGAGTGGGGCGTGCGCGTACGCTGGTCCGGCAGGCGTCCGAAGCTGTGGAAGTCCGTGATCGACGAGCTCGAGACCGCCATGGAGCGCACGAAGCACAACAAGACCATCGACGTGGTGTTCTGCATCAACTATGGCGGACGCGCCGAAATCGCCGACGCTTGCGCGGCGATTGCAAAGGAGGTGCGTGACGGACGCATCTCCGGCGACCGCGTCACCGAGAAGATGATCGCCCAGCACCTCTACAATCCCGACATCCCCGACTGCGATCTGGTGATTCGCACGTCGGGCGAACAGCGCACCAGCAACTTCCTGCCGTGGGAGGCCGCCTACGCGGAGCTTGACTTCGTACCCGAGCTGTTCCCCGACTGCGGGCGCGAGGTGCTGTGGCGCTCCATCGACCACTACATCCACCGCGACCGGCGGTTCGGCGCGGTGAAGAAGCAGTGAACACCGCGGCAGCAAGGCCACGGGGCGGCCGTCAGTAGCAGTCCCAGGTGTAGAGCACTTGCGAGAAATCGAGCCGGCGCAGACGGTCCGGCTCGATGAGGAAGTTCATCACGCCCGTATCGCCGAACATGAGGCGGCCGTCGTCGAGCGAATCCAGTTGGAGCAGCAGCGTGGTGGCCCGGTCCATCGTGGAGCCGCCGCCGCGGGGATCGTCCTGGGTGAAGACCGGGTAGCCGCCGATTCGCATGCCGTCGCCTCCCATGACGTCGGTGAGTGTGTCGCGGATCTCCGCGTCGTGCGTGGCGAAGAAGTCGCGGTCGCGGTCGTTCAACGCGTTCAGGCAGCGTTGCAGCATGGCCTCGAACCGGAAATCGGACGTCGACATCGCCTGCGTGGTGAGCTGCGGCTCCAACCGGAACTCGACGTCGGGACCGCCCAGTGGCAGGTCGGTGTCGTCCTTCCAGCGGGGGCGGACGATGCGGCCGTGGGCGGTGTCATCCGGCATGGGGATGTATCGTATGCGCCATGAGCGTTGCAGGGCCAGCCGGTCCCAATCCATGCCGAACAGCGGGTCGTCGCCGGCGATGAAGAACTGCAGCAGGCCATCCTGCGGGAAGCCGTCGAGATGGGGCAGCTGGGCGAAGTTGAGCTGGGCGATGAGGAACAGCGGCTCGCCGGTCTCCTTGTTCTTGGGCGTGCCTATGGCCGGGGGCACATAGAATGCGCCGCCGACTTTGGTGTCGGTGATGGACGGCGCGTCGTTCGTGGGGGAGAGCTCGATGGCGGGGCGTTGCGTCTCGTTCCGGATCATCGCGGCGATCATCTGCGCCACGTAGTCGGTCAGCTGGGGGATGCGCTGCGTGTCCAAATAGGCTTCGTCGCGTTGGATTCCCGTGACGTTCGCCGCTATGGGGTTGGGGGTGTTGCGGGCGATGTTGCGCTCCTCCTTCGAGGCTTTCCCTCCGAACAGCATGTCCATGAGTCCCATGGCATCCTCCTTACCGCATGACGATGCGTTTCACGCTATGACATAGCCTAATCGCCGGGTGTTGCCTTCGAGGGACCGAATGGTGAAGAAGGCGTGTCCATCGGCGCATACGCCAGTTATAGTCATCATGACTATATGTGCTATGCTCATACTGATTTTCACGGGAGACGATGACGGACGGCAATCAGGACAGGCGTTCCGCCACCGTATGACGGTACCGCGGAGAACGGTACAGTAAGGACATCGCCATGAGCGTGGCTTCAGTAAACGACATCATCGAACGGCTCGGCGTCACCAGCACCTGCGACGCGGGACTGACCAAGGACCCGTGGGCGTTCGACACCACCCGGCCGACCTACGGGCCCGGTGCTTCGGCACTGGACATGATTCCGAAGAACGCGCCGAGGCAGCGGCCGCTGCCGGCCGAATACCGCGACGCCTCCGACGGCGAGCTGCAGGAGCGCATCCGCGACGCCAAGGCGCGCCTGGGCTCCAGACTGCTCATCCTCGGCCACTTCTACCAGCGTGACGAAATCATCGTGCACGCCGACTACGTGGGCGACTCCTTCCAGCTGGCCAAGAACGCCACCCAGTGTCCCGATGCCGAGCACATCGTGTTCTGCGGCGTGCACTTCATGGCCGAGACCGCCGACATCCTCTCCACGCCCGAACAGAGCGTGACCCTGCCGAACCTCTCCGCCGGCTGCTCCATGGCCGACATGGCCGACATCGACCAGGTCGAGGACTGCTGGCGGCAGCTCGGCGAGATCTGCGGCACCAAGCCGGGCGCCGACGGACTTCAGCAGATCATCCCCGTGACCTACATGAACTCCGCGGCATCGCTCAAGGCGTTCTGCGGACGCAACGGCGGCATCGTCTGCACGTCGTCGAACGCGCACGCCGTATTGGAATGGGCGTTCGCCCGCGGCAAGCGCGTACTGTTCTTCCCCGACCAGCACCTCGGCCGCAACACCGCCCGCGCCATGGGCATCCCATTGAGCCAGATGCCGTTGTGGGACCCGTACAAGCCGCAGGGCGGCGCCAGCAACCCCGAGGACTACGCCAAGGCGAGGATGATCCTGTGGAAGGGCTTCTGCTCCGTGCACCAGCGCTTCACCGTCGACCAGATCGAACGCGCCCGCAAAGCATACCCCGGCGTGAAGGTGATCGTGCACCCCGAATGCTCCATGCAGGTCGTCGACGCCGCCGACGGCACCGGATCGACCGCCTACATCGTCAAGGAGATCGCCAACGCGCCCGCCGGCTCCGTCATCGCCGTGGGCACCGAGATCAACCTCGTGAACCGTCTCGCCGCACAATACCCCGACAAGACCGTGTTCTGCCTCGACCCGGTCGTCTGCCCCTGCTCCACCATGTACCGCATCCATCCGGCGTACCTCGCCTGGGCGCTGGAAAGCATCGAACGCGGCGACATCGTCAACCGCATCACCGTGGACGAGGACACCGCCCGCGAGGCCAAGGTGGCGCTCGAACGCATGCTGGAGGTGCATCCGTGATCGTCGTCATCGGCGCTGGCGTCGCCGGACTGTCCGCCGCGCTCGCCGTGGCCGGCACCGGACGCGACGTCACCTTGGTCACCAAGACCGAGCTCGTGGAATCGAACACCTACCATGCGCAAGGCGGCATCGCCGCGGCCATCTTCGCCGACGACGACCCGAAGCTCCACG
Source organism: Bifidobacterium pluvialisilvae (assembly GCF_019331695.1). GTDB lineage: Bacteria > Actinomycetota > Actinomycetes > Actinomycetales > Bifidobacteriaceae > Galliscardovia > Galliscardovia pluvialisilvae. The sequence continues at coordinate 64,772 of NZ_JAHBBI010000003.1, forward strand.
CACGCGACACCATCGCCGCCGGCCATGGATTGTGCGAGCCGCAGGCCGTGGACATCCTCACCCGCGAGGGCGCGGACCGCGTGCGCGAATTCGCCGCGGCCGGCGTGCGCTTCGACCGCGACGCCGAAGGCCGTATGCTTCGCGGGCTTGAGGCGGCCCATTCCCGCGCCCGCGTCGTACACGCCGGGGGAGACGCCACCGGCAAGGTGCTTGAACTCGACGTGTCCGCCATGGTGCGGGCCAACCCCCGCATCCACATCATCGAACACGCCTTCCTCGAAGACCTCGTGGTCCGCGACGGCGCCGTCGCCGGCGTACGCGTGCTGACGGAGTCGGGAAGCGACGTGCTCGCCGCCGACCGCGTCATCCTCGCCACCGGCGGCGCCGGACGCATGTACCCGTACACCACCAACCCGCAGGTCGCCACCGCCGACGGACTCGCCGCCGCCATCCGCGCCGGCGCCGAAACCGCCGACCTCGAGTTCTACCAGTTCCATCCCACCGCCCTGGCCGTCGGCGAGCACTTCCTCGTATCGGAAGCCGTGCGCGGCGAAGGCGCGGTCCTGCTCGACGACCACGGCGAACGGTATATGACCCGCATCGACCCGCGGGCCGAACTCGCCCCGCGCGACGTCGTGGCCCGCGAGAACTTCCGCGTGATGCAGCGGCAGGACGGCCATCCCGTCATGCTCGACGTCTCCCCGATGCGGAAGGAGCATCCCGACCTCGCCGCGTTCCTCGCCCACCGGTTCCCGACCATCGACGCCTACACCAAATCCCTGGGCTTCGACTGGAGCCGCGAACCCATCCCCGTCGCCCCGGCCGCCCACTACTACATGGGCGGCATCCGCACCGACCTCAACGGCCGCGCAAGCATCCCCGGACTGTATGCGGCGGGGGAGTGCGCCCGCACCGGCGTCATGGGATCGAACCGGCTCGCCTCCAACTCCCTGCTCGAAGGCCTCGTCTTCGGCCGCCGCGCCGGACTCGCCGCAGTGGCCGACGGGCCGGCCGCCATATGGCATCCCGTGCCGTTCACGAACTCCGCCACCGGCAGGCCATCCGGCGAACAGCCGGTGACGCTTGCCATGCCCGCAATCGACGACCATGACAAAGCGTCCGAAACATGGGACCGCAATCGCATCGAAGCCACGATGTGGCACGGCGTCGGCGTGCTCCGCAACGCCGACGGACTCGGAGCGGCGATGCATCAACTGGGAGACGGCCTTGCACTCGCCAATGCCGACGCCGATTCAGGCGGCGACGTCGACTCGTCGTACGACGATCACACGCGCCGCCTCGAAAACCGCAACATGCTCACCGTCGGCTACGTGGCCGCCAACGCCGCGCTCGCCCGCACCGAATCCCGCGGCGCCCACGCCCGCACCGACCATCCCGAGCCACGCGACGAATGGGCCCACTCCGTCGCCTACCGCATGCCCCTTGCCTAGTCCGACACCAAAGGAACCATCATCTTGCTCACCACGCATCTCATCCACACGGTCGTCGACGCCGCACTCGTCGAAGACGCGCCATACGGCGACATCACCTGCGCGACCGCCATCCCCGCCGACGAAACCGGCACGGTCTCGCTCGTCGCCCGCGAAAACGGCGTCATGAGCGGCATCGACGTCTTCACCGCCGTGTTCGCCCGGCAGAACCCCGCCGTAAACGTCACGCCGTACATCACCGACGGCCGGGACTTCGTTGCAGGACAGCGGCTCGCCGACATCGACGGCCCGATGCGCGACATCCTCACCGCGGAACGCGTGGCGTTGAACCTCACCCAACGCATGAGCGGCATCGCCACCATGACCGCCGCCTTCGTCAAGGAGGCGGCACGCGGCAACGCCATGCCCGACGCCAAGGCGCCGCGAGGCTTCGCCCATACACGCATCGTCGACACCCGCAAGACCACGCCGACGCTGCGGGCGTTCGAAAAATACGCCGTCACCTGCGGCGGCGGCCACAACCACCGGTTCGGTCTCTCCGACGCCGTCATGCTCAAGGACAACCACCTCGCCGCGCTCGCCGCCCGGGGCCTCGGCCTTGCCGACGCCATCCGGCACGTGCGCGAACAGGTCGGCCACACCACGCACATCGAGGTGGAGGTCGACCGTCTCGACCAGATTCCCGCCGCGCTCGATGGCGGCGCCGACACCATCATGCTCGACAACTTCACGCTTGACGACACCCGTAGAGGCGTTGCACTCATTGATGGGCGCGCGCTCGTCGAAGCCAGCGGCAACATGACGCTCGACCGCGTCGCCGACGTGGCCGCCACCGGCGTGGACATCATTTCCGTCGGCGCCCTCACCCACAGTGTTCGCAGCATCGACCTCGGGCTCGACTATGTCCGCTGACACCGCGCTCTACCTCGACGCCGCCGCCACCGAACCGGTGGGCCGCACCGTCATCGACGCCATGCTGCCGTTCATGACCGACGCCTACGCGAACCCCGCCAGCGTCCATCAGGACGGCAAGACCGCCGCCCGTGCGCTCGACGCCGCCCGTCATTCGTTCGCCGCCAACCTCGGCGCCGCGGCCGACGACGTCATCTTCACCTCCGGCGGCACCGAATCCGACAACCTCGCCGTCAAAGGCATTGCGTTGGCGCAGATGCGACGGCTGCCGCACGGCGTTCGTCCACGCATCATCGTCTCCGCCGCGGAACATCCCGCCGTGGCCGAATCGGCCCGATGGATGCAGCGGTTCTTCGGCGCCGACGTGGTCGTGGCACCGGTCGACGACCATGCCCGCATACGGCTCGACGCCTTGGAGAAGGCCCTTGCCGCCGGTGACGGCGCGGATTCACGGCCGGTGCTCGTATCGGTCATGCTCGCCAACAACGAGGTCGGCACCATCCAGCCGGTGGAGGACGTCGTGCGCATCGCGCACTCCCACCATGTCCCGGTGCATGTGGACGCCGTGCAGGCGGCCGGTCAGATTCCCATCCGCATGCGCGACTGGGATGTGGACGCGCTCAGCGTCTCCGGCCACAAGTTCGGCACGCCCAAGGGGCTTGGCGCGCTGCTGGTGCGCGGCCGCGTGCCCCTCGAGCCGTTGCTCAGCGGCGGCGGCCAGGAGCGTGGGCTTCGCTCCGGCACGCAGAACGTGGCCGGCGCGGTCGGACTCGCCATCGCCTTGGACGAGTCCATCCGGTTCATGCGCGCGCATCATGCCGCACTCATCGCATCGCGCGACCGGCTAATCCGGGGCGTGCTCGAGGCCATACCGCAGGCACGGCTGACCGGCGATCCGGTGAGCCGGCTGCCCGGCCACGCGTCGTTCATCTTCCCCGGCGTCACCGGTGAGGCGCTGCTCGTCGACCTCGACGCCCGCGGCATCGAATGCTCCTCCGGCTCCGCCTGCGCCGTCGGCCGTCATGAGGTTCCGCCCACGCTGCTCGCCATGGGCTTGGAGCCGGCGGCGGCCAGGTCCGCGCTGCGCTTCACCTTCCGCCGTCCGCTCACCGACGCCGACATCGCGCGCATCATTGCCGCGCTATGTGCCTCCTGCAACTCCCTAGGCCTGCACTGACCGGCTGCATTACCGCCTGAGATTGTCGATATCGCAGATTTCCTCGTGCAAATCATCACAAAACAGGACGATTGGCGACAAATTGCGCGAGGCAACCATGGATATCGTTTGTCCGGGGGAGGAAAACGGAGGACCCGGCTCCGTGGAATGCGGAACCGGGTCCTTTTTTTGCAGCGGGACAGTGCGTCAGGCACTCAGTCAGATGCTCAGGCGCGCTTGCGCAGCGTCAGCGCGGCGCCCGCACCCAGCAGGACGAGCATGGCGACGACGCCGGTGGTGACGTCGGCGCCCGTCTTGGCCAGGCCGTTGGACTTCACGGCGTTGGCGTTCGTCGTGGTGGCGGCGGGCGCGGGCTTCTTGGCAGTGGTGTCGGCGGCCGGCTTCTTGGTGGTGTCGGTCTCGCCGCCCTTGTTCGGCGTGTTGCTGCCGGGCAGCACCACCTTGTCGAGCATGGTGAACACGTAGGTGATGGTCGCACCGGACTCGCGGCCGGTGTAGGTCACGGTCTGGGTGTCGTAGTCGGCGCCCAAGCCAACCTTCTTGCCGTTCTTGTAGGTGGCGTAGTAGGCACCGCCCTCGTCCCTGCCGGTGGCGCCGATGTAGTGGAACAGCGCGTCGGCGTCCTGCACGGAGTAGTTGGGCACGGAGTTCTTCAGGCCCTTAAGATCCGTGGCGGTGAGCTTGGTGTACACGGTCTTCGTCGGGGACCATCCGTCGAAGCCCTTGCTGGTGTCCGTCTGGCTCGGGAGAACCCAGTACGAGGCCTCGAGGTAGGCGCGTTCCTTGTCGTTGAACTTGGCCAGCGGGTCGACGGGCTTGGTCTCCTGCTTCTCCTTCACGGTGATGGTGAGCGTGGCGGAGAGGCCTTCGGCGGCGGTGCCCGTCCTGCCGGTCAGCGTGACCTTGGCCGTGCCGGCCTTCAGTGCCTTGACACGTACGTCGGTCTTGGGATTCGCGCCGTTGTCGACGAATTCGATGACCTTATCGGTCTGCGTGAGTCCCCATGTGAAGTAGTCTTTGTCCACGTTCGTGACCTTGGCGCTCAGGCCGAGCTCGACGCCGACCGTCAGGGTGCCGGCGGTGAGGGTTTCACCCTGCTCGTCGATGATGCTCACCGACTTGGTGGTCGGCTGCGGGTCGGGCTGGGAGGGCGTGGTGCTGGTCAGGTGGATGGTGCCGGTCTTGTCTCCGCCGAGGACCGTCAGATAGGCGCCGGCGGGGGAGAGGTTCACCTTCTTGGATTCGACGGTGGTGCTGGACTCGTATCCCTTGACGGCGAGGGAGAAGGAGCTGTACCTGCCATTGGAGTGGAAGATGCCGTCCGTGGTGGCGGACCCGGTGTACATGCCGACCTGCGCGGTCTTCTGCTGGTCGCCGGTCGCCGTATAGGTCACCGTGTATTCGCCCGGCTTGACGCCGACGTACTTGGTTTCGGTGGTGTGGGCGTCCTTGGTGGCGGTGCCGTCGTTCAACACGGCCTTCGGCACATCCTTGTCGCTGTTGACGGCCACGATGCCGAGGGCGCTGGTCTTGACCGAGTCGTTATGCGTCGGCAGTCCCGACAGCTGGAAATCATACGTCTCGTACTTCGCGTCGGCGGCGGATGCGGCGGTGGTGCCGGCGAATCCGGCCATGCCGAGGGTCAGTGCCGCGGCGAGCAGGCCGGCGGCCGCACGGCCGAGTCGGCTTTTCTTCTCCATGATCGTCATGGGTGAACTTCCTTGTCTCTTGGGTATATGGCCCCGTTCCGCGAGGGTGGGGCGCCATGCGGTGTTATCCGGCAGTGTCATCCATCACTGCAACACAAACGGCGATGCCGATAAAACCCCACGACTACGCCCATCGTACCGCTGTTGACGGGGGTTGTCGAGGTTAATGAAAACTACGTAATTACTGACGTCGTAGGGATATTTCGCCACAACCTAATTCGGGGGTATTGGTATGTGACCAACCAACCCCTTGTCGTTTGCTTCGTGTTCACCATCCGTCAACCGTCTCACCATCATCAGGGCGTACGTCGAACTGGCCGATGAGGGCGTAGTGAGGGACGTCCGGGCAAAGGCGCTTTCGTCATCTCGAAAGGCGACAGCATGATGAAGAGGCAGCCGACCCAATGGTTGCGCAAGGGATTCGGCGACGTCGTTACGACGGCGAAGCCGGTGGAGATCCCGCTCGCCGAACTGCACGACATGCCTAACGAAGACTATGCCACGCAAGATGCCGCCGGCGACCGTGACGGCTGCTGATGGGGTGGTACGAAAGCCGTGGACGCATGCTTCAGGTACGTAGTCCAGACGGGTCGTCGCCGCGTTTGTGGCGTCGTATCGTGTGTTCGTGCGCCGCTATGAGCCCAAGGAGATGTGATTGGCGGCGGAGGGAATGGAATCGGCCCTCGGCCGATGCGATGACATTGCGGACTGACGTCCGCGATCTCTCCCTCCGTCACGCCTTACGGCGTGCCACCTCCCTCGTCAGAGGGAGGTCGATACCGCGAAGCGGCGCCCTCTGACGAGGGAGCTGTCGAGCGTAGCGAGACTGAGGGAGAGACCCGGCCGTAAGGCCGAGACAACACCGCATCGGCCGAAGGCCGATTCCTCTGGTATATGTGGGGTGCCTTGTACCGCTCACTCCAGTCCGATGGACTTCAGGTTGTGAGTGGTGAGCGACGAGACCTTGAGGTCGCCGGATTCGGCGGCGAGCCGCACGGCGCGCGGGCCCTCGGCCGCGTAGCTGTAGGAGCTCATCGCCTGGTGTCCGTCGTTCACGTAGACCTCCACGGAGCCGCGGTCCACGAACACGCGCAGCTTCAGCTCGCCGGCCTCGAGCTCGGCCGGGTCGAGCGGGGCCATGCGGTAGCCGCGGTCGCCGTACTTGTTGGCCTGACGGTCCACCACGACGCCGCCGATCTGGTCGTCGTAGGCGACGTACGTGTAGGAGCCGTCCTCGGTGGCATGCACCTTGACGCCCGCGCGTTCGGCCGTGGTGGCCTTGAGGTCGATGGTCATCTCGATCTCCATCGCCTCGGCGTCGTCCGCCACCGTGAATTCGGTGCCGGAGGCGACATCGACCGCGCCGAAATCATTGGAATCCTCGCGCAGGGCTTCGATCTCCGCGGCCGGCGCGGTGTGCACGTCGCCGTCGTCGCCGAGGAACACCTCGCGCGGCAGGGTCAGCTGGCCGCACCAGCCGTCCTCCTGCATCGGGATGGGATCGACGAACGGGCTGAGCCAGCCGTACATGATCTGACGGCCGTCGGTGTTGCTCGCCGTGTCGCCGGGAACGGTGTTGAACGACTGCGGCGCATAGAAGTTGTGGCCGCAGTCCCACAGACGGAAGTCGGTCTCAGGCTTGAACTCGCCGCCCGGCTCCCACGTGCCGATCATGTAGCCGGCGTTGTTGACGTTGCGGTTCATGAAGCCGTTCGGCTTCGAGCCCATGGCGGAGAATCCGATGACCCACTTCTCGTTGCCGTCCTTGTCGGTGACGGGGAAGAAGTCGGGGCATTCGAGCATGAACACGTCCGGGTCCGGATGTTCGAACAACACGGTCTTGAATGTCCATTCGACCATGTCGTCGGAGGTGTACAGCCACATCTGGCCGCGCTGTTCGGCGGAGGAGACGCCGAATGTCATGTACCATACGCCGTTCGTCTTCCACACCTTCGGGTCGCGGAAGTGCCAGTGCACCCTGTCGCGCGGGCAATCGACGACCATGCCCTTCTTCTCGAAGGAGTCCAGCGTGTCGTCGGTCGGTTCGGCGAGCATCTGCACCTGCCATTCGCCGTCGGAGCCGTCGATGCCGTTGGCCCAGCGGTGGCCCGTGTAGTAGAACTTCGGCTTGCCGTCGTCGCCGATGACTGCGGATCCGGAGAACACGCCGTTCTTCTCCTCCTCGAGGCTGGGGGCGAAGGCGATGGGTTCGCGGCGCCACGTGACCATGTCTTCGGAGGAGACGTGGCCCCAGTGCATCGGACCCCATTGGGTGCCGTAGGGGTGCAGCTGGTAGTAGACGTGCCAGCGGCCGTTGTAGTGGCACAGTCCGTTCGGGTCGTTGATCCAGCCGCCGTTGGAGGCGATGTGGAACTTCGGATACCAGCGGTCGTTGCGTTCGGCGGCCATCCTGGCGACGCCGGCCTCGGCCTTGGCGAGTTCCTCCGCATGGTCCTTGATGGGGGAGTGGGTGGGCTTGAAATCACTCATCGTTGAATGGTCCTTTCCTGGTTGTGGGTTGTGGGTTGTGGATCTGACGTTCGATATGACGGTGGGCTCCCCTCGGTGAGGGGAGCCGGACGGTGCCGCGGAATCAGGCCTTGGCTTCGGAGGTCTTGGCGGCCTCCATCTCGCGCAGCTGCCTGTCGGTGTAGAACGGGTCGCCGCCGACCTCCTGATCGTCGCGCTTGATGACGAAGAAGCCGTAGATCAGCGCGCACAGCACGATGGCGGAGATGACCCAGAAGGTCACGCGCGAGCCCATGTCGTTGTTCGGCAGCACCTGGGCCATCTTGTCATGGAAGGCGCCCAGCGGCGTGGAGAAGATGACCTGGCCCACCTGCGAGGCGATCTGGAAGCCCACCATGTACAGCGTGGCGGAGAGCTTGGTGTCGAAGTGCAGGGTGAAGTAGCGGAACGCCGGCAGGCAGAACAGCGGCACCTCGATGGAGTGGAACAGCTTGACAATGGAGACGGTGACCGGGTCGTGGAACACGCCGCACAGGCCGATGCGCAGGAACATCACGGTGGCGCCGAGCAGCAGGGCGTTGCGCACGCCGACCTTCTTCATGATGATCGGCACGACGCCCATCATGGCGGACTCGAGGAACACCTGGAAGCCGTTGAGCGTGCCGTAGGTGGCGTTGCCGATGGCCTCGGTGGGGAAGAGGTTGGCGTAGTAGGTGGGGAACATCTGCTGGTCGAACACGGTGTAGAAGGTGTTGGTCAGCAGCATGAAGACGATGAGCACCCACAGGGTCGGCATCTTGAGCACGGCCACCATCTCCTTGAAGGAGGGGTTGGTGGGTTCGGCGTTCGGGTCGGACTCCTTCTTCAATTCCTCCCTCTGCTCCTTCGGCACCCAGAAGGCGTAGACGAGCAGCATGCACACGCCGAACGCGGATCCGACCCAGAAGTTGAGCAGCGGGTTGATGTTGAACAGGAAGCCGGCGCACAGGGCGACGATGGCGTAGCCGAAGGAGCTCCAGGCGCGGGACTGGCCGTATTCGAAACCGAACTTGCGCGAGTAGCGTTCGGTGATGGCCTCGAACAGCGAGCATCCGGACATGAAGCCCGCGGAGAGCACGACGGCGCCGATGAACGCGCCGATGTAGCGCGTGGTGCCGCCGGCGAGGATCATCGGCGCGTAGACGAACTGCACGAACGGGCCGACGAGCGCGGCGACCAGGGCCACGAAGACCACGAGCTTGCGCTTGATGCCGAGCTGGTCCTGGATGGTGCCGTAGATGAACATGATGACCAGTGTGGCCAGCGAGTTGATGGAGTAGATGGTGCCGACCTCGGCGTTGGTCAGTCCCACTCCGGAGATGAGCCAGCGCTGGAAGAACGACCACCAGATGCCCCAGGAGCAGAAGAACAGAAAGATGCCGAAGGAGCTTTGCAGATACGAGGGGTTCTGCCAGACCTTTTTGCTTGCCATGTCGTTTCCTTTTCTCTCGCGGTTTCCTACAGAGGTCCGCAGCTTTGCGGCTGTGTGTGGATAAACGCAGACCCGGCGTCCGGGGCACGTCATAGGGGTCGCGCTCGGCCGTGGTGTTGTCTGTGTCGTGTTGTCGGGTGGTGCCACTGGATTGTGTCTGTGTCACCGGGGTTGCACTCGTTGGCCGGGGCCTCACTGCCTTGCCTCGTCGCCGTGGTCTTGATTAACGATATTAACGTATCAACGACGTTTCGTCAAACGATTGACGTCAATGTTGACAATGAAAACGGAGGATATGGTGGAATCACTGGGAAAACTGCGAAAAACGACGGATTCACTCGGCGTGTCGCGATAATGGAGATGGATGTGGAAGAAGCCTTCCTGTCATCCTGAGCGGAGCGCCCGCTCAGGATGACATTGGGAGCGTGGCCTGCGCCCGGGATGACGGTGACGGGGCTACAGGCCGATGGGGCGCAGGTGGTGCACGCGCAGGAAGGGGATGTCCAGCGTGCCGGATTCGGCGCTGATCTCCACGGCCTGCGGTCCTTCGGAGGGGAAGCTGTACGAGGTCATCGCCTGCTCGCCGTCGTTGACGAACACCTCCACGGAAGCGCTGTCGATGAACACCCGCAGCTTCAGCGAGTTGCTGGTGAACGGCGCCGCACGGTAGCCTCGGTCGCCCCGCGCATTGGAGTGCCGGTCGATGAGGATACGGTGCGTCTGCGCGTCGTAGTAAACGCACGTGTGCGCGTTGTCCGACGTCGAATGCACCTTCAGGCCTCCGAACTCGGCCGTGGAGTGGTTGATATCGATCTCCATCTCTATTTCGACGGCACCGCCGTCCTCGACGATCGTCCGCGTCTCGTTGATGCCCAGCGTGAACGGCGCGAACGTGACGGTGCTCTCCCTCAGGCCTTCCAGCTCGTCGGCGGGGTTCGACCGGATGCAGCCGTACGAGTCAAGACGAATCTGCCGGGGCACGGTGAGCTGCCCGCACCAGCCGTCGCCCTGATTGGGGATGGGCGGCACGAACGCGCTCATCCAACCGTATTGGAGGCGCCGGCCGTCGGGCGCCGGCATCGACTGCGGGGCGTAGAAGTTATGCCCCCAGTCCCACATGCGGAACTCCGTGCGCGGGGTGAACGCCTCTCCCGGCTCCCACGACCCGATGACGTAGCCGGCGTTGTGGTGGTTGCGGTTGGCGAACCCGTTCGGGCGCTCGCCCATGGCGGAGAAGCTCAGGACCCACGACTCGTTGCCCTCCTTGTCCTTCAGCGGGAAGAAGTCCGGGCATTCGAGCATGTACACGCTGGGGTTCGGATGCCGGTAGAGGATGCGGTCGAAATGCCAGATGCGCATGTCCTCGGAGACGTAGAGCAACACCTGGCCGCGACGGTCCCTCGTGCTCATGCCGAAGACCATGTACCACAGGCCGTCCTGCTTCCACACCTTCGGGTCGCGGAAGTCGGGGAACCGGTCGATATTGTCGATGACGACGCCGAGCTTCCTGAAATGCACGCCGTCATCGGAGACGGCGGCGCACTGCACCTCGAAGTTGCCGTCGGCGTCGTCCACGCCGTTGGCCCAGCGGTGTCCCGTATAGAACAGCCACATGCGGCCGTCGTCGCCGACCACCGCCGACCCGGCGAACACGCCGTCGCGTTCCGCCTCCAGACTTGGCGCCAGCGCGATCGGCTCGCGCCGCCATGAGACCATGTCGTCGCTGGAGACATGGCCCCAGTGCATGGACCCCCATTGCGTGCCGTACGGATGCAGCTGGTAGAACACGTGCCAGCGGTCCTTGAAACGGCATGGTCCGATCGGGTCGTTGATCCATCCGCCGGGTGAGGCTATATGGAACCTCGGATACCACCGGTCGTTGCGTTCGGCCGCCAACGCGGCGACGCCCGCCTCGGCGCGCGCCAGCGCCTCGTCATGGTCGGTGAACTCCCTGTTGCCGTCATTCGTCATTGAATGCCCTTTCTCTATGTCAAACGATTATAGGAAAGGCGAACGATTATCGTCGGATATCACCGAGGATATGCGGCGCCGTCGTGTCGGCGTCGGTATCGTGCGCCGACGACACGACGTCATCACATCCCGACGACCGACTTCTTGCGAATCAGCGTGCAGTGGATGCGAGCCGTGTTGGTGTCCAGCGGCGGGATGGGGGAGCGTGTCTCCGGCAGCGGCAGCCCGCCGAGCGAACGGTGCTCGATGAGCGCGACGAGCTTCAGCGTGCTCCAGTACCCCATCTCGTAGTGCGGCAGGTCCACGGTGGTCAGCTGCGGTGCCAGCGTTTCGGCGAAGATGCGGTGGTTGTCCACGCCGACGACGCTGATGTCGCGGCCGACGACGAGGCCGCGACGGGCGGCCGCCTCGTAGACGTACCATGCGCGGGCGTCGTTGAAGCAGAAGAACCCATCGGGGTGCTGCTCGTCGAACAGCCGCTCGACGGCGTCGAGCGCCGGCTGGTTGAAGGTCGTGCCGGCCTCGAGCCGGGAGTCGAACGGGCGCCCGGCCTCCTGCAGGGCCCGGCGGTATCCGGCGCGTCGGCCCGTGTCGGCGGCGTAGGCGCGGTCGACGGCGCCGATGTAGGCGATATGCCGGCATCCGGCTCGGATGAGATGGCGCGTGGCATCGTATCCGATGGATTCCTCGTCGGGAACTATGGACGGCGTACGGCCGTCCACGTCGCTGCCGTCGAGCAGCACCGTGGGAAGGGGACTCATCCCGGTGGGCAGCTTCGTGCGCTGGTTGAACATACGCGCATAGATGAACCCGTCGACCCCGTACTGCTTGAGCGTGCTGATCTCATGGTCCTCAAGGTCGGCGTCGCCGTTCGTGTTGACGGTCAGCAGCATGTACCCCAGTGATCGCGCGGCGTCCTGGGCCCCCAGGATCAGGCGTCCCGCATATGGCGTGGTGGCGATTTCATCGCTGACAAAACCGAGGATGCGGGTCTTGCTGGTCCGAAGGCTCCTTGCGAGCGGATTCGGCCTGTATCCCAGTGTCTTGGCGATTTTCCGCACTTTTTCGGCGACGGATGGTTTCACGCGACCGACGTCCCTGTTGTTCAATACCAACGACACCGTCGAGATTGATACCCCCGTGCGCTCAGCGATCTCCTTCATCGTTGTCATATGCACTACGTTAACGCTTTGCGTGCGATTTTTGCCGCGTTTATTGCTTTTGCCTAAGGATTTTGTTCACCAACTCGACTTTTCCGTTCATCTGATGGTCGAATCCCGGACGCATGTCCATCTGCAAGCTCACCTGGGTGCGGTATCCATGGTCATAGAGCACGAATGCCGCGCGTTTGACCAGATCGAGTACGTCGTCGTAATCCCCCTCGATGTCGGTGCTCATGGCGTGGGTGCTGTTGTCGAGGCCGGAATCGCGAATGACATCGATAACCTGAGCGACGTATTCGCTGAGCTCCTCGCCCACGCCGGTCGGCCAGATGGTCAGCTGGGCGAGCGTGTTGACGTAGCGGTTGGCCGCGTTGGCCGTCTCATGGGTCAGCAGGGCCTTCGGACGGGGCGTGTGGCCGTGGCGTTCGCCACCGCGCACGGCCCGCCACGCGTCCACGAGTTGTTCCGTGGCGAGACGTGGGTCGTCGGCGCCGGCGATGGCCGAGACCACGAACCAGCCGGCAGCCTTCGTGCGCGCGAGCGGGGCGATGTCGGCGAGCTTCACGCCGCCGCCCACCACCACCGGATAGTCGCTGGCCTCGCACAGGCGGGCGATGGCCTCGATGGATTCGGCGTCGTCGTCGGCCTTCTCGATGAGCGTGGCCTCGGGCTTGGTGCCGGTCGGGTGGACGGCGCCCGCGCCGATGTAGTCCACCACGCCCGCGGGGAGGTCTTCGATGATGTCGAACAGCTCCGTGGTGTTGGCGGAGAGGCCGACGATGGCGTCCGGCCCGAGCAATTCACGGCAGGATGTCGCCGGCACGTCGGTCTGGCCCACATGCACGCCGTCCACCTTGATGCCGAGGTCGCGGGCGGCGAGCACCGCGTCGAGACGGTCGTCGATGAGCAGCGGCACCGTGTCGGACTTGCCGGCCTCGTCGATGACCTGCGCGATGTCGCGCGCCATGTCGATGATCTCGCCGGCGTCGGCGTGCTTGGCTCGCAGCTGCACGATGGTGACGCCGCCGTCGAGCGCCTGACGGACGACGTCCGTGACAGGGCGGCCGTGCGTGTCGTCGGGGCCGAGCACCAGATACGCGGAAAGGTCGAACGAATCGCGCATGGAGGCATAGGGGAATCGAAGGGTCATGACATGTCCTTTTCCATGTAGATAGGGGACTGGGCGATCTCGTCGGCCGTGGTGTTCCACAGGGCGTCGAGGAACGCCGTCTGGAACGATCCGGGGCCGTTCGCCTCGCGTTCGGCGCTGTCCGCGGCGCGGTTGTAGTGCAGGGCGGCGGCGATGGCGGCGGTCAGCGGCTCGGCCACGCAGGCGTAGGTGGCGGTGACGCCGCCGAGCGAGCAGCCAGCGCCGGTGATCTTGGTCATCCACGTGCTGCCGCCGGGCAGCCGATAGCCGTCCGTGCCGTCGGTCACCAGGTCGACGGCACCGGAGACCGAGACCACGCCTCCCGTGAACCGCGCCAGCGCGCGGGCGGCGGGGATGGCGGCGTCCACCTCGTCGCTGGCCTCCACGCCGGCCCGGCTGCGCGAGTCGGCGCCGTCGAGACCCCAGATGCCGGCGAGGGCGATGGCCTCGGAGGCGTTGCAGCGGATGATGGTCGGGGGAGTGGCGGCGAACGCGCGCAGGATGGCGCCGCGCAGTTCGCCGGCGCCGGCGCCCACGGGGTCGAGCACCCAGGGCAGGCCGTGCTCGGCGGCGTCGCGGGCCGCGGCGGGGTACTCGGTGCGGAACGGCTCCAGCAGGGTGCCCATGTTGATGTAGGTGGCCCCGGACGCTCCGCGGTCGAGCGCGGCGGCTTCCTCGCCGCTGTAGTGCATGGCTGCGGTGCCGCCCACGGCCAGCTGCGCATTGGCGACGAGGTTGATGGTGACGAAGTTGGTGAGCGACTGCGCCAGCGGCGTGGTGCGCCGCACGGCCGCCACCGCCTCGGCGACGGACTGGCGCAGCGGGCTGCCGATGCCGAGGTTGCGGTGGGCCTCCGGGGTCGCGGATCGTGTTGTCGAAGTCATCGAATGCCTCCCTACGATGGTGTTAGCCAACAGGTTCCAAGGGTCAGGCCGTGGCCTTCTCAACCTTGCGGCCCGAGCCGCGCCGGTTCCCCTGGCATGATGCTCCATAACGTATGCGGCGGCTAGGACAGTGGCGGTGCGCGCGGCCGGCGCGGCGACGGGAATGCGTGTCAGTGCTGGGCGGTAGAGTCGGTGCCGACTATTTCGACATCGTTGACCATATATAGAAGGTGGATTGTGGCTGAATCGAAACTTGACGCGGTGGTGTCCCTGGCGAAGCGCCGCGGATTCGTGTTCCCGGCTGGCGAGATCTATGGCGGCACGCGTTCCGCTTGGGACTACGGCCCGCTCGGCGTCGCCCTGAAGGACAACATCAAGCGTGAGTGGTGGCGCTCCATGGTCGTCACCCGTGGCGACGTCGTGGGCGTGGACACCTCCATCATCCTGCCTTCCGAGGTGTGGGTGGCCTCCGGCCACGTCTCCGTGTTCAACGACCCGCTCGTCGAATGCCTGAACTGCCACAAGCGCAACCGCGCCGACAAGCTCGAGGAGAGCTACGCCGAGAAGCACGGCGACAAGCTGCCGGAGAACGGCATGGCCGACATCGTCTGCCCGAACTGCGGCACCCGCGGCAAGTGGACCGAGCCGCGCGACTTCAACATGATGCTGCGCACCCACCTCGGCCCGGTGGAGGACGAGAACAGCCTGCACTACCTGCGCCCGGAGACCGCGCAGGGCATCTTCGTGGACTTCAAGAACGTGATGACCTCCTCGCGCTCCAAGCCGCCGTTCGGCATCGCGAACATCGGCAAGAGCTTCCGCAACGAGATCACGCCCGGCAACTTCATCTTCCGCACCCGCGAGTTCGAGCAGATGGAGATGGAGTTCTTCGTCCAGCCCGGCACCGACGAGGACTGGCATCAGTACTGGATCGACGCCCGCACCCAGTGGTACCTGGACCTCGGCGTCAAGCCGGAGAACCTGCGCCACTACGAGCATCCGAAGGAGAAGCTCGCCCACTACTCCAAGCGCACCGTGGACATCGAATACAAGTTCGGCTTCCAGGGCTCCGACTGGGGCGAGCTCGAGGGCGTGGCCAACCGCACCGACTTCGACCTCTCCGCGCACTCCAAGCACTCGGGCGAGGACCTGAGCTACTTCAACCAGGCCACCGGCGAGAAGTACGTGCCGTACGTCATCGAGCCGGCCGCCGGCCTGACCCGCTCGCTCATGTGCTTCCTGGTGGACGCCTACGACGTCGACGAGGCCCCGAACACCAAGGGCGGCGTGGACAAGCGCACCGTGCTGCGTCTCGACCCGAGGCTCGCCCCGGTCAAGGCCGCCGTGCTGCCGCTGAGCAAGAAGCCTGAACTGAAGTCCGTGGCCGAGGACCTTGCCGCCGACCTGCGCCAGCATGAGTGGATGATCGACTACGATGAGTCCGGCGCCATCGGCCGCCGCTACCGCCGTCAGGACGAGATCGGCACCCCGCTGTGCGTCACCGTCGACTTCGACACGCTCGACGACCACGCCGTGACCATCCGCGACCGTGACACCATGAACCAGGAGCGCGTCTCGCTGGACAGGGTCGCCGAATACGTGGACGCCCGCATCGGCGAGCACCGCACCCGCGTGCCGATGAAGCCCGTCTCCATGGGCGGCGAGGCATGGCCCGACTCCGTGAAGATCAACGAGGCCGGCGGCCTGTACTGATTTCCGCGATGCATCCACTCCCCGGGGACGGGGAGCCGCCGGCGACGGCCGGAACAAGGGTGGCGCCCCTGAGAGACGCCACCCTTTAGTCGTCTGTCCGGCCGTACACGACACCAATCATCCCAAGAAGTGAAGGAATATGGAAGAGAACGTCTCCCTGCCTCCGGTCGAGCTCGGCCCCATTCATGTGAAGACCCCGGTCGTGCTGTCGCCGATGGCGGGCGTGACCAACTGGCCGTTCCGCGTATTGTGCGAGGAGTACGGACCCGAGGGGTTGTACGTGGCCGAGATGATCACGGCCCGCGCCCTGGTGGCGCGCAATCCCAAGGCGTTGCGGCTGTGCCGGTTCGCGCCGGGCGAGCGGATCCGTTCGCTGCAGCTGTACGGCGTGAGCCCCGCCATCGTGGAGATGGCCGCGCGCATCGTGG
Organism: Bifidobacterium pluvialisilvae; assembly: GCF_019331695.1. Taxonomy (GTDB): domain Bacteria; phylum Actinomycetota; class Actinomycetes; order Actinomycetales; family Bifidobacteriaceae; genus Galliscardovia; species Galliscardovia pluvialisilvae. Next base: position 81,270 of record NZ_JAHBBI010000003.1, read on the forward strand.
TGGACGAGGGCATGGCCGACCATGTGGACCTGAACTTCGGATGTCCCGTGCCCAAGGTGACCCGTCGGGGCGGCGGCTCCGCGCTGCCGTGGAAGACCGGCCTGTTCCGCGAGATAATCCAACGCGTGGTGAAGGTCTGCTCCGAGGCGGACATCCCCGTGACCGCCAAGATCCGCGTGGGCATCGACCACGACCACGAGACGTTCCTGCAGGCCGGGCGCATCGCACAGGAGGAGGGATGCGCCGCGGTGACGTTGCATGCGCGCACCACGGCCGAATACTACGGTGGCCACTCCGACTGGAGCCGCATCGCCGAACTCGTGGAGGCGCTGGACATCCCCGTCTTCGGCAACGGCGACATCTGGAGTGCGAACGACGCGCTGGCGATGGTGCGCGAGACCGGCTGCGCGGGCGTGGCCATCGGCCGCGGATGCCAGGGCCGTCCGTGGCTGTTCGCCGATCTCAGGAACGCGTTCGCCGGGTCGGACGAGCGCATGGAGCCCACACTCGGCGAGGTGGGCCGCATCATCATGCGGCATGCCGAGCTGCTCACCGAGTTCTATGACGGCGACGAGACCATGGCCGTCCACGACCTGCGCAAGCACGTGGCCTGGTATCTCAAGGGCTTCCCCGTGGGGGGAGGCGTCCGCAGGGCGTTCATGGAATGTGAAGACTTGGGGGATGTTCGCCGTCAGGTCGATTCCCTCGACCCGGACATCCCCTATCCGCGGGCCGTCGAGGACAAGCCGAGGGGGAGGGTGCGCTACGCGAAGAAGGTCCATCTGCCCTACGGCTGGCTCGACTCCCAGGAGCTGACCGAGGAGCAGCGACGCACGGTGATTAGCGCCGATCCGTTGGATGCCTCATACTGAAGACGATAGAGAAAACCCGTACACGCTATACAATATTCACGATTGAACGGTAATACTGCGATAAAGTTAGGCATAACCGTGAGTGACAGGAGCATACAGTGAGCGACATTGCCGAAGCTGACAACTTCAACAATAAGACCCTCATCAAGGTCGTTGGTGTGGGCGGAGCCGGCGGCAACGCGGTGAACCGAATGATCGCCGAAGGACTGCAGAACGTCCAGTTCGTCGCCATCAACACGGATGCCACCGACCTGTTGCGCTCGGATGCCGATGTCAAGATCTCCCTTTCCGACAACTCCAACCGTGGTCTCGGCGCCGGCGCCGACCCGGAGAAGGGCGCCAAGGCGGCCCAGGACCACCAGTCCGACATCGAGGAGGCCCTCAAGGGCGCCGACATGGTGTTCGTCACCTGCGGCGAGGGCGGCGGCACCGGCACCGGCGCCAGCCCCCTCGTCGCCCGCTGCGCCCGCCAGCTCGGCGCGCTCACCGTGGCCGTGGTCACCCGTCCGTTCAGCTTTGAGGGCCCGCGCCGTTCCGCCTCCGCGGACACCGGCATCCAGAACCTGAGCAAGGAGGTCGACGCGCTGATCGTCATTCCCAACGATCGTCTGCTCGATTTGTCCGACCGCTCCATCAGCATCATCGACGCGTTCAAGACCGCCGATTCCGCACTGCTGGCCGGCGTGCAGGGCATCACCGACCTCATCACCATGGTCAACCCGTACATCCACGTCGACTTCGCCGACGTCACCTCCGTGCTCAAGGACTCCGGCACCGCGCTGTTCGGCATCGGCTCCGCACGGGGCGAGGACCGCGCCAACCAGGCCGCGGAGATCGCCATCAGCTCCCCGTTGCTCGAGTCGAGCATCGAAGGCGCCCACGGCGTGCTGCTCAACATCGCCGGCCCGATGAACCTCTCCCTGCAGGAGGCCAACGAGGCCGCCGAGCTCGTGCGCGAGGCCGTCCATCCGGAGGCGCAGATCATCTGGGGTCTCGCCCTCGACGACGCCTACGGCGACGAGGTGCGCGTCACGGTCATCGCCGCCGGCTTCGACGCGAAGAAGGACGTCAAGAGCTCCTATCGTCCGGTGGAACGCAACACCACGTCGGGCGACCGTGCCGAGGTCTCCAGGCCCGAGGTCCCCGAGCTCCGTCTCGACGACATGAGCACCCGCCCCGCCCCGCAGCCCGAGCAGCAGCCGGCTGCCGCGCCCGTGGCCCCGGCCCCCCAGCCCGCGCAGCAGGCCGCACCCGACAGCACCAACGAGCAGCCGGCGGTCAACCCGCGCACCACGTTCCCGGATTCCGGCTTCGACGATCTTGACATCCCCGATTTCCTGCGCTGACATTTTCTGAAGGAGAACTATGGCCGGTTTCATGAAGAAGACGATGTCGTATCTCGGCATGGCCGATGTCGACGTCGATGACGACGACATCGTGCAGGAGGAGCCCGACGTCGTCCCATCGTCGTTCGACTCCGACACCACGGTGACGCCGGCCTCCCCGGTATCCCCGGCCCCCGCGACCGCGTCGCGCTCCCGCCAGACCCCGTTCAAGGCACAGCTCAACCGCATCACCACGATTCACCCCAAGACCTATGAGGAGGCGCAGCTGGTCGGCCGCGCCATCCGCGACGGCGTGCCCGTGGTGCTGAACCTCACCGGCGTGGAGGAGAGCGTGGCGTATCGCATCGTGGACTTCTCCGCGGGTGTCGTGTTCGGCGTCCGCGGCTCCATCGAACGCGTGACCCCGCGCGTGTTCCTGCTCAGCCCGGCGCAGGTCAACATCAAGGTCGAGGACACGTCGGCGGACTCCAACGCCGACATCTTCGGTGACTGACGGAACCGTTCGGCGCGGGGCGAACGGTTCCGCGGGCGTTGATACGGTTGCACTATGAGTTTGATATTTATCCTGCGTCTGATCCTCGACTGGCTGATCAACGCCTACATCTTCGTGCTGTTCGTGCGTATGATCCTCGATTGGGTCAATGTGCTCGCCCCCCGCTGGTATCCGCGTGGCGTCGTGGCGTCGCTCATCGACATCGTCTACCAGCTGACCGAACCCCCGCTGCGATGGCTGAGAAGGTACATCCGGCCGATACCGCTCGGCGCATTATATCTTGACGTGAGTTTCATCGTCCTGTATTTTGCCTTGGTGGTGCTGCAGATCATCATCTGAATCATCTGACACCCCAGAACACGCGTCGCAAATGACATGGGTTCCCCGTCCGGTCATAGATGGCGTGCTAGCATAGTTTCGAGTACGTAATTTCATGAGCTCCTATCGAGCTGAGAGTGAGGTTGGGATCTGCAATGGCCCTGTTGACACCGAATGATATTCGTAACCACATTTTCCAGACGGTTCGTTTCAAGGAAGGCTACGACATCGACGAGGTCGATGACTTCCTGGATGAGGTCACCGAAACGGTAGAGGCACTCGGCAGCCAGGCAGCGCAGTCGGGTTCCACCCAGTCCCTCGGTCCGGATGTGGCGGCGCTGAACGAGAAGATCTCGCAGCTGACCAACGAGAACGGGAAGCTGCAGAACGAACTTGCCCAGGCCAAGGCGGCCCCCCAGCAGCAGACCTCCTCCGCGGATGCCGAGCAGGTGCAGGCGCTCATCAGCCAGAACGGCCAGCTCAAGTCCCAGGTCGACCAGCTCAACGCCCAGATCGACCAGCTCACCGCCCAGTCCGCCAAGAGCGACGGCATGTCCGCGCAGTTCGAGGCCGAGCGTCGCCGCTCCGCCGAACTCGCCAACCAGCTGCAGGCCGCCAAGCAGCAGATCGCCATGCTGCAGCAGTCCCAGAACTCCTCCAACGGCCAGACCGCCCAGGCCAACAACCAGATCGCCACCCTCACCCGCGAGCTCGAAGCCGCCAAGACGCGTGAATCCCAGCTGCGCGAACAGCTCTCCAAGGTCGAACCCTCCACCGAGACCGGCAGCCTGCGCAAGATCGCCGGTGCCGGTGCCGGCGCCACCACCGAGCCCGAACGCGCCACCGCGATGCTCGCCCTCGCCATGCAGCTGCATGACCAGTATGTCGACAAGGGCAAGGCCCAGCGTGACCAGCTCATTTCCGAAGGCCAGGCCAAGCACGAGGACGTCATCCAGAAGGCCGACGCCTACAGCAAGCGCATCCATCAGGACGCCGACGCCTACTCGCAGCGCGTCCACTCCGAGGCCGACGCCTACAGCAAGAAGACCCGCAGCGAGGCCGACGACTACTCGGTGAAGACCCGCAACCAGGCCGACCAGTACTCCAAGAAGACCCATGAGGAGACCGAGGCCTACAGCAAGCAGGTGCGCAGCGAGGCCGACGCCTACAGCGCCCAGACCCGCCAGACCGCCGAGGAGTCCGCGAAGAAGACCCGCAACGTGGCCGACCAGTACGATCGCCGCACGCGTGACGCCGCCGACGACTACGCACAGCAGGTCAAGGAGAAGCTGTACAACGACTCCAAGGTCATCGAGGGCAACATCGAGGGCCTCAAGCAGTTCGAAGCCGAGTACCGCAGCCGCCTGACCGAGTTCCTCGGCCAGCTGACCACGCAGATCTCGGACACGAACAACTACGCGACCATGCAGGACAACCCGCTGAGCAAGTAGTCCTCCGTATACGGCATGGGTATCAACAACTCGACAAGACGGCCGCGTCTGTGCGTGGCCGTCTTCGCATGTGTGGCCGTCATCGCGCTGGCGCTCGACCGCGTCACCAAGATGATGGCATTGGCATCACTGGACACGCAGCATGCCGTGACGGTGGTCCCCGGGCTGCTGTCGCTGCGTCTGCTGCATAATCCCGGCGCTTCGCTGGGCATGGGCTCGTCGATGACCTGGGCCATCGCGCTGCTGGCCATCGTCATGTCCGTGGTCATCCTCGTGGCCGGACTGCGCACCACGTCGCCGATTTGGGCCGTATGTCTGGGATTGGCCCTGGCGGGCGCGGCGGGCAACCTCATCGACCGTGTGATCTACGCGACGGGTGTGCTCGACGGCAGTGTCGTGGACTTCCTCGACTATGGGTGGTCGGTCGGCAATGTCGCCGACATCTGGCTCATGGTCGCGGGCATCGGATTGGTCATACTCGTGTTCAGGTCCGTGCCATTGCGGACGCCGCGACGGGAGGACGACGCGGATGCGCCGCATGTGGCGGCATCGTCCACGACGGAGGTGCACTGATGTCGACGATCGTTCCCGCCCCCGACGCCCTGGTGGGCAAGCGCTTCGATGTGGCCGTGGCCAAGATGACCGGCGAATCGCGCTCGAAGTCCAGCGAGCTCATCTCCTCCGGGCAGGTGCGTCTTCTGCACCGTTCCAGCGACCGTTCCACCACGCTGCTCGCCGGCGACATGGTGGAGTTCGACATCGTCGACCGGGCGCCCGAGCCCGAACCGGTGAGCATGGACATGGCGATCGTCTACGAGGACGACGACATCGTCATCGTAGACAAGCCCGTCGGCGTGGCCGCGCACGCCTCGGTCGGATGGAGCGGACCCACCGTGCTGGGCAGCCTGCTGCAACGCGGCGTGCACATCACCGACTATGGCGCACCCGGACGGCAGGGCATCGTCAGCCGGCTCGACGTGGGCACCAGCGGGCTCATGCTGGTGTGCAAGTCCGAACTGGCGTACAAGGAGATGCGACGCCAGTTCTCCGAGCATGAGGTCGTCAAGACCTACCATGCCATCGCCCAGGGCGACTTGGCGCAGGACAAGGCCACCATCGAGGCACCCATCGGCCGGGCCAAGGTCTCCGACTTCCGGTTCACCGTCACACCCGCCGGCAAGCCGGCCGTCACCCACTGGGACGTGCTTGAACGCTTCGGCGAGGCCACACTGGCGAAAATCAATCTGGAGACCGGCCGCACGCACCAGATTCGCGTGCACTTCTCATCCATCGGGCACCCGCTGGTCGGCGACCACATGTACGGGGCGAACCCGCGTCTCGCCGAAACGCTTGGTCTGGAGCGCCAATGGCTGCACGCCATGGCATTGGATTTCCGCCACCCGCGCACCCACGTCTGGACGCATGTGGAATCCCATTATCCGTCCGACCTCCAGCACGCGCTCGACGTGCTGCGTGAACGCAGGAACCAGCGGGACGAGGCCTAGCCCCGGCCGTGCGCTACAACGCGTTCAGTTGCGCCCACGCCGCGTAGCCGAGCGGCGCCAACGACACCAGTATGGCCGTGACCGCCATCCACAGTCCCCGTCTTCGCCGTCCGGTACGGGTGTCGACGCGCAGGCATTGCACCGTTGCGACGATTCCGGCAAGCATCGCCGCGGCGGCGCACATCAGGGTGAGCAGACCCAGAGCAATGACGGCCAGCAGCACCACTGCATCCTCGGCCCGGTAGTCGCCCCTCCCCAGATACAGGAAGCCGGCCGCGGCCGACGCCAGCATCAGCAGGCACAGCACGGCGAATATCAGGGCGGCGACCGCGGTCCCGGAGAAACGGGGCTTCGCCGGACAGGCCGTTTCTTCCAAGCTGGTGGCGCGCGCATCGACTCCGGCGATGGGCGGCGGGGGAGCGGTGGCAGGGGCCTGCGGCCTCGCGGGGCGCATGGGTTCGGTGGGCTGTGTTCTCATACATCCATCATTCCGGCCGTGGATGGCCTGCGCAAGCCATGGGCGAAATGTTGACGGATGTGGAACACGCCCGGAATCCCGCCGATTCCCCCGCACCGTCATCCATCGGCGGGAAAGCGGGTTGCGCGCGTGCGGTATGGTGGAGCCTATGGCTGAACCGGCAAAGAACTTCGTGCATCTGCATAACCACACGCATTACTCCCTGCTCGACGGCGCATCGAAGATCCCGAATCTGGTGAATCGCGTCAAGGAGCTCGGCATGCCGGCCGTCGCCATCACCGACCACGGCAACATGCACGGCGCCTACGAGATGTGGAGCACCGCGGTCAACGCCGGAGTCAAGCCCATCATCGGCATCGAGGCCTATGTGACGCCGGAGACCGCCCGGCAGGACAAGTCCCGCGTGCATTGGGGCACCGAGGAGCAGCGCAAGGCAGGCGACGACGTCTCCGGCGGCGGCCTCATCACCCACCTGACCATGTGGGCGGAAAACGACGAGGGACTCGTCAACCTGACGAAGGCCAGTTCCGTCGCCAACCTCGAAGGCCGCGTGATGCGCTACCCGCGTATGGACAAGGAGGTGCTCTCCACGTACTCCAAGGGCGTCATCGCCTCCTCCGGATGCCCCTCGGGCATCATCCAGACGCGCCTGCGCCTCGGCCAGTTCGACGACGCGCTGCGTGTGGCGGGGGAGATGCAGGACATCTTCGGCAAGGACAGCTTCTACATCGAACTCATGGACCATGGTCTGAGAATCGAACGCCAGGTCACCGAAGGCCTGCTGACCATCGCGAAGAAGCTCAACGCCCCGCTGCTCGCCACCAACGACTCCCACTACGTCAAGGCCGAGGACGCAGGCGCACAGGACGCCATGCTGTGCATCAACTCCGGATCGAGGCTCGACGACCCCGACCGCTTCAAGTTCGACGGCACCGGATACTACATCAAATCCGCCGAGGAGATGCGCGACCTGTTCAAGGAGTTCCCCGAGGCGTGCGACAACACGCTGGAGATCGCCGAACGGTGCAACGTCATGTTCGACGACCACGAGGACGGCGCGTTCATGCCCCGGTTCGACTGCCCCGAAGGCTGGGACGAGACCTCCCTGTTCCTCAAGAAGGTGGAGGAGGGCCTCGAGAAACGCTATGACGGCAACGTTCCCGAACACGTCTCCAAACAGGCCGACTACGAATGCGGCGTCATCTGCCAGATGCAGTTCCCCGGCTACTTCCTCGTCGTCGCCGACTACATCAACTGGGCCAAGGAGCACGGCGTCATGGTCGGCCCCGGCCGAGGCTCCGCCGCAGGCGCCATGGTCGCCTACGCCATGGGCATCACCGAGCTCGACCCGCTCGAGCACGGTCTGATCTTCGAGAGGTTCCTCAACCCCGAACGCGTGTCCCTGCCCGATATCGACGTCGACTTCGACCCCGAGGGCCGTATGAAGGTGCTCGAATACGTGGCCGACAAATACGGCCACGACAAGGTCGCCCAGTGCGTGATCTACGGCACCATCAAGACCAAGCAGGCGCTCAAGGACTCCGCCCGCATCATGGGCTACGAGTTCTCCATGGGCGAGCGCGTCACCAAGGCATTGCCACCCGCCGAAACCGGTGGCAAGGACATCAAGCTGCACGACATCTTCGACCCGAAGGCCAAGCGCTACGCCGAGGCGCGCGAATACCGCGAACTGTACGACACCGACCCCGACGTCAAACGCATCACCGAGGAGGCGATGGGCATCGAGGGCCTGATCCGTCAGACCGGTGTGCACGCCTGCGCCACCATCATGGGGTCGGAGCCCATCACCGACACGTCGCCGTTGCTGGAACGCACCGACGGCACCGTGACCACCACGTTCGAATACCATACGTGCGAGACGCTCGGCCTTGTGAAGATGGACTTCCTCGGGCTTTCCAACCTCACGGTCATCCGCGACACGCTCAAGAACATCGAACACAACGGCAAGGGAACCATCGACTACACGAAGATTCCCCTGGACGACAAGCCCACGTACGACCTGCTCTCGCGCGGCGACACGCTCGGCGTCTTCCAGCTCGATTCCGACGGCATGCGCTCCCTGCTCAAGACCCTCAAGCCCGACAACTTCAACGACATCTCCGCCCTCATCGCCCTGTACCGACCGGGCCCCATGAGCATGGACTCGCATACCAACTACGCCAAGCGCAAGAACGGCCTGCAGAAGATCGTGCCCATCCACCCCGAGCTGGAGAAGCCGCTCAAGCAGGTGCTCGACGAGACCTACGGCCTCATCATCTACCAGGAGCAGGTGCAGTCCGCCGCCCGAATTCTCGCCGGCTACTCCCTCGGCAAGGCCGATGTGCTCAGGCGCGCCATGGGCAAGAAGAAACCCGAGGTGCTGGCCAAGGAGAAGATCCCGTTCTTCGCCGGCATGAAGGAGCACGGCTACTCCGAGGAGTCCGCCGAGGCCGTGTGGGAGATCCTCGTGCCGTTCTCCGGCTACGCGTTCAACAAGGCCCACTCCGCCGCCTACGGGCTCATCTCGTACTGGACCGCCTACCTCAAGACCCATTACCCCACCGAGTTCATGGCCGCGCTGCTGCAGGGCGCCGCCACCAACAAGGACAAGACCGCGCTCTACCTCGGCGAGGCCAGGCGCATGGGCATCCAGGTGCTCTCCCCGGACGTCAACGAATCCGTGTACGAGTACTCCGCCGTCGGCGACGTCGTGCGCTTCGGCCTCGGCGCCATCCGCAACGTGGGCGAGAAGGCCGTGGCCGACATCATCGCCGAACGCAACGGCCCCCACGGCAAGTACGTGAACTTCATGGACTACATCAAGCGCGTGCCGCTGACCGCGCTCAACCGCCGCCTGGTCGAATCGCTCATCAAGGCCGGCGCCTTCGACTCCATCGATCCGAACCGCCGCGCCCTCTACGAGATCCACGAGGACGCCATCGACCAGATCGTGCCGCTGAAGCGCAAGGAGGCCGAAGGCCAGTTCGACCTGTTCGCCGGCCTCGGCGACGACGACGGGGACGCCGCCGGCGACCCGCTCGGCGACGCCGACGTGCAGGTGCCCGACATCGAGGAGTGGCCCAAGAAGGAGAAGCTCAACTTCGAACGCGAGATGCTCGGCCTGTACGTCTCCGACCATCCGCTCTCCGGCATGAGCTCCGTGCTCGCCGGCCTGCGCGACATGTCCATCGCCCAGCTCATCAACCGGGCGCCCACCATGCCCGACCGCGAGCAGGTGGCGATAGCCGGCCTCATCACCAACGTGGACCGGCGCGTCTCCAAGAAGGGCAACCCGTGGGCGATCGTGACCATCGAGGATCTGGAGAGCTCCATCCAATGCATGTTCTTCGGCAAGGCGTACGAGTCCGCCGCGCCGAACCTGGCCCTAGACAAGATCGTGCGCATCCGCGGCGTGGCCGACGTGCGCGACGAGACCGTGTCGTTCCGCGCCTCCGACATGGAGGAGGCGGTGCTGGAGGCCGAGGACGAGCGCGCGCTCGTCATCATGCTGCCCGAGGCGGCCATCGACCGGCCGCATATGGAACGGCTCGCCGCCATACTGCGGCAGCATCCCGGCTACAGCGAGGTCAGGTTGGCGGTGACGCACGACAAGGGCGACGTCACCCTGCTCACCTTCGGCGACAACTTCCGCATCAAACGCGACACGTCGCTGTTCGGCGAGATCAAGACCATCTTCGGACCCGCCTGCCTCGCCGCGGCCTGACGCACCGGGCCTTATCGCCGTGGGCTTCTCGATCCAGCAGTTCGATCCGAAGAAGATCAATCCGAACGACGACAAGGCCATCATCCACATCAACACGTTCGTGGAGGACACGGACGCGCACTACTCCACGACGCTCAACATCATGGCCGACATCGACCAGACGCTCGCCGCGCTCATCGTCCGTCTACGCCGTGAAGGGGTCGCGTTCGACGATTCGCATCCGGCGATTCGCGAACTGCTCCATCGCGAGTACGAGTCCTGCGCGGACGACGATTCGTTCCCGATGAAGCCGCAGCGCATCGTATATGACACGCGCCGCGCCGTGGAGGACGACGGCGTGGTGCTCGTCGACACGGGCGCGCTCAAGATGTGGATGGCGCGTCTCTACCCCACATACCGGTCCAACACCTGCGTGATCGACAACTCGCTCTCCACGATGGCATGGACGCTGCCCGGCGCCGTGGCCGCATCGATGGCCGATCCCGGCAGGCCCGTGCTCGCGGTGATGGGCGACGGCAGCTTCATGATGAACGTGCAGGAGATCGAGACGGCCGTCCGATGCGGCTGCCGCATGGTGATCCTGGTGTGGGTGGACGAGGCGTATGGCCTGATCAAATGGAAGATGGACATCCACGACGGCACCCATGAGTACGTGGACTTCAACAACCCCGACGTGGTGGCGCTCGGCGCGAGTTTCGGCGCCAAGGGACACGAGATCGAAAGTGCCGACGAGCTCTACCCGGTGCTGCATCATGCGCTGCGTTCCGGCAGCGGCGTCGACATCATCGCCTGCCCGGTGGACTACCGCGAGAACATGCGGCTCATCGAGAAGCTGGGTGATATCGACTTCTCCGGCTGAGCGTCGTTGCGCCGTTTCTCCGTCCCCGGGATTAGTATGGTCCGGTCAATCGGACGAGGGAAGGAGCGGCGGCGTATGGGCGCGGATGGCACCGAAACGAAAACGGGGACGGGCGGAACCGTCGGCAGGGCGTTCAGGGCGGCGTTCCCGCTGACCCTGCCCATCGCCGCCGGCTTCCTGTTCCTCGGTTGCTCATACGGCCTGCTCATGCACGCCAAGGGCTTCGCGTTCCTCTACCCGGTGTGCATGGCGTATTTCATCTTCGCCGGTTCGATGGAGTTCGTCACGGTGAATCTGCTGCTCAGCGCGTTCAACCCCGTCGCCGCGTTCATGTTGTCGTTGATGGTCAACGCGAGGCATCTGTTCTACGGACTGTCGATGCTCGGCAAGTACAAGAACATGGGATGGAAGAAGCCGTATCTGATCTTCGCGATGTGCGACGAAAGCTTCGCCATCAACTCGTCGGCCCGCATCCCCGACGGCGTGGACCACGGATGGTTCATGCTGTTCGTGAACCTGCTCAACCGTTGGTATTGGATAGCCGGCACCGCGCTCGGATGGCTGGTCGGCGGCCTGCTGCCGGTGAGCACCAAGGGCATCGAATTCGTACTGACCGCATTGTTCCTCGTCATCTTCCTCGACCAGTGGATGGGGGAGAAGCGGCATCTTCCCGCCATGGTGGGCGTGCTCGCCTCGCTGGGATGCCTCGTCGTGCTCGGTCCCGACCGGTTCATGATTCCGTCGATGGTGCTCATGCTCGTGTTGTTCGTCATTCTGCGTCCGTATCTCGACGATCCGCGGCCGGTGGCCGATGATGGCGGTGCCAGGGGAGAAAAGAACGACGTCGATGATGCCGACGACGTCGTGAAGAACGTAGAGGACACGGAGGCGAACGCATGACGATGACCGTGCTGCAGAGCGTACTGACGATAGCGGTGGTCGCGTTGGGGACCATGCTCACCCGCTTCCTGCCGTTCCTGCTGTTCCCCGAGTCGAAGGAGCCTCCGCGCTTCATCGAATACCTCGGCAAGGTGCTGCCGTATGCGATGACCGGCCTGCTGGTCGTCTACTCCCTCAAGGACGTCTCGCCCATGACCGGGGACCACGGCGTCCCCGAGCTCATCGCCATGGCGGCCATCGTCGCATTGCACGCGTGGAAACGCAACATGCTGCTGTCGATCGCCGGGGGGACCGTCCTGTACATGGTGCTCGTCCAGATGGTGTTCGTCTGACATCTCGTGGCGATGTGTCGTTTGGTGTTCGCCTGACGATGAACTCGCGCCACGATGTTCCGACATGTGGGTTTTCCCGTTCGCGACGGTGATGTGAACGGACTACACTGCTAGTTGACTGAATACCAGCGCAGATGATTCCGTGAGTCATTCGTGAAAAGGGGCGATGTATGGGCAACGGAAAATCCATGAAAGTCAGCGAGATGATCGGCACGTTCCTCGAACCGGACGCACCGGTGAGGGTCGACGCGTTCGACGGGTCGTCGTTCGGCCCGTCCGACGCCGACCTGCAGATCGCCATCACCAGTCCGAAGATGATGTACCAGCTGGTGCACAACCCCAACGAGATCGGCGTGGCCCGCTCGTACATCCTCGGCTACTTCGACATCAAGGGCATCGACTACGCGGACCCGTATCCGCAGCTGCGGCAGCTCGTGGCGCTCTCGCCGTACGTGCGCAAGCCCTCGCCGGCCGAGCTGGCCCGGCTCGCCGCCGCCGTGCTCAGCCACGGCATCCACAAGGTGGAGGTGCCCGAATCCGAGGGTCCGTCGAAGTTCGACCGCATCCGCCACGGCCTGATCCCGCACACCGAGAAGGCCGACTCCGAGACCGTCAGCTTCCACTACGACCTGTCGAACGAGTTCTATTCGCGGTTCCTCGGCCCGTCGATGACGTACACGTGCGCCGTGTTCGACACCCCGGAGACCAGTCTCGATGTGGCCCAGCAGCGCAAGCTCGACCTTGTGCTTGACAAGCTCGACCTCAAGCCGGGCCAGCGCCTGCTCGACATCGGCTGCGGCTGGGGTTCCATGGTCATCGCCGCCGCGAAGCGCGGCATCAAGGCATTGGGCGTCTCGCTCTCCCGCGAGCAGATCGAGTACGGCCAGGAGTGGATCCGCCGCGAAGGCCTCGAGGACCTCGCCGAACTGCGCGTGATGGACTACCGCGAAGTGCCCGAACGCGACTTCGACGGCGTATGCTCCATCGGCATGATGGAACACGTGGGCGCCAAGAACTACCAGCACTACTTCAACGAGATGTACAAGCTCGTCAAGCCCATGGGCAAGCTGCTCAACCACCAGATCACCATCAGCCACAACAAGCCCAACGGCCGTCCCGGCACCGACGAGTTCCTCGACCGGTACATCTTCCCCGACGGCGACCTCGCCTCGCCCGGCTTCATCGAGTCGCGCATCCACGACGCCGGATTCAACGTGGTGCATCAGGAGAACCTTCGCCAGCACTACGCGCTCACCCTGCACAACTGGAACCGCAACCTCAAGGCCAACTGGGACGCCGAGGTGGCCGAGGTGGGCTTCGAACGCGCCAAGGTGTACGGCCTGTACCTCGCCGCCTGCGCGCTGAACTTCGAGCTCGACGGCATCCAGGTGCACCAGTTCCTCGCCGTCAAGCCCGACCGTGAGGGCCATCCGATGGGCGACTGGTATCCGCTGCGCCCGTGGTGGAAGGCCTGACCGTTCCCGCAATCCCACGCCGTCCGCGCCCCGATGGGCCGGACGGCGTTTCCGTCTCCGAAGTATGAGACGATGCGTCTGATTCGCCGGTTTTCGTCAGTGGCGGTTTCTACCATCGTGAACATGGCAGAGAACATTATGCGAATCATTGACCTTCGAGGCAAGAGCCTCAGCCGAGCCGAACTGCTGGCCGCGATGCCGCGCGCCGCGATGGGAACCTCCGAGGCCACCGACCTCGTGCGACCCATCCTCGACGACGTGAAGGAGCGCGGCGCCGCCGCCCTGCGCGACTTCGAGGAGAAGTTCGACCACGTGCGTCCCGCGAACCTGCGCGTGCCCAAGGAGGCCATCGCCGCGGCGCTCGACACCCTCGACCCCGAGGTACGCGCCGCCATCGAGGAGTCCGTGCGCCGCGCCCGCGCCGTGGCCGCCAACCAGGTGCCGAAGGACTTCCACACCGACCTGGCCGAAGGCGCCCGCGTGGCCGAACGCTGGATTCCCATCCAGCGCGTGGGCCTGTACGTGCCCGGCGGCAAGGCCGTCTACCCGAGCTCGGTGATCATGAACGCGGTGCCGGCCCAGGCCGCCGGCGTCGAATCGCTCGCCATCGCCACCCCGCCGGCCCGTGACGACGCCGAGGGCCTGCCGAACAAGACCATCCTCGCCACCTGCGCCATCCTCGGTGTCGACGAGGTGTACGCCGTCGGCGGCGCCCAGGCCATCGCCATGTTCGCTTATGGCGCCAAGGGCTCCGAGCCGCAGGACGGCGACGTGCTGTGCGATCCGGTCGACAAGATCACCGGTCCTGGCAACATCTTCGTGGCCACCGCCAAGTCGCTCGTCTCCGCGTTCGTGGGCATCGACGCCGTCGCCGGCCCCACCGAGATCGGCATCATCGCCGACAAGGACGCCAACCCGAGCCTCGTGGCCGCCGACCTCATCGGCCAGGCCGAGCACGACGAGCTCGCCGGCTCCGTGCTGTTCACCGATTCGCCGGAACTCGCCGACAAGGTGCAGGAGAACCTGAACTACCGCGTGCCGCGCACCGAGCACGCCGAACGCGTGCACACGTCTCTCTCCGGCACCCAGTCCGCCATCGTCCTCACCGACGGCCTCGACCAGTCCATCGACGCCGCCAACGCCTACGCCGCCGAACACCTCGAGATCCAGACCGCCGACGCGGACGCCGTCGTCAAGCGCATCAGGAACGCCGGCGCCATCTTCCGCGGCCCCTATTCGCCGGTGCCGCTCGGCGACTACATGTCCGGCTCCAACCACGTGCTGCCCACCGGCGGCACCGCACGCTTCGCCGCCGGACTCGGCGTGCACACGTTCATGAAGCCCGTCGAGGTCATCGAATACGACGAGGAGGGCCTGAAGGCCCTGGCCGCGCGCATCAACGCGTTCGCCGTCTCCGAGGACCTGCCCGCCCACGGCGAATGCGTGCTCTCACGCTTCGTCAAGGACCCCTACGACAAGGCCACCCTGCGCGAGCAGGAGAAGGAAGCCGGCCTGCGATGAGCGAGACGACCAGCAACGCCATCCCCGCAAGCCTGCCGCTGCGCAACGACCTGCGAGGTGAGGAACCGTACGGCGCACCCCAGCTCGACGTCCCCGTCTGCCTCAACGTCAACGAGAACCCGTACCCGCCCGCCCCCGACGTGGTCGACACCATCGCCGAGCGCGTGCGCGAGATCGCCCCGACGCTTAACCGCTACCCGGACCGCGAGCACATCGCCCTGCGCAAGGCCTTCAGCGACTACCTCGCCAAGGAGTCCGGCACCCGCCTCGCCGTCGACCAGCTGTGGGCCGCCAACGGCTCCAACGAGATCATGCTCCAGCTCTTCCAGGCGTTCGGCGGCCCGGGACGCAAGGCCCTGAGCTTCACGCCCACATACTCCATGTACCCGGAGTACGCGCGCGACACGTTCACCGAATGGGTCACGGTGCCCCGCAACGACGACTTCACCATCGACACCGACGTGGCCGTCGAAGCCATCAAGACCATCCGGCCCGCCATGGTGCTCGTCACCAGCCCCAACAACCCCACCGGCACCCCGCTGCCCATGGACCAGACCCGCGCCCTCCTCGCCGCATGCGAGCAGGCGTCCGTCGACGGCGCGCCCGACGGCGTGCACCCGATCCTCGTGGTGGACGAGGCCTATGTGGAGTTCCGTACGCCCGGCGTGCCCTCCGCCGTGAGCCTCGTGGACGAGCATCCGAACCTCGCCGTCAGCCGCACGATGAGCAAGGCATTCGCCTACGCCGGCGCCCGTGTCGGCTACATCGCCGCAAGCAAGGGCATCATCGATTCCATGCGCATCGTGCGCATGCCCTACCATCTGAGTGCCGTCACCCAGGCCGCGGCCCTCGCCGCCCTCGAGCACACCGACGAACAGCTCAGCACCGTCGCCCACCTGCGCGAGACCCGCGAGCAGACCGCCGCATGGCTCGAAACGCTCACCTACAAGGGCCGTAACCTCACGGTGGCACACTCGGAATCGAACTTCGTGTACTTCGGCGTCTTCGACGACCGCGACCTCATCTTCGACGAACTGCTCAAGCGCGGCGTGCTCATCCGCGACGTCGGCCCCGACGGCTGGCTGCGCGTATGCATGGGCACCGACGAGGAGATGGCCACGTTCCGCAAGGCGTTCGTGGAAGTGCTCGAACTGGCCCAGAAGGCCTGAAAGGAGTCGGGATGGCAAGAACAGCCACCATCACACGCGAGACCAGCGAGTCCTGCATCGAGCTGACGCTCAACCTCGACGGCACCGGAAAGACGAACATCGACACCTCCGTGCCCTTCTACAACCACATGATGACCGCACTCGGCAAGCATTCGCTCATCGACCTCGACATCAAGGCCCATGGCGACACCGACATCGACGTGCACCACACCGTCGAGGACACCGCCATCGTCTTCGGCGAGGCGTTGAAGCAGGCCCTCGGCGACAAGCGCGGCATCCGCCGCTTCGCCGACGCCACCGTGCCCCTCGACGAAGCCCTCGCCAAGGCCGTCGTCGACATCTCCGGCCGCCCCTACGCCGTATGCACCGGCGAGCCGGAAGGATTCCAGTACGCCATGATCGGCGGCCACTTCACCGGCTCCATGGTGCGTCACGTCATGGAATCCATCGCACTGCACGCCGGCCTGTGCCTGCACCTGCAGCTGCTCGCCGGACGCGACCCCCACCACATCGCCGAAGCCGAGTTCAAGGCCGTCGCCCGCGCACTGCGCTTCGCCGTCGAACCCGACCCGCGCATCCAGGGCCTCATCCCCAGCACGAAGGGATCGCTATGAGCGACCAGACACCCAACACCCCGAACGACGCCGACCGCGACCCCGACTCACTCAGCGAGGAGGAGATCAACGCCGCACTCGCCGGATTCGAGGACGAGCTCAACGGCATGGACTCGTTCGACGCGGAGCTCCAGGGGCTGCTCGGCAACAAGGCCAAGGCCGCAGTGCTCATCACCCAGCTGAGCGCCGCCGACCTGCTCGCCGCGTTCTGCCAGCTCGCCGACATCTCCGCCCAGTGCGTGGCCGCCAAGACCGGGGCGGTCGCCGTGCTGCGCAACGTGGACGGCGACGGGCCCGAGGCCGCGGCACGCGACCTCACCACCGTGATCTCGGGGCTTTCGGTCGTGCTGGCCGTGAACCGTGCGGACAAGCTCGAAGCCACCCTGTGGGTCAACGGCAAGCCCGGTACACAGTTCGCGCCGCCCGTGCTGTTCATGTCCACGCCCGAATTCGTGGAGGACCTGCTCATCGGCACCACCGACATCGACAGCCTCCAGAAACAGGACCTCACCATCGTGGACTCCGGCGCGATGGAACGTGCCGAGGCGCTGAACGTGATAGCCCAGCATACGAAATTCGGCCGCGGTGGCTCCACCAAAGGTTCCAGCGTCGACTGAGATTCCGACCGAGACATCCCGATGGCCGGCGGGCAGACGGCCCGAACAGAAAGGCATGACATGACATCCGTAGTGGTATTCGACTATGGCTTCGGCAATGTGCGCTCCATGGTGCGTGCGTTGGCGAACCTCGACGTCGATGTGACCCTGACCAGCGACTACCGCCAGTCCATGGACGCGGACGGACTCGTCGTCCCCGGCGTCGGTGCGTTCGCCGCCTGCGTGAAGGGACTGAGGACCGTGGGCGGCGACCGTGTGATCGCCGAACGCCTCCAGGCCGGCAAACCCGTGCTCGGCGTATGCGTCGGCCTCCAGGTGATGTTCTCGCAGGGCGTCGAAGGCGGCACGCCTGCCGACGGCCTCGGATACTTCGGGGGAGTGGTCGAACCGCTCGACGCCGACGTGGTGCCCCACATGGGTTGGAACACCATCGAGGCTGCCGAAGGATCCCGTCTGCTCAAGGGCCTTGGGAACGAGCGCTTCTACTTCGTCCATTCCTACGCCGTAAGCCATCCGACCGATGACGGCGCGAACGGCGGCGTGCTCGCCGGCGACGACGAGCGCATCACCTGGTGCGAGTACGGCCGCAGCCGCTTCGTCGCGGCGGTGGAGCAGGGGCCGCTCAGCGCCACCCAGTTCCATCCCGAAAAGTCCGCCGAGGCCGGCGCCCAGCTCCTGCGCAACTGGATCGCCACCTTCTAGCCTCTCCGGCCCTCCGACGAGGGGACTGTCAGCGAAGCTGACCGGGGGAGAGACCGCGGCGCAGCCATACCATCACATCGGCCGCAGGCCGATTCCACAACTTTTCCGAAAGGACCACATCATGCTCACCCTTCTTCCCGCCGTCGACGTGCGCGACGGCAAGGCCGTACGCCTGCGTCAGGGCGAATCCGGCTCCGAGACCGACTACGGCAGCCCACTCGAGGCCGCCCGCACCTGGGTCGAATCCGGCGCCCAGTGGATTCATCTCGTCGACCTCGACGCCGCCTTCGGCACCGGCGACAACCGCGCCCAGCTCAAGGCCATCGTCGGCGAACTCGGCGACAAGGTCAACATCGAGATGAGCGGCGGCGTACGCGACGACGCCAGCCTCGACGCCGCGCTCGACGCCGGCGCCGCCCGCGTCAACATCGGCACCGCCGCACTCGAAAACCCCGAATGGACCGCCGCAGTCATCAAGAAGTACGGCGACCGCGTGGCCGTCGGCCTCGACGTGCGCGGCCACACCCTTGCCGCCCGTGGCTGGGTCAAGGAGGGCGGCGACCTGTTCGAGACCATGAAGTTCCTCAACGACGCCGGCTGCTCCCGCTACGTCGTCACCGACGTGGCCCGCGACGGCATGATGAGCGGTCCGAACATCGAACTGCTGCGCGAGGTCGCCGAACGCACCGACGCCAAGGTCACCGCATCCGGCGGCATCTCCAGCCTCGACGACCTGCGCGCCATCAAGACGCTCGACGGTCTCGGCGTCGACTCCGCCATCCTCGGCAAGTCCCTCTACGCCCGCGCCTTCACCCTCCAGGAGGCCCTCGAAGTCGCCAACGCCTAAGGAGGGAATCGCCTTCGGCGATGCGGTGTCCATAGCGGCTTCGCCGCGGTCTCTCCCTCCGTCACGCCTTACGGCGTGCCACCTCCCTCGTCAGAGGGAGGTGTTGCCGTTTTGGGCAAGCGTTCCTTTTCCGTCATCCTGAGCAATCATTCCCCATATGCATCCTGAGCGAGCGGAGCGAGTCGAAGGAGTCACCTAGCTCGGAGAAGATCCTTCGACTCCGGCCTACGGCCTTCGCTCAGGATGACATAGGGGAGACACCCTATGTCACTTCGCGCAGGGGAGGCGGCCGGACCTGATGGCGTCCATGAACACGGCGTAGTCCAACTCGTTCTGGTCCGCATACTGCTTCGCGAACGCCATGATCGCATTATCGAACGTGTCGTCGTCGCCCATATACGCGCTGATCGCGATCGCATCGCCCGTGCGCGCATGCGCGTGCGCCAACGCCCACGCGCTCATACGGGCCGTATTGATGATGCCCTCCTTGCCGGCATGGTCCAGATCGATCGACCCCTTGCCGTTCCACAGCTGACGCACGTAATAATCCTTGCGCAGGCCCTCCGGCGTCGTCATGCTCGTCCAGCCCAGCAACACATCCGACGTCGTCTGGATGACCTTCTGCCCCTGCACCACACGCTCGCCATGCGTGCGGAACCGGCTGCGGCCCACGAACCGCTCCAGCACCGACTCCTCGGCCTCCTTGATCTGCAGCACCAGCGCGTCGTTCACATCACGGCCCGACAGCAGCATCACCCACACGCGCGTGCCCACACTGCCCACGCCCACGACCTTGCGCGCCGCATCATGATAGCGGTGGTACGAATCCAGCACCTGACGGCGGTCCGCATACAGATTGTCCTTGTACCGGCTGAACAGCGTCTCGATCGTCACATCCAACGGACCCTCATGGTCATAGCCCTTCAGCTCGCCGATCGGCACCAGTTCAGGCGGATCGGAACGGAAGCGCGGCTCGCCATCCACCAGCTCGCCGAACTTGCGCGCCGCATGGTTCGAATCCTTCGACAACGCCTTGTTCACCGCCTTGCGCAGCGTCTTGCTCGGCATGCCGTTGCGTGAATACTCCTGCAGCGTCTTCTCCACATCGAGATTCGCATACCAGACGTCGAGATTGTCCATCTTCGCGAACTCGTCCATCGACTCATGATACGAACGGATGCACGCCTGCACCGCACGCCGGCTCGTCTCCCCGTCGAAGCCGCGGTCACGCGCGCAGATCTCCACGCTCGTCACCAGACGCTTCACATCCCACTCCCACGGACCAGGCAGCGTCTCATCGAAATCATTCACATCGAACACCAGATGCTGCGTCGGCGACATGAAAATACCGAAATTCGCGATATGCGCATCGCCCACGCACTGCACCGGAATCCCGCTGACCGGCGTCTGCGCCAGATCCGACGCCATGATCAGCGCCGTGCCCCGGTAGAACGTGAACGGCGAAACACTCATCCTCGCATACCGCAGCGGAATCAGCTCCTGCACGCGAATCGCCGACTGCTCCTCCAGCAAGGCGATCTTCTCCACACGGTTCGGCAACGGATGCCACATCGCATGACTGCCCAACGGCGCCCGACGCCTCGCGATCGTGCCCATCAACGCACGGTCCTTGGGATTCGAGGCCTCCACCCAATCCAACGTCACCGGAGGCTCCTCCACGCCATCCGAGGCGCCGCCGAACGGGGCGGAAAACCGCGTCGTCGCGGAAATCCCAATCGCAGTCATGACAACAAACTCCTTCGCAAACAAGAGGACAGCCGACCATAACACCATACCCGCAAACACGTCCACAATGCGACACGCAACCCTTCTGTTAACGACACGTGAAACAAACTCATGAAACCATGTCACACATGGACAGACAGCAGGAGTTTGCTTTGCGCACGGTCGAAGAACGCGACGTGCGCTTTATTCGTTTATGGTTCACCGACGTTCTCGGCACCCTCAAATCAGTGGCCATCGCGCCCGCCGAACTCGAAGCCGCCTTCGAAGAGGGCCTCGGCTTCGACGGCTCCGCCATCGAAGGACTCACCCGAGTCTCCGAAGACGACATGATCGTCAAGCCCGACCCCTCCACCTTCCAGATCCTCCCATGGCGGGGCGGCCCCCAAGGCACCGCCCGCATGTTCTGCGACGTGCTCACCCCCGAAGGCGAACCCAGCCTCGGCGACCCGCGCCACGTGCTCAAGCGCACCCTCGCCAAAGCCAAGGAAAAAGGCTTCACCTTCTACATCCACCCCGAAATCGAGTTCTACCTCTTCGAACTCCAGGACGACTGGTCCAAGTCGCCCAAGCCCGTCGACGAAGGCGGCTACTTCGACCACGTGCCGCGCAGCCCCGGCATGGACTTCCGCCGCGCCACCGTCAACATGCTCGAACAGATGGGCATCTCCGTCGAATACTCGCACCACGAAGGCGGACCCGGCCAGAACGAGATCGACCTGCGCTACGCGGACGCCCTCACCATGGCCGACAACATCATGACCTTCCGCACCGTCGTCAAGGAAATCTCCCTCGAACGCGGCATCCACGCCAGCTTCATGCCCAAGCCGTTCTCCAACCACCCCGGCTCCGGCATGCACACCCACCTCAGCCTCTTCGAAGGGGACGCCAACGCCTTCTACGAAGCCGGCCAGGAATTCAACATGTCGCTCACCGCGCGCCAGTTCGCCGCCGGCATCCTCTACCACGCCGCCGAAATCACCGCCGTCTGCGACCAGTTCGTCAACTCCTACAAGCGCCTCTGGGGCGGCAACGAAGCCCCCAGCTACATCTGCTGGGGCCACAACAACCGCTCCGCACTCCTCCGCGTGCCCCAATACAAGCCCGGCAAAGGCAACTCCGCGCGCATGGAGTTCCGTGCCCTCGACCCCGTCACCAACCCCTACCTCGCCTATTCGCTCCTCCTCGCCGCCGGCCTCGACGGCATCGACAAGCAAATGACCCTCGGCGAACCCACCAGTGACGACGTCTGGGAGCTCACCGACGAGGAACGCCAGGCCATGGGCATCGAACCCCTGCCCGACTCCCTCGACACCGCCCTCAAGATCATGGAGAAATCCGACTTCGTCGCCGACGTCCTCGGCGAACACGTCTTCCGCTACTTCCTGCGCAACAAGCGCAAGGAATGGGAGGACTACCGGGGGCAGATTACTCCCTACGAACTCCAGCACTACCTCCCCAAGCTGTAGAAAATCCGTTTCACGGAGCGTTATCCGGCTATGGGAAACTCGACGTACTTTTGTACGCCTTCGTTTCCCAACGCCGGATACCGCACGCGTGAAACGGCTTTTTACTTAGGCGGTAAAAAACTCGACGTACTCTTGTACGCCTTCGTTTTTGTCCATGGCGATACCGCACACATGGAACGGCTTTTTTTTTACTTTGGCGGTGAAAAAACGGGGAAGTGGGTCTAACCCGTTTATGAGGAAGGGGTTTTCGGCGTCCCCGTGTATGTCATAGACCCACAAACCTTTTTATGAGCCTTTTGACCCACGGTTATTGAATGGCCGAGACCCACAAATCTATTCCGGAGACCTTTCCATCATCGAATTATTGCGGACGTGGGTCTTCGACAACGTCGGCTAGCTCACAATGCGATGTGGGGAATCTCACGGCAACATGGCGCGGGAACATCCCATCGTGAATTACTGTGAAAGTGGTATCTCAGAGGAAAACACAGCAATTCACGAATAGAGAGACGGTTCATGTCATCGAATCCCGAACAGACGTCAACAACATCCAGCCAGATGGAAGCCCCCGCGGCCGCACCCGCCACCGCCCCTGATGCGGCCACAGCCGCCGCCGCAGCGGCAGCCACCGCGGCAGCGGCCGCCGCGTCGGCCGCCGCGACCGCCGCCGACGCGGCCAACAGCGCCGCCAACACCGCGGCCACGGCAAGCGCGACACCCACGGCGACGGCAGCGCCCGCGTCCCCGCTCGGCGCCGCGCCCAAGCTGCATCCGCTGTTCCCCGGCAACGTGTTCGTCTCCACCGTGCTGGACGTGCTCAACAGCAAGGAGACCATGACCGGCCGCCTCGTGAGCAAATACATGCAGCGCGCCCTCATGGCCGGCCTGTTCGTCGGCATCTTCTTCACCGCGTTCTTCGCCATCTCAGCCACCTTCGCCGCCGCCGGCCCCGCCATGGCGCTCGCCGGAAAGGTGCTCGGCGCATGCACGTTCGGCTGGGCGCTCGTGCTCATCTACTACACGAACTCCGAACTGCTCACCTCGAACATGATGATCGTGTCCATCGGCGTCTACCACAAGCGCATCAGCTGGCTGCACAGCCTGCGCATCCTCGGCCTGTGCCTCGTCGGCAACCTGCTCGGCGGCCTCGTCGTCGCCCTGCTCATGCGGTTCTCCACCATCATCAGCGGCGACATCTACACCGTCATGGTCACCGCCGTCGCCACCAAGACCGGCTACCTCACCCAGGGCGCCTTCGGCATCGCCGACCTGTTCGTCCGCGCCATCTTCTGCAACTTCTGCATCAACATCGCCATGCTCATGTGCTACAACGGCAAGATCGTCAACGACTTCACCAAGTGCATCATCATGATGGTCGCCGTGTTCGTGTTCGCCTACCTCGGCTTCGAACACTCCGTCGCCGACTCCGTGCTGTTCCTCATCATGGGCCTGCACGGCGTAGGCGACCCGGTCATGGAGGTGCTCGCCATCATCGTCGTCATACTCGGCAACTTCGTGGGCGGCGGCCTGCTCATCGGCATCAACTTCGCCGTCATGAACGACCAGCACACCCACCATGCCGAACGCAACCTGCGCCACAACATCGGCCGCCGGTAACCGCCGACGCCGGCATGACGTGAAAGAGGACGGCCACGGTTCCCCATGGAACGTGACCGTCCTCTTCCATATTGTCGCCGTGCCGTTTCGACGGCGCGGTTTCGACGGCGCGGCTACTCCTTCAACGCCTTCGTGATGCGTTTGAGGCTCACCGGCCGTGGTGTGCCGAGCTCCTGCGCCCACAGGCTCACACGGAACTCCTCCACCATCCACCGGGCCTTCTCCACACGGGCCGACATCTCATCGTGACGCGGACCGGCCGGCAGCTTGCCCGCCTGCTCGCGCGCCTTATCGACAAGCCGTTGCGCCTCGTCGACCTCCCACGCCCAGTTCACGTCACGCGACTTGTTCGTCTTCGCCTTCTCCAGACGCAGCAGGTCCGCATGCAGATACCGTTCCAGCGAGCGCAGCGCCTCCGGAGGCATGGCGCCGATGAAGCCGGGCGTGACGAGCGAGCCGATATGCTCGCGGATGGACTGGAGCACCGACAGCAGCGGCAATGACGCCGTGCCCGAAACCGCCTTGTCCACCTCGGCGTAGCGGCGCAGGGCGGCGATCACGTCACGCGCCACCTGATACACCGTGTCCTCATACACCTGCGTCACATCGCCGACCGCGTCCGCCAGCTGCGCGTCGTCCCTGATCTTCCCGACGTCCGGAAGCAGACGCTTCACCGCGGCCAGCTGCAGGTCCTCGACCAGGTCCTTCGTATTCTTGTACGGCGCGGAGGCCAACATCAGCGCCTCGCCGCCCAGCCAGCGCGAGGAGATGCGCTCATCCGGCAGCCGCAGCGCGTCCAACGCCGCCTTCCAGAGCATCGACGAACGCGACACCATCG
The DNA here is from genome assembly GCF_019331695.1 of Bifidobacterium pluvialisilvae. Taxonomy (GTDB): domain Bacteria; phylum Actinomycetota; class Actinomycetes; order Actinomycetales; family Bifidobacteriaceae; genus Galliscardovia; species Galliscardovia pluvialisilvae. Next base: position 106,160 of record NZ_JAHBBI010000003.1, read on the forward strand.
TGGCGCCGGCCTTGTGCAGCAGGTTCGCCGACTGCACCACCTTGCCCTGGTCCGCCGCCTTCGTCGCCTGCCGTTTCACCGTCTGCCGGGCCGACTCGGCCGCCTGCTCGGCGAACCTCGCCTGCAATTCGGCCAACGACTTCGATGACGCCAGCACCGTCATGCGCTGCGGGCCACGTCCGCGGCCCCGGCCATGACGGGAATTGCGGCCGCCGGCCGGCTTCTCCACCACGAACGTCATGCGCACATGCTTCGGCAGCCGTGCCAGCTGCTCCTCGTTGAACACCTCCGGATGCAGCTGTGCGCCGACCACATGGATCGCCGCCTGCGTGAAGACATGCCTGAGGTCGGGCCACTGCGCCACGCCCGTCGTGTCATCGACCGGGGGAGCGGCGGGATGGCCCTGCTCGCCCGAGCCGGGGAGCGCATCATAATGGTCGTCGATCCATGCGCGGATCTTCCTCGCCGTGTCCGGCGCCGGCACGAACTGCACGCGCAACGCCTTCGGCAGCGACTTGATCATCGCCACGATCAGCTCGTCAAGCAGGCCCGGCACGTTCCATGTGAACTGCTCGGGCGTGATGCGCGAGAGGAACTTCAACGGCACGTGCACCGTCACGCCGTCGTTCTCCGCCTGCGGATCGTAGACGTATGAGAGCTTCAGGTCGATGGGGGAGCCGTCCGAGCCCAGCGTATGCCAATGGTCCGGATAGTCGTCGAGGCTCACCTCCTCGGAATCGGCAAGACGCTCCACCTTCGACGGGTCGAAGTCAAGCAGCGTCGGATCCTCATCGTGATGATGCCGCCACCACGACCCCAGCCTCGCCATCGACGTGATGTCCGCCGGCAGCTTCGCATCATAGAAGTCGACGAGATCCTCATCCGTCACCCGGTCGACCACGTGACGGGTGCGGGCCGTCTCCTCATCCGACTCCTCCAGCACCGCGCGGTTGTTGTCGATGAAATCGTCATACGGGAAGCGCTGCTGCACCTCGCCGGCCACCAGACCTTCGCGGATGAGGAAGTCACGGGCCTCGACGGGGTTGATGGCCCCCCACTGCACCGTCCGATCCTGCACGATGGGCAGGCCATACAGCAGGACCTTCGCGCTCGCCACGGCCGCGCCCTTCGACGCCGACCAATGCGGCTCCGCATACGTGGTGCGCGTCAGCTTGCCCGCCAGCGGCTCCGCCCACGCCGGATCGATCGCCGCGGCCGACCGCGCCCATAGGCGCGACGTCTCCACCAGCTCCGCCGCCATCACCCACTGCGGCGTGGACTTCGCCACCGCCGACGCCGGAAACAGCGCGAACCGCGTGCCGCGCGAACCCAGATACTCATTGCGCGACTGCTTCTGCGCGCGCTTCATCGCGCGGGCCTTCGCCGCACCACGAAGACCCGCGAAATCGGAGGCCTTCGGCTCACGCACCTGCTGCATGCCGATGCTCGACAGCAGTCCCGACAGCATAGCCTTATGAATTCCCATGGAATCCCACGAGCATGTGAGCGAATGCGCCGCCTGCTGGTTCTCCGGCAGCTGACGGACCTCCAACGCCGGACGCGAACCCGGCAGCGGGTCGCCCACCGTGAACTTCAGCTCACGGCACATCTGCACCAGCTGACGGTACAGGTCACGCCACTGGCGCATACGGGGATAGTTCATGAACTCTGCCTTGCACAGGCGCCGCAACGCCGAATTCGACGTCTCCCCATCCGCTTGGAAGAACCGGTCCCACATGTTCAGCGCCGTCAGGAAATCACTCGACTCGTCCGCATAGCGGTTATGCAGACGGTCCGCCTCGTCACGCTTCTCCTCCGGACGCTCGCGCGGATCCTGCAGGCTCAGGAACGCGACCACCACCAGCACCGCCGCCAGCGTGTTCGGCGCATCCTTCGCCGCCTCCACCACCATGCGTGCCAGGCGCACGTCGATCGGCAGACGCGACAGCTGACGGCCGATACGCGTGAGCCGCACCTCGCCGCGCGAGCGCGTGATCGCCCGCAGCTCCGTCAGATCGTTGAAGCCGTTCGTCACCGCACGCGTGTTCGGCGGGTCGATGAACCCGAAATCCGTGATGTCCTCCGCCGTATGCGCCACACCCACCGACAGCATGTGCAGCACCACCGACGCCAGACCCGTGCGCAGGATCTCCGGCTCCGTGAACCGCGGCCGCGTCTCATAATCCTCGCGGGAGTACAGGCGAATCGCGATACCATCGGCGATACGGCCGCAACGACCCGCACGCTGGTCCGCGCTCGCCTGGCTGATCGGCTCGATCGGCAGCCGCTGCACCTTCGCCGCCTTCGAATAGCGGGAGATACGCGCCGTGCCCGGATCGACCACATACCTGATGCCCGGCACCGTCAGCGACGTCTCCGCCACATTCGTCGCCAGCACGATGCGCTGATGCGAATGCGGCTCGAACACCCGATGCTGCTCCTTCGCCGAAAGACGGGCGAACAACGGCAACACCTCGATGGCGTCCGGACGACGCATGTCCGCCGTGCGCTGGCCGAAATGACGGCGCAGCGCCGATTCGAAATCATGGATGTCGCGCTCGCCGGACGCGAATACGAGAATGTCGCGCGCGCCCCGCTCATGCGAGGAATGAATCACCAGTTCGGCGCAGGCGCGTGCCACGGCCGTGGCCGCATCAGCCGAATCGGCGTCATAGTCGTCGTCATCGCCGCCCGACCGTTCGAAACCGGGCACGTCATGCATGAGCGCCGGGGGAGCGCCCAATGGCTCATACACCACCTGCACGGGGAACGTGCGCCCCGACACCTCAATCACCGGCACGTCCGTATGCAGCGCCTTGGCGAAATGCTCCTGGAACTTCACCGAATCGATGGTCGCCGACGTGATGATGAGCTTCAGATCACGGCGCTTCGGCAGCAGGGCCGTGAGATACCCCAGCAGGAAATCGATGTTCAGGCTGCGCTCATGCGCCTCGTCGATCACGATCGTGTCGTAGGCGTACAGCTTCGGATCGCGTTGGATCTGCGCCAGCAGAATACCGTCCGTGACCACGCGCAGACGCGTCTTCGGCGAACTCTCGTCGGTGAACCGCACCTGGAAGCCGATCTCGTCACCCAGACGCGCACCCATCTCGGCGGCGATGCGCTCCGCCACCGTGCGCGCCGCGATACGACGCGGCTGCGTATGCACGATCTGGCGGCCATGCGAACCCCGGCCCAGCTCCAGCAGGATCTTCGGCAGCTGCGTGGTCTTTCCCGAACCGGTCTGACCGGAGACAATCACCACCTGATGGGTGCGCACCGCCTCGGCGATCTCATCCTTCGCGGCGCTGACCGGCAGTTCGGCAGGATACTCAAATTTCACGGAAATCCGTTCCCTCTACATCTTCTGTATATACATAAACGCATACGTCGCGTACGCCGACGTATGCGAAACGACATACGTATGCATGACAAATGGCATGACGCGACGTGTCGTACGCGTCATCGACGTCGATCATCGCGATCGAAGGACCTCGATCACACGATACCCCTTCGACGACGCGTATTTGCGGACGGTGAAACCGTCGCCCAGCGCATCGGCAAGCCAGGGAATCAGCGAATCGGCGCCCAGATTGCGCTGCACCACCAGATACGCCTCACCCGCCGGGGCCAGCCGCGGCAGATACGTCATCAGCAGTTCGTGCAACGGCTCCTTGCCGATGCGGATCGGCGGATTCGACCAGATGACGTCGAACCGCAGGCTATCGTCGAGATCGGCGTTCAGGACCGCGCGCACATTATCGCAGCCGGCCTTCGCGGCATTGTCCTTCGTCAGCGCGACCGCGCGCTCGTTCACGTCGACGCCCCACACCGCGGCCTTGGGCGACTCCAGCGCCAACGCCAGCGAAATCGGACCCCATCCGCAGCCGACATCAAGGAACACGCCCTCCTCGGGCGGCATCGGCGCATGGCGCAACAGCACCGACGTGCCCAGATCGAGACGCGAACCCGAGAACACGCCATGCGACGTCTCCACATCGACGTCATGCCCGCGCAACGTCACATGCAGCGTGCGGCGGACGTCCTGCGATGACGGCGAGGCCGAAAAATACTGTTCGTTTGGTGTCGTCATCGGAACTCCATATCTCCTTACGGTTCTGGACGGTGAACGTCGCGTCGATGGTCCGGTGCGCAGGCGTATCGGGGCTCCCGCGCACATGTCTTCTCACACGATGATAATAAGGAGCCGGAATAGAACAGCGTTCAAGAGGTGTCAGTGACCAATACCAGCACAACGACCAACGCCGATGAGGCATGGAACAACGATGACCGCACCGGTGCCCGCGACGGCGAGCCGTACTCGCAGTCCTCGCCCCTGAACGAGCAGTCCGAGGTGCTCCAGGACGCCCGCGGCACCGGGTTCGCCGAGGACAGCGAGGAATGGTCCGAACGCGAATCACGCAACCAGCTCAAGCACGTGACCGGCCTCGGCGAACTGCAGGACATCACCGAAGTCGAATACCGTCAGGTGCGTCTCGAACGCGTGGTGCTCGTCGGCGTATGGTCCAGCCTCGAAACCACTCAGGCCAAGGCCGAGGAATCGTTGCGCGAGCTCGCCGCACTGGCCGAGACCGCCGGCGCCGAGGTCATGGACGGCCTGCTCCAGCACCGTCTCAAACCCGACTCCGCCACCTACGTCGGCTCCGGCAAGGCCAAGGAGATCGCCCGCATCGTCGGCGAACTCGAAGCCGACACCATCGTCGTCGACGCCGACCTGCCGCCCTCGCAGCGACGAGGGCTCGAGGACGTCGCCAAGGTCAAGGTCGTCGACCGCACCGCCGTCATCCTCGACATCTTCGCCCAGCACGCCACCAGCCGCGAAGGCAAGGCGCAGGTCGAACTCGCCCAGCTCGAATACATGCTGCCGCGACTGCGCGGCTGGGGCGGCTCCCTATCCCGCCAGGCCGGAGGCCAGGCCGCGGGCCAGGCCGGTGGCATCGGATCGCGAGGCCCCGGCGAGACGCAGATCGAAATGGACAGACGCGTCATCCGCACCCGCATGGCCCGGCTGCGCCGCCAGATCCGCCAGATGGCCCCCGCTCGCGAGGTCAAACGAGGTTCGCGCCGCCGTCACGGACTGCCGTCCGTCGCCGTCGTCGGCTACACCAACGCCGGCAAATCCTCACTCACCAACCGGCTCACCGGCTCCGTCGAACTCGTCGAAAACGCCCTGTTCGCCACCCTTGGCACCGCCGTGCGACGCACCAAATCGGCCAACGGCCGCATCTACACGTACGTCGACACCGTCGGCTTCGTACGCCGCCTGCCCACCCAGCTCGTCGAAGCGTTCAAATCCACGCTCGAGGAGGTCGGCGAAGCCGACGTCATCCTCCATGTCGTCGACGCCTCCCACCCCGACCCGTTCTCCCAGATCGACGCCGTCAACGACGTGCTCGCCGACATCCCCGGCGTCGAAGGCATCCCCCGCATCCTCGCCTTCAACAAGACCGACCTCACCGACGACACCACCCGCGAACGGCTGCACAGCCTCGAACCCGACGCGTTCCTCGTCTCCGCGGCCACCGGCGAAGGAGTCGACGCCCTGCGCGACGCCGTCGAGGCCCTGCTGCCCGTTCCCGACGTGCACGTCACCGCTCTCCTGCCCTACGACGCCGGCGCCATACTCTCCGCCGTGCGCGAATACGGCGTCGTCTCCGTCGTCGACTACCGCGCCGACGGTGTCTACCTCGAAGCCGATGTCGACCGGCATCTCGCCGCCCAGATCGTCGACCACGCCATCGACGAATAGGCGCCGGCGACGAATACATCAAGGTTTCATAAACAATTCGTGAACACCCGCATTCCGCGTCAGCAGTGTCAAAAGGTGCGGATAAAGTAAAGCCGAAGTTGGCATGATTTGCCGCAGTTGAAAGCAATTTCAATTTCGAAGAGAGGTGCCTTTTTATGGCAGAATCACCCATTCGTCCCACCAAGCTCGCGATTATCGGTGCCGGTGCCGTCGGCTCCACCATGGCCTTCGCCGCCGCCCAGCGAGGCGTGGCCCGTGAGATCGTCCTCGAAGACATCGCCGCCAAGCGCGTCGAGGCCGAGGTGCTCGACATGCAGCACGGTTCCAGCTTCTACCCCACCGTCTCCATCGAGGGATCCGACGACGTCGAGATCTGCCGTGATGCCGACGTCGTCGTCATCACCGCAGGCGCCCGCCAGAAGCCCGGCCAGTCCCGCCTCGACCTCGCCGGCGCCACCATCAACATCATGAAGTCCATCATCCCCGGTGTCGTCAACGTGGCCCCCAACGCCATCTACATGCTCGTCACCAACCCGGTCGACATCGTCACCCACGTCTCCATGAAGATCTCCGGCCTGCCCGCCAACCAGATCTTCGGCTCCGGCACCAACCTCGACTCCGCCCGCCTCCGCTTCCTCATCGCCCAGCAGACCGGCGTCAACGTCAAGAACGTCCACGCCTACATCGCCGGCGAACACGGCGACTCCGAAGTCCCGCTCTGGGCCTCCGCCACCATCGGCGGCGTCCCCATGTGCGACTGGAAGGAACTCCCCGGCCACGAGCCGCTCGATGCCGCCAAGCGCGAGCAGATCCACCAGGAAGTCAAGAACGCCGCCTACCGCATCATCGAAGGCAAGGGCGCCACCAACTACGCCATCGCCATGTCCGGTGTCGACATCATCGAATCCATCCTCAAGGACTCCAACCGCATCCTCCCCGTCTCCTCCCTTCTCGACGACTTCCACGGCATCTCCGACGTGTGCATGTCCGTCCCCTCCGTCCTCAACCGCCAGGGCGTCAACACCCACATCAACACCCCGCTCTCCGACGGCGAGCTCGCCGCCCTCAAGCGCTCGGCCGAGACGCTGAAGGAGACCGCCGCCAAGTTCGGCTTCTAGTAAAAAAAGACTCCCACGGAGTGTCATCCGCGTTGCGGAGAGTTCGACGTACCTTCGTACGCCTTCACTCTCCGCGCCTTGATGACACACACGTGGGAGTCTTTTTTTACCTCAGTCGGGTCCACGGCGTTTGTGCGTGCGCCTTCATTCTCCGCGCCTTGTTGACACACGCATCGGTCCCTTTTTTACCTCAGTGGGATTCTGTGGAGTCATTTTCGTTGCGGAGAGTTCGATGTGCCTTCGTACGCCTTCACTCTCCGCGCCTTGATGACACACACGTGGGAGTCTTTTTTTACCTCAGTCGGGTCCAAGGCGTTTGTGGACCTTGGCGTACTTTTCGTATGCCTTTGTTTCCCGCGTCTTGATGACATGCGCGCGGGATGTGTTTTTTACCGTGCTAGCAGCCCGTGATGCGATTCGCATTGCGGGATTGTTGTATTCCTTCCGACGCGGTAAACACGCCTGATGCAGCAGCGGCGTTTTACAGCTTACGGAGGACTGTCACGACCTTCCCCATGATCGTCGCATTGCTGCCATCGATGGGGGAGTATGCGGGATTGTGGGGAATGAGCCACACATGCCCGTTCTCCTTGCGGAAGGTCTTCACCGTCGCCTCCCCGTCGAGCAGGGCTGCGACGATATCGCCGTTCTCGGCCTCGTTCTGCTCTCGGACGACGACGAAGTCCCCATTGCAGATGGCGGCATCGATCATGGAATCGCCATGCACCTCCAGCATGAACAGGTGCCCGGCCCCGGTCAGCCGTTCCGGCAGCCGCATGACGTCGTCCACATGTTGTTCCGCGGTGATGGGGACGCCGGCGGCGATACGCCCGACAAGGGGAACGTCGTGCGATTGCATGATCGACTCGCTGGAATCGGGGGAGGGGTCGGTATCGGCCTGCACCGCGAACCCAAGGACGGCGGCGTCGTTCCGATTGCCGCGACGCAGGGCGTCATGCTGGTCGGACAGCAATTCGATGGCACGCCCCTTGTTGGCGCTGATACGGATGAACCCCTTGTCCTCCAACGCCTGAAGCTGATGCTTGACTGAAGACGGGCTTTTCAGGCCGACGGCCTCGCCGATCTCGCGGAACGAGGGGGCGAATCCCCGTTCCCGCACATGGGAGCGGATAGCCGCGAGCACATCGCGCTGACGCTCGGTGAGGGCATCCTCGCCGTGGCCGAGGGAAGGGTGCCCGTTGCTGGTGAAAGAAATGGTGCTCACGGAATGCTCCTTTCGATTGGTTCAACTGTACCGTGCCCATAACGAAAAATCAAACAGATGTTCGAAGTCGATGTTGCGACATTCGAACATCTGTGCCATACTTAGAACACGTGTTCGATAGCACAAACGTTCGAGAAGGGTGGTTGCCATGTTGGACACAGCGATGCGGGACGCAAGGGAACAGGGGACTCCGGTGCGGTGCGGTGCTGCTCGGGGTGAGTCGGTATCGTCGGGTTCGGCGTTGACGGAGCCGGCGGGGCCGGCGCGGCATGGGCGTGCGTGGTTTGGGGGGACTCCCATGATGCTGCATGTCCTGTTGCGAACCTTCCGTTCATGGCAGGAGCGGGTGGGCATGCTCATGCTGGTGGGGGTGATTGTCGTGGTCGGCGGCGTGATGCTCGTTCCCGCGCAGCGCGCCGACTCCGACCCGGGGCCGCAGGAGGTGGTCAGCTATGTGGTCGCCCCGGGCGACACGCTGTGGTCGTATGCCGAGGAGATCACCCCGCCCGGCGGAGACGTCAACGACACCATCGACGAGCTCAAGGCCATGAACCATATGCGGACATCGTCGCTGCGGGTGGGGGACCGCATCGTCGTGCCGAAGCACGCCTCGCAAATTCCGCGATGACCCCGGGTATGGGACTGTGGCCGGGAGGGGACACGCTGATATGGGAACACCAACGTTTACTCTTATGCATATGCATTGTCCTTTTTGCCAGAACCCGGATACGAAGGTCGTGGATACCCGCGTAGGAGAGGACGGCTATGCCATTCGCCGTCGTAGAGAGTGCCCGAAATGCCAGCGGCGGTTCACCACGGTGGAGACCGCGACGCTTATGGTGGTGAAGCGTTCCGGCAACGTCGAGCCGTTCAGCCGCGACAAGGTCATCGCCGGCGTGCGTAAGGCGTGCCAGGGACGTCCCATCCGTGAAGAGGATCTCAAACAACTGGGGCAGAAGGTGGAGGAGGACCTTCGGTCCCGGGGTCTCGCCCAGGTCAAATCCGAGGATGTGGGCAGGGCCATTCTCAAACCGCTGCGCAACCTTGACGAGGTGGCGTACATGAGATTCGCCAGCGTGTATCAGGAATTCAACAATCTTGAGGATTTCGAACGGGCGATACGCCAGTTGCGCGCACAGGACGGCACCGATGCCGATTAATGGCGCAATGGCGCCGTTGTCGATGAAGCCGGATTGCTGATGCCAATCGATGACGCTGATAGATGACGCTGATTGATGACATCGATTGGCCGGTGCGATTGGTCGGATGCCATTGACGGCGGTGTCCGGCATGACGGACGGTTGTGTCGGAAACCCTCCGCGCGTAGACAATGTTCGTGTACACAAGATTGTGGGCCCCCACCAAACATGGTGGGGGCCCACAATCGTTCCGTCCGGCAATCGCGGACGGCCTCTTCGCGGATCGCGAATCGTCGTCACAGGACGCGCACGCGGATGGTGCCCTGCAGCGACCTGAGCGCATCGAGGGCGGAGGGGCTGGGCGTGGTCGCCACATCGGTGACCACATAGCCGAGCTCGTCCTCCGTGGCCAGCGCCTGCGCGGTGATGTTGATGTTCTCCGAACCGAGCACGTGGTTCACGCTGGCGAGCACGCCGGGCAGGTTCGCATGCAGGTGGGCGATGCGGGCGGCGCCCTGGCAGGGGTTCATGTTCAGCGTCGGCAGGTTGACCGACAGCGAGGTGACGCCGTTGCTCCAGTAGTCGAGCAGCTTATGGGAGACGAAATGGCCGATGGCCTCCTGCGCCTCAAGCGTCGAACCGCCGATGTGCGGGGTGAGGATGACGTTGTCCTCCTCGCTCAGCGGCGTCCTGAACGGGTCGCCGGACTTCTTCGGCTCCACCGGATACACATCCACCGCGGCACCGGCGATGTGGCCGGAGTCCAGATGCTTCTTGAGCGCGTCGAGGTCGGCCACGAACCCGCGGGAAAGATTGATGAACACGGCGCCCGGCTTCATGCGTGCGAACTGCGGTTCGCCGAAGAAGTTCGTGTTCGACTTGCGGCCGTCCACATGCAGGGTGACGGCGTCGGACTGTTCGAGCAGGTCCTCCAGGCTGCTGGCGCGCTCGGCGTTGCCCAGAGCCAGCTTCTCCTCGATGTCGTAGAACACGACATGCATGCCGAGCGCCTCCGCAAGCACCGAGACCTGGGATCCGATGTTGCCATAGCCGATGATGCCGAGCGTCTTGCCGCGGACCTCGTGCGAGCCGCTGGCGCTCTTGTCCCATACGCCGGAACGCACATGATGCGAATGCGCCGGGAGCCGGCGCATCAGGGCGATGATGTCGGAGATGACCAGTTCCACCACGGAACGGGTGTTGGAGTAGGGGGCGTTGAACACGGCGACGCCGTGGGCGCCCGCATACCCCAGATCCACCTGGTTCGTGCCGATGGAGAAGCAGCCGACGGCGGTGAGGTCCGGACGGGCCTTGAGCACCTTCTCGGTGACGTTGGTCTTCGAACGGACGCCGAGCAGGTCGACGCCGTCGAGCGCGTCGATCAGCTCGTTCTCGTCCATCGCGCCTTTGGTGGTCACGACCTCGAAACCATGCTGACGCAGGTTCTCGGAGGCGAAGGGATGGATGTTTTCCAGAAGTAAGGCTTTAGGCATACGCCCTACTCTATATCGCAAGGTGGTCTAAGTCATCCTGCGTTCGGACAATGACCAGTTTCTGCGTGGGGCGGGTCATCGCCACATACAGGTCGGATGCGGCCACCAGGCGCGAGGGTGCATTGTCCTCGATGAGACCGGGCTCCACCAGCACCACCGCATCGAATTCAAGGCCCTTGACGTCCTGCGGGCCGCAGAGGCTCACCTGGCTGTCCCATGCCGGCTGGGCGCGCAGGGCGTCCGCCCGTCGTTCGCCGAGACGGCGCCGTACGGGACTCCATACGGCCTCCTCAAGACGGGGGCGGATCTCGTCGTCCGCGATCACCGCCACACGGCCGGTGCCGTCCTCGGAGACGAACCGCGTCGCCAGGTCGGCGGCATACTCGCCGGCCGACTCCAACGCCTGGCCGATGTCGCCGACCGTGACGGTCTCGACCGAATCGGGCATACGTCGCACGGCCTTCACGGTGGAGATGTAAAGCCCCTCGCCTTCGGCGAAGCGGGAGGCGAGGTCGGATACCTCCTGCGGATTGCGGTAGTCGATCGTCAGCTCGTTGAGGTCCCAGCCGTCCTCGCCGAACAGCGGGTCCAAGGTGCGCTCCCAGGAGCGTGAGCCCGCCAGCGACGAGGTCTGGGCGATGTCGCCGACGATGGTGAACGAGCGTGAGGGGCAGCGGCGCATCAGCATACGCCACTCCATGGGGGTGAGCTCCTGGGCCTCGTCGACGACGATGTGGCCGTACGTCCACTCGCGTTCGCTGGCCGCCCGCTGCGCCGCGCTCTCCTCGTCGAAGCCGTTGATCTGGTCGAGCAGCATCCCGGAGGAGACGATGCCCGACCCGATGCCGGCCTGGGCGAGCGTGTCCTTGGCGAACTGCTCGTCCCGGCGCCGCTGCTCGTCCTTCTGCGCCCTTGCGGCGTCTTCTCGCGGATCGGCCCCCAGCAGCTCCATCGCCTCGTCCAGCAGCGGTACGTCGGATACGGTGAACGGGGCGTCCTTGGCGCGCGTCAGCGCGGTGACGTCGTCGTCGGACAGCCACGGCGCATAGCGGCGCAGCTTGTTCGGCTTGGCGAACATGTCGGAGATCATCCACTGCGCGGTCATGGGCAGCCAGGCCAGATTCAACGTCCGGCGGACCTGGTCGTTCATCCTCAGCAGGGAACGGGCCTGCGCGATCTCGGAACGGTCGGGGTCGTAGTCGAGCTGTTCGATGTACCGGTTCGTCATCAGGTGGAGCATGGACTCCACAAAGATCTCTCGTGCCTTGTTGTGGGGCTTGCGGGTGCGCTTCGCGTCCGTCTGCGCCGTCGTGATGTCGGCGGGGAGCATGGGCACCGCCACACCGTTGATTCGCACCGTCGGCAGCGGTTCCGGCACGCGCTGGCGGGCCGAGACGGCGTTGGCGACGGCCGTCCTCATGCGGCGATCGCCCTTCAGCGCCGCGGCGCGGGGCTCATCCACATGGGTGGCGTTGATTCCGGGGATGAGGTTGGCTATGGTCCGCGAGACCACACCGGTCTCGCCGAGGGAGGGCAGCACCTGGTCGATGTAGTGCAGGAACGCCGGGCTGGGGCCGACCACCAGCACGCCGGAGCGCTGGAGCTTGCGGCGGTGGGTGTACAGCAGGTATGCGGCACGGTGCAGGGCCACCGCCGTCTTGCCGGTGCCCGGGCCTCCCTGCACGACGACCGCGCGGTCCATCGGCGCGCGGATGATGCGATCCTGCTCCCCCTGGATCGTGGCGACGATGTCGGTCATCTTGCCGGTGCGCCGTGAGCTCAGCGACGCCAGCAGCGCACCCTCGCCCGTCAGGGTGCCGGAGGTGGACGCTTCGCTGACCTGCGACGAGTGGACGTCAAGCACCTCGTCCTCCACGCCGACCACTTCGCGGAACCGAAGCGTGATGTGGCGCCGCATGACGATGTCGCCGCGATGCGCCGGCGTGGCCTCGTAGAACGGACGCGCGGCCTCCGCCCTCCAGTCCACGAGAATCGATTCGTGGTCCCGCCCCGACAGCCCGATGCGGCCGATGTACCGGCGGCTGCCGTCCGCGGTGTCCAGACGGCCGAAAACCAGACGGTCCTCCACGGCGCGCAGCTGCGTGAGCCGGTCCTCGTACATGGTGGCGAACGAGTCGCGTTCCGCGCGCTGCGTGGGCGAGCCATGGGAGCCGGCGGCACGGACGCGGTCAAGACGCTCGCGCAGCTGCGACCGCATCTCGTCCAGACGGCCGTAGGCGCGGTCCACGGACCGTTGCTCGTCGTGCAATTGGGAGGAATAGTTCGACATCCGATGGCTCCTTGGCTGGGGATGGGGCAAAAGTTCGGCAATCCACTATACTCCCAGCCCTAAATCGGCCGGCGGGTCATGGGGCGGAGCATCGCGCACGCCCCGGACCGCGCCGCCCGACACGCGTCTTCGGCCATTGATGACGGAGAATGTGGTGGTATGGGGATGGAAAACACCATTGGGTGGGGAGAATTGGGGATATGTGGGGTAGAGTGGTGAATTGTTGGTCGCGGTTCCGACATACCGGGCAAGGAGGTGAACGCGATGGCCGATGCTCCACGGGAGTCAGCCGTCGCCGAATCCGACGCCCCGGGGGATCTGCCGCCCCTGCTGCTGGGCACGTACACCCCGAAGATCGATGCCAAGGGGAGGCTGGCGTTGCCGGCGAAACTCCGGGGACAGCTCGGCTCGGGCCTGGTGATGGCACGCGGACAGGAGCGATGCGTCTATCTTCTGCCCCACAGCGAATTCCGTCGCGTGGCCATGCAGATCCAGCGCACCTCGTTGGGCAACAAGGCGGCGCGCGACTATCTGCGCGTGTTCCTGTCCGGGGCGGTGGACGAGCAGCCCGACAAGCAGGGCAGGGTGGTCATTCCGCCCATGCTCCGCGACTATGCGGGATTGGGCAGCGAGGTCGTCGTCATCGGCGTCGGCACACGCGCCGAGATCTGGAACAGGGAAGCGTGGGAGGCGTATCTGACCGAACAGGAGCAGGGGTACGCCGACATAGCGGATGACGTATTACCGACGGTGGAGTTCTGAACACATGGATATCACAGCGATTCATCAGCCGGTCCTTCTGGAGGACTGCGTGCGTCTCGTGACGTCGGCCGCCGGACGGCCCGGCGCCATCATCGTGGACTGCACGCTCGGACTGGCCGGCCACGCCACGGCGTTCCTCCGGAACGCTCCCGAGGCGACGCTGATCGGCATCGACCGTGACGAGGAGGCATTGGCGCTGGCCACCCGTCGCATGGAGGACAACGGGTTCGGGGACCGGTTCGTCCCCGTCCACGCGGCATTCGACGAATTCTCCGACGTGCTGGCCGCGCACCGCATCGACAAGGTCGACGCGGTGTTCATGGACCTGGGACTCTCCAGCCTGCAGATCGACGAGACGGAACGGGGCTTCTCATACTCCCACGACGCCCCGTTGGACATGCGCATGGACCCGGGCCAGACGCTCACCGCCGAGACGGTCCTCGCGCAGTACCCGGTGGAACGGCTGCGCTGGATATTCCGCGAATACGGCGAGGAACGCTTCTCCGGACCGATTGCAAAGGCCGTCGTCGAGGCCCGCGGCAAAGACGGACTGCACACCTCGGCCCAGCTCAACGAACTGGTCGACCGTGTGGTGCCCAAGGCCCACCGTCCCGCCGGAAACCCGGCCAAGCGAGTCTTCCAGGCGCTGCGCATCGAGGTCAACGGCGAACTGGACAAACTTGCCTCCACACTGCCCCAGGCCGCGCTGCATCTCGCCGTCGGCGGCCATCTGGTCGTCGAGTCCTACCACTCCTTGGAGGACAAGACGGTCAAACGATTCATGGCCAACGGATTGAAGGTCGACGTCCCCGCCGACATGCCGGTCGTGCCGCCGGACGCCCGCCCGTTCTTCGCCGACCTCACCCATGGCGCCATCAAGGCCGACCGGGAGGAGACCGCATCCAACCCGCGGTCCGCGTCGGTCCGCCTGCGTGGCATCGAACTGACCAGGCCGATACCCGAACGATGGGCCGAGAGATACGACAGGCAGCAACACGAGGGATACGCCGAACTGACGGGCGCGGGCGGACGCCGTCCACGCGACGTACGCCATACCACCAACCGCACGAGGAGGGGACGCCGATGAGCGCATCACCAAGAACCGCACGAACCCGGTCGTCGGCGCCGCGCGGCGCCCAGGCGCGAGCCCAATCGCGTCCCGAGCTGCGGGTCTCCGCGGAGAAGCCCCAGTCTCCCGCCACATTCCCCGAACGCGTCCGTCAGGCCGTGACCGGCGCCCGTCCGCGACGCGTGCGCGTGTTCCATTTCGTCTGCGCGCTCGTGTTCCTGGCCGCCAGCCTCATCGGGTCGCTCGTGCTGCGCACCCAGATGGTGGAGGACTCGTTCGCCATCACCGAGACACAGCAGTCCATCGGCCGCCTGACGCAGGACATCCAGGAACGGCAGACCAAGCTCGACTCCCTGCAGGCGTCACTGCCCCAGAAGGCCCAGAAGCTGGGCATGGTCCCGGGGACCGACTCCCTGACCGTCGATCTGAACGGCTATGATGCCTCGAACAGCAACACGAAGGGGAACAAGTGAGCCGCAGGCCAAAGGTATACCGCACCGAAGGCGACATATTCCGCCGCAGGGCGCTCGCCGTGGGCATCGTCCTCGCCGTCCTCGCCTCGATGTGCATCGGCAAGCTCTCCTACATCCAGCTCGTCGCGGCCGGCTCGGTGGCCGAGGCCGCCACCGCCAGCCGCACCGTCACCAAGCCGCTGCAGTCGCAGCGCGGCACGATCGTCGACACCAACGGCGTGGTCCTCGCCCAAAGCGTGGAACGCTACACCGTATACGCCGATCAGAAAGCCATATCCGAGTTCAAGCCCATAGACTGCAATGGCAGCAACGACAGCGTCTGCCATTCCATCGACGGCCACGACGTCGAAGGCACCGGCGCGGCGGCCGTGGCCAGGCTGCTCGCCCCCGTGCTGGGCATGAACACCATGGAGCTCGGCGGCAAGCTGGTGGGCACCAGTCGGTACGTCATCCTCAAGAAGAACGTGGTCCCCGCCGTCAAACGCTCCATCGACAAGCTGCACCTTTCCGGGGAGATCAACTACGAGCTCACTTCGGATCGCTCCTATGCCGATGACGGAGGCCTGATGGGCAGCATCCTCGGCGGCGTCGACAGCTCCGGGACCGGCGTGGCCGGTATCGAGAAGATGACCAACGCGTCGCTCGTCGGCAAGGACGGCGAGACCAGATACCAGCGGGGCGCCAACGGCCAGGAGATTCCCGGGACGCGCACCGAATCCAGGGAGCCGGTCGACGGCGGCAAGGTGAAGCTCACCATCGACCGTGATGTGCAGTGGTATGTCAAGAAGGCGCTGACCGACGCGAAGAAGAAGACCGGGGCCAAATGGGGCATCGGCGTGGTCCAGCGGGTCAAGGACGGCAAGATCGTCGCCATCGCCGACACCGACACCTACGAGGCCGGCAGCGACCAGGCGAAGCTCAACACGTCCCAGGCCGTCACCACCGTGTTCGAGCCCGGATCCACCGGCAAGCTCATCACCGCCGCCGGACTGCTCCAGGAGGGGCTCCACAAGCCCACGGATCATTTCCAGGTCCCCTATCAGATGGAGCTGAACGGCCAGACCTACCACGATTCGCACGAGCACGAGACGAAGAACCTCACGCTGGCGGGCATCCTGAAGGAGTCCTCGAACGTGGGAACGGTGATGGCCTCCAAGAACTATTCGCTGAAGAAGCGGTACGAGTACATCACCAAGTTCGGCATCGGCCAGAGCACGGGGCTGAACTTCCCGGGGGAGTCCCGGGGCCAGCTCTCGCCCTACCAGTCGTGGGACCTGCGCACCCGTAACACGGTCCTGTTCGGACAGGGGTATTCCGCCTCCGCGCTGCAGATGACGAACGTCGTGGCGACCATCGCCAACAAGGGCGTGCGCTGCGGCCAGTCGCTCATCGAATCCTCGACGGACGCGCAGGGCAACGACACCACGCCGAAGCCCAACCAGCCCGTCAGGGTCATCGACGAGTCCGTGGCCAAGGAGATGCTGGACATGATGGAGTCGATGGCCGAGCAGTACAAGAGCATCGTCAACGTGAAGGGCTACCGCATCGCCGGCAAGTCCGGCACCGCGCAGGTCGCCGGATCCGACGGCGCGCTCACCAGCCACATCGGCGACTTCATCGCCGCGATCCCCGCCGACAACCCCCAGTACGTCGTCACCGTGGTGCTCAAGGACCCGGAGGGGGTGTACGGCGGTGAGACCGCCGGCCCCGTGGTCGCCACCATTGGTGAATTCCTTATGCAGAAGTACGAGGTGCCGAATTCGCCCGCACGCAAGAATGCTATTCCTACAGAATGGTGATGTGGATGATCGACACCATATTCCAACCGACGCCAAGAGGTGAGCGATGAGTGCATTGAGTGAGGCAAGTACGGAGCACCTCACCGTTTCCGACCTGCGGGAACGATACGGTCTGATTACCGACTCCAAGGCCTGTGGCAAGGTGACGGTCACCTCCCTGGCCGACGACATGGCCTCGGTCACCCCGGGTGCGCTGGCCATGCCGCGATCCGACGAAATCGACGCCGACACGATTCTCGAGGCGGAGCGTCGTGGCGCCTATGCGGTGCTGCTGCCGCTTTCCGCACAGCGGTTCGGGTTCCGGGGGAACATCCCCGTGCTGTACGGGGACCTGTCGACGGTCGAGCAGGGGCAGATGGCCGCGGACATCTCCGGCCACCCCTCCAATTCCATAGCCGTGTTCCTCCTCGTCGGGGAGCGAACGTCCCAGCAGGTCTCCGACCTCGCCGGCCTGCTGCATGTGCTGGGCAATCCGGTGGGTCAGATCAGTCTGCGACATTCCACATCGCTGGAGCGGCATCTTGTGGAGGACTACCCGCTTGGCGTATTGGACGTCGAACGTATGCTGAGCGTCTTCGTCGAGGACGGCGCATCCGCCGTGGTCATCGGCGCGGATGAGCAGACGCTGGCCGAGGGCGCGCTGTCCGCGGTGGTCGTGGACGTATGCGCGCTGAGCGAGCCCGACGACCCGCTGTCGCCGCAGCCCTCCCTGAAGGAGGCCATGGACCGGTACGGCGTCGTCCTGCGCGAACGCACCCATGTGGCGCACCGCACCGCGGAGACCGACGACATGGCCCGCCACTATGAGGGCGCCGTGGATGAGGCCTCCGACAGAAGACTCTCCCTGGCCATAGCGATGGTCATGAAGGCCGGCGTGCGCAAGGGGAACATCCGCAGTGCCCTGCGGGTGACCAAGGAAATGATCTGAGCCGGACGCATCGGCGGACCATGGTCCCGTAAGAGGCCGCGGGAACCGAAAACGGCAAGAGGACAAGAGAACGACAAGACGGAAGAGGTTGAGCGATATCATGATGGCGATGACGGTGCAGGATGCGGCGAAGTCGGTTGCGGGCCTGCTGCACGACACGCAGGGGGACGGCGGTTCCGCGGGCATCA
The DNA here is from genome assembly GCF_019331695.1 of Bifidobacterium pluvialisilvae. Classification (GTDB taxonomy): domain Bacteria; phylum Actinomycetota; class Actinomycetes; order Actinomycetales; family Bifidobacteriaceae; genus Galliscardovia; species Galliscardovia pluvialisilvae. The sequence goes on from NZ_JAHBBI010000003.1 coordinate 124,414, forward strand.
CGTCGGTGGTCACGGATTCCAGGAAGGTGGGGCCGGGCGCGCTGTTCGTCGCCATTGCGGGCGAACATGTGGACGGCCACGATTTCGTCGGATCGGCGGCGAAGTCGGGGGCCGTGGCCGCATTGGTCGACCACGTCGTCGAGGACGCGCCGGTCGCGCAGATCGTGGTGAAGGACACCATAGCCGCTTTGGGACTGCTGGCGAAGGCCAACATCGCGCTGCGCCGGGCGGCGCAGGCCCCGTTCACCGTCGTGGGCATCACCGGCTCGGTCGGCAAGACCACCACCAAGGACCTGCTCAAGGCGCTGCTCGCCAGCCAGGCGGAGACCATCGCGCCGATCGGCTCGTTCAACAACGACATCGGCATGCCATTGACCGCGCTCGAAGTGGGGGAGCGCACGCGCTTCCTCGTGTCGGAGATGGGCGCCAGCCATCTGGGGGAGATCGCATATCTGACCTCGCTGGTGCGTCCCGACATCTCCATCGTGCTCAAAGTCGGCGTCGCGCACCTGGGGGAGTTCGGTTCCGTCGAGAACATCCAGAAGGCGAAGAGCGAGATCGTCGAGGCCCTCGACGAGCATGGCGTGGCGATACTGAACGCCGACGACGAGCATGTGGTGCCCATGGCGGCCATCGCCCCCGGCAAGGTGTTCTGGTTCGGCCAGGGCAGCGACGCGCAGATTCGCGCCTGGAACGTGACGACCGACGAGCACGACCGGGCCGAATTCGACATGATGCTGCCGGATGTCTCCGACCCCTGCCACGTCAGGCTGGCGATTCCCGGCCGCCACAACGTGATGAACGCCCTTGCCGCGGCCTCGGCCGCATGGTATCTGGGCGTGCCGGCCGATGACATCGTCCGCATCCTCGGCGAGCAGCGGCACATCAGCCCCCACCGCATGTCCGTGTTCCGACTGGAGCGCGGAGGAGCCGACTTCACCGTCATCGACGATTCGTTCAACGCCAACCCCGATTCCATGAAGGCCGGCCTCGATGGTCTCGCCGGCTGGTCCGCCGTCTCCGGAGGACGCCCCTTCCGCATCGCCGTCCTCGGCTCCATGCTGGAGCTCGGTGGCGACGAGGCGGCCCTGCACCGTTCCATCGGCGAATACGCCGTGCATGCCGGCGTCGACGCGGTGATCGCCGTCGGAGGCGAGCACGACGCCCTGCTCGACTCCCTCGCCGGCGATCTCGCCGAGGGCGCGCGCGCCGCGTCCGGGGATGCCCCGACACTGGTCGAGACGGCCCACAACGTCGACGAGGCCGACCTCGCCGTGATACGGCTGGCCCGGGACCACGACCACGCCGTCGTGCTGCTGAAGGGGTCGCACGCATCGGGACTCAGCGCGCTCGCCTCGCGCTGGGAGCGCAACGACCATGTGCCGGATTCGGTGAATGCCGGTGCCGCTACGAAGAATGGAGAAACACTGTGATCTCGCTGCTCATCGGCCTTGGCGTCTCCCTGATCGTCGCCCTGGTCGGCACGCCGCTGCTCATTCATCTGGTGCACAAGCTGCATTACGGCCAGTACATTCGCCAGGACGGACCGCAGTCCCATCTGGTCAAGCGAGGTACGCCGACGCTCGGCGGGGTCGTCATCAACCTCGCCATCGTGCTGGGGTGGGCGTCGTCCGCCCTGTACCGGTTCGTCGCCTACCACGACAGGCCCTCCTGGACGGCGATCCTCGTGTTGTTCGCCATGCTTTCGATGGGCTGTCTCGGGTTCATCGACGATTTCGCCAAGGTGCGCAAGAAGCAGAACGAGGGTCTTTCCGTCCGCGGCAAGTTCTTCGGCCAGTTCGTGTTCGCCACCCTGTTCGCCGTGCTGACGCTGATAGTCCCCACGAAAAGCGGATTCCCCAGCGCCCAGGCCGGCATCGCGTTCATCGAGCACCCGTTCATCTCGTTCGAATTCGCGGGCCGCGTCGTGGCCATCGTGCTGTTCGTCATCTGGGTGAACTTCCTCATGACCGCATGGACGAACGCCTTCAACCTGACCGATGGTCTTGACGGCCTCGCCAGCGGTACGTCCATGGCCGCGTTCATCGGGTACGCGCTGATCGCCTACTGGGAGTCCTACCACCTGAAGGGGTCGAACGCCCAGGGCCTCACCTACTCGGTTTCCGACCCGCAGGATCTGGCCATCATCGCCGCATGTGCCGTCGCCGCCTGCTGCGGGTTCCTGTGGTACAACACGAACCCGGCCAAGATTTTCATGGGCGACACCGGCTCCCTGGCCCTTGGCGGCCTGTTCGCCGCGCTGTCGATCACCACGCACACCGAGGTCCTCGCCGTCGTGCTCGGCGGCCTGTTCGTCATGGAGACCTGCTCCGATGTGATCCAGGTCGGATACTTCAAGATGACGCACAAGCGCGTGTTCAAGATGGCCCCCATCCACCATCATTTTGAACTGTGTGGCTGGCAGGAGAACACGGTCGTTGTACGCTTCTGGATGATCGAGATGTTCTTTGTGCTCGTCGGATTGGTGATGTTCTACTCCAACTGGCTGGTCGGCTCCGGTCAGCTGCTGTGACCGATGGACGTCCATTTCGGCGACAGCGTTTCAAGGGAGGAAAACCGATATGACCACAGTTGAGAATTTCGACGGCGCCACGGTGATGGTCGCCGGATTGGGTGTCTCAGGACGCAGCGCCTGCAAGGTGCTCGCCGATTTGGGCGCCACCGTGCTGACCTATGATGAACGCAAGCCGGAGGCCGACTTCCACACCGAGGCCGACATCGATTTCGACAGGCTTGATGCCATCATGACCTCGCCGGTGTTCCCTCCCTCCACGCCGTTCCTGCGTGAGGCGGCCGCACGCGGCATCGACGTGATGAGCGAGGTCGAACTGGCGTGGCGCACCCGCGTGAAGGCGTCCCGTACCGGCAAGCCGGCGCCGTGGGTCGGCATCACCGGCACCAACGGCAAGACCTCCACCACGGAGATGGTTTCGGAGATGCTGCGCGCCTCCGGACTCAACGCCCCCGCGGTGGGCAACATCGGCGTCCCCGTCTCCGCCGCCGCGGTCAACGCGTCCTACGACGCCCTGGCCGTGGAGCTCAGCTCCTTCCAGATGCATTTCACGGATTCGCTGGCGCTTGATTGCGCGGCCATCACCAACCTCGCCGACGATCATCTGGACTGGCACGGAGGCTTCGCCAACTATGCGGCCGACAAGGCCAAGGTGTACCACGGCGTCAGGCGCGTCCTCGTATACAACGCCGACGACCGTCGTGTGACCGAAATCGCCATGGCGGCGCATCCCGCCGAGGGATGCCGCCGTGTCGGCTTCACCCTCGGCGTTCCCACGGCCGGGCAGATCGGCGTCGAGGACGGATGGATCGTGGACCGCAGCGGCCTGCGCTCCGCCGACGCGCCCGAACACATGGCCAAGGTGCTGGACTTCTCGCATCTGAGCGAACCCGACGGCACCATCTACCCGCACCTGCTCGCGGACGCCATGTGCGCGCTGGCCCTGGTGCTGGGCATGGGCATCCCCTCCAGCGTGGCGTTGGGTGCACTGCGCTCGTTCGCTCCCGGAGGCCACCGCATCGCCAAGGTGGCGCAGTTGGACACGCCCTCCGGGACGATTCGCTTCATCGACGACTCCAAGGCCACCAATGCGCATGCCGCGCACGCGTCGCTCTCCAGCTTCGGCGGGAAGTCCGTGGTGTGGATCGCCGGCGGTCTCGCCAAGGGATCGCGGTTCGAGGACCTCGTGGCCGATCAGGCGAAGACCATCCGTGCCGCCGTGGTCATCGGCGTCGACCAGCAGCCCATGCTGGACGCGTTCCGGTCCAAGGCCCCTGGGATTCCGGTCACGGCTATCGCCCCGGAGCCGAAGGACACGGTCATGGATCGCGCCGTGGACGCCGCAGGCGCGCTGGCGGCCGGCGGCGACGTGGTGCTCATGGCCCCCGCATGCGCCTCGATGGACCAGTTCAAGTCGTATGCCGACCGCGGCGAGCGTTTCGCCGCGGCCGCACGGCGGTGGGTGGCGGCCCATGGCGAATAGGAAGCCGGCGGCCGGCAAGTCATCGGCGCCGTCCTCCTCGCGGGGAAAGGCCCCGGCGCGTTCGCGGTCGGTCGTGTCCCGGTCCGGAACGGAACGGACGCGACGGTCCAAGGACGTCCAACTCAAGGGACTGGACAAGGCCGTGGCTCTGGTGACCAATGGCTCGCCGGTGGCCCGGACCGGACCGGGGGACACCGGCACCAAGCCGATCAGCTACACGGGCATCCGATGCCTGCTCAATCCGGTATGGTGCTACTACGGGTTCATCATCTCCGTGGTGGCGCTGACCCTGTTCGGCATGCTCATGGTGTTCTCCAGCTCGACCGTGGATCTGGTGTCCCAAGGCCATTCCCCATGGAAGAACCTTCTGCAGCAGATTCTGTTCACGGCGATCGGCGCCGTTGCGGGGTTCGTGCTTTCCGCCACGCCGCTGAAGGCCTATCGCAGGCTCGCCACCGCGCTGCTGGTCGTGACGATCGGCGTGCAGCTGCTCACCATGGTCCCCGGCATCGGCGTCACCGCTGGCGGCAACCAGGGCTGGATCGACCTCGGCTTCGTTCGGTTGCAGCCCGCCGAGGCCCTCAAGCTGGCGCTATGCATCTGGATGCCCTCCTCGCTGCTCCGCGCCAAGGGCCGTCCCACCCCCGATCTCAAGGCGTGGGGAAGGGCATACGGCAGGACGTTCCTCGGTTTCCTCTGCGCCGCGGGCGCCGTGGGCCTGGGACATGACCTCGGCACCTGCATGATCATCGTGCTCATCGGTGCGGCCGCCCTGCTCATCAGCGGCTTCCCCCTGCGCTGGTTCCTTCCCATGGTCATCGCCGGTGGCATCGCCGTGCTGTACATGTTCGTCGCGGGAAGCTCAAACCGCATGAGCCGCATCCGGGCCACCTACGGCACCTGCACGGGGGACGACCTGACCGGGGTGTGCTATCAAGCCATCCACGGCACCTACGCCCTGGCCTCGGGCGGCCTGACCGGCGTGGGGCTCGGCAACTCCCGCGAGAAGTGGAACTACCTTCCCGCCGCGCAGAACGACTTCATCCTCGCCGTCATCGGCGAGGAACTGGGATTCCTCGGCGCGTGCGCCGTGGTGCTCGGCTTCGTCATCATGGGCTGGTGCCTGGTCAACATCGCCATACGGCACCAGAACGCCTATGCGCGCATGGTGCTCATGTGCATCGTCGTATGGCTCACCGGCCAAGCGCTCGTCAACATCGGCGTCGTCGTCAGGTTCCTGCCTGTCATGGGACTGCCCATGCCGTTCGTCTCCTCCGGAGGAACATCGTTGGTCATGTGTCTGGCGGCGGCGGGCACGGCGGTGCGCATGGCCCGGGTGCAGGGCGAGATCAAGACCGCGGTGGCGCGCTCGTGACGATGGCCGCATCCCGGACGCCGGCTTCCGGACGTTGGCCTGCGGATGCGCCGGGCCGTATCGGGCGCTATGCTCGTAAGCATGTCTGAAGGAGTAAGCATCGTGCTCGCCGGAGGCGGCACCGCAGGTCATGTCAACCCGTTGCTCAGCATCGCCTCGAGCATCCGTGAGATCGAACCGTCCGCCCTGATCAGCGTCATCGGCACCGAAGTGGGTCTGGAGAAGCGGCTGGTCCCCGCCGCGGGATTCGAGATGGACACCATCGAGAAGGTGCCGTTCCCCAGGTCGCTGAACGCCGACGCCTTCAAGTTCCCGTTCCGGTGGACCAAGGAGACGCGGCGCGTGAAGGAGATTCTCGCCGAGCGCCATGCCGACGTGCTCGTCGGTGTGGGCGGCTATGCCTCCGCACCCGCCTACTATGCCGCCCACAGAATGGGCATCCCCGTCGTCATCCATGAGCAGAACGCGCGTGCGGGCATGGCGAACCGTCTCGGCGCGCGCTGGGCCGACTTCATCGGCACCGTCTATGAGCACACCGGTCTCAGCGCCGGGCCGAACACCACCATCGAGCGCGTCGGGCTTCCGCTCCGCCCGGCGATCGCCCAGGTCGCCGCCGACATGGAGGCCGACAGGGCGGCGGCACGGGCGAAGGGAGCCGCCGCACTGGGCGTCGACCCGGGACGTCCGATCGTGCTTGTCACCGGAGGGTCCCTCGGCGCGCAGAGCCTGAACGTGGCCGTGTCGAACGCCGCGCGGGAGCTGCTGGACGTGGCGCAGGTCATCCACCTGACCGGAAAGGGCAAGATGGGCCAGGTGCGCAAGCTGGTCTCGGCCTCCGCCGGGGATGGCGTGCTCACCGGCATCGGGGCCGACACCGCCGGGGCCGGCGACTATCATGCCGCGGAATACCTTGAGCGCATCGACCAGGCGTTCGCCTGCGCCGATCTGGTGATGTGCCGTTCCGGCGCCGGCACCGTGGCGGAGATCGCCGCGCTCGGCGTGCCTGCGGTATATGTGCCGCTGCCTATCGGCAACGGCGAGCAGCGGTTCAACGCCGAGCCCGTCGTCGAGGCGGGTGGCGGCTTTATGGTCAGGGACGACGACTTCACCTGCGACTGGGTGACGGGCCATGTTCCCGGGCTGCTGGCCGACAAGGACCGTCTGGCATCAATCGCACGGGCCGCGTGGGGATACGGCATCAGGGATGCCGCCCAGACCATGGCGCGGCGCGTACTTGCGCTGGCCCGCCGCTGACGTCCGCAAGGCCGGCGTTTATCCCGGCCTCGTCGATAATGGAATGAGTTTGCCATTTCTATAAGGAGATTCCGCCGTGTCAGACACACCACGTCATGATGCCATCGTTCTTGAACCCACCAGTCGCCCATCCGACGCCGATACGCTTACGTTGGACAAGCTGGGACGAACCCATTTCATCGGCATCGGCGGCGCCGGCATGAGCGTTCTGGCGGAGATCCTGCACGAACGCGGCGTCGACGTGCAGGGCTCCGATCGTGAACGGGGCCCGAAGGTGGAACGCCTCGAGGAACTCGGCATCACCGTCCATATCGGCCAGCGGGCGGAAAACGTCGAGGGCGTGGACACCATCGTCTGGTCCAGCGCCATCAAGTCCGACAATCCCGAGATCGTAGCCGGCGTCAATGCCGGTGCGAGGCTCATGCACCGCAGCGACGTCCTCGCCCTGCTCATGCAGTCGGCCCGTGCCGTCACCGTGGCGGGCGCCCATGGCAAGACCACGACCAGCGCACTGCTGTCGCACATCCTCGTCAACGCAGGCGAGGGCGAGCTCGCCGACCCCAGCTACGCCATCGGCGGTTCCATCCAGGGGCCCAACGGCACGCTCGACGGCGGTCATGCCGGCAAGGGAAGCGTTCTTGTGGCCGAGGCCGACGAGTCCGACGGCAGCTTCGCGAAATACCATCCGCAAATCGCCGTGATCACCAACGTCGAAGCCGAGCATCTCGACCACTACGGCACCGCCGAGGCATACCGTCAGGCGTTCGTCGACCATGCGCACCACGCCACCGGGCATGTGGTGCTGTGCGGCGACAACGACGGCGCGCTCGCCGTGCTGCGTTCCCTCGAACCGCAGGCCGCGGCCCACGCCGTGGTCTATTCCACGCAGCGGCCGGAGGCCCTCGGCGACATCAACGGCGCGGCATACGTGCATATTGACCACGAGTCCGAAGCCGCCGCGGAACCGCATACGGACACCCCGTCCGAAGCGGTGGAGTCCTTTGTCCTGCACCTGCCGCAGCGGATCGCCGGCGGCGCGGACATCCCGGTGCGGCTGCGCATCCCCGGCATCCACAATGCGCGCAACGCCACGGCCGCCATCATCGCCGCGACGCTGCTGGGCATGGATCCCCGGGACGCGGCACACGCTGCGGGCACGTTCCGTGGTGCCGCACGACGTTTTGAAATCAGGGGAGAGGTCGCCGGCGTGACCGTCGTGGACGACTACGCCCACCATCCCACGGAGATCGGCGCCCTGCTCGACGCGGCACGGCGTCGTTTCCCCGAGGCCACGATCCGTGTGCTCTTCCAGCCGCATCTGTTCTCCCGCACCAAGTTCTTCGCCTATGATTTCGCACAGGAGCTGGCCAAGGCCGACGACGTCATCGTCACCTGCATCTTCCCCGCCCGTGAGAAGCAGGCGGACTACCCGTCCGTCACCGCACACACGGTGGTCGACGCCGCGGTCAACATCGAACACGATCCCCAGCGGGGATGGATCCAGGCCGTGCCGGACATGTGCCAGGCGGCCAAGATGCTCGCCATGCGCAGCAAGCCGGGTGATGTGATCTTCACCGTCGGCGCCGGCGACATCACCAACATGGGCGAGGTCATCCTCAGCGTGCTGCGTACGCGAGGCGACAGGGACTGAACCATGGCCACCCGCCGCTGACGCGGTGCCGGGGCCGTCGCGAATCACACGTAATCACCGCCGGCCGGTCTCACGGGCCAACGGCATAAGGCATATCGGACACGAGGGGAATGGGCATGGCAGGACGAACGGTCTCTTCACGTGGCGGCGGATCGCATGACGATGGCATCGGCCGTACCGTCTCCTCGAACGGCTCCGCACGGTCGTCGGAGATGACGGGGCGCCGTTCCCCGCGCGTCGCCCACTCCTCGTCCCGAAATCCCGGTTCCTCGGAATCCGGGGATTTCGTCGACGTGCGACGGATGAAATCGCACAAGTCGGTCGCCGAACGGCTGGACGGCGAGGACTTCGGCGGTCCGGGACTGTTCGCCAGACCCAAGGTCGTGAACTTCCCCGAACGTCTTGCGGAACGCAGGCAGGTTTTGCGCCGCCAGCGCATATTCCATGTGGCGATCGGCGTGCTGATTGTCGCCGCGATCGTGCTGGTCATATGGGGGTTGCTGTTCTCGCCGTTGCTCAGGCTCCACGACGACCGCATCGACGTGACCGGCACCAACACCTGGGTCTCGAAGACCAAGGTCGCCGATATCGCCGGCGAACAGGCCGGGAAATCGTTGCTGCTTGTCAACGCGGAGACCATGGAGAACGATATCGCCGACCTTCCGGGCGTGACCTCGGCGACCGTGACCAAACACTTCCCCCATGGCATGACGGTGGACGTGCAAGCGGAGATCCCCGCGGCGATACTGCGCGCCTCCGACAAAAGCCTGACCGCCGTCGACCGGGAGGGGCGAGTCCTCAACGCCGTCAACGCTTCGGTCAAGGGCATCCCCGTCATCGAGGTGAGCGACGCCAAGCGGGGACTGGATAACAAGGCCGTACAGCAGGCGTTGAAGATCCTCGGCTCCCTTGACGAGTCCGTACGGCAGAAGATCACCAAGGTGGAGGCGAAGACCCAGGATTCCGTGACCACGAAGCTCAGCGACGGCTACACCATCATATGGGGCAATTCCTCGGACATCGCCCTGAAAAAGGCCGTCGTCGACAAGCTGCTGGAGAATCCGAAGCAGCTCGGCGGCGCGAAGACCATCAACGTCGCCGCACCCGACAAGGCCACCATCAAATAGATGGTGACAAAGCGGACGGCGACGTATTCGGCAACGGTTATTTCATAAGAACATCGGTATCATACGAAATGGTCACGGGGCCGTCGTTCGTCAACGACACCTGCATATGCGCACCGAAACGTCCCTCCCGTACGACGACGCCATACGATGCCAGCTCCTCATTGAACCCATGCCAGATGCGTTCGGCGTGGTCGGGCTTGCCGGCACCGGTGAATCCGGGTCGGTTGCCCTTGCGCACGTCGGCGAACAGGGTGAACTGGGAGATGGATAATACCTCGCCGCCGACATCGAGCAGGGAGCGGTTCATCTTGCCGTTCTCGTCCTCGAACACCCGAAGATGGGCGATTTTCCTCGCCAGCCACGAAACCTGTTCCGCGCCGTCTGCGTCGGCCACACCGACCAGCAGCATATAACCCGGACCGATGGATTGCGGCGTGAATGGTTCGTCCTGCGGCGATTCGGGAACAACGTCAACCGATGCCTGCGATACTTTCTGCACAATGATACGCATACGGTTCAGTCTACGGTTCGGCGAGACGTCACGCCTGCAGGTTCTCCAGCTGTTTGCGCGCCTTATGCAATTTCGCATAGACTTCGTTGCGTTGCGTGGGGGTCTTGGCGCGGGCGTGGTCACGTTCCAGCTTGGCGATCTGGGCGCGTAACGTGACGATTCCGCTTTGACGGAGGATGCGGGCGTCGAGGTCCGTGCCGTCCTCACTGTCGAGAATCGCCTGTGCGCAGCAGGAATCCCACGCCTCATCCAACGTCGTTCCATGCAATGACAGCCGAGAGTCCCCTGACGGTTTCCACGGGCCGACATACGTTTTCGTCTCGGCGACGTGGCCGACTCTGCCGGGTGCCTTGCGGCATACCGCGAACGCGCATTCCGTGGCATCGGTATTCGTGGCGTCGTCGTCGACGTTGGCTTCGGTGTCCGCCTTCCCATCCGTCGCGTCGCGGAGGACGACGAACACGATGCCGCTGCCGCCGCGTCGTGCGGCGATGAACGCCAGCACGTCCTGCGGAACGTCCTGCCCGGCGATACGGACGCCGAGTATGAGGATCTCATGGCAACGGACGCCGTCGGCGAGGCCGGTGTTCGCGGGACGGGCGAGACCGAGCATGACGATGGACCGCACCTGGTCGGTGAAATGCTTTTTCAGTCGTGAGGATATCGGGACCTTGGCATAGAACACCTGCTTGGGCAGCGTGCCCTTCTGCGCGGGGATCGCCGTTTTCGTCGGCAATCCCAGAGTGGGCGCGGATACGGAACCACATGCAGCAACCGTCATCATCGACCTTCCTTCGCCGTGCGTCGCATATATCATCCAACGATACCGCCTGCATGACACGGATTCATGACGGTTGTTCGCCGTTTCGACCGCAACACGCCGGTGAAAAGGGCCGATTCGCGGTGAAAAGAGTGAGTGACCGGATTAGATGAGTGACCGGATTTGGTGAGTGACCAGATTCGTGCGTGCCGGAACCCGCCGCGACGTATGGGATGACGTATTTCGGATGGTGGTCCGTTTGTCCGTGGGCAGGTCATCGTGTACGACACCCTACATGATGCCGCGAATCGATTCGGCATGACTGCCCGGCATGGAGTGCGGGCGTGGTTGGACGGCTGGAAGATGATAGTCTGGCCCCATGGGAGGTGACGACGACGGAATGGAAGGATCCAGCACGCAGATACTCGACTATGATGACATGACGGCGCTCGCCGAACAATGCCGTGACCTGGTCCGTGAATTGGACCCGGACAGCGATTCCGTCGTCGGTCTTGACATCGATGCCGGGGAGATGGAGCTCGCCATAGCCGATGCGCTTGACGCGCTGTCCGTGATTCCGGGAGCGGCGTCGCGGATACCGAAGGAGGTCGTGGCGCTCACCCACAATCCCGTATACACGGACATCCACCGGTTCAATGGGGTGTTTTAGGAGATTCTATGACGTATGTCAGATCGTATGGGCAGGCCCGCGAGATTATGAAGGAATACTATTGCTCCCCGTATGTCACCAGTCCGGAAGGATATGAGAACGACCGGTATTTCAAGGTCCCGGTCGACTGTCCGAGGGAATTCTGCATGGATGACGACTGCGTCCGTCTCGTGTCGAAGGAAACCGGCGCGGTTATCCCCATCCATGCGTTTCCGTTCGACGACGAAGGCCGGAAGAACATCGAGATGATGAATCGGATGACGCCCGTCTACGACGAGGCGGAGGATTCCGAATACATCAGCCTCCTGAAACGGTACCGCTCCACATACGGGAGGGGGTATTTCTCGGGCGAAGACCACGAGCTGTACGGAGCAACTGCACGGCAGGTGATGAACGATATACGCAAGGCGCTTGCCTAACCCCCATAAGCCCCATGGCGGTTTGCCGCGGGGCTGAAGCCACCAGGCCGGAAGGTCATGAGGACGAAGTCCATTACTGGGTACCTTTCGTCCGCCAATCAAGAAGCGGAATATGCTGGGCCGTTGATAAAAAACCGGGCAGGCGCAAAGACGCGGAATGCTTTCCTATCTGAATCAATACATCGCTGGGAATCTTTTCTAAGCCCCAAGGATTCTTTTTCCTGAATACCCGATTATCCAACGATTCGAGGAATTCTTCTGAAATAGGCTATGGAGGTGGCAAATGGCCGAGGAGAAGTCCTACCATCATGCCCGCAGGCGTCGCTGTGGGAACACAACGGCGAGGAAACCCCGTAAAACCGTTGGAATACCAACGAAAAAGCCGCTTGAGCAATGCCCAAGCGGCTTATGCCTTGTGGAGCCGGCGGGAATTGAACCCGCGTCCGGTAACCGTACCCTCAGTCTTCTACGTGCGTAGTCTGCTGGCCTGATGGCTATATGTCTGCCCCCGCCGATGTCGCAGACAACTGGCGGCGGGCATATTCACAGTCAAAGTCCCCGAAGCGTCCTGTGACGCAACGCTTCAGGCGAGTCTTCTAACGACGCTCAGCATCTCCCCGAAGACATGGGAGAGTGAACGGAGCGGCTGCTCACTGGTTAATCCTGGCGCGAAGCTCAGGCAGCGAGAGCGAACTCAGTGCGGTTAGATTTAGCACTTATTCTTTTACAGGAGCACGTTAACGAGTGGACCCCTGCGTTCTCGGCACGCTTCCCTGCGGCGAACAGATCACCGTCGAAACCGATCGACCCCGATATTGAATTATCAAAGCCGGGCCTGTCGCCAGACCACGACCATTCCGGTATAACAAAACCGGACATTTCAATATAGCGTTGAAATGTCCGGTCTGTCAACAAGGAATGAAGCCTACAGCGAAACTTCGTGGATGGCGGCGCGGTCCCATATGGATTTCAGCCATGCCGGGCGAATCGATCGAACCTCGGTATTCCGGCACGGCGATACGCCGCCATGACGATGTCACTTGCCCTGCTTGGCCTCGTATTCGGCGATGTAGTCGGGCATGACCTCCGGGTACTCGGGCCATGCGCCGGCCTGGGTGCATACGTAGGCGGCGGTGTTCACGGCGGCGCGGTGGGCCTCCTTGAGCGACCTGCCGAGCAGGATGTTGATGGTGAACGCGCCGGAGAAGGAGTCGCCGGCGCCGATGGTGTCGGACACCTCCACGCGCGGGGTGGGCAGGGTGGAGACCTCGCCGTCCTTGGCGATGATGGTGCTGAAGTCGGCGCCCGCGGTGAGGATCACGTAGTCGAGGTCGTAGTTGTCCATGAACCACTTGCAGGCTTCCTCGTCGGTGCCGGTGATGCCGAACATCGGGCGCAGCAGCACGAGCTCGTCGTCGTTGAGCTTGAACACGGTGGCCTGTTCGAGCTGCTCCTCGATGAGCTCCTTGGAGTAGTGGTCGCCGCGGATGTTGATGTCGTAGTAGCGCAGGGTCTCGGGACGGGACTGCTTGAGCAGCTTCATGATGGTGTCGTGCGACTCCTGCATACGGCAGGCGAGGGAGCCGTAGCAGATGGCGTCGGCCTTGCGCACGAGGTCGATGAGCTCCTGGGTGAGGGCGATGTGGTCCCAGGCCACGTCCTTGACGATGGTCCACTCGGGGATGCCGTCGTTGAGCTTGACGTCGGCGCGGCCGGTGGGGTAGGCGTTGCGCTGGAGGATGGACTTGATGCCGGTCTTCTCCACCGCGGCCAGCAGCTCGTCGCCGAGCTCGTCCTCGCCGATGGCGCTGATCGAGTAGCCGTCCGCGCCGTTCTTGGTGGCGTGGTAGATGAAGTTGACGGGGGCGCCGCCCGCGCGCTTGCCTTCGGGGATCATGTCCCACAGGATCTCGCCGAGGCTGAGGACGATGGGCTTCTTGTCTGCCATGATGGTTCCTTTCTTCTCTCCCTCGGTTTCCCTGCGGAGATTATGGTGTTGGTTGGGTTGGTTGTTGTCGGTATGGGTGGTCAGTCGTTGGGCTGTCCGACGAATTCTGTGGGGTGTTCGAGGAATTGCGCCGCGGCCACGGCGGCGGCTCCGGAGAGCGTCGCGTCCACGGGCAGGTCGGATATGGTGATCAGCGTGGTGTCCCGCAGGGCGGGCAGGGCGTGCCGTTCGACCACGGTCTGCACTTCGTCGAGCAGTATCGAACCGGCTTGTGCCATGATATCACCGAGCACGATCTGGGCGGGGTTGTACGCGTTGATGATGGTGACGCAGCCGTAGCCGATGTACCGCGCGAAGGCGCGGACGAGTTCGCGTGCCGTCTCGTCGCCGTCCTTGGCAAGTCGGAACAGGGCGGTGCAGGCATTGATGTGCGTCATGTGCTCCGCGCCGTCGACCAGGCCGCCGTCGATGATGTCGTGGTGCAGGGCCACGGCGGAGCAGTAGTTCTCGAGGCAGCCGACGTTGCCGCATTCGCATGGCCTGCCGTGGATGTCGATGCTGACGTGGCCGATTTCGGTGGCGGCGCCGAGGTTGCCGTTGACGAGGTTGCCGTTGTCGATGAGGCCGAGTCCCACGCCTTCGCCGATGAGATAGTAGCCGAGGCTGCGCGGGTCGGCATCCGCCCCGAACAGGCTTTGCGCCAGGGCGCCGGCGCGGGCGTCCTGTTCGATGAACGCGGGCACGCGGAACGTCCCGGCGAATTCGTCGATGAAGTTGACGTCGCGCCATTCGATCATCGACGTGACCACGGCGATGCGTCCCTCGTCGCGAAGATACGGACCGGGGACGGCGATGCCGATGGCGACGATGGATTCGTCGATGGCTAGGATGTCGTTGATGCGTCGCTTGACGTCGTCGAGGGTCTCGCGGATGCGGCCGCCGCTGACGGGCGGCAGCAGCTGTTCGCTTTCCATGTTGCCGCCGAGGTCGAAGACGCCGAGACGCACGAGCGTGCGCGCGAACTTCACGCCGATGACGCGGTACTTGGATTCGTTGAGCTGCAGTCCGATGGAACGGCGTTTCTTGATGCCGTCGAGGTTGCCGGTCTCGCTGACGACGCCCATGTCGATGAGCTGCGCGGTGATCTTGGTGATGGCGGCGGGGGTGAGGTCGAGCTGCCGGGCGATGTGGGCCCGTGAGCAGATGCCGTCGCGATGGAGAAGCTGGATGATGCGGGAGCGGTTGAGCTCGGCCATCGAGGCATGCGTGCTGCCGGGTGTGATCATCCTGTCCTCCTTGACGTCGTTGCTTGTTGCTGTGAATATATTAACAACGTTAATTGATTAAGCGCAAGCGCGACACTCCGGGAGGGCGGGGTGTTCGGTTGGAAGGCGTGCCGTGCGGCGTGGCGTCGGTCGGCACGACCGCCCGTATCGCGGGCGTCGGTGACGTGGGGGCGGATCTTGTGTGAGATGTTTTCTTAAGGGATTGAATATGTCGAATATATCGAATATCGATATATTTTAATTGAAAATCGTGATATTCTTATTGTGTTTCAATGGATGACAATGTCGGGACGATGTCGTCGGCATGATGGGCCGCCGGCATTCTGGACCATGGAAGGAGTCGCGATGACGAACCACCGACGACCATGTGCGGATGGATGGGCCATGGCGGCGTTGAAAGTGCTGCTCGCCCTCATCGAGGTCGGCGCCCTCGCCTGTCAGGCCGTGCTGCTGCCGGTCCTCGCCGCCGAATGCGCGGCCGACGATCCGGCGCACGCGTATCTGCGGGTGCCCTATCTCGCATTGTCCATCGCCATCATCGCCTGCTTCGAGGCCGCCGTCGTCGCGGTGTGGAGGTTGCTGTCGATGACCGGGGCCGGCGTGGTGTTCTCCCGTGCGGCGTTCCTCTGGGTCGACGCCATCATATGGTGCGCCGTCCTCGCGGCGCTGCTGACGCTGGCGCTGCTGGTCCATGCGGCGTTCATCGCCGGGGTGGGGCCGCTCGGACTGCTCGGTGCGTTGTTCGCGGCGCTGCTGGGCGAGACGGCGGCGGCGCTGCTCATGGTGGTCATGCGCGGTCTGCTCGGCAAGGCCACGGACCAGCGCGAGGAACTCGAGGCGGTGATCTGATGGCGATTGTGGTCAACCTCGACGTGATGCTCGCGAAGCGCAAGATGTCGGTGGGCGAGCTCGCACAGCGGGTCGGCATCACCGCGGCCAACGTCTCGGTGCTGAAGAACGGGAGGGCCAGGGCCATACGGTTCAGCACGTTGGACGGGCTGTGCCGCGTGCTCGAATGCCAGCCAGGGGACATTCTGGCATGGACCGACGGGGACGACGCCGGGCGGGAATGACGTTCGCCGGGAATGACGGCGGTTGATGGGAGACTTTATCGGTTCGATGTGGGAGAATATGACGTGGACTCCGTTTCGGCGGGAATATGCGAGGAGGATGTATTGCCAGTTCCAAGACATGCGGTCGTCGTAACCCACAGCAAGCTGGCTGCCACCGGCACCGAGGTCAAGGAGGTCGTCGAGCAGCTCATCTACGCCGGCTTCGATGTGGCGATCGTCGACAACCTCGAGGCCCCTCCGTTCGCCGCGCCCAAGATGCAGACGGTGGCCCCGGACACGGAGATCGTCGTGGTGCTGGGCGGCGACGGCACGATACTGCGGGCCGCCGAACTCGTCAAGGGCACGGACGTGCCGATCGTCGGCATCAACATGGGGCACGTCGGATTCCTCGCCGAATTCGAAAGCTTCCAGATCCGGGACGCCATCCGCAAGATCGCGAACAGGGACTACTCGATCGACGAACGCGTGATCGCATGGGTGGACGTATGGCTTCCCGGTTCCGACGAGCCGCTGCACGAGTGGGCGCTCAACGACGTGACGCTGGAGCGCGCCGACCGCGGCAAGATGGTGGAGCTGAGCATCCGCGTGGACGACGTGGAGATGAGTTCGTTCGGATGCGACGGTGTGATCGTCTCCACGCCCACGGGTTCCACGGCATATGCGTTCTCCGCCGGCGGGCCGATCATCTGGCCCAACGTGGACGCGCTGCAGCTGGTGCCGCTTGCCGCCCATGCGTTGTTCTCCCGCCCGCTGGTCATCGGATCGAAGTCCACGTTCACCATCGACATCCTCGGGGATTCCTCCAGCGAGGGATGGATCTGCTGCGACGGGCGCCGCCAGCGAGGATTGCCCCGGGGATCGCGAATCGTAGTGCGTCAGTCGCCGAATTCGCTGAAACTGGCGCGACTGCTCGGCGTGCCGTTCACCAGCCGTCTGGTCAGCAAGTTCGACCTTCCCGTGGTGGGATGGCGTGAATCGAACAAAAGCAGAAACGACAGGAAGCAGGGGGAGTAGGGCCCGGAATGCTCGAAGAACTGGAGATCCGTTCACTGGGGCCGATTCATCACGCCGTACTGCGCCCCGCAAAGGGCATGACGGCGATAACCGGCGAGACCGGCGCCGGCAAATCCATGCTGCTGAACGCCTTGCGCATGATATCCGGAGGATCGGCGGCGTCACGTCTGGTCTCGCCGGGGGAGGACGGCGCTTGGGCGCAGGGCATCTTCGCCGTCGAGGATTCCTCGCCGACGGTCGGCATCGTCCATGATGCCGGCGGCGATGTGGAGGACGGGGAGATCTTCCTCACCCGCACGTTGCCCGCACACGGACGCTCCCGCGCCGTGCTCAACGGCCGAAGCGTGCCTCGGGCCATATTGGGCGACATCAGCGGGGAACTGGTGACCATCCACGGGCAGGCCGACCAGCTGCGCATGGCATCGGCGGCGCGACAGCGTGACTTCCTCGATCGGTACGCGCAGGACGATGGGCTATTGGACGCCTACCGAACGGCATGGCGTCATCTCAACGACGTCGACGTCAAACTCCGCAACGTGACCGAACAGGAATCGGACGCCATGCAGAAGGCCGACTACCTGCGCGAATCCATAGAACGCATCGACGGCGTGAATCCGCACGCCGGGGAGGATGACGAGCTCAAGGCGATGCGCGACCGCATCGAGAACGCCGCCGAGATCTCACTCGGCATCGGCGGCGCGCTGGCCGCGCTCGACGGATCCCAGATGGGCGCGGACGACGCCATGGGCGCGACGGCGCTGGTCGATCAGGCCGTGCAGTCGCTGCGCGGCATCCACGTGGCCGGCAAGTACGGTGAAATCGCCGACCGACTGGCATCGTTGAACGCCGAACTCGAGGACGTGGCATTCACGCTTGGCGGCATGGCCGACGGCGGGGAGGAACCGCAGAACCTTGACGAGATCAATGAACGCATCCACGACCTCGACGAACTGACCCGACGCTGGGGGCCGACGATCCAGGACGTGCTCGACTGGCGTGAACAGGCCGGTTACGACCTCGAGGACCTCGATGCCTCGCCGGAACGCGTCGAGCAGCTCCGAGGCGAACGTGAAACCGCCTACGAGTCCGCGCTCGCCGCCGCGGATGCGCTGCATGAGGCACGTGTGGCCGCCGCGGGCGAACTCGCCTCCCGCGTGACCGGGGAGCTCGCGTCGTTGGCGATGTCCGGCGCCGCACTGGACATCGACGTGCGGGCACGCGAACGTTCCGGTCATGATGGTCCCGGGGATTTTGGGCCGCTGGACGCCAGCGGGCGCGACGACATCCGTTTTCTGTTTACGCCGTTCCCCGGTTCGCCGCAGCTGCCGATGGGCAAAAGCGCGTCGGGCGGCGAGCTCAGCCGACTGATGCTGGCGCTTGAGCTCGTGGCCGCGGACCGTGGCATGAACGGCGGAGGCGACTTCGCCATGACGTTCGTGTTCGACGAGGTGGACGCCGGCGTCGGCGGCAAGACCGCCGTTGAACTCGGCCGGCGGCTGGCGCAGCTCGCCCGTCACGCGCAGGTGGTGGTCGTCACCCATCTGGCGCAGGTGGCGTCGTGGGCGAACGCGCAATTCGTCGTCTCCAAGACCGTGGAGGCGAACGGCGGCGAAGACGACGGGGCGACCACCACGGTCACCGAGGTCCGCGGCGACGCACGCGAGCGCGAGATCGCCCGCATGCTTGCCGGCAGCGAATCGGAGACCTCGCTCGTCCACGCCCGCGAGCTCCTCAAATCCTCCACCCTCTAGAGGCCGTCGGGGCAGTTTCGGATTCGCACCCGCCGAGATGCCGAATGCTTGATCGGGCTTTGGGATATGGGTATCCGACCGTAAGCTTGGGAGGCGCAGCCTCCCGGCCGAACGGCCTTGAGTGTGTCGGATACCCATATCCCAAAGCCCACACCCGGTTGAACTATCATCGAATCACCATCAATCACCATGAAGGAAACCACTATGACAACCCTCACCCCGACCCTCACCATCGCCGGATCCGACTGCTCCGGCGGCGCCGGCATCCAGGCCGACCTCAAGACCATGAGCGCCAACGGCTGCTTCGCCATGTCGGTCATCACGTCCGTGGTCGCCGAGAACACGGCCCGTGTGATCTCCGTGCTCGACGTGGACCCGAAGATCATCGCCGACCAGATCGACGCCGTCTTCGAGGACATCCGTCCCAAGGCGGTGAAGGTCGGCATGCTCGACAATCCCGACATCATGCGGGTCGTGGCCGATAAGCTCGTCGAATACCAGGCCGAGAACGTGGTCATCGACCCGGTCATGTACGCGAAGAACGGCGCCCCGCTCATGGACCCCAACTGCATCGACTCGCTTATCGACATCGTCATTCCGCACGCCGACGTGCTCACTCCCAACATTCCCGAGGCCGAATGCATCTCCGGGCTGAAGATCACGGACCTTGACGGCCAGAAGGCGGCGGCCAAGGCCATCCAGGAGATGGGCTGCACGTCCGCGCTGGTCAAGGGAGGCCATGCCACGGGCGACGCCATCGACGTGCTGTACGACGGCACGGAATTCTACGAATTCTCCGCCAAACGCATCGACACGAAGAACACGCACGGCACCGGCTGCACGTATTCCTCGGCCATCGCCGCCAACCTGGCGCTTGGCCACCCGTTCCACGAGGCCATCGGCAGGGCGAAGAAGTACGTGACCATGGCCATCGAGCACTCGCTGGAGCTGGGCCATGGCAATGGTCCGACCAACCATTTCTGGGACCTGTACGCCCACGGTCTCGAAGGTTTCGACGCCAATGCCTGACGCCATCCCCGACGACGGCATGCCGAACGCCGGCAAGGGCGCTATCTTCGACCTCGACGGCACGCTGCTCGACTCGATGCACGTGTGGACGGACGTCGACAACGAGTTTCTGCATTCCCGCGGCTTCGACGTGCCGCGGGACTACGCCGACTCCATCGCCCATATGTCGTTCGACGGCTGCGCGCGCTACACCATCGAACGGTTCGGTCTGCCGGACACCCCCGAGGAGCTGATGGACGAGTGGAATCGCATGGCGTTCGAGGCGTATTCGACCACCGTGCCGCTCAAGCCCCATGCGGGGGAGTATCTGCGCCATCTCAAAGCCACGGGCACGAGACTCGCCGTGGCCACGAGCCTGCCGCCGAACTTCCGCGAACCCGTGTTGCGCCGGCTTGGCGTGTTCGACCTGTTCGACGCGTTGTGTAGCGTCGACGACGTCGGGCACGTCTCCAAGGACCATCCCGACGTGTACCTGTATGCGGCCGAACGCATCGGCGTGGAGCCGCATGACTGCACGGTGTTCGAGGACATCCTCGTCGGCATCCGGGCGGTCAAGTCCGTCGGCATGACGGCGTGGGCCATGTACGACGCGTCGTCGGCGACCCACTGGCCGCAGATTCGCAAGGTCGCCGACGGCGTCATGCATGATTTCGACGAGGCGCCGCGAACGTTGTAGAAACTCACCGGAGCGACCGCAGAACACGGCAGGACCTATCCGCCGGACCTGCATGGATGGCGACTACCGCATGCAGCGATGGTGAAAGAAGGAATGGTGCTAGGCTGCCGACGTCGGTTTCATCGGCACGAGTGGGGCCAGCGTATTCGGATGCCGCCTGCGGCAGTTGGCCACGCTGATCGCCGCGGCGAGCAGCCCGAAGGCCAGCATGATCATCAGCGCCGCCCAATAGGGGACGAACATGAACAGGATCATGAACGCGAACACCGGAATCAGGGTGACGAGGACCATGAGGTGCAAGGCGCCCACCGTGTGCGCCCGCGTGGCCAGCAGGATCTGCTGATTGACGAACGTCAGCAGCACGGCGGAGCCCATGGCGTAGGCGGTCGGCACCGAGAACGCTTCGGAAAGCGGAAGTACACCGACCCACAGGCAGTAGGCGGCCATCGGCAGGAACAGCATGACGGCCACGCCCATCGGCATCACGCTTTTCGCCATGAAATATCCGACCATCGAACGGTCCGAACAGCGTACGGTTTCGATGGCGCCGTCATCCCGCAGCATGCCGTTGAGACCACCGGCCGCCGTATCGGTGTTCGGGTACGACAGTCCCGCGGTCAGCACCGGCGGAACATAGGCGATGCACGGTCCCAGCAGCATCAGGACCACATCCCCATACCCGCTGCCGAGCGTGGAGCAGAGCATCGACGCTCCGACGACATAGAACACCGCCACGCCGCCGATCACCACCCAGAACAATGGGGTGCGTCGACACAGGAGCCAGTCCTTCCAGATCACGGCATTCATGATGATTCGTCCTTTCCTTCCTTTAGTGGGAGCCGATGCCGAAATCGACGTCGTTCCGTTCCCGGCCGAGCGTTGCGGCCTGTCGGAACGACTCGTAGTCGGCATAGTCCGCGATTCGGTGGTCCCCGACGATCCGGCGATCATCCAGCATGACCACGCGGTCGGCCACCTCCCAGCAGTATTCGAGGTCATGCGTGATGGTCATGATCGTGCGGCCGTCGGCCTTCAGCTGCCGCATGAGTTCGATGAGCAGCTGCCGTGTGACCGGGTCCACGGCGTTGGTCGGTTCGTCGAGCATGATCAGATGAGGGTCGAACAGCAGACCGGCCACGATGCCTGCACGCTTGCATAATCCGCCGGACAGCTCCTTCACCTTCTTGTCGAGATGCTCGCCGAGTTCGAACGCCCTTACCATCGGCAGGTCCTCGAGATGGTCGAGGTCGATCGGATGCGGGCGGTCGTGCGTGGCATACAGCATCGCACGGAAGCGGATGTTCTCCCGCACGGTCATGTCGCGGGTCAGGTTCCCGGAATCGGTGAGCTGGAACACGTTGCGCATCGATCCGAAGACGTCGGCGTTGATGATCGCGCGGCCGGACTGTGGTCTCAGCGTGCCGGTGATTACGCCGAACAGGGTGGTCTTGCCCACGCCGTTGTAGCCGAGTATGCCGATCGACTGGCCTTTCGGCACGTCGAGGTCGATATGTTCGAGCACCGGCCTGTTCCGACGGTACCCGAAGGACACGTCCCGTACGGAGACCGCGATCGGGGTCGCGATGGTCGTATGCCGAGTGGTGACGGATCCGGATATGGTGGTCGTGGTCATGAGCATTGCCTTTCCCTTGAAGAACATGGACCAGGAGTAGAGCATGAGCGCCGGCATCAACGGTTCGAGGATGATCAGCGGACCGGCCGATCCGACGAACGGTCCGTGCAGGACGGGGACGAGCGCGTGGAAACCGAGGATGACGGCATAACCCAGCACGGCCGGCGGAATGATTGCGATGATGAACCGTGCGAGCGGATACTGCCAGCGGGGCCGGCCGCTCGACAGGAACATGGCGATCGTGCCGTTGACGAGATCGGTTCGGATCAGTTCGAAGGCGCAGGTCGGGGTGACCGTCATGATCAGACAGATCAGCGAACCCTGCAGCATGGTGGAGGCCATGCGGGGCGTGGGGTCGACGATGGCGGTGAGGGCCAGCATCGCCGCGGACAGGACGATCCCGATGATCAGCAGCACCAGCATCGGCGTATTGCGTTTGAGCCGGATCAGATCCTGATAAAGAATGGCTTTCATGATTGCCTCGTGGATTGGTGATGGGAAGCGGATGATGGCGGAAGAACGTATGAGTGGGCGGATTCGGGTATGCTGACGCGCGGCCCGATGCGGTCGGGTCGAATCGGTGGTCGGCGGGCTGCCGCGATGGTCTATTCGCCGGCGATGATTCGCTTCAGTGCGGCAACGTGCCCCTGAAAGGCACGGAGACCGTCATCGGTGAGCTGCACCCAGGTGACCTTGTATCTCCGGCCTTCGCCGGTTTTCTTGGTGAGCGTCACGTATCCGTGGTCGGCGAGGGTTTTGAGATGTTTGGAGCAGGTGGCGTCGCTGACGTTCAGCGTGTCGCGCAGGGCATCGAATCTGAGGGTGCCGTAGGCTTCCAGCATGCCGCAGATGCGTAGGCGAATCGGCGCGTGAATGACGTCATCGAACTTCGGTTCCGGAGCGTCACTCGTCATGCCGGCCTCCTTCGCGGGCGGACGGGGAGCCGGAACCGGGGGACGGGGTGACTGCCGGCGGGTTCGCTCCGTCGAATGCAGGGGAGGAGAGCATCCGGAAGAACAGGCGCATGTTCCATCGCAGCAGCAGATAGATCACCAGACTGCCGATCAGGGCAATCAGCGCGGCCACGGGCCATGTCCCGCCGTGATAGCCCCATGCCATGGCCAGCCAGGGGATGCCGATCTCCGCGGCGATGACGAGGACGTATGTCGTCGCATATGTCCGGCTGCGCCATGCTCTCATGGAGACTTTGCGGGAGGCCCTGCCGCCGAAATACGTCGCCATGCCGGTCCGTCGCTGATACCGCTGCATCAGCAGAAGCATGACCGCGATGGACAGGATGGCGAAGACCAGGAACGCGAAGAGCATCGTCCAGGTCATCTCGATGTACCCGCCGAACATCAGGCCGAACGGCCAGTAGAGCATGATGACGATGAAGCCCAGCACCGCGAACGGCAGCAGCATCGCGGTGTGCCCCCGTTGCCCGCGTTGCGCCAGATTAAGGCGGTCGGCGTCGAGATCCCTCAGCGCCTGCAGTTGCCCCAGCGCGTCGATTGGAAGGTCCCGGGAGACATCGTGGCGTTCCTCCGGTTCGGGATGGAGAGGGGTGCCGCCGTCCGTGCGTCGCGGTTGTGGCGTGTCGTTCATCATGTGTCTCCTCAGACGGTTGATTCACGGTTGCGCAGATCGAGGCTCGTCGTGATGAGGCGTCATGTGTGGTTACGCGTGGTCACGCGGTCACGTGGTCACGCATGACTACATGTCGGCCGGCAAACCTCTTTCCGTTACGGAAAGCATAACACTTTCCATCATGGAAAGAAGTTTGCGTGTCGCTATGATGGCTGATGACGATTGACGAGTTCCCGACGACGGGAGGAAAGGCGGCATGGCATGAGAATCGCGGCATTCGAGGTGCGGGACGACGAGCGTGAGGCATTCGTTTCCGAGGCGGAACGGGTCGGGGTGGATGTCGATCTGCATGAGGAGCCGCTGACGATGGGGAACGTGAGACTGGCCGATGGCTGTGACGGCGTAAGCATACTGGGACAGAGTCATTGCGACGCCGGACTGCTGGATTCGCTGGCTGAACGTGGTGTGACTGTGGTGGCCACACGCACCATCGGCTACAACCACATCGACCTCGATGCGGCGAAACGTCTCGGCATCGCCGTGCTCAACGCCGACTATGCTCCCAATGGCGTGGCGGAATACACGGTGATGTTCATCCTGCTGGTGCTGCGCAACTACAAGCCGGCCCTATGGCGAGGACAGGTCTATGACTTCTCTCTCCAGGGACTGCAGGGGCGCGAACTGCGCAATCTTACGGTCGGCGTGATGGGCACCGGCCGCATCGGCGCCACGGTGATCCGGTGCCTCACCGGCTTCGGCTGCAGGATCCTCGCCTACGACCCGCATCCGAAGGCCGAAGTGGCCGAGCACGCCGAATACGTCGACCTTGACACCCTGTATGCGAACAGCGACGTGATCACCCTGCACATGCCGCTGCTGGACTCCACATACCACATCATCGACCGCGAATCCATCGCGAGGATGAAGGACGGCGTGGTGCTCGTCAACTGCGCGCGAGGTGAACTCATGGACCTCGACGCGCTCATCGACAACATCGAGGCCGAGAAGATCGGCGGCCTCGGACTCGACACCGTGGAGACCGAGGGCGACCTCATCCACCGCGACCGCAGGACCGACATCCTCACCAACCGCGGCATCGCGTACCTGCGGCAGTTCCCCAACGTGGTGATGACGCAGCATATGGCGTTCTACACCGACGCCGCCGTGCACAGCATGGTCTCCTGCTCGGTCGACGGCATCCGCGCCGTGCTGACCGACGGCGACTTCCGTACGCGGCTGGTGTGATCGCCGCGTACGGCGAATCAGCTGCGCCTCTGTCATCCTGAGCGAGCGAAGCGAGTCGAAGGATCTTCACCCGTATCGGTCAAGATCCTTCGACTCCGGGCTGTGCCCTCCGCTCAGGATGACGGTGGAGGGCACAGCCCGCCGCTCGTTCGGGACGACAATATGGAATTCGACTACTTTTCGGCGGCGGAGCGCACGTACTCTTCCATGGCTTCGATGTCGACGACGTCGTCGAAGCGCACCTGCGCGGTCTCGAGTCCGCGCAGCGCGGCGGGGGCCGTGGTGCCGGTGGCCTTGGCGAGCACGTCCATGCATGCGAAATCGGTGCCCGAGGCGTCGAGGCCAAGCGACTCGTTGACCACGCGCGGGAACTTGTACGGGCTGGCGGTGCTCAGCAGCACGCGCGGCGTCAGCGGGTCGCGCGGCATCTGCTGCATCACGAAGTATCCGCACGCCGTATGCGGGTCGATGACGTAGTGGTTCCTCTCCCAGCAGTCGTGGATGGACTTGCGCACCTGGTCCTCGTCGGCCCAGCCGCAGCCGAACAGCGAACGGATGGACTTGAGCATCGGCTCGGGCACCTCGAACGCGCCCCACTCGTTGAGGTCGTTCATGAGCATGGAGATCAGGCGCGTGTCCTTGCCGGAGAAGTAGTAGAGCATGCGCTCCAGATTCGAGGATACGAGGATGTCCATCGAAGGGGAGATGGTCTGGTAGAACGGGCGCTTGCGGTTGTATGTTCCCGAGGTGAGGAAGTCGAACAGCACGTTGTTCCTGTCGGAGGCCACGACCAGATGCTTCACCGGCAGGCCGAGCAGCTTGGCGTAGTAGCCGGCGAGGATGTCGCCGAAGTTGCCGGTCGGCACGGTGAACTCCACCTCGTCGCCGACGTTGATGACCTGCCGTTCAAGCAGCTGGGCGTAGGCGACGAAGTAGTACACGACCTGCGGGACCAGACGGCCCACGTTGATGGAGTTGGCGGAGGAGAGCACCGTGTGCGACGTGCCGGCGAGCTCGGCGGCGAGGTCCTTGTCTCCGAAGATGCGCTTGACGGCGGACTGTGCGTCGTCGAAGTTGCCCTTGACCGCGCATACGTTCACGTTGGCGCCGAGTTGCGTGGTCATCTGCAGCTGCTGCACCTGGCTGACCTTGCCCTCCGGGTAGAACACGGTGATGGCGGTGCCCGGCGCGTCGGCGAAGCCGGCCAGCGCCGCCTTGCCCGTGTCTCCGGACGTGGCGGTGAGGATCATGATCTTCTCGTTGTCGTCGCCGCCGGCCGGCGTGGTGCGGGCCATGAAGCGGGGCAGGATCTGCAGCGCCACGTCCTTGAAGGCGCTGGTCGGGCCGTTGAACAGTTCGAGGATGTAGTCGTCGCCCAACGGCTTGAGCGGGGTGATGGCCGGGTCGGCCCACTGGTCGCCGTAGGCCTCGCGGATGCAGTCGGCCAGCTCCTCCGCGGTGAAGTCGGGCAGCAGCTTCGCCAGCACGTCCTGCGCGATCTGCTGGTAGCTCTTGCCGGCGAGGGACGCGATGTCGACATGCTCGTCGCCAAGGGAATCCGAGACGAACAGACCGCCGTCGTCGGCGATGCCCTTGCGGATGGCCTGCTTGGAGGTGAGCGAGTCAGTGGTGCTTCGTGTGCTGTGGAAGGTGGTCACGTTCGAAATCCTTGGATGCTCGACAAGATATGGACATACCAATATTACTGTCAGCACTGGGCATTCGGCCGCCACGTCTCATTTTGCCCGGCGGGAAAGGGGATGCCCGCGGCCGATGGAAAATGAGACGAACGTGCGCGGGGATTGGCTTCGTAACCGAAACTGTTTACACTGGGACGCTAGTCGTCCCTCATGCAGAAGTAAAGGAGCATCATGACCGACCAGACGTCCCATCCCCAGCACGCCGGCGACGCGTTCAACGCGCCCATCGCGCAGGCCGACCCGGAAATCGCCGACATCCTGACCGCGGAGCTGCACCGCCAGCAGGACGGCCTCGAGATGATCGCCTCCGAGAACTTCGTGCCCCGCGCCGTGCTGCAGGCCCAGGGCTCCGTGCTCACCAACAAGTACGCCGAAGGCTACCCGGGACGCCGCTACTATGGCGGCTGCGAGCAGGTCGACAAGCTCGAGACCATCGCACGCAACCGCGCCAAGGAACTGTTCGGCGCCGAATACGCCAACGTGCAGCCCCACTCCGGCGCCCAGGCCAACGCCGCCGTCTACCAGGCGCTCGTCAAGCCCGGCGACACCGTGCTCGGCCTCGCCCTCGACCACGGCGGCCACCTCACCCACGGCATGAAGATCAACTTCTCCGGCCGCTTCTACCATGCCGAGGCCTACGGCGTGAACCCGGAGACCTTCCGCATCGACCCGGAGATCATCCGTCAACGCGCCCTTGAGACCCACCCCGCCATGATCATCGGCGGCTGGAGCGCCTACCCGCGCATCGAGGACTTCAAGGCCATGAAGGAGATCGCCGACGAGGTCGGCGCCAAGTTCTGGGTCGACATGGCCCACTTCGCCGGTCTGGTCGCCGCCGGCCTGCACCCGAGCCCGGTGCCGTACGCCGACGTCGTCTCCTCCACCGCGCACAAGACGCTCGGCGGCCCGCGCTCCGGCTTCATCCTGGCCAGGCAGGAGTATGCCAAGAAGCTCAACTCCGCCGTGTTCCCCGGCCAGCAGGGCGGCCCGCTCATGCATGTGATCGCCGGCAAGGCCGTCAGCTTCAAGGTGGCGGGCACCCCCGAATTCAAGGACCGCATGCAGCGCACGCTCGACGGCGCCAAGATCCTCGCCGAGCGCCTGACCGCCGACGACGTGAAGGCCAATGGCATCTCCGTGCTCACCGGCGGCACCGACGTGCATCTGGTGATGGTCGATTTGCGCAACAGCGAGATGGATGGCCAGCAGGGCGAGGACCTGCTCGCCCGGTGCGGCATCACCATAAACCGCAACACCGTGCCGTTCGACCCGCGCCCGGCCTCCGTGGCCTCCGGTCTGCGCATCGGCACCAGCGCGCTCGCCACCCGTGGCTTCGGGCCCAAGGAATACGAGGAGGTCGCCGACATCATCGGCACCGCGCTCGCGGCCGGCAAGGGCGCCGACGTGGAGGCCCTCAAGGCCCGCGTCGACAGGCTCGTCGCCGACTTCCCGCTCTACCCCGACCTCGACCAGGTCGACTGACGCGGGACCGGCCACGGCCGGAGACAGGCGGGAATCTCCCCGCAACCGTCGCCATGACCGGCGTCATGACGTGTTGCGGGGAGATTCTTTCATGTCGTATGGCATTATGATGGTGTTCCAGACAAACGGATGGGAGCCCCATGGGTGAGGAAACAATGAACGAGGTCTTCGAGGCCGTATGCGACATGGCCGACGACGCGGCCTACGCCCAGCAGTCGCTGGCGCGGGCCAGCACCGAACTCAAGAACGCGGTGCTGCTCGACATCGCGGACGCGCTCGTCGAGAACGCGGAGGCCATCGAGGCGGCGAACGACTCCGACATGAAGGAGGCGGAGGACTCCGGCATGGTCGAGGGACTGCTCGACCGTCTGCGCTTCGACGCCGCCAGGGTCGCCGCCACCGCCCAGGGGGTGCGCAACGTGGCGTCGCTGCCCGACCCGGTGGGGGAGATGGTCCGCGGACGCAACCTGCCCAACGGCATGCGCCTCAACCAGGTGCGCGTGCCGATCGGCGTCATCGGCATGATCTACGAGGCCCGACCCAACGTGACGGTGGACGTGGCGTCCCTGTGCCTGAAATCCGGCAACGCCGTGCTGCTGCGCGGCGGCCATGCGGCGCGCCGCACCAACGAGGCCACGCTCCGCGTCATCGGCGAGGTGCTCGCCGGCCACGGATTCGACGCCTCCCTGGTGTCGAGCGTCGACCGCTTCGGCAGGGACGGCGCCCTCGCCATGATGGAGGCGCGCGGCCACGTCGACCTGCTGGTGCCCCGCGGCGGTGCGGGACTCATCCGCGCGGTCGTGGAGAACTCGAAGGTGCCGGTCATCGAGACCGGCGCCGGCAACGTGCACATCTACGTCGACGAGACCGCCGACCTCGACAAGGCGCTGCCCATCATCATCAACGCGAAGACCCAGCGGGTCGGCGTATGCAACGCCGCCGAGAAGCTCCTGGTGAACGGAGCCGTGGCCGAGGACTTCCTGCCCGTCGTGGCGAACGCGCTGACGGAGCACGGCGTGCGGATCCACGCGGACGAGGCCGCGCTCACCATCATCGCCAACGCCGGCATCGACGGGCTCGACATCCTGCCCGCGACGGACGAGGACTGGGTCACCGAATACCTGGACTACGAGATGGGCGTCAAGGTCGTCGACACCATGGACGAGGCCATCGACCACATCAACACGTATTCAACGGGCCACACCGAGGCCATCCTCTCCGAGGACTATTCGCGGATCGAGGAATTCACCCGGCGAATCGACTCGGCCGTCGTCATGGTCAACGCCTCGACGAGGTTCACCGACGGCGGCATGTTCGGACTGGGCGCCGAGCTCGGCATCTCCACGCAGAAGATGCATGCCCGCGGGCCCATGGGACTCGAGGAGCTCACCACCACGAAATGGATCGGCTACGGAACAGGACAGGTGCGCCCATGAACGACAGGACCATGACCGGAGACGGACGCCAGGACCCGAAGCTGTGGCTGCGCGTCGCGGCCGAAAGGCTCAGCCTCGTCCGATACGTGTTCCTTGTGCAGATCGAGGACGGCATACCCACCGCGGCGCAGCGCTCCGCGCTCGAATACGCGGACGCCGTGCTCATCGGATGGCCCGACGCGGACGCCCCGGACGTAGTGGACGTCGACGACCACCAGCTCGCCGACACCGTCTCCCATGCGCGCATCATGGAGGAGTACATCGGCAAGTTCCGCGAGGCGGAGCGCGAGGGCGGCATCGACGACATGACCGACGTGCTAATCCGCATCTCCGAACGCGTCGCCGAGATCCGCAAGATCTTCCAGCCCGACTTCCCGCTGCCGACCTTCGCCGAGATCCGCCGCGTCGTGCAGGAGGAATGGGACGAGGACATGGACAAGATAGACCCCGGCTCGTCGGGCAGCGCCAGCGAGATGGCGGACGAGACCCGCGCCGAGGACGAACAGCATTCAGCGGAGGACCGGGCATGAGCGGGACGACGCGTCCGACGTCACGAACCATGTCGGAGCTCAACGGGGGACGGGACTATCAGCGTCTCTCGACCCGCGGCAACCATCATACGGTGCCGCGCATCGGCATCATGGGCGGTACGTTCGACCCCATACACAACGGGCATCTCGTCGCCGCCTCCGAAGTGGCCTGGGTGTACGACCTTGACGAGGTCATGTTCGTGCCCACCGGCCGTCCGGTGTTCAAGCTCGACAAGACGGTCACGAACGCGGAGGACCGGTATCTGATGACGGTGATCGCCACCGCGTCGAACCCGCAGTTCACCGTCTCCCGGGTCGACATCGACCGTCCGGGCGTCACCTACACCATCGACACGCTGCGCGACATCCACAGGGCGCGTCCCGAGGCGGAACTGTTCTTCATCACCGGCGCGGACGCCGTCGCGGAGATCATGCGATGGAAGGACGCCGACGAGATGTGGTCGCTGGCCCACTTCGTCGCCGTGTCCCGCCCCGGGTACTCGTCGGACCTGAAGAGCCTCGACATCCCGGCACGGGCCGTCGACACCCTGGAGATCCCCGCACTGGCGATATCGTCCACGGACGTCCGACGCCGCAGCGAGGACGGGGAGCCGGTGTGGTACCTCGTCCCCGACGGCGTGGTGCAGTACATCTCCAAGCACGGTCTGTACCGGTGAGGCGGGCCCGCCATGTGAGCGTGTCTCGTCTGCTACGGCGGTTATAGTGGGGCATTGTCATCAGACCCGCACACGTTTGGAGATACGGTGAGCGCAATCCTTGAAGGAAAGCCAGACAAGAACCTCATCCTCGTTACCGGAAGGGCGCACCCCAAGCTGGCCGCAGATGTGGCGAAGCAGCTGGGCATCGACATTCTGGAAACCACTGCATACGACTTCGCCAACGGCGAGATGTATGTAAGGTACACGGAATCGGTGCGAGGCGCGGACGTCTTCGTGTTGCAGACGCATTCGACCCCGGTCAACAAGGCCATCATGGAGCAGCTCATCATGATCGACGCGCTCAAGCGCGCCTCCGCACGCTCCATCACCGCCGTGTGCCCGATGCTCGGCTACTCCCGACAGGACAAGAAGCACCGCGGGCGCGAGCCCATCTCCTGCCGTCTGATCTTCGATCTGCTGGCCACCGCCGGCGCGGACCGCATCATGAGCGTCGACCTGCACGCCGCGCAGTCCCAGGGCTTCTTCGACGGCCCGGTGGACCATCTCATCGCCATGCCCGTGCTGGTCGACTACGTGCGCGACCGTCTCGATCTCTCCAACATCGCCGTGGTCTCGCCCGACGCCGGACGAATCCGCGTGGCCGAACAGTGGGCCCAGCGCCTCGGCGGAGGCCCCCTCGCCTTCGTGCACAAGACCCGCGACATCACCCGTCCGAACCAGGCCGTTTCGAACCGCGTGGTCGGCGACGTGGCGGGCAAGGACTGCGTCCTCGTCGACGACCTCATCGACACGGCCGGCACCATCGCCGGCGCATGCCATGTGCTCAAGGAGGCCGGAGCCAAGTCCATCACCGTCGCCGCCACGCATGGCGTGCTCTCCGGTCCCGCCATCGAACGGCTCAAGAACTGCGGGGCCCGCGAGATCGTGCTCACCGACACCGTGCCGATTCCCGAATCCAAGCGTTGGGACGGTCTCACCGTGCTGTCCATCGCGCCCCTGCTGGCCAGCGCCATCAAGGAGGTCTTCAACGACGGTTCGGTCGCCGAGCTGTTCGACACCTATCCGGCGCATCACGGCCAGGGATTCCTGTTCGCCTGACGGACGCCCCGCCGGCGACGCGACGCGTCGATGAATCACTGAAAAGCCGCCGTCATGTTCGTTTCCGTTCGGTTTTTCCCGAGGATGTGGCATAATGGTGGCTCGGCGGTTTTCGCCGCCCCTTCCCCCATGGTGTAATGGCAGCACACGGGTCTTTGGAACCCTTTGTCTTGGTTCGAGTCCAGGTGGGGGAGCTTGCACCGGCCGGCGCGCATCTCGGAACGTTCGCGATTCCGATGGG
The DNA here is from genome assembly GCF_019331695.1 of Bifidobacterium pluvialisilvae. GTDB lineage: Bacteria > Actinomycetota > Actinomycetes > Actinomycetales > Bifidobacteriaceae > Galliscardovia > Galliscardovia pluvialisilvae. The sequence continues at coordinate 156,606 of NZ_JAHBBI010000003.1, forward strand.
CACGCCGGCTATATGCTTATATATGGTTTTTACGAATTCTGTCGACCTCGCACTGCGCCGCGCAAGCGGCCGGACGTGCGGACAACGAAGTGGAGAAACGAACATGACATTCAGCGCGGCGATCATTCTGGCTGCTGGCGAGGGAACCCGCATGAAATCGGACGACCCCAAGGTGCTGCACCAACTGGCGGGCAAGACGTTCCTGCAGCGGGTCATGGGCTCGGTGCGGGCGCTCGAGCCGACGGTGCTCGGCGTCGTGGTCCGCTACCAGGGCGAACGCGTCGCCGAGGCCGCCCGGTCATACGACGCCGACGTCACCATCGTGCACCAGGACGAGATTCCCGGCACCGGCCGTGCCGTGCAGTGCGCCATGTCGCAGCTGTCCGCGGAGGGGCCGCTCGACGGGTCCGTGCTGATCGCGGCCTCCGACATGCCGCTGCTGGACGAGACCACGCTGCGCAGCCTCATGGACTTCCACGCGCAGTCCGGGAACTCCGCCACCGTGCTGACCACCATCCTCGACGACCCGACCGGATACGGCCGCATCATCCGCGACTCGCAGGGGCAGGTGCTGCGCATCGTCGAGCAGAAGGACGCCAACTCCTCGGAACTCGCCGTGCATGAGGTGAACACCTCCGTGTACGTGTTCGACGCCAAGGTGCTCGCCCAGGCCATCGCCGGCCTCGACGACGACAACGCCCAGGGCGAGTTCTACCTCACCGACGCGCTGGAGAAGGCCAAGGAGTTCGGCGGCGTCGGCGCCTACGCCGCGCCCGACGCGCTCGCCGTCGAAGGCGTCAACGACCGTGTGCAGCTCTCCAGGCTCGCCAAGGCCCACAACCGCCGCGTCTGCGAGACGTGGATGCGCGCCGGCGTCACCATCCCCGACCCCGAGACCACGTGGATCGAGGACGATGTGGAGCTCGGCCGGGATGTGACCGTGCTGCCCGGCAGCTTCCTCCAGGGGCGCACCGTCGTCGCCTCCAAGGCCGTCGTCGGCCCCTACACCACGCTGATCGACGCCGTGGTGGACGAGGGCGCCGTGGTGGAGCGTTCCCGCGTGCAGGGCACGCACATCGGCAAGGATGCGAACATCGGCCCGTGGACCTATCTGCGCCCCGGCAACGACCTGGGCGAAGGCACCAAGGCAGGCGCCTTCGTGGAGATGAAGAAGGCCCACATCGACAACGGCACCAAGGTGCCGCATCTGAGCTATGTGGGTGACGCCCATGTGGGCGAACACACCAACATCGGCGGCGGCACCATCACCGCGAACTACGACGGCAAGAACAAGCACCACACCGAGATCGGCTCGGGCGTGCACGTGGGCGCCGGCAACATGTTCGTCGCGCCCGTCACCGTGGGCGACGGCGTGACCACTGGTGCCGGGTCCGTGGTGCGCCACGACGTGCCCGACGACGCCATGGTGTACTCGGAGAACACGCAGCACGTCGTCGAGCACTGGACCCCGTCGAAGTAGCGAACAGCCTGGAACCCCATCAGCAGACGCCAACAGAAAGGTGCACACGTGCCCGCAGCACAAGATTCCATCGATTCCGTCCGCATCGCCGCCCGGGCCGCCGACTCGGTCAAGGCAACGGATATCGTCGCCATCGACGTGAGCGGTCCGGTCGGCATCACCGATGCCTTCCTCATCGCCTCCGGATCGTCCGACCGGCAGGTGGTCGCCATCGCCGAGGAGATCGAGAAGCAGCTCCACCTGCGCAAGGGCATGGACGCACGCGAACGCGAAGGCTTCGACTCGGGGGAGTGGGTGCTGCTCGACTACGGCGATTTCGTCGCCCACATCATGCTCGAGGACAAGCGGGAGTTCTATGACATCGAACGCCTGTGGAAGGACTGCCCGGACATCGACCTCAAGCTGGAGCACCCCGAGCAGGGCCGTCGCGACCCCGTCGAGGACGAACCCGCGCCATCGGCCATCGGGGAGACGGTCCGGTGACGGGCGAAGGCGGGACGTGCCCGATGCGTGTGCATTCCATCACGCTGGTGAGGCATGGCCGAACGGCCTACAACGCGGTCGGCAGGCTGCAGGGGCAGTCCGACATCCCCCTCGACGAGACCGGACTATGGCAGGTGGCGCGGACCGGCGAATCACTGCGCACGTTATACGTGCAGGACTCCGGCAGGAGGCAGCTGGTCGTCAGCTCCGACCTCGTGCGGTCCATGCAGACCGCCCACGCCTTCGCCGACGCCCTGGGTCTGGACGTTCATGCGGACCCGCGAGTGCGCGAACGGAACTTCGGGGAATGGGAGGGACTGCGCCTGCACGACATCCATGAGCGATGGCCCGAGGACTTCGCCTCCTTCATGGCCTTCCGCGGCGGTGAGATGAACCATGGCGCGGAGGCCAAGATCGCCGTCGGCACCCGCGGCGTCGAAGCGCTGGAGGATTGGTCCACCCGCGCCGGGGACGACATCGACCTGTTCGTCTTCTCCCATGGCGCATGGATCTCCCAGACCCTGCAGGTGCTGCTGGGCCTCGCCGACATCCGCCCGGACTTCGCCTCGCTCGTATCGATGCGCAACGCCCACTGGTGCCGTCTGCGTCCCCTGGACCTGCCGGACGGCTCGGTGCGCTGGAGGCTCGCGGCGTTCAACCACGGGCCGGCCATCGCGGAGATGGCCGGCTGGGACGACCCGCAACTGCCCTGAACCCCGCGTCGCGAGGGCATCCCCGTCCGGTCCTGTAATGGTTTGTGGCCGATATCCGGTTTCCGCGCCGCGGAGACGGCGTTTCGCATACGCTACGTAACGGCATACCAGAGCAAACGGTTACATAAGGGGTGTTGTGTTCAAGAAGTTCTTTACGAACATTTCGGCTGTGCCCGTCATCGGTGGCGCCCTCGCCGCGGTGACGTCGTTTCTGCTGTCCGCCAAGATCGGTCTTGGCGGCTCGGTCATCGGCGTCGCCGTCGGATCGGTGGTCTCCGCGGTTTCGTCGCAGCTGTACCAGAATGTGTTGAAGGTCTCCGGGCAGAAGATCCAGGAGAAAGTGGAATGGGTAGGCGGTCCGGATGACGCCGAGCCGCAGGAGACTCGCAAGCCCCGCGTGGCCGGAGGGTCCGGAGCGGCGGCCATGGCCGCCACCCGCGCCATGAGCCCGGTCGTCATGCATTCCGACGCCGTGGAGGACATGGCGGCGTCGGACGGCGGCACCTCGGTCATGCGGCCCGTCGCCGATGGCGGCACGCAGGTCATCCCCACGGTGGCACAGCAGGCAGCCGGCACGAAGCCGGACGACTCCGACGGATCCACGCGCGTCATGCCCGCAATCCCCGTCGCCGGCTCATCGTCCGATGACGCCACCGACGGTGCGACATCGGTCATGCCCGCCGTCGCCGGAGAAAAGCCGGCGCTCGCCGGCACCGGGGATTCCTCCACGCCGGTGTCGTTCGCCCCCCGCTCGCACGCGTCGGGCGCGGCGTCCAAGGAGACCATCCACCATGCCGGAAAGACCTCGGGGGTGGATGCGAAGACCCGACGCAAGGCGCTGGTCATCACCATCGCCGCCGCTCTGCTCGCCGTGGGCGTCACCTCCGGCATCATCCTGGCGCTCACCGGCGGCCAGGGCACCGACGACGTGGTGAAGCGCAACCTCCCGAAGTCGGTGCAGACCACGCAGACCACGACGCCGAGCCCGCAGCAGACGCAGAGCGTGGCGCCGAGCCCGCAGCAGACCGCGACCGGCGAGTCGACGACGCAGGACAACGGTTCCGGCACCACGAACGGCACCGGTGACGACTCCACCGGCACCGGCTCCGATACGGGCACGGGCGAATCCGGGACCACCACCAACAACGGCTCGGGAACCAGCGGTTCCGGTTCCGGCACGTCGGGCTCCACCTCCACCGGCGGCACCACGAACAACGGCTCGGGCACCAGTGGAAGCACCGGTTCCGGTTCCGGCACGTCGGGCACCGACTCCGGCACATCCGGCACCACCGGCGGCACCACAGGAGGCACGGACTCCGGCTCCACCTCCACCGGCGGCACCACCGGTGGCGCGAACGGCTCCGGTACGAACGGCTCCGCCAACTGACTGGACCCGCCGTCACGTCCCCGTGATTCGTCTTGCCGACGACGGGTCACGGGGACGCGGCCGCATCCGGCATGGTCCGCAATATCGCTGCGATATCAAAGGACACGCCGAATATTGCATGAAGTCCTGCATTGATGTAGTATTTCCCAAGTCAAAACGAAATGAGTCGTTTGCATTCATTTCGTCGACCGACCAACGGGGCTATGGCGCAGCTGGTAGCGCATCTCCATGGCATGGAGGGGGTCGGGGGTTCGAATCCCCCTAGCTCCACAGGAACAGTGGCCGGAATCCGAAAAGGGTTCCGGCCTTTTTCATATCCCGCATTCCCATCATCGGCCTATAACCCCCGCACCCATGGTCGTATCGTACGAAGGCGGCGCGCACGGCCGGCGTCCGCATGAAGTCGAGGCGTGGACTATCCTTGATGTGGGTCCGCGACAACACGGACCAGACGGAAACGGGCCCGGGGACAACACCATGACGGGCCGTTGCGATGCATGACGGGCAAGGCAGGTGACGTACGATGATGAGAACATTCAGCACGGTGAACGGCCAGGTCGAGCAGATCGAGAAGCCGGCCCCCGGCTCATGGATATGCCTCAGCGAACCCACCGACGTGGAGCTTGCCACGGTCTCCGAGGTATGCGACATCGATCTCGCCGACCTGCGCGCCCCGCTGGATGACGAGGAACGGTCCCGTGTGGACGTCGAGGACAACTACACGATGATCATCGTCGACATCCCCACCGTGGAGGAACGCGGCGGACGCGACTGGTACGAGACCATCCCGTTGTCGATCATCGTCGTCGACGACGTCATCATCACCGTATGCATGCAGGACACGCCCGTGCTCCACCCGTTCATGGAAGGCACGATCCGCGGATTCAACACGTTCATGAAATCCCGGTTCATCCTGCAGATCCTCTACCGCAACGCCACGATGTACCTGCGCTACCTGCGCATCATCGACCGCGAGAGCGACAAGCTCGAACTCAAGCTCCGCCACTCCATGCAGAACCGCGAGATCCTCATGCTGCTCGAACTGAGCAAGACATTGGTCTACTTCACCACGTCACTCAAATCGAACGAGATCGTGATGGAGAAACTCAACACGCTCAGCCGCATCCGCCAGTATCCCGACGATCAGGACCTGCTCGAGGACGTCATCATCGAGAACAAGCAGGCCATCGAGATGGCCAACATCTACAGCGGGGTCCTCGCGAACATGACCGACGCCTTCGCGTCCGTGGTGTCGAACAACCTGAACAATGTGATGCGCGTGTTCACCATCATCTCCATCACACTGTCCATCCCCACGCTCATCTTCTCCATGTACGGCATGAACTTCGCCGAAGGACAGCTCGGCATGCCCCTGACCGACAAGACCTGGGGATTCGCGGCCATCATCGTCATCTCGATCATCGTCTCCATAGTGGTCACCTGGTTCCTCACCCGCTCCCGCATGTTCAAATGACCACGGGCATCATGAAAGGACGGGGCGCGCGGTCGGCGGCGAGGGCCGTCGCCGCGACGGTCGCCCTCGCGATGACGATGGCGCTCGGCGCATGCGGACAGGCCCCCCTGGGCGCCAGCGAGATCGTCGGTCCGAGAATCGTCATCGGCGTGACCTACGACCAGCCGGCCATGGGCCTGCGCAAAGGAAGCCAATACAGCGGACTCAACGTGGAGGTCGCCGAATACGTGGCCCGAAGACTCGGCTACGCATCATGGCAGATCGTATGGGAGAACGCGCCCGAGGCCGGACGGGACGACATGCTCGACGACGGCGACGTCGACATGGTCACCGGCATGTACGTGGACGACGACCGTCTGTCAGCGACCCATGACGGCGCGGACCTTCCCTACGACTTCGCCGGATCGTACCTCGACGACAGCCAGGGCGTGATGACGCTGAAGTCGGCCACGGACATCACGTCGGTCGACGACCTCGGCGGACGCAAGGCCTGCGTCATCGACGGCTCCGCGACCGGGGACGAGCTGCGCCGACGGCTCGACGGCCATGTCACCCTGGTGGCGCAGCCCGGAGCGACGCAGTGCGCGACCGCCCTGCTCACCGGCATGGTGGACGCCGTCAGCGCGCCACGGTCGGTGCTGCGGGGGCTCGCCGCATCGGAGGGCGGGACGCGGGTGCGCGTGCTGGACGCCGGCTATGCAAGGGGACGGTACGGCATCGGGCTGCGCAAGGGCAGCGACCGGCTCTCCGAACAGGTGAAGGCCGCCTTGGACGCCATGCGGGCCGACGGCTCACTGAACCGTGCCCTGCGCAGGACCCTCGGCAACGTTCACTAACTGGACGTCCCGCCGCGGCGTGTCCGCATGTCTGGCGATAATTGCCCCTGTTACATGGAGTCTGTTGAACAACAAAGGAGCATCATGGCGCAGGACGCTACCGATGTGGAGGGCGCACGACACGACGGAAACGGGGAGCCCGCATTCCGCTACAACGCCGCCTTGGCACAGAAGATCGAGAAGGACTGGCAGAAGCGCTGGGACGACGAAGGCACGTTCTGGGCCGCCAACGTGAACGGCGACCTCAAGGACGGCAAGGGCCGCAACGCGGATGGCCGCCCCGCCTACTTCGCCATGGACATGTTCCCCTACCCCTCCGGCAAGGGCCTGCACGTGGGGCACCCGCTCGGCTACCTCGCCTCCGACGTGGTCTCCCGCTACCACCGCATGAAAGGCGAGAACGTCCTGCACGCCATGGGCTACGACGCCTTCGGCCTGCCGGCCGAGCAGTACGCCGTGCAGACCGGCCAGCATCCGCGCGTCACCACCGAGCAGAACATCGCCAACATGTCCCGCCAGCTGCATCGCATGGGCCTGAGCTTCGACAACCGCCGCACCTTCGCCACCATCGACCCCGGCTACGTGCGCTGGACCCAGTGGATCTTCTCGCGCATCTACGAATCCTGGTACGACGACGACGCCGTCAACCCGTCCGGCACCAAGGGCTCCGCCCGTCCCATCTCGGAACTCGTCGCCAAGTTCGAGAACGGTGAGAAGGCCATCCCCGGCCACGAGACCGACGGCAAGGCGTGGGGCGACCTGAGCGAGGCCGAACAGCAGGACATCCTCAACGGCTTCCGCCTCGCCTACATCTCCAAGTCCCCGGTCAACTGGTGCCCGGGCCTGGGCACCGTGCTCGCCAACGAGGAGGTCACCGCCGAAGGCAAGTCCGAGCGCGGCAACTTCCCGGTCTTCCAGCGTGAGCTGCGCCAGTGGTCGATGCGCATCACCAAGTACGGCCACCGCCTCATCGAGGACCTCGACGGCATCGACTGGCCGGAGAAGGTCAAGCTCATGCAGCGCAACTGGATCGGCGAAAGCCATGGCGCCTCCGTGCACTTCGAGGTCGCCACCCCCGACGGCGCCAAGGACATGGAGATCTACACCACGCGTCCCGACACCCTGTTCGGCACCACCTTCGCCGTCGTCTCCCCGGAGCACCACCTGCTCGAGGACGTGCCCGCCGCATGGCCGGCCGAGACGCCCGAGGACTGGAAGGGCGGCTACGCCAACCCGGTCGAGGCCGTGAAGGCCTACCGCCTCGCCGCCGAATCCAAGACCGCGAAGGACCGCGTGGACGAGAACGGCGAGAAGACCGGCCTGTTCACCGGCCTGTACGCCGTCAACCCGATCACCGGCGCGAAGCTGCCGCTGTTCACCGCCGACTACGTGCTCATGGACTACGGCACCGGTGCCATCATGGCCGTGCCGGGCGGCGACCAGCGCGACTACGACTTCGCCGTGAAGTTCGGTCTGCCGGTCATCTACACCGTCAAGCCCCTGCCCGAGTCCGGCGACGACCTCGCGAACTACGAGGGCAAGGCGCCGTTCGTCTCCCACGACGGCATCGTCATCAACTCCTCCGTGGAGGCCACCAAGGCCAAGGGCGACGCCCTGAGCCTCGACGGTCTGCGCGTGGACGACGCCATCGCCAAGGTCAACGCGTGGCTCGAATCCGCGGGCGTCGGCAAGGGCACCGTCTCCTACCGTCTGCGCGACTGGCTGTTCTCCCGACAGCGCTACTGGGGCGAGCCTTTCCCGATCGTCTACGGCGAGGACGGCACCCCGCACCTGCTGCCGGACTCCGCGCTGCCCATCAACCTGCCCGACGTGCCCGACTACCAGCCGCGCACCTTCGACCCGATGGACGCCGAGTCCAACCCGGAGGCGCCGTTGAGCCGCAACGAGGACTGGGTCAAGGTCACGCTCGACCTGGGCGACGGCCCCAAGACCTACTATCGCGACACCAACACCATGCCGAACTGGGCCGGCTCCTGCTGGTACTACATGCGCTACATCGACCCGACGGACACCGCCCACATGGTCGAGAAGGACGAGTTCGACTACTGGATGGGGCCGAAGCACAACAAGTACTCCGGCGCCGAGGGCGGCGTCGACCTGTACATCGGCGGCGTCGAGCATGCGGTGCTCCACCTGCTGTACTCGCGCTTCTGGCACAAGATCCTCTTCGACCTGGGTTACGTGGACTCCGCCGAGCCGTTCCACAAGCTGTTCAACCAGGGCATGATCCAGGCGTACGCCTACACCGACGACCGCGGCCAGTACGTGCCGGCCGATGAGGTCGAGGAAGGCCCCGCCGGTGCCGACGGCGAGCCCACGTTCACCTGGCACGGCGAGCACGCCAACCGCGAGTTCGGCAAGATGGGCAAGAGCCTGAAGAACATCATCACCCCGGACTACATGTACGAGAACTACGGCGCGGACACCTTCCGCCTGTACGAGATGAGCATGGGCCCGCTCGACGAGTCCCGTCCGTGGAACACGCGCAACGTGGTCGGCAGCATGCGCTTCCTGCAGCGCCTGTGGCGCAACGTCGTCGACGAGGAGACCGGCGAGGCCCACGTCGTCGACGACGCCCCGGACGTCAAGACCCTCAAGCTCCTCCACAACACGATCGCCGACGTGACCGTGGAGATGGAGAACATGCGCCCGAACACCGCGATCGCCAAGCTCATCGTGCTCAACAACCACCTGACCTCGCTGAAGGCCGTGCCGCGCGCCGCCGTCGAGCCGCTGATCCTCATGCTCGCCCCGATCGCCCCGCACATCTGCGAGGAGATGTGGTCGCGCCTCGGCCATGCCGAGTCCCTGTCCGCGGCGCCGTGGCCGGTCGCCGACGACAGGTACGTCGGGCAGGACACCGTCACCGCCGTCGTGCAGGTGAAGGGCAAGATCCGCGGCAAGCTCGAAGTGAGCCCCGACATCTCGGCCGACGAGCTTGAGAAGCTCGCCCTGGCCCTGCCCGCCGTGCAGGACCGTCTTGGTGGCGAGCCCCCGCGCAAGGTCATCGTCAAGGCCCCGAAGATCGTCTCCGTGGTGCCCGCCAAGTAATCCGGACCGGATGCCATGGGCCGGACGTCATGTGGCGCCCGGCGGATGATTCATGTGGACGGTCGGGTCGTCGTCTCCGATGTGGACGATGCCCTGGCCGTCCACATCGTCGTATCGGGGGTGGTCCGTCCGTCCACATTCCCTCCGGCGGTTGCTCCGGCGACACGGGCCTGCCCATAGTGGAGTCATGCCCGAGAACAAGACGAACGCCCCGATGCCGTACCTGCCGGTCACCATGGTGCCGCTGCCGCCAGATCTCGGCGTGGACCTTGCGGCATTCGACGACCGGACGGGGAACGGCCCGGCCATGACGGACCCGGAGACGCCGTCCCTGCCGAAGCGCCGCGGCACCGGGGGGAGACGTGCACGGGACGGGTCGACAGCATCCCCGGGAGCGCCGCTGATGCTGTCGATGCTGTCGGGGGTGTCCCCGGACGACCATGGCGCCGAGGAGCTGCTGGATCGGCACACATCACGCAACGTCGCAAGGCTGACCCTCGACGGCCGGCACGCCGCCGTCATCATCCTGGTCCTAGTGTTCGTGCTCAGCATCAGTCTTACCCTGCTGGCCCAGCAGGCCAGGCACGTCGACTCCATGACGGCGGATACGCTCCCCGAAGCATCCGCGTCGTCGTCGGCACGGTCCGTTTCGCCATCGGGCTCCACCACGTCATCGGGCTCCACCCCTTCATCGTCATCCGCGTCGTCGCAGTCCCCGACCCCGCAGACGCCGTCTCAGACCGCGCCACCGGCCCAGACGTCATCGTCGTCCGCATCGACGTCGTCCGCCGCGCCGGCGCCGTCGTCCGGCCTCATCGACCTCAACGCCGCCACGGCTGAGCAGCTGGAGACCATCAACGGCGTCGGCCCGGTCACCGCACGCCGTATACTCGACCACCGTGCCCAGAACGGCCGGTTCTCCAGCGTCGACGACCTGCTCGACGTCCCCGGCATCGGCGCGAAGACCCTGGAGAAGATCAGACCATACGTGACGGTCGGCACATGAGCGGACGGAACATGCGTGCGCCCCGCGCCGAACGGGAGCGGGGAAGCGCCGACCGGAGGATGATGCCCGCCGCGCTGGCCGTATGGGCCACGCTGCTGGCCCGGCATGCCGTGGGGGAGCATTGGGACGTGGCCGTCATGACCGCCATGGGGGTTTCTCTGGCGGCCGGTGTGGCGGTCCTGCTGCTGACGCGGGGAGGACCGGACGCGAGACCTCGGAAGGCGGCCCCGCGCATCGGACCGCAATGCCTATGGCATGCGGCGGTGCTGCTGGCGGCGGTAGGCTGTGCCACGGTCGCCGGGGGACTTTCGGACCTGGCGGAATCCCGCGACCCGCTCATCGGACTCCTCGGCTCGGGCGAATCGGGGGTCGTGACCGTGACCGCGGTCGCCACGACGCCCGTCATGTCCTCCGAACGACGGGAGGCCGATTGCCAGATCGACATGCGTGTGAGGACGGTATGGTCCCGCGATGTGGGTTCGCCCTCGAACGCGACCGTGCGGGCCTTCGCCGAGGACGACGCCTGCCGGTGGCGGCAAGGTGCCGCATACCGCGTATCGGGAACCCTCAAGGCCGCGCGATTCGGCTCCGCGACGGCATGGCTGGACGTCGACCGGGACGATGACGTCCGCGAGACGTCGCCGCCCCCGGGATGGCGGGCCATGGGAACGAGGATGCAGGAAGCGTTTTTCGCCCAGACCGACCGTCTCGGCGACCAGGGACGCGTCCTTGTGCCCGGCCTGACGATCGGCGTGCTCGGACAGGACGTCCACCGGCAGGAGACCGAGGGCGCATCCCCGGTGGACGACACCTATGCGGGTGCGTTGGAGGAGGACTTCAAACGGTCGGGCATCATGCATCCCATGGCGGTATCCGGCAGCCACTTCGTCCTGGCCGCCGAACTCGTGCGACGTTGCTGCGCGCGACTGCTCGCGCCCCGCTGGTTCGCCGCCGTCGGCGTCATCGGCGCATACGCCGTGCTCGTCGCACTGGTGTATCCGTCCGATTCCGTGTTGCGGGCCGCGGCCATGGGCATGGTGGGTGTGGCCGGGCTATTCCTCGGACGGCGTTCCCAGGCGCTGTCGTCGCTGAACTGGACGGTGATCGCCATCCTGCTGATCCGGCCCGAGCTATCGGGAAGCTACGGGTTCGCGCTGTCCTGCGCGGCGGTGTACGGCATCGTGCTGTTCGACGCCGCGGTCGCCGGATTCCTCGAGGGGCTGATGCCGACGACGCTGGCGAGGGCCGTCTCGGTGACGGTGTGCGCCCAGATTCCCACTCTGCCCATCCAGGTGATGATGAACCCGCAGGTGCCGTTGCTTGCGGTGCCGGCGAACGTGGTCACGTCACCCGTGGTCGGCATGACGACGCTCGTCGGTCTTGCCGCGCTGCTTGTCTCCTGGGCGCTCCCCGGCCTTGGTCATGGCCTGGTCCTTCTGGCGTCCGTGGGCACGGCGGTCCTGGAACGATGCGCGACGCTGCTCGGCTCGATGCCGTCCGGCACGCTGGTATGGCCGGACGGTGTGGCCGGCGCCATCGCCATGACGGCCGCGGAACTGGCCTGCGCGGCCGCCGTCGCGGCGACCATGCACGCCATGCGTATTCTGCGGCGGGACGATGCGGCTGATGCCGGAATCCCGGACGGCGCGGCCACCGGGACCCCGTACCGTCCCACGCCGATGTCGCGGTGGACGACATGGTGGCGCGAGACATGCGCCATGCTGTTCGATGTCCAGCATTGACGGGAGATTAGGGTCTATGGCAGCATCAGCATCACACCGGAACCCCTCCATGCGCATCGTGTTCGGCGGCGACGGGTTCCTCAACGACCAGACCGTGAAGGACCTGTGCCGCCAGGCGTGTGCTCGCCGTCCCGACGCGGAGTTTGTCGAGCTCGACGCCGCCTCATGCGACTCCTATGCCTTCGACGAGGCCGTCAGCCCGTCGCTGCTGTCCGACGCCGCCGTGGTGAGGGTGTCCAACCTGCAGGGCGCCGACGACAAGCTTGGGGACGCCATGGTCGACTATCTGAAGCACGCCGGCGACGATGGCGGAACCGTGGTGATATGCCAGCACGAGGGCGGCATGAAAGGCAGACGCCTCATCGATGTGCTCAAACGTGCGGGTGCCGACATGGTGCAGGTGCCCGACCTGAAGAAGGCCGACGCCAGAATCAACTACGTCTACCAATGCTTCGAGCGGCGGGGCAGACGCGTGGACCCCGTCGCGGCGCAGCAGCTGGTGAACGTGCTCGGCGGCAGGACCGGTGAGCTCGCCGCCATGTGCGCGCAGCTGTGCTTCGATTTCGACGACGACCCCATCGGCGTCGACAGGGTGAACCAATATCTCACCGCAAGCCCCCAGGTCACCGGCTTCGTCGTCGCCGACAAGGCCGTGGAGGGGCGCACCGCGGAGGCCATCGTCGCCATGCGCTCCGCCATCGCCCAAGGCACCGACCCCATAGCGCTGATCGGGGCGCTCGCCATGAAGCTGCGCACCATGGCCAAGGCGTCCGCCGTGCGTGTCGGCACGATCAGCCAGTCGGAGGCGAACATCAACCCGTGGGTGCTGAAGAACGCGGGGCGCCAGCTGTCCGGATGGTCCTCCGACGGCATGCGGCGCTGCATCGGCATGCTCGCGTGGGCGGACGAGCAGAGCAAGACCAACGGCGGCGACCCGGTCTATGCTTTGGAACGGACCATCGAGGCCATCGGGGCGAAAGGAAGGAACTGACATGACCGGGGAGCGAACGATCATCGCACCGACCGCGGAGGACATGCGCGACGTGGGACGCCGGGTGGCGTCCATGGTGCGCGGAGGCGACGTGCTGTTGCTGTCCGGGCCGCTCGGCGCCGGCAAGACCACCTTCGCCCAAGGATTCGGCGCCGGACTCGGCGTCGACGGCCCCATCGTCTCACCCACGTTCACCATCGCCCGGGAGCTCGAAGGCCGGTTCGTCGACGGATCCCCGGCGCATCTGGTGCACGTGGACGCCTACCGTCTGGGCGGTACCGCCTACGCGCCAGGCCAGGACGCCACGGGCCGTCTGCTCGACGAACTCGAATCCCTCGGACTGGATGAGGAGCTCGAGGACCCCAGTGACGACACGGTCGTGCTCATGGAATGGGGCGAGCAGATGGCCGCGGCCCTCGCCCCCGAACGTCTGGAGATACACATCGACCGGCCGCTGGACGCCGACGCCCGCATCGCCGACCCGGACGCGGAACTGACCAGCGCCGGCGTCCGCACGGTCACGTTCGTGCCCGTGGGCGGCGCATGGGCGGAACGGATGTCCTCCACGTTGTAGACTCTTACAGGTCGTAGCAAGGAGAAACACATATGGGATGCACGCTGGTGATCGACACCTCGTACGGTTCGACGGTCGGCGTCGTCGGCCATGAGCCGATCGTCGAAACCGATTCGCGCACGCACGTCGAACGGCTGCGGAACAACATCGCCCTCGCCGTGGAACGGGCCGGCGGCACACCGCGGGACATCGACACGGTCATCGTGGGAACCGGCCCCGCGCCGTTCACCGGGCTGCGCGCCGGCATCGTCACCGCCAAGGCGCTCGCCTTCGCCACCGGCGCGAACCTCATCGGCCGCAACGTGCTCGAACCGCAGGTGCGGTGGAACCTCATCCGCCGTGGCAATGACGGCACGTCCGGCGGCCCGGCGGCCCGGCGCACGCTCACGCTCGCCGTGAACGACGCGCGCCGCAAGCAGCTGTACTTCGAGCTGTGCGACGAGCCGTCCACCGGCGATGGCGGGGACGGGTCGTCGGCGCACCCGATCATCGCCATGGACATCGACTATCCGGACTCCATCGTGGAACGGGTGAACGAGGCGGTGAGGACCTGGCGGGAACGTGTCGGCGGCGACGTGGTCGTCGACGTCATCGGACACGGCGCCGCCCGATACTCCGAAGCCTTGTCCGCCATCGAACACGTGGGGGACATCGTCGACGAATCCGTGTTCGACGGCGGCGCACAGGGCCTTTCCGTCTTCGCTCGCGACGCCCGCCTCGCCGCCGAGCGCAATCCGGGAACACCGGTCGAGCCGTTGTACCTGAGGCGCCCGGACGCGCAGATTCCGGCGCCGCTCAAGCATGTGCTCAACCACGCCGGTGCCGAAAGGACGGCATGATGCTGCACCGTCTGGAGGAGCTGGACCGCGAGACCGCGATCCGTGCCCTGCGCGGTATCGAACTCGAACTGTTCGGCAACCACGCATGGAGCGAGAACGCGATACGGCAGGAGCTCGATGCACCCGCCCGAACCTACCTGTTCGAGACCGCGGACGATGCCGGCCCCATGCGGGAGTCGGACATCCGGGGATTCGCCGGATTCTGGTATGACGGCGACGACGCGGAGATCATGGACGTGGGCGTGCGGCGTTCCTGCCAGCGGCAGGGCATCGCATGGCGGCTGATGAACGCGCTCATCGACGACGCCGGACGGCAGGGCGCGGGCCGCATGCTGCTGGAGGTGCGTGTGGACAACGACGCCGCCCTCGGCCTGTATCGGCGTCTCGGGTTCGAGCGCATCGGGCTGCGCCGCCGGTACTATCAGCCGGAGGGCGTGGACGCCTATGTCATGGCATTGGATCTGAGGGAGCGCATCGTCGGATTCCGGCCGACGGCGCACGACAGCGGGGAGAGGAACCTATGAGCGAACCGATCGTACTGGGCATCGAATCCACTTGCGACGAGACCGCCGCCGCCATCGTCCAGGGGCGGACACTGCGGTCCAACGTCGTCGCATCATCCATGAACGAACACGCCCGCTACGGCGGCGTGATTCCGGAAATCGCCTCGCGTGCCCATGCGGAGGCCTTCGTCCCGGTGGTGGAGCAGGCGCTCGCCGACGCCGGCCTCGAGCTCGCCGACGTGGACGCCATCGCGGTCTCCGCAGGCCCCGGACTGGCCGGATGCCTCGCCGTCGGCGTATCCGGCGCCAAGGCGCTCGCCTACGCGGCGAACAAACCCATCTACGGCATCAACCACGTCATCGGCCATATCGCGGTCACACAGCTGCAGTTCGGTCCCTTCCCCGACGACACGCTGGCGCTCATCGTCTCCGGCGGCCACACGTCGCTGCTGCACGTGCGGGACGTGGCCCGGCACGTCGACGTGGTCGGCACCACGCTGGACGACGCGGCGGGGGAGTGCTTCGACAAGGTGGCGCGCCTCCTTGGCTTCCCCTATCCGGGAGGTCCGCACATCGACCGTCACGCGCAGTCGGGCGACCCCCATGCCATCCGCGTGCCCCAAGGACTCACCCAGGGCAAGGCCGGCGCCCGTCACCCCTACGATTTCAGCTTCTCCGGCGTCAAGACCGCGGTCGCGCGCTGGATAGAGGAGCAGCAGGCGCTTGGCAACGAGATTCCCGTCGACGACGTCTGCGCCTCCCTGGCCGATTCCGTCGCCTCCGTGCTGGCGAAGAAGGCCATCAACGGATGCCTCCGGTACGGTTCCCGGACGCTGATCGTCGGCGGCGGCTTCTCCGCGAACTCGCAGCTGCGCGCGAAACTGCTCGAGGTCGGCGAACGGCATGGTGTACAGGTGCGCATCCCGAAGATCGGCCTGTGCACCGACAACGGCGCCATGGTCGCCATGCTCGGCGTCAACCTCGTCGAGGCGGGCGTCGGCCCGAGCAGCCCCGATTTCCCCATCGACTCCGCGATGCCGATGTCGAAGATCAGCATGGACTGACCCGTTCCGACGGGGCAGGAAAGACCCTCGCGACTCCAAGGCGCCCGTCGGCTCCGGCTACCGTCCCGTGCCGTCGGATTCGCGCCGCAGCACCTGGAATTCGACCTGCATCTGCTGGGCGAGTTCCAGGAAGCTGACGCCGAGGGCATCCCCGATCGCCCATATCTTGTCGTAGCCCACCGAACGTTCTCCACGTTCGATGCGGCCCATGTACGAACGGTCTATCCCGGCCATCAGCGCCAGACGTTCCTGACTGAGATGGCGGGCGTTGCGCAGCTGCACCACGGCCATGCCGAAGGCCCGGCGGCGCAGCGTGGAAAGTGAGGTATCCGTGGTCATACGGGTATGCTCCGCGAGCGCGGCCCCGCAGTCCACGGACTATAGTCCTCATTTTTCTGTAGGCTGGGAAGTCATGGGCGGCGACGCCCATGACGGTTGATTTATTGCCGACGCACGTGTACATTACACGGCAAACGCCGGTGCCGCGTGACGACGGCACGACGTCGCGAACGACCGGCGGCGGGCCGGAAAGTCAGGAGGAACGCATGGACATCATGAGCGAGCTTTCCTACATCGGGCGCAACACCGCCGCCATCGCCGATCTGCTGTCGAACGTCGACGACGACACCCTGACGGAGGTGTTCAGGTCCCTTGACCCGGTGAGCCAGTCCTTCGTCCGCAACATCGCCGGAGTGGAGATGCTCCGCCGGGGGATAGCCCTTGACGACGGGTCCGAGACGTACGCCGTGCAATGGTGACCGTTGCCGCGGCAAGGTCCGTCAACGGCGATTCTTTCGACGTCAATGAATTCCCCGGTATCAATGAAGAAAATACGGGATTGGGAAGCAGATAAAAAAACCGTGATATTCCATCGAATATCACGGTCGAATGGTGCGCCAGACAGGATTCGAACCTGCAACCTTCTGATCCGTAGTCAGATGCTCTAATCCATTGGGCTACTGGCGCATGTCATCTCTTCAGACAACTCAGCTAATATAACGCTCTCACGGGAAAGATGCAATATCGGCGTGTCGCGTGATTTTCCCCGGAATCCGTGGGATAACCGCATGAAAAATGTTGAGACAGAATGTCATGCTTGATGGAGAAAATCAGGGAAAGGAACACGCATGGCCGATGCAGCAACCACGGGCTTTTGGGGTAGGATCCGGCGTATCGCGGCGTCGGATACGGTCTCGGGGCTGGTGATGCTCGGATTCGCGCTCGCCGGCCTGCTCCTCGCCAACATCCCGGTCACCTCCCACGTGTTCGAGGCGGTCGCGGAATACCATATCGGCGTGCCCTCGACGAACATCGACCTGCCGATCGGGCATTGGGCGCAGGATGGTCTGCTCACCGTGTTCTTCCTTGTGGTGGGCCTGGACCTCAAGCAGGAGCTGACCACCGGCTCCCTGGCGAATCCCCGGGCCGCGGCGGTGCCCATGGCCTGTGCGGTCGGAGGCATGGTCGTGCCGCCGCTGCTGTTCCTGCTGGTCTCCACGCTGTTCTCGTATTTCGGTCCGGGGGGTGTCGGCATGGAGGTGGTGGCCACGGGCAGCATCCTGCCTTCCGCCGAGATCGCACAGGGCTGGGCGGTGCCGATGGCCACCGACATCGCCTTCTCGCTCGCGGTGCTGGCGTTGTTCGCCAAGGGGCTGCCGGGATCGATCCGCGCGTTCCTCATGACGCTCGCCACCGTGGACGACCTGCTCGCGGTCATCGTCATCGCCGTCTTCTTCTCCTCGCTCAACGCCTGGTACTGGTTCGCGGGCATCATCGTGTGCGCCGCCATATGGTCCGTGCTCGTCAAACGCCGCCACGTCCCGTGGCCGCTGGTGGGGCTCGTCGGCATTCTGGCGTGGGTGATGATGTTCGAGGCCGGGGTGCATCCCACACTCGCCGGCGTGCTCGTCGGTCTGCTGACGCCTGCCCGAGAGATGTACGGCGAGACGACGCCACGCGCCGAACGGTACAAGGACAAGCTGCAGCCGTTCTCCGCACTGCTCGCGTTGCCGGTCTTCGCCCTGTTCGCCACGGGCGTGCGCTTCGAGGCGCTCAGCCCGCGCATGCTGCTGTCCCCGGTCGTGCTTGGCATCGGCGTCGCATTGGTGGTGGGCAAGCCGGCGGGCATCATGGCCACCGCATGGATATCCACGCATCTCGCCGGTCTCAGGCTCGCCAAGGGGCTGCGGGTGCGCGACCTGTTCCCCGCGGCGTGCGCGTGCGGTATCGGATTCACCGTGTCGTTCCTCATCGCCTCGCTCGCCTACGCCGACTCCGAGCTGTCGGGGGAGGCGCGGTTCGGCGTGTTGGTCGGTTCACTCGTGTCCGCGGCAATATCGGGAGTGCTGCTCAGCCGCCAGGCGAAGCGCTTCCGTGAACGCAACGCGGAGCGGGAGCTCGCCGAGGCGGCCCGCAAGGCGGCCGGCGACCAGGACATCGACGTGGAGCAGGTCCTCGCCGACGGTTCCGTGACCATATCGATGAAGGACCTGAGCCCCGAGGCGGTGGCACGATACAAGGCACGTCACGGGCAGGGCGACGACCGTTCCCACGACGGCGGACAGACGCCGAAGGACGGCGGGGGAGCCGTGCGGCGCCTCCGGCGCCGTCTGGGCATCTTCCGACGAGGCGGGAACCGAAAACATCCCGGCACGAAATCCCGGCGCAAGCCCCCGCACCGCCGGCATCCGGGCAAATGAGGATGACGGCGCCCTCGTCCCCGATGACCACATGCACGATGCGCGTGGATATGTGAATGGCGAATTAATTCACGGGGAATTCGCATCGGACGCCAACGCATCTGCGGCGGCGGGCCCGAAGTCTTGCTAGGCTGGCAGTCGGCAAGGAGCGTGACACATGGCAAGACTCGTGAAGAACAGCGCCGGGAAGAAGGGACGTCACGGGCGTGACGATGCGCAGCCCGCGAAGAAGAAGGACAAGAACCTCAAACGCAAGAACATCGTCGGGCATGACGACGATGCGGCGCTCGCCCCGGGCCCCGGCATGGACGCCGCCGAAATCGCGCGGGAGAAGGACTCCCCGTTGGGCGGCACCTACTACCGTGGCCCGGTGGTGATGCGTGGGTCGATGATTCCGAAGGACACCACCAGCGGTAACCTGCTGCGCCGTGACGACCGCACGGACTGGCTGCACATGGACCCGTGGCGTGTGCTGCGCATCCAGGCCGAGTTCGTCGACGGCTTCGGCGCCCTCGCCGAGGTGGGGCCCGCGGTCACGGTGTTCGGCTCGGCCCGCACCAAACGCGGCGACCCCTCCTACAAGGCGGCGAGGCGCATGGGCAAGCTGCTGGCGGAACGTGGCGTGGCCACGATAACGGGCGGCGGCCCGGGCATCATGGAGGCCGCGAACAGGGGTGCGTCCCTGGCGGGTGGCAAATCCATCGGCCTCGGCATCGAGCTCCCTCACGAGCAGGGGCTGAACAGCTACGTCAACCTCGGCATGACGTTCCGGTACTTCTTCGTACGCAAGACCATGTTCGTCAAATATTCGTCCGGCGTCATCGTATGCCCGGGCGGGTTCGGCACCATGGACGAGATGTTCGAGGTCCTCACCCTCGTGCAGACCCACAAGGTCACCACCATGCCCATAGTGCTGTTCGACACGGACTACTGGCAGGGGCTGTTCGACTGGATCAACGGCACGCTCGCCGACCACGGCATGATTTCGCCGTTGGACCCGAACCTCGTGACGCTCACCGACGACCCGGACGAGGCAGTCGACTATGCGACGCATCTGATCGGGAACTGACGCGGGCCGGCCGCCGGCGGTGCCTGCGGCCGGCTACTGCTGCTCGGGCAGCTTAAGGCTGAGAATCATTCCCGTCCCCGTGGGAATGATGCTTGACGAGAATCGTTCGTCGGCCATGGCGTAGTCGATGAGCTGGCGCATGCGCGTCGCCTTGCCGCAACGGTCGGACGGGTTGAGCAGCCCGCCGCGCGAATCGGCGTTCTCCAATGCCAGCGCGTCGCATAGGATGAGCACGCCTCCGGTGCGCAGCAGCCGATGGGCATGGTCGTAGGCGTCCGCATAGTTCTGTTCGTCCCCCGAGATGATGACGAGGTCGTAGTCGTCGTCGTTGAGGCGGGGGAGGAACACCTCCGCCTTGGCGTTGACCACGCGCAGCCGCACCTCGGACCGTGTCCGGGCCGTGATCTTGCGGATCGCCGTGGCGCCCTGGGCGGAGGAGTCCACTACGGTGAGCTGTCGTCCCGCCGGATCCGTCAGCCGGTCGAGCCCGGCCATGAGATGCAGCGCCTCCATGATGGCGCCGGTGCCGAGGATGATGACGGACCGGGCGTCGAGCTGTCTGGCCTCGAAGGCCAGGAAATCGGCCTGGGCCGCCGACCCTTGGCCGAATCCCATTCCGTCGGCCTGCTCGCGCAGGCCGCTGAGGTCGTCGGACTCGTTGACGAGGGCGGCGTTCTCGATGAATTCCCATCCCTTGGCGATATTGGTGAAGTCTCTTCTGTTCATCGTCACTTGAGCGCCGCCTTGGCCGCATCGACCTTCTGAATCGTCTGCCACAGCTCCTCGCCCACGTCGATGCCCTTCGGGCAATGCATGGAGCAGGCCCGCACGGACTGGCACGCGGCCGACCCGTCCGGTGCCATCAACGCCGCGAGACGCTCCGCCCCGGCACCGTCACGCGAATCATTGAGGAATCGTGAGGAGAGGATCATCGCGGCCGGGCCGACGAACGCCTCGCCGCCGGCGTAGACCGGGCAGCTGCCTTCGCATACGCCGCAGGCGATGCAGTTGCTGAGCAGCTCGTACCGTTTCAGCTGGTCGGGGTTCTGCAGGTATTCGAACGCATCGACCTTGCCGTTCGGCGTGGTCTTCAGATCGCCGGATGCCTGAAGGTACGGCTTGAGACGACGAATCTGGTCCAGCATGGGATCGATGTCGGCGATGAGGTCGCGGCGGGTGGGGAAACCGGGCAGTGCGGCCAGTTCGATGACCAGCGGGGTCCCGGGGGCCAGGGCGTCGAGGTCGATGGCGCGATCGGAGGAGTCCAGCGGCTCGCCGGTGGGACGGAACCCGTCCTCATTGGCGTATTCCGGAGCATCGGGCTTCGCCCAGTCGCGGACCTTCGCCGTGCACAGCAGCGTGGGCGTGCCATTGATGGCCACGGCATCGGACCCGCACATGCCATGCCCGCACGAATACCGGAACGCCAGGGAGGGATCCTGTTCGCGTTTGACCGCCAACAGGCAGTCGAGCACGGAATCGCTGGCGTGCGCGCTGACGACGTAATCCTGGGTCCAACGCTTGCCGCGCACGCGGTTCGACCTGGCCCCGGCGTCCGATCCGCCGAACGGCGACTTCGAGCCGAACGGGCTGCCGCCGCGACGACGCCCGGCACGTTCGGGCTTTGGGGTGAAACGGGCGATGCGCAAGGTCACCGACAGCACACGGTCGGTCGCGGCAATGGTCATTTCGTTGGTTCTCCTCAATCGTTAACTACCGACATCATAGCTTACCGGCGCATCGCATCGGGATGCGCCGGCGGCCTCAATCATCAAGGAGTGTTCACGAGCGGCCGGCTCCGACGGCCACCCCGCCCCCGTCAGTAGGCGCGCGACTTCGGCGGATAGTCGGTGATGACCACCGGCTGCCAGGAGACGGCGTGCCGTGCGTCGGTCATCGAATGGGCGAGGAAGCCCTCGTCGTCGCGTTCCGGGAAATCCCTGCGGAACAGCGCGCCGCGCGACTCGTGGCGGGCATCCGACGCCGCAAGCATGGCCTGCGCCACCGTGAGCAGATGCCGCACTTCGAGAATCGCGGTGACCTCCTGGTTGTAGGCGGCGGTGTCGCTGTGTGCGACGAGACGGTCGCCGCGGGGCGTGAGCGTGCGTTCGATGGCGCCCAACGCCTCGGCAAGCCCGTCATGGTCGCAGCGCACGGCCGCATGACGCTCCATGAGCGCGCCGAGGTCGGCCATGAGACGGTAGGCGTTGTCGTCCGACGCGTCGGATGCGCCGTCCCCGGCGGAATCGGAACCGGCTGGCGACGAGGGCTTCAGCAGCGTCTCGATGATGTGGCGACGTGCATCGGCGGCATCCGCGACCGCCGGGGAGGCGTCGTCGGCTCCGTCGTCGTGGGGCTGTGCGGCTTCGATGCGCGCCGCGAGCGCCGCTCCGGCCCGCGTTCCGAAAAGGCAGGCGTCCAGCAGCGAGTTCGCGCCCAGGCGATTCGCGCCGTGCACGCTGACGCACGAGCATTCGCCGGCCGCGTAGAGGCCTTCGATGGGGCGCCTCTCGCCATCGGCCCATTCGTAGACGTTGCCGTCGGCGTTGATGGGTATGCCGCCCATGGTGTAGTGGGCGGTCGGCTTGATGGGGATGAGGTCCTCGGCCGGATCGAGGCCCGCATACTGGCGCACCGTCTCGCACACCTCGGGAAGCCGTTCCTCGAGCACGTCGCGGCCCAGCGCCCGCAGGTCGAGCCATACGCAGTCCCGCGGCCCGTCCGGGTCCTTCGGATCGGCGACGCCACGGCCGGCGTCGACCTCGGCCATGATGGAACGGGACACCACGTCGCGGGCGGCGAGGTCGCCGTGGCCGGGAGCGTAGCGGTCCATGAAATGCTCCCCGTCGGCGTTCAGCAGCCGGCCTCCCTCGCCGCGGGCCGCCTCGGACAGCAGGATGCCGGTATGGGCCAGGCCGGTGGGGTGGAACTGCACGAACTCGATGTCCTCCAGCTGCAGCCCGGCCTCAAGGGCCAAGGCCATGCCGTCCCCAGTCAGGTCCCAGGAATTCGACGTGGTATGGAACAGGCGTCCCGCGCCGCCGGTGGCCAGCATGATGTTGCTCGCCTCGATGCCGTGCACCTTGCCGGTGTGCGTGTCCAGCACCACCAGTCCGCGGGCGTGCCCCATGCCGTCGCCGTCGCGTTCGACCACGAGGTCGCTCACATACCATTCCTCGGCGAATTCGACGCCTTCCTTGACGCACTGCTGCCACAGCGAGTGCAGGATCTGGTGACCGATGCGGTCGGCCGCGTAGGCGGTGCGGTGCACCGGTTGCCGGCCGAATTCCGCCGTATGCCCGCCGAACAGCCGTTGGGCGATGTGCCCATCCCCGGTGCGTGAGAACGCCACGCCGTCATGCTCGAGGCCGATGACCGTGGCGGGGGCGTTCTCGGCCAGTATCGCCGCCATGTCCTGATCGGCCAGCCAGTCGCTGCCCTTGATCGTGTCGTACAGGTGCCAGTGCCAGTCGTCATGCTCGACGTTGCCCAGACTGGCGGCGATGCCGCCCTCGGCGGACCCGGTGTGCGAGCGCAACGGCTGGAGCTTCGAGAGCACCAGGATCTTGGGGCTGCGGCCTTCCTGCCGCATCCGGTCGAACGCCTTGGAGCGCAGCAGCCCCAGACTGGCGGACAGTCCCGCCGCTCCGGCGCCGACGATTACCGCATCATAGTGTTTTTCCAACTGCTTCGGACTCATACCCTCGATTGTCGCACAGGCCCGGACCATGGCCTTCGGGGCGGTGGGATGCGGCCGGGGCCGGCGACGCCCCATAATGGGGATATGGTCGAAGCTATGGAACAGTCGTTTTCGCAGAGGGTCTATGCCGTGGTGAGTCGGATACCGAGGGGCATGGTCGCCACTTACGGCCAGGTTGCCGCACTCGCCGGCGCACCGCGCAGCGCCAGGTTCGTGGGGTTCGCGTTGCATGGCAATCCGGAGCCGGGGCGGATTCCCTGCCATCGCGTGGTGTTCCGGGACGGTTCCCTTGCCCCCGGGTTCGCCTTCGGCGGTCCGGAACGGCAGCGGGCGCTGCTGGAGGGGGAGGGCGTGGCGTTCGTCCCGCCCGCCGTGGGGGCGGGCAACGCCGGGGCGGAAGGATGGCGGGTCGATCTCGGCCGCTGCCAGTGGCGGGCGTAGTCGCGGACGCCCGCCTACATGGCCCCGGACCGTCCGCCACGGGTCCGCGGAACCAGCGAGATGACGCCGTCGGCCCCGATGACGATGATGTCCCTGGCTTCCAGGGCGGCGAGCGTCAGCTGCAGGGTGGCCGCGTCGCAGGGCGGCGACGTCCCGTTCGTGGACAGATGGTCGAGGATCGCGTCGGGGGTCGCCGCCACATGCCGCCGCCCGCAGCTTCGGATGGCGCTCGTCACCGCCCGCTGCAGCGGATCGGCCGGGGCGTCGGTTCTCGTGGGGTCCGCGCCGTCGTCGCGTTCGTTTCCGCCGTCGTCCCCGACGGCGTCGTGGGGCGCATGGCAGATATCGGAGACATCGGTCGCGGAGGCCAGCAATACGGCCTTGCCCTCATGCACCAGTCTGTTGCATCCGGTGTTGTAGGGCTCATCGATGTCCCCGGGGGCGGCGTAGAGCTCGCGGCTCATCTCCGCGGCCCAGGTGGCGGTGTTCAACGCGCCCGAACGGTGCCTCGCCTGTGCGACGACCACGACCCTGCCCAACGCCGCGATGATCCGGTTGCGTAGCAGGAACCTCCGTGCCTCGGGTATGGTCCCCGGAGGCATCTCGCTGATCAGCGCGCCCCGCCGGTCGGTCATGGCCTCGAACAGGGGGAGGTTGCGGGAGGGGCCGATATGGTCGAGGCCTCCCGCGAACACCGCGACGGTGCGTCCCGCCGGGTTCGGGCCATCCTCGATGCCGGACCGCTCGTCCCATGCGGCGATGGCTCCCCAATGCGCCGCGGCGTCGGCGCCCATCGCGCCTCCCGACACCACAAGATGACCTGCGCGCGCCGCATGCAGCCCGATGCCCCTCGCCACGAACCGGCCGTAGTCGTTGGCCTCACGCGATCCCACCACGGCGACCGGGGCGTCGCAGCTGGTCAGAGCGGCCGGGTCGCCCACGCCCCAGAGGCACAGCGGGGGCGCCCAGTCCGAACGTATGGACAGGTCGGCGAGCTGGGTCGGCCAGTACGGCGAATCCGGGCCGATGATCCACTGGCGTTCGTCGTGCACGAACCACGCGGTCAGGCCCTCGCGAGATCGTGCGGGCAGCCGGCCCAGTCTTCCGCGCCATCGGTCCAGCGCCGTATGGAACCCCTCCACGGCCCTGGCGTCGGCCCTGCGGCCCCATCTGGCCAGCCCGGTGACGAACACGCGGTCGAGCTCGCGCGCCCCGCCCGGTCCGTCGTATCCGAGCCAGTCCGGCCTCTGGTGGGTCGTCTCCTCGCAGAGGAGGGCCAGAAGCCGTCTGGGCGATTCGGCGCCTTTCAGCGCAGCGAACATGAGGGCGTCGGGCCCATCCCCGCAGTGGGTGAGCGCCGCGCGGCAGAGCGTATCCGTTTCCGGTGTCGTCGTCATCGTTCCTCCGTTCCCGTTCTCTCCTACTTCAGTCTTGTCCGCAGTGCTATGCCGGCGGCGACGTCGCCCGAATCGGGACTGGTGCGTCCCGACACGTCCGCGAGCGTCCATGCCAGCCGCAGCGCACGGTCGGCGCCACGCAGGCTGAGCTTCTGCGTCTCCAGCGCGTCGGCCACCAGCGACATGGCCTTTGCCGACGTGTTCCGACGCAGCCAGTCGCCGCTCGCCTTGGCGTTGCATGGCCATCCCTGCATCCGGTACCGTTCGGTGGCGGCGGCGCGCGCCTCGATGACGCGTCGCCGTATGACCTCGCTGGATTCGCCTGGTCCGCGTTCGCCGGCGACGAGGTTGGCCACCGGCGGCACCGTCACCTGGATGTCGATGCGGTCGAGGATCGGCCCGGAGAGGCGGTTCCAGTAGCGGGTGCGGTCCTTGACGCTGCAGACGCACCGCTCTCCCGAGCCCCATCCGAACCCGCACGGGCAGGGGTTCGCCGCCATGACGAGCTGGAACCGCGCCGGATAATGCGTGGTGCCCTTGGAACGTGACAGCGAGACGAAGCCGGTCTCCAAAGGCTCGCGGATGGTCTGCAGCACGCGTGGCGGGAACTCGGGCGCCTCGTCCATGAACAGCACGCCGTTATGCGCCCGCGTTATGGCCCCAGGCCGGGCGAATCCCGAGCCTCCGCCCACCAACGCCGGCACGCTGGACGTGTGGTGGGGCGCCTCGTACGGCGGCACGTCCGTGATGCCGTACGAGGGCAGGGTGCCGCACAGCGAACGGATGGAGGCCACCTCGAGCTGCTGGCGTTCGTTCATCGGCGGCATGATGGTGGGCAGACGCGAGGCCAGCATCGTCTTGCCCGCGCCGGGCGGTCCCACCATGATGACGTTGTGGCCGCCCGCGGCCGCGACCTCCAACGCCCATTTGACATGGTCCTGGCCGACCACCTGGTTCATGTCCGACGCGTCGCGTCCCCCGTCCGCATCGATGCCGCTTCCGGCGTCCGCGCCGATGTCGACGTCCTCGGGAAGGCGGTACCGCGTGCTGCCTCCCATATGTTCGATGAGCTCGCCGAGATGCCGCACCGGAACGACGTCGATGTCGGGAACCAGTCCCGCCTCGTCGAGGTTGCCGTGGGGGATGAACGCCCGCGTGATGCCGCGGTTGCGCGCGTGGATCAGTATCGGCAGCAGTCCGGTTATGGGCAGCACGCAGCCGTCGAGCCGCAGCTCGCCCATGACGAGGGTCTGCTCGAAGGCGTCATGGGGTATGACACCGCCGGCGCACAGCACGCTGGCGGCGACCGCCAGGTCGTGGCTCGCCCCGCTTTTGGGCAGTGACGCGGGGGAGAGGTTCACCGTCACGCGCGTCTGCGGCCACGGGAACCCGGCCGCCGAGCACGCCGACTTCACCCGTTCGCGGGCTTCGGACAGCGAGGTGTCGGGCAGGCCGATGATGGAGAAGTACGGCAGTCCGGGCGAGATGTACGCCTGCATCGTGATGGTGAAGGCCTTGAGCCCTACAAGGCCCACCGAAAGCGCGGTCCCGATCATCAGAACGCCCCCGGTATGTGCCTGATCTGCGGTGCCCGGCGTCCTCCGAGCACGCTGATGGCCAGGACGTCGAAACGGGTGCCGCTGCGGCGTATGGCATCGCCGTGCCGTTGGATCCATTCCATCCCGGCGTGCCGCAGTGCCTTGCGCTTGTGCTCGGTCACGGCGTCCTGCGGGGGGCCGAACATGGCGCTGCGCCGCGTCTTCACCTCGACGAATGTGAGTTGGTCGGCGCGGTTCAGCGCGATCACGTCGAGTTCGCCGTGCCGCGAGCGCCAGTTGCGGTCGAGGATGGTCCAACCCCGCTCCCGCAGCCAGAGTTCGGCATAGTCCTCGCCGAGGCGGCCGAGCTGCCGTGGCGTCAGCCCGGGCTGATGGAGCCGCCGGGTCAGCTGGTCGATCTGCTGTCGGACCCGTGCCGCAGAGGGCTCCCCGGCCATGGTGGCATGATGGTCCGCGGTCCGTCCGGCCTGCATGGTGTCTGTCATGATGTCTGTGTCTGTCATGGTCCCACTTCAGCATGGAACGGCCGCCGGCGGGCGCCCGCACCGGACAAGTGGACGGATGGACCACCCCCGGACGCCGAATGTGGACGATTCCCGGCCTCCGCCGGCCATGTGGACGGATTCGGGCGCCGTCCACATGCCGTCCACGCGCCGTCGTCGGCGTGTCGCGGAAAACCGCCCGGAAAAAGCGGCGGTCCGTCTCCGCGGCAAACCATTGCGGAACATGCGACTGGGAAAAGGCTATAACCAACCCTGATAGCCAAAAGCCCGTTTTGGCTTGAAAACAGAGGCTTCGAGCGGATATTGTCACAGTCATCAACCAAAAACAAACCAACCGCGAACTTGAAGGAGCTCACCACAATGGCTGAGAAGAACAAGAACTACCGCTTCGAGACCCTGCAGCTGCACGTCGGCCAGGAGCAGGCCGATCCCGCCACCGATTCCCGCGCCGTGCCGATCTACGCCACCACCTCCTACGTCTTCCACGACTTCGACCACGCCGAGGCCCGCTTCGGACTGCAGGACCCGGGCAACATCTACGGCCGTCTGACCAACTCCACGCAGGGCGTGTTCGAGGACCGCATCGCGGCCCTTGAGGGCGGCACCGCCGGCATCGCGGTGGCCTCCGGCGCCGCGGCCGTCGAGTACGCGGTGCGCAACATCACCCAGTCCGGCGACCACATCGTCTCCTCCAAGAACATCTACGGCGGTACCTTCAACCTGCTCAAGCACACGCTGCCGCGTGACGGCATCACCACCACCTTCGTCGACCCGGAGGTCCCGCAGAACTTCGAGGACGCCATCCAGGAGAACACCAAGCTCGTCTACTTCGAGACCTTCGGCAACCCGAACGCCGACCTGCCGGACTTCGAGGCCATCTCCGCCATCGCCCACAAGCACCATCTGCCGGTGATCGTCGACAACACGTTCGCCACCCCGTACCTGTTCCGTCCGCTCGAGCACGGCGCCGACGTCGTGGTCGAGTCCGCCACCAAGTTCATCGGCGGCCACGGCACCACGCTGGGCGGCGTCGTCGTCGAGGGCGGCAAGTTCAACTGGGCCGAGGTCCCGGGCAAGTTCCCGACCCTCACCGAGCCGGATCCGTCCTACCACGGCCTGAACTTCTACGAGGCCCTGGGCGGCGCCGCATTCGTCACCCGAATCCGCGCCATCCTGCTGCGCGACACGGGCGCCACGCTCTCCCCGTTCGCCGCGTTCCTGCTCCTGCAGGGCACCGAGACCCTGTCCCTGCGCGTCGAGCGCCACGTCCAGAACGCCCTCAAGGTCGTCGAGTACCTGCAGACCGTGCCCGAGGTCGAGTCCGTGTCCCACCCGGCCATCGAGGGCCGCCGCGACCACGAGCTGTACAAGAAGTACTTCCCGAACGGCGCCGGCTCCATCTTCACCTTCGACATCAAGGGCGGCAAGGACGCGGCACGCGTGTTCATCAACAACCTGCACCTGTTCAGCCTGCTGGCCAACGTGGCCGACGTGAAGTCCCTCGTCATCCACCCGGCCTCCACCACGCACTCCCAGGAGACGCTGGAGGAGCTCGAGGACCAGGGCATCCACCAGGGCACCATCCGCCTGTCCATCGGCACCGAGAACATCGAGGACATCCTCGACGACCTCAAGGGCGGCTTCGCGGCCCTGCGCGAGTCCGGTCTCGCCAAGTGACCCACGGGATTCGGGGGTAATCCTTACTTTCGGTCATTCGGGGCCGGCGCTGTTGGGGGATGGCGTCGGCCCCTTTTCCATGTCGGATTCATGTCCATGCGGCATGGTCCCGTCTTCCGCGGGAACTCCATCCCCCGCATAGGCCCCGGCCGGCCCGCGCGTCATCGTGCGTGCCGGCCGTCGCGGGCCGTCTCATCCGCCTATCGGCCGCACACCTCGTCCACGAAGGCGCGTACGAAGGTGAGCGCCGCGCCAAGCACGTCCTGATCGGGCGCGCACGCGCTCTTACGCATCGTCAGTGAGCAGTCGGGGAACGAGTCCAGCTTCTCCACACGCTGCTTCAGGTCGGCCATGTCGTCGTTGGTGAAGTACTGGCCGACCTGGCCGCCGATGATCACGTCGCAGTTGAGCACGGTGCGCATGTTCTTGATGGCCAGCGCGAGGTTGTCGAGATAGTTGTTGAAGACGCGGCGGTGCGTGTATTCGTCGTCACGCACCTGGTTGAAGAACTCCTCGAGGCTTTCGCCGCGGTGCCCGGTCAGCACGCGCGCCGAGCAGTAGGCGTCGAGGCATCCCCTGCGCCCGCAGTAGCATGGCGCGCCGTCCTCCACCAGCGTCATGTGCTCGATGGTGCCGTTCTTCATGGTGGAGCCCTGGCGCAGCCGGCCGTCGATGATGACGGCACCGCCCATGTACGGCTCCAGATACACGCACAGCGCGTTCTCTATGGACGGGTCCAGCCACAGCTCCGTCATCGCCGAGGCGTCGGAGTCGTGGATGAACGTGCATGGGTGGTCGATTTCGCGTGTGAACGTGGAGGTGTCCAGCCCCTCGTTGCCGAGGATCTTGCCGAACGTGATGCTTTGCCCGTCCGCGGAGACGATGCCCTGCATGCAGAATGCCACGCCGAGGATCGTGGACGGCGGCACGTTCAGCGACCTGATGAAGTGGTTGATGAACTGGCAGATGCGATGATAGTACGCGTCCGCGTGCGCGTACGGCAGCCGTCCCGAGGCCCGTTTGACGCAGGTGCCATGCATGTTCACCGCGCAGACGATGACCATGTCCGCGGTCATGCGCACGCCGATAGCGAGCCGCACCTGGCTGTTGAACATATACCGTTTCGGCTTGCGACCGCCGGTCGATTCGAAGAAACCGCCGCCTTGGATCAGCCCGTCCGCCTCCAGATCGCGCAGGTTCTGCGTGATCGTGGGCAGACTCATGTTCAGCGCCCGCATGATGTCCTGCTTGGACGAGCCGTCGTGCCGGTATATGTGGTCAAGCACCTGATGCCGGTTGTGCAGCTTGACCTGCGCCGTGGTTGCAGTAGCCAATAGAAAACCTTTCCAACGCCTCATTGTATCGGCCGGCGACAGGTTCCGTAGGAAAGGTCCGGAAAATGTCGCGTTCACGGTCCCCGACTACGATGGCCGATGACGGTCGTCTCAAACGATAGGACGTATCATGACATCTGATTTCCGCATCCGCATCCCCGACCTCATGATGGCGTCGGGCCCCTGTTCCGTCTATCCGCGTGTGCTGGCCGCCATGGGCCGGCAGATGGTGCACCACCGCACCGACAACTTCGTCGAACTCATGCTGTCGGTCAGCGCGGACCTGTCGAAGCTGTTCAAGACGGCGAATCGCGTGCTGCCCGTCGAAGGCGAATCGATCCTCGGTCTGGAGATGGCCTCCTACAACCTCGTCGAACCCGGCGACGTGTGCATCAACCTGGCGTCGGGCTACTACGGCGCCGGATACGCCAAGGTGCTGCGCGCCTACGGCGGCGACGTCGTCGACGTGACCGTGCCCTACGACACGTCCGTGACCATCGAACAGGTGCGCGAAGCGCTCGACCGGCATCCCGACGCCAGGGTGCTGGCCTTCGTGCATTCCGAGACGCCGTCCGCGTCCGAGAACCCGATGGAGGCCATCTGCCGCGAATGCCATGAGCGGGGCGTGGTCACCATCGTCGACTCCGTCTCCGGCGTCGGCGGATCCGACGTGCGATTCGACGACTGGGGCGTCGACGTGTGCGTCACCGGCACGCAGAAATGCCTTGGCTCGACGCCCGGCATGTCGTTGGTGGCGTTGAGCGGCCGCGCATGGGAGCGCGCCGGGGAGGTGATCGCACGCACCGGCCGCTACGAACGGTCGTATCTGTCGTTCCTGCCGTGGCGGCAGTGGCTGGAGAAGGACTACGTGCCGTACACGCCGCCGATCTCGTCGATATACGGTCTCAAGGCCGCGTTGGACATCATCATGGACGAGGGCGGCGTCGACGCGACCATCGCCCGTCATGAACGGGCGGCCAGGGCGACCCGCGCCGGCATCCGCGCCATGGGACTGGACCTGTGGGTGGACGACGACGCCAACATGGCCAATTCCGTCACCGCCGTCGCCGTTCCCGACGGTATCGACGACCGGAGGCTCCGCGGCATCATGGACGACGAATACGGGCTGCACATCTCCGGCGGACTCGGCGACGAGGCCGGCCGGCTCATCCGCATCGGCCACATGGGCTACACGGCCAGCCGGCAGAAGGTCGTCACCGCGCTCGGCGTGCTCGCCTCCGCGCTCGCCGAACTCGGCCACCCGGTCGACGTGACCGCCGGCCTCGAGGCGGCCATGGCGGCGTGATTGCCCGTTGTCGGGGGCGGGCTGATACACTGCTCCACGCATTTGTAGCGGCTCAGGTATGAGTGATGACATGGACCCGCAGGGATGGCTTTACGATACGGGCGATGCGAGGAATGCTGCGACAATTCCAAAAAAAGAGCAACAGAGCATGAAACGAGGATGGGAACGTGAGGGAATCGCAGTCCGAACAGCGGCAGACGACACGGCATCAGACGACAAAACGACAGACAAGCGCAATCGATGAAAGGATACCGCGCAGGCTCATCGGCTCCATTTTCGCCGTCGGCTCGCTCGCGTTCTTCGGTATCCTGACCGAGACGGTGATGACCGTCCTGTTCCCCGAACTCATGCGTGAGCTCAACGTCGGCACCGCCACCGTGCAGTGGATCACCACCATCTACCTGCTGTCGGTGGCGGTCACCATGCCGATCAGCTCGTATCTCAAACGGCGTTTCCCGCTGAAGGCCATCTTCGTGGCCGCCGTGATCCTCGCCGTCATCGGATGCGTCATCATGATCTTCGGACGCAGCTTCCCGGTGCTCATCCTCGCCCGCATCATCCAGGGCGTGGGATCGGGCATCGCCACGCCGCTGATGATCAACATCATCCTCGAGCAGTCGCCGAAGTCGAAGATCGGCCGGCTCATGGGCGTGGGTTCGCTGGTCATCACCGTAGCGCCGGCCATCGGGCCGACCGTGGGCGGCGCCATCTCCAGTGTGCTGCCCTGGCGCGCGATCTTCGTGTTCATCCTCCCCATCATGGCGATCTCGCTGGTCGTCGGACTCCTCTGCATCGAGCAGAAGACGCCCACCCAGTCCGCGCAGCTCAACCCGCTGCAGTTCATCGCCATCGTGCTCGGTCTCGCCGGGCTCATCATGGCCCTGAACCAGGCCGGCGTCGCCGTCAGCGCCGCCGCGGACGGCGCGTCGTTCACCCTTTCGGCGAACATCGCCGGCGCCAGCCTCGTGATCGGCGTGTTGGCATTGCTGTTCTTCGGCTACTCGTCCAAACGTTCGTTCTCGCCGTTGATCCGTCTGGGCATCCTGCGCGACCCGGTGGTGCTGCTGCATCTGCTGGCGTACGCGATCCTGCCGATGGTCGGCATCGGATTCGGCTACGTGATCACCAATCTCGCGCAGCTGTCGCTTGGAGCCGACGCGTTCCTCGCAGGTGCGCTCGTGCTGCCCGGCGCCCTGATCGGCGCGTTCTTCGCACCCGTGGGCGGCATGCTGTACGACCGGTTCGGCGCGACCCGGCCGATTCTCACGGCCTTCGCCGTGGCCGTCGTCGGACCGGTGCTGTTGCTTGTCTTCTCCATGCGGCTGACGCCCGCCCTGCTCGCCGGATTCTACTTCATCTTCGGACTGAGCTATGCGCTCGGCTACTCCAACATCATGACCAGCGCCCTGAGCGCCCTCCCCGGGCAGTTCACACCGGACGGCAACGCCATCTTCAACACCATGCTGCAGTTCGGCGGCGCGGCCGGCACCACGCTGTTCTCCACCATCCTCACCATCGCCCAGGCCGGGGCCGGTGGCGAGGGCACGCCGGCGTTCGCCCATGCCACGGCCGTCGGCGGCGCATGGACCTTCGCCACCATGATCGTCATCTGCGTGGCCGCGTTCGCCGCACTGGCCGCGGCGTTCCGCATCCGCGCGCGACGACGGTAGCCGCAACCGCACGAACGGCATCACCACGACATGCCACAGGCAACCAGTTTGGCCATGATGTGATATCCTCCTGTTGTTGTTTTTCGGCTCCGGGACCATCCCGGAACCTATCCCATGAACGCCATGAACAGTTGCACCTGTTCATGGCGTTTTTATTCCACGGGAAAACAAAAAACGCGCGACCACAGAAGTTCCTACAACCCTTGTTATCGGTTTCATGGGTTTCGTTGTCCTCAACGAGTCATCATCCTCGAGGATGAGCGGCGTCATGCGTTTTTCCGTCTCACGCACGATGGGAACGACGCCGCGTCTTCCGTAGTTTGGTATGCAGCAACGGGCCGATGCCCGACACCGAACGAAGGGAGAACGACGATGGGTCGGCATACCAATACGGAAATCAACTCGACGGCGGCGGAACGGCCGGGCGTCCCGAAACACGTCGGACGGCCGGGCGGGACGGCATACGACGTCCCGCTGCCGCCCACCCGCGTGGAGGGGGAACGGACCGCGGTGGCCATCGAGGCCATCGGACTGACCAAGGACTACGGCGAGGGCGAGAACGTCGTGCATGCGTTGCGCGGCGTGGACATCAGCTTCGCACGCGGCCGGTTCACGGCGATCATGGGACCATCCGGATCCGGCAAATCCACGCTCATGCACACGCTCGCCGGACTCGACTCCGCCACATCCGGCCACATCCTGTTCAACGGGGCCGATCTGACCCGGATGAACGACAGGCAGCTCACCCTGCTGCGCCGCAGCCGCATCGGCTTCATCTTCCAAAGCTTCAACCTGCTGCCGATGTTCACCGCCGAACAGAACATCCTCATGCCGCTGACGCTCGCCGGGGCGAAACCGGACCGGGCATGGCTGCGCACGCTCGTCCGCACGCTAGGCCTCGAACAGCGCATGGACCACCGGCCCAACGAACTCTCCGGCGGCCAGCAGCAGCGCGTGGCCATCGCACGCGCGCTCATCACCCGGCCGAACATCGTCTTCGCCGACGAACCCACCGGCAACCTCGACTCCGTGTCCAGCGCCGAAGTGCTCGAATTCCTCAAACGCTCCGTACGCGAACTCGGCCAGACCATCATCATGGTCACGCATGACGCCGTCGCCGCATCCTACGCCGATCGCGCCATCGTCTTCGCCGACGGCCGCATCGTCGCCGACGAACAGCATCCCACCGCCGACCGCATGAACACGCTGCTCATGGAGGAACGCGAACGGGCGACCCACGCCGCCGTGGCGGGCCGTCGCACACACTGAGCAGGAAGACAAGGAAGGACGAAACGAACCCCATGTTCCCAATCACGTTGAAGCTCATGCGCAGGAACGTGCGCATGCTCATCCCCGCCGGCGTGGCGATCCTCATCGGCACCGCGTTCATCGCCGCCACGTTCCTGTTCGGCAACGCGATGACCGACGCGCTCGCCCGCATGACCACCGCCCAGTACGGTGACGCGAACTACTCCATCGGCCCCGACACGTCCCTCACGGACATGAGCGACAGTGACATGGACTACCTGTATTCGCGCACCGTCAAGGACTTCCGCCCCGACCGCATCCGCGCCGTCGACGGCGTCGACGGCGTGCGCTTCGAGTCGCGAGTCGACCTCGGCGCCACGCACGGAAGCCGCCACGCCAGCGTGTTCGCCGTCACCACCGCTACGGAACGCGGGCTTCTGCCCGTCACCGTCACGAGCGGACGGCAGCCGGCCGACGGCGACGAAATAGCGTTGATGGAATCCACGGCGAGCCGGCTCGGCGCCCACGTGGGCGACACGATCGCGCTGACGCCGAAGTCGGCGGCGCCGGGAACCCCGTCGGCGTCCGGCGTGACGGCGCGCGTCGTCGGTCTCACACGCGACGATGCGGGCGCCTACCCGTATTACGGTGGAGCATCGCTGCTCTCCGACAGGCTCATGGCCACAATGAGCGGCGTCGCCGGCTTCGATGACGTGAACGCCACCAACGTCTACCTCGACATCGCCGACGACGATTCGGCCGCCGCGGCCGCCACGGTGCGGGAGGTCGGCAGACTCCTGCCGAAACGGTTCACAATCGAATCCCGCGAGAAGGCTTCGGCCGCGGCCGTCAAATCGTTGAGCGGCGGCGACACCGACATCACCACCATGTTCCTGCTCGGCTTCGGCGCGCTCGCCATGCTCGTCGGCGCGCTCGTCATCGCCAACACGTTCCAGGTGCTTGTCGCGCAACGCCGGCGCACGCTCGCCCTGCTGCGCGCCATCGGCGCCCGCAAGGGCCAGCTGTACGCCTCGGTGCTGTTCGAGGCGGGCGTGCTCGGCCTCGTCGCCTCCATGCTCGGCGTCGGCCTCGGCATCGCGCTCATGGCCGCGGTGACGGCTTCCGGGCTCACGGCGTCCGCCGGCATGGCCATGCGCCTCGTGCTCGACTGGCGTGTGTTCGTCGTGCCGATCGCGTTCGGCATGGTCATGACCATCATCGCCTCCCTCTCCTCCGCCCGTTCCGCCACCGCCGTGACGCCGCTGGAGGCGTTGCGGCCCATCGAACTGACCGACACGCGCCGCGTCGGAGCCATACGCGGCGTGCTGTCCGTGTTGGCGGCCATCGGCGGGGCGGCCGCATGCGCGTACGCCGTATGGCGGATGAACCAGGCGAACGCGGGCGACGGCACGATGGGCGCGGGCACCGCGCTCACCATCGCGGTGGCCGGCTGCGCGCTCGTCTTCCTCGGCGTCGTTACGGCAGTCCCGTTCTGGCTGCCCCATGCGCTGCGCGGCGTGGGCGCGCTCGTCGCCCTCGCCGGGCCAAGCGCGAAGGTCGCGAACGCCAACATCCAGAAGAACCCACGCCGTGTCGCCGCCACAGGCGCGGCGCTGCTCATCGGCGTCACCCTCGTCGCCACGGTCGCCACCGGAGCGGCCAGCTCCAAGGCGACGATGGGGCAGGCGCTCGCCTCACGCTACAGCGTCGACATGGTCGCCGCCGGAAGCGACATGACCGACGCACAGGCCCGCACGGCCGCCAGGACGAAGGGCGTGACCGCGTCCGTGTACGCGCCCACTGCGGTGGCGGAGGCGAAGACCGCGGACGGCAGGAAGCTGTCGGTGCTGCTCGTCGGCATCGAAGACGCGGGGGATCTGCGCAAGGTCATGCACGCCGACCTCGCCGGCGTGTCCATCGGCTCCGGCGACGCGCTCATGCCGGCCCGCTCCGCCGTCAGCGGACGCACGCTCGCATTCACCGGCGGCAGTGCCACGTTCGACGTGAAGGGGATGTCGGGCACCTCCGACACCACGGCCGCCGCAGGCACCCCGTCGAATACGAAAACAATGACACTTACCGTGCGGCAGTCCGACTACCGCCGCGTCTCCTCCGACTACGACGCCGTCGCCTTCATCGACGCCTCGCATTTCACCGACAAGACGCTCGTCGCAAGCGGCCACATGCTGCTCATGCGCGTCGACGCGGCGACCACCGGCGCCACGCTCAACGACGTGTTCGCGGACGTGCAGTCCGCGTTCGCCGGCTCCACCGGCGTGACCGTGACCGGACCCGTCGCCGAACGCACCCAATGGGACACGATGGTCAACGCGATGATGGCGCTACTCGTCGGACTCATCGCCGTCGCCGTGCTCATCGCGCTCGTCGGTGTCGCCAACACGCTGTCCCTGTCCGTCATCGAGCGCACGCGCGAATCCGCGACATTGCGCGCCATCGGCATGACCCGTGGCCAACTGCGACGCTCGCTCGCCGTTGAGGCGCTGCTGCTCTCCCTCGTCGCCGGCGCGGCGGGCATCGTGCTTGGCACCGGATTCGGCTGGCTCGGCTCCTACATGCTGCTCGGCTCCTACGGCGGCGTGGTCTTCCCGTTCGACTGGGCGGCCAACGGGGCGATGCTCGCCGTTACCGCACTCGCCGCGCTGCTTGCCTCCATCGCTCCCGCACGCCGGGCCGTACGCACGCCTCCGGTCGAGGCGCTCGCCGAAGCCTAGCCGCCACGCCCCGGCATTTCAAGACCGGCATTCCAAGCGAACCGGGACGCGGCTTCAAGGTTCCGTCCAGACGCCGGCCCTACAACGGAACACAACAGATAAGAGAAGAATCGCATTCCCCAGTGGTGCCCGCACGACACGCCTTCGGACGTGAAACGGCGGGCATCGTCCATTCCGATATTGTGATGTTGTGATGCGTCGTTGCGATCGTCGTTGCGTCGCCGTGTCCGCGAGCCCCTACACCAGGTGGTTCTCGTAGGCGAACACCACCGCCTGCACGCGGTCGCGCGCGTTGATCTTCGCGAGGATGTGCGCCACATGCGTCTTCACCGTAGGCAGGCTCACGAACAGCTTGTCCGCGATCTCCTGGTTGCTCAGCCCATGCGCTATCTCGATGAGGACCTCGCGCTCGCGGTCGGTGAGCAGCTCGAGCTCGGGGTCGGTGTAGTCCGCCGGGGGAGTGCCCTGCGGCGCCATGCCTCCGGCGCTCATCTTCTCGATGAGGCGCTTGGTGGCCGAGGGTGCGATGATGGCGTTGCCCTGATGCACCGTGCGGATGGCGTCGAGCAGCGCCTCGGGCTCGGTGTCCTTGAGCAGGAAGCCGGAGGCCCCGGCGTTGATGGCGGCCATCACGTATTCGTCCAGATCGAAGGTGGTCAGGATGATCACACGCGTCAGATTCCCCTTGCCCGCGTCGTCGTTGTCGCCTTCGCCGGAACCCGCGTTGACCGCGGTGATGCGGCGCGTCGCCTCGATGCCGTCCATGCCGGGCATGCGCACGTCCATCAGCACCACGTCCGGGTGCAGCCGTTCCGCCAACGCCACGGCCTCGGCGCCGTCGCCCGCCTGGCCGACCACCGCAAGATCGGGCTGCGAGCCGATCACCATGGCGAATCCCGCACGCACCAGCTCCTGATCGTCCGCGATGACCACACGGATGCACTGCTCCGTCATGACTCGTTCCTCCTTCACCTGGCACCGTTCCCGGCATCATCGTGCGCCGGTCCTTCGGACTTCCACTGTAGCTGCTCGTCCAACGGACTCGCGGGGTCCAGACGAATTCGCGGTTTTTCTTCGTCGTCGCTGAAGCCGGTCTCGCGCAACACGCCAAGCAGCTGCCTCATGCGTTTGAGCGCGGCCCGCCCCTCCGAGGCGATACCCTCGAACGCAGCGGCTATCATATGCGCATCGGTATCATCCGAGTCCAGCAGACGCAGGCCGTCGTCCGCCTTGCCCATCACGCCGAGCAGCGTGTCGGATACGTCGGCCTGGATGTTGGCGCTGATGCGGTCGCGTTCCATGTTCGCGGCGAGCAGCTTCTGCTTGGCCTCCTCGTCGCGCAGCGCCTCCTCGCGCGCCTGCAGCACCAGCATGTTCGCGCCCCGCGACCGTGACCACATGCCCCAGGCCATCGCCCCCAACAGGGTGATGCAGGAGGCGACGGCGTAGGCCAGCAGCATGAACAGCGTGCCGGTGGCCTTCGCCGCGGCGCCGTTCATGACCGTGGGCAGTTCCGCGATGAACGCCATCGTGGTCATGTCGAGATAGTTGGATGCGGTGAAGTTCACGGCGAAGACGCATGAGCCGAGCGCGATGGTGGGGATGGCCCAGCGTTTCGCGGTCCTTGGTCCGTACAACGTCACCGAATACACGGAATACACCGACGCCAGAGGGGCCAGGGTGCTCCACGGCAATGTCAGCAGCTCCAGCACCGTGACCGCGGCGAACGCCGCGGCGCTGGCCTGGGGGAACCGTCTGCGCCATATCAGCGGCAGCAGCACGGCCGTATTGGACAGTTTCCGCCATGCCTCCTCTTCCGGTGTCATGCCGTTCACCGATGTGGTGAGAAACATCATGGCCAACGCGGCGACGATGAGAAAGTCCATCAGCTGATAATGCCGTTCCGTCCAGCTGGAGACCCGTTCGATGACGTTGAAATCATGGGATTCGGGTGCTCCCACGGCGTCGGTCGTCTTTCGACCATTTCGTATGTGCATGAATATCGTATGCATACGGTCGATGACGGCCTGCTTCGATCCGCTGATGAACGTCATCCCGTCCGAATGCGTGGTGACGTCGTCATCGGTGGACGGGCGCGTCGCGCCGTTCTTGTCGGTATCGGACGGGATGAAGACGTTCGTTTTCCGTGGGGTCTTGCCGTCGAAGGGAATGAACGCCGCCACCTCGAATCCTCCGCCGACGCGTGGCCCGGCCGTGCACGTTCCGCCCAGTGATGCAAGCCGTTCCCTCATGCCGATCAGCCCATATCCGGCCTTATGCCCGTCGGCCGCGGCCGTGGCGCCTCGCCCGTCGTCTACGACGCGCAGCCGGAGCCCGTTGCCGGTCCACGTCTCCTCCAGGCCCGCATGCACATTCGACCCGGCGTATTTGCGGATGTTCGTCAATGATTCCTGCACCACACGGTAGGCGATGATCTGGGCGGAGGTATCGAGTCTGTCCGGGTCGGGTTTTCCGATGCGACGGCGTTCCAGATACAGGTCCGGGCTGGCTGCGCGCGTCTGGGCGATCAGCCCGTCGATGCCGGCATAGCTTGGGCGGTCGTCTTCGGCCTTGGCATCGGCGTCGTCGCCGTCATGATGGTCGGCGAAGATGCCGAGCAGCCGGCGCATGTCGGCCAACGCCTTCACGCTTTCACGCCGTATGGTCTCCATGGTGGATCGTGCGAGCGCGCGGTCGTTGGCGCCGGCGAATCGTCCGCCGTCCGCCTGCACGATGATGATCGACAGCGTGTGCGCCACCACATCGTGCATGTCGCGCGCGATGCGGGCCCGCTCGGCGAGGGCCGCGATGTGGGCCTCCTCCTCACGTCTGGCCTCCAGCGCGGCGTTGCGTTCCCGCATCCATCGGAGGGTGGTGGTTCTCGCCCGCTGCCAGTACGCCATGACGGTGACCGCGATCACCGGGGCGAGGAACATGGCCAGCATCATGAGGGCGTCCAGCCGTATCGAAGGGTCGCAGGCGTTGAGGGCGATGTCCCCGGACGGGGTGAGGCATTCGTATGGGGCGCGCCGGTATCGGTCAGGTCCCGGCATGGACAGTGGCCCGAAGGCCAGCAGCGTCGTGATGACTCCCGCCGCCAGCAGGGTCATGCCCACGGCGACGGCGATGAATGGTTTCGCGGTTTCACGGCGTCCATACACGATCACCGAATACAGCAGTATGAGCGCATAGCAGTCGGTGGCCACCAACGCCGGTCCGAACACCAGCTGCAGCAGAGCCAATGCGACGAACAGTGCGGCCGAGACGTGCGGCGCCTTGCGGCGGAACGCCAGTGGCAGGGCATAGACCCAGGTCCAGGCGAGGACCAGACGGGTCGAGAAGGGGAACAGCAACCCGTCCTGCAGCGTCCACGACGACGACACCAGACTGAGCAGGGTCGTCAGCATCAGGGACGTCGCGACGTCGACGATGAGGTTCCGGTCCATGAGCCGGCGCGCCGCCGACGCG
This sequence comes from Bifidobacterium pluvialisilvae, assembly GCF_019331695.1. GTDB lineage: Bacteria > Actinomycetota > Actinomycetes > Actinomycetales > Bifidobacteriaceae > Galliscardovia > Galliscardovia pluvialisilvae. The sequence continues at coordinate 197,573 of NZ_JAHBBI010000003.1, forward strand.
GTTCGGGCGAGGATGTTCGGAAAAGCGTGCACACCAACAGCCTAGCCGTTCTCGCCGCCCACGCCATCCTTCCGGGGGATGATGCCGTTCCCCGACATACTTCGGTGCGACAATGGGGGCGTCACGAACAAGGAGCGTATACCATGCCATTGCTGGGGAGATACTATGTGCCGGGCCTCTACGTGGAGGACCATTCCATCGTCGTGCCGACCGACTGGGGAGGGGCGGATCCCGCCGACGTCCTGCGTTCCGGCCTACCGAAGACCGGTCCGGATGGGGTTCCGCCGACGCTGGGCCTGTTCTACCGCGTGCTGTGCGCGCCCGAGCATGTGCATGACGACCAGCCGCTGCTGGTCTTCCTGCAGGGCGGGCCGGGAGGCCAGTGCCCACGACCGCTCGGCCCGGACGACGACGGCTGGATCGCCGAGGCCATCAAACACTTCCGCGTGGTCCTGCCCGACCAGCGTGGCACCGGACGGTCCTCACGCATCGATTCGCAGACCATCGCCGGCATGGACGCACGCCAGGCCGCCGACTACCTGAAACTGTTCCTCGCCGACTCCATCATCCGTGATTTCGAATACCTGCGGCTCAAGGCGTTCGGCGGCGCCCGCTGGGCAAGCCTCGGGCAGAGCTACGGCGGGTTCCTCACGCTCACGTACCTGTCGTTGTACCCGCATGGTCTGGCCGCCTCGTTCACCACGGGCGGCATCCCGCATGTGCCGGCGGACGCGGCCGAGGTGTATGCGCACACGTTCCCGCGCATGGCCATGAAGACCCGGCAGTACTACGAACGCTATCCGCAGGATGTGCGGAGGGTCGCCGCCATCGCCGACCGGCTGGCTCAGGGGGACGTCGCGCTGCCCAACGGCGACCCGTTCTCCGTGAACCGTCTGCAGATGCTGGGCAGCGACTTCGGCATGAAGCCGAGCTTCGAACGGCTGCACTGGCTCGTCGACCAGGCATTCACCGGGGGAGACGGGGCGATTCTGCCCGAGGACGACGAATCCGGCGTCCCGCACGCAGACCATGCGTATGGCCAGGAGCCGGCGGCGCTTTCCACGGGCTTCCTCATGAACGTGCTGGCGCGTACGGCATCGTACGAAAGGCCTCTCTACTGGCCGCTGCAGGAGTTCATCTACGCGGACGGCGAACTCGATCATCCGATTCGCTGGGCCGCGCAGCATGAGCTGGAACGCCATCCCGATTTCGGCGTGGACGCCCGTCCGCTCATGTTCACCGGCGAGGCCGTGTTCCCGTGGATGTTCGACGAGGACAGCTCCCTCAAGCCGTTCAAACCGGCCGTGGACCTGCTCATGGAGGACACGCGCTTCGGTCGGATCTACGACGCCGCCCAGCTGGAACGCAACGACGTGCCGCTGCAGGCCGCCGTCTACCACGACGACATGTACGTGGATTCGGGAATGCAGCTCGACACGCTCTCCCGCGTCGGCAACGCCCACGCGTGGGTGACCAATGAGTTCGAGCACGACGGTGTGCATCACGGCACGCGTGTGTTCCGCCGCCTGTACGAGGAGGCGCTGAACCGCGGCGACCTCGCCGACCTGCAATGATTCTCCGGCTTTTTGCCTTCCCCTTGAGGGGAAGGTGGCCGGCTTCGGCCGGTCGGATGGGGTGACGGTCCGCACGACGGCCGTCAATAGCAAATCGCCGTGGGACTCCATGATTGGAATCCCACGGCGATTTGCTATCGCTATGTGGCTAGGCCGAACCTCATGCCATGAGCATCATCACATGGTTTACTTGATGATGACGTCCTCCGGCTTGATGTCGCTGGTGAAGCTCGGCGCGAGCTCGGTCTGGTAGGCCTTCTCGAAGAAGCCCTGGTCGGTGAGGGTCTTGATCTCCTTGTTGGTCCAGTCGAGCAGGCTCTTGTTGCCCTTCTTGACGGCGGGGGAGATGGTGGACTCCTCGCCAAGCGTCTTCACGCCGACGGTGTAGCCCTTGTTGTCCTTGGCCCACGCGTACAGGTAGGTGTTGTCGTCGGCGAGGGCGGCGACACGGCCGTCCTTGAACGCCTGGAACTGCTGGGTCTTGGAATCGAACTTCTGCAGCTGCACGTCGGGGTAGTTCTGGGTGAAGAACGTCTCAGCGGTGGTGCCCTTGGTCACGGCGAGGGTCTTGCCCTTGAGCTGGTCGGCGCTGGTGATCTTGGCCTTGTCGGGGGAGACCACGCCGATGGAGACCTTCATGTACGGGCTGGCGAAGTCGACGACCTGCTTGCGCTCGTCGGTCACGGTGAAGTTGGCGAGCACGAGGTCGACCTTGTCGGACTTGAGCGCGTCCACACGGCCGTCGGCGTTCACCTGCACCCAGTCGACCTTGACGCCGAGGTCCTTGCCGATCTGGTTGCCGAGCGCCACGTCGTAGCCGGCGCGGGTGCCGTCGTTCTTCACGTAGCCGTAGGGCGGCAGGTCGCCGAAGGTGGCGATGCGGATGGTGCCGGCCTTCTTGATCTGCTCGACGGTCTGACCCTGCTGGGAGGAGGAGCCGTCGGAGCTGCTGGAGCCGCCGCAGGCGGCGAGCGAGATCATGGTGACACCGGCCAGCACGCCGGCGACGATCTTCTTGAGTGTATTCATCGATACTGTCCTCTCTGTGTGATGAATCCCTTTAGAAAAAACTTGGTTGTTATATGGTCCGCGCGGACGCGTCGGCGGCCGTCGTCGGACGGCCCGCGCTATTCCTCGTCGCTGATCGGCGCCATGCTGTCGAGGAACGCCTTCGCGCGGTCGGTCTCGGGGTGGGTGAAGAAGTCATGCCCCGACTGGCGTTCCAGGATCACGCCGTTCTCGAGGAACAGCACGGTGTCGGCCACGCGGCGGGCGAACTCCATCTCATGCGTCACCACGATCATGGTCATGTGGTGTTCGGCCAGGCCGAGCATGAGCTCGAGCACCTCGCGCACCATCTCCGGGTCGAGCGAGGCGGTGACCTCGTCGAACAGCATGAGCTCGGGGTTCATGGTCAGCGCGCGCACGATGGCGATGCGCTGCTTCTGGCCGCCGGAAAGCTCGCGCGGGTAGGCGTTCTTGTATTCGCTCAGCTGCACGTCGGCGAGGAGCTTGTCCATCTGGCGTTCGACCTCGTCCTTCGGGCGTTTCTGCACCTTGGTGGGGCCGAGCAGGATGTTCTGCGCCACGGTGAGGTTCGGGAACAGGTCGTAGCTCTGGAACACCATGCCGATTTCGGTGCGCAGCCTGCGCCAGGTCTTCTCCGTGCCGTCGATGGGCTTGCCCTTGAACGCGATGGTGCCGCCCTGGATGGTCTCGAGGCCGTTGAGGCAGCGGATGAGCGTGGACTTGCCCGATCCGGAGGGTCCGAGCAGCACGAACACCTTGCCGCGCGGCACGTCGAAGCTGATGTCCTTGAGCACCTCGTGGTTGCCGTAGGACTTCTTGAGATGCTGTACGGACAGCAGGATCTCGTCGTCGTTCGGGCCGAAATTGTTCGGGTCAGCCATTGTTACGCTCCTTGGCACGCTTCTCCAGGGCCCGGGCGATCATCGCCAGGGGCCAGCACACGATGAAATACAGCAGGAACACGAATCCGTACACCCAGAACGCGGAATCCGGGTGGGCCATGCGGTTCGCCTCCATGATCTGCTGACCGACGGTGATGACGTCGATCACGCTGATGAGCAGCAGCAGCGACGTGGTCATGATCACGCGCGCCGCCAGGTTGATGGTCGCGGGGACCATGAGGTTGATGGACTGGGGGAGCCGCACGTACCACAGCAGCTGCAGCCCGTTCATGCCGAGCGCCTTGCCGGCGTCGACCTGATGCTCGGGCACGGAGATGAGCGCGCCGCGCACGACGTCGCTGATCTCGGCCGCGACCCACAGGCCGAACGCCACCACGGCGATGGTCTCGCCGTCCACCTGCACGCCCATCTCGCGTGGCAGGATGTAATAGAAGAGGAACAGGATGACCAGCGTCGGGATGATGCGGAAGAACTCCAGATACAGGCGCAGCACGGCGCGCAGCACCGGATTGTGCATGATGCGCAGCGCGCCGAGCACGACGCCGAGCGGGATGCCGAAGACCAGCGCCAGTCCGGCCACGCTCACCGACGTCCACAGGCCGCCGAGCAGTCGGGTGAGGTTGTCGCCCGTGAACAGGATTGTCCAGCCGGAGTCCGCGGCCAGCACGGTCGTTGCGGAATCAATCGCCGAAAGTACCACGACGGACCCTCCTTTCGAGCAGCGTCAGCACGACGGACAACGGGATGAGGATGATGGCGTAGGCGACCACCAGCATGAGCAGGTACTCGTCGGTGCGGTAGTACATGCCGATGAGGTCGCGGGCCGTGTTGGTCAGTTCCGGCACGGCGATGACGGTGAACACCGACGTTTCCTTGACCAGGAAGATCGCGTTGGCGGCCACTGCGGGCACGCTGCGCGTCAGTCCCTGCGGGAGCGTCACGTGACGGATCATCTGCAGCGGGGAAAGGCCCAGCGCCTTGGCGGATTCGACCTGGATGGTCGGGATGCCGCTGAATCCTCCGCGGAACGCGCCGGACATGTACGCCGCGCCAAGCAGCGAGATGCCGATGATGGCGCATGCCTGGGCGCTGAGCTTGATGCCGATCGACGGGAACCCGTAATACAGGAAGAACAGCTGAATCAGCAGCGGCGTATTGCGGAGCAGTTCCTCGAACGTGGCGCAGATCTGGGAGAACACCGGCACCTTGTATTCGCGCACCAGCGCGATGACCAGGCCCAGGATCGTCGCCAGCACGACGCCGATGGCCGAAAGCTCGAGCGTCAGCACGAAGGCCTTGCGGAACAGGGGAAGGGCCTGTTGGATGACTTGCCAGCTCATCGTGAACCCTCCTCCGTTCCGTGAATTCTTGTCTCTGTCTCTTTGCTTTGCATGAGTCTTTTCTCTTGAAAACGTCTGTGAATACCATACGGGTTTTTCGACCGTCCGAAGGACGCGCCCGCACCCGGGGACTCGGGTCCGAAGGCCTTCGGGGACGAGGGCGGACGGTCGGCGTACGGCATCCGCCGTCGTCGACCGTCCGTCGATAATCGTTGCGGTCATTGACGTTCGGACGTGGCATACGCCGGCCGTCGAAGCATCGGACCCATGAAGGGTCCTCCCGCGGTTATGGACATCATTTATGACGTGCTATCAGCAAATCGATAACTACCATAACAAAACTTTGGTGTGTCGCAATTGCGACGCCGGAATTTCGTTATAAGAAACATGATTACCTCCTATAAACGGCGTTTATAGGGGTCTTCCTGACGTCGCGCCGCATGACGTGACGTCAAGGTCGTCGATGTCCCTCGAACCCTTAGACTGGGAGACATGTCTTTAACTATTGGAATCGTCGGTCTGCCGAACGTCGGCAAGTCCACCATGTTCAACGCGCTGACCCGCAACAACGTGCTTGCGGAGAACTACCCGTTCGCCACCATCGAACCGAACACCGGCATCGTCCCGCTGCCCGACAAGCGTCTGCCCGTGCTCGCCAAGCTCGTGCACACCGAGAAGATCGTGCCCGCCACCGTCACGTTCGTCGACATCGCCGGCATCGTCAAGGGCGCGTCCGAGGGCGAGGGCCTGGGCAACAAGTTCCTGGCCAACATCCGCGAGGCCGACGCCATCTGCGAGGTCGTGCGCGCCTTCGAGGACGACGACATCGTGCACGTCAACGGCAAGATCGACCCCGCCGACGACATCGACACCATCAACACCGAGCTCATCCTCGCCGACCTGCAGACCATCGAGAACGCCCTGCCGAAGCTCGAGAAGGACCTGCGCGGCAAGAAGATCGAGCCCGCGTACTTCGACGCCGTCAAGAAGGCCAAGGAGATCCTCGAGGCCGGCGAGACCATCGACCATGCGGCCGCCGCCAAGAAGATCGACAAGAACGACCTCTACGACCTGCACCTGCTCACCGCGAAGCCGTTCATCTACGTGTTCAACGTCGACGACGACGAACTGCAGAACGACGACCTCAAGAAGAAGCTCGCCGACTCCGTCGCCCCCGCGCCGGCCGTGTTCCTCAACGCCCAGTTCGAGGCCGACCTCACCGAGCTCGACGAGGCGGACGCCCGCGAGATGCTCGAGGACGCCGGGCTCAAGGAATCCGGCCTCGACCAGCTCGCCCGTGTGGGCTTCGACATCCTCGGCCTGCAGACCTTCCTCACCGCCGGCGAGAAGGAGGTGCGCGCCTGGCAGATCCACAAGGGCTACACCGCACCGCAGGCCGCCGGCGTCATCCACACCGACTTCGAGAAGGGCTTCATCAAGGCCGACATCGTCTCCTACGACGACTTCGTCGCCGCAAACGGCTCGATGAACGAGATCAAGGAGGAGGGCAAGCTCCGCCAGGAGGGCCGCGACTACGTCATGCAGCCCGGCGACATCGTCGAGTTCAAGTTCAACGTGAGCAAGTAGTGATTGCTGGGTAATGTCGAGGGCCTTGGAATCGTTATGGTTCCAAGGCCCTTGTCTATAGTGTGGCATCGCGGCACGGTTTTTCGTGAGATTCATCGGTGCCTTTTGGTGCCTTTGGAATATGAAAAGAGCCTTCCGGGTTGCGCGCTGTAAGGAGGCGTGGAAGGCTGCTATTGATTGAATCCTATTGTGCGACCAAGACTGTATGTCTGCCGATTGCTTGCGATAACCACGGTATCCTGACTTGGCGCAATGGGGGTATCGATGTCTCGCCTTCGTGTTTGTACGGCCAGCTGAAGGGCTGATGCCGGGTTTTATCGTTTGTCACCGCGCTCTTCGGCGTCCTTGTCCGTTCCGGTTTCGAAGATGCTCTTCAGCGATGCCGACGCCCGTATTTTCAAGGGGCGTTTTCCGGACTGGACGACAAGCCCCGCTTCTAGGAGCTCTTCGATGTACTTTCTTGCGCTTTGCTTGGATAGCCTGATGTGGTATGCGGCATCGTTCAGCGTCATGGACTTGGTCGAGTCGAACATTTCTTCCTGGATTACGCCATATAGTATCGAGACCGCTTTGGCGGACAAGCCGTGCTTGTGTTCAAGTCGGTCGCAGACCGTCCGTCCCTTGTCGAGCTGGTCGACCCTGACCTCGAGCTCGTCGATCAGCTCGTTCTGGGCCTTGTGGATGAATCCGAGGATGGTGTTCACGAAGAACGTGAGCTCCCCGCAGTTGAGTTTGTCCTCCGCTTCCGTAAACGCCTTGTAGTAGGCGTTCTTGTTCTCCGCGATGATGCGGGACAGCGACAGCACGGTGGGCATGGTCAGGTCGTGGTTCAGGTAGAGGGCCAGGAGATACCGGCCTGTTCTGCCGTTGCCGTCATAGAACGGGTGGACGTATTCGAACAGGAAGTGAGAAATGATGGCCGACTGCAGCCGGGGAATCTCGTCGGATGTCGCAAGGTGGATCATGCTCGTCAAAAGCGCGCCGATGTTGCCTTCTCCTTTGACCCCGTTGTGGATCGCAAGGCCGTGCGGACCCTGTATCTCCACGTCGCCTTTCCGGAACAGTTCGCCGTCCGGCTTGTCGTGCTCGTCGATTTCGTCAAGCACGACCTTGTCGTAGATATCGCGGATGTCCGCGATTCCCACCGGTAGCGCGGAATCCTTGTCGGTGAGGTTCAGGTACAGCTTGGCGAATTCGCTGAACCGCGCTTTGGATACGTCTCCGTCCTTCCGCGCCTTGTCGGCCGCGTCCACGGCTTCCCGTGTTTCCTTGCGAGTGCTGCGCACGCCTTCCATCTCGTTGGTGGCGAACAGCTCCTCGCTGATGGAATGCCGTATGTAATCCCAGCGCATGACGCCGGGGATCTGATTCCAGAGCCGGGACACCCGCCGTTCCGCGAGAAGTATCTTTTCCGTGAGCATGGATGTCTCTCGTGGTGTGGTGGCGAACAGTTCGCCTAGGGGAGTGACGATTCCGGTTCTGAATGTGGAGTCCGCCTCGAGCCGTTGTCGGGCGAGCTTCGCGTGGTTGTTGAAGACGTCATTCGTCCTGTCGGCGTGGAACGCCCTCGCCAAACTTTTATATCTCATATCCATCACCACGACTCACGTTCCTGAATCATTTCTAAATTATAGAAACTATAAGATAGGAACAGAAACAAGTCAAACAAAAGCCGTCAATGGTATGACCGATATCAATTTCATCACTGTTGTTCTGTTGGATCGCAGTGGTCGGTGCTGATGCGACGGCGACATCGATATCTCGCCCACTTACTTGTATGAGCATTCATACGAGTACTCTGCTCACGGCGAGTTGGTTTCGGCTTGATGCCATATGGTGACATGGCTTGAGTTCAAGTTCAACGTGAGCAAGTGATGATTGCCGGATAACGTTGCAGGCCTTGGGGTCGTTGCGGTTCCGAGGCCTTTGTCTATACTGTGCCCAGTTGCTTGTATACGCGAAGCTCACCGCTTGGCTGGAGTGGCGCACGATCCCGAAGAACCGCGAGTTCGCCCCAGATCCTCATGCAGGCCGGGGCCGAACATCTCGGACACACTCGGCATCATCAACCTGTACAACAATCCGTTGGACGAGACGCTCGCCATCATGGCTCTTTACTTCCGCTTGACGATACTAACGTGGCGTGTTAGTATCGTTTCATGAGAACCAGAGACAGGGAGCTCAATAACTTCCTCTACGGAGGTCGATACCCCAAAACGTACCCGGCCGGCCTCGAACGCGTCCTCATGCGCAAGCTTCAGATGCTCAAGGCCGCGCACGAACTGCACGACCTCAAAGTGCCGCCGGGCAACAGGCTTGAACCGTTGAAGGGCGATCTGAAAGGCCATTGGAGCATCCGTATCAACCAGCAATGGCGAATCGTGTTCAAGTGGGATGATGACAACAAGGAGGCGACCGATGTCTACTTCGACGACTACCACAAATAACTACTACAGCACCCCGGGTGAGATCCTTGACGAGGAATTCCTCCAGCCGCTCGGCATCAGCCGCTATCGCCTGGCCAAAAGCATCGGTGTGAGCGAGACCGCGATAGGCGAGATAGTCAACGGCAAGCGGCGCATCACCACCCCCATGGCATGGCGGCTCGGCAAGGCGCTCGGCACTACGCCCGATTTCTGGGCGAACCTCCAGACCGACTACGATCTGCTGACCTTCGACCCCAACACTCTGGGCGACATCCGCCCGCTCGTGGATGCCTGACATCGGGACGCTTGACAAAATGACCACTATCGTCGTATGCGTGATCACAGTGGTGATTTTTATACCTACGGTACGGGAATGACGCGAACGGCCGATATCACCATGATTGATGCGGCCGTTCGCATATCCACACTTCGGTAGCTCAATTGGTCAGAGCGAAGGTGATGGGATCCCGTCCTAGAACCGCCGCGCCACGTGTGTGACCAGCGGTAGCATCGCAACGGCCAGGACGAACGTCGTCGCCAGGACCGCCCCCGCCGGGTAGGCACTGTATGCCCAGCCGTATGCGATCTGTCCGAGAGGCTGGGCGCACATGCTCGCGGAGAGCGCGAGCGACATCACCTTGCCTGTCATGTCCTCGGGGCAGCCCATCTGTATCGCCGGCACGGCAATGAGATTCGCGAGGGTGATGGCGACCATGGTGCCGCAGGTGCTCGCCGTGAGTACCGCGAGTCGCGCACCTCCACCTGCGGGAAGCGTCATGACGAGCGTCTGGGGCAGGACGGTGAACGAGAAGGCGGCGATCGCCATCGGGAATCTCCGCATGGAAAGCGACCTCGCGGCCCGCCCGCCGACGAGCGCGCCGAGCAGACCGGATGCTCCCACGAGACCGTACGCGAGACCGTACGCCGTGGATCCGAACCCCAGCACGGTCCGCACCATGTAGGGGAAGCCGACCTCCGCGTACCCCGTCACCAGGAAGTTGAGCGCGGCGCAGATCAACACCAGATGCAGCACATGAGGACGTTCGCGGGTGAGGAACCGTCCGGCCGCGCACAGGTCGTCAAGCACGGCGACATGACCATCGTCGCCGCGTTCGGGAGCGCCAAGCCGGATGAAGCATTCCACGACGGCTGCCGCGCCGAACCCCACGACCGCGATGCCCATCATGGGCATCGCGCCCACCGCCGCATACAACACGCCCCCGAGCACGGCGGGCACGAGCGTGCTCGTCTGGTTCACCACGTTCACCACGGCCATTGCGCGGCGCATCACGTCCTCGCCGTGGGATCGGAACATCTGCGGCAGCGCCGCCTGCACCGTGGGCGTCTCCATGGCGTCGAGCACGGCGAGCACAACCTGCATCACGGCTATCGTCGCCAGATTGAAACCGATGGCCGAGAAGACCGCCGCGCAGACGAGCACCGTCACGGCGGAGAGCGCGTCGAGCGCCACCATGACGGTCCGGCGGTTCGTGCGGTCCGCCACCACGCCGCCGAGTGGCGAAAGCAGAATCGTGGGCAGGATGCTCGCCGTGAGAATGGAGGCGAACGCCGCCGCCGAGCCGGTCTCGTCCAGCACCCACATGGACATGGCGAACCGCAGCATGAGGTTGGCGAAGAGCGATATGCCGAGACCCGCGACGAGCAGGTGGAAGTCGCGTATGTGAAGAGGATCCGCGGCCCGGTCCCTTTGCAGTCGGGCCGTGTATTCGGGTGCGTTCGTCATCGTGGATTCCTTTCTTTCTGTTGGTTCCTTGGTCAAGTCATGCCCGCTGAACAGACCGACCGTCGGTCTGTTATGGTGACAAGACTACAATTAGGGCAAAGGCGTGGGAACGTTTCGCCGTTTGGGGTGTCAGGATGTACGAGACAGTACATTCGGACGTGCCCGCCTATGCGGACGCCGTCCCTCCTTCCGGCATCAGGGCCGTGAGGCCCCTGACCGCGCGCCGGATGAGCGTCTCGTCGAACACCGGCACGCCGATGGCGTCGAGCATCGTGGCGAGGCAGCGGATGCGGCGTTCCAGATCGGCGCGGCTGGCAGGGTAGAAGCAGGGCATGAGCCAGTAGTTGCCGAGGAGGGAGAGCAGTTGCGCCGCCTCCTCGGGGTATGCCGTGGGAATGGAACCGTCCTGCACGCCCATATCGATGAGCGAGCGGAAGGACTCCGGCAGCCTCGTCGACCAGAAGCGCATGTTCGTCGTGAAGAATGCGGGATCCTTGAGAAGCGCCAGCTGGGAGCGAACGAGGTCCAGGTGGTCGGGGGTGTCCAGGGCGGAGACGATGAGCGCGCGCAGCTTCTCGAGCGCGCTCATGTCCTTGCGCCCGACGAGTTCGTCGAGCAGACGCGCGGTGGTAGTCCACTCGTCGGCGTTCAGCCGGTCGAGGATCGCCTCCTTCGATTTGAAATGGTGGTAGAGTCCGCCCTTGGACAGCCCCAGGTCGTCCAGGATGTCCTGGACGGACGTCTTCTCGTAGCCCTTTTCGGCGAAGAGCCTGCGGGCGGAATCGAGGATTCGCCGCTCGGTGTCTCCGGGATGCATAATGCGCGCCATACTGATGGTCCACCTTTCGTCTTGTCTTCGACGAAGTATACAGACCGCCGGTCGGTCTGTCAAACGGTCGAAGGAGTCATCGTACGATGCGATTGAACATCCGCGGCAACACAGAACGAAGAAAACCAGTAAGGCATCGAGTTCAAGTTCAAGACCCGCGCTGTAAAAGTCGCCTGACACGACAACGCCCCCGGCCTATCGCAGCCGATACGATGCGGTTCGGAGGCTATTCTTCGTTGTACCGGGCGAAGATGCTCATATACTCGCTCGGAGAGACGATCGCGGGGCTGGAAATCGTCACGTCGTCGAAATCCCTATCCCCGGTCACGAACACGTCCGCCGCGCCGATAATCGCCGAATACAGCACCGGATAGTCGAGCGGATCGCGTATCTCGAACAGGCCGGGCTTCGGCGTCAATGGCGTGACGACCGTCTCAAAGCTCAGTTCGAACAGATACTGTTCGAGCACACCGGTACGAGCCGGCCATTTGCGGGCCACCACATCGCGCGCCTCGTCAATTGTGTACGTGGACAACAGCAGCGTGTTGTCACCGCGCCCGGCGTCAACGATCACCCCGACAGAATTGGACGATCTGAAGATTACGGCGGACAGCAGCACGTTGGTCGATCATCACGCGCATGCTTCACCGTCCGACAGCTCGTTCTCGGCGCGCCGCCTTGATGAGGTTCGTCAGGCCGTCCTCGCCGTTCAGCCCTGCCTCCTCTGCTGCGCCGTCGAAGCCGGCCTGCGCCCTCGTCAGTGCTTCGAGGTTCGAGCTGCGCAATGAGACGCTGCCGTCATCCATGCGCACGAACACGACTTTGTCGCCCTCGCGGATGCCGACGGCCTCGCGCACGTCAGCGGGAATGGTGATCTGTCCCTTGGCCGTCACTTTGGCCACGTCCATTACCACGCTCATGATAAACCTCCTTAAGTAATGAAATCCTTACTATCATTATTACACTTGCTATGTAAGCAAGGAGTAATCCCGCAGGAGAGAAATGGCATGGCAATATGCCATGCAACTTACCCTGTCAAAAGGATCGTGCGGTGCAAGGTCGCTTTCGTATTGTTTGCAAGGATGCGAAAACGGGAATGCATACCCGTGTCATTGACTAAACTTTACCGCGACGCTTTGCGGGATATCAGGGCGACTATGCCGAGGGTGACGGCGATGACCGCAGCCGCCACGGCGAAGCTGCCGGTCATCGCGGATTCATAGGCGCGGGAGGCCACCTGCCGCATCATATTGCCCGCAGCGCCCACGAATCCAGCCGCCCGCTGGAAGTCCAGCGTCACGGAGCCGGCGGATTGCGGGTTCAGTCCGACTGGCAGTGCGAGATTGCGGAATCCCGCCGCGTACAGCCCGCTCTGGATGCTGCCGAAGATTCCCACGCCGATGATGGATCCGAATTGGCGGAACACGGTCAGCAGACTGGAGCCGGCGCCGGACTGCCCGACCGGTACTCGGCCCATGGCCCAGGTCAGCATCGCCGGCTGGCCGGCGCCCAATCCGAAGCCGGCCACGATCTGACCGAGCAACACCGTAGCTTGCCTCATCGTTACGTCTGGCCACCACATGGCGGCGCCGATCGTCAGCATGCCGGCGGCCAGACATCCCAAGGCCAGCAGACTCGTGCCACGTGAGCCGATCCGGGAGACGATCCAGCCGTTCACCCGGGCTCCCACGATGGACGCGACGACCAGCGGCATCAGCAGCATGCCGCCTATCAGCGCGTCATGGCGCAGCACCGTCTCCAGATAGGCGGGCATGATGAAGATGATGCCGTACATCGAGAAGTTCAGCATCATCAACGCCGGTGCACAGGCCCCGAAGGACGGGTCCCTCATCAAACCGAGTTCCATCAACGGGTTACGGGACATGCGGTCGTGCAGCACGAATGCCGCGGTCAGCACGGCGCCGACCGTCATTGGAATCCAGGCGTCTGTGGCCAGAATGCCATGCTGGGCGTTGACCAGACCGGCGGAGAACAAAGTGAACCCGGCGAACATCATCGCCACCGACAGCCACGGCACATGCAGCGACCGGGACTTGCGCGGTCCGCCCGCCCGCGGGACGTTCATGCGGATGACCATAATCACGGCGAGGAACACCACGCCATCGAATCCGAAGATGCCGCGCCACCCCAGCGTCGTGGTGAGCACCCCGCCGACGAGCGGACCGAACGGCACGCCCAGGGTGCCGGCTATCGCCCATGCGGTCATGGCGCGGGACAGTGCGGGGCCGCGGAACAGAATCCCGAGCAACGCTTGGCCCATCGGGATGACCACGCCCGCACCGGCGCCCATGATCGATCGTGAAACAAGCAGCACCGGCACGTTCCCGGCCGCAAGACCAATCGCGGATGCGACGACGAACATGCCCAGTCCGACAAGCATGGTCCGCAGATGGCCGAGCCGGTCGCCCATGAATCCGGCCAGCAGCACCACGGCCGCGAACACCAGATTGTAACTGGAGACGATCCACTGCTGTTCCGCCATGCCCGCGCCCAACGACTCGGCGATGTTCGGCAGCGCCACGTTGAACGCCGTGGTGTTGACCATCATCACCAGCTCGGCCGCGCACAGGCAGACCAATGAGCGGCTCAGGCTCTTCTGCCCCTTCTCGTTCAGGCTCTTCTCGTTTGTTTCATCCATAATCCAACCCGCTTAAGATACCAATAAGTTTCTTATGAACCATGCATGATTATAGATATCCGTAAATAAGAAACGCCGTGGTATCTTGTAAAAGGCGGTGTGGTCAATCAACGGGAACCACATTCGGCAACGACACCCACGCCGCGTATGGAGATGATCATGGAAGCGAACACCGCGCCGAAGCGAACACGTCGCCGGGGCAAGGTCCTTGAAGAGGCCATCCTGGAGGCGGCATGGGAGCAGCTGTCCATGTGCGGCGCCGAGGAGTTCACCTTCGACAACGTGGCCGCCAGGGCGCATACCAGCAAACCGGTGCTGTACCGCCGATGGCCGAACCGTACGGAACTGTTCGTGGCCGCCATGAGGCGGCATCGGGGCCGTGCCGTCATCGAACGCCCGAACACGGGGTCGCTCAGAGGCGACGTCATCTCCATTCTCCGCCAGCTCAACATCAAGCAGTCCGACGCGGTGATGGCGCTGGCCAAGTTCGGCGTCTACGCCGACTGGCTTGGCGTCAGCGCCCACGAACTATACGAACGGACGATGATCAGCGACCAGCCCAGCATCATGATGGCCGTCGAAAACGCGCTGGCGCGGGGCGACATCACCTGCGAGCTGCCGGAATCACTGCTGCGCATGCCCGGGGAGCTCGGGCGCGCGTCCATCCTCCGCGACATGCGGCCCCTGTCCGAAACGGACATCATCACCGTGGTCGACGAGCTGTTCCTTCCGCTCGTCGACCATTACGAGCGGCGGGCGCGAACCGCGACCGGCCTGTAGGACATCGGCATCCGCGACATGCGAATGCCGGAAACGACGATTGTGAACGCTATCATTTGGCATATATATCCAAGCCGGCAATATATTCCGCATACATCCGCCAAAAAGGGCATCGTATCCGGAACCGACGCCGAGCAACGACACCAAGGAAACGACAACCGTGAAGAAGAGCCTCTTATCCATCGCCGCGGGAGCGTTCGTGCTCGGCGCCGCCGAATTCGTCATGATGGGCATCCTGCCCCAAGCCGCCGCGGCCACGCACGTCTCCATACCGACGGCCGGCCACTTCATCTCCGCATACGCAATCGGCGTATGCGTCGGCGTGACCATGCTCGTCTTCGGACGCAGAACCAGCCCGAAGCACCTGGTCATACTGTTCATGGCGCTCGCCCTCGTCGGCAACGCCCTGAGCGCGGCCGCGCCGAACGCCATCGTGCTCGTCATCGCCCGATTCATCGCGGGACTGCCGCACGGCGCCTTCTTCGGCACTGGCACGGTCATCGCGAAAGCGCTCGCCGACAAGGGGCATGAGGGCAAGGCCGTGTCCGTGATGGTCACCGGTCAGACCATCGCCAACATGTTCGGCGTGCCCGCCGGCACCCTGCTCGCCGAATACCTCGACTGGCGACTCGCCTTCGTGATTCTGGCGCTCGGCTCGGCACTTACCATCGTGCTCACGCTGGCGTGGATGCCGCTCATCCCCGCCGTGCCCGACGCCGGTCTCGCCGGACAGTTCCGCTTCCTCGCCAAACCGGGCCCGTGGCTGGTGCTTGGCGCCGTGTTCGTCGGCAACTCCGGCGTATTCTGCTGGTGGAGCTACGTCTCCCCATGGCTGCAGAAGACCGGCGGCTATGATTCGCGATTCGTGCCGCTGCTCATGATGCTCGCCGGATTCGGCATGGTCGTCGGCGGCCTCGCCGGTTCCCATCTGGCCGACCGATGGCTGCATGCCGCGACCGCCTCCGCCGGACAGGCGATCTCCGCAGTGGGCCTGCTTCTGGTGTTCCTCGTCCCCGGAAACCTCGTGACCTGCGCCATCCTCACGTTCTGGATTGCGTTCGGCCTGTTCTTCATCAACGGCCCGCAGATGCTGCTCATGGCCGACGCCGGCAAGGGCGGGGGAGAGCTCATCGGCGGCGCCGCCGTGCAGATCGGCTTCAACGGCGGCAACGCCGTCGGCTCGCTGGTCGGCGGCATGGCATTGACCGCGTCCGGCATGGACTACCATTTCACCGGACTCGCCGGACTGCCGTTCACCGTGGCCGCCGTGCTGCTGCTGGCCACGTTCGCGTTGCGTTACGAACGGAAGGAGACGCGCGGCTGAGCTTGGCGGCGGCCCCTGTCTGTCGGGTGCGTCCTACTCCATGCTGCGGCGGGCCTTGCGCCAGACAAGCCTGGCGGTGTTGACGTCGGCGGTGATGGTGAGCAGCTCGCCGTCATAGTCGACGTGCCGCACCTGCGACTGATGCTCCCATGTGGGGTTCATGCTGATTTCGATGTTGTGGATGACATTCGAATGCTCAAGATCCAACGTATAGGTGCCGCAATAGGCCACATAGCCGTGCGCGGCCGCGGCCATCTCCTCCGTCGTGCCCTCATGCAGGTCGCGGGAGGCGTATGCGGGACGCCCGGTGGCCGACATCTGCGCCGAAACGTGTCCGTCGGCCGTGTAGATGAGATACGCCTCGCAATCCTCGCCCAGCGGATGGAACACCGTCCCGTCGTCGCGGGTGAGCGTGTAGGAGACGATTTCCCAGGTGCCGATGAGTTCGTCGGGCGTGATGGTCATGATGATGTCCTTTCGTGGTTGTTCCGTATGATGCGATGAGCGTGCTTCGTCGTGGATGGGCTTCTCCATGAAGACGCGGTGATAGCCGTCCTCGACGCGTCTCGCCGTCTCATGGAATCCCAGATGCGCGTAGATGTGCAGATTTTCGGTCATCAGCTCGTTCGTATAGAGCGCGATTCGTGAAAGGCCGAGTTGGTCGGCATGGCGTTCCGCGAATTCCAGCAGCCTGCGTCCGACGCCACGTCCTTGGGTCGGCGAATCGACGGCGACGTTCTCGATGAACAAGGCATCGTTCACAGGATGCATGCAGATGAGGCCGCATATGACCTTCGCATCGCCGACATGGCCGGCATCATGACCGTCGACGGCGACCCATACCCGTCCGGCGGCGACGTCCGCGCTGCCGTCCTTCAGCATGGGGGCCGGGGGACGGTCCATCCGATCGAGATATACGCCGTATGCGTCGTCGACGAGCGTCTTCAGCCGGGGGACGTCGACGGGCGTGGCGTGCCTGATGATGATGTCCACGACTGCCATGATAGGCCGGTAGTCTATCGTTCGCGTACGAGTGCGGACAATGCGCGGATGTCGTCGGGCGTGGTGCGGCAGCATCCGCCGATCAGCGACGCCCCCGCCGCCAGCCATTGCGGCGCGAACCGGGGGATGCCCGTCCCGACGGGATGCGGCGTCCACGTCTTCGTCTCGGGATGATAGACGTCGCCGTTGTTCGGGTAGACGATGACGGGCCGGTCCGTTGCCTCGTGGAGACGCCGGACCGCGTCCTCGGCCATGTCCGGAGGAATGCAGTTGACGCCGATCGCCGCGATTTGGGGGATGTTCCCCAATGCGGATGCGGCGTCCTCGACGGCCGTGCCATCGCACAGGTGCCCGGCATCGCGCAGGCTGAACGACGCCCACGCCTCCATGCCGGGGAACTCGTCGGCCAGCAGCCCGGCCAGCGCACGGGCCTCACCCAGATTCGGCATGGTCTCGAATGCGAACGCGTCGACGCCGGAGTCGGCGAGTATGCGCATGCGCGGCCGGTGGAAATTGCGGTACTCCGCGTCCGACATCGCATAGTCGCCCGTGTATTCGCTGCCGTCCGCCAGGAACGCGCCATACGGCCCGACGCTGCCGGCGATGAGCAGCGGCCGGCCGGCGATCTCGTCCCCGATATGCGACGCCCGGTACTCCTCGCGTGCGGCGATGGCCTCCTCCGCGGCGACGGCGATCAGCCTCTCCGCCTCCGCGTGCGATAGCCCCAGCCTTTCGAACGCAGGAACGTTCGCCTGATACGAATCGGTGATGGCGATGTTCGCGCCGGCCTCGAAATAGGCGCGATGCACGTCGCGCACGGCGTCGGGGCGGTCGATCAGCGCCATCGCCGACCACAGCGCGTTCGCCGTGTCCACGCCGCGTTTCTCCAGCTCCGTCGCCATCGCCCCGTCCACGATCAGTGGCGACCGCATGGCAAGGGCCCCTGTCAAGGCATGGGGCGTCATATGGGACATCATGATGTTCAGTCCCCGATGACGGCATCGACGATGCCGGAGACGATGGCCATGATGAACGAGCCGAGCACGGCCCACAGGAACCCGTGGATGATCACGCCCACGTCGAACAGCGACATCGCCAGCCATGAGGCAAGCTCCATGAACAGCCAGTTGAGCACCAGCGCGAACAGACCGAAGCTCAGGATGGATATCGGCAGTGCGATGAGTTGGACGACCGGTTTGATGGAGGCGTTGATGAGCGCCAGGAACAGGGAGAACGCGGCGACGCCGAGGACCGGCGGCTCGCCCACCGCCTCCATGCCGGGCAGCAGCGCCACCATGACGCCCGCCGCGATCGTCAATACCAGCCATCGGGAAAGAAAGCGACTCATACCCCGATTATGCCACGGTCGTCCCCGCGGTGAATCGCCGGTTCGTCGCCGATTGCTACATTGGTTGGTGGACGGAACGATGGGACCGCGAACAAGGAGACGAACGTATGCAGCGACCGATCATGAAGGACGAGGCGTTCCTGGGCAGGGTGTCCGCGCCGGCCACGCAGGACGACCTCGCGGTGGGCGACGACCTGAGGGATACGCTCGACGCCCATGCGCACGAGTGCGTCGGCATGGCGGCGAACATGATCGGCGTCGGCAGGCGCATCATCGTCTTCGCCGACGACCTGACCGGACGCAGCATGGTCATGTTCAATCCCGAGATCGTCGCCAAGGCGGAACCGTATGAGGCGAGCGAAGGGTGCCTGTCGCTGGCGGGGGAGCGGAGCGCCACACGCTACCGCCGCATCACCGTCACCTATCGGGACCGCCGATGGCGCGAACGCACCGCGCGTTTCGAGGGCTACACCGCGCAGATCATCCAACATGAAGTGGATCATTGCGACGGCATACTCATCTGAGAGCAACAGGCACAGGAGCTTAACCAATATGACAGAAACCATCATACGTGAATCCGAGGCTTATCGGCTTCCCGCGGGATTCGAGCACTGCTCGAAGCTTAGGCCCGTCGTCGAGGCGAAGACCGCGCTTGACAGGGTCAAGGCCATCGTCGACATCCTCTACTCGCCCGGCGGTTGCCCTTGGGATGGCAGGCAGACGAATCGCACGCTGCTCAAGCACCTGCTTGAGGAGACCTACGAGTACATCGACGCCGTCGAGACCGACGATCGCGACAACATGCGCGAGGAGCTCGGCGATGTGCTGCTCCAGTCCGTGTTCCAGGCACGCGTATGCGAAACCGACCCCGACGACCCGTTCGGCATCGACGAGGTCGCCGACCGGCTCGTGGACAAGCTCATCACCCGGCATCCGCACGTGTTCGTCCCCGACGACGCCGATGGCGCTGACGGGACGCAGACCGGCCCCGAATCCCCGGAGGCCACGCTCGCCCTATGGGAGAAGGTCAAGCAGAAGGAGAAGCACCGCAAGTCCGTGCTCGACGGCATCTCGCATACGCAGGGCGCGTTCCTGCGCGCCGCGAAGGTCGTCTCGCGTGTATCGAAGTCACCACATGCCGATGATTTGTTCGAAGCGTTCGACGGACCGGACGACGCGTCGGCTTCCAGGTCCGACGCCTACGCCGACGACATCTTCGCCGTCATCCGTCGCGCGCAGGCCGACGGCGTCGACGTGGAGTCCGCGCTGCGCAACCGTCTGCGCGACGTGGAGGCCGGCATCGCCGAGCGCGAGGCCGAAGCCAGGCGGCATGGGGAGCGGTGATGAGGGTCTTCGACTTCGACGGCACCATATACGACGGCGAAAGCCTCTTCGACCTGTACTTGTTCAGCGCCCGCTACGACCTGCGGGTCTTCCGCCATCTTGCGCCCGTATTGCGATACGCCATCAAATACAAGCTGGGCAAGGCCACGCTCGAACAGATGGAACGCGGCGTGGGCAAGGTCACGGGGAAATATCTCAAGGACCTCGCCTCCTCGCGCAAGGTCGACGATCTGCGCGTCGGCGCGCTGACCGAAGCGATGAACGCCGGACTCGGCGACGACGTGATGGCCGGCGACGCCTCCGCCAGGGAACTCGAATCGATGACCGGTCCTCTCCGGGCGCTGGTCAACGCGTTCTGGGACCGCAACATGCATAAGATCAAACCCTGGTATGAGCCGCGGCCGGACGATGTGATCCTCACCGCGTCATTCGACATGACCGTGGGGGAGGCATGCCGCCGTCTCGGCGTCGGCACGCTCATTTCGTCCACCATCGATCCCCGGACGCTGACGGTCTCCTATCTCAACTTCAACACGAACAAGCCGAAACGTCTGCGCGAGGTGCTCGGAGACGACGTGACGATCGACGAATTCTACACCGACAGCGCATTCGACCAGCCCATGATCGACATGGCCCGCAAGGGGTTCATGGTCAAAGGGGATATCATCACCCGGGTCAAGTAAGCCGAACGGCCCCGCAGGACCGGCGACGAGTCACAGATACGTGCTCCAGCCGAGCTTCACGGCCAGTATGACGCCGGCGAGCACGGCGGCGGCGCGCATGATACGGGCGGGGATGCGTCGGGTGATCGGCGGGGCGATGTAGCTGCCGATGAAGCAGCCGGCGCACAGGGCGATGGCGAACGGCCAGTTCACCGAACCCCGGACGATGAACATGAGTGCGGCGGTGATGTTCGCCCCGAACCCGATGACGGTCTTCAGCGCGTTGATCTCATGGAACTCGCCGATGCGGCCGAGATCGAGGATGGCCAGTGCGAACGTGCCCGCCCCGGCGCCGAAATACCCGCTGTAGATGCCGACGAAGCATACGCCCGGCCACATCCACCACGGGTCCTTGCGCACGTCGTCCTTCGGTCTGGCCAGCTCGCGCTCGGTGGCTTCGCGGGCCTGCGCCGAATTCGGTCCCAGCGTCTTGCCCACGGAGTCGCGGGCATGGGCGCGTTCCTTCGGATTGAACGCGATGATGACCGCGCTGAACAGAATCAGCGGAGGCACCAGGTATTCGAACACGGAGGCGGGCAGTTCAAGCAGCAGCAGGCCGCCGACAAGACCTCCGACCACGCCGATGACGGCGTAGATGATGACGCGGGCCCGATGCCCATGCAGTTCCTTGCGTGCGGAGAGGCATCCGCCTACGCCGGTGCCCACCACGCCCACGGTGTTCGTGGTGTTCGACAGCACCGGAGGGATGCCCAGCGCCAGCAGTGCCGGATAGGAGACCAAGGACGACGCACCCACCGCGTAGCCGACGAATCCGGCGCCGATGCCGGCGAGCAGCACCAGCAGCAATGTCACGACGGGAACTCCGACAAGGGTCATGATAGCCTCCAGCGCATAGGAACCGTAAGGATTCCGTTAGGAATTGGTGAGGAACATCATGTGAGCATAGCCATTCGCCGCCGTCCGGTCGAATGGCTGACCGCAACGTGGACCGCGGTGTGAACGGCGCCGTCCACGTCAGCGGTATGTGTTCCAGCCAAGCACAACGGCGAGGATGACGCCGGCGACCATGGTGACGGCCCTCATCGCCACTGCGGGAATGCGACGGGTGACGGGCGGCGCCATCGCGCCGCCAATGAAGCATCCGGCCCCCAGCGCCAGGGCATACGGCCAGTTCACCGAGCCGCGCACGATGAACAGCACCGCGGCGGTGACGTTCGATCCGAATCCGATGACGGTCTTCAGTGCATTGATTTCATGGAACCGTCCGACACGCCCCAGACCGAGCACGGCGATGGTAAGCGTGCCCGCGCCCGCGCCGAAATACCCGTTGTAGACGCAGGCGAACGACACCCCCAGCCACATCCACCAGGAATCATGACGGATGTCGTCCCTTCCCGGGGCGGGGCTGCCGTCGTCGGCGATGCGCTTGCCGGGTCTGACCACGATGGTGATGGCGCTGAACAGGATGAGCGGCGGCGCAAGGTATTCGAACACGGAAGGCGGAAGCTCGGTCAGCAACAGTGCGCCCGCGGCGCCGCCGACGACCCCGATGAGCGCGTAGGCCGCGACACGGGGCGCATGGCCGGAAAGCTCACTGCGTGCGGAAAGGATGCCGCCCGCATCGGTGCCCAGCATGCCGACGGTGTTCGTGGTGTTCGCCAGCACCGGTGGCACGCCGATGGCCAGCAGGGCGGGGTAGGAGACCAATGACGCCGCTCCGGTCGCATAGCCGACGAATCCGGTGCCCACCCCGGCGAGCAGCACCAGCAGCAGCGTGACGATCGGGATTCCCGCAATGGTCATGAGGCTCCCGTCCGATAACGTCATGATGGATAAAACGCAATCGATGATAATACCCGGACGATGGCACGGACAATGTCCGGCCGTAACGTGGAACCCGGCGCTATCATCAAGAAGAAGACGCCGCGCCCGGCATGGACGTCGGGCGACGGCCGCAACCGGCAATCCGATAATCCGGATAATCACGGAAGGAACATCATGAGCACGACCACGGGAAAGCGTCTCGCCATCGTCACCGGCAGCGCCATGGGCCTCGGCTACGAGCTCACCCGCCAACTGATCGCCAAGGGCTGGTTCGTCGCCGGCATCGACTTCAACGAGAAACGGCAGGTCGAACTCTCCCGCGAGTTTCCCGCCGACGCATACCGGGGATTCGTCGGCGACGTATCCGACGAACTGTTCGTCAAACGGTCCGTCGCCGAGATCGCCGAAATCGGCCACATCGACCTGCTCGTCAACAACGCCGGGCAGCCGTCGTTCAAGGAGCCGACGAAATACGAGGCCGCCGACGTGGACAAATGCCTCAAGGGTCTCAAGGGCATGATTCTGTGGAGTGTGGAGACGCTGCGCGCCACGGGGGAGCAGGACCTCAAAATCGCGAACGTCATGAGCACCGCCGCCACGCGCGGCAACGCGAACGAGTCCGTGTACTGCGCCGCAAAATGGGGTGAGAAGGGCTACACGCAAAGCCTCAAGGCCGCCTACAAGGGCAGCGGTGTGAAGGTCGTGGGCGTGTACCCCGGCGGCATCGACACCGACTTCTACCGCGAGAGCCACGACTACGTGTCGTTGGAGAAGCAGCACACGTTCATGAGCCCGGCCGAATTGGCGCAGGTCATCCTGCTCAACCTCGTCAACGACGCCAATCTCACCGTCTCCGACATCCTCATCGAACGCAACTACCGCTGACGCCCCCGACGTGTCGGCCACCGTCTCCGACGAACGCGATCGGCGGCCGACGACCGACTATCGCCGACGGACGACGCTGTCGGCCATGCCGATGACGACGCCCGTCGCGGCCGGCGTCAGCCAGCCCAGCTGGGCGTCATACAGCGGCAGCAGGCCAAGTGCGGCATCCAGCCATGGCAGCGAGCCTCCGAACACGGCGGCCAGGCTCGAGACGCAGCCGAGCGCCGCGACCACACCGACCAACAGCACCGTCCAGAAGTACACGCGCGGGAAACGGGACGCGAACACGTGATGCGACAGGGTCAGCGCCACCAGCACGATGGCCATGGGATACAGGGCCGAAAGCACCGGAACCGACACCTTGATGATCATGCTCAGGCCGGCGTTCGACACCACGAAGCTGAACACGGCGAACACGGCGCTCCACGTTCGGTACCGCACACGGCGGCCGGCGACCACGGGGAACCGGTTCTGGAAGTACGTGCCGCATGTGGAAATGAGGCCCGTACACACGTTCAGGCAGGCGATGACGAACACCAGCCCCACGAACGCGGTGCCGAACGGGCCGAACAGGGAGGCGGTCAGGTTCGTCAGCACCGTGGCGCCGGTGTCATGCGCGGGGTCCACTGCGGCGACGGACCCGGAGACGGCGCCCACATAGGCCAGCACGCCGTAGATCATGATGAGCAGCACGCCGGTGCCGACGCCGGCGAACGCGGTCTCCCGCCGCACCTGCGACTCGTCGCCGATGCCCTGCGACCGTACGTTCGCCGAGATCACGATGCCGAAGTACAGCGCCGCCAGCAGGTCCATGGTCTGATAGCCGTCGAGGAAGCCACGTGAGACCTGCCCCTTCGTATAATCGCCCATCGGCGCGGCGAACCCGCCGGTATGGCGCACCACGCAGGCGACGAACAGCACGGCGATAAGAATCAGCAGCAGCGGGCCCATGAACCGTCCGAGCGTCTTCGACAGCCGTTCGGGATGCTGGGCCAACAGAAAGGCCACGGCGAAGAACACGAACGAATACACGAGCTGGACCAGCCAGCCGGGCGCCCCGCCGGCGAACGGCGCGACCGCCATCTCGAACGACGTGGTCGCCGTGCGGGGAATGGCGAAGCAGGGGCCGATGGTCAGGATGATGGCCATGCCCAACACCAGCGAGAACCTTGGCGAGACGCGATCCGCCAGCCGTTCGAACCCGCCGGCGAGCGACACGGCCACCACACCGAGAATCGGCAGGCCCACGGCGGAGACGATGAACCCGGCCGCGGCCACCGGCGTGCGGGAACCGGCCTGCGCGCCGACGAACGGCGGGAAGATGAGGTTGCCGGCGCCGAAGAACATCGAGAAGAACGTGAACGTCATCAGCAGACGGGCCTTGAGGCCGAGCCGCCGCATATCACGCCGCCCCCCGTCGGCATGATGCCCGGTGGCCTTCTCGATGGCTCCGTTGGTTGTTGCGGTCATCGTCCCTCCTCGTTCGGTATGCGGGTTCCCATTGTTCCGAGCGGACGACACGCAGTCAACCGGATTTTCCGAGAATTTCACCAAAGGTTCCATCATCCGGCAGCGGGACCGCGACGGGCATCGACTACGCTGAATACCACATACGGGGCATCGACGCCCCGGCACGATGCCGATAGGTGAAAGAGGTAACGGGCATGGGAATGCCATTGGATCTGTATGTCATCCGCCACGGCGAATCCGAGGCGAACGTGATCGTCAAGGCCGGCGAGCAGGGCGACAACTCGCTCTACACGCAGGACAACGTGACGGTCCCGGACCGTTCGTGGAGGCTCACGGCCACCGGCCGCAAGCAGGCCGACTGCATCGGACGCTGGCTGGTCACGCAGCAGCCGCTGTTCGACCGCTATCTGGTGTCGCCGTATGTGCGCACGCGCGAGACCGCCGCCACGATGGCGCTGCCGAAGGCCCGGTGGGAGGAGACGCGCGTGCTGCGCGAACGCTCTTGGGGCGAGATCAACACCATCACGCAGGAGGAGTTCCGCACCAACTATTCGCGCAACTGGATGTTCAAGCACACCGACCCGCTGTATTGGCGTCCGCCGGCGGGCGAGTCCATCGCCGACGTGGCCGAGGACCGCGTGCACAACCTGCTCACCTCGCTGAACCGCCGCGCCGAGGCGGAATCCGTGGTGGCCGTATCGCACGGCGACTTCATGCTCGCGCTCATGCTCACCCTGGAGGACATCTCCGACGAGGAGTTCCTGCGCCGCACCTCAGACGACGCGTGGACGATCACCAACTGCACGTGCCTGCATTATTCGCGCCGCGACCCCAGCACCGGACGGACCTCGCGGCGCGTGCGCTGGGAGCAGACGGCGCGGCCCGTGTTCAACGAGTCGATCGGCCGCTGGGAGGTGAAGGTCGACCCGTGGCGGGAATTCCAGAAGCCCATGCTCAGCAACGGCGACCTCGTGGACGTGGTCCATTCCGTCGACCCGCATCTCGAACAATACGCGAAGTGACGGGGGCGACGGGAATTCCGTCGGGCGGCGTCGCCGCCGACGTCAGGCGTCGCCGCCGACGCGCCCCTCATACCGATACAGCACCGTCCCTGCGCCGTCCGTTATGGTGACGGTCGGGCGGGAGGCGATGTCGAAGTCCGCGACGATGCCATGCCGTCCGTCGGCGCTGACCGCACGATAGACGTACCGTTCGTTCTCCAGCCGCAGCGTCTGCGTGCGCGCCTCGACCAGCCACGGATTGCGGCGGCGCAGTCCGATGAGGTCCTGATGGGCCCTATAGATCGCCTCGCCCAGGGGCGACAGCTCATCGGGGGAGTCGGGGAACATCGGACGGATGTCGTCGTCGCCGCCGAGGCATTCGCGTTTGACGCCCGTGTATCCCTGCTCGTCGCCGTAGTAGATGCTGGGCGTGCCGCCCACGGTCATGAGCACGGCGAGCGCGAGCACCGCCTTGTCGGCGCCGACCTGGCTGGCGATGCGTGTCACGTCGTGGTTGCCGATGAACGTCTGGGGCACGAACGCGTCGAGGAAGCCGTTATGCCGCCCCAGCGTCCAGTCGAGCTCGTAGTAGTTCCTCGTCTTCAGGCTTGACCACACGGCCTTCCACAGTTCGTATTCGGTGACCGAATCCATGGTGGAGTCCCTGACGATCCCCGCATAGTCGCCGTGGATCACCTCGCCGAAGATCCACGAATGCGGGTGGCGTTCGCGTACGGCGGGCAGCGTCCTCGCCCAGAACGACGGATCGACGGCGTAGGCGGCGTCAAGCCGCCAGCCGGCGGCGCCCCGGTCGAGCCAATGGTTCATCACCCCGGCCACATACCGCACGGTGGCGGGGGAGTCGTGGTCCAGGTCGACCAGACGGTCATGGCCTTCGAACACGTCCAGCACGGGGCTGCCGTCCTCGCCGGCGCGGACCTTCACCAGACCGGCCCAAGGGCTGTTCTCGTCGCCGTCGAGGGCGGCCTTCACGGCCGGATGCTCACGGCCCACATGGTTGAACACACCGTCGAGGATGATCTGCAGGCCCCTGTCGCGGCAGGCGGCGACGAGCCGGTCGAATGCCTCGTCCCCACCGAGGCGCATATCCACATGCATGTGGTCGATGGTGTCGTAGCCGTGCGAGGAGGATTCGAAGATCGGGCCGAGCAACAGCCCGGAGACGCCGAGGTCACGGACGTAGTCGAGCCACGGCACCAGCGAGTCGAGGCCGCGTCCCAGGAAACGGCGTCCGCCCTCGGGCCGGATCTGCGCGCCCACGAACCCCAGCGGATACACATGCCACCAGATGCCGTGACGCACCCAGTCAGGCATGGCGTGGGTGGGGAACGGCGGCATGGGGAGGGTGTTCTTCGGCGCATCGGCCATGGTATTCGAGACGGTCATGGGACCTCCCTTGCACTCCGGGTCCGCCGGACCGTTCCGGCGGTCATACCATCCAATGTATACCCTATGGGCGGGGCCGTCCGGCCGGTGCGCGTCCCGCGTGGCATGGACGGCGATTCGCTATAATCACACTGGTTTCACACGAACGAGCGGATGAGCGGAAGGGACGATGGCGAAGCAGGATGCGGCCGTGAGGCCGGAGGGCAAGGGAACGAGGACGGTCTCGCCCCACGTGGCGAGGCTCATGCTGCTGGTCAACGCGGCGGTATGGGGTTCGGGCTACACCATCATCAAACACATCCAGGAGACGGTGCCCACCCAGTGGATGATGACCATCCGCCTGTCCGCCGCGGCCCTGCTCATGGGCGTGATCTTCCTTCCCCGACTGCGCCGGGTGGGGCTGCACCGGCTTGTGGTCCCCGGCATCATCCTGGCGGTCACCTACTGGCTGGGCTTCCTCTTCCAGCTTAAAGGACTCGAGACCATCGCGCCGGGACGCAACGCGTTCCTGACCGACACGTACTGTGTCATGGTGCCGTTTCTCGTCTGGGCCGTCACACGTCGTCGCCCCAACTGGCAGCATATGCTCGCCGCCGCGGTCTGCATCGTAGGCATCGGTTTCGTGTCCCTGGGCGGAGGCGCGGCCATGGGCGTGCTCGAGATCGGCGCCGGCGACGTCTACACCATCATCGGGGCGTTCTTCTTCGCGGCGAACCTCGTGGCCGTGGGCATGCTCGCCAGGAAATTCGACCCCGTGGCGCTGATGTTCATGGAATTCGTGTTCGTGGCCGTGCTGTTCTTCGTCGGCGCCGCATTGCTTGAAGGCGCCCCACAGGCCGGATGGGCGCGCTGGGACCTCGTCGCCGGCTTCGCCTACCTGGTCATCGGGTCGACCATCGTCGCGCAGATATTCCAGACCGTGGCAATACGGTTCGTGCCCACCTCCCAGGCGTCGATCATCCTCAGCACCGAAAGCATCTTCGGCGTGCTCATGTCGGTGATCTTCTATGGGGAGCGGCTCACCGCATCCACGATCAGCGGGTTCACGCTGATCTTCTGCGCCATCCTGCTCAGCGAACTGCATTTCCCGAGGAAAAGGAAGACGCCGGACTCCGGATGACCCCGGCCTGTCGGGCTAATGGGCGGGGCCCTGATGCCATCCGGCGATCAGAAACACGCGCGTCGGATTCGCCGGCCGCACAATCGCGGCGAACAGCCGTTCGAACCCCGACGTATCCCCGGTGTATGCGAGGCGCTTGGCGGAACGGTAGTCCTCGACGCCGACCGGACCCCAGTCGAGATCCCAGCCTGCGCTGTGGGCGAGACGCGAGGCGAACACGCGCAGCGTCATCGCATTGCCATAGGCGAAGGGATGCAGATATCCAAGCTCGTCGTAGAAATGCGCCAGCCGGGACACGAACACCCCGCGGTCGAGGGCGTGGAGATTACGGGCCTCGGCGAGCTCCGCGGCGATGTTGGCCGCACCCGTCTCCAGCAGCGCGCACGGGAAGAACGCCTGGGAGCTTGCGGCGATCGACCCCGATGCGCCATAGGCGTCGGACGCCGTGTCATGGGAGCGCAGCGCGCCGGCTCCGTCAAGCACTCCGTCGAACAGGGTGCGGTGAATCGTTCGCAGCTCCTCCAGATCGCCGCTGAAGGGAGCCGGATGCTCGGCGAGCAGCAGCCCCCGCACGAAGACGGCGTCCGCGCAGTCGGCAAGGTCGTCGCCATCCGTTCCGCACCGGTCGACGAATTCGTCGATGCCGAGGCGTCCCCGCTCATACTCGCGGGCGAGGGCCATGGTCCGCCGGTCGATCGTCATTGATTCAAGCGCGCAGTTCCTGGCGGAGAAGGCCACTGCGCTCATACGTTCCGCTGGCAACATAATTCGATGATAGACCATGACCGTCCGGTGCGATGGCATGGGCATACGTTGGGGCCGATGGCATACGGAACGCGAAAGGGTCCTGCGGCCGTCGACACGGCCGCAGGACCCTGGTGGAACCCTGTTCTCGTTATCGTTGCTCAGGAATCACTTGGTCAGCAGCGGGTCGAGCACCGCGCCGGCCTCGACCTCGTAGATCAGGTAGGTGTCGTCGAACGGCAGGTTGAACAGCTGGCGCTTGGCGCCGAACTCGTCGCGCTCGCCGACGAAGTTGATGTTGGCATCCTTGAAATCGGGGTGGTCCTTGCCGATGAGCAGGGCGGCATCGCCGAGAGCCTTGGTGACGCCCACGAGGGACTTCGCGCCGGTGGCCTTGTCAACGACCTTCACCACAAGATACAGATTGTTATCGGTTGCCATTGGTTCGCTTCCTTCTCTGTGAATACGGAATTCACCTGTAATAGTACGTAATTACGGCGGACGAATATAGGACGGTGGTCCACGTCCCGAAAGCGGTGTTCCAGTATCTGGAACATTGGTGCTCCTCGGACAGGATACCGTGACTGTGGAACATTATCCGCGCGTCGTGGACGGAGGCTATGCCAGTCCGGCGGCGATCTTCATCGCCAGCACGCGCTGCGCCGACCGGTCGACGGCCTTGGCGAACGAGGGGTCGGACTTCGCCTTGTCGATGATTCCCTGAAGTATCGTCGCGACCGTGGCGGTGTCGCCGATGCAGACGAGGTCGCCGCCCGCCGCGATGAAACGTGTGCCGAGGTCCTTCGTCGGAATGCCGCTGACCGCCTGGGCGGACATCGAGTCCGACGTCACCACGCCCTGGAAGCCGAGCTTGGAGCGCAGGTAGCCGTCGATGATGGTCTTCGAGAACGCCGCAGGCTGCGACGGGTCTATCCGCCGATAGGTGGCGAGCGACATCATCACCATCTCCGGCTTGGCCTTCAACGCCTCCGCGAACCCGACCGTCTGGCCGCCGCCCAGCGTCGTGACGGTGTCGGTGATGCCCTCTGTGGTGAAATCAGTGTTGCCGGCGACGGCACCCAGACCGGGGAAGTGCTTGACCGTCGTCATCACGCCGGACGACCTCATGCCGGCGATGAACGCCGCGGCGTGGCCCCCGTTGCCTGCGGCGTCCAGACCGAAGTCACGGTCCAGCGCCCCGATCGGCGCGTTCTGCGCGCGGGAGGCCGTCTGGACGGTGTCCGCCACCGGAGCCAGATCGGCGTTCACGCCGGCAGCCTTGAGCTGGGCGCCCCATGCCGCCGCGGACTTCCGCAACGTGGCCGTGGCGGATTGGCCTTGCTCCAGTGCCGAGGGCATAGTGTCGAACCCGGTGCCGGTCAGATGCTGGACCTGACCGCCCTCCTGGTCGGTGCAGATCAGCAGCTTCACACCGTCCGTCGTGTATCCCTGCACGGTTCCCGTGGCTTGGGAGACCGAGGCGGTGCCGCCGCTCCAGTTGCCGATGAGCACAATGGACCCGACGTGCCGGTCGACGACCAGCGACCTGACCGTCGAGGGGGAGTCCCCGGCGAACAGCGGCGCCATGATGAGCTGGCCCGCCTTCTCCTCGAGGCTCATCGACGTCGCCATCGCCTTCGCCCGTGTGGCGGCATCGCCCGTGTCCGTGCTCGCCGAGGCCGAGGCCGCGGGGGTCGACGGCTTCGTTGCTGTGCGCGACGGCGAGGGCGTCGACGTGCCGGTGGATGCGGAAGGGGAGGCCGTCGAATTATTCCCCGACGAATTATTACCCGAGGGAAACAGCGGCATGGTGCATCCCCCGGTCGCGAGAACCATGACGGCCGTCGCGAAAAGCGCCGTGAAACGAAGCGGAAGATGTGATGAGCGAAGTGGGCTGTCCATGGATTCCTTGATAGCACGCCCCCGGCCCAAGTCCGGAGGCGCATGGAGACCGGCCCCATCATGGCATCCGGCGTGGCATTGCGCGGTGAGCGTGCTGCACGGAACACCATGTCGTCCGGTGTTACCCTAGGGATGAGAAGACACGCATGAGTGAATGCCATGGCCGATCCGCCATGGATCGGCGCGTTCACGGCCGACACGCCGACGAATTGGCGCGTTCATGGCGCGCAGGGGTTGTTTGAGGTGATGAGGATGATGTCAGGATTCGACCGCTTCCGTGCGGGCCACGCGAAGGAGACGACAGGGGAGGCCCGGTCCCGGTCGCGCGGCAGCGTGCTGGGGCTGGTGATTTCGTTCCTGCGACTATTCGACAGGACTACGAGGATTCTCATCGTCGCATGCCTCGTTGTCACCATGGCGTCCCTAGGTGTGCTCATACCCCGGGGATCGGCGCCCCTCATGGCCGATTCTTCCGACGCGCCGTTGGCCGTGGAGGCCGCCGACATCCGGGAGACGCCCGCCGCCTCCACGAAGCGGGCCCGTGCGGTGCCGGCGCCTGACAAGACCCCGAAGACGCCTTCGTGGCAGCTGCCCACCGGTGGCACGCACATCGACCTCGGCAAAGTGAGGAACCTGCATCTTGTGGTCTCCCTCAGTCGCCAACGCGTCTACGTGATGAGCGGCAACCATGTCGTCTATACGATGATCTGCTCCACAGGCATGCGCGGATCGACCCCGAAGGGCGACTACCGCATACAGAACCGGGGCGGCGATTTCTTCAACGAGCGAGAGAACATGGGCGCCAAATACTGGGTCTCATGGGCAAACTACGGTGAATACCTCTTCCACACCGTGCCCACCGACAGGAAGGGCAGGTACATCGCATCGGAGGCGGAGAAGCTCGGCAGGCCCGCGTCGCACGGATGCGTGCGCCTCAGCGTCGCCGACGCGCAATGGCTGTACAGGCAGCTGCCGGAGGGCACCCCGGTATCGATTCGGTGACGCCGGCTAACTGCGCTGCGACTGCCTCATGCCCATGCGGATGCGCAACGCCACGGTGAGCACCACCAGCATGACGCCCAGTACCGCCATGTCGACGCACCATTGGTGTGCCGAATGCGTCCACAGGGGATCGTCCTCCGCGGTGAGCACCGCCCACTTCAGGTCGACGGTCGACGCGGCCGCCGCGAACCCCCATCGTGCGGGGAACAGATAGGACACCTGCTCCAGACCCGCCCGGTCGGTCACCGGGATCATGCCGCCCGAGAACACCAGCTGCGTCATGACGACGATCACCAGCAGGGGCATCGTCTGCTCGTTCGACCGGACCAGGGAGCTTCCCACGGCGCCGAGCATGGCGCACACCCAGGCCGTGGCCCATACCACCAGCACGAGTTCGACGACGCTGTGGTTCCTCCAGATCGCGCCATACTTCGGCATGTCCTTGCCGAACGCGACCACGGACACCAGCAGGACGGACTGCAGCAGCGTCTCCAGACACAGCACGATGAGCTTCGACGCCGTATAGGACGTGGGCGAGAGACCCACGGCGCGCTCGCGGTAGTAGATGGGCCGCTCCGAGACGATGTCGCGCACCGAAAGCGCCGCGCCCATGAAGCATGCGCCGAGAATCATCAGCACGAGCAGCTGGTTGGGCTCGGTGGGGGAGTCCTTCACGTCGGCGAGCCCGAGGCCGTGGTCGCCGGGCACGACCAGGGACAACGCGCCGAGGATCAGCGGAAGCAGCAGGAGGAACACCAGCAGCCCCGGGTCGGCCACGACGAGATGCAGCTGGCGGACCACCAGCGTGGCCGTCTGGCTGAATCTGCGTGGCTTCGGGGGTTTCTCGCCCGGATGACGGTCCACGCCCGCACCGGGAACGGCCGGCGCCGCGCCGAACGTGCGCGTGGGATGCTCGGCGACGTCGTTGAAGATGTCCGCCCACTGCCGGCCCTTGAACGTCTCGTCCATCTGCTCGACCGAACCGTAGAACGCGGGACGTCCGCCGGGGGCGAGCATGAGCACGTTGTCGCATACGTCGCGGATATATGACAGGGAGTGGGTGACGACCACGACCACACGCCCCGCATCGGCGAGCTTGCGCAGCATGGTCATCACACGCAGGTCGAGGGCCGGATCCAATCCGGATGTGGGCTCGTCGAGCACCAGCAGCTCCGGTTCGGTCAGCAGCTCGATCGCCGTCGACACGCGTTTGCGCTGGCCTCCGGAAAGCCGGTCGATGCGGGTGTCGCGATGCCGGGTGAGCTCGAGTTCGTCGAGCACCTTGTCGATCACCTTCGCCCGTTCCTCGGGCGACGATCCGGGCAGACGCAGTTTGGCCGCGTACTCCAGGGCGGCGTCCACCTTCAGTTTGTCGTGCACCACGTCGTCCTGCGGCACGAAGCCGATGCGCGTGCGCAGCAGGGCGATGTCGCGCTGCACGTCATGGCCGTCGAAGACGACATGGCCCTCGGTGGGGGATTCCAGACCAGCGAGAATCTTCACGAACGTGGACTTGCCGGCGCCGGACGGGCCGATCACCGCGGTGAGGGAGCCGACGTCGAAATTCGCGTTGATGCCTTCGAGCAGCCGCTTCGCGCCGGCGCCCCTGCCGACCGTCAGTCCGATGCCCTCGCAGGAGACGCATTTCGTGCTCATGAACGATTTGCGCGACTGCAGCACGGAACCCTGCACGACAAGGTCGGTGTTGCCCAGCGTGACGACATCGCCCTCCTGCAGCCAGACCCTGCCCACGCGTCTGCCGTTGACATAGGTGCCGTTGGCGCTGCGCAGGTCCGTCAGCTCGATGCCGTCCTTCGTGGACTCCACCCTGCAGTGGCGTCGCGACACCAGCATGTCGTTGAGTACGATCGCGCAGGCGGGATCGCGTCCGATGACGCCGCCGCTGCTGCTGCGAGGGTCGAACACGCCCTTGACGATGTGCGGCATGGCGACGGATGCGCGGCCGGCGGAGGCCCCGCCGCGCCGCCGCAGCATGGTCGCGCCCATGCTCCCGTTTCCATCGTCCGCGGTCCCGGGCGCGGCGGGCGTCCTCCGCCCAGTGTCGGCCCTGTCGGGGATCGCCGGCAGGCGAGGGGGAAGGGAGGGGGTTTTGGACGGTCTTCCGGGCATATCGGGGGCGTTCGTACGCCCGGCGTCGTTCCTCGTGCGCGGCGGGCGCGGCAGGGGGATGTCCGGCTTGTCGGGGGACTGGTTCATGATTCGCGGTTCCTTCATGCTGTCTTCGACTCTTCTACATCAATCATTATCGGACGCCATGTGACGTCCGCGTGTCATCGTCCATCCTCTCTCACGGCGTATTCCGCGCCCTCGGGCGGCCGTACGGTAGGCTGGAACCATGTCCTTATTTGATATGTTTGGAATTCCCGACCCCTTCGACCCCCGTGGCGGCCGCGGCCGGAACGGCAGGAACGCCGATGACGACGGGCCCGTCATCCTCGACGTCACCGCCGACGGCGACGACGAACGCCGTGGTTCGTCGTCCGGCCATGGCTCCGGCCGGGGCGTCCCGCCCAACTTCCCCCGCATCCCGCATGCCGCGAAGCCCTCGCCGGGGGCGGGCCGCGGCAACAAGATCTTCATCGGCGTGGTGCTTGCGCTGGTCATCATCGTGGGACTGGTGTTCGCCCTCTCCCGGTTCATCACCGAGGTGATGTGGTACACGCAGCTCGGCTTCTCCAGCGTGATCTGGACGACCTACGCCGTACGCATCGGCCTGTGGCTGGCGTACGCGCTCGTGGTGGCGCTCGTCGCCTACCTCGCCGCCGTGCTGGCCATCCGCGTGCGCCCCGACTTCGCCGACGGCACCAAGATCCGCTTCCGTGACGGCGTCATGGAGATGGACCCCGGAGTCAGCTCCAAGCTGGCCCGTCGCGTCGCGTTCGGCGTCGCACTGGTCGTCGGCCTCGTGTTCGGATTCCAGTTCAACGCCAACTGGTCCGAGATCCTTCTGCTGTTCCACAACCAGTCCTTCGGCACGAAGGACGCGCAGTTCGGCCTGGACAACGGCTTCTACGTGTTCGTGCTCCCGGGCCTTCGGCTGGTGCTGTCCGCGGCGTTCACCATGCTGCTCATGGGATTGGTGTTCTCCGTCGTCGCCCACCTGCTCATGGGAGGCATTCGGCTTACCATGCCGACCGGGGGCCGGTCGATCTTCGACATCACCAAACGCGCCCGCCGCCAGGTGGCCGTCTGGCTCATCCTGTTCTTCCTCATCTGGGCGGTGCGCATCGGCGTGGGCGTCTTCGCCACACTGACCCAGGAGGGCGATCGCATCACCGGCGCCGCATACTCATCCGTCCACGCCACGATTCCCGTCACCTTCGCCATGGCCGTGGTGGTGGCCCTGCTCGGCATCGTGCTCGGCGTATGGATGATGACCACCAGGACCCTGAGCAACGACACCCCCGCGGTCTCCGCCAAGGCCGCGCTCAGGGCCTGGCGCACGCCCATCGTCGCCGTGGCGGTCGCCGTGGTGGCCTCCCTGGTGCTCACCATGATCTACCCGGCCCTGCTCCAGCGGTTCAAGGTGAATCCGAACGCGCAGGAACTCGAATCCACGTACATCCAGCGCAACATCGATGCCACGACCGCGGCCTATGGGCTCGACAAGGTCAAGACGCAGAGCTACGACGCCACGACCGCCGGCAAGTCCGGCGCCCTCGAATCCGACGCCGAGACCACCGCGCAGATCCGACTGCTCGACCCGCAGGTCGTCGCCCCGACGTTCCGCCAGCTGCAGCAGTCCAAGCAGTACTACACCTTCGCCGACACACTGGCCGTCGACAAGTACGAGATCGACGGCGCAAGCCAGGACACGGTCATCGGCGTGCGCGACATCAACCTCGCAGGAAACGACAAC
Organism: Bifidobacterium pluvialisilvae; assembly: GCF_019331695.1. Taxonomy (GTDB): domain Bacteria; phylum Actinomycetota; class Actinomycetes; order Actinomycetales; family Bifidobacteriaceae; genus Galliscardovia; species Galliscardovia pluvialisilvae. The sequence continues at coordinate 233,379 of NZ_JAHBBI010000003.1, forward strand.
CGCAACTGGGTCAACGACCACACCGTGTACACCCACGGCTACGGCGTCGTGGCCGCATACGGCAACAAAGTGACCTCCGATGGGCAGCCGCAGTTCTTCGAACAGGGCATCCCCACGCAGGGCAAGCTCACCGAATCGCAGCACTACGAACCGCGCATCTACTTCTCCCCGAACTCGCCCGACTACTCGATCGTCGGGTCGCCCAAGGGGACCGGCGCATGGGAGTTCGACTATCCGACCGGCTCGAAGGGCGCCACCACCACCTTCCAAGGCGACGGCGGCCCCGGCGTGGGCAACCTGTTCGCCCGCATCCTCTACGCCATCCGCTTCGGCTCCGACCAGATCCTCTTCTCCGACCGCGTGACCTCGGACTCGCAGATCCTCTACGACCGCGACCCGCAGACGCGCGTGGCGAAGGTGGCCCCCTATCTCACGCTCGACGGCCGCGTCTATCCGGCGGTCGTCGACGGCCGCGTCAAATGGATCGTCGACGGATACACCACGTCCGACGCCTACCCGTATTCGCAGAAGACCGATCTCGGGTCGGCCACCACCGACTCGCTGACCGTCAGCTCCGACACCGTCAAGGGCCTCGGCAGCCAGCAGGCGAACTACATCCGCAACTCGGTGAAGGCCACCGTCGACGCCTACGACGGTTCGGTCGACCTGTACGCCTGGGATCCCACCGATCCGGTGCTCAAGGCGTGGCAGAGCATCTTCCCGAACCAGTACAAGCCCATCTCCGATATCTCCGGCGACCTCATGAGCCACATGCGCTATCCGGAGAGCCTGTTCAAGGTGCAGCGCTCGCTGCTGAGCAAGTACCACGTCACCAGCGCCAGCCAGTTCTTCTCCGGCGAGGACTTCTGGCAGACGCCGACCGACCCGACCGAGTCCCAGCAGGAGCAGAAGGAGGACATCAAGCAGCCGCCCTACTACCTGACCATGCAGACGCCGGGCACCAAGGAGCCGACCTTCTCCCTGACCTCCACCTATATCCCGGCCGGAGGCCAGACCCGTGAGATTCTCACCGGGTTCCTTTCGGTCGACTCCGATGCCGGCAGCAAGAAAGGCACCATCGGGCCGAACTACGGCACGTTGAGACTGCTCGAATTGCCGAAGGACACCAACGTGCCCGGACCGGGACAGGCCCAGAACAACTTCAACTCCAGTGCCGACGTGTCGAAGGAGCTCAACCTGCTCGAATCCGGCAGCACCAACGTGGAGCGCGGCAATCTTCTGACCCTGCCGATCGGCGGCGGCCTCGTCTACGTGCAGCCGGTATACATCAAGTCCAGCGGCGCCACCAGCTACCCGCTGCTGAAGAAGGTCCTCGTGGCGTTCGGCGACCAGGTCGGGTTCGCCGACACCCTGGACGAGGCGCTCGACCAGGTGTTCGGCGGCGACTCCGGGGCCTCCGCAGGCGATGCCGAGAAGACGGGGCAGAGCCAACAGCGGTCCGGGGACACCGGCAAGACCACAACCGGCAAATCGAAGTCGCAACAGACCGGCGGCAACGCCACGATGACGCCCGAGATGAAGCAGGCGCTCGCCGACGCGTCCCAGGCCATGAAGGACTCCGACGCCGCCATGAAGAACGGCGACTGGACCGCCTACGGCAAGGCGCAGAAGCAGCTGCAGGACGCCCTGAACAAGGCCATGGCCCTCAGCGGCGACCAGCAGTGACGGCAATCCGCCGTCCCTCCGGAGCATAGGGGAGGGGGATTCTCATGCGTGAGGATTCCCCTCCCTTCGCGTATCGGCGAAAACTGGGGCGGCGGACGCGCGGCGTCACGCGGCGGTATACACTATTGCCGTGCAGTTATTGAACGAAACCTATTCCACGACGTATTCCAACGGGCGCACCATCGTGATCAGGGACGCCGAGGACGACGATCTGGACGACATCACCCGCATCTACAACATGGCCGTGGTCGTCGGAGGCAGCACGGCGGACCTCACGCCGCGCAACCTCGACCAGAGGCGTGAATGGGTGTATTCGCACAACCCACGGGACCAATATCCCGTGGTCGTCATCGAGGTCGACGGCAAGGTGGCGGGATTCGCATCGCTGTCGCGCTACCACGCGCGTGCCGGATACTCCGACATCACGGAATTCAGCTACTACGTCGACAAGGCATTCGCCCGTCAGGGGCTGGGCAGCATGCTGGTCGAATGGCTGATCGCGGCGGCCACCCGCATCGGCTTCCGCATCGCCGTGTGCGTGGTGTTCGCCGACAACGCGGGCTCCACCGCGCTCATGCACCGTTTCGGATTCGAACGCTATGGCTACCTGCCGAAGGCATGCTGCAATGGAGACCAGCTGCTCGACGTGGCCTACTGGTACAAGGAACTGGGGAACTGAACTGATGGCATCTGATTTCTGGCTTATCGCGGGACTGGGCAATCCCGGGTCGAAGTATGAGGGGACCCGCCACAACATGGGATTCATGTGCGCCGATGTGCTCGCCGAACGCTGGTCCGTGAGCCTGTCCGACCACAAGGGGCTGGCGAAGCTCGGCAAGGGCGTCATGGCGCTGGACGGCCGGCGGGTCAAGTTCTTCCTGGCCAAGCCGCTGACCTACATGAACGAGTCCGGCAATGCCGTCTCGTCCATCAGCGCATATTATGACATCCCCGCCGAGCATATCGTCGTCATTCACGACGACATGGATCTCGACTTCGGCCGTATCAAAGTGAAGGCCGGGGGCTCCGCCGGCGGCCACAACGGCATCAAATCCATCGACCGGTCCCTGGGAACCAACAAATACGCGCGTGTGCGGCTCGGCGTGGGGCACGCCAGGCGCGGCCCCAACGCCCACGACAACACCATTAACTGGGTGCTTGGCGGCTTCTCCCCCCAGCAGCGCAAGCAGTTGGACGAGTTCCTCGCCGACGGGGCCGACGCGGCCGAGACCGTCATCATCGACGGTCTGAGCAAGGCCCAGGAGCGGTTCAATGGCCGATGAGCGGGAAGCGCATGCGACGCTACGGGTAGACGGGATGCTGCACGATCTGCTGCGACGGCTTGACGGCGACGCCGATTTCCGGCGTCTCGTGGACGTCGGTGCCTCCCACGACGGCGGACGCTCCCGCCTGACCATCGGTGCGCCGGAAGGCATCCGTCCCGCGCTGGTCGCGGCGCTGGCCGAAGAAGCGCCGGGCTCCACCGTGGTGATGGTGGTGCCCTCCGGACGCGACGCCGAGGAATGCGTGCAGTCCATACGGTCATGGTATGGCGGTGACCCCGGGGACGTCGCCATACTGCAGGCATGGGAGACGCTGCCCCATGAGCGGCTCTCCCCGCGGTCCGACACCGTGGCGGGACGCATGGCCGTCTTCCGTCGCCTCGCCCATCCCGAACCCGGATCGGCGATGTCCGGCCCCATCCGCATCCTTGTGATGCCGATCCGTTCGATGATCCAACCCGTGGTCCGGGGCCTTGGGGACGTGGAGCCGCTCGTCTTCGCCGCGGGAAGGGAGATATCCCTCGAAGACGCGGTCCGACGGCTCGTGCGGAATGCGTACACACGCGCCGAACTGGTCATGGACCGCGGTGAATTCGCCGTACGAGGCGGCATCCTCGACGTCTTCCCCCCGACGGCGGCGCATCCGGTGCGCATCGAGTTCTTCGGCGACGAGATCGACTCCATCCGGGAGTTCCATGCCTCCGACCAACGCACCTACGGTGACGACGTCGGCACCGTCTGGGCGACCCCATGCCGTGAGCTACAGCTGACCGATTCGGTGCGCGAACGCGCCGGAAGGCTGGCCGGGCAGATACCCAACGCGCACGACATGCTCGAATCCATCGCGCACGCCATTCCCGTCGAAGGCATGGAATCGCTCATGCCCGCGCTCGTCGACGACCTCGTCCCGGTTGCCTCCTTGCTGCCGGAACGATCCCTGGTGTTGTTGGACGACCCCGAACGGCTGCGTCGGGCCAGCGAGGACCTCAACAAGACGGCGGACGAGTTCCTCGCCGCCAGCTGGCATGTGGCGGCCTCGGGCCACGGCGACGGCGCACCCATCAGCTTCGACGAGGCGAGCTTCCTCGACTATGGGGAGACCGTGGAATCGCTGGAATCCTCCTGCGACGCCGTGTGGGGGCTCACCGGCTTCGGTGTGGACGACACGATTGACGGGCACATTCAGCTCGACGCCGTGGCCCCCGAGGAGTTCCGCGGCATCGAGAGCAAGACGTCCGAAGGCATCCATGGACTGCTGTCGGCGGGATTGGACGTCACGGTCACCGCGGCGGCCAACGGCACACTGTCGAGGCTGCGCAGGATGCTGTCGCAGATCGGCGTCTCCGACATCCGATACGTGACGTCATGCGCCGTGGACGGCTTCATCGACAGGTCCGCAGGCATCGCCCTGCTCACCGAACGCGACCTGACCGGCAAATCCAGCGTCGCGGCCCATGCGAAGACGCCGAAACGCCGGCGCAAGGCCATCGACCTCATGGAGCTCAAGGCCGGCGACTACATCGTCCACGACCAGCATGGCATCGGACGGTTCGTCGAGATGCGGCAACGCACCATCGGATCCGGGCCGACGAAATCCCAACGCGAATACCTGGTCGTCGAATACGCGCCATCGAAACGCGGCGCCCCTCCGGACAAGCTGTTCATCCCCACCGACCAGCTCGACAAGATCAGCAAATACATCGGCGCGGACGTCCCCAAGCTCAACAAGCTCGGCGGTTCCGACTGGGCCGCCACCAAGGCCAAGGCCCGCAAGCATGTCAAACAGATCGCGCAGGACCTGGTCAAACTGTACTCCGCCCGCCAGCAGGCCAAAGGATTCGCGTTCAGCCCCGACACCCCGTGGCAGCGCGAGCTGGAGGACGCCTTCCCCTACCAGGAGACGGCCGACCAGCTCACCACCATCGACGAGGTCAAGGCCGACATGGAAAAGCCCGTGCCGATGGACCGCCTCATCTGCGGCGACGTCGGCTTCGGCAAGACCGAGATCGCGCTGCGCGCCGCATTCAAGGCGGTCCAGGACTCGAAGCAGGTGGCGGTGCTCGTGCCCACCACCCTGCTCGTGCAGCAGCACTACGAGACCTTCACCGAACGATTCTCGGGATTCCCCGTCAACGTCGCCGCCATGAGCCGTTTCCAGACGGCCAAGCAGATCAAGGAGACCACCGAAGGGCTCGCCGCGGGCACCGTCGACGTGGTGATCGGCACCCACAAGCTGCTCAATCCGAAGATTCGCTTCAAGGACCTGGGACTCGTCATCATCGACGAGGAGCAGCGTTTCGGCGTCGAACACAAAGAGACGCTCAAGGCGCTGCGCACGAACGTCGACGTGCTGAGCCTCTCCGCCACGCCGATCCCGCGAACCCTCGAGATGGCCGTCACCGGCATCCGCGAGATGTCCACGCTGGCCACCCCGCCCGAGGACCGTCTCCCCGTGCTCACCTACGTGGGCGCCTACGAGGACGCCCAGGTCACGGCCGCCATCCGGCGCGAGCTGCTGCGCGGCGGCCAGGTGTTCTATGTGCACAACCGCGTGGGGGACATCGAACGTGTCTCCGCGAAGATCAAGGAACTCGTCCCCGAGGCGCGCATAGGCGTCGCGCACGGCAAGATGGGGGAGAAGCAGCTCGACGCCATCATCCGCGACTTCTGGCACCGCGACATCGACGTCCTGCTCTGCACCACCATCATCGAGACCGGTCTGGATATCTCCAACGCCAATACGCTCATCGTGGACCATGCCGACAAATTCGGCCTCTCACAGCTGCACCAGCTGCGAGGCAGGGTCGGCAGGGGGCGGGAACGCGCCTACGCGTACTTCCTTTACGACCCGTCCAAGACGATGACCCAGACCGCGCACGACCGCCTCGCCACCATCGCGCAGAACACCGCGCTCGGCTCCGGGTACGACGTGGCCATGAAGGACCTCGAACTGCGCGGCACCGGCAACCTGCTCGGCGGCGAGCAATCCGGCCATATCGAAGGCGTCGGATTCGACCTGTACGTGCGCATGGTCTCCGAGGCCGTCGCCGAATACAAGGAGCCGCAGCGCACCGAACCGGTGTCCGTCACCATCGACCTGCCCGTCGACGCCTCCATCCCCGAGGCGTACATCGACTCCGACAAGCTGCGCCTCGAAGCCTACCGCAAGATGGCCGCGGCCCGCGACGAGCACGACCTGCAGGAGCTGCGCGACGAGCTCACCGACCGCTACGGCAATCCCCCCAAGGAACTCGACACCCTGTTCGACGTGGCCCGGCTGCGCGCACGCGCACGAGCGCTCGGGCTCAGCGAGATCGTCGCACAGGGACGCAACGTACGCGTCGGCAAGATCGACCCTCCCGAATCAGTGGCAATGCGCCTCGAACGCATCTACAAGGGCATCCAATACCGTCCCGTCACCCACACCTATCTCATCCCCGCCCCATTCCGCGGGACGATGGGCTCAGGGGCCATGGACTCGACCCAGGTCCTCGCCTGGGCCAACCAGCTCCTCGACGACCTGGCATGGAAGCACACACCAAAACGACGGTCATGACGCAACGAACCACCATCACCGAGCTGCGGCCGTATCGTACGCTCGCCGACGTCGCCGAGGCCTTCGACGCCGTCGGCGAACCGTTGGTCCTCCTCGACTCGCAGACGGGGGAACGGTATTCCATACTCGGCGTCAACCCGTTCCGCGGGGTGGAGCAATACGGCGAGACCGTCCGGGAGTCGCGCCATGAATCCGGCGAATGGACGTATGCGACCCATCATGACGCCGATGCGCTGGACGCCATCCGGTCATGGGCCGCGCAATCGTCCGTCGGCGTTTCGTCGGAAGAGGCGCTTCCGGCGGACGCCGGGAACCGCCGTCTCCCATTCACGTCCGGCGTCATGGGCTTTGCCTCCTACGATGACGGCATGCGACGGCACGGCCTTGCGCCGCGCCATGCCCGGCCGGGGGGACCGGCCATGCCCGACGCCGCATGGTGGGATTTCGACGACATCTTCGTCGAGGACCATCGCGATCGCCGGACGCTGCTGATATCCCATCACCGCCGTGACGGACTGCGCCCCGAGGAGGCCATCGGCCGCATCCGCCCCGATGGCGCCCCCCTGCCAGGGTCCCCGGCCGTCGACGCCGCCGCGTCCTGGGCCTGCGAGCATGACAGGGCATCATACGTGCGGGGTGTCGAATCCTTGCGTGGCCACATGCGCGAGGGCGATGCCTACGTGGCCAACTATTCGCTGCGTATGACCGTCTCCAGCCCGTTCGCGCCCTATGGGCTGTTCCGTCGTCTCGCCCTGTACAATCCGGCGCCGTACGCCGGCTACGTCAACGGCGGTGGTTGGCAGATCGTCAGCTCCTCGCCCGAACGGTTCCTGCGGTGCGAACGCCGGCACGTCACGACCGAGCCCATCAAGGGCACCCGTCCCCGCTCCGCCGATCCGACCGTGGACCGGCGCAACCGTGCCGAACTCGAACAATCGGAAAAGGACCACAGCGAACTGCTCATGGTCACCGATCTTGAGCGCAACGACCTGAGCAGGGTGGCGCGCCCCGGCACCGTGGCGACGCCGGCGTTCGCCGCAGTCCACAGCTTCGCCCACGTCCACCACCTCATCTCCACCGTGGAGGCCGATCTCGCCGGGGGGAGGACGGTCGAGGACGCCATCGCGGCCATGTCCCCGGGAGGTTCCATCACCGGCGCCCCGAAGCGCCGCGTCATGCAGCTCATCGACCGGTACGAACGATCCGCCAGAGGCGCGTACACCGGCTCCCTCGGATACATCGGGTTCAACGGCGACAGCGACCTCAACATCCTCATACGGTCGGCCACCCACACGGGCCAAGCCCGGGGGTGCGGCCCATACGAGTACCATATCGGCGCCGGAGGCGGCATCACCGTCGAATCCGACCCCGACTTCGAATACGACGAGGCGATGCAGAAGGCGGAGGCCCTGCTCGACGCCCTCGGATGCGACACGAAAGGACGATGGCATGACTGACGGGAACCGGAACGGTCCGCTCCGCGCCAGGCCTTTCCCCGGAGGGCGGCCGGGGGAGGGGTACCAATTCGGTCTCGGCGTCTTCGAGACCATCGCGATCCGGAACGGACAGGCCATCATGCTCGAACGCCACATCGAGCGGCTCGGCCGCGGATGCCGTGCGATCGGCGTGCCCGACCCCGATGGCGCGTCCATCCGGGACCGCATCGGGGAGCATCTGCGCCACATGCGGGAGGAAGCCCCGGCGTTGTGGGCGTCGTGCGCGCTGAAGGTCATCGCATCCGACGGCATCCTGACCCTGACCCACCGGCCCAATCCCTATGACGCGTGGGGCGACGGACGGACCCTCGGGCTCGGATGGTGCCAGGCGTGGCGCAACGAACGCTCCGTGCTGACCTTCCACAAGACCCTCAACCAAGGCGACAACATCCTCGAGACGCGTCGCGCCAAGGCGGCGGGCCTCGACGGGGCGGTGTTCGCGAACGCAAGGGGCGAGCTGTGCGAGACCACCAACGCCAACCTGTTCCTCGTGCGCGACGGAGTCATCCACACGCCGGCCGTGGAATGCGGCCTGCTGCCCGGTACGGTGCGTGGCTGGGTGTGCGAACGGCGGACGGTGGCCGAGGAGCGCATCGCGGTCATGGAAGCCGTCGGGGATACGTCCCGGGGCGACGCCCCGTTCGACATCGGCCGATGGGACGAGGCCTTCGCCACCAACGCCCTGATGGGCATCCGACCGGTGACGGCCATAGGAGGCACGGGGATTCCCCTCGGGCCGATCACGCGCCATCTCATGCGCGAGTATGCGCAATTCGTATGTGAGCGTGAACATGAATGAGCCGGCCGCATGGGGTGAAACGTCGCCCCTCCGGCGACACTTACGGGGAAAAACTGGGCATCGTCCATAAAAGGCATTATTCTTAGGTCTGTCAGCACAACATAATTTGTCTTAAGGAGAAGTTGTGGCAGCAATTGAAAGCGTGTACGCACGCCAAATCCTTGATTCCCGTGGCAACCCGACCGTTGAGGTCGTCCTCGACACCGAGGACGGCGCCCAGGGTCTGGGCCTCGTTCCCTCCGGCGCCTCCACCGGCGAGGCCGAAGCCTGGGAGCGTCGCGACGGCGACAAGTCCGTCTACGGCGGCAAGGGCGTCCTCAACGCGGTCAAGGCCGTGAACGAGGTCATCGCCCCGAAGGTCATCGGCATGGACGCTTCCGATCAGCGCGCCCTCGACGATGTCATGATCGAGCTCGACGGCACCCCGAACAAGGGCAAGCTCGGCGCCAACGCCATCCTCGGCGTCTCCCTGGCCGCCCTGTACGCCTCCGCCGAGTCCGCCGAGCTGCCGCTGTACCGTTACATCGGCGGCACCAACGGCCACATCCTGCCGGTTCCGAACATGAACATCATGAACGGCGGCGCCCACGCCGACTTCGCCACCGACATCCAGGAGTACATGATCTCCCCGTACGGCTTCGACACCTACTCCGAGGCCCTGCAGGCCGGCGTCGAGGTCTACCACACCCTCAAGAACGTCCTCAAGAAGGAAGGCCTGAACACCGGCCTTGGCGACGAGGGCGGCTTCGCTCCCAAGATGAAGTCCAACAAGGACTCCCTCAACTACATCATGGACGCCATCTCCGCCGCCGGCTACGAGCCCGGCAAGCAGATCGGCATCTCCCTCGACGTCGCCTCCTCCGAGTTCTACAACAAGGAGACCGGCAAGTACCACTTCGAAGGCGATGACCGCGACGCCCAGTACATGCTCGACTTCTACGAGCAGCTCATCGAGGAGTACCCGATCGTCTCCATCGAGGATCCGTACCAGGAAGAGGGCTGGGAAGACTGGGCGAAGATCACCGCCGAGCTCGGCGACCGCCTGCAGTTCGTCGGCGACGACCTTCTCGTCACCAACCCGAAGCGTCTGGCCAAGGGCATCGAGCTGGGTGCCGCGAACTCCCTGCTCGTGAAGCTCAACCAGATCGGTTCCGTCACCGAGACCCTCGACGCCATCGAGCTGGCCACCAAGAACGGCTTCACCTCCATGGTCTCCCACCGTTCCGGCGAGACCCCGGACACCACCATCGCCGACCTCGCCGTGGCCAAGAACACCGGCCAGATCAAGACCGGCGCCCCGGCCCGTGGCGAGCGCGTTGCCAAGTACAACCGCCTGCTCGAGATCGAGGAGGAGCTCGGCTCCACCGCGCAGTACGCCGGCTACAGCGCCTTCAAGGCCTGCAAGAAGTACCTCGCCAAGTGAGCCTCTCCGGCATGCGCCGGATGATGCCCGTTTGAACAAGCGGTAACGATACCCGTCGTATTCGGCACCAAGTCGAATGCGGCGGGTATTTTCGTGTCTATGGGCAAAAGGGACGCGAACGGCAAAGGCAGCAGAGGAATCAGGGGAGCGAAGACCGCACAGGGATCCTCTGCGGGAAAGTCCCCGCACAGGACGGGCGGGGCCACGGTTCCGGCCCCGTCACGGAGGGCATCGGTCGCCCCCATCACGTTTTTCGTGGCGCTGATCATCGTGGTGCTCGGCTCCATACAGCTGATTTCCACATTCCATACGTATGCGTTGAATCTCGCGGAACTCAACGCATTGCGTAATCAGGAATCCCAGCTCATCGCGAAAAAGGCGAAGCTTGACAACGACATCGAACGCTGGGATGACGATGCCTATGTCACCGCCCAGGCGAGGGAGCGCCTCGGATTCGTCTTCCCCGGGGAACGGTCGGTGCGCATCCTGCATCCCGAGGCGGTCACCGGCAAGACCGGTGATACCGAAAACCAGGGTCAGCAGTCGACCGGCGAACAGACGCTGCCATGGTACAAGGACATGTTCTCCTCCTTCGGCAAGGCCGACAAGCGTCCTGCCGCGGCATCCGGCGACGCCTCCTCCGGCAGCGGGGGAAAGACGTCCTCCGGCGACACCACGACCAACACGAACACAAAGGAAGGCCAATGACCAACGACGACATCCGACTGATCCACGACGTTCTGGACGAGCGGCTTTCGCATCCCCTCGACCGGCGTGACGTCGACGCCGTACGTCGCGAACTCGGCCGGTTCCCCCGGGGCATGGTGGCGGTGGGCGCACGCTGCGTGTGCGGCAGCCCGCTGGCCGTGATCACCCGGCCGCTGGTGGACGGCAGGACGCCGTTCCCCACCACCTGCTACCTCACCAGTCCTGAAGCGGTCAAGGCCGTGTCCAGGCTCGAGGCCGCCGGGCGCATGGCGGAATACACGCGGCAGGTGCAGGAGGATTCGGACATCTACGCCGCCTACGAACGAGCGCATGATCTGTATCTCGCGTTCCGTCATGAGCTCGCCGAACGACTGGGCGATTCCGAGGAGCATATCGAAGGCATCAGCGCGGGCGGCATGCCGGTGCGGGTCAAATGCCTGCATGCGCTGGTGGGACAGTCGCTCGTCATGGGACGTGGCGTCAACCCCATCGGGGACATGGTGCTTGACGAGGTCGCCGGGGAATTCGATCCGGGCGTCTGCAGGTGCTCGGTACGCGTCGCGGACCCCGGGGAATCCACGGAACCGGACACGGAAAGGAAGGACGTATGACATCGGTCACGGTCGCGGGAATCGACTGCGGCACCAATTCGATTCGCCTCATGGTAGCCGAGGTGGGGGAATCCGGCATGACGGTGACGGTGCCGCGCATCATGCGTGTGGTGCGTCTCGGCCAGGATGTCGACAAGACGCACCGTTTCGACGATGCCGCATTGGAACGCACCTATCGCGCCGTCGACGAATTCGCCGACGTGCTGCGCGATCATCCGGTTGACGCCCTGCGTTTCGTCGCCACGTCCGCCACACGGGACGCCGAGAACCGTGAGGAGTTCGAAAACGAGATCGAATCACGTCTGGGCGTACGTCCCGACGTGATTCCCGGTACGGAGGAGGCGTCGTTGAGTTTCCTCGGCGCCACGTCGGTGCTTGAATCACAGGCCGATGCCGGATCCCTGCCGCCCGCCCCGTACATGGTCGTCGATCTGGGAGGCGGCTCGACGGAAATGGTCATGGGAGGCGACGGCGAGACGGCACCCATCGATAAGGTGTCGGCCGCGTTCTCCATGAACATCGGATCGGTGCGCATGAGCGAACGTCATCTGGTGTCCGACCCGCCGACCGATGGGCAGATTCATCAGGCGTCGGAGGACATCGACCGGTACATCGACGAGGCGTTCGCGAAAGTGCCCGCCGGTCTGACCGGCACCCTGATCGGCGTCTCCGGCACGGTGACCACTATGAGCGGCATCGCCATGGGACTGAAGGAATACGACAGGGATGCCGTCGACGGCGCCGTCATCGGCATCGACGACGCGCGTGCCACCTGCGACCGCATACTGCGTATGACACGGGCCGAACGTGCCGGATATCCGGTCATTCATCCGGGACGTATCGACGTAATCGGCGGTGGAGCGCTCGTATGGGACCGGGTGCTCGACCGGGTCCGCAGTGCGGTCGCCGAACGATCCGGCCGCCGACTGGAATCCTATGTGACCAGCGAGCACGGTCTGCTCGACGGCATCGTGCTGGATCTCGGACGGCGTACGCTGGGACGTCGCTGACGCCTGTCGGCCGTCATCCGTGGCATAATAGCCAAGTCGGCTTTTCGCCGGCAGGCCTCCATGGCGGAATTGGTATACGCAGCCGACTTAAAATCGGCCGCTTCGGCTTGTGGGTTCGAGTCCCACTGGAGGCACGCTTTCCCGTTGCATCGGGGAGAATGAAACGCACGCTTCCGTAGGGAGAACCTGTGATGAGGTCGATACAGGGCGTTGGCGTATCCTCCGGCATCGCCATCGGCCCGATTCATGTGCTCGATGACGCCGACCACGCCATGGAACGCCGTGTGGTGGATGACTCGGAGGCCGAGGTGGAGCGTTTCCGCACGGCCCGTGATGTGGCGGTCGACCAGCTCAAGCGGTTGCGGGACAGGACCGCGGCCGAGTTCGGCGAAGACAAGGCGACGCTGTTCGACACCCACCAACTCATGCTTCGGGATCCGGACTATGTGGAGAGCGTCGAAGGCCTGATCGCACAGGACGGGGTGAACGCCGAGTTCGCGGTCAACAGCGCGGCCGAGCGGTTCGCCGCCATGTTCGCCGCCATGGACAACCCGTACATGCAGGCGCGTGCCGCCGACGTGAGGGACGTCTCCCGCCGCGTGATGAATGTGCTCGAAGGCGAATCCGGCGGCACGGCGCAGGATGGCGACGGCAGAGGTCATATCATCCTCGCCGAGGATCTGTCGCCCAGCGAGACCGTGCAGCTCGACCGTTCCAGGGTGCTGGGCTTTGTGACCGCCAGCGGTTCCGCGAACTCGCACACCGCGATCCTGGCCCGTACGATGGGACTGCCCGCCGTCCTCGGCATCGGCGACGTCTTCGACCCCGCATACGACGGCCATACCGCCGTGATCGACGGCACCAGCGGCATGGTGCTCGTCGACCCGGATGCGGCCACGCTGGCCGACTACCAAAGCCGGAAAGCCCGATTCGAGGAGCGCCTGCGCCTGTTGCAGGAGCTCAGGGGCAAGCCCACCGAGACCAAGGACGGCCGGAAGGTCCGCCTGTACGCCAACATCGGCCGTCCCTCCGATGTGACCGCCGTACTGGCCAACGACGCCGAGGGCATCGGCCTGTTCCGCAGCGAGTTCCTGTACCTGGAAAGCGCGGACTGGCCGACCGAGGAGTTCCAGTTCGAGGCGTACAGGGAGGTCATGCAGAGGATGGGCGACCGGCCGGTGGTCATCCGCACGCTCGACATCGGCGCGGACAAGCAGGTCGGCTACCTCGACCTGGAGCATGAGGACAATCCCGCCCTCGGCTACCGTGCCATCCGCATCTGCCTGACCCGTCCGGAGGTTTTCAAGGTCCAATTGCGTGCCCTGCTGCGCGCATCCGCGTACGGCGACATCGCCATCATGCTGCCCATGATCACCTCGGTCCGGGAGGTGCGCGACGCCAAGCGGATCCTCGACGAAGCCAGGAACGAGCTGCGCGACGAGCATGTCGGTTTCAACGAACACATCCGGGTCGGCGTCATGATCGAGACGCCCGCCTCGGTCATCATGGCCGACGAACTGGCCGCCGAGGCCGATTTCTTCTCCATCGGCACCAACGACCTGACCCAGTACACGCTGGCCTGCGACCGGCGGAACCCGAACCTCGGACGCTTCGCCGACCCGCACTCGCCCGCCGTATTGCGCATGATTCGCATGGCCGTCGAGGCCGCGCATCGTCATGGCATCTGGTGCGGCATCTGCGGCGAACTCGGCGCGGACCCGAGCCTGACCGACACGTTCCTGCGTCTCGGGCTCGACGAACTGTCCGTCCCGCCCGCAAGCGTCCTGCCCCTGCGCGACGCCATCCGCAACCACTGAACCGAAAGCCGCCGAACCGTGCATGACGCGTCCGTCACCGATTGCATGGTGGGCATCGGTAACACGGTTTTTCGAAAACCGTGGCATGATGATGCGCATGACTCAAGACAACCGTGTGAATCGTGAGAGCAAGTCCGCCGCGGCCGTTCCGGACGTACGGGAGGATTCCGGCCCTGTCCCGTTGATGCTGGCGCAGGCCATCATCATGGCGGCGGTCATGTGCCTGTGCGAGATCGTCTGCGCACCGATGATCATCAGCATGGCGGGCGGGGCGTTCGCCCTGGTCCCGTGGGCCACCCTCGCATGCCTGCTGGCGGTCGTGTTCGTCCTCATCCTCGGCTTCGCCTTCCTCTGGCTCGCCGACAACCTCTCCCACAACTTCCCCGCGAAGATGGCGCCGGTCACCTATGGCGTCGTCGGCGCCGCATCGTTCGGTGTCTGGGGAGGACTGATCTACCCCACGTTCATGAACTCCATCCTCAAGCCCGCGGGCCTGGCCGAGCTTACGTCCGGCGACGTGTGGGCCATCGGCTTCAACTGCGCGGTCATCGGCCTCGTCGCGTTCCTGCTTGCCGTGGTCTACGGCCCGCGGCTCGCGAAGCGCCGGTCGGCATCCGTGGCCATCGGCGTGGTCGTGCTGGTCCTGGCGGCGTTCGGAGCGTTCTTCCTGTGGCGGTTCATGGCGCGTCTGTACTAGAAAAAGGTTGTGCCGGGGGCTCGCGCGGCCGCAGTCCGGACGGGGCTTGAAACTCGGTCGGAAACCGTATAGATTTAACAGCTATGTGCGTTTGCCGGATGATGGAAATCATCCGGCATAATCAATCATGACGTGAGGAGTCAACAGATGAGCGAATCGACCATGCCTTCGGTCAATGCCGAATTCGGAGCTGCGCCGCAGATCGAGTTCCCGACCCCCGAGGCCCCGAAGGGCCTGAAGAGCGTTGAGATCATCGAGGGCGACGGCCCCGTCGTCCGCAAGGGCGATACGGTCACCGTGAACTACCATGGCGTGGTCTGGGGCAAGCAGGCGCCGTTCGATTCGAGTTTCGAACGCCATAGCCCGGCCAGCTTCGGCATCGGCGTCGGACAGGTCATCAAGGGATGGGACCAGACCGTTCCCGGCCACAACGTCGGCTCCCGTCTGGTAGTCTCCATTCCGCCGGAGTACGGCTACGGTTCCCGTGGCGTCCCGCAGGCCGGCATCGGCGGTACGGATACGCTGGTGTTCGTCATCGACATCATTTCCACCCGCTGAGCCGGGAATTCAACGATTCGGGAGTGGGCACACCCTTCATTCCCGCTATAGGAGGTCATAATGGCTGAAGAGAAGCCGCTGTTGCTGACCCAAGAGGCCTACAACCAGCTGAAGAGCGAACTCGAGCGTCGGCAGGGGCCGATTCGCGAGGAGATCATCGCCAAGGTCGCTGCCGCGCGAGCGGAGGGCGATCTGAGCGAGAACGGCGGATACCAGGCCGCCCGTGAGGCCCAGCGCAAGAATCAGGGCCGTATCGATGAGCTGACCGTGAAGCTCCGCCGTGCCAAGATCCTGCAGGCTCCTCCCGCCGGCGAGGTCGGCAACGGGTCGCTGGTCACGCTCGACGTGATGGGCAACGAGATGCAGTATGTGCTCGGCCCGCGTGACCTGTCCGTCGCCACGCATTACGAGATCATCAGCCCGGAGTCCCCTATCGGTGCCGCCATCCTCGGTACCAAGCAGGGGGATACGGTGAGCTACAAGGCCCCCAATGGCCGTGACATCCAGGTGACCGTCAAGGAATCCAAGCCGCTGCCGTCCGAGGCGTGATATTCGCGTCGTGGCAGAAGAAGGCCGGTGCAGGGAACGATTCCATGCACCGGCCTTCTGCGTTTCGCCGGACCGTGGACGACATCCGTGATTGTCAGACCGTGGATGACATCAGACCGACGATGACGAAGTAGATGGCCACCATGTGGCAGGCGTACCCCGCCACGGTCCCGCAGTGGAAGATTTCATGGAACCCGAACACCTTCGGCCATGGGTCGGGTCTGCGCAGGCCATAGACGACGGCTCCGGCGATATAGCAGATGCCGCCGGCCACGATCAGCCACACCACCACCGGACCGGCTACCGGCGACTTCCAGAACAGGCCCAGATATGCGGCGCCCGATACGCCGAAGACGATGTAGACGATGGTGTACAGCCATCGTGGCGCGGTGATCCAGAATACGTGGATGAGCAGTGCGATTACGGTGCAGACCCATATGCTGGAGAGGATGATGTCGCGCCAGAACGGTTCGAGCGCGAACGACACCGGCGTATAGGTGCCGGCGATGAGCAGGAAGATGTTCACATGGTCGATGCGGCGCAGCACGTCGGTCACCTTGGGCGACCAGTCGCCCAGATGATAGCAGGCGGAGTTGCCGAACAGGATCAGCGAGCACGTCATGAACGCCGCGCATGCCCATTTGAGCTGGGCTGTGGGGGAGAGACAGATCAGCACGATGCCGGCGGCCAGCGCCAGCGGCGTGGCCACGGCGTGGATCCAGCCCCGCATCAGCGGCTTGGGGCGCCCGTGCACGTCGAGACGCACGCGTCGTATGCCCAGCGCCTTGTTCTCGATGCGACGGGCCCTGAGCTCGCCGCGTGCGATTATGCGGTCGGCCTTCGCCCTGGCGTGGGCCCTCACCTCGTCCGCCTTGGCCTGACGGTCCTTCAGATACGCCTGACGGACGGCCTTCCTGGTCTTCTCGAGCCGGTCCTCCTGCTGGTCGGCGGGAAGCCGGGCGGGGTCGATTGCGGGGGAATCCGTCATGCGATCACCTCTGTATCGTGGAATACGGCGTGTGGGTCGGAGGGCACGGTCATGTCCGTCCTGCCTACGTTACCGTAACTTACGCTTCCGTAGCCAAAGTGTCAATGGGCCACGGTCCTGTCCGCCCACGTGTCGTGGACCGACGTTTTTCCGTTCCAACCGCTAGCATAAAACCATGGCTGATTTTTCTCATCTCGTAGCGAATAACCCTGATTTCGATGACGCGGATCGTGAATGGCTCCATCATCTTGTCGCCGACTGGCAGGTCATCGCCGACCTGAGCTTCGCCGATCTGATGCTGGTGCTGCCGGCCCCGTCCGGCGAGTTCGTCGTGGCCGGGCAGTGCCGTCCGTCGACGGTGATGTCGGTGCGGTTCGACGACATGGTCGGCACGGTCGTCGAGGGTGAGGACGCCCGCGCCATCTCCAAGACCATGAGCGAACAGCGCATCTCCCGTCTCGACCACTACCGCGCGGTCGGCAACACCACGGTTTGCGACGTGTACGCGCCCGTGCGCCGCAACGGCAAGGTCCTCGGCGTGGTGGTGCGCGAGACGAACATGGCGACACGTATGCTGAACGGACGTTTCGAGTCCGAAAGCATCGCCGCAGGCAAGAAACTGTTCGAGATGATCCCCGCCGGCGCGTTCCCGTACCATGACGCCATTCTCAACCAGCGGCACAACGCCCGCGTGTCCGACGGATTCATCGTCCTGTCCGAGGACGGGGTGGTGGAGTACGCCTCGCCGAACGCCATCAGCTGCTTCCGTCGTCTCGGCTCGGTCGAGGTGATGGAGGGCAAGTATCTTTCCGAGATCGGCACGTCGCTGATTCATGAGAACGACATCCTGCCCGAGACCCTGCCGCTCGTGCTGGCCGGCAAGGCCGCTGTGGACTCGGAGATCAACGCGGACCGTTCCACGGTCTCCATGCGGTCGCTGCCGTTCTACGACGAGCATGGGCACCGTACCGGTGCCGTCGTGCTGTGCCGCGACGTGACGGAGCTGCGCAGGCGCGAGAAGGAGCTCGAGACCAAGGATGTCGCCATCGCCGAGATCCATCATCGTGTGAAGAACAACCTGCAGGCCGTCTCGGCCCTGCTGCGCCTTCAGGCCCGACGCACGAAATCCCCGGAGGTCAAGGCCGAACTCGAGGAGGCAATGCGCCGCGTGGAGACCATCGCCGTGGTCCATGAGGGCCTGAGCCAGACCGCCGACGAGATCGTGGACTTCGACAAGGTCATCTCCGACCTGCTGCGCATGAGCGTGGATCTGGCGACCAGCAAGGAGCAGCATATCCACATCTCGTATCTGGGCAAGTTCGGGATGATGCCGGCGCAGGACGCCACGCCGCTGTCGCTCGTCCTCACCGAACTGGTCACCAACGCCGTCGAACATGGATTCCAGGGGAGGACCGAAGGCAACGTATGGATCTCCGTGGGTCGTGGAGGCAACAACCTCAACGTGGTCGTGGAGGATGACGGCATCGGCTATACGTCGGAGTCCGATCAGGGCATGGCACGTTCGAGCGGATCCGGACTGGGAACGCAGATCATCAACACCTTCGTCACCAATGACTTCGGCGGCTCCGTGCGATGGGAGCCCCGCAGGGACGGCGGCACCAGGGTCGTGCTCGACATGAAGCTGCGCGCCGCGCAGTGACAAGTCGCGGGCCGACGGACCGGCCGGCCCGCGAATACGAAACAAGTGGGGCCGACGACTGGTATCGTCGGCCCCACTTGTTTCGTTCCAACGCGTTACAACGCCGTGTCGGCGAACACGACCCGCATTCGAGGAATCGTCCTACGCCTGCATCTGCAGGGCGGCGGAGCGCCTCGCCCGCATGGCGCGGCGCTTCAGGGCGCGGCGCTCGTCCTCGCTCAGGCCACCCCACACGCCGTAATCCTGATTGGTGTCCATGGCGCACTTCAGGCATGCGTCAATGACCTTGCAGGTGCGGCATACGGCCTTGGCCTCTTCGATCTGCTGGTATGCGGCACCGGTGTTGCCCACGGGGAAGAACAATTCCGGATCCTTATCGCGACAAGCCGCCTTCGCACGCCAATCATATGCACTGCTCATGTGTGTCCTCGATCCCAGATGAATTACAACTCTTATGTAAGAGCAAACCACGAATGACGCGACTTTTCAAGAGGTGTTTTCCCCGGTTCTCCCGGAGCCGGGGCCCGACGGCGCATGACATTGGACGGGGAACGCCTTCGATTGCATGAGCAGCACCGCCCTGCCGGGGATGGATGCGTCGTCCGCGCCCAGCATGGACAGCGTCGTCGACGGGATGCCCGCCATCATGTCGACGGTCCTGTCGCCGGTCGGGAACACGATGCGCACGGAGCAATGCTCCGGGAACCGGAGATGCCGGGATGAGCCGAGGGCGAACACCACCAGGCACCGTGGGGAGCCGATGGCCTCCATGAAATCCTCGTGCAGGGCGTCGTCGCACAATGGGTCGAGCAGGGCCTCCGCATCGTCCACCATCCATATGCGTCGTGGCGCGGGCGGGGGAGCGTCCGACGGCATGGCCGGCCGCGCCGGTGAAACGACGCTGTGCCGCCGATATCCTTCGGGCGTTTTGACGATTCGTGTGATCTCGAGGCCGGGACGGCTGCGAAGCCGTTCGCCGATGACGCGCAGCGCCGAGGTCTTTCCCCGTCCCGTGGCCCCGATGATGGCGATGTTGCCCAGATGCAGGGGCAGCTCTAGGGGGAGTGTACGAACCCCGGAATCCATAAGACCGAACGGGACCGGGGCCAGCGCATCGACGCCATGGCCGTCGTGCCGGCCGACGTGGTCCGCCACGGGCCGTTCCCCGTCCGTGGACGGCACGCATTTCGGCAGAGGCGGGGAGAACAGCGGCTCGACATCGGGCTGGCCGAGGAACCTCGCCGCACGGTCGCATCCCATCGTCAGCGCATCGGCGGATCGCGGGGGCGCGCAGCGGAATATGGTGCGAGACTCGCCGTCGTGGATGTATCCCACCCCGGGATGCCCGGGGCTGATGGCCGCCGCATCGGCGGTGCCGAGCAGCTCCGACGATTGCAGGGAATCACGGACCCTCAGACAGATGTTGAGCCCGATGTTCGCCTTCATGTCGTTGCCGACCTGTCCCATGGGGTTCTGTGTGCATGCGATGAGATGCATGCCCAGGGACCGGCCCAGGGACGCCAGGGACACCAGCTGCGCCATATAGTCCGGCAACTGTTGGCGGAGCGCATGGAACTCGTCGATGACCACGATGAGCCGGGGCGGCGGCGACGGCAGGCCGTCCACGTCGGTCGCATGGTGCTCCGCCACCAGACGCTCACGGCGCTTCAGCTCCATTTCGATGGCCCGCAGGGCGCGTACCGCATGATCCAGGCTGAGGTCCGAGACGAATCCCACGGTGTGGGGGAGCCGGTGAAGCGTCTGGAACGCCGCCCCGCCCTTGAAGTCGAGGAAGACGAAATTCACCATGGTCGGGGGAAACCGGAGGGCCAGGCCAAGGCACCAGGATTGCAGCAGCACGGATTTTCCCGATCCCGTGGTCCCCGCGACGAGGGCATGGGGGCCGGAGCGTGGCAGATCGACGGTCACCGGACGTCCGTCCGGGCCGACGCCGACGGGGATCTCGTGGAACGCCGTCGGCGACCCCCGCATGCCGCCAGTCCGCATGTGCGTGGCCTGGTCCCATCGTCGCGCGATGACGCGCCACAGCCCGCTTGCATCGCATTGCCGAAGGCCAAGCAGTCGTTCCAACGGCATCGCGTAGCCTGCGCATCGGGCCTGAAGCGCCGCGTCGCCGCTGTCCGATGCCATGGCCGTTCCGGTCGCCGGTTCGGATCGCCCCGTCGTGCGGCCAGTGCGCCGTCTCGCGGCGATTGCGCCAAGCGCCGAAGCGAGGCATCCTATGAGGCCGGGGACTATCAGCCCGATGAACATCCAACGGCGTTCCGCGATCATGAACAGCAGCATCATCGTCTGCCCGGCCACGGGCGCGACCATGGAGATGAGGAACAGCGTGGTCCCGTCCTGATGTCGTTTCGTCGTCATGGCTCCAGTGTGGGGGCGGCGATGGCGCCCGTGCAACCCGAGGAGGAAATGTGGACGGATGGGACCGTCGTCCACATTCCCTCACGTGCCGTTTCGTCGTCGGTTTGGCGGTCGGTCACATGCCGCCGACGGTGCCGGGGGCATGTGTTCCGGCCTCGAGCTGGTCGAACAGCTCCGTGTTGCGCACGCCGTCGAGCAGGATGGTCGAGCCTATGCCGGACGGCGGATAGTAGTTGGCGTTCTGGTAGTAGACGCTTCCGGTCACGCCGTTTGCACCCGTGGCGTTCCTGAAGGCGAGCGCCATGCGGACCATGTCGAGGGCTCCGGTCTTCTCATCCACCGTAAGGGATGAGAGCCCGGCCTCCATCAGTTTTTTCACCTTGGCCGGGTTCATGAGCACGGACGGCGAGGAGGCCTTCTTCGCCACCGCGGAGATCACCTGCCGCTGTCGTTTGGCGCGGCCGATGTCCCCGGTGGGGTCGGAGTAGCGCATGCGGGAGAATGCGAGGGCGGTTGCGCCGTCCGCGGTGTGGCATCCCGCCTTCCAGTTCATGCCCGACCGCACGTCGTTGACGGTCCGGTCATAGCAGAGCTCCACGCCGTCCAGGGCGTCGACGACCTTTTCGACGCCGCCGAATCCGACGATCACCACATGGTCGATCTTCATGCCGGTGATGCTTTCCACTTCGCCGGTCAGGGCGGGATACCCGGCCATGGTGGAGACCGCGTTGATCTTCATGTCCTGGTTTTTGACGTTGACCAGGGAGTCACGGGGGATGGAGATCAGGGAGCTGTTGCCGCTTTTCGGCTTGGTGAGCACGAGGATGGAATCCGTGCGCGAGCCGGGGATGTCGGTCGCGCTGCCGGTGCCCGCGGTGCCGTCACGCTCGTCGGTGCCGAGTATCAGCCATGTGGAGGCGGGGGTGTTCGCCGCGGAGGTGAGCATGTTCTTATGCGTCAGCTGTCCGTTGACCCAGCCGGTGACGCTGAATGCGGCCACGAGCAGCGCCGCCAGTATGGCAGCGGCCACGATGAGCGCACGCCTGCCCGCACGGTGCGTCATGGCCGCGGTCCGCCCGCGCCGCGGCATGCGGGGCCGGTTCCGGGACGGCGACGAAAGGCCGTTGCGCGTGGACGATCCGTCACGGGCGACGTCGGCGTTCGTGGACCGCATACGCGTCGCGCGATATCCGGGCTGTCCGACGGAGCGGGTGGGGGAGGGACGTCCCGAAGAGGATCTTCCGGAGGACGGCGAGGACGGGGAGAAGCTCGGCGGTGTGGAGGGCTCACGGCGTGCGGCGCCGAGGTTCCTCGTGGTCCGTGTCCGCTGTTCCCTTGGCTGGAACGCTCGGGGCGCATCCGAGGTCTGCGGTGATGGGGCGGGCCGCCGGCGTTCCCCGGAAGGAATGAAGCTGGGCGGGTTGCTCCCTGACCGGTTGGCAAGAGGGTCAAGAGGCTCCTGTCCCATGTGTTTCTCCTTTACGCGCCGGATAACTGCTGAAACGACTATTGCGCACTTTGATGCGGGGCGGCATGAAACGCCGCAATCCTTCTCAGGAACGGCACACAACCGGTTCCGCCGGCGCGCCGGTCACAGCGGGCGCATGCCATAGCACTGTTGGTCTCGGAATGCGGTAGCGACACCCAAGAGACTTGACAAACCTTGAATGACAAGTGTGTAATTTAGGGCAGACTCATTGGGGCCCGGCAAGGCCCGTGCGGATAGTATTCGGGAGGTTGCGGCATGTGGGGGGTGTTCGGCGATTCCCAGGAGCCGGATGGACGGGAGCCCGAAGACGGGCTATTGGAGCTCTGGGGGCTGTTCAACCCGGATGAGGACGTGTCCTGGCAGCACAAGGCGCTGTGCGCGCAGACCGATCCCGAGGCGTTCTTCCCCGAGAAAGGCGGTTCCACCAGGGACGCCAAACGTGTATGCGCCCAATGCGAGGTGCGCGACCAGTGCCTGAAATGGGCCATCGACCACGATGAGCGTTTCGGCATATGGGGCGGCATGAGCGAAAGGGAACGCCGCCGCTATAAGAAGGAGCATGGCAAGGAGCAGGCCTGACGCGGGTCTGGCGAAATGCAGCCATGTCGGACCGATTGTTCTACAGTGGAGAAGATGAATCCTGTTATTGAGGCACCAAACGTGCAAGAACTGGTGGGCGACGTGCTGGCCGAATGCCGGATGTCCCCCGATCAGACCGTGGAACCCGCCGTTGCCGCCGTCGTCAGCGTCGAGGAGGACACCCGCTATCTTTCCCGCACGCTCCAGTCCCTGTTCTCGCAAAGCGTGATGCCGGCGACCGTCATCGTGGCCGACTGCACAGGGGGGACGCAATCGGCTGTGACCGCGACCCTGCGCGCCGGCGCCGGTGCAGAAGAAGGGGGTGCGCACCGGTCCATGACCATGCGCCATGTGGACGTGCAGGTCGTCAACGCCTCCGGTGCGTCCTCGTTCGGCGACAGCGTTGGCAAGGCCTTGGAACAGGCCCATGTCACCGTACGGATCAGGGCCTTGTGGCTGCTTCACGACGATTCTCGTCCCACTGGCGAACGATGCCTCGAATCCATGCTGGAGGCATGGCGCAATGCGTCCTCGGCATCGGTGCTGGGCTGCAAGCAACTCGACTGGGACGGCGACGTCCTCCACGACGTCGGCTGCTACGCCACGACGTCGCATGGCATCGCATCGTTGGTGGTCGACGGCGAACCGGACCAGGAGCAGTACGATGCCCGTCAGGACGTGTACATGGTCGATCTGGCGGGCGCCCTGGTGTCACTGCCCGTCTGGAGGTCATTGGACGGCACCACCCCCTCCCTGGGAGGCTTCGCCGAATCGGCCGACTTCTGCAGAAGGGTGAACCTCTCCGGCGGCAGGGTCCTTGTGGTGCCGAAAAGCGCCATCGCCCACAGGCGCGCACGGTTCGAAGGACTCCGTTCCTCGCGGGGAACCTCGCAGGAGGACGAGCGTACCTCCCCGTATGCCGCGGTCATCGACGGACGTGAACGGTTCCGCCTTACCGACATCCGGGTCGTCGCATGGCCTCTGATGTGGCTGTGGCGACTGCTCGCATCATTCATCCTGTTCTTCAGGGAACTCGTTCGCAAGCAGCCCTACCAAGCGGTCTGCGAACTCGGCGCGCCATGGCGTCTGCTTGCCTGGATGCTCCCCCATGGGCTCTCCGCGCGGCGACGCGTGGCCTCCCAGGCGAAGACCAGCCTGCGTCAATTGTCCGTGCTTGTGGCACGACGCGACCAGCTGGCCCAGTGGCGGGAACGGAACGAGGCGTTCTCCCGGTCACGGAACGCGAGACTGCTCAGCCCCCTCGAAATCATGCACCTGCGCGCCCAGCGCCGACGTCGCGCGATCTGGGCCGCCATCATGGCCGCCTTCGCATTCATCGCGGGAATCGCCGTCAACATCGACGCGTGGGGGTCTGCGATCACCGGCGGGGGATTCCACTCGCAGACGTTGGTGCCCTCCGCCGCATCACTCCGCCAGATCTTCGAATCCGCGACCTCCGTATACACCTACGCCGTCGGATTGGGGACTCCGGCACCGCCGGCTCCGTTCCTGCTCGTATTCCTCGTCCTGTCCGTCGTCACCGCAGGACATGCCATGGCGACGATGGCGCTGATCGTATTCGGTGCGGCGCCGTTGTCCGCGTTGTCGTTCTGGGCGCTCGCCGGCGTCTTCACCCGATCCAATCCGGTACGTGTGGTCAGCGGCCTGCTGTGGTGCTCGTTCGGCGCGGTCCTCGGGCTGTACTCCCAGGGGAATCTTCCCATGCTCGTCGTCATGGCATTTCTTCCGGCGGGACTGGCGTTCGTCTTCCGGTCGGTCGGCATGTACCGGACCGAGGACGCCGACGAGCCTACCGCGTCCGCGCAGCAGGCGGCGATGGCCGCGTTGTGCCTCGCGGTCTCGGCGGCCGCCGAACCGCAGCTCATCCTCCCTCTGGCGGTCGTGTTCATCGCGTTCCTGCTGCTGGTGCGTTCGCATCGCGTGCTGCTGCTGATGATTCCGGTGCCGGCCATGTTCATGCTGGCCCCGACATTGCTGAACATCGTGTTCAATCTCAATGCCGGCTCGTACCGTCAGCTGTTCGCGGACATGATGCTCCCCACGGCGGCGGTGAACGGCACCGTCGGCTCGGCCTCCCTGCCGTCCGTGCTCATGCATGGATTCGGACTGCCCTATGATGGCGACGTCTCGTCGTTGTATTCCGCCGCGAACATCGGGACCGTCCTGGCATTGGCCAGTCTGCTCGTGCTGACCGTCATCGCGGTCGTGGCCCTGTTCCTCCCGTTCGCGTTACGCGTGTCCAGAATGATGTGGGCGATCGTCGTCGCCGGTGCCATGACCGCCATGCTGGCGCCACGCATCGCCATCGCCCCCGGATCATCGGGGAACATCGCCGGTACTGCGCTTCCCGGCCTTGCCTTCGCCATGGCCGGGCTGCTGTCCTGCGTGTGCATCGTCGCCGGTCGTGCCGCGCGCCCGTTCTCCCCGCTGGTCTCCCGCCCGTCCGAGGACGGGAGGAGCGGTCTCAAGGCAATAGCGGCAGCCAACCGCCGTCACTACTCCCGACGCAGGGTGGTCATCGTCGCCCGCGCCGTCCTTGTGATGATGCTCGCGCTGTGCCTGGCGCTGTGGGGCTCCGTCTGCGGCGTTCGCGCAGGCGAAGGGGAGCGTCTGACGGCCCAACGGTATGAGATTCCCCTTATCGCGCAGGACTTTCTGGCGTCCGACGCCAACCATCGCATCCTCGCGTTGCGAGCCGAATCCCCGACTTCGGTGGAGTTCTCCGTGCTGCGCACCGCACAGGGCGACTTCATCGACGGATCCCCGGCCATGAACGCCGCGCTGCTGTCCACCGGCATGGACGAGACGACCCGCACCATGGCCGACGCCTCCGCCTCGCTGCTGCAGAACAACGACGATGAGGCCGTGAAGGCGCTCGCCCGACTGGGTATCGGCGGCATCTACGTCCCCTACGCGTCGGATTCCGCCAGGCGATCGCTGGTCTCCAACATTCTGGCCAGCGATGGCACGCAGTCGGTGGTGAGCAATGAGTCCGGCACCTATGTGCGACTGACCGCCGATGACGCGGCCACCCGTGGCATCGACGATTCCGGTGTGCGCCGCGCCCTGCATAATTCGTGGAGAATGGCGTGGCTGTGGTGTCTCGTCATCGTCGTTGCGTTGTATTGCATTGTCGCGTTCCCGCGCATGCGCCGAAATGAGGTGAAAGCATGAGCAGAGCATCCCGTCATGGCGTGCCGCGCAGGACAAGGGCCCGAAGAGGTGCGGTCGCGGCCAAGGCGCTGGCGTCGGCCGTCACGCTGATCGCCATTCTGGCGGTCTTCCTCGCGATGGTGGTCACGGTTCCCCTGCCCGGGCTGGTCGATGGCTCACCGGTGCGGCAGGCGCATACCGTGGCAGTCAGCCAGACCACGTTGCAATCCGTGTGCCCCGCCCGCATGCAGCTGGCCGATACCGGATCATACGGTGATTCCGCCTATCGCGTCTCCGAGGGGGACGTCACCGGCCAGGTCCGTTTCTCGGCATTCGGCTCGCTCTATGATGCGACGATCTCCGGCATCGATGGCGGCCAGGAGCAGAAGACGGCCGACGTCGACACCACGCAATCCGCGAAGGCGTTCATCCATACGGCCGGCGCCGGGAAGTCGTCGTTGTTGGACACCACCCGCGTGCTTGAGTCGAGCGCCGGGTCGGGATCCGCGTCTTCGATGGCATCCTGGGCGACCAAGGGAGACCTGCGAGGTGTGGCGGCCGCCGAATGCGTGACGCCTCAGCTCACGCAGTCGCTGCTGCTCCCTTCGACGCAGACGGGGTGGACCCAGCAGCTGGTCATCTCCAATCCCACCGACAAGGCGACCGCCGTGTCGATCGCCGCTTGGGGGACCAAGGACGACAAACCCATCGCATTGTCCACGGACAGCAAGGTGACGGTGCAGGCGCGGGGGGAGAGCGTCGTCAACCTCTCCGCCGCGGCACCTTCGCAGGATGGATTGTTCGTGACCCTGTCCAGTGAGACGACCCAGGTGACGGCCGTCGCGCGCATCGTGCATATGGACGGGCTCGTCGATCGCGGATCCGATTTCTCGGTTCCCGTCGACGTGCCCGCGAAGACGCTGGTGCTGGCCGGCATCAGCGGCGGCACCGATGTGAATGTGTTCGGATTCTCCGAGACGTCGGGCAGGATCACCATCGAATGGATGACCAAATCCGGCGTCAGGCAGGCCAAGACCATGGACCTCACCGCGAACAGGGTGCGGTCCCTCGATCTGGGCAAAGCCCCCGCCGACGCGACGGCGGTGAGGATTCGCGCCGGCATGGACACGTATGCCACGGCGATGTGCACGGACAAGGGATTGGACCAGTCGGACTTCTCCCTGGTGTCCTCGCGGCGACCGCAACGCTCCAGCGCCATAGCGGTGCCGGACGGAACCACGATGGCATTCGCCCTCGCGAACACCTCGGATCGCAAGACCACGGTCACCCTCACCGGCTATGGCAAGGACGGCGATCAGGAGGGGCAGAAGGAGATCACCCTTGACGCGGGCCGTGCGGTCAGCGTTCCCATGACCGACGTCGTCAAGAACGGCGTCGCCGCCGTCCGTCTCGACGATGCCGATGCGGCCGTGGCATGGGGAGGCACGGTCGGTGTGAATGCGGTCTCCAAGGCCAAGGTCAAAGGCGTGGCGTCCATCGGCGCCGTCAGCCTGATGCCTGTGAAGACCATGATCCGCTCCGGCCAGGCGCGCGACATCGTCCACTGACGCGCGCCCCATCCCGTTCCGCCGCCGGCATCACCGGCCGTGGTCACAGCCCCCAGTCGGGGTCGATGTCCTCGGGGCGTCTTCCCGTCAGGTCGGCCAGACATGACACCAGCTCATCGCGGATGATGAGCTGAAGGTCATCTCGGCCAAGGGCCCGCTGCTCGATCGGGCGTCGGTAGAGTACGATGCGTGCGGGAATGCCGTGGTTGGCGGGGAAGCTCTGCGAGAGGAACGCCCGTTTGGCCTCCCACGCCACAGGATCGGAGGGGGGCACATCCTCGACGGCGCATTCCACGTTGGCCAGCAGCTGCGGCCAGGCGGCGTTCAGACGTTTCATCTGCGCGACCACCATGCCGTCGAACATGCCGGCCTTGGTGCGGTATCGCGGCATGCGGATGCCGAACATGGCCTGACGCAATCCCCGGCCATGACGGTCACGGTAGATCTTGCGATTCCAAGGCAGCACCGCGGCAGTCGAATGGGCCAGCGTTCGTTTGGAGAAATCATCGGTCATGTTCTCCAGAGTATTCATGGCCATGACGTTTGCCGTTCTTTCCCGGCGGAGGGGCGGGACCGGCGCGGTGAGCCGGGACGAACGCTTCGGATGTGCGATAATGCAGTAGAAAACCATGGCCGCATGGGACGGCATGATTCTTCGATGCGTGAAAGGAATACGGATGAGCGAAGTGACCATTCACAACTGGGATGATGTCGATTACGACGATCTGTGCACGCGCATCGACGTCATCGGATTCGACCTGGACACCACGCTTGCCGTATCGAAGACCCCGATGACCGCGGACATGGCCACGGCGTTCGGAGAACTGACCCGGCGCATTCCCATCGCCGTCGTCTCGGGCGGCAAGTATCCGTTGTTCGAGCGGCAGATACTCGCCATGCTGGGCGATAATGTCGAGAAGGGCAATCTGCATCTCATGCCGACCAGCGGGACCCGGTACTATTCGTGGGATGGCACGGGCTGGCGATGCCGCTACGCCCATGACCTGTCTCCCGAGGACCGTGACGCCGCCATCGAATCGCTGACCCGTCATGCGAAGGAGCAGGGGCTGTGGCTGCCCGATGATGACGTCTGGGGGGATCGTCTCGAGGATCGCGGCAGTCAGATCACGTTCTCCGCATTGGGGCAAATGGCGCCGCCCGCGGCCAAGGCGGCATGGGATCCGGACCGGTCGAAGAAGAACCGCCTCGCCGCGGCCGTCGCCGCGGACCTTCCCCAACTGACCGTACGCTCGGGTGGATCCACCAGCGTCGACGTCGTGGCGAAGGGCATCGACAAGTCCTATGCGATGAGGAGACTGGCGGAACTGTTTTCCACGGATATCGCCCGCATCGCCTTCGTCGGGGACCGGATGGACCCGGACGGCAACGACTATCCGGCGGCGGCGGCCGGGGCATACGCCATCCGCGTCCACGAACCCGTCGATACCTTGCAGGTGATACGGCGGCTCAACGGGCTGCTTCCCGTCATCGGCCGATAGGAACCCGTTCGTGGCGCATGACTATCGGCGTCATGCCGGGCGTGTCCCACGTTCGTCAACATCGTCGGGGACACCGGTCGTCGTCATCCGTGATGGGATATCGTGGAGGCATGCGTCACGGAATAATACGTCGCAGGGTGCTGCGGGAATCGTTCATCGCACTGCTGCGGGAGGTGCGTGACGTGGTGATTCCCCGTGGCTGTGCGGGATGCGACAGACCCGATGAGACGTTGTGCCCCGAATGCCGTGCGTTGTTTTCGCGACTGGCGACAAGGGACATGGGCGGAATCGGCATGGGGGTGTTTTCGGCGGGACGGTATGGCGCCGAAACGCGTCGGGCCATCCTTCGTTGGAAGGACCATGGTGACGAGGAAGTCACCGCCGATTTCCGCGACGTCATATCCCGGTGTGTGATTGATAGCGGACTGCCACGGCTGCTGTGCGCCGCCGGGCTCGAATCCGCCGGACTCATGGTGGTTCCCGTGCCGTCCACGGCGGCATCGTCACGGAGCCGTGGACGGCATCATACCCTGCCGTTGGCGGAAGCCGTCCGCGATGCGCTGCGCGACGGGGGAGTGAACGCCGAGATGGGCAGGGCGCTGTCAATCGTCGGCAGGCTTGGCAAATCGGTGCAACAATCCGGCGTCGCCGGTCGCATCGGACGTCTTGAGGGGCACATACGGGTGGACGGCCGTCTGCTGGGCAATGGTGGGAAGGCGGTTCTCGTGGACGACATCATCACCACCGGCTCCACGTTGCAGCAATGCGTCCACGCCTTGGAAAGGCAGGGCGTGGACGTCATGGCCGCCTACACATTGGCGAGCGTGCACCGTCGGGAGATCGGCCCATCGGATGCATTCGTCGGTGATGACGGCTCCGCATGACTTCATTCGTCGGCGATATGGTATTTCGGCAGTGAGATCTCGAAGTTCGCGCCGCGCTCATCGGGAACGACCTTCACGGTGCCGCCATGAAGCCCCGCCGCCCAGCGGGCGATCGACAGGCCCAGACCGGTTCCGCCCGATCCGGTGCCGGGCCGTCCCACGCCCTTGACGTAGCGTCGGAAGATGTCGTTCCGAGCCTCCTTGGGAATCTGCGACCCGTAGTTGATGACGTTGGTGACGATGGTCCCTTGGTCGCGGTCCTCATGCACTTCGACGAGCACGGACGTGCCGTCGGGGGAGTGTTTGAGCGCGTTGGCGATGATGTTGGTGAACAGCTGGCTGAGACGGTCGGGGTCGCCTTCCATCATCACATGGCCGGGGACGTCGAGATGGATGTCGTGGTTATGGCCGCCGTCGGCGATCTCCAGCGGTTTGATGGTCTCGTCGAGGAAGTCGCCGAAGTCGAACTTCTCTATTTCAAGACTCGCCGCGCCGGCCTCCACGCGGGACATGTCGAGCAGGAACGCAATCAGGTCGGAGAGCCTGTGCGTCTGGTCGAGGATGCCCTCGAGGTTTGCCGGCGTGGGGTCGACCACGCCATCGGCCATGTTCTCCACGAGGGCCTGTAGTGCGGAGACCGGGGTGCGCAGCTCATGGCTGACGTTCGCCACCATGTCCCGACGCATTTGGTCGGCGTGTTGAAGCTCCTCCGCCATCTCGTTGAACGAGCGGGCGAGCTGGCCCACCTCGTCACGGGAATCGGACGCCTCCTCCACGCGGACGGTGTAGTCGCCCTCCGCCATGGCCTTCGCGGCGTCACGCATCTGGCGCAGCGGCGAGGTCAGCCCGTGGGCGAAGAAGTAGGTGATGCCCAATGCGACGACCAGCGTCAGCGGCATGGCGATCCAGCCGCTCCATCCCCATTTGAGGAAGTGCCAGGCCAGTACGAACGCGATCGCCGTGGCGATGACGATCAGCACGCTGAGTTCCGCCTTCAGCGAAGAGAACATGCCTATCGGCCGGTCGCGGATGGAGCGGCGCTTGAGCGGCAGCCTCGGTTTTCTGGGTTTGCCGGCCATCACTTGTCTTCCGGGGGCTCGAACGCGTATCCGACGCCATGCACGGTGCGAATCAGCTCCGGTCCGAGCTTATGCCGCAGGGCCTTGACATGGGAGTCGACGGTTCGGGTGCCCGAGGCATCGACCCAGTCCCAGACCTCCTCCAGCAGCTTTTCGCGGGTGAGCACCGACTTGGGCCGGCGGGCGAGCGTCGCCAGCAGGTCGAACTCGGTGGGGGTCAGATGCACCTCCTTGCCGCGGAGCGTGACGATGCGCTGCGCCGGGTCGATGACCAGGGTGCCGAAGTCGAGCAGCTTCTCGTTCTCCGAGTTCTTGGCGATGACCTTCGCCCGTTCCACACGGCGCAGCAGCGCCTTGCACCGGGCGATGAGCTCGCGCATGGAGAACGGCTTGGTCATGTAGTCGTCGGCGCCGGCGCCCAGACCGATGACCTTGTCCGCCTCGTCGTCGCGCGCGGTGAGGATCAGCACCGGGACGGGCCGGCTGGCGACGATGCGCTTGGTGGCCTCGAGGCCGTCCATCACCGGCAGCATGATGTCCATGATGACCAGATCCGGCTTCAACTGGGACGCGGCCTGCACCGCGCTGGCCCCGTCCCCGGCGACCCTGGCCGTCCAGCCTTCGGCGGTCATCCGCTGCGCTATGGCCGTGGCGAGCGTCGGCTCGTCCTCCACGACAAGAATCGTACGCTGAGGGGTATGTGTATCAATGCTGTTCATCGCCTAATCCCTTGTATCCAACATGTTGCTTCCGTATATCATACGTAAGGCCAGGAATCGAACCTGGCCTTACTCTACACCACGCGGGCTGGCGCGTGGACCCTTTCCGTACTACGGGACGGCTACCGTTCGGGCTTCAGGAACAGGGCGCCCAAAGCCGGCACGGTGATCTTCACGGAATACGGACGGGAGTGGTACTCCTCCTTGTCCGCCACGATGTCCGTGTTGGCGATGCCGGAGCCTCCGTATTCCTTGGCGTCGGTGTTGAGGATCTCCTTCCACCTTCCTCCGCTCGGCAGCGGCACCTGATAGTCCTGCCATGCGGAGCCGGAGAAGTTGACGACCACCACGATCGGGTTGCCCTGCTTGTCCAGACGCATGAAGCTCAGCACATTATGGTCGGCGTCGTCGCTGGTCAGCCACTGGAAGCCCGCGGGCTCGAAGTCCTGGCTCCAGAATTCGGGGCTCTCCTTGTACAGCTCGTTGAGGTCCCTGACCAGCTTCTGCACGCCCTGGTGGTCCGGCCAGTTCAACGCGTTCCAGTCCACGGAGGACTTGTAGTCCCATTCGCCGTACTGCGCGATCTCGTTGCCCATGAACGTGAGGTTCTTGCCCGGGTGGGCCCACTGGTAGGCGAACAGCGCGCGCACGCCGGCATAGCGCTGCCAGTCGTCGCCCGGCATCTTGCCGAACAGCGCGCCCTTGCCGTAGACGACCTCGTCGTGGCTGATCGGCAGCACGTAATGCTCCGAATAGGCGTACATCATCGAGAACGTGATCTCGCCATGGTGCCACTTGCGGTTGATGGGGGCCTCATGCAGGTATTCGAGCGTGTCGTGCATCCAGCCCATGTTCCATTTGAGGCCAAAGCCGAGGCCGCCCTCGTCCGTGGGAGCGGTGACGCCGGGCCATGCGGTGGACTCCTCGGCGATCATCATGATGCCGGGGTTGCGGCCGTATGCCGTGGCGGTGGCCTCCTTGAGGAAGTCGATGGCCTCGAGGTTCTCGCGCCCGCCGTACTTGTTCGGCCGCCACTGGCCGTTCTCGCGGCTGTAGTCGAGGTAGAGCATGGAGGAGACGGCGTCCACGCGCAGGCCGTCCACATGGAATTCGTCGAGCCAGTAGCAGGCGTTCGCCACGAGGAAGTTGCGCACCTCGTTGCGGCCGAAGTTGAACACGTAGGTACCCCAGTCCGGATGCTCGCCGCGCAGCGGGTCCGGGTCCTCGTACAGCGGGGTGCCGTCGAAGCGGGCTAGGGCGAAGTCATCCTTCGGGAAGTGTGCGGGGACCCAGTCCATGATCACGCCGATGCCGGCCTGGTGGAAGGCGTCGATGAGCGCCTTGAGGTCGTCGGGGTGGCCGAGCCGGGACTGCGGCGCATAGTATCCCGTGACCTGATAGCCCCACGATCCGGTGAACGGATGCTCGGCGAGCGGCATGAACTCCACGTGGGTGAAGCCCATCTTCTTCACGTACGGCACCAGCTCCTCGGCGAGTTTCGTGTAGTCCATGCCGATCTTCCAGCTGCCGGCGTGGACCTCGTAGATGCTGATGGGGCCTGCGTGGGGGTCGGTCTTGCGGCGGTGGTCCATCCAGGCCTCGTCGTTCCACCGGTGCTTGGAGTCGACGACCACGGAGGCGGTGTCCGGCGGGATCTGATGGAGGTTCTCCATCGGGTCGGCCTTCTGCTTCCATTCGTGGTTGGCGTTGAGGATCTCGTACTTGTACAGCTCGCCGGCGCCGACCCCGGGGATGAAGATCTCCCAGATGCCGGAGGATCCCAGCTCGCGCATCGCGTGCTGGCGTCCGGACCAGCAGTTGAAGTCGCCCACCACGCGCACGGCGTGGGCGTTCGGAGCCCATACGGCGAACGAGGTGCCGCTCACGGTGTCGGGGGAGGAGCCGTCCGGATCGCCCAGGACGCTGTCGTAGGTGCGTACGTGGGCGCCGAGCACCTCCCACAGCCGTTCATGGCGTCCCTCGCCGAAGAGATACATGTCCATGTCGCCGACGGTGGGCATGTAGCGGTAGGGGTCGTCCACCAGCGCGGTGTCGCCGCCTTCGTAGGCGACGCGGATGCGGTAGTCGGGGACTGTGGGGCCGTCCGGCGATTCCACGGCGGGAATCACGGCCGTGAAGATGCCGTTCCATTCATGCTCGGCGGCGTATTCGCCGTCGGCGGTCACGATGGAGACATGCTTGGCGAGGGGGCGAAGAACACGGACGGTGACGTAGCCCTCGCCGTGCTGATCGTCGTTGATGTGCGGCCCGAGAACGGTGTGCGGGTCGTAGTAGACGCCATTGCTGACGTCGTCCAGGACCGCATGGTCGACGCTGACCGGTTGCGGAATGCTTTTCTCTTGTGTATTTGCCATACCACGAGTCTACGCAATAATCGGGTCGAAACGCTGAACGCCACGGCGAATTTTGAACGTTCATATGTGTGAGCGTTCTCTTGGCGGCGTTTCGGGAGTGTCCCGGGCCGCGTTGGAGACGGATGCCGCCGACGGTGAGGTCCACCCTTGATGCAATCATGAAATGTCTTCTTATATCGTTAGAGGGGCTCTACATGACATATCAGGTTGGCGATACCGTTGTCTATCCGCGCCATGGCGCCGCGAAGATCGAGGCGATCACCGAACGTGAGATGAACGGCGTCAAACGTACGTATCTGAAGCTTTCCGTGCTGTCCTCCGACGGTCTGGTCATCCAGATTCCCGCGGAGAACGTCAAGAAGGTGGGTGTCCGCGACGTGGTCGACGCCAAAGCCGTCGCCAAGGTGTTCGAGATTCTCCGCACGCCCATCGTCGAGGAGAAGACCAACTGGTCCCGCCGGTACAAGCTGAACGTCGAGAAGATCGCCACCGGCGATGTGAACAAGATCGCCGAGGTCGTGCGCGACCTCGCCCAGCGTGACGATGACGAGCACGGACTGTCCGCGGGGGAGAAGCGCATGCTCACGAAGGCGCGCAACATACTGACCTCCGAGATTTCGCTGAGCGAGAAGATCAGCGAGGAGGAGACGCAGCGTCTGCTCGACGTCAACCTCGGCTATTGCGAACCGAGGCCGGGCGACGACAAGCACCACACCAAGACGCCGAAGGAGCCGGCCAGCGAGACGCTGAACCGCATCGAGGCCGAGGCCAAGGCGGCGAAGGCCAAGAAGAAGGCCTCCAAGAAGTCGGCGAAATAGGGAAGCGCAAAGGGGGTTTCTCCCGGATTATGGAATCGCTTTCCATGGATGCGGTGCGCGTGGGACAGGGTTTCGACGCGCACCGTTTTGCCACCGCGGGCACGCACCGCGAACTCTGGGTCGCATGCCTGCGCTGGACCGATGACGAGGCCCGCGGCATCGAGGGCATGGCAGGGGACTCCGACGGCGATGTGGCCGTGCACGCCGTCATCGACGCCGTGCTGTCCGCAAGCGGGCTTGGGGACATCGGCACCCTGTTCGGTGTCGGAAAGACCAGCCGTGGGGCCGGCATGCGCGGGGACGCCATGCTTCGCACCGTCCGGGGATATCTGGCGGACAACGGCTGGCGCGTCGTCAACGCCAGCGTCGTCATCATCGGCAACGCCCCGAGGATCAGCGGCCGAAGGGACGAGGCCTCGGCCGCCATGAGCGAGGCGATGGGCGCCCCGGTCACGGTCGGCGCCACGACCACGGATGGCATGGGATTCACCGGCAAGGGGGAGGGCGTCGCGGCGATCGCCAATGCCATGGTCGTCAGGATGTGACGCCGTCCTGCGGCGTCACATGCCACGAATCGGCTAGCGTTCCCTGCACACGAGCTTGGCGACCGCCCACAGCAGCGTGCTCAACGTGACGATGACGAAGCTCGGCGGGGTGGGGAACATGGCGGACAACACCAGGCCGCCCCATATGCTGACGAGGCACAGCACACACGAAACGACGATCGCGGCGAACGGCGAGCGTGTGAGCATGGAGGCCGTGGCCGCCGGTGTGACCACGAGCGCGAAGATCAGCAGCGTGCCCACGGCCGGCACGGCGATGGTGATGACGCCGGCCATGATGGCCATGAACAGCACGTTCATCAGTGTGATGGGCACGCCCTTGGCCCGGGCCACCTGCTCGTCCAGCGAGCTGAACAGCAGCGGCCGGTAGATGACTGCCAGTACGAGCAGCAGCACGGCATCGAATATGGCGAATCCCATGATCTGGTCATCGGTGATGGTCAATATGGAGCCGAACAATATGGACTGCATCTGCTGCGAGGCGCTCGAGGACAGACGGGCGAAGAACAGGCCGAGGCCGGTGGCGAAGGCCAGCACCGTGCCGGTGGCGATGTCGCGGTCCGCCACGCGTTTGCCGAGCGCGCCGATGACGAGCGCGCCTCCGAGTGCGAACGCCCCCAGACCCAGCGAGA
Source organism: Bifidobacterium pluvialisilvae (assembly GCF_019331695.1). GTDB lineage: Bacteria > Actinomycetota > Actinomycetes > Actinomycetales > Bifidobacteriaceae > Galliscardovia > Galliscardovia pluvialisilvae. The sequence continues at coordinate 269,984 of NZ_JAHBBI010000003.1, forward strand.
CCGGCAGGCCGAGCAGCACGGCGCCGGTCGCGCCGGGCAGACCGATGTGGGCGAGGGCGTGCGCGGCGAACGTGGAGTGCCTGCTGATGGTGAAGTACCCCATGATCCCCGCCGCGAGGGAGATAAGCAGGCCGGCCTTGATGGCGTTGAGCATGAATGGCGCGGTGAGCACGGAGGCCCATTCGGGGTCGAATGCGAATTGGATGGTCATCGGTCCTCCCCATTGCCGTTTCCGGCGTCGTGATGATGGAACAGCGCGGCCTCCCGCACGTCGTGCGTGTCCTGCTCCCTTCCCTCCGGCTCCAGCCTGACATTCGGTGTCACGAACATGTCGCCCTGCGGGGTCGTCACCACTTCGACCCGCGTGCCGTAGAGATGGGTGAGGAGCTTGGAGTCCAGCACCGAGTTCATGGACGAGTAGTGCGGATGCCCGTCGAGCAGGTAAATCGCGCCGGTGAGGATCGGCAACAGCATGTTCAGGTCATGCGCCACCACCTGGATGGTCATGTCCCATTCGCGGTTCAGCCGGGCGAGCAGCTCGACCACGGCGCGCTGGCTGGCGATGTCGAGATTGGCCAACGGCTCATCGAGCAGCAGCAGCTCCGGGCCGCCGACCAGCGCCTGGGCGATGGCCGCCCGCTGCCTGAGGCCCCCGGAGAGTTCGTTGAGGCGATAGTCGGCCTTGTCCGCGAGCCCGACGAATTCCAGGACCTCTTCGGCGCGGGAACGCTCCGCCCGGGTGACGAAGTGGATGCCGAACCTGGTCCCGGTCAGGCCGAGCACCACCGACTGCCGTGCCGTGATCGTCGAATCCAGCCCGGATATATAGGACTGCGGCACATACCCGATGCGACGGTTGCTTTGGCCCGCCGGCGTGCCGAGGACCTCGATCGAGCCCGACGACAGGGGTACGAGGCCGAGTTCCGCATCCAGCAGTGTGGTCTTGCCCGCCCCGTTCGTGCCTACGATCGCGGTGACGGTGCCCCGTGGGATGGAGAAGTCCCCGTGGGACCAGATGGTCCGCCCCCCGCGTCGCACTGCGGCGTTGCGGAGGATGACGGCGTTGCCGCCGTCCGATGGAGTGGAGCCCATGATTCCTTCCTTGTCCTCGATATTGCTAATGAGAATAGTAATCAATAATTGTCGATTTCGTCCAGTCCGTCGTGTTGCGGCGTCGCGTGACCCATCGGGGAATGGCGATGCCCCGGACCGCAGGGGTCCGGGGCATCGGGTGGAGGACTATTTTGAGGATGATGCCGACGGCGAGGCCGATGACGTCGACGACCGCGGCTGCGGAAGGCCGGCGCTCTCGTCCAGCGCCTTGCCGATTTCGGAGATCAGCGCGTTCATCCAGCCGGTCAGCGTCTGCTTGTCCTCAGGAACCTGCTCGGAGACGTTCACCACCGGCACGTCGGACTTGTGCGCGGTACCCGTCACGAGATTGGTCATGTCGGAGGCCTCCTGCGGGTTGTTGACCACAAGCCCGGCCTTGTGCCCTTCGATGAGCGACTGCAACGCCTGCACGTCCGCCGGCGCCGGCTCGCTGTCGTTCAGCGACGCCTGCGTGTATTTCTCAGGGGTGACGTCCTTGACCTTGAGGTCGCTCATGAGATAGTAGGCCACGGTCTCGGTGGCGGCATAGGTGGCGTTCGGATGCTGTCTCGCGAAGGTGTCCATCGTGGACTCCAGTTCGGTCTCGCTCTTCTGCCAGGCCTCCAGCTTGTCGGTGAAGTACTGCTTGCTCTCCGGCTTCGCCTTGGCGAAGGCGTCGGATAGCTCCTGGGCCATGGCCTTGCGTGCGTCCTTGGAGAACCACAGGTGCGGATTGTCGCCGTCGGAGGCGCCCACGGCGTCGGCCGCCGTGACGACGGTCGTGTCGCCGCTCACGGCCTTGGTGGCCCAGTCATCGTATCCGGCGCCGTTCGCCACGAGGATCCTCGCCTTGGATATCGTGGCGATGTCGCTGGTCTGCGGTTCGAAATCATGGGCGTCCACGTTCGTCGAGCCGAGGATCGACGTGACCTTCACCTGATCGCCGCCGAGCTCCTTGGCGAGGATTCCCCACTGGTTGATGGAGGAGACCACGGCGATCGGGTCGAACTGCGTGGTCGGATCCGCGCCCTGCTCCGTGCTCTGCGAGCCCCCGCACCCCGTAAGCCCGATGACGGCCGCGACGCACGCCACCGCCGCCGCGCCTGCGCGCAGCATCCCTCTCATCGTTCTCTCCATATGCATCGCCGCCTTCTGCGTTTTCCAAATCCGTCCGGGGCATCCTCGTCGCCGCCCCGGAATCCCATTCCATGGACTGTTTTCACGATAGCTTAAGATGCGGAGTAACGTAATTCCGGCACACGGAAGAAACAGGAAGGAGCCATGCGTCATATGGCACAGCGTTTGGATGGCAGACAGGCTGCGGCGGCAATCAAGGCCGACCTCGCGCGTCGGGTGGAGCGCCTCAAGGAGCATGGCGTCACGCCCGGATTGGGTACGCTGCTGGTGGGGGCCGACGCCGGTTCGGTCAAATACGTCGCCGGCAAGCATCGCGACTGCGCCGAGGTGGGCATCGCCTCCATCGCCGAGGAGCTGCCCGAGGATGCCGGCTACGACGCCATCGTCGACGCCGTGCACAGGCTGAATGCGAATCCCGCGTGCACAGGGTTCATCGTGCAGCTGCCCCTGCCCGGCGGCGTCGACGAGAACCGGGTCATCGACCAGATCGACCCCGCCAAGGACGCCGACGGCATGCATCCGTACAACCTCGGCGAGCTGGTGCTGCATCCGCGCGGGGAGCTCTCCACGCCGCTGCCGTGCACCCCCCGGGGTGTCGTGGAGCTGCTTGCCATGAACGGCATCGACCTCGCCGGCAAGCATGTGGTCGTGCTCGGCCGCGGCATCACCATCGGCCGCACCATCGGGCTGCTGATCAGCCGCAAGGAGATCAACGCGACGGTCACGTTGTGCCATACCGGCACCAAGGACGTCCATGGGCTGATGAGGCAGGCCGACGTCATCGTGGCCGCCATGGGCAGCGCGCATTTCGTCAAGCCCGACGATGTCAAGCCGGGGGCCGTGCTCGTCGACGTCGGTGTCAGCCGCGTCACCGACCCCGAGACCGGCAGGTCGAGGATCCTCGGCGACGTCGATCCCGCGGCCCATGAGGTATGCGGCGCCTACACGCCCAACCCCGGCGGCGTAGGGCCCATGACCCGGGCCATGCTGCTGCGCAACGTGGTCGAGATCGCCGAACGGTCGCTGTAGGGGGCGCGGACCGGGTGCGTCGCGCCGGTGCGCGACACGCCCGGGTTCCTGCGGATGTTTTTGACCATGGATTCGATTACACTTGTTCGGGTGCGCCGAGCAGGTGCACCTATACAACTGAATAACGATATTATCCACCCAACTATTTAAGAAACCATATATTTACATGGCAGAGAACAACACTGAAGTCACCAAGGTCGCCATCAACGACATCGGCACCGAAGAGGACTTCATCAAGGCAGTCGATTCCACCATCAAGAACTTCGATGATGGTGATCTGGTCGAAGGTACCGTCGTTAAGATCGATCGCGACGAGGTGCTCCTGGATATCGGCTACAAGACCGAGGGTGTGATTCCCTCCCGCGAACTTTCCATCAAGAAGGACGTCGATCCTGACGATGTCGTCGAGGTCGGCGACACCGTCGAGGCCCTTGTCATCACCAAGGAGGACAAGGAAGGCCGTCTGATTCTGTCCAAGAAGCGTGCCCAGTACGAGCGCGCCTGGGGCGATGTCGAGAAGATCAAGGAAGCCGATGGCGTCGTCGAAGGCACCGTCATCGAAGCCGTCAAGGGCGGCCTCATCGTGGACATCGGTCTGCGTGGCTTCCTGCCGGCCTCCCTCGTCGAGATGCGCCGCGTGCGCGACCTGGCCCCGTACATCGGCCAGAAGATCCAGGCCAAGATCCTGGAGCTCGACAAGAACCGCAACAACGTGGTCCTGTCCCGTCGCCAGTACCTCGAGGAGACCCAGTCCGAAGTGCGCGAGACCTTCCTCTCGCAGCTCAAGAAGGGCCAGATCCGCGAGGGCGTCATCAGCTCCATCGTCAACTTCGGCGCCTTCGTCGATCTCGGTGGCGTCGACGGCCTCATCCACGTCTCCGAGCTGTCCTGGAAGCACATCGACCACCCGTCCGAGGTCGTCAAGGTCGGCGACAAGGTCACCGTCGAGGTGCTCGACGTCGATCTCGACCGCGAGCGCATCTCCCTGTCCCTCAAGGCGACCCAGGAGGATCCGTGGCAGCGCTTCGCCCGCACCCACGTCCCCGGCCAGATCGTCAAGGGCAAGGTCACCAAGATCGTCCAGTTCGGTGTGTTCATCTCCGTGGACGACGGCATCGAGGGCCTGGTGCACATCTCCGAGCTCGCCAACCGTCACGTGGAGAACCCGGAGACCGTCGTCAAGCCGGGCGAAGAGGTGTTCGTCAAGGTGATCGACGTCGATCTCGATCGTCGCCGCATCTCCCTGTCCCTCAAGCAGGCCAACGACTCCGTCGACATCTCCTCCGAGGACTTCGACCCGGCTCTGTACGGCATGCCCGCCGAGTACGACGAGCAGGGCAATTACAAGTACCCCGAAGGCTTCGATCCGGAGACCAACGAGTGGATCGCCGGTTACGAGAAGCAGCGCGAGGAGTGGGAGTCCCAGTACGCGGCCGCCCACGACCTGTGGGAGCAGCACAAGGAGTTCGTCGCCAAGGAGCTCGAGAACGCCGAGGCCTCCGCCGCCGCCGATGGCCAGGGCGAGCCGAAGCAGGAGAAGGTCGAGGAGACCTCGAACTACTCCTCCGAGTCCTCCTCCGAAGGCACCCTCGCCGATTCCGACCAGCTGGCCGCCCTGCGCGAGCAGCTGCTCAACGAGAAGAAGTGAGCACGGCTTTCGATAGCTGATTGATGGAACCCGGTCGTCAATACCGTTGACGGCCGGGTTCCTTCGTATACTGGGAGCAGCATGGCCGGGGCCTGGAATCGACGGGTCGCATGGCTGGATGATGCGACGACGGGCAGGGAGGCCCCGGCGCATCACGCGGGAGACGAGGAGGACCTGCAGTGTTCACACGAGTCGGACTGACCGGCGGCATAGCGGCCGGGAAAAGCACCGTCGCCAGGAGATTCGTCGAGCTCGGCGCGTTCGTCATCGATTATGATGCCCTCGCCCGGGCCGCCGTGGCCAAGGGAAGCGAGGGGTTGGACGAGGTCGTACGCCGTTTCGGCCGCCATGCGCGTGGATGCGATGGGGAGATGAACCGGGCATGGGTCGCCGCGAACGTGTTCTCGGACCCGAAGAGGCTGGAGGAGCTCAACCGCATCCTCCATCCCATCATCTTCAGGGACGCGGGGCGTCTCGAGTACGAGTGGCTGGATTCGCACCCGGAACCCGCGGACGGGTCCCGGCGCCTGGTCATCCACGACATCCCGCTGCTGGTGGAGACCGCCCGATGGGATTACTTCGACGCCATCATCACGGTCGAGGCCCCCGAGGAGGTTCGGATCAGGCGCATGGTCAGGAACCGGGGCATGAAACGGTCCGACGCGGTGGCCCGCATCCGCAGCCAGGCCACACAGGAGCAACGGTTCGACATCAGCGACTACGTCATCGATTCCACCAAACCCCTCGAACAGATGTTCGAGGATGTTGATAGACTGTATCGCATACTGACGCATCCCGTGTACTGACGCCGTCCGCGCCGATCCGGGGATGGGGAACTTCAAGTACGGGGCAGGTCATGGGATACAACATCGAACGCATCAACAAGCCATTCGTGGTCAAGTCGCCGTACAAGCCGAGCGGCGACCAGCCGCAGGCGATCGACGAGCTGGCGCGTCGCATCGAGGCCGGTGAGAACGATGTGGTGCTCATGGGCGCCACGGGCACCGGCAAGACGGCGACGACCGCATGGCTCATCGAACGACTCCAACGCCCGACGCTGATTCTCGAGCCGAACAAGACGCTCGCCGCGCAGCTGTGCGCCGAGTTCCGCGAGCTCATGCCGGACAACGCCGTGAGCTACTTCGTGAGCTACTACGACTACTACCAGCCCGAGGCGTACATCCCGCAGACCGACACCTACATCGAAAAGGACTCCAACATCAACGACGACGTGGAGCGTCTGCGTCACGCCGCCACCGCCAACCTGCTGACGCGGCGGGACTGTGTGGTGGTGGCCACGGTGAGCTGCATCTACGGACTCGGCACCCCGGAGGAGTACGCGGGCCGCATGCTGTTCCTCAAGGAGGGGCAGGAGATCAACCGCGACGACCTGCTGCGCAAATTCGTCGACATGCAGTACAAGCGCAACGACATCGCCTTCACCAGGGGAACGTTCCGCGTGCGTGGCGACACCGTCGAGATCATCCCGGTCTATGAGGAGCTCGCCATCCGCATCGAGTTCTTCGGCGACGAGATAGACCGCATCTCCACCCTGCATCCGCTCACCGGCGATGAGATCGCGCACGAGCCGGAGGTGCACATCTTCCCCGCCTCCCATTACGTCGCCGGACCGGAGCGCATGGAGCGGGCGCTGAAGACCATCCGCCAGGAGCTTGACGAACGCGTGGCCGAGCTGAAGAAGCAGGGTAAGGACCTCGAGGCGCAGCGGCTCACCCAGCGCACCACCTACGACCTCGAGATGCTCACGCAGATCGGCGTCTGCCAGGGCGTGGAGAACTACTCCCGTCATTTCGACGGACGTGCCCCGGGCACCCCGCCTCATACGCTGCTGGATTTCTTCCCCGATGACTTCCTGCTGGTCATCGACGAGTCCCATGTGACCATCCCGCAGATCGGCGCCATGTACGAGGGCGACGCCTCGCGCAAGCGCACGCTGGTCGAACACGGGTTCCGCCTGCCGAGCGCCATGGACAACCGGCCGCTCAAATGGGACGAGTTCCTCGAGCGCATCGGCCAGACCGTGTACCTTTCCGCCACGCCCGGAGACTACGAGCTGGGGCTTTCCGACGGTGTGGTGGAGCAGATCATCCGCCCGACCGGCCTCGTCGACCCGAAGATCGACGTCCGCCCCGTCGAAGGCCAGGTCGACGACCTGCTTGGCGAGATCAAGGACCGCGTGGCCAGAAACGAGCGTGTGCTCGTCACCACGCTGACCAAGAAGATGGCCGAGGACCTCACCGACTATCTGCTGGAGCGCGACATCAAGGTCGAGTACCTGCATTCCGACGTCGACACGCTGCGGCGCGTGGAACTGCTCCGCGAGCTGCGCGAAGGCAAGATCGACGTCATCGTCGGCATCAATCTGCTGCGTGAGGGTCTGGACCTGCCCGAGGTCTCGCTCGTCGCGATACTCGACGCCGACAAGGAGGGCTTCCTCCGCTCCTACCGTTCACTGATCCAGACCATCGGACGCGCGGCGCGCAACGTGTCGGGCACCGTCATCATGTACGCCGACCACCGTACCGACGCCATGACCAAGGCGATCAACGAGACCAACCGTCGCCGGACCAGACAGATCGAATACAACAGGGAGCATGGCATCGACCCGAAGCCGCTGATCAAGAAGATCAGCGACGTCAACGACATGCTCGCCAAGGAGGACGTCGATACGCAGACCCTGCTCGAAGGCGGCTATCGCAACGCGAACAAGGCGGGCAACTCCCATCTGGGCGTCCCGTCGTTCAATGCCGACGAGGCGGATAAGCGGCACAGGGAGATTCTCGAGGCGGGGCTTCCCGCGCAGGACCTCGCCGACCTCATCCGGCAGCTCAGCGAGCAGATGCACACCGCCGCAGAGCAGCTGCAGTTCGAGCTCGCCGCTAGGCTGCGCGACGAGATCCGCGACCTGAAGAAGGAGCTGCGGCAGATCACCGAGGCGCAGAAATAGCAGGGACAATCGTCGGATGCCGGAGCCCCGCCGAAGGGGATGCCGATACGCCGGCATGGGCTTGGCGATGCCGGGTGCCGGTGGGAGGATCCGGCAATACAATATATTGGTGTTTTGGTGTTGCGATGCATTCCGCGAAGGAGGAGCATGATGGCAAAGGGCGACCGGACTTCCGGCGATCCGCGCATGGGGCGTATCGCCTCATATGCCGTGGTCGCGGTCCTCGTGGTGGCGATGATGGTGTACGTCGGCGTGCGATACAGCTGGTGGCTGACGGTGATACTGCTCGTCGTCATGATTCCCGCGGGCATTGCCACGCTGTACCTCGGCCTTCATCCGGAACGGACGGGCGGACGCAGCATGCTTGGCATATCCGACGCGTCGACGCTGCTCGATCCGCTGCGCGGCGGGAGGGGAACGGCACAGGCGCGTCCGAACGCCGATGGGCCGTCGTCCGGACGACGCGACGACGATGAACGGCCGGCCGCCTCCAAGCGCCCGGTTTTGTAAAAAAACGCCAGAATTTCCATGCCGTCCCCCGCGAGGTCATAAACCTTCCGTATAGTGATGACACATGGCTGAGACTCCACTGTGGTTTATGGCGGGCACGTTCGTCGTGCTCGCCGTGTTCTTCATCATCGATCTGTTCATCATCGGACGGCGGCCACATGTGCCGTCCACCAAGGAATGCGTGCAGCATATCGCGTTCTTCGTCGTCATGGCGCTGATCTTCGGCGGCATCGTATGGGGCGTCGCCGGCGCCAAACCCGCCATCGAATTCTATTCCGGCTGGCTCACCGAATACTCCCTGAGCATCGACAACCTGTTCGTGTTCGTCATCATCATGGCGAACTTCGCCGTTCCGAAGCAGCTGCAGAAGTTCGTCCTCTCCATCGGCATCACCATCGCCCTGATTCTGCGAGGCATCTTCATCCTGCTCGGCGCGGCGATCATCACACGATTCACCTGGGTGTTCTTCCTCTTCGGCGCGTTCCTGCTGGTCACGGCGTTCAAGCTCGCCTTCGGCAAGGACGACGACGAGGAATACCATGAGAACGCCCTGATCTCCACGCTGCGCAAGGTCATCCGCATCTCGGACGAATACGATGGCGAACGGCTGCGCACCACGAAGAACGGCGTGCGGTACTGGACCCCGATGCTCATCGTGTTCCTCGCCATCGGCACCACCGACGTCATGTTCGCCTTCGACTCCATCCCCGCGATCTTCGGCCTGACCAAGGACCCGTTCATCGTGTTCACCTCGAACGTGTTCGCGCTTCTGGGACTCCAGCAGCTGTACTTCCTGCTCGGCGCCCTGCTCGACAAGCTCGTCTACCTGCCGGTCGGACTGTCGGTCGTGCTCGGGTTCATCGGCGTCAAGCTCATCATGGAGGCCCTGCACGGCAATACGCTGCCGTTCATCAACGGCGGGCAGCCCATACACGCCGTCCCCGAGGTGCCGACCTGGCTGTCGCTCGCCGTCATCGTCGTCTCCATCGGCACCGCGGCCATCGCCAGCGTGCTGAAGATGCGCGCGGTCGAGGCCAAGGCGTCGCAGCGGGACTGAGCCGTCGTCGGGATGGATGCGGTTTTGCTATTGTTATCGTGTCCAGCCCTGAACGGACGCGCGGCGCGGTGCGCATCGGGACGTTACCCGGCGTTCATGCAACACGCCGCCGCGGTTATCGGTCAGGTCGTGAACAGCTAGTAAGCTAATCCATGGCAACAGCGGGGACGTTCCCTGATCCCCGTCCGTCTAGAAGGAATAGGCAGGCAATATGCGTAAAGCCAAGATCGTAGATACCATCGGACCCGCCACCGAGTCTCTCGAGAACATTACCAAGCTCGTCGAGGCGGGCATGGACGTCGCTCGTCTGAACCGCTCCCATGGCACGCCCGAGGATCATCTGAAGGTCTACAACAACCTCCGCGAGGCCGGCAAGACCGTTGGTCGCAATGTCGCCGCCCTGGTTGATCTGCAGGGCCCGAAGATTCGTTGCGGCTGGTTTAAGAAGAACGCTGAAGGCGAAGACAAGGTCATCCTCAAGGAGGGCCAGGAGTTCGTCATCACCACCGACGACATCGAGGGCGACGAGCACATCACCTCCACCACGTTCAAGGGACTGCCGGGCGACTGCCACCCCGGTGACCCGATCCTGATCGATGACGGCAAGGTCCGTCTCGAGGTCACCAAGGTCGAGGGCAACAACGTTCACACCAAGGTCGTCGTGGCCGGACCGGTCTCCTCCCACAAGGGCATCAACCTGCCGGGCGTGGCCGTGAGCCTGCCGGCGCTGACCGAGAAGGACGAGGCCGACCTGCGCTGGGCCATCCGCACCGGCGCCGACATCATCGCCATGTCCTTCGTGCGCTTCGCCACCGACATCGACCGCGCCCACGAGATCATGGACGAGGAAGGCCGTCGCATCCCGATCGTCGCCAAGATCGAGAAGCCGCAGGCTCTGGAGAACCTCGAGGACATCGTCAAGGCCTTCGACGGCATCATGGCCGCCCGTGGCGACATGGCCGTCGAGTGCCCGCTGGAAGAGGTCCCGCTGGCCACCAAGCGCATCATCGAGCTGGCCCGCAAGTACGCCAAGCCCGTCATCGTGGCCACCGAGGTCCTGGGCTCCATGGTCCACTCCCCGGTCCCGTCCCGCGCCGAGGCCTCCGACTGCGCCAACGCCGTGCTTGACGGCGCCGACGCCACCATGACCTCCAACGAGACCGCCGTCGGCGAGTACCCGACCGAGACCGTCTCCACCATGGCCCGCATCTCCGGCTACGCCACCTCCCATGGCTTCGACCGCATCCCGGCGCTCAAGAACCTTGACATGTCCAAGTCCGGCGCCGTCTCCTCCGCCGCCGTGGACCTGGCCGACAAGCTCAACGCCAAGGCCATCGTCGCCTTCACGCAGACCGGCGACACCGTGCACCGCGTCTCCCGCGAGCGTCCGGCCGCCCCGATCTACGCGCTGACCGCCAACGAGCACACCTACCACTGGCTGGCCCTGAGCTGGGGCACCGAGGCGTTCCTGCTCGACAAGGACTACCACGACATGACCCGCAAGGAGGTCATGGCCCTCACTGACGCCACGCTGAAGGCTGCCGGCAAGGTCGAGGACGGCGACCGCATCGTCGTGCTCAGCTGCTCCCAGGGCGACCACAAGCCGGGCAGCACCGACTCCATCTACGTGCACACCGTCGGCCACAAGGCCTGATGCGCCGTCGATGATTCGGTAACGGCATTCCGAACGAACGAAAGGGTTGGGCTGCGCGACACTGAACACGCAGACCAACCCTTTTGTTTGTCAAGCGAAACAAAGTAGTGTAACATCCCATGAGTAATGCCCCGGTATCCCAATTGGTAGAGGAGACAGCCTCAAAATCTGTACAGTGTGGGTTCGAGTCCCACCCGGGGCACTGGCTGATAAGCAAGGAAGCAATTTCGCTGATTATAACTGAAAGGGGCGGAAATGGCAGACATGGACGTTGATGAGATGGTTGACGATTCCAAGGGCCGTACCGTAGTCGTAGCGGAGGATGAGGCCCTTATTCGTCTTGATATCGTCGAGTCCCTTCGTGGAGCCGGATACGACGTGGTCGGCGAGGCCGCCAGCGGTCAGGAAGCCGTCGACCTGGTCAAGGAACTCGTCCCCGACGTCGTCGTCATGGATGTGAAGATGCCCGGCAAGGACGGCATCACCGCCGCCAAGGAGATCGCGGAGGAGAATCTGGCTCCGGTCGTCATGCTGACCGCGTTCTCGCAGCAGAATCTTGTCGAAAAGGCCGCCGACGCTGGCGCCATGGCCTATGTGGTCAAGCCGTTCGTCCCCGAAAAGCTGTTCCCCGCGCTCGAGGTGGCCATCAGCCGTTTCGACCAGATGAATGCTCTGCGTGACGAGGTTTCCGATATGAAGGCCCGTTTCGAGGCCCGTAAGCGTGTGGACCGGGCCAAGGGCCTGCTTATGGAGAACATGGGCCTCACCGAATCCGAGGCGTTCCGCTGGATTCAGAAGACGTCCATGGATCGTCGTCTTACCATGCAGGAAGTGGCCGACGCGGTCATCGAACAGGTTCAGGGATAACAAGAAGAACGACACCGAAAAAGGAGTCTCATGGTTCTGTCCTCGCAGGAGACGAGTACGGCGACGGCAGACAGGAGACTGCTCGTCGTCGATGGCCATTCGCTGGCGTTCCGCGCCTATTTCGCGCTGCCCGTCGACAACTTCAGCACGGAGTCTGGTCTCGCCACCAATGCGGTGTGGGGTTTCGCCAACATGCTGTCGAGGGTCATCCTCGACGAGCATCCCACGCACGTTGCGGTGGCGTTCGACGTCAAGGGGGGCACGTTCCGCAACGAGCTGCTGCCGCAGTACAAGGGCACGCGCGACGCTGCCCCGGAGGACCTGCTCGAGCAGCTGCCCGTCATCCAGGACATGCTCAAGGCACTGGGCGTCACCTATATTGAAAAGCCGGGGTACGAGGGCGACGACGTCATCGGCACGCTGGCGACGATGGGGGAGCGGGCCGGTTTCGACACATTGGTCCTGTCCGGAGACCGTGACGCGTTCCAGCTGATCGATGATTCCATCACCGTGCTCTATCCCGGGCATCATTTCAAGGACCTCAAGCATATGACGCCCCAGGCCGTCGAGGAGAAGTACAAGGTGTCTCCGCGGCAGTACCCCGATCTGGCCGCATTGCGGGGCGAGACCGCGGACAACATCCCCGGTGTTCCCGGTGTAGGCGACGGATTCGCCGCGAAATGGCTCAACCAGTTCGGCTCCCTGGATGGCATCATCGACCATGCGGACGAGATCAAGGGCAAGAAGGGCGAGGCCCTGCGCGAGCATATCGAGCAGGTGAAGCTGAACCGGCAGGTCAATGCGCTGGTCCGGGATCTCGACCTCGGTGTGGAGATTGACGAGCTCGTGCTCTCCCCGCCGAATCTCACCGCCGTCGACAAGCTGTTCGCCAGACTCGAGTTCGGTCCGCGAACCAAGTCCCGTGTGCTCAAGGCGTTCCCTGAAGGCATCACGGAGACGGATCATGACGACGGGAACGACACCGATGGCGCGGACATCGCGGAGCCACAGATCGATGTGCTGCCTTCGGATGGCGACGCATCCATCATGACCGGGTTCCGGGCTTGGGCGACGGAGCACATTGCTGGCCGCATCGCGCCGGGCACGGCCCCGACCGCTGCCGGCGACATCGCCGACCCCACGGGGACCGCCGAATCCTTCTGGACGATGCTCGCCGATGGGTCGACACGGCTTGGCACCAGCCATCTGACCTCGCTGGTCCTCGTCTCACCGGACAACCATGCCGTCATCCTGGACCGTGAACAGGCGCAGACCTGCCGTGAGGCACTCGTCTCATTGCTCGAATCCCATTCCGGCTCGCTCGCCATGCATGGCTATAAGGAGCAGCACCATCTTCTCGCATCCATCGGCATCGACGTTCCACATCCCTGGTTCGATACGCAGCTTGCGGGCTATCTGGTCGAATCGGACTATCATCCCGATTCTCTGGATGCCGCCGCGACGCATTTTCTGGACATCGTTCCCGACGAATCGAATCAGCCCGTCCAGGGGGAGCTGTCGTTCGACGATGCCGGGGACTCCCCGGAGCCGGGCAGGACGGAGGCCGACATCCGCGCGCGGAGGGGCGCATACGTCGTTGAACTGACACGCCATCTCGTGCCCATGACCGTACGGCGCGAGCAGTATTCGCTGCTGCACACCATGGAGATTCCCGTCTCCCAGGTCCTTGCCGGCATGGAATCGACGGGGGCGGCGGTCGATGAGGAAAGGCTGACCGGCATGCGCGACCGCTTCGCCACTGAGGCCCGCGAGGCCCAGGAGCAGGCCTGGCAGGCGGCGGGAAGGCAGATCAACCTGCAAAGTCCGAAGCAGCTGCAGTCCGTGCTGTTCGACGACATGGGACTGCGTGGCACCCGCAAGACCAAATCCGGCGGATACACCACCGACGCCGCGGCCTTGCAGGAGATGGCCATCCGCAACGTGAACAACGAACGGGCGTCCACGTTCCTCGTGGCGTTGCTGCGGCATCGAGAGACCAACAAGCTCAAGCAGATCGTGCAGAGCCTGCTCGACGAGGTCAACCATGACGACGGACGCATCCACACCACGTTCGAACAGACCGTCGCCGCCACCGGCAGGCTGAGCTCCGCCGCACCCAACCTGCAGAACATTCCCAACCGCAATGCCGCCGGACGTGAGATCCGCAGCGCGTTCGTGCCGGGGGAGGGTTTTGTGTCGCTGATGAGCTGCGACTATTCGCAGGTGGAGTTGCGCATCATGGCGCATTGCTCCGGCGATGAGGCCCTGATCGAGGCGTTCCGCTCGGGCGCCGACTTCCACCGGTATGTGGCGTCGCTCGTCTACGGCATCCCGATGGACGAGATCACCGGTGACCAGCGCTCCCACGTCAAGGCGATGAGCTACGGACTCGCGTACGGCCTGAGCACCTACGGCCTGGCACAGCAGTTGAAGATATCGCCGGCCGAGGCCGATGTGCTCAAGGACAAGTATTTCGCCACATTCGGCAAGGTGCACGAATACCTCGAGGGGCTGGTGTCCCAGGCGCGCAGCAACGGCTACACGGAGACGCTGTTCGGCCGGCGCCGATACTTCCCGGGTCTCAGGTCCGGCAGCCGAAGGGTCCGCGACGCCGCCGAGCGCGCCGCACTCAACGCGCCGATTCAGGGGACCGCGGCCGACATCATGAAGCTCGCCATGATCAAGGCGGATGCGGAGCTGCGCGAACACGACATGCGCAGCCGCATCATCCTGCAGATTCATGACGAACTCGTGCTGGAAATAGCCCCCGGCGAGTCCGAACAGGCCACGTCGCTCATCAGCGACGCCATGGAGCATGCGGTGAGCCTCGACGTGCCGCTCGACGTCTCCACCGGCATCGGCGACGACTGGCAGCTTGCCGCGCACTGAGCGCACTGAACGGAAGGAGCCCGACATGGCCGAAGAACCAAGCCTGTACCAGATCGTGAACGTGCTGGAGACGCTGTATCCCCTGCGGTACGCGGAGGAGTGGGATGAGCCCGGGCTCATCGTGGGCGATCCCGCCTGGTCGGTGAGCCGCATCTACTGCGCGGTCGATCCCACCTCCGAAATCGTGGACGAGGCGATCGCCCATGGCGCCAGCCTGCTCATCACCCATCATCCGCTGTTCTTCCGTTCGGTGCATGAGGTGTCCGGACTGGGCTTCCGCGGCGATATCGTCAATCGGCTCGTCGAACACCATTGCGCGTTATGGGTGGGCCATACGAACGCGGACTCCGCGCACCGCGGCACCGCCCACGCGTTCGCCGACCGTCTCGGACTCGTCGACCAGCGGCCATTGGTCCCCATTCATGACGACCGCAGTGAATTCTCGGTGGGATTGGGCCGTGTGGGCTCATTGCCTGAGCCGACGACGCTGCGTGAACTGGCGACGCGTGTGGCACGGCTCCTTCCCGAAACCTCCTTGGGCATCCAGGTGGCCGGCGACCCGGACGAACCGGTACGGCTCGTGGCCACGCTGCCCGGCTCCGGCGATTCGCTGTTCGACGAGGTCCGTGCCAGCGGCGCCGACGTGTACATCACCAGCGACCTGCGACATCATCCGGCCACCGACGCCTGGCAGCAGGCGAAATATGAGACGCGTCTGCGCGCACAAGGATTCGCCGTCGGCCATGGCGACGCCACACCTCGTCCCGCCCTGATCAACACCCCGCATTCGGCCATCGAACGCTCGCTGTTCCATTATCTCGTCGGCGATGTGCGGGACGCCATCGCGAACCGGCTCGGCGTGACGATTCCCGTGGAATTGTCGCAGACCAATACGGATCCCTGGACGTTCCGCATGGGCTGAACGCCGGACGATTGCCATGATGCGTCACCAATGCGTCATGATGCATTGGGAGCAGGCCTGCCCTCACCGTTTCGCCGCTCCGGACGCTTTGAGCCAATGCACGGCGAGCTGAGTGCGGTTCGTCAGCCCCGTCCGTTCGAGGATCGCGCTGACGCGGTTGCGTACGGTGCCTTCGCCAAGGAACACGCGGGCGGCGATCTGACGGTTGTCAAGCCCCTCGGCCACCAAGGAGGCAATCGCCCGGTCACGGTCGTTGAGATCGGAGAATTCGTCGGGGACTGCCGATGACGTGTCGTCCGCGGCGCCGGTGCCGGCGCCGGTGAGTTTGCCGATCACATCGGAGCCAAGCACCACCTGCCCGGCCATGACCGCGTGAAGCGCGGGGGCCACGGCGGTGACGTCCTGCTTGATGAGATACCCTTTGGCGCCGAGTCCCATGGCCTGCTCGATGTATGACCGGTCCGCGAACGTGGTGAGGAACAGGATGCGTGCGGCCGGGTCGCGTCGCAGTATCTCACGTGCCGCGGCGATGCCGTCGCGTCCCGGCATCTGGATGTCGATGAGCAGGATGTCCGGGTGGTTCGCCGGCTCGCGGAAGTAGTCGGCCAAGGCCGCGTCGCCGTCGTTGGCGGTCCATAATACGTCCGCCGTGCCGGTGGCGGTGAGGATGGTGGCCAGCGATTGGCAGACAATCGGATCGTCGTCCACGATGGCGATTCTCATGATGCCGTTCCCTTCCCTGTGTCTTCTTCTCTCATTATCGGTCTTGTCGTCGGTTCACGCGCACGCCATGTCATGCCCTGCTGCGCCATTGCGCCTTCGGCACGGAGACGAACACGCGCCATCCGCCGTCGTATGGTCCGCATACCGCGGTGCCGTCGAGCGCCCGCACACGCGCCTCGATGTCCGCTATGCCCATGCCGCGGGGAAGGCCTTCGACGTCCGTCTTCGGAGCATCCGTCATCGTCCCATGCGTTTTCGCGGGACCATCGTCTAGGATGACAAGCTGCCAGAACGCCGGAAAATCACGCAGGGTGACGGTGGCCTCGCGTGCGTCGCTGTGATGGACGACGTTGGCGAGCGCCTCGCGGATGACCGTGGCGAAGCATCGTGCCACCGGCGCCGGGGCTGATGCGATGCCGTTGGCGAGGGCCACTGTGAAGCCCGGCGCGGCCGCGTCGAACGATTGCGCCGCGTCGGTGATGCGGGCGGTGAAGTCGGTGCCGTCGTCCTCCAGATCGTGTACGGAGCGTCTGACCATGGTCATGGCGTCGTCCAACGTTCCGCCCACGTCGGCGAATCCCCGGGAGGCGACGGCGTCGCCGGTCGCGTCGGCCACGGCCTTGCCGGCCTGCGTCTGCATGATGGCTCGGGTGAGCAGATGGCCGACGTTGTCGTGGATCTCGCGGGCGATGCGCGTGCGTTCGGCGAGTGTGGCCATACGTACCGAACGGTCGCGTTCCTCGGTAAGGTCGGCGAGTCGTGTCCGTGCCGACCGGGAGGATGCGCGGGCATGGTCCTTGAGGACGAGCAGCTCGCTATGTGCCCGGGACGCGGCCGCGGCGCATGCGCCGAAGGCGAAGCCCGTCATCGCCGCGATTGTGAGCGTGACGTTCACTGCGATGGCGTCATGCATCCGTATCGGCGCCGCGCAGGCCGGCACGATCCATGCCCATCGCGCCAACATCCCGGCGATTGCGGGACCGGCGTCCGATGGAGTCCCGGATGAGGCCGTGCCGGTGCGGGGGACGGGCACGCGGGCCGTGTCGAAGGCCACGACGGGCAGAAACGCGGCCCAGGATGGGATGACAAGCGCCGCCAACGCATATGCGTCGACGACGATCCATGCATGTCGGGATCCCATCAGCCATTCGACTAGTCCCGAGACGGACACCGCCGCAAGCAGGCCCGCCACGAGCGTCGCGTCCACGCCGACGCCGGCAGCGGAATCATGCGTCGCGATGGCCAGCGTCATGCCGAGTGCGAGCAGCAGTCCCTTGCCGGTTATCAATCGCATGTCAGTCCTTCGTGATGTTTCTGTCGTCCAGCCTATCGCAGACGACGTCATCTCGTGTCCCGTATCGGGAATCCGGGACGGCAATGCGTCGGATGACCGGGGCGGATCATTCATGACAAATGTCATCGCGTGCCCGGCCAAGTCATGACATTCGCCTGTGGCGGATGATGTTCCACAGACGCATGATGGAACCAACGGAACCAACGTATTCGCGGGAGGAAAGGGGAACGGTCATGGATAGTGACGCAATGATGACAAGGACCTCGCAGGCAATGGCATCGGAACCGACGTCGGCAATGCAAGGCCCGTGTGGGACGTCCGAGGCGGTGATGGTGCATGGGCTCGTCAAACGCTACGGGGACCTGCTTGCATTGGACTATTTCGACCTTGATGTGCACGAGGGTGAGATCTTCGGTCTGCTTGGCCCGAACGGGTCGGGCAAGACCACGGCCATCGGATGCATACTCGCGCTGCTCACCTACGACGCCGGCACGATTCGCGTATTCGGCCAGCCGATGACGCCCACGAACTATGCGCTCAAACGACGTATCGGCATCGTGCCGCAGAACGTGGCCGTGTTCAACGAGCTGACGGTCCGGGAGAACATCGACTACTTCTGTTCGCTGTATGTGCCGCGCAGAGCCGAACGGGAGCCACTGGTCGAGGAGGCCATCGACTTCGTGGGATTGGGGGAGTTCCGCGACTATCGTCCAGGCAAACTGTCGGGCGGTCTGTTGCGGCGGCTCAACATCGCGTGCGGCATCGCCCACAAGCCCGACCTCATCTTCTTCGACGAGCCGACCGTGGCCGTGGACCCGCAGAGCCGCAACGCGATACTTGAAGGCATCCAGCGGCTCAACGGGAACGGTTCGACCGTGATCTACACGAGCCACTACATGGAGGAGGTCGAGCAGATCTGCGACCGGATCCTCATCATGGACCATGGCAGGCATCTGGCGCTTGGTACGGCGGACGAGCTCAAGAACATGATCGACGCGGGGGAGCGCATCAGTGCGGAGACGCTCGATCTGACCGAGGAGACGATTGAGCGTCTGCGGGCGTTGCCGTTCGTCATCGAAGCCGCGTACGACGGGCGCGAACTCGACATGCGCTGCCGTCGTGGCGAGCATAATCTCGTGGACCTGCTCGCCGTGCTGCGTTCGGCGAACGTCAACGTCGGCCGTCTGACGAGCCGTCCGCCCACGCTGAACGACGTGTTCCTCGAGCTCACCGGCAAGGCGCTCAGAGACTAGACGGGGGTGAATCATGCGGACCACGTTCCTCACCATCATGAAGGTGAACCTGCGCAACCGGATCGCGCTGTTCTGGCTGCTGCTGTTTCCGATCATCCTGTCCACCCTGTTCAACGGCGTGTTCGGCAACCTTGAGGACGGCTATAAGGTCAAGCCGGTGCCGATGGCTGTCGTCGCCGACGCGAACTGGAGCAAGGCCGTCGGCGCACAATCACTGGTCAACGCGTTGAACGGTAATGGCGCTACGGGCGACACCGCCAGGAACGACGAAGGCCGTGATGAAGCCGACACGGCGAACGATCCGGCCGACGGGCGACGTCTCCTGACCGTGACCGAAACCGACTCCACGCGCAAGGCCATGAGGCTTCTCGCCGACGGCACGGCGAAAGGCTACCTGTCGGCGGACGGCGGCGGACGGCTCGTCCTCACCCTCAGCCGGGAGGCCGCCTCCGCATCCCGCGCGGGAACGGGCGAGTCGGAATCGGGCATCTCCATATCCGCGCTGAGCACGGTCGTCGACATGTACAACCGCACCGACGCCATGACCCGCCAAACGCTTCAGGACAACCCGAAGGCGACCACAAGCCGGCAGTTCTGGAACGCCGTCGGCAACAGCGCGAACATGACCCGCGAGACCACGCTCACGAACTTCAAACCGGACGCGATGGCCCGGTATTATTACGCCCTGCTGGGCATGGCCTGCCTCATGGCGATGTCGTACGCGACCAACGCGGTGAGCATGGTGCAGGCGAACCTGTCCGCATTGGGCATACGGCGCACGGTCGCCCCGCTGGGACGGGCGGCGCAGCTGCTGGCAGGCTTCCTGGCCTGCTGGCTGTGCTCGTTCGTCGCGCTGCTCATCGCGCTCGTCTACATCCGCTACGTCTGCGACGTCGGCATCGGCGGACGTGAACCGGCCGCCGTGCTCGCGGTCGCTGCGGCATCGTTCATGGCCAGTTCGGCCGGCACACTGCTCGGTGCGGTTCCCCGACTGTCGGCCGACGTGAAAAGCGCGCTCGTCAGCGCCATCAGCTGCACGCTGTCGATGTTCACCGGCCTGTACGGCGGTTTCGCCATGCAATTGAGCGACTGGATCGCCCGCAACGCACCCGTGCTCGGCACCATCAATCCCGCACAGCAGGTCGTCGACCTGTTCTATTCGCTCATGTACTACGACGGCTACGGCCCGTTCATCCGCACCTGCGTCACGCTGCTCGTCATGAGCGCGGTGTTCCTCGCGGTCGGCATGGCCGTGCTCAGGAGGCAACGCTATGAACACCTGTAAGGCCACCCTGCGTATTCTTTCCGCGCACAAACTGTACGTCGTCATCTATCTGGTGCTCATCGGCATCCTGGTGTTTTCCATGAGCTGGTCGATGCTGTCCTCCAACGCCGCATCCGCCAACGCGGCGACCACATACGAGCCCGAACGGCCGACCGTGGCCGTGGTGGACCGGGACGCCAACCGCGGCGGCATCGCGGACGGCATGCGCGAGTATCTCGCCGCGTCGAGCACGTTGACGGACATCCCCGACGACCCCGAGTCGCTGCAGCAGGCGGTCGCCTCGAACTGGACCGACCTGATCGTCATCATTCCCGACGGGTTCGCGCGAGGGATGCTTGACGACGCGGCCGCCGGCCAGTCGGGTCGGTCCGTGGCGTCGTCGGCCGACCGGCCTGACGTGGAGACGGTGACCAGCTACACATCCGGCGCCGGAACGATGGCCGGCATGACCGTCAACGGATTCCTCGGCAATACACGCACCGCACTGGTCGGATCCGCCGCGGGATCCACACGCGCGCCCGGCATGCAGGATCTCGACGAAGCGGTGGACCGGGCGGTCGCGGTCGCACGGGACAAGGACGCGAACCCCGCGATACGGGTGACGGACGCGGACCACACCGCAGCCGCCGACGCCACGGACGCGGCCCTGAACGGATTCGGCACTATGATGAAGACGGCGGTGTATCCGCTCTTCCTCGCCATGAGCATCTGCTCGTCTATCGTGCTCGGAACCTTCGTCACCGGCGAGGTGCGACGACGGCTGATATCCTCACCGCAGCGCATGGCCGTCATGGGACTGCAACGGACCACCACGCTGTGCGGTTTCGCGCTCCTGGTGTGCGTGGGGTATCTCGCCGTCGCGTTCGCGCTCATGGCGGCCGCAGGTCTTGACATCGAGCGCGTTCCCGCCGACGGCCTCGTGATGACGTTCTGCGCCACCTGCGTGTACTCGCTCATCACCGTCGCCTTCGGATTCCTGCTCAGCGAATGCGGCGCCTCCGAAGTGGCGGCCAACGGGGTCGCCAACATCCTCGGACTGGCCATCCTGTTCACCTCGGGTCTGTCGGTGCCGCTGAGCATGATGCCCATGCCGGTGCTCGCACTCGCCAAACTGCTGCCCGGTTGGTGGTATTGCACGGCGGTCGACGACGCGCTTGGCGTCGGCACGGCCTCCGAGACCGGCGTCTCCGCCGGAGCGTGGCTGGGTGGCGTCGGCATGGTCGCCCTGTTCGGCGTGGCGTTCGTCTGCGTCGGCCTGGCCGTTGGCCGCATCCGCCGATCCCGCCCCGCACTTTGACGAATGCGGCCGGGATGCGACCGGGGGCATGTCGCTCGCGGTTGGCAACGATTCTACGGAGCGGGTGCCGGTTACTACAAGGAAACCGGAAGCCGCAGGCCGGGCCGTGAGGAGGGGACGCATCCGTCGTTCGATGCGCATGGTCGTCCATACGATCATCGCCCTGGCGAGGGAGACGACGATGACATCAAGTCCGCCCATCGGGATGCGATCGATGGCCGAATACGAATCCCTCATCCTCAAGGATGAGAGGCGCATTCATCCTTCTGACCGATGGAGATTCCACACGGTCGGGAATACCGTATGGCCATAGTATTCCTCTTCGATGCAAGGGAACGGCAGCGTCGTTGCAGTGTGCGGTTCTGAAGGCAAAGTACTTTTGGCTTTCGCCTCCGGGACCGCCTTTCTCGAAAGGTGGGCCATGCCAGTCATATCCACGACCGATCTCTCGATTGGGTACAAGGGTTCCCCGATCGTCAGCAACATCAACCTGCATTTGAGAACGGGCAGGATCATCTGTCTGCTCGGGCCGAATGGCGCGGGAAAGACCACGCTGATGAAGACGCTCCTCGGGCGGATAAAGCCCGTGAGCGGGGATGTCACCTACACCCAGACGAGTATTGATAAGATGTCCGCGGCGATAGACCACCCGAGTTTTTTCCCCTATCTGAGTGGCCGGCAGAATGTTGAGGTGACCTGTGCGTTCTGGGGGCTGGATGTGGACCCGGAGTCGGCGCTGGATGGCGTGGGCATCAACCCTGCGGCGCATGGGCGGAAGGCGAAGGACTATTCGACGGGTATGAAGGAACGTCTGGAACTGTGCCTCGCCCTGTTGCCGCATCCGAGGTTCCTGTTCCTTGACGAGCCGCAGAACGGATTGGACCCCGATGGCATAACCTCCTTGTCCGAAACGCTTCGCGCCTATCGGGATAAGGGGAACTGTGTGGTGATTTCCACGCATCTGCTCCATGAGATTCAGGGAGTCCCGGACGAAGGCATCATGATCCGTCATGGTCGGGCCGTGCAGATTCCGGATCTGACCGGGGTGAACCTCGCGGATCTCTATTACGATCACGGGAGGTAAAGTTGAGCGCCGTTTCTCCCGTTCGCGCGTTGGTCACCTATTACTGGAATGCACGGTATTTCCTCGCCGCGGTGGTCGGATCCGTATCGTCCCTTCTATTGGGGGCTTGGATTTCAAGCGCGGCGAACGGAACCCCGATCACCGGAGGGTACAGCTTCCTGTTCACCGGCACTCAGCCTCTGATTTGTCTTACACTGCTCTTTATGTGCGATGACAGGGTCTCGAAGGCGCATCACGGAGGCTTGCCTCCACGACTGTATTTCGCATGGAGACCACGTTCGCTCAGAACCATGTTCAGGGCTTTGACCCTGGCCGCAGTGAATCTGCTGAGCGTATTGTGCTTCGACGCCATCATGATGCTGACGGGCTCCGAAATGCACGCGCATCTGGCCGCCGTCCTGTGTTTTGTCGCTCTGCACAGCCTTTCGATTGCCCTGATCTATTCGATAATCGAGCTCGTCGCCAATCCCGAGGCCGCCGGAATCATCTCGGGCATCCTTCTTTATATATGGATTATCTTGCCGGGCGACCTTCCCGATTACGCGACGCCATATGTTGCCAATGCGCTACGGATCGTCGGATTGAACCTCAACGGCACCGTGATGTCGCCGGCGGAAGCGGCGAACCGACCGCCCGTCGGTCCTGTGATGGTCGTCGTCCCGATCGTGATGCTCTTGGCCACCTATGTTCTGCTGAGCTGGTTCCGTTGCAAAGGAGCGGAAAAGAAATGAAATCCCTATTGTGTATTGGGCGTGTGGCGTTGATTCGCCGGTCGACACTGGCTTTCATGGCCGTGCTTGTTCTTCCGCTGTTCTTTCTGCGGTACGGGAACACGGGCGCGGTGGCGCAGACTGCGATGGTGATGGCGCTTCCCATAGCCACGGCCGGCCTTGCTTCCTCCCATGCAAGGGTGCCCTGCTCATATCGTTCCTTCAGCATCCACGACCGGCTCCTGCTTCGTTTTACCGTGAAGTCGCTGGCGCTCGGCGCCGCGGTCAACGTTTGTCTGACTTTGCTGTATGGATTTGCCATCGGATTCGTCGTCAATAAGCGGCCGCTTTCCTTGCGTTTCGTTGGAATGCTGGCATTCACCGCCGTCGTTCTTTCTCTGGCTTGCTTCGTTCTGCGACTCTGGGCCAGTCCCGTTATCGCTTGGAGCATTGTCGGTTTCTTCATCATCGCCGGCCTTACGGTCAGCTCCGGCATGTTCGAGAAAGCGCCGATGCTGTACGCCGCCATACCGACCACATGGATGTTGAGCGGGGCGGGATATGCTGGTTATGTGATGCCGGCCGGTGTCGCCATTGCCGCGATAAGCGCATGGCTGCTGCTCAAGGCAGTGGTGAAACGTGTCTGATTGCGTTTCAATCGATGTGGACGGAGGTTCTATGCAGAGGCATGAGGAATAATATCCCATCGTTTGCCCATAAAATCCTTCTTGAACTGCGTGGTGCGGAAGACCGATTTAAGCATCCATCAGATCCTTCATCAAGTCGTCCGCCGACGAGAACGTCGCTCCCTCGTGGGCGTCGGTCTGACGGCGCGCCTCCATGTTCAGGGGATTCTCCCGCGTGGCGCGGAACGGCATGCCGTCATCCACGAGCGACTGGCGCAGGAACATGTTCAACGCGGTCGACAGATCCAATCCCATCGACTCGTACAGTTCCTTTGCCCGCTGCTTGACCTGAGAATCCGTTCTGAAAGTGATTGTCGTCGTATCCGCCATCACGCACCTCAATCATTGAACAAGCTAATGTATGAACATTGTAACACATTTGGCTTCAATCCTAACGTGGCCAACCGGAAGAGACGACGTGCTCGCCCATGTTGCGTTCACGGGCGTCCGTCAACGACCCGCCATCCATGATCCTCGGCATCCGGTCATCGGCATCACCCCTCCAGTGGACGACGAGCGGGACGGCCGGCGGATGCCGCCGGGGTACATGGCGGGTGTCGAAGCCACCCTACTCGCGTCCCTTGCGTTCCTCCACGAGCCGGGCCAGCCGCTCCACTGCCTCCGGTGAGGAATGGTCGAAGAACAGGCTGGTCTTCGTGTCAAGCGCGGCGATCTCGGCCATATCCGCGTCGGACAGCGCGAAATCGAAGATGTCGATGTTCTGCTCCATGCGCTTCTTATGCGTCGACTTGGGCAGAGCCACGATGTCGCGTTGCATGAGCCAGCGCAGAATCACCTGGGCCGCCGATTTGCCATGGCGCTCGCCGATGGCGACCAACGTCGGATTGGTGAACATGCCGGATTTTCCTTCGCCGAACGGCGCCCAGGCCTCCTGCACCACGCCATGCTCGGTCATATAGGCGTGCGCGTCGATCTGCTGGTTGAACGGATTGGTCTCCACTTGGTTGACCATCGGCGCGATCTCATTGAACGCGCTCAGGTCCGCGAGCCGGTACGGGGTGAAGTTGCTCACGCCGATCGCGCGCACCACGCCGTCCCTGTACAGCTTCTCGAGCGCGCGCCATGAGCCGTGCACGTCGGAATACGGCTGATGGAGCAGCAGCAGGTCAAGATAATCGGTTTTGAGCTTCTTCAACGAGACCTCGACCGACCTGAGCGTCTGCTCATAGCCGTAATGCTCCAGCCAGACCTTGGTGGTGACGAACAGTTCCCCGCGGTCGATGCCGCTGGCCTTGATGCCGATGCCCACCTCGGACTCGTTGAAGTAGGACTGTGCGGTGTCGATGTGCCGATAGCCGGTCTCGATGGCATCGGCCACGCAGCCGGCGGTCTCGTCCTTGGCGATCTGGAAGACGCCGTAGCCGAGCTTGGGCATTTCGACGCCATTGCGCAGAGTGATGGTTTCCATGGTTGTTGCCTTTCTCCGTATCGTAAGCAGGGTTATGGCTGCCACCATATTTTCCGGGAGCTGCTACCGGTCAAATCGCGACACGCCGGTAGGAACTACCGGTAGATGCTGCCGGATAATGGGAGGGCAAGAAGGAGAGGCATCGATGTACACGATGAAACAAGCCTGCGAAGCGACCGGGCTCGCCTATGAGACACTCAAGTTCTACTGCAACGCCGGCTTGGTGCCGAACCTCAAGCGAGACGCCAACAACCGCCGTATCTTCGATGACCGCGATATCACGTGGATCAACGGCCTGCTCTGCCTGCGTCGTTGCGGTATGGGCATCGAGGAAATGCGCCGATACACCGAACTGTGCGTCGTAGGGGAGCCGAGCATCCCCGAGCGCAAGCGGATGCTTGCCGACAAGCGGGCGAAGCTGGTCGAACGGC
Organism: Bifidobacterium pluvialisilvae; assembly: GCF_019331695.1. GTDB lineage: Bacteria > Actinomycetota > Actinomycetes > Actinomycetales > Bifidobacteriaceae > Galliscardovia > Galliscardovia pluvialisilvae. Next base: position 295,949 of record NZ_JAHBBI010000003.1, read on the forward strand.
TCGCAGAAATCCAAGATTCCATCGACTTTATCGATGCCAAACAACGGTTCTATGACAACGTCCTATCCGGAGCGACCCCATACGTGAGCGTGCTTATCCCGTCCGCCGCGCTCACGGAAGACGGGCCAGTCGAACATAGCCCAGATTTGTCCAAGCAAGGCCGGTGATGACATTGCTTCTGCAACGGTTCCCCGGGTCGGAGTTGGAGATCGAGCGGCTGGTCGCCGCCGATGACTGGATGATGCGTGTGCTTGCGGCAGCACGGTCGCTGAACCTGCCCGACTGGTGGATCGGCGCGGGCTTCCTACGCAATCGCGTCTGGGATTCGTTGGAAGGCAATGAGCCGATTCGGCCGCGCGATGTCGATCTGGTGTACTTTCGGACCTCTGACGCGGCTGCTGAAACGGATTGGGATTTGAGTGACCGTGCGAACGAACGTTTTCCATTCGCTCGATGGGAGATTCGTAATCAGGCCCGCATGCATGTGAAGGACGGTGCGGCACCATTCCGGTCCGCGGCCGAGGGCATCGCCCACTGGACGGAGACCGCCACCGCCGTGGCGGTGACGCTGCGCGAGGACGGTCGGCTGTCATTCCTCTACTGCCATGGTTCCGCCGACCTGCTTGGACTGGTGGTTCGTCCGGTGACGGTCAATGGCTCAACCGTGCCCCGCGAATTGGTCGAACGCCGCATTCGGGAGAAACGGTGGCTCGAACGTTGGCCTGATTTGACCGTACGACTATAGACCACAGCTTTGGGGCCACGGTTTTGGGGCCGATTCCAAGTGCGAGGTTTGCGACCGGCGTCACGCATCGTTGCGAGACCAATGCCTGCACGAGAAACGACAAAGCCCTACATCCCAAGCGGGGGTAGGGCTCAGTGGTCGGGTCAGCGGGATTTGAACCCACGATATCCTATACCTTCCGGTTTTAATTTGGCTAAAACAAACAGTTTTGGCCCGGCCGATTAGCGTTGGAGTTTCGCCGTTTTCAACATTTGGGTTTCTTTGTCGAACCGAGTGTGATTGGCCAACCCTGACGGTCATCGCTAGCATATTGCTAGCGTCCCAGACGGTCTGAGTAGTATGACACGCTTGGCGTGTTGCGGTACTGACAAGAACGTCCTCACCGCGCATATGAATGCTCTCTGAACAGCTGTCGATATGAGCAAGGGCAGACGTTATGAGACCTCGTGGAGTGTCATTTCTGCAGATGCTCAGAGCCGATTAAGTTGGCCTCGTAATGTGCGCCAACACTCATGTAGGTTTGAACCGCCTATCAGAGTTTCAATGTGAAAAAGATTAACGACTGAAATCATCTGCATATGGTTTCATATTTTCCTCACCAGAGCCATGTCTGAATTCTACTCGGAGATGTAACGAGCCTGCTGTTGCTCATTGACAGAATGCCAATAGTCCTCTTCCGACTGATGGAATTCTGTGAAAAAATCTTCATAATAAGGCAATTGCAAAGGCTGTGGTTTACTCATCGCCTGCTCAAGTTCTTCCCATGATCTCGGGTGGTTAGATGAGCTATTAATCTCCGATTGTGTTTTTGGATCATAAAGATTGGAATATGAACACAGTTGACTCGTAGCAGCCTTTGCGATTTTGAAAAGAACCAAAGTGCCTTCTCTCTGAATATGTTCCGATTGAAAGATGGCATTCCAGCAATGCTCGTTGGACTCAAGGCTGTTACCACATTCATCAAAATGATGAATGTTATACAAACTGTGCGGTTGGTTGTCTTGCATTCGAGCTTTGGCCAAAATATCCCGTTGTGTCTGTGTAAGCGAAGGCTGCCCATGCCGCTGAAGAACGAGCCTGTACCATCGGGCGACAGGATCCGCGGCACCATTCTTATCTAACGAAACAAAGTTGAAGTACCGATCTTTCTTGGCAAAGTCTGTTAGGAAAGTCAGAACTTTCGTGAGTTCTTCGTCTGGAATTGAGACACCAATATCCAGCTTATTGCTTATTGGATTAGTTAGTTTTTGAGTTTTTTCATTGAGTTTGAGGAGGTCATGACCTTCTTTTTTTAACTGAGGGTTAAGGGTCAAAACGTGGGTCTTAAATCCGTGGTGAGGTGTTCTCCGGTCTTGCGTGTCGGGGTGTGATTAACGTTTTGGGTGTTAATCCGGCGGGGTGCTTGACTTTTCGGGTTGGCTTGTTC
>NZ_JAHBBI010000004.1 GCF_019331695.1 Bifidobacterium pluvialisilvae
AAGCCAACCCGAAAAGTCAAGCACCCCGCCGGATTAACACCCAAAACGTTAATCACACCCCGACACGCAAGACCGGAGAACACCTCACCACGGATTTAAGACCCACGTTTTGACCCTTAACCCCTATAATCGGTATCTTCCCATGCTTATGGGGCGAAAACGTCATTCGTGCCGGCCGGTTCCCATCCCATGAATAAGCGGGGACGGAGGTACGCCGTTGTCCGCCCGTCTCCTTGGTCTACGATAGTCCATGCCCCGCCTGATTGCTATCATCAGGCATGTCGCGTGTAACGTTCGACGCGACCGGGCGGCATGCCCTCCGACAGAGTGGGGCATGCATGCCTGCAGCAGGAGAGAATCGTAGGGAAGCCATGCGTCATAGGGGAGAGTCCGGTCACCATGTTGCCGGGGGTGGAATCGCGCCAAGGAGACCGATCATCGCAATCGTCGTCTGTCTCGTCGTCATCGTGGCCGTGGCCGGCGTGGTCTGGGCCATGCGGATGCATGCCGAGGAAGGTCGGAACGCCGGACCGCAGGTGATCGCCGCCGATATCGACCGCACGACCGCGGTGCCGAAGCCCGTCGTCGAGCATCACGGCAATTCGCCGGACTGCCCGGACACCGACTGCATCTCGCTGATGGTCAATGGCGACCTGTTGTTCCATCCGCATCTGTGGGAGCATTTCCAAGGAGCGAACACCGCCGCCAAGGACGGCTCCGCATTCGACTTCGTGCCCCTGCTGCAACCCATGCAGCGGTATATGAAGGCGTCCGACATCTCCGTATGCGAATTCGAGACCCCGATTGCTCCCCGGGGCGGCCCCTACACCGGATACCCCGTCTTCGCGATTCCGCCCGAAGTGGCGGATGCGGCCGCCAAGGTCGGATTCCAGGCATGCACCCACGCCACCAACCATTCATGGGATCAGGGCGCAGCCGGCGTGAACCGCCTGTGGGACACGCTCGCCGGACTCGGCGTCCAACAAACCGGCTCCTACAAGACCGAAGCCGACTCCAAGAAGCCGCTCGTCATCGAATCACCCACCGGCGGCGGCAAACTCGGCCTCGTCACGGGCACCGTCTCGCTCAACGGCTTCGAGGCCGACACCGAATGGCGCGTCGACAGGCTGCGCGAGGCCAGTGACCCGCATCACCGGTCTGATATCGACAAAGCCGTCGCCAAAGCCAAGGCCGCCCGTCAGCAAGGCGCCGACGTCGTGGCCATAGCCATGCATTCCGTACAGGAATACATCGACGACGCCGACGACTGGCAGGTAAGCGAGGCCCACGAGCTCGCCGACACGGGCGCGTTCGACGTGATCTACGGCGCCGGATGCCATTGCGTGCAGCCCATCGAGAAATACAAGAACACGTGGATCATCTACGGCACCGGCAACGCCGTCACCACCGACGCCCCCGCCGAACGCATCGTCAACAACCAGGGCATGACCGCCCGCATCCAGTTCGCCGGCAGAAAAGGAGAGGAAGGGTCGTGGCGCGTCAGCCGCATCGACTGGCTGCCCACCGCCAACCGCCGCGGCGCCGACTACCGATGGTGCCCCATATCGGCCGACCATCCGGACGGCACCTGCTGGTCCACCGAACAGGACGCCCAGGTACGACAGCGCATCCATGACGTGATCTACAAGCGCGGCGCCGACCCCAACGTCGTGCATGAATGGCTCATCACCAAGGAGGGCTCCGCCAAATAGACCGACCGGAAACGAGCGTCACGAAGGGAAGTAGACTGGCGGAGGACAATCGTCGCCGGACGTCCAAGCGAGCAAGGAGCAACCGATGGTCATCGAAATCGACATGGAACGCACCGAACTGCCGCTGGCGGTGATCCCCAGCTGCTTCCCCTCCATGGTCGAGCCGTTCCGACGCCGCCTCGACGCCTTCTCCGGCCTCGCCCGCGTACGCATGTACACCGACATGCCCGCCGACGCCGACGGCAGGGCCGACGACGCCGAACTCGTACGACGCATGGAACCCGCCACCGTGGCCCTGACCACCGGCGTCCACTTCTCCGACGCCATGCTCGCCCAACTTGCCCCGACCACGCGTTGCATCACCTTCGGCGGCACCGGCGTCGCCAACTTCGTCGACGTCGACGAGGCGCGCCGTCTCGGCATCCGCGTCTGCAACGCCGTCCACTACGGCGACAACGCGGTGGCCGAACACGCCATCGCGCTCCTGTTCGAGATCACCCACCGCGCCGGCACGCTCAACGCCCGCATGCACACGGAGCCATGGCCGGGCGAGGACATCACCGAGATCGGCGGCATGACCATGGGACTCGTCGGATTCGGCGGCATCGGACACCGCGTGGCCGAACTCGCCCACGGACTGGGTATGAACCTGCTCGTCTGGGCGCGCCACCCCGACCGGGACGCCTACGAACGACTCGGCATCCAAGCCGCCCCCACCATCGACGACGTATTCGCGGACGCCGACGTCGTCAGCCTCCATCTCGCTCTCAACGACGCCACACGTGGCATCATCGGGCCGGAACGGCTCGACCTGCTCAAGCCGGGGGCGATCCTCATCAACACCGCCCGCGCGGAACTCATCCGTCCCGGCGCGCTCGAGGACCGCCTGCGACGCGGAGACATCCACGCCGGACTCGACGTCTTCGCGCCCGAACCACTGCCCGCCGACGACCCGCTGCGCGACCTCGACAACGTCATACTCACCCCGCACGTCGCCTGGCGCTCCGACCGGGCGCTCGCCGGCATTGTCGACCAATGCGTCACCGCGGCCACGTCGTATCTGACCGGCGGGTCATACAACGTCGTCGCCTGACCTTCCGCCGACCGACACCGCGCCCGCACACCACGAAAGACCATCATGCGCACCATTCTGAACACGCCGGACGCGCCCGCCCACGACAGCCTCGTCGAAAAGAAGTCCGAATTCATCGGCGACGCCTGCCACATCGACTCCCAGGACGACGCCATGGCGTTCGTGGAGCTCATCCGCGAACAGCATCCCAAGGCCAGGCACGTGGCCTTCGCCGCGGTATGGGGCGGCTCCGACGGCCAGCTCGGCGAACGCATGAGCGACGACGGCGAACCGTCCGGAACCGCCGGCAAGCCCATCCTCGACGTGCTGCGCCAGTCCGGCCTCACCGACTGCGTGGTATGCGTCACCCGGTACTTCGGCGGCATCCTGCTCGGCTCCGGAGGCCTGATCCGCGCCTACTCATCGGCCGCATCCCTGGCCGTCAAGGCGGCCAAGGGCGCGAACATCGTGCCATGCCGACGCTACGGCACGACCATCGGCTACCCGCAGCTCACCATGATGCGGCAGCTCGTGTCCCGGGCCGGGGGAACGGTCGAGAACGAGGACTTCACCGACCGCGTCGCCATGACCATCGCCATCCCCGCCGACGCGGCCTCCACATTCGAGACGCGCGTTCGGGAGACGTTCAACGCCGCGGTGGCGCTGGACCCCTGCGGCACGCTGAACAGTCCCGTCGCCGATCAGGCCGGTTAAGCTGAGCGTATGACCGAACACGACGAAACCGCGGCAGAGCCCACCGACGCCGCCGAAAACGGCGCCAACGCCGAACCCGCCGAACCCATCGACCATGAGCCGCTTACCGTGACCTACGAACGGCTGCGCCACTCCGAGGACCCGCAGGAACTGGGGGAGTTCGCCCGCCGTCCGCTGCCCGACCGCAACGACGCCGCGGCGTTCTCCCGAGCCACCGCACTGCTGGAGGCCGTGGCGGGCAACCACCACACCGCCCTCGAGGACCGCATCTACCTTGCGCAGACCATGCCGTTCCCGAACGTGCTCGTCAAACTCAGCGAGGATCCCGAATCGGCGGTGCGCAAGGCCGTCGCCGAAAACACCAACGACAAGAACTGGCTCGTCGGGCGGCTCACCAAGGACGATGACGACGACGTGCGCGCGGCGGCGCTCGCCAACCCGAAGACGTCGTGGAAAATGCGCATGGAGGGGGCCGAGGACGACCGCAACGGCGCCGACGTGCTCGAACGGCTGTCGCATTTCGGCGTGGACGACGACAAGCCCGGCCCCGACGTGCTGACCGCCATGATCCGCCGGGCCGTCGCGTTGAACCCGAACACCGGCGAGGAGACCCTCACGCGTCTGGCCGACGACCCGGACATCCAGGTCCGTCACGCCGTGGAGCGCCGCCGGGGAACCCGGTCGTAGGAGGGGCGACGCCGTTGTGGAGCCGGGGCGGCGCAACTTTTTCGTATCCGGCAGGTTAACTTGGGTATGTCAAACGTTGCAGGTGCCGATTTCGGGGTTAAGCTGGTCGTATGGAAGAACTGCGAGAAGAATCCGCCGAGCGACTCTCCCGGCCACTGATTCGCCTGGCGAAGGCGAAGGGTGTCGCCACGTATTACGTGGGGCAGCAGGATGAGTACGTTGAGATCGACGATGACGTCCTTGTCAACGTGCTGCACAGCCTCGGCGTCGATGCATCGACCGACGACGCCATCGCCGAGGCGCTGGCGCAGACCGAACGCGACCGTTACAGCCGGCTGATTCCGCCGACCATCCTGCACATCGCCGGACAGGAAAGCCGCGTGCGCGTCAACCATGGCGTCACCGACATCCCCTCGGCGCGCCTGATGCTGGAGAACGGCACGGAATACGGCACGCTGGAAGGCGACGCCGGCGACGGCGCGATGGCCAAGGCCGTCAATGGCCGATTCGTCGTCAACTCGTCCATCGTGATTCCCGCCGACGTGCCGCTCGGCTACCACACGCTGACCGTCACCGTGGGCACGCACAGCGATTCCGCCACGCTGATCTGCGCGCCCGACAAGATCGAACTGCTCGACCCCATGAAGGACGGCCATCTGTGGGGTTGGATGGCGCAGTTCTACTCCATCCGTTCCTCGAACTCGTGGGGCGTCGGCGACTTCAACGACCTGAAGAACATGCTGCGCGACTCCAAGCAGAAGACCGACGCGGACTTCATCCTCATCAACCCCGTGCACGCCGGCGAGCCGTGCACGCCGCTGACCCCCTCGCCGTATCTCCCCATCTCGCGCCGGTTCGTCAACTTCACGTACATCAACCCCGAAAGCGTTCCCGAGTATTCGGAGCTGTCCGAAGAGGCGCAGGCGAACATCAGGCAGCTGCACGCCGCCGTCGAGGCGTTGAACGACGACCCCGACAAGATCGACCGCGACGCCATGTGGGCGGCCAAGATGCCGGCCCTGTGGGCGCTGTTCAAGGCACCCCGCACCGCGGGGCGTCAGAAGGAGTTCGAGGTATTCAAGGCCCTCGCCGGCGACGACCTCGAGGGCTACGCCACCTGGTGCCTCGCCTATGACAAGTGGGGTGCGCCCACCGACGCCGCCGACTCATGGGTGAAGACCACCACGCGCGATTCGGACGAGATCGCACGACTGCGCGGACAGTACCCCGACACACTCGAGTTCTACCGCTGGCTGGAATGGATCGCCGACGAGCAGCTCGCCGACGCCCAGCAGACCGCCTATGATGCGGGCATGCGCATCGGCATCATGGCCGATATGGCCGTGGGCGTGCATCCCTACGGCTCCGACGTGTGGTGGAACCCCGAACGGTTCGCCTACGGCGCCACCGTCGGCGCGCCGCCGGACTTCTACAACCAGCAGGGCCAGAACTGGAGCCAGCCCCCGCTGAACCCCGAATACCTCGCCAGGACCGGATACAAGGCGTACCGCGACATCGTCGCCGGCATGTTCGCCCACGCCGGCGGCGTGCGCATCGACCATGCGATCGGCCTGTTCCGCCTGTGGTGGATTCCCGAAGGCCGCAGCGCCAAGGAAGGCACCTACGTGTACTACGACTCCGCCGTGATGCTCGGCATCCTGGCGCTCGAGGCCACGCGCGCCCATGGCGTGGTCGTGGGCGAGGACCTCGGCGTCGTGCCGGACTACATGGCCAAGTCGCTGGCCGCCCACGGTCTGCTCGGCTGCGCCATCGAATGGTTCGAACAGCGTGACGGCAAGTTCCGCAGGCCGCAGGACTGGCGTCCGCTCACGCTCGCCTCCGTCACCACGCACGATATCCCGCCCACCGCCGGATACCTGCGCTACGAGCACGTGAAGCTGCGCAGCAGGCTGCATCTGCTCACCGGCAGCGAGGAGGAGTTCATGGCCGACGCCAAGCGCGAGCACGACGCGCTGCTCTCCATGCTGGCCGACGGCGGATGGATCCAGCGGGAATGGCTTGACGACGAGGAGGCCCACGAGCAGGACCTCATCGAAGGCATGCACCGTGCGTTGTGCGCGTCGCCGTCGAAGCTGCTGTGCGCCACCATCACCGACGGCGTGGGGGAGCGTCGCACGCAGAACCAGCCCGGCACGAACAACGAATACCCGAACTGGCGTATCCCGCTGGCCGACGGCGACGGCAACTCCGTTTCGCTCGACGGGCTGTTCGACAATCCCCGCGTGCAGTCCCTCGCCGCCGTCATGCGCGGCGAGAAGTAGGAGGCCGTCCCGCCGCGTCGCTCGCATTGTCCGTGTCGGTCGTAACGTCGAGGCTCCCCCTGTGGAAAACAGGGGGAGCCGTTCGTTATATGACGGACCACGAGGCATCGGAATCGTGTATGAAACGCCGTCCAAGATCGGTGCGGACGGCTACCATCGATGGCGATGACAGTCAGGAAACCGCAACGGAGGAGCAGGGCTAAGCGTCCGGAGAAATACGAACGCGGCACACGAAGCTATACGATGTCGCACATCCGAGGCAAGGATACGTCCATCGAGGTGCTTACGCGCAGCTACCTGTTCCGCCGTGGTCTGCGATTCCGCAAGAACGACAGACGATATCCCGGTCATCCGGATATCGTCCTGCCGAAATGGCATGTCGTCGTATTCGTCAACGGTTGTTTCTGGCATATGCATGAAGGCTGTTCCAAGCATTCGATGCCGAAATCGAATGTGGAATTCTGGACGGCCAAACTCACCCGCAACCGCGATCGAGACCGTCGTCAATGCGCCGAACTCGAGGCCATGGGCTGGCACGTCATCACCGTATGGGAGTGCGAGCTCGACAAGGCGCATCGCGAGGAGCGGCTCGCCCGGCTTTACGACGAAATCACCGGCGTGTCGCATTGACCTCGACGTTTTGACGAACGAATAAAAAGCGGTACACTAGTGGATTGTTGTGTTTCCCAGGGGTCCTTCAAAGCGCTGTCCCACTCGCCAATAGGACTTTCAGGGAGCCCACGGATAATGCGGCAAGAGAGGACCTAACCAATCCGCGATTGCCCGGAACACAATAGTAAAGAAAAGGTATATCGTGAAAACTTTCACACCGAAGCCTAACGATCTGACCCACGAGTGGTACGTCATCGACGCCACCGATGTGGTTCTCGGCCGTCTTGCGACCACCGCCGCCAACCTGCTGCGCGGCAAGAACAAGCCGACGTTCGCCCCTCACGCCGATGGTGGCAACCATGTCATCATCATCAACGCTGAGAAGATCGCCCTGTCCGGCAACAAGCTGGGCAAGAACCTGTACATGCACTCCGGCTTCCCGGGTGGTCTGCGCGCCGACAGCTACGGCGAGCTGCTCGAGAAGAACCCCGAGCGTATGATCAAGGCCGCCGTCAAGGGCATGCTGCCGAAGAACCGTCTGGCCAAGGTCCAGCTGGGTCGTCTGCGCATCTTCAAGGGTGCCGAGCACCCGCACACCCCTCAGAAGCCCGTTGAGTACGAGATCAAGCAGATCTCCCAGCAGGCTAAGTGATCTAGGACCGAAAGGAGACACCGATTATGGCTGAAAACACTAACTCCGCGGTCCAGGAGACCGAAGAGGAGCTCACGCAGTACACTTCCGAGACCAATGCCGGCGCTGGCACCGGCACCTCCGCCATCGCCCCGGGCTACGGCACCGGTCGTCGTAAGGAGGCCGTCGCCCGCGTTCGCCTGATTCCGGGTACCGGCAAGTGGACCATCAACGGTCGCACCCTGGAGGAGTTCTTCCCGGGCAAGATCCAGCAGCGTGAGGTCAACTCCCCGATCGTTCTGCTCAAGCTCGAAGGCAAGTTCGACGTGGTCGTGCTCGTCAACGGCGGCGGCACCACCGGTCAGGCCGGCGCCATCCGTCTTGGCGTCGCCCGTGCGCTGAACGCCATCGACCGCGACTCCAACCGCGCCGCCCTGAAGAAGGCCGGTATGCTGACTCGTGACGCCCGTGCGGTGGAACGCAAGAAGGCCGGTCTGCACAAGGCTCGTCGCGCCCCGCAGTACTCGAAGCGTTAAGTTTCGTGCATTGCCGGCAATGCGATTTGTCGCATTGCTTTGCAAAAAATCCCCTCGTCCATTTGGGCGAGGGGATTTTCGTATGGGGAGAAAGATCCTTCGACTCGCTTCGCTCGCTCAGGATGACACAAACAGGTGTGCTTGCTCAGGATGGCACGAACAGGCGTGCTTGCTCAGGATGACACGAACAGGTGTGCTCGCTCAGGATGACATGGCGCTATTTCGCCATCCTGGGCGGTGCCTTGGTGCTTGTTGTGTCATCCTGAGCGGAGGCCGCAGGCCGGAGTCGAAGGATCTTCACGCACGGGGTCGGGGCCGCCTGTCCGGAGCGGAGTCCGTCGACGGTCTCCACCGTCACCGGATTTGGCGGAACAGGCTGATGGACAGTCCGTCGATACGCCACGGGTCGTCGTTCGCCGCGTCGGAGCTGGCGTTCATCGTGGCGGTCTGGACGTGGCGAACGGTGTCGTTGTCCGCCGGGGAGGCGTGCCGACCGTCTTGACCGGTCTGCGGGTCGGCGGCCGTCTTGTCCGCCGTCCTGCCCGTCGAATCGGCGGCCGTGGATTCTCCGCCTTCGTCGGTGTGGATGTGTTCGATATGCACGCCGTCGGTGTCCTGCACGCCCTGCTGCTCGCGGATGACGTCCGCGAGTCGGTTCTCACGCGCGGCCCGCAGCGCCTGGTGGATGGGCGTGTCGCCTTCGGGGATGGTGAGCGTCCAAACGGAGTCCTTGGGCTTGTCGGGGTAGAGCACGGTGCCGTCCCCTCCCGGCAGGGTTTTGACGTCGCGCCCGGTCTCGTCGGCGATTTCGGAGACGCGGCGCGGCTGCCGTCCGTTCGTCTCGGCCGAACTCCACATCATGCGCCAGTCGCAGTCGTCGGGCAGATGGAAGTCGATCGGCTCGTCGAGGCCGTTGATCACGATGGCGATGTCGTATTCGTCGTTCGCCAGCAGACGCATGGCGAAGCATCGGACGCTGACGTCAAACCAATCGCGTTCCATCGGCGTCGTGCCGTTGGGCAACAGCCATTGCACACGGCTCGACGGCTTGAGCAGACCGAGCATGGACAGCACGGTGAAGAACTCCTCGTGATGGTAGAGGTCCAATGACTTGCGCAGCGCGATGAGCTTCGTCGTATGCTCCAGACGTCGCATCTCCGGCGTCTTCTCGGGGGAGAACAGCCATTCCCAATGCAGCCAGTTGATGTCGTTGTCCTGGCAGTAGGCGTTGTTGTTGCCGTCCTGCGTGTTGCGGAACTCGTCGCCCGCCAGCAGCATGGGCGTGCCGAGGCTCAGGAGCAGGGTGCCGGTCATGTTCATGGCGGCGCGTTCCCGCTGCGCCTCGACGGCGGGATCGTCACTGGGGCCCTCCACGCCGAAGTTGAACGAATGGTTGACGTTGCTGCCGTCCTGGTTGTTCTCGCCGTTCGCCTTGTTGTGTTTGTGGTCGTAGCGTGTCAGGTCGGTGAGGGTGAATCCGTCGTGGCAGGAGATGAAGTTGATGGACGCCACGGCGCCGCGTCCCGGGTCGGTGGCGAACAGGTCGGCCGAGCCGCACAGCCTCGTGGCCATCTCCTGCATGCCTATCTCGTTGTTGAACCCGCGGTGTTGGCTGTCGACGTCGGTGAGCCAGAACTTCCGTGTGGAGTCGCGGAAATGGTCGTTCCATTCGGCGAACGGCACGCCGAACTGGCCGGTTCGCCAGCCGCCTTCGCCGATGTCCCACGGTTCCATGATCATCTTGAGGTTGCCGAGCATGAGGTCGGATCGCAGGGCGTACAGGAACGGATGATGCTTGCTGAACGTGCCTTCGAGGCGCGCCAATGAGGCGGCCAGGTCGAATCGGAATCCGTCGACGCCGATGCGCTTGGACCAGTAGCGCAGCGAGTCCACGGCGTAGTTGATCACGCGGGTGTTGGTGAAGTCGAAGGTGTTGCCGCATCCGGTGGTGTCGATGAGCATGCCGGGGTTGTCGGTGCGGCGCCGGTAGTAGCTCACGGCGTCGAGCCCGCGCCAGCAGACGGTGGGCCCGTCGATGCCGCCCTCGCACGTGTGGTTGAACACGACGTCGAGCAGCACCTCGATGCCGCCGGCGTGCAGGGCGCGGACCATGTCGATGACCTCTTTGCGTACGGCCGCCGGCCCCTTGCGCCGCGCCTCCTCGGTGGCGTAGTCGGGGTTCGGGGCGAAGTACCCGAGCGTGGAATACCCCCAGTAGTTGGGCAGGCCGCGTTCGGCCACGCCCACTTCGGTCTGGCTGGCGAAGATCGGCAGCAATTCGACCGAGGTGATGCCGAGGTTCTGCAGGTAGGCGATGGTCGTCGGATGGGCCAGGCCGGCATAGGTGCCGCGCAGTTCCTTGTCCATCCATGGCGCGTTCTTGGTGAACCCCTTCACGTGCAGCTCGTAGATGACGGTCTTGCTCCAGGGGATGTGCGGGTGTTCGGGGTCCCCTTCGTGCTTGTGGATGTCGCGGTCGTCGATGACCACGGAGAGCGGCGTGCGCCCGAGGTTGTCGAGCGTGCTCATCTGGCCGTATGCGGAGCCGTGCACGCGGCCGTTCTCCACCGTGCATTGGTAGGAGAACGCCTCGGGGGCGATTTCCATCTTGCCGTCGATGCCCTTGGCATATGGGTCGAGCAGTATCTTGTACGGGTTGAACTGCACGCCACGGCGTGGGTCCCATTTTCCGGCGGCACGGTAGCCGTAGCGCATGCCCTCCCAGGCGTGGGGGATGTGCACGTACCACATGCCGTAGTTCGGTCCCTCCATCTTGAACAGGGTCTCGCGGCAGTACCGGCCCTCCACGATACGCGAGCATACGGGGTACATGGCAATCTGTTCGTGGAAGGGCATGCAGGCGTCGTTGGGCAGCTGGGTGGCGACGGTGTAGAAGGCGCTGGGACGGTCGAGGGGTTCGATGATGGTCAGCCAGATCTGGTCCGCCGTCTCGGACCATACGACGGCGCCGGCGCCGCCGTCATCGGTGAGGAAGAAGCCCGGGCGTGTGGCATAACGGTGTAATGACGTTCGTTCCATATGTCCACCCTACCCCGTGCGTCAGAACGCCGTCGGGCCTGTGCTGCATTGGTCCCCCGTTCCCGGGCCCGTTCCTTTGGCCAAGGGCCGTTCATAGGGGGAGTGTCCGGTTGCATGGTTCATCCGACGCATATACCTGTCCGACAGCGAAAACATGTACTTTTTCTCCCTCTGCGCCCACTTATAAAAATACTTTTGTAAAAGTTTTCGTGTCGGTTTTGCGTTCTGATTCATTGGTGTTATTGTGACTTGTGTCACAACCCAAGGGTGTGATGCAGCCCATGCCGCAGCCAACGGCAGGACGAAAAAAGGCATGACACGTCGCCGCTTCCCGGTTGAATCCGCATAACCGATTCCATTCTTCGGATCCGATGGGGAGCGCCGTATGCCGACAAACCAGACTTGGCTACCCGATCGAGGAGGACACGTGGTCGCAGCTAAGAAGAAGACGGACGAAGCCGTCAAGCCCCAGGAGAACGCCGTTTCCGCAGAACAGGAGGTCGACGCCCTCGTCAAGAAGGCGCAGGTCGCCCTCAAGAAGTTCGAGGAGCTCGATCAGAAGCAGGTCGACCACATCGTCGCCAAGGCTTCCGTCGCGGCCCTGAACAAGCACCTCGTGCTCGCCAAGCTCGCCGTCGAGGAGACCAAGCGCGGTCTGGTGGAGGACAAGGCCACCAAGAACATCTTCGCGTGTGAGCACATCACCAACTACCTGGCCGGCCAGAAGACCGTCGGCATCATCCGCGAGGACGACGTCGAGGGCATCACCGAGATCGCCGAGCCCGTCGGCGTGGTCGCCGGCGTCACCCCGGTCACCAACCCGACCTCCACCGCCATCTTCAAGTCGCTCATCGCGCTGAAGACCCGCTGCCCGATCGTCTTCGGCTTCCACCCCGGCGCCCAGCAGTGCTCCGTCGAGGCCGCCCGCATCGTGCGCGACGCCGCCATCAAGGCCGGCGCCCCCGAGGACTGCATCCAGTGGATCGAGCACCCGTCCATCGAGGCCACCGGCGCCCTGATGAAGCATCCGGGCGTGGCCACCATCCTCGCCACCGGCGGCCCCGGCATGGTCAAGGCAGCGTACACCTCCGGCAAGCCCGCCCTCGGCGTGGGCGCCGGCAACGCCCCGGCCTACGTGGCCCCGGACGCCGACATCGTGCGCACCGCCAACGACCTCATCCTCTCCAAGCACTTCGACTACGGCATGATCTGCGCCACCGAGCAGGCCGTCATCGCCGACAAGTCCGTGTACGAGCCGCTGCTGGCCGAACTCAAGAAGCGCAAGGCCTACTTCGTCAACGCGGAGGAGAAGGCCAAGCTCGAGAAGTTCGTGTTCGGCGTCACCGCCTACGAGAGCCCGGACCAGAAGACCAAGCTCAACGCCTGGGTGCCCGGCAAGTCCCCGCAGGCCATCGCCCACGCCGCCGGCTTCGAGATCCCGTCCGACGCCACCATCCTCGCCGCCGAATGCAAGGAGGTCGGCGAGATGGAGCCGCTCACCATGGAGAAGCTCTCCCCGATCCAGGCCTTCCTGAAGTCCGACAACAAGGAGCAGGCCTTCGAGATGTGCGAGAAGATGCTCGTGCACGGCGCCGGCCACACCGCCGCCATCCACACGAACGACCAGGCCCTGGTCGACGAGTACGGCAACCGCATGCACGCCTGCCGCATCATCTGGAACCAGCCCTCCTCCCTCGGCGGCATCGGCGACATCTACAACGCCATCGCCCCGTCGCTGACCCTCGGCTGCGGCTCCTACGGTGGCAACTCGGTCTCCGGCAACGTCCAGGCGGTCAACCTCATCAACATCAAGCGCGTCGCTCGGAGGAACAACAACATGCAGTGGTTCAAGATCCCGGCCAAGACCTACTTCGAGCCGAATGCCATCAAGTACCTGCGCGACATGGCCGACGTCAACCGCGTCGTCATCGTCTGCGACAAGGTCATGCTCGATCTGGGCGTCGTGGAGAAGGCCATCCAGCAGCTGCGCCTGCGTCCGAACAACGTGCAGTACCGCATCATCGACTACGTCGAGCCCGAGCCCTCGGTCGAGACCGTCGAGCGCGGCGCCGCCATGATGCGCGACGAGTTCCAGCCCGACACCATCATCGCCATCGGCGGCGGCTCCCCGATGGACGCCTCCAAGATCATGTGGCTGCTCTACGAGCACCCGGAAATCGAATTCGCCGACATCCGCGAGAAGTTCTTCGATATCCGCAAGCGCGCGTTCAAGCTGCCCGCCCTCGGCAAGAAGGCCCGCCTGGTCTGCATCCCGACCTCGTCCGGCACCGGCTCCGAGGTCACGCCGTTCGCCGTGATCACCGACCACAAGACCGGCTACAAGTACCCGGTCACCGACTACGCGCTGACCCCGTCCGTGGCCATCGTGGACCCGGTGCTCGCCCGCACCCAGCCGCGCAAGCTGGCCTGCGACTCCGGCTTCGACGCCCTGACCCACTCCTTCGAGGCCTACGTCTCGGTGTACGCCAACGACTTCACCGACGGCATGGCGCTGCACGCCGCCAAGCTGGTCTGGGAGAACCTCGAGACCTCCGTGAAGGAGGGCGCCGCCAACCCGATGGCCCAGGAGAAGATGCACAACGCCGCCACCATGGCCGGCATGGCCTTCGGCTCCGCGTTCCTCGGCATGTGCCACGGCATGGCCCACACCATCGGCGCCCTGTGCCACGTGGCCCACGGCCGCACCAACTCCATCCTGCTGCCGTACGTGATTCGCTACAACGGCCAGATCCCCGACGAGCCGACCAGCTGGCCGAAGTACAACAAGTACGTCGCCCCGCAGCGCTACCAGGAGATCGCCAAGAACCTCGGCATCGACCCCGGCAACACCGTCGAGGAAGGCGTCGAGAACCTGGCCCGCGCCGTCGAGGACTACCGCGACAACAAGCTCGGCATGGACCGCTCCTTCCAGGCCGCCGGCGTAGACGAGGACTACTTCTGGAGCGTGCTCGAGCAGATCGGCATGCGCGCCTACGAGGACCAGTGCACCCCGGCCAACCCGCGCATCCCGATGATCGAGGACATGAAGGACATCGCCATCGCCGCCTACTACGGCGTGCC
Source organism: Bifidobacterium pluvialisilvae (assembly GCF_019331695.1). Classification (GTDB taxonomy): domain Bacteria; phylum Actinomycetota; class Actinomycetes; order Actinomycetales; family Bifidobacteriaceae; genus Galliscardovia; species Galliscardovia pluvialisilvae. The sequence goes on from NZ_JAHBBI010000004.1 coordinate 14,367, forward strand.
GCAGGCCGAAGGCCACCGCATCCGCGTCGAGCGTGAAGGCGCCGCCGCGGTCGAGGAAGCCTCCCAGCGCGACTGATTCGTCCTCCCCGAACCCATGACCGGCGCCGTTGGTTTGTCGGCCCCGGTCATGGTCCCGCCGGCTCCTCGGAGCCGGTGTTTTCATACACCCCGCTGTGTTTCCCGCAGCGGGGTTTCTTCGTCTTCGAAGTATCCGTCCGTTCGTCACTCCGCCTTGGCGATGGCCTCCGCGATCTGGTCATTCGAGAAATCATGGCTGCGGTATTCGGGGTTGTCCACGGGCAGATGCTGCACCAGCGTATCGAACACCTGGCTCAATATGTCGCCGCGTTCGAGCACGGCGTCGAGCACATGGCCGCCGATGGACCGGTCGTCGGCAAGGAAATGCTCATGGAACCCGGCCACCGCCGCACCGTTGAACATGATGGGGGAGAAGTAGCCGAGCATCGTGCCCTTCACGTCGTGGCCGAGGAACATGGCCTGCTGGTCGGCCACCTCCTCCAGCGTGGGGTACGGCGCCTGTTGCTTGATGACGGCGCGCGTTTTGATGAAGCTGAACGTGCCCCGCACGATGACCGCGAAGAACGTGTTCGCCCGGCCGTTCGCCTCCACGATCTTCTCATTGAGATCCTCGAGGCCGATGTCGTTGCGCTCGCACTGGTATTGGAACGCCGCGCGATGCACGTTGGCGAACGGGACGGTGAAGTCGTCGGGCAGGATCTCCGCCACGCCCGATTGCCCGATCTTGTAGGCCACCCCGTCGAGGATGATGAGCTCGCCGTCGAGCCCCTCTCCGGTGCCGATGCCCGTGTCGCCATGCGTGAGCAGCTCGCCGATGGTGGTGGTGCCCTCCAGCAGTCCGGGTACGAGCTGGGCGAGCGTGCCATGCTGGTAGAGCACGTTCGCATCACGGTCATGAATCGGTCTGATGTTCGCGGCAGCGGATTTCGTCATATTCCCCACGATAATTCGTGGTTGTGTCCGTTTTCAACCAATCATGCAAAGTCCGACAACGACGATTCGGATAACAACGATGATGATTTGGACAACGACGACGATTCGAACAACGACGATTCCAGCAACGCCGATTCGGAGGCGTCATGGCTTTCGGGCGTCATCGCCTTCCGGATGGTCGGCATCTCCGATATCGGACGTGTCGAAGGATTTTTCATGAGTTTGGATACACTGTCGGGTGGCAATTCGTCTAGAACGTTCAAACAGGGGAGAGACCAACCATGGATTTGATATTGGCCGCCACGCCTTCGCTGCTATGGGGCATCTACGCCCTGATTCTGCCGGTGATCGGCGGATCGTCACAGCGGCAGATACTCGGCGTCACCGCGGGATGCCTGGTGTTCGCCTTGGCCGCGTTCCCGTTCGTGCCACACTCCTACACATGGCTTACGGTGTTCATCAGCTTCCTGTCGGGAATCCTGTGGACCATCGGATGCTACGGGCAGATCTGCGGATTCAAGGAGATCGGCGTCTCCAGCACCATGCCCATCTCCACCGGCGAGCAGCTGGTCGGCACCAGCCTGGTCGGCGTGCTGTTCCTCGGCGACTGGGCGTCCATGCAGGCGAAGACGGTCGGATTCGTCGCCATCGCGTTGTTCATCGTCGGTGTGGCGTTCACATCGTACGTGGAGCGGCACGGCGTCGCGGGTGGCGTCGAGGACGGCGACACAAAGGCGAACAACATGATCACGGGACTGACCGTCGTCACGATCTCCTCGTTCGGCTACATCGGCTACGTCGCGATCATCCAGATATTCTCCATCAACTCGTTCGACGCCATGCTGCCGCAGGCGGTCGGCATGTTCGTCGGCGGTCTGGTGATGGGACGGCGAGAGACGAACAAGCTCACCCGACAGACCGCGTTACTGCTGATTCCCGGCGTGCTGTGGGGCATCGGCAATCTTATTCTCATGATCTCCGACAGCAGGCTCGGCGTGGCCATCGCGTTCCCGATGTCGCAGATGGGCCTCATCATCTCCACCATCGGCGGCATGGTGCTCCTGCACGAAAGCAAGACGCGCAAGGAGAAGCTCTCCATATCCGTCGGGCTGATTCTGGTCGTCATCGGCATCATGCTGATCGCCCTGACCAAGACCCTGTAGACGCTTGGCCGGTTTGTCGGGGACGATAGCTCATGGTCTCCTCACGTCTTCGAGGGCAGACTCTCGGTCCGGTCCGGCAGAGGCCGGTTACGCCGCACCGACATCCTAGATCTGCTGTCTGCCACGAATCGACATACCCGTTCATATAGGGGTTTGTGGGTCTCCCGTGTCGCTATTTGTGGGTCTTCTGTATTGCTGCTTGCTGCTGTGGTTGTCCCGCATCGGCATAGTGGGTCTGTCGCATCGGTTCGTGGGTCTCTCGCGTCGGTTTGTGGGTCTGTCACGTCGGTTCGTGAGGTCTCCCGCGTCACGGCTGTAGGGTCTGCGGTGTTGTGGGCCTGCTGTGACGCGTTCGTGGGTCTCTCGCGTTGGCGTTATGGGTCTTCCGCGTCACTATTGTGGTTGCCCGCTGGCGTTGTAAGTCTCCCCGTGTTGACTTGTGGGTCTGTGGCATCGGCATAGTGGGTCTGTCGCGTTACGACTATGGAATCTGCGGTGTTGTGGGCCTACTGCATCGCTGTTGTGGGTCTTCTGTTTCGGTTCGTGGGTCTGTCGTTTCGCGTTTGTGGGTCTTCTGCGCTGGTTTGTGGGTCTTTCCGATTATGGTGGCGGTTTTGTGGGTCTGGCATGTTCAATAACCGTGGGCAAAGTCGTTCATATAGGGGTTTGTGGGTCTGTGAAGTACATGAGGAGCCGAAAAATCGTGTCCTCGCGAACCGATGGACCCACAAGCCGAAATTGGCGTGTGCATAGACCCACAAAACCGAGAGTGGCGGACCGTTGGACCCATAAATCGAGAGTGGTGAGCCGGTAGACCTATAAAACCGAAGAGGGGCAGGATAATAGGTCGATTTGCGTATGAATCGTATGGATGACGAATGGCATGCCATATATTTCGTACATCGTCGTCTACTCGTGCATTGTCTTCGCTGAGCAAGGGAGCGAGGTTGCGTGAGGCTGGGCGCGATCGTGTGAAGCTGAGCGAGGTCTCGTAAGGTTGTACAAGGCCGAGCGAGGCCGAGCAAGAACGCGTGAGGCTGGGCGAGGCTGCGTGAGGCTGAACAGACTGAATTAATCTGAGCGGAGGAGCTTTGTGAAGGTGGGTTGCCCGTATAACCATGTATATGTGTGCATGCATACGTATATCTATATGCATATATAGGGCGCGGCACTATGGACGACACATTGGCGCATTGTGGATAATGATCCCATTCGTCCACATGGTCCGTTTTTCGTATGCCGGCCGTGGATGATTCGATATCGTCGGCGTATGAGAACCAATATTGAATTGAATGACCGCCTTCGTAAGGCGGAAACCGACGGATTGTGCGTATGGGGTGTCGACAGCGCCCAGCGGCAGGTGCTGCGTAGGAGAGAGAAATCGGGGGAACTGATACGTGTCGGCGCGCGATGTTTCGCCCGCGCCGACTACTGGAAACGTCTTTCCCATACGGAACGGTTTCGTCATTATATCCGGACATTGGCCCGTATCCATCCGCATTGGGTGTTCGGTGGTCCTACCGCTGCGGCGATACATGGCATCAGCGATTCGAGAAGACTGATGAGCACGGTGCACAGGATGACCAACCGCAATGCGATGACGCGGGGTGGCGATATCGTTCGATGCCATTTCATCAAGGAGATGGAATACGTCGTTGTGGATGGCGTCCGTGTCACGACGCTGGAGAAGACCGCGTTCGACTGCTCCCGTTGGCTGGATCTTCCTGATGCGCTGCCGATTCTCGAGGAGATTCTTCGGCAGCGGCGAATGGGCAAGCAGCTTCTGGAACGTTTCTTCCTCACCGCGTCGGGGCACCATCGTGGAAAGGCTCTTCGTGCGTTGCGGTATGCGAACGGCAGAACGGAGAACGGTGGGGAAGCGTACGTCTTCGGTGTGATTGTGGATGAGGGGTATATGCCGCCGCGGTTGCAGGTGCCGTTGCCGTGCGTGAATGAGAACGGCAATCCCGACCGTGTCGATTTCTTCTGGCGAGCCGAGGACGGACGGACCATAGCGGGTGAACTTGATGGCCGTATCAAGTATCGAGACCCTTCCATGTATAGAAACGGCAGTCTGCCTGACACGATCATCGCGGAAAAGGAACGGGAGGAACGTGTGCGTCTCGTGGTCGACGCCATGTTCCGATGCTCCTTTGCGGAGGCGTTGCAACGGGGTCCATTGATTCGAAAGCTCGACCATGCCGGGGTTCCGAAGATTCGATGATGATGGTGATTCGGAATGGTGGTCCGTTTACTCCAGGGATTGCACGATTTGCGGGTCTCCTATTTCGGTTCGTGGGTCTTCCGCGTTACGGCTGTATGGGGTCTGCGGTGTTGTGGGTCTGCCGTGACGCGTTCGTGGGTCTCTCGCGTGCATTGTGGGTCTGTCGTTGGCATTGTGGGTCTGTCGTTTCGCGTTTATGGGTCTGCCGCGTCGCGCCTGTGGGTCTCTCGCGTCGGTTTGTGGGTCTTTCCGATTATGGTGGCGGTTTTGTGGGTCTGGGATGTTCAATAATCGTGGGCAAAGTCGTTCATATAGGGGTTTGTGGGTCTGTGAGGTACATGAGGGGCCGGAAATCCGTGTCCTCGCGAACCGATAGACCCACAAGCCGAAAATGGTGTGTCAGCAGACCCACAAACCCGAGAGTGGCGAACCGGTGGGCCCACAACACCGAGAACGACGTTTCGATGGACCCACTAAACCGAGGATGGCGTACGGGTGGGTCCGCAACGCCGAGAGTAACGAGCCGATAGGCCCATAACGCCGAGAGTGGAGGATTGATGGACTCACAACGCCGAGGATGGCGTACGGATGGACCCACAAAGCTGAGAGTGACGTATCAATAGACCCACAAAACCGAGATTGACGTTTCGATGGACCCGCGAAGCCGAAATTGGCATATCGACAGACCCACAAAACGGTGGGTGGTCGGTCGTTTGGTCACAACGGGTGGGGCGGTTGGCGGCGAGCAATGCGGAAATACGTCGTGAAGGCTTGAAAATCAAGGTGATTATGACGGTCGGACATGATTGGACATCGCGCGACACGCCCGAATTCTGCTAGGGGCAGGGGTTGTGCTTTAATAATCAAGTTGCCTGTTTTGGGCTCGCAAAATTGTTTATTCAAAAGCGAGCGTGGCACGAGGATTCCGACATCCTCGCATGGCCACGCACTGATACGGTTCGGCCGCCACGGGGAGGGATCCCGAAGTCGGCCACGCCTTGACGTGCCCTAGAGAAACAGGCTGGTAAACAGTAATTCATTCGCAAGAAAGGGCGGACGGCAATGGCGGGACAGAAAATCCGCATCAGGCTTAAGTCCTATGACCACGAGGTCATCGACCAGTCGGCGAAGAAAATCGTCGAGACGGTCACGAACGCGGGCGCAACCGTAGTTGGCCCGGTTCCTCTGCCGACCGAGAAGAACGTGTTTGTTGTTATCCGTTCTCCTCACAAGTACAAGGATTCCCGCGAGCATTTCGAGATGCGCACTCACAAGCGCCTCATTGACATCGTTGACCCGACGCCTAAGGCTGTCGATTCTCTGATGCGTCTCGACCTGCCGGCGGACGTGAACATCGAGATCAAGCTGTAAGGAAGGGGGGAACCGTTATGAGCAACAACATCAAGAATGCACTGCTGGGCAAGAAGCTCGGCATGTCCCAGGTGTGGGACGAGAACGGCTTCTTCGTTCCCGTCACGCTGGTCGACGTTTCCACCAACGTGGTGACCGCTGTCAAGACCGAGGAGACCGACGGCTACAAGGCCGTCCAGATCGGCTACGGCCAGATCGACCCGACCAAGGTGACCAAGCCGCTCGCCGGCCACTTCGCCAAGGCTGGTGTGACCCCGCGTCGTCACCTCGTCGAGTTCCGCACCGACGAAGCCGAGAGCTTCGAGCCGGGCCAGGAACTGAGCGCCGAGGTCTTCGCCGAGGGTTCCAAGGTCGACGTCACCGGCACCACCAAGGGCAAGGGCTTCGCCGGCACCATCAAGCGTTGGGGCTTCAAGTCCTACCGCCGTACCCACGGCTCCCACAAGAACGAGCGTCGCCCCGGTTCCGTCGGTGCATGCGCCACTCCGAGCCGTATTCTCAAGGGCAAGCGCATGGCCGGTCGCATGGGCCATGTCACCAACACCACGCTGAACCTGACCGTCGTCTCCAATGATGTTGAGAACGGCGTCATCGCCATCAAGGGTGCCATCCCGGGCCCGAAGGGCGCCATCGTCGTGGTTCGTACCGCTGTGAAGGGAGCCTGATAATCATGGCTATTTCTCTGAACATCACCAGCGCTGAAGGCCAGACCGGCACCGTCGAGGCTCCTGAGGAACTGTTCGGCATCTCCGCTGAGGAAGTGCAGAACCACGTTCCGCTGGTGCACCAGGTCGTCATCGCGCAGCTGGCTGCCGCCCGTCGCGGCACCCACGCCGTGAAGAACCGCGCCCGCATCTCCGGCGGCGGCAAGAAGCCGTGGAAGCAGAAGGGCACCGGTCGTGCCCGTCAGGGCTCCATCCGCGCCCCGCAGTGGGCCGGCGGCGCCGTGGTCCACGGTCCGGTTCCGCGCGACTACTCCCAGCGCACCCCCAAGAAGATGAAGGCTGCAGCCCTGCGCTACATGCTGTCCGATCGCGCCAACGCCGGTCGCGTGCACGTGGTTGATTTCGGCATCGCCGAGACCCCGTCCACCAAGACCGCCAAGGCCGTTCTGCAGTCCGTGGCCGCCGAGCGCTTCGTCACCGTCGTGTTCTCTCGCGAGAACATCAACGAGTGGCTGTCGGTCCGCAACCTGCGCACCGTGCACCCGATCTTCGCCGACCAGCTCAACACCTACGATGTGGTGACCGCCGAGGACATCGTCTTCACCAAGGAAGGCTTCGACGCCTTCGTCGCGGCGAAGACCGCCCCGGCCGCTAAGGAGGACTAATCATGGTCGCAATCCACAAGCCCGCACACGACATCATCATCAAGCCTGTCGTTTCCGAGAAGAGCTACGCCAACTCCGACATGGGCCAGTACACCTTCGTGGTGAACCCCAAGGCGAACAAGGTGCAGATCAAGCAGGCTATCGAGCAGATCTTCAATGTCAAGGTGACGAACGTCAACACCCTCAACCGCGCTGGCAAGCGCACTCGCACCCGCATCGGCTACGGCCAGCGTGTGAACGAGAAGCGTGCCATCGTTACCGTGGCCGAGGGCCAGACCATCGACATCTTCGGTAACTGAAGGCTAGCCGAGAAAGTTAGGAACTAAATTATGGCTATCCGTACATACAAGCCGACGTCTGCCGGTCGTCGTAACGCCTCGGTCTCGGACTTCTCCGAGATCACGCGTTCCACGCCCGAGAAGTCGTTGGTCCGCAAGCTCAGCAAGACTGGCGGCCGTAACTCCTACGGTCGTATCACGAGCCGTCACCGCGGTGGCGGTCACAAGCGCCAGTACCGTCTCATCGACTTCAAGCGTTGGGACAAGGACGGCGTGCCGGCCAAGGTCGCTCACATCGAGTACGACCCGAACCGTTCCGCCCGTATCGCCCTCCTGCACTACGCCGATGGCGAGAAGCGCTACATCATCGCCCCCGAGGGCGTGAAGCAGGGCGACGTCATCGAGACCGGTGCCCAGGCCGACATCAAGCCCGGCAACAACCTGCCGCTGCGCAACATCCCGACCGGTACGGTGGTGCACGCCATCGAGCTGCGTCCGCTGGGTGGTGCGAAGATCGCTCGTTCCGCCGGTGCCGCCGTTCAGCTCGTCGCCAAGGACGGCGCCTACGCCCAGCTGCGTATGCCGTCCGGCGAAATCCGCAACGTGGACGCCCGCTGCCGCGCCACCGTTGGTGAGGTCGGCAACTCCGAGCACGCCAACATCCAGCTCGGCAAGGCCGGTCGCGCACGTTGGATCGGTCGTCGTCCGTGGACCCGTGGTGAGTCCATGAACCCGGTGGACCACCCGCACGGTGGTCGTACCCGCGGTGGTAAGCCGCCGGTGTCGCCGTGGGGCAAGGGCGAAGTCCGTACCCGTCGTCCGAAGAAGGCTTCGAACAAGATGATCGTTCGTCGTCGTCCGGCCGGCAAGAACCGCAAGTAAGGAAGTGTCTGACAGATGACTCGTAGCATCAAGAAGGGCCCATTCGTCGACGCCCACTTGCAGAAGAAGGTCGACGAGCAGAACGAAAAGGGCACGAAGAACGTCATCAAGACGTGGTCGCGCCGTTCGATGATCACCCCCGATTTCATCGGACACACGTTCGCAGTTCACGATGGTCGCAAGCATGTCCCGGTGTTCGTCACCGAGGCCATGGTTGGCCACAAGCTCGGTGAGTTCGCCCCGACGCGCACCTTCAAGGGTCACGTCAAGGACGACAAGAAGGCACGCCGCTAAAGGCGAGGAGAGTAAAGACACATGGAAGCTAAAGCAATCGCCCGTCACGTCCGCGTGACGCCGCGCAAGGCTCGCCGCGTCGTCGACCTCATCCGAGGCAAGCAGGCGACCGAAGCGGTGACCATTCTCAAGTTCGCTCCGCAGGACGCGGCCGTTCCGGTCCGCAAGGTCCTGGAGAGCGCCATCGCCAACGCTCGTGTTAAGGCCGATCGCGCCAACGAGCCGTTCCGCGAGAACGAACTGGTGGTCAAGGAGACGTACGTCGATGAGGGCGTCACGTTGAAGCGTTTCCGCGCACGCGCCCAGGGCCGTGCCGCTCGCATCAACAAGCGCACCAGCCACATCACGGTTATCGTCGCCGACAAGGAAGGAGCCCGATAAAAAATGGGTCAGAAGATTAACCCGTTTGGGTACCGTCTTGGCGTAACCGAATCCCACCGCAGCCGTTGGTTCTCCGACTCCAACAAGGCCGGCGAGCGTTACAGCGACTTCATCCTTGAGGACGACAAGATCCGCAAGGTCCTGAACGCCGATCTCGAGCGTGCGGGCGTTTCCCGCATCGTCATCGAGCGTACCCGCGACCGCGTGCGTGTGGACATCCACACCGCCCGCCCGGGCATCGTCATCGGCCGTCGCGGCGCCGAGGCCGACAAGGTCCGCGCCAAGCTCGAGAAGCTGACTGGCAAGCAGGTCCAGCTCAACATCTTCGAGGTCAAGAACGCCGCCATCGACGCCCAGCTCGTCGCTCAGGGCATCGCCGAGCAGCTCACCAACCGCGTCACCTTCCGTCGCGCCATGCGCAAGGCCCAGCAGGACGCCATGCGCGCCGGTGCCAAGGGCATCCGAATCAAGCTCTCCGGCCGCCTCGGCGGTGCCGAAATGAGCCGTTCGGAGTTCTACCGCGAAGGCCGCGTGCCGCTGCAGACGCTGCGCGCCCTCATCGACTACGGCTTCTTCGAAGCCCGTACCACCTACGGCCGCATCGGCGTGAAGGTGTGGATCTACAAGGGCGACATGACCGAGCGTGAGTTCGAGGAGCAGCAGGCCCAGCAGAACAACGGCCGTGGTCGTCGTGGCGACCGCCGCCCGCGTCGTGGCGCCCGTCGTGACGCCCAGAAGGCCGCTCCGGCTCAGGCTGAGGCGAAGCAGGAAGCCGCTGCTCCTGCCGCCAAGGAAGCAAAGGAGTAAACCAGATGCTTATTCCGAAGAGGACTAAATATCGCAAGCAGCATCGTCCTGTCCGCAAGGGCATGTCCAAGGGCGGCAACGAGATCGCCTTCGGCGATTACGGCATCCAGGCTCTGGCTCCGGCTTACGTGACCAACCGCCAGATCGAGGCCGCTCGTATCGCCATGACTCGTTACATCAAGCGTGGCGGTCGTGTGTGGATTACGATCTTCCCGGATCGTCCGCTCACCAAGCACGCTCTCGGTGCCCGAATGGGTTCCGGTAAGGGTGCCCCGGAGTTCTGGGTCGCCAACGTGCGCCCCGGCCGTGTGATGTTCGAAATCGGCGGTGTCTCGGAGGAAATCGGTCGCGAGGCCCTGCGCCGCGCCATCGACAAGCTCCCCATGAAGTGCAGGATCATTGCTCGTGAAGGCGGTGACAACTGATGTCAGTCGGTACAGCTGATTACACCATCAAGAACCTCAACGAAAAGACCAATGCCGAGATCGAGGCTGCGCTCAAGCAGTCCAAGGAAGAGCTGTTCAACCTGCGCTTCCAGGCTGCCACCGGTCAGCTCGAGAACACTTCTCGTCTGAAGGCCGTCAAGCGCGACATCGCTCGCATGTACACGGTCCTTCGCGAGCGTGAGCTTGGCATCAGCGAGGCTCCCGCAGAAGATAAGACCGAGGAGAAGTAAGCATGGCTGAAGAGCGTAACTTCCGCAAGGTCCGCCGTGGCTACGTCGTGTCCGACAAGATGGACAAGACCATCACGGTGGAGATCGAGCACCGTTCGACCCACCCGCTGTACGGCAAGGTCGTTCGCACCACCAGCAAGGTCAAGGCTCATGATGAACACAACGAGGCCCACATTGGCGACCTCGTGAGTATTATGGAGACTCGACCCCTGAGCAAGACGAAGCGTTGGCGTCTGGACGCCATCGTGGAGCGCGCCAAGTAATACAAGTTCGGCAAGGCTCGCCATTCACCCGGCGGCCGGGTTCATCTCGGCCGCCGAGTGAATGGGGAGGACCAGCTCGGCTTAAGGAGAATCAATGATTCAGCAGGAATCGCGACTTCGTGTCGCCGACAACACGGGTGCCAAGGAACTCTTGACCATCCGCGTGCTCGGTGGTTCGAAGCGCCGTTATGCAGGCATTGGCGACGTCATCGTCGCCACTGTCAAGGACGCCATTCCCGGCGGATCGGTCAAGAAGAGCGACGTTGTCAAGGCAGTGGTCGTTCGCACCGTGAAGGAAACCCGCCGCGCCGATGGCTCCTACATCAAGTTCGACGAGAACGCCGCCGTTATTCTCGGCTCCGGCCGTGAACCCAAGGGCACTCGTATTTTCGGACCGGTCGCTCGTGAGCTGCGCGACAAGCGCTTCATGAAGATCGTGTCCCTCGCCCCGGAGGTGATCTGAGTGGTAGCCAAGATCAAGACCGGTGATGAGGTCAAGGTCATCCGCGGCAAGGACCGCGGCAAGGAAGGCAAGGTCGTCAAGATCCTGCCGAACGACCGCCTGATCGTCGAAGGTGTTCAGATCGTCAAGAAGCACGTCCGCGCCACCCAGCAGGGCCAGCAGGCCGGCATCGTGTCCGTCGAGGCCCCGATCCATCGCTCCAACGTGATGGTCATCGACCCCGAGACGAAGCAGCCGACCCGCGTCGGCGTCATCGTCAAGGAAGAAGCCCGCGACGGCAAGGTCAAGAAGGTGCGCGTCCGCGTTGCCAAGAAGTCCGGAAAGGAGCTGGCATGACCGATACCACTATCGAAGCGCCGGCAACCCCGCGCTTGAAGCAGCAGTACAACGAGGTCATCGTTCCTGAGCTGGAGAAGGAGTTCAAGTACTCCAACCCCATGCAGGTCGCCCGCGTCGAGAAGGTCGTCGTCTCCATGGGTGTCGGTGCCGCAGCCCGCGACTCCAAGCTCATCGAGGGCGCCGTCTCCGACCTGACCAAGATCACCGGCCAGAAGCCGAAGATCACCAAGGCCAAGAAGTCCGTCGCGCAGTTCCACCTGCGTGAAGGCCAGGCCATCGGTGCGTACGTCACCCTGCGTGGCGAGCGCATGTGGGAGTTCCTCGACCGCCTTCTGACCCTGGCTCTGCCTCGTATTCGTGATTTCCGCGGCATCAACGGCAATCAGTTCGATGGCAACGGCAACTACAACTTTGGTCTGACGGAACAGACGATGTTCATCGAGATCGACCCCGATGAGGTCGACCACCAGCGTGGTATGGACATCACCGTCGTTACCTCGACCAAGAACGACCAGGAGGCCAAGGTCCTGCTCAAGCACCTCGGCTTCCCGTTCAAGGAGAACTGATATGGCAAAAACCGCTCTGAAGAACAAGGCGGCCGGCAAGCCTAAGTTCAAGGTTCGCGCTTACACGCGCTGCCAGGTCTGCGGTCGTCCCCATTCCGTGTACCGCAAGTTCGGTCTCTGCCGCGTCTGCCTTCGTGAGAAGGCCCACCGCGGAGAGCTTCCCGGCGTCACGAAGTCCAGTTGGTAAATATCGACGCTGAAGGTCCACTGCTTCACGGCCATGCAAGGCCGTGAAGCGGCGGAAACCACGGCGAGGAAGGGCATAAGCCCACATGACAATGACAGATCCGATCGCAGACATGCTTACGCGTCTGCGTAACGCGAGCACGGCTAAGCACGAGACCGTCGACATGCCGTACTCCAAGTTCAAGGCGGCCATCGCCGCCATCCTGAAGCGTGAAGGCTACATCAAGGACTTCACCGCCAAGGAAGCCAAGGTCGGCCAGACCCTTGAGGTCACCCTCAAGTACGGCCCGAACGGCGAGCGTTCCATCGAAGGCATCAAGCGCGTTTCCAAGCCGGGCCTTCGTCGTTACGCCAAGTCCGACTCCCTGCCCATGCCGCTGGGCGGTCTTGGCATCGCTATCATCTCGACCAGTTCGGGACTGATGACCCAGAAGGAATGCCTCAAGGAAGGCATTGGCGGCGAGATCGTCGCCTACGTGTGGTGAGAAAGGAGAGCTGATTACTTATGGCATCGCATATCGGTAAGCTCCCCGTCGCCATTCCGGCTGGGGTTGAGGTCAAGCTCGACGGCCAGGCGTTCACCGCCAAGGGCCCGAAGGGTTCCGACTCCTACACTATCCCCGAAGGCATCACCGCCGTCGTCGAGAACAACGAGATTGTTCTCACCCCGGCCGATGATCTTCGTCCCACCCGCGCCAAGCATGGCCTGAGCCGCTCCATCATCGCCTCGATGGTCAAGGGCGTGCACGAGGGCTACGCCAAGCGCCTGCTCATCGTCGGCACCGGTTACCGTGTGGTCGCCAAGGGCAAGGGCCTCGAGTTCTTCCTGGGCTACTCCCACACCATCACCGTGAACCCGCCGGAAGGCATCGAGTTCGAGATCGTCAACCCGAACGAGCTCGTCGTCAAGGGCATCGACAAGCAGGTCGTCGGCCAGGTCGCAGCGAACATCCGCAAGCTGCGCGCCCCGGAACCCTACAAGGGCAAGGGCGTCAAGTACGCGGACGAGCGTATTCTGCGCAAGGCTGGAAAGGCTGGTAAGTAATATGACCGTCAAGATTTTCGGTAAGGGCAAGAAGGTTGCCCGCCTGCGCCGTCACGCTCGTCTTCGCAAGAGGATCGTCGGCACTCCCGAGCGTCCGCGTCTGGTCGTTACCCGCACCAACCGCAACATGTTCGCTCAGGTCGTGGATGACACCAAGGGCATCACCCTGGTGAACGCCTCCACGATGAACGAGGAGTTCTCCGGCTTCGAGGGCACCAAGACCGACGCCGCCAAGAAGGTCGGCGAGCTTGTCGCCGAACGTGCCAAGGCCGCAGGCATCACCGCCGTCGTCTTCGACCGCGGTGGCAACAAGTACCATGGTCGCGTTGCAGCTGTTGCTGAAGGCGCCCGCGAGGGAGGTCTGGCACTGTGAGCGACAACGAAGTGAAGGAAACCCAAGTGGCTGAAGATTCGCAGAAGAACGAAACCGAAGCCGGCGCCAAGAACGAGGAGCGCAAGGGCCGTCGCGGTGGTCGTGGCGAAGGCCGTCGAGGCGAGCGTCGCAACCGTCGCGAGGAGAACCGCGGCGACGAGCTGCTGGACCGCGTGGTCACCATCAACCGTGTGGCCAAGACCCACAAGGGTGGTCGTACGTTCAGCTTCGCCGCTCTCGTGGTCGTCGGTGACGGCAATGGCACCGTGGGCGTTGGCTACGGCAAGTCCCGTGAGGTCCCTGCCGCCATCGCCAAGGGCCAGCTCGACGCCAAGAAGCACATGTTCACCATCCCGCGCGTCCGCGGCACCATCACCCACCCGGTGCAGGGCCACGACGCCGCCGGCACCGTGCTGCTCCGTCCGGCCGCCCCGGGAACCGGCGTTATCGCCGGTGGTCCGGTCCGCGCCGTCCTCGAGTGCGCCGGTGTGACCGACATCCTGTCCAAGTCCATGGGCTCGGCCAATTCCATCAACGTGGTGAACGCCACCGTTGCCGCCCTCAAGCAGCTTGAGGAGCCGGAAGAGGTCGCCGCCCGCCGTGGCCTGAGCCTTGAAGAGGTCGCCCCCGAAGCCCTGCTCCGTGAGCGTGCCGCCGGTATCGCCGAGGCCCGCAAGGCCCGCGAGGAAGCCGCCGCCAAGGCTGCTGAAGAGAAGGACGGTGAGTGAGCATGGCAAACATCAAGATCACTCTGAACCGCGGTTTCGTCGGCAAGACCGAAGCGCAGAAGGAGACCGCCAAGTCTCTCGGCCTGCACAAGATCGGTCAGTCCGTCGTCCGTGAGGACAACCCTGTCTACCGTGGCATGGTCGCCAAGATCCGCCACATGGTCACCGTTGAGGAGGCAGACTGATTATGGCTGAAAACAACGAAGAAGTCACGATCATCCGCATGCATGACCTGCGTCCTGCCCCCGGCGCCAACAAGGACCGCATCCGTGTCGGTCGAGGCGAAGGCTCCAAGGGTAAGACCTCCGGTCGTGGCACCAAGGGCACGAAGGCCCGCTACCAGGTTCGTCCTGGCTTCGAAGGTGGTCAGCTTCCGCTGTACATGCGCCTTCCGAAGCTGCGCGGCTTCAAGAGCCCGTTCAAGAAGGTCTACCAGGTCGTCAACGTCTCCACGCTCGTCGAGCTCTTCCCCGAGGGCGGCGAAGTGTCCGTTGAGACCCTGGTCGCCAAGGGCGCCGTTCGCGCCAACCAGCCGGTGAAGATTCTCGGCGACGGCGAGACCACGGTCGCCTTCACGCTCAAGGGCGTCAAGGCCTCCGCTTCCGCCAAGGCCAAGATCGAAGCCGCGGGAGGCTCCATCTCCGAAGAGTAATCTCTCGGGAGAAGCGCTTCCATAGGCAGTATGACCCTCCCCAAGAATTTGGGGAGGGTCATTGCATATGAGTACACTGTTTGCCTGTGCGCCTTCACAACGCGAGGCGTACTAAGGGAGGAACACGTGAGAACGCTAATTCAAGCTCTCCGTACCAAGGAGCTGAGGAACAAGATCCTCTTCGTCTTCGGTATCATCATCATCTACCGCATCGGTTCGTTCATTCCGACGCCCGGCGTCGACTACCGTGCGGTGCAGGACTGCGTGGCCAGCTCCAGCAACGAGGACTTCATCGGTCTGGTCAACCTCTTCTCCGGTGGCGCGCTGCTGCAGCTGTCGATCTTCGCGCTGGGCATCATGCCGTACATCACCGCGTCCATCGTCGTGCAGCTGCTGCGTGTGGTGATTCCTCGCTTCGAGGCGTTGCATAAGGAAGGACAGTCCGGCGAGGCCAAGCTGACGCAGTACACGCGTTACATGACCATCGGCCTGGCGGTCCTGCAGTCCACCACCATCCTCGTGACCGCACGCACGGGCGCGCTGTTCAACGGCCTGTGCACGAAGTCCGTCATCCCGGACGGTTCGGTGTGGAACCTCATCGTCATGATTCTCATCATGACGGGCGGCACCGGCCTCATCATGTGGATGGCCGAACTCGTGACCGACAAGGGCATCGGCAACGGCATGAGCGTCCTGATCTTCATGTCCATCTGCTCGGGCTTCCTGCCCAAGCTGTGGGACATCGGCTGGGGCTCGAACGGCACGAACGGCGACTGGACGAAGTTCGGCATCGTCGTGGGCGTGCTGATCGTCATCCTCGTGTTCGTCGACTTCGTCGAACTGTGCCAGCGCCGCATCCCGGTGCAGTACACGCGCCGCATGATCGGCCGCAAGATGTACGGCGGCACGAGCACGTACCTGCCGCTGAAGATCAACATGTCCGGCGTGATCCCCCCGATCTTCGCGTCGTCGATCCTCGCGGTGCCGACCCTGATCGCGCAGTTCGGCAAGAGCGACCAGAAGTGGGTGCAGTGGATCAACACGAACCTGGCCGACACGACCAGCGTGTGGTACATCGGCCTGTACGCCGTCATGATCGTGTTCTTCTGCTTCTTCTACACGTCGATCACGTTCAACACGGACGAGACCGCCGACAACATGAAGCAGTACGGCGGCTTCATCCCCGGCATCCGCGCCGGCCGCGCCACCAGCGCCTACCTCACGTATGTGATGAACCGTCTCAACACCGTCGGCGCGGTCTACCTGCTGTTCGTGGCCCTCATCCCGACCGTGCTCATCATGGCCCTCAAGCTCAGCCAGCAGCTGCCGTTCGGCGGCACGACCATCCTGATCATCGCCGGCGTCGGCCTCGACACCCTCCGTCAGGCCCGCGCACGCACCGAGCAGTTCCAGTACGAGGGCTTCCTGCTCGAAGACGAAACCAACACCAAAGAAAGCAAGTGATATGCGACTGTTAATCATGGGACCCCAGGGCGTCGGCAAGGGCACGCAGGCAGCCCTCCTCGCCAAGCACTACGACATTCCGACCATCTCCACCGGCGACATCTTCCGCTTCAACATCAAGAACAAGACGGAACTCGGCGTCGAGGCCCTCAAGTACATCGACAAGGGCGAGCTCGTCCCCGATGAGCTGACCAACCGTATCGTCGAGGACCGTCTGGCCCAGGACGACGTGAAGAACGGCTGGATTCTCGACGGCTACCCGCGCAACGCCTCCCAGGTCGAGGCCCTCGACGGCATCACCGCCAAGCTGGGCACCCCGCTCGACGCCGTCGTCGCGCTCGACGCCGACCATGACGTGCTCATGGCCCGCATGAAGAAGCGCGCCGAGATCGAAGGCCGCTCCGACGACACCCCCGAGGCCATCGCCAAGCGCCTCGACGTGTACGCCAAGGAGACCGCTCCGCTGCTCAACACGTACGAGCAGCGCGGCCTGCTGGTCAAGATCGACGGCACCGGCGACATCGACGCCATCCAGGCGAACATCGTCAGCGCCCTCGACGCCCGCTGAATCTTTTCGCGGCGATAATAACAACACGGCGATTACGCACAGGTTGCGTAATCGCCGTGTTTCTGTTATTCTATCTATTTGGTGTGTCTTCGGGCATATCTTTAAGTAATCGTAGCCAAGGATCGGATCGGGAGCTCATGGCAAAAGACGGTGTGATTGAAGTAGAAGGTCGTGTTGTCGAAGCATTGCCGAACGCAATGTTCCGTGTCGAACTGGAAAACAAGCACATCGTTCTGGCGACCATCTCCGGAAAGATGCGTAAGAACTACATTCGCATCCTCCCGCAGGATCGCGTCGTGCTCGAGATGAGCCCGTACGATCTCAACCGAGGCCGCATTACCTACCGTTACAAGTAAAAGGAAAACCATGAAGGTCAGCCCCAGTGTGAAGAAGATCTGCGACAAGTGCCGCGTGATCCGTCGTCACGGCCGCGTCATGGTGATCTGCGAGAACCCGCGCCACAAGCAGCGTCAGGGCTGAAGCAGACCCCAGCGGCAATTATCATCAGACGCTGAATCACAGTGTTCGCATCACCACGTGCGGCATTGAACCCCAGGTGCGGAGGCCTGGGCCGTGAACTCGGACGATTTGGCGTAAGACCTCCGATGAACAGAAGGAATCGCAATGGCACGTCTTGCCGGAGTCGACATCCCCAATGAGAAGCGCATCGAGATCGCCCTCACCTACATCTTCGGTGTTGGTCGTACTCGTGCCAAGGAAACGCTCGCAGCGACCGGTATCAATCCGGACACCCGCGTCAAGGATCTCTCCGATGAGCAGCTGATCACGCTGCGTGATTACCTCGAGGGTAACTACAAGATCGAGGGTGATCTCCGCCGTGAGGTGGATGCGGATATCCGCCGTAAGATCCAGATCAACTGCTACCAGGGTATGCGTCACCGCAGGCATCTGCCTGTCCGTGGCCAGCGTACCAAGACCAATGCCCGTACCCGCAAGGGTCCGAAGCGCACGGTCGCCGGTAAGAAGAAGGCCGCCTGATATCCAGGCGCCCGCTCAGGCCACGAGGCGTTCGCCCTCATCGCCTGACATAGCAAACAATTCGTATAACTAGGAAACGAGGATCCATGGCAGCTGCGAAGCAGGCCACGCGCAAGCCCCGTCGTAGGGACCGTAAGTCGGTTCCCGTCGGACAGGCGCACATCAAGTCCACATTCAACAACACGATCATCTCGATCACCGATCCGTCCGGAGCCGTCGTCTCCTGGGCCTCCGGTGGCGATGTCGGCTTCAAGGGCTCCCGTAAGTCTACGCCGTACGCCGCTGGCATGGCCGCCGAGGCCGCCGCTCGTAAGGCTATGGAACACGGCGTCAAGAAGGTCGACGTGTTCGTCAAGGGCCCGGGTTCCGGTCGTGAAACCGCCATCCGCTCCCTGCAGTCCGCAGGCCTTGAGGTCGGTTCCATCTCCGACGTCACCCCGCAGGCTCATAACGGCGTTCGTCCTCCGAAGCGCCGCCGCGTCTGAAGCACTGACCTACAGAATTCATCATCCAACCCGCGAAAACCGACGAGTGCACGGTCGGTTTGAGCTGAAAGGATAGTACAAGTGCTTATTGCACAGCGTCCGACCCTGACTGAGGAAGTCCTCAATCCCCAGCGTTCCCGCTTTACCATTGAGCCGCTGGAGCCTGGTTTTGGCTACACGCTCGGTAATTCGCTGCGCCGCACGCTGCTGAGCTCCATCCCTGGAGCCGCAGTGACTTCGGTCCGCATCTCCGGCGCCCTGCACGAGTTCACCACTCTGCCGGGTGTCAAGGAGGACGTCACCGAGATTCTTCTGAACATCAAGGGTATCGTTCTTACCAGCGAATATGACGAGCCTGTCGTCATGTACCTGCGCAAGAGCGGCGAAGGCGAGGCCACCGCCGGAGACATCACTCCGCCGGCCGGCGTCGTCATCTCCAACCCGGATCTTCACATCGCCACCCTCGCCGAGGACGGCGAGCTGGAGATCGAGTTCACCGTCGAGCGTGGCCGCGGTTACGTTCCTGCACAGATGAACAAGCAGGATACGGGCGAGATCGGTCGCATTCCGGTGGATTCCATCTACTCTCCGGTGCTCAAGGTGAGCTACAAGGTCGAGGCTACTCGTGTCGAGCAGCGCACCGACTTCGACAAGCTCATCCTCGACGTGGAGACCAAGCCGGCTATTTCCCCGCGCGACGCCGTGGCGTCCGCAGGCTCCACCCTTGTCGAGCTGTTCGGCCTGTGCCGCGAGCTCAACAACCAGGCGGAGGGCATCGAGGTCGGCCCGGTTCCGGTAGTGGAGGAAACCAACCCCGAGATGGCGGTCCCGATCGAGGACCTCAACCTGACGCAGCGTTCTTACAACTGCCTCAAGCGCGAGGGCATCCACACGATCGGCGAGCTGGTCTCCCACACGGAGCAGGACCTGCTCGACATCCGCAATTTCGGTATGAAGTCCATCGACGAGGTCAAGGAAAAGCTGCAGACCCTCGGGCTGTCGCTGAAGGCCTCCCCGCTGGGCCTCGACAACATCAATCTCGAAGGAGGCACGTTCTTCTCTCCCGAAGACGAAGCCTGACGGCTGAACGTCTTTCGGAGGGGAAGAGCGTCTTCCTCGAACAAACGCCGTTTCGTGCCGCACAGACGTTTGGGCATATGCCCTCCTGGCGGCATGGAACATAAGGAGTAACTACAATGCCTACACCCAAGAAGGGCCCGCGCCTGGCTTCCAGCCCCGCTCATGAGCGCCTGATGCTCGCCAACATGGCGACCAGCCTCTTCCAGCACGGCCGCATCACCACCACGCTGCCCAAGGCCAAGCGCCTTCGTCCGCTCGCCGAGCGTCTCATCACGTTCGCCAAGCGTGGCGACCTGCATTCCCGTCGTCGCGTGATGCGCGTCATCCGCAACAAGAGCGTCGTGCACGCCCTGTTCACCGACATCGCCGAGATGATGGAGCAGCGTGAGGGTGGCTACACCCGCATCGTCAAGATTGGTGCCCGCCGTGGCGACAACACGCCGCAGGCCGTCATCGAGCTCGTCACCGAGCCGCTGAGCGCCAAGAAGGCCACCGTCGCCGAGGCTGAGGCCGCCACCAAGGTCGCCGCCGACAAGGAAGCCGAAGAGGCTCCTAAGGCCGAGGCCACCGAGGCCGAAGCTCCGGCCACCGAAGCCACCGAGGCTCCGGCCGAGGCTGCCGCCGAGGAGAAGGCCGAGTGAATCTGACCCACGTCAGATGATCCGGTTTCAATACCGCTGGAGGTCCGAGATCGCAAGGTCTCGGACCTCTTCGTATATGCAGGCCTATCCAATCGTCAAACCGTAAAGTCGTCAAACCGTAAAATCGTCAAAACCGTAAAGTGGGTCTCATCGATTATGAGGGAGGACTTGGTGACGTCTCCATGTATGTCCTAGACCCACAAACCTCGTTATGAACGATTTGACTCGCCAAGTAGGACGTATGGCAAAGTAGTACGTATGCGTTTGAGGATTGACTTGGGATATGACGGCGGCGGATTCTACGGATGGGCCCGCCAACCGCAGTTGCGCACCGTGCAAGGGGAGATCGAACAGGCCATCCGCACCGTGCTGCATCTGAACCGGGGGAGCAGGCGGAATCGCCCGTCCGACTCCGTCGCGGGCGATGACGTTGCCAACGAGGCCGCCAACAATGCCGACGCAACATCCACCGACATCCGTCTCGTCGTCGCCGGACGCACCGACACCGGCGTGCACGCGCTCCACCAGGTCTGCCATCTCGACATCGACGAACGGCTGCTCGCACGATGCGTCGGCCACATGAACGTCACCCCCGTCGTGGCATTGGAACGACGACTCCAACGGGTCCTTCCCGACGACATCGCCATCCATCGCATCAGCGAGGCCCCCGAAGGATTCGATGCGCGCTTCTCCGCGTTGGAACGCACGTACGTGTACCGCGTCTGCGACAACGAACGCTTCGTCGACCCGAGGACCCGCGGATTCGTCGTCGCCATCGACGAACGGCTCAACGTCGACGCCATGAACGAAGCCGCCGCCCTGACCATCGGACTGCACGACTTCGGCTCGTTCGCCACGCCGAATCCGGGAGGGACCACCATCCGCGAGGTCAAATACGCACGATGGGAGCGGGCGGATCCGCGGACGCCGTTGCACGGCGCGTACGGCGAGCCGGTACCGTATGCGGAGTCCGGGTTGCTGTGCTTCACCATCGTGGCCGACGCATTCGCCCGCAACATGGTCCGGTCGTTGGTCAACGGCTGCCTGCAGGTCGGCCGCGGGAGGAAGACCGTCGCATGGTTCGCCGAAAAGATGGCCGAACCCAAGCGGGAGGGCTCCACCGGACCGGCCGCCGCAAAGGGACTCACCCTCGAATACGTGGCCTACCCGCCCGACGACCAACTCGCCGCCCGGGCGCAGGCCATTCGCGCGGTGCGCACGCTGTAGCCGGCCGCCCACCGCACCTCGCCGCCATCCACTGCCAGCCGCCAGCAGCCACGCTCTTCATCCCCACGAAGCATACTCGAAACATTGCGATGAGGGTTTCGTTAACGACCGGCGTCTACGGTTATGTACCAGTGCGCGGACGTCGTTCCCGTCCATTCCTCCCGGGGAATTCCGGCGCGGGACGGACGCCATGGACGTTAGGAACGTCTGGAACGCCGCGTCCGCAGGATTCGTGGGAAAAGGAGTGATCAGTGATTCAGTCGTTGGCACAGAAAGTGGCTTCGGAGCTCGTCGACCGTCGGGATGCCATCAACCGTGAGCTCAGCCGCAACGGAGTACGGTTCGGCATCTACAAGAACGGCCAGTACCACGACCAGCTCTTCCCCTATGATCCGATTCCCCGCGTCATCGAATCCGATGACTTCGACATGCTCGAACTCGGACTCAAGCAGCGCGTCGACGCGCTGAACGCCTACCTGCGCGACATCTACTCCGACAAGCGCATCATCCAGGACGGCGTCATCCCCGAGGAATACGTGTACACGTCGTCCGGATACTTCCCGCAGGTCAACGGCGTGACGCCCCCCGGCGGCGTATTCGCCCACATCGCCGGCGAGGACCTCGTCCAGGGCGAGGACGGCCGCTGGTGGGTGCTCGAGGACAACCTGCGTATCCCCTCCGGCGCCAGCTACCCGCTGTTCGTGCGCGACATCGAACGTCGCATCTCGCCTCGCCTGTTCCGCGACGTGCGTGTGCGCGACAACCGCGCCTACCCGATGCTGCTGCGCCGCTCCATGGACTTCGTCTCCACCGAGGGCATCGCCGTCGTGCTCACGCCCGGCCGGTTCAACTCCGCGTTCTTCGAGCACGCGTACCTGGCCGAGAAGACCGGTGCCATCCTTGCGTTCCCCGAGGATCTGGAAGTCGAGCACGACCAGCTGTACTTCATCGACTACTCCGGCAACAAGCATCGCGTCGGCGTCGTCTACCGCCGTCTCTCCGACGAATACCTCGATCCGTTCGCCTTCAACGCCGACTCCGTGATCGGCGTGCCCGGACTGCTCGGCGCCTACCGCGCCGGCAACGTGGCCATCATGAACGCGCCCGGCAACGGCGCGGCCGACGACAAGGCCATCTACTACTTCGTGCCGGCCATGATCCAGTACTATCTGCACGAGGACCCGATCCTGCACAACGCGCCCACGTACATGCCGATGTTCGACCAGGACCGCAAGACCGTGCTCGACCGTCTCGGCGAACTCGTCATCAAGGACGTGGCCGAGGCCGGCGGCTACGGCGTCGTGTTCGGCTCGTCGCTCGACGCACGCCAGCGCGAGGAGCTCGCCGACAAGATCAAGGCCGAGCCGCGCCGCTTCATCGCCCAGGAGGTCATCCAGTTCCGCGACATCGACGTGGTCGACCCGGCCACCGGCAAGCACGAGCCGCGCAAGGCCGACCTGCGTGCGTTCGTCGTCACCGGTTCCGACACGCGCGTCTGGTATTCCGGTCTGACCCGCTACTCGTCCGTGCCCGGCCAGATGATCGTCAACTCGTCGCAGGGCGGCGGATTCAAGGACACGTGGGTGCTGGCCGACAAGGGCACCACGCTCAAGGACATGTACGACGAGTTCAAGCACGAGAAGATCTCCATCGCCACGCAGACCCAGCGCCACTCCCTCTCGCTGCTCACCGCCACCAAGGCCGAGGACCTCTACTGGCTGGGACGCTACACCGAACGCGTGTTCACCACGCTCACCCGGTTCTTCCCGTTCTACGACCATGTGATGGACACCGACGTGGACGCGTTCCGCCCCTTCGCCCGCGCCCTCGACCTGCCTGAGGACTTCGAGGACTTCGACGCGTTCATCCACAGCTTCCTCTACGACGCCGCCAACCCGAACTCCGTGCGTTCGGCCATGGACTGCGCGTTCAACAACGCCGTCGTACTGCGTCCGGAGCTCAGCTCCCGCGTGCTGCAGTACGTGGAGCTGGCGTTGAGCAGCATCGCCGACGGCTCCGAACGCGCATCCGCCGCCGAGGACATCTACGACCAGCGCGACGTCACCGACTACATGCTCGCGTTCTGGGGCGCCATCGAGAACTCCGTCGTCGACCAGACGCTCAAGTCGTTCCTCTTCGTGGGCAAATACCTCGAACGACTCGACCTCTACACGCGTCTGCACGCCGACGCCGCAGACCTCAAACCCGCCCTGCGCAAGCTCGTCGACTACGCCGTCACGCTCGACGGCCTGCCCGTGCCGCAGTGCTTCGTCTCCGGCACCCGCTGGCTCATCGGCCAACTGCCCAGCCGCGGCTACGATGACCTCGCCGCAACGCTCACGAAGTTCCAGGACGGCTTCTCCGACCACGTCATCGCGGAGACGCTGAAGCCGCTCGCCTCCATCAGCACGATGAACCTCGCCCGTCGGGCGTAGGCCATAGGGCGCAGGCCGCAGAAACCACCCCGTCCGCATGCCCCGTCCCGTATCCATACCGGATGACGGACGGACATGCGGACGAATCGCGTTTCCCCGACGGCCACGGTAGAATACCGTATGATTCGCGTAAAGGTTTTCGCAGGACCGTCCCGCGTTGGAACGATGCCGAAAAGGAGCTGAAGCCGTTGAAGAAACTGTACTTTGATTACGAGATGAGGCTGGATTTCAGCTCGCCCGTAACCGATCACCGTTTCCAGCTCAGATGCATCCCCGCCACGGGGCCGCGACAGCAGGTCATCGACACCAAGGTCGTCATCGACCCGTTCGTCGAGGCCAGTCAGTCCATCGACTCGTTCGACTCCGTCGTCATGACCGGATACCTCCCCGAACCGCACACGCACTTCGGATACAAGGTCACGGGCATCGCGTTCGTCGACAACGCCAACATCAAATCCGAGATATACAAGCCGCTGTATCGTTTCGACTCCGCGCTCACCATCCCCGGCCCGGCCGTCAAGGCGCTGACCGCACGGTGCGCCGACCGCTTGCGGCACGAACGCAACACCGGTTCGCCGGTCGCCGTGGCCACCGTCATCATGGACGAGGTCTACAAATCGTTCGTCTACACGCCGAAGTCGACCACCATCTACACCACCGCCGAGGAGGCGCTCGCCCAAGGCAAGGGCGTATGCCAGGACTATGCGCACGTGATGCTGTCCGTATGCCGTCATCTCGGCCTGACCGCGCGCTACATCGCCGGCCTGCTGGGCGGCGAGGGCGCCACGCACGCATGGATCGAGGTATATCACAAGGACCGTTGGATCGGCCTCGACCCCACGCACAACCGGCTCGTCGACGACAACTACATCACCATCGCCCACGGACGCGACTATCGCGACTGCATGCTCGACATCGGCGTGTTCTCCGGCAACGATGTCAAGCAGACGCAGTGGGTCAACGCCTCCGTGCATGAGAAAAAGCCCGAGGAGTAAATAGGACGACACGATTTCTGCCGATGATTTTGCATTGTCCGCAAAACGTGGCATACTATTCAAGTTGTCTTTTCAACAAGGGACCGTTGCATGACGGTTCGTTGATATGACGACGAATGGATAAGTGTCCGAGCGGTCTAAGGAGCACGCCTCGAAAGCGTGTGAGGGCAACCCCCTCCGCGAGTTCGAATCTCGCCTTATCCGCCCATGGGGATTCCGGTGGTTCGCCGGAATCCCTTTTTTCATAACGAAACCGGCTGAAGGACGGCGTGGCTGAAGGACGAACGCGGAGAACATCGAATTTGCACCGTCGTCCATCGGAATTGCCGCATTCATGAAGGACGAGCGATGATTTTCGTCGAAAACCGTCGTGGTCCATCGTCCGGTACAGTGATGTCGTCGCAAAACCGCATGATTTCAACGTTTCTGAAATCACTTCGACTGATTTTTGAAGGACGACGGCGATAATCGCCGAAAAATCGCCGTCGTCCATCGGATATGGCGCGATTGTGGAGGACGACGGCGACTGTTGGGTGAAAAGAGGCCGTAATCCATGGGATATGTTGCCGGATATGCCGATTACTTGAGCAGAAGGGAGTCCTCGGCGGGGTAGCCGTCGGACAGGGCCTGGTCGATATGGCCGGCGATCAGCGAGGACACGATTCGCATGCCGGGCTTCTGGGCGTCGGTGATGCCGGCGTCGGCGTTCGATGATGATTGCGTGGCCCCGGATGTGGCCGCGGATGCGGAACCGTCGGATTCCGCCGCTTCGGCATCGCCGCCGGAGAACGCGTCCAGCTGTTCGAGTGCGCAGTTCATCTCGACCACGGCGGTGGTGGGCGCGGACAGTCCGGTGCCCGGGTCCGTGGCCTCGGCCGGATTCTTCGCGATGGCGTCGATGGAATAGATCTTCTGCCGCGGGTCCTTCTCCTGCTTGACCGCGGTGGCCAGAAGCTGTGCGTTGGTCTTGCGTTCGTTGCTCAGCGAGTAGAGACGGGAGTCCGCACCACGTTTGGCGGCGAGGATCTCGTAGGCGAATCCGGCGCGGTCCTCGGCCAGAGACATCGCGGCCAGGGCGTCGGCATCGAGTTTGAGACCGCTGTTGTCGTCGAGACGGGTGCCGGGGATGGCGACGATGTCGGCGATGCCGAGGTTGGAGGCCAATGATTCGGCGGCGTACGCGGCGTAGGCGCTGCGTACCGTGCCTTCGGAGAACCGCTGCGGGCAGTTCAGGGCGACCGTCGTCCAGTCGTTCTTGGCGCTCATCGCGGCCAGCAGTCGCGTCGACGACGGCATCGACGATTGGTAGATTGCATGGTTGCGGTATCCGGATTGCAGCGCCCGCTCGCAGGGGCCGAGCTCGGTGTCGTCGCCTCGTCCGGCGAGGCCAGGCAGCGCGTGCGCGGGAATCGAGAGGACGAGCATGCAGATGACGGCGGCCGTCGCGGCCAGGACCATGGCGGCGAACGACGATGCGCGGAAGCGGAGACGTCGCGAAGCGAGCGGAACGGAAGCGTACGGGCCATCCGTGGGAACACGCTTGGTGGGGGCCGTGGATTCGCCGTGGGCGCATAGTGTCTGCATGAATCGTTAGACTAGTAGCCGTTGCAGACCAGTGCGGGCAAGGTGCCCGCGTATAACTTCATATGGGAGGTCTTGGGCATGGAATTGGACTTGGCAGGCATTCACAAACTCGCCGCTGAGCAGGGCATAGATGCCGAGACTCTGGATAACGCATTGGCGGAGGCCCTGCGTCTCGCTTACCTGAAGACCGCTCACGCGGCAAAGCACGCTCGTGTAGAACTGGATTCCCGCGCCGGAACGTTCACCGTATGGGCCCAGGATGAGATTCCCCAGGAACCGACCGACGAGGATCCCCATCCGGCCCCGGTGCTCGGCGAGGAATACGACGACACCCCCCACAACTTCGGTCGTCTCGCCGCCGCCACGGCTCGTCAGGTCATTTCGCAGCTGTTCCGCAAGGCCGCCGACGAAAAGGTGTTCGGCGCGTTCTCCGGGCAGAAGGGCAATCTCATCACCGGCATCGTCCAGCAGGACGCCAAGGATCCGGGCAACGTGCACGTGGCCGTCGGCGACGTGGAGGCCATCCTTCCCCGCCGCGAGCAGGTGCCGGGTGAGCGTTACCGCCATGGCGAGCGCATCCGCGTCTACGTGGTGAACGTCAACCGCGGCCTGAAGGGCCCGGAGATCATCGTCTCGCGTTCTCATCCGGAGCTTGTCCGTCGTCTCTTCGAGCGTGAGGTGCCGGAACTGGCCAGCGGTGCGGTGTCGATTATGTCGATTGCGCGCGAGGCCGGCGCCCGCACGAAGATCGCGGTGCGCGCCAATGCGCAGGGCGTGAACCCGAAGGGCGCGCTGATCGGCCCCGGCGGCTCGCGTGTGCGTGCGGTGATGGAGAACCTCGGCCAGGAGAAGATCGACATCGTCGACTGGTCGGCCGACCCGGCGCAGTTCGTCGCCGCGGCGCTGTCCCCGGCGCACGCCACCAAGGTGCAGGTCGTCAGCGAGAAGAACAAGACGGCCATCGCGTTCATCCACGACGACCAGCTGTCGCTCGCCATCGGCAAGGAGGGCCAGAACGCCCGCCTCGCCGCCAAGCTGACCGGCTGGAAGATCGGCATCGAATCCGAGGAGGTGCGCGCCCGCAAGGCCGCGCAGGCCGCCAAGGAGGCCGCCGCGGAATCCCCCGAGGAGTGACCCTCCGGTTCATAGTCAGGGTTTCAAGAACGCCGAAGGATGGTTCGTCGGATGCGACGACACCTTCGGCGTTTTTCGTATGCCTGCAATCCATAGGCATGAGTATGCTTATGTCGGAGTCTGATGATGAGGGCATCCATGCCTTCTTTCAGGATTTTTCAGAATGAGGTAACAAACCATGGTCGCACGATGAGACAGCACATGTTCGCCATCAGTGATCAGTGATCGCGCGGTAATTCGTAAGGGAATCGTATGCGCGCGGTCGGGAATAGGAGATATTAGTGCCCAAAGCACGCGTATATGAATTGGCCAAGGAGTTTGGCGTAGAGAGCAAGACCGTTCTTGACAAGCTCAAGAACATGGGCGAGTTCGTGAAGTCGGCCTCGTCAACCGTGGAAGCGCCGGTCGTGCGCAAACTGAGGAACGAATTCCAGCAGTCCGGGGGAGACAAGGGCGGTCACAAGCCCCAGGCCCCGCGCCGTCAGCAGCCGAAGCCGGCCGCGCACAAGCCCGCGGCATCCGAGAGCTCCGCTGCCGTTCCCACCCCGGGTCCGCGTCCCGCGGCCCCGAAGCCGGGGCATCGCGCCGGCGGCGAATCCGGTCGTGGCGGCGCCGTGCCGCACGCGCCGCGCAACAACTTCCGTGACGGCCATCATGAGGACCGTCATGAATCCCGTCGTGACCGCGAGGGCACTCGCGGCCAGCATGAATCCCGTGGGGGAGAGCGCCGTGGCGGCGGCCGTCCGCACACTCCCGGTCCTCGTCCCGGCGATCGCCGCGGCGGCGGCCGCGGCCGCAACGAGGAGCGCTCGCAGCAGGGGCGTCCCCAGCAGCGTGGACCCCGTCCGGGCGGCAACGGCCAGCGTCCGACCCCCGGCAACGGCGGTTCCTCGGCGGCCGCGCCGCGTCCGCACACGACCGGCACGCCGCGTCCGGGCAACAACCCGTTCAGCCGCAAGCAGGGCATGAGCGTGCCCACGCCGGGTGACATCCCGCGTCCGCATCCGATGGCGCGTCCGACCGTGAACAACAGCCGCGGCCGTGGCGGTCGTCCCCGCCCGGGTCAGGGTGGTCGTCCGCGTCCGGGTCAGGGCAGGCCGGGCCAGTGGGGCCACAGCCGTCCGGGTCAGGGCGGTACCGGCGCAGGCTCCCGTACCGGCGGCAGCCGCTTCGGCGGCGCCCGTCCGGGGCAGGGCGGCGGTCCGAACAACGGACCCCAGAACAGTGGCGGTCGTCCGGGCGGTCGCGGAGGCCGCGGCGGCACCGCCGGCGCCTTCGGACGTCAGGGTGGTCGTTCCTCCAGGGCTCGTAAGCGCCAGCACGCCAGGAGGCAGGAGTTCGAGGAGATGAAAGCACCCGTTATCGGCGGTGTGCGCATCCCCACCGGTAACGGCAAGACCATCAAGCTTCGTCAGGGCGCCACGCTGGCCGATCTCGCCGAGAAGATCAACGTCAACGCCGCGTCCCTCGTCACCGTGCTCTTCCACCTGGGCGAGATGGCCACGGCCACGCAGTCCCTGGACGAGTCCACGTTCCAGATCCTCGGCGAGGAGATCGGCTGGAACATCAAGATCGTGTCCGCCGAAGAGGAGGACAAGGAGCTGCTCCAGCAGTTCGACATCGACCTTGACGAGGAGGAGCTGCAGGACGACGAGAACCTCAAGCCCCGTCCGCCGGTCGTCACCGTCATGGGCCACGTCGACCACGGTAAGACCCGACTGCTCGACACGATCCGCAAGACCAACGTCATCGCACGCGAGGCCGGCGGCATCACTCAGCGCATCGGCGCCTACCAGGTGTCCGTGGACCTCAACGGCGAACACCGCAAGCTCACGTTCCTCGACACCCCTGGCCACGAGGCGTTCACCGCCATGCGTGCCCGTGGTGCCGAGCTCACCGACGTCGCGATCCTCGTGGTCGCGGCCGACGACGGCGTGATGCCGCAGACGGTCGAGGCCATCAACCACGCCCAGGCCGCCAACGTGCCGATCGTGGTCGCCGTGAACAAGATCGATAAGCCGGGCGCCAACCCCGAGAAGGTGCGCGGCCAGCTCACCGAGTTCGGTCTGGTGCCGGAGGAGTACGGTGGCGACACCATGTTCGTCGACATCTCCGCCAAGCAGAACATCAACGTGGACAAGCTCCTCGAAGCCGTGCTGCTCACCGCCGACGCGACGCTCGACCTGCGCGCCAACCCCGACATGGACGCCCGCGGCGCCACCGTCGAGGCCCGACTCGACAAGGGTCGCGGCGCCGTGGCCACCGTGCTCGTCCAGCAGGGCACCCTGCACATCGGCGACGCCATCGTGGCCGGTACCTCGTACGGCCGCGTCCGCGCCATGCTCGACGAGAACGGCCAGCAGATGAAGGAGGCCGCGCCCTCCACGCCTGTGCAGGTGCTCGGTCTGATCTCCGTGCCCACGGCCGGCGACCTCTTCCTCGTCGCCCCGGACGACCGCACCGCCCGCCAGATCGCCGAGAAGCGTCAGGCCACCGAACGCGCCGCCCAGCTGGCCAAGCGCCGCAAGGTCGTCTCGCTCGAGAGCCTCAAGGAGCAGTTCGCCAAGTCCGAGATCGACATGCTCAACATCGTCATCAAGGGCGATTCCTCCGGCTCCGTCGAGGCGCTCGAGGACTCCCTGATGAAGATCGAGGTCTCCGACGAGGTCGGCATCCAGGTCATCCACCGCGGCGTCGGCGCCATCACGCAGAACGACGTCAACCTCGCCACGGTCGACAAGGCCGTCATCATCGGCTTCAACGTGCGTCCGAACCGTCAGGTCGCGGACCTCGCCGAACGCGAAGGCGTGGAGATCAAGTACTACTCGATCATCTACAAGGCCATCGAGGACGTCGAGGCATCCCTCAAGGGCATGCTCAAGCCGGAATACGAGGAGGTCGTCACCTCCCACTCCGAGATCCGCGAGATCTTCCGCTCCTCCAAGTTCGGTAACATCGCCGGCGTCATGGTGCAGGACGGCGAGGTCAAGCGCGGAACGAAGTGCCGTATCCTGCGCAACGGCGTCGCCACGGTCAACGACCTCGAGATCTCCTCGCTGCGTCGCTTCAAGGATGACGTCCAGTCGGTCAAGGAAGGCTACGAGGCCGGTATCAACCTCGGCTCCTTCAACGACATCCAGGAAGGCGACATCATCGAGACCTTCGAGATGCGCGAGGTCGAACGCAAGTAGTCGATGAGTCGATTATTCGACTCGAACGATTCCCATTGGCTCCCCCTCAACGAGGGAGCCAATTGTATATGTGAAAGGAACACCATGGCTGGTACGAATCCCCGGGCCGTGCGCATCGCCGGCCTCATCAAGCGCGTGGTCGCGCAGTCCATCGAAACCGAACTCCACGATCCGCGCCTCTTCGGCGTCACCATCACCGACGTGCGCGTGACCAACGACATGCAGATCGCCCGCATCTTCTGGACCCAGCTGGGCGAGGAAGGCAAGGAGCAGGGCCAGCGCAAGCGCGCAGCCCAGGCCCTCAATCAGGCCAAGGGCCGTCTGCGCTCCCACGTCGGTCGCAAGGCCGGACTGCGTCTGACGCCCGTCCTTGAGTTCAAGTACGACGAGGTGCCCGGCGAGGCCACCGAAATCGAGGACATCCTCATCGCCGCCCGCAAGCGCGACGA
Source organism: Bifidobacterium pluvialisilvae (assembly GCF_019331695.1). Lineage (GTDB taxonomy): Bacteria > Actinomycetota > Actinomycetes > Actinomycetales > Bifidobacteriaceae > Galliscardovia > Galliscardovia pluvialisilvae. The sequence goes on from NZ_JAHBBI010000004.1 coordinate 45,612, forward strand.
GGAGCTCGCCAAGCAGCGCGCCACCGCCCAGTACGCCGGCGACGCCGACCCATACAAGCATCCCGACGAGGACGACGATACTGACGACGTCGCCGACGTCGAGACCAACGACGAAGAGTAGTCCGTCTTTGTCCTCCCAAGCGGAGAAGCCCGCGCCAATGTCATCCTGAGCGGAGGGCGTAACTCCTACCCCTGTCATCCTGAGCGAAGGACGGAGTCCGGAGTCGAAGGATCTTTTCGTCCGGCCCTCAGGTTGGATGCAGATCCTTCGACTCGCTGCGCTCGCTCAGGATGACAAGGTGGGTGTTGTGCTCGCTCAGGATGACAAGGTGGGTGTCGCGCTCGCTCGGGATGACAAAGTAGGTGCTTTCTCCCGCTCAGGATGACCAAGGTGGCGGCTCGTCGTTCGGGGTGGCAACAGTGGTGGACCACCATCCGGGATGACAATGTATAAGGAGCGTTCATGACCAATCCATCCGAATCCGGAATCCTCATCGTCGACAAGCCGCAGGGCGTGACCAGCCACGACGTCGTGGCCGCCATACGCGGCGGATTGCGCATGAAACGCGTCGGTCACGCCGGCACGCTCGACCCCATGGCCACCGGCGTACTCGTCGTCGGATTCGGCAACGCCACACGACTGCTCAACTACATCGTCGGCGCCGACAAGACCTACGAGGCCACCATCCGGCTCGGCCAATTCACCACGACCGACGACGCCGACGGCGACGTCATGGCATGGTCCGACAAAGTCGCCCACGGCGGGTTTTCCCCAGTAATCCACCCTGATGCGAACATGTCTGGGGATATCGCGACGCTGAGCCAGGAGACCATCGAACAGGCCATCGCCGGGGACTTCACCGGGCGTATCGAACAGACGCCGACCATGTTCTCCGCCATCAAAATCAACGGCAAGCGCGCCTACGACCTGGCACGCGAAGGCAAGGACGTGGAACTCAAGGCCCGTCCCATCACCATCCGCGAGTTCACCATCATCGATGGACCAGTGCCGGCAACTGCGCACAACGGCGAACCGGCGCTCGACCTCACCGTACGCGTCACCTGCTCGTCGGGCACGTACATCCGCGCGCTCGCCCGCGACCTCGGCTATCGGCTCGGCGTCGGCGGACATCTGACCATGCTGCGACGCACGCGCGTCAGCGCATTCGACGCGGCCACGGCCGACGTCGTCACCGCGCACGCCGAAAGCCGCACGTTCACCAACCGAGACGGCGAAACCATCACCCGCAACCGGTGCGTCATCGACTATCCCAATAGCGACGAAACCACCGATGCCGACGCCGATGCCTCCCACGACACCAGCAATCCGCGGCGCGACTATCTCCTCGGCCACGCCCTGCCGATGGCCGCGAGCGCACGGCTCACCATGCCCTGTGCCGACATCACCGCCGACGAGGCCCGTGAACTGCGGTTCGGCCGGTGGATTCCGCGACGTGGCGACGGAACGGCGGCGGCCATCGTCCCGGCATCGTCCGCGGGAGACTCCCGCGGCGACGAACTCGTGGCCATCATCGAGCCCGCGAACCGGCGGCTGGCGAAACCCGTCGTCGTATTCCCCGCCGAACAGCCGGACTAGGCGAACAATCGAACAGCCGAATAGCCGAATAGCCCGGCGGCGCGGCGAACCGACGTTCGCCGGCCCCGTTAAGCTTGTGCCTCAGCAGAAAGCGTCATCCCAACGAAACACTGGAGTAGAACATTGATGCGAATCAACACCCTCGTCCCCGACACCGACGGCGATCTGGCCTGGCCGCCGTTCGGCCAGAACAAGCGGTCCATCGTCGCCGTCGGCAATTTCGACGGCGTGCACCGCGGCCATCAGGCCGTACTCAAGCGCACCGTCGACCTGGCGAAAAGCTACGGATGCGAGTCGGTGGCGGTCGTGTTCGACCCCCGTCCGACCGTTGTACGCAAGTACGCGCAGGAGCATGACGGCGCCGAACTGCCCGTCGACGAATTCTACGACGACCCATACGCGCTCACCGACATCGGCACACGGCTCGACCTCATCGAGAAACTCGGCATCGACCGCGCGCTCGTGATCCGCTACACGATGGCGTTCGGCGCGAAATCGTACCAGTACTTCCTCGGCCAGCTCGTCGGCAAGATCGGCATGCGCAACATCGTGCTCGGCAAGGATTCGCGCATGGGCGCCGGACGCGCCGGCGACCCGAAGTCCATCGACTCCATCGCCCAGGCCACCCGCATGTTCGAGGTCGACGTGGTCGACGACCGTGGCCCCGGCGAAGTGCGCGTGCCGCTGGTCAACACGCCCGAGGCCGCCGAGATCATGGACAAGGTCAACGACCCCGACAACGGCCTGACCAAGGCCGAACGCCGTGCCCTGAGCAAAAGCGTGCCGAACCATCCGGCGCGCGTATGGAGCTCCACGTACGTGCGCTACCTGCTGTCGCACGGCCATGTGGAGAAGGCCGCGGAGATCCTCGGCCGTCCGCATGAGGTCAAGGGCCGCGTGGTCGGCGGCAAGCAGCGCGGCCGCACGCTCGGATTCCCCACCGCCAACGTGGCCGAGGAGGTGAGCGGATTCATGCCTGCCGACGGCGTGTACGCCGGATGGCTCATCGACATCAACCCCGATACGCAGGAGGAGACGCGATACGCCTCCGCCATCTCCATCGGCACCAAGGTGACGTTCGGCGAACCGGAGGCCCGCGTGCTCGAAGCCTACGCCATTCCGCCGCTCGACGCCGACGGCAACCCCGAATGGCTCGACCTCTACGGACACCGCACGCGCGTGGAGTTCGTGAAGTTCCTGCGTCCGCAGGTGCATTTCGACGGTGCCGACGAACTCGTCGCCGAACTCAAGCGCAACGTCGAACAGACCAAGGAGATCTGCAAGTAGGTTTCCGTCCTGTGAGCCTGCCTCCGAACGCATTCGTAATGGAACGTCCCTCCCCTTTGGAGGGGCGTTTTTCGTCTGCGGTTCTAGTGGTCGGAAGGGCTCCGGCTGGGAGCGGTGGCAACTGACCGCTAAATCGCGAGTTGTGGGTGTTTGATTTGCGATAACGGTACTTGGCTCTACGGTATTGCAACGTTTCTTCCTCTCTAATCGGCATTCTCTCCGAATCAAACACCCACAACTCGCGTTTTCGGGTTTGGGGACGGGGATAATAGTGGGGGAATCTGAGGTTTTGGCGGCAAGGAGGCCGAGATGGGCGGAAAAGCGAACGGGAACGGGCGTGGAATCGTGGGACGGGGCGCGAACGTCATCGTGGTGACGGGCGCGTCGAGCGACATGGGACGCGAGTTCGTGCAGCAGATCGCCTACTGGGCTGCGGTGGGCCGCGTCGACGCCGACGAGATATGGGTGATCGCGCGGCGTGAGGAGCGGCTGCGCGGGCTTGTGGGAAGCGTGCCGGTGACGGTACGCCCCGTCGCGCTTGACCTCGCCGACGCCGACGGCCTCGAGACATACCGCGGTCTGCTCGTCGAGAAACGGCCGAACATCGTGATGCTCGCCAACTGCGCCGGCTTCGGCAGAATGGACCACTTCGAGAACGTGCCTCTCGGCGACGAGCTCGCCATGGTGGACCTCAATGTGAAGGCGCCGGTCGCCATGGTCTCGCACAGCCTGCCATACATGCGCGCCGGGTCGCGGATCATGAACCTGTGCTCAATCAGTGGATTCCTGCCCTGCCCGTACATCAACGTGTACGCGGCCACGAAGGCGTTCATGGTCAGCTGGTCGCGGGCGCTCGGCCGCGAGCTCGCCCATCGCGGCATCAAGGTGACGGCCGCATGCCCGTACTGGGTGCGCACCGAATTCTTCGACCGGGCACAGCCGAAACCGGGGGAGCGTCGACCGTTCCACAACTTCGTCGGCATCATGGACGCACGCGCCGTGGTGCGTCAGATCATCGAGGACACGTTCCACGGGCGGGCGCTGTCGCTGCCCGGATGGCCGGCGAAGGTCATCTTCGCGGCGACGAAACTGCTGCCGGTGCGGGCGCTCATGTGGTCGCAGCTGCGGTTGCAGGAGCTGGACGGGCGGCCGTAGCGCAGGGTTCTCATGGTCGTTGTGCTTTCGTGAAGGTGCGGCGGGATGGGTGTGGCGTCGAGTCTCTCCCTCCGTCACGCCTGCGGCGTGCCACCTCCCTCGTCAGAGGGAGGTTGGTTTGTTTGGGTTGTGCTTTCGTGAAGGTGCGGCGGGATGGGTGTGGCGTCGAGTCTCTCCCTCCGTCACGCCTCTGGCGTGCCACCTCCCTCGTCAGAGGGAGGTTATTAAGGAATGGACTAAATATCTAATATCGTGAGAATGATTGGACGAAGTGGCGTGTCGGTGTCATCTCGGGGACACATAAACGCGTCCACGAGGTAACAAGCCGAACTTAGACTCCGTTCTAGATTGCACAGCAAGGCGGTCGTCGAACGTCGCAACGAACGGTATTCGACGACCTGCAAGCGCGTGATCGAACGAACACCTGCATCGACGTGGAAGCCACGTCACAGCGGAAGGAGCATGAGATGAAGCTTGCGGATACGGGTCTCACCCAGGACGAGCTCAAGGGCCTCGTCAAGAAGTACATGATCGAGACGTACGAGCGTTACGATTTCGTCGCCGAACGCGCCGAGGGCATGTACCTCTACGATCCGGACGGCAACGCCTACCTTGATTTCTACGGCGGCATCGCCGTGAACAACGCCGGCAACTGCAACCCGAAGGTCGTGGCGGCCGTGCGCGACCAGGTGGGCGACATCATGCACACCTTCAACTACCCGTACACCATCCCGCAGGCGTTGCTGGCCAAGAAGGTCTGCGACCTCGCCGGCTTCGACAAGATCTTCTACCAGAACTCCGGCACCGAGGCCAACGAGGTGGCCATCAAGCTCGCCCGCAAGTACGGCATCGACCACTTCGGCCCGCACAAGTACGAGATCCTCTCCGCACTGCACTCCTTCCACGGCCGCACCTTCGGCGCCCTGGCCGCGACCGGCCAGCCCGGATCGCTCGCCCAGGACGGCTTCGGCGACATGACCCCCGGCTTCGCCTACGCCGAGTTCAACAACCTTGAGGACTTCAAGGCCAAGATCACCGACAACACCATCGCCATCATGGTCGAGCCCGTGCAGGGCGAGGGCGGCGTGCACCCGGCCACGCAGGAGTTCCTCGAAGGCCTGCGCAAGCTGTGCGACGACAACGGCCTGCTGCTCATCTTCGACGAGGTCCAGACCGGCTGGGGCCGCACCGGCTCCCTGTTCGCCTGGCAGGGCTACGGCGTCGAGCCCGACATCTTCACCATGGCCAAGGGCCTCGGCGGCGGCGTCCCGATCGGTGCCATGGTCACCAAGGACCCGATCGCCGCGTCCCTCACCCCCGGAACCCACGGCACCACGTTCGGCGGCTCCCCGATGTGCACCGCCGCCGCGCTCGCCGAGGTCGACGAGATCGTCAGCCGCAAGCTGCCGGAGAACGCCGCCAAGATGGGCGAGTACTTCATCGAGCAAGGCAAGAGCCTGCCGCACATCAAGGAATCCCGCGGCCGTGGCCTGCTCGTCGGCTTCGAGTTCGACGGCACCGTCAATGCCGTGGACGTCAAGCACGCCGCCCTCAAGCGCGGCCTGCTCACCACCGCCATCGGCAACGACATCATCCGCTGCATCCCGCCGCTGATCGTCACCAAGAAGCAGATCGACGAGGCCATCGAGATCCTCATCGACTCCGTGAACGCCGTCGCCGCCGGCAAGGAGTGATGTTGTATTGCGGATTATCCGCAATACAACATCATCCTGAGCGAAGGGCGCAAGCCCGAAGTCGAAGGATCTTGACCGAGTCGATGGTGCTGCGTGCGGCATTGTCGAGGGCATAGCCCGAAGTCGAAGGATTGTTGACGCTGCGAAAGGTGTCAAAGATCCTTCGACTCCGCCGCAAGCGGCTCCGCTCAGGATGACAATAGAGGGGCGCCGCTCAGGATGACAGTGGAGGGCTTTCCTCAGACCGCCTGTGGCGGCCGGCTCCCCTCGATTATGAGGGGAGCCGGTTGGACGGGACGGGTTCTGGCAATGGGCTCCCCTCGGTGAGGGGAGCTGTCGGCGAAGCCGACTGAGGGGAGGGACGCCTACGCAGTCCACACGTCAACTCCCCTCGACGCGCCGCATCGGTGTCGGACCACCCCCAGTCCGCCTGCGGCGGACAGCCCCCGCCGGCGGGGGCGGATCTCATCCCATCGGCGCCCCTCTGGATTATTATCGTTGACGCTCCTATGCTGGGAACCGCGGTGACGACGCCGCAGATCGAAAGGCACAAACCATGCTCAAGTTTTCCATACCGCAGAACATCATCGTCGATTACGGCGGGGTGAGCCGCCTCGGCACGTACGCAGGCGAACTCAAGATGACGAACGTGCTCATCATCGCCGACCCGTTCCTCGCCGACGCGCCGCTCGCCAAGCAGGCCACCGATTCGCTCGACGAAGCCGGCATCAAGCACACCATGTTCACCGACGTCAAGCCCAACCCGACCGCCGTATGCGTGGACGAGGCAGCCAAACTGTTCAAGGACGGCGGCTGTGACTCCATCATCGCCATCGGCGGCGGCTCCTCGCTCGACGTGGCCAAGGCCGTCGGCGTGGTCGTCAAATACGGCGGCGAGATCGGCGACTACGAAGGCATGAACACCGTGCCCGGCCCCATCGTGCCGTTCATCGCCATCCCCACCACCGCCGGCACCGGCAGCGAGGTCACGTCGTTCTCCGTCATCACCGACGAGGCCCGCAACTACAAGCTCACCGTCGGCTCCAAGCTGCTGCTGCCCGCCTACGCCATCCTCGATCCCGGCGTGCTCGCCACCGTCCCCGCCCGTGTGGCCGCCGCCTGCGGCACCGACGCCATGGTCCACGCCATCGAATCGTTCACCAACACCGTGGACTCCACCTTCTCCGGCATGTATTCGCTGGAGGCGCTGCGCCTCATCGGCAAGTACCTGCGCCGCTTCTACGCCCGTCGTGACGACGCCGAGGCCGCGCGCGGCATGATGGTCGCCGCCACCATGGCCGGCATCGCCTTCGAATCCACGCGTCTCGGACTCGTGCATGCCATGAGCCACCCCATCTCCGCGTTCTTCCACGTGGCGCACGGCGAGGCCAACGGCCTGCTGCTGCCCAGCGTGCTCGAATTCAACGCGCTCGCCGACAAGGGCCAGTACCGGCTCATGCACGAGGCCCTGTTCCCCGACTCCGAATACGACTACCCGGAGGACTTCATCGACGAGATCCGTTCGCTGCTTGCCGAGATTAGCATCCCCGATTCGCTGGAGGCGGCCGGCGTCGACCGCGAGGCGTTCCCCGCGGTCGTCGACCAGATGACCAAGGACGCCATGGCGTCCGGCAACATCGCGGTCAACCCGCGTGCCGTCACCCCGAAGGATGTGGAGGCGATCTATCGAGCATTGTGACTGTTGTGCCGCAGTCGTTATGATTGCGTATTGACGGCGTCGCTCCTCTCTGCGACACCGTGTTGTGGGAATTGAAGCGCCGTGAACTACCTGTTCGGTTGTTCACGGCGCTTCGCTATTCGCTCCAGGCATTATTCGGTCGTCATCTATTCGATTTCGTCGTTTATTCCGTTTTCGCCGATGCGGCAATACAGATGGTATGGCACGTCGGCCGGGATCTGCGCGATGGGCTCGAACCGCAGAGAGCCGCCGCGGGCGTCATGATAGGCGAAAGCGACGGGATGGTCGGCGTCGGACGGTGGAATTCGTGCGAATGATGCGGCGACGTCGTCGGGGTCCACGACGATATGCGGCATCGCCGGGGTGAGGGCTTCACCGCTGGCATGGCCGTTGGAAGAGCCGCCGCCGCGCTCGTCGTGGTCATTGTCGCCGGCAAGCGCGGCCAGTACGTACGGCCCCCACATGACCGACGCCACGTCAATGTCGTCGGGCGTGCGGACGAGGCCCAAATCGATGGGGAATCGGATGATGATGTCGGACAGGGGATTGCTGTCCAGCTGTTTCACGGGAAACACGAGTTCATGCGCGACGGCATCGTAATCGACGTCGTCGAATCGCCGGCCGTTGATAGTGACGATGGTGTCCGTCGGGAGGCTTTCGCCGTCGTCGGCGTCATCGAAGGCGGGGAACGCGCGACCGAGCGCCCACCACGGCACGCGGACGCGCAGCGTCGCGGCCGTCAGGTGGTCGATACGGATATGGACGACGTTCGGCGTCTCGTCGGCCACGTCGATACGCATGGCGATGCCGTCGTCCGGTGAATCGACGCGCATGGATTCCAGCAGTTGGATGTGTACGGCGTCCATTCGGTCGTCGACGAGCAGCGCGCCGTCGCCGGCACGGAAATGGGCTTCCAATCCGGTGCCATGGCAGCAGGTGTCGCCGTCGAGGTCGAAGGATTTGCGGCCGGCCGGCCGGGTCGGCAGGAAATACGTGCTGCCGCCGTTCGGCGCCGAACGGTCGATGGACGCGGCGATGTGGTTGCGCAGCGCCAGTTCGATATAGTCGCCGTATTCGGGGGAGGGGACGGTGGCCCCGCCATCGTCGTGTATGCCGTCGAATGTGTTGCCATGGTCACGCAGTCCGGCGGCGAGCTTGATGAGATTGTAGGTGGCGCATGTCTCGGCCGTGTCGTCGTCGAGCAATGCGGCGATGACGTTCGACGTGCGGAACATCTCACCCTGCCCGACGCCGCCGACCGCATACATGTGCGAGGCCATGACCTCATGCCAGAAACGTTCCGACGTCCGGAGATACGCGGCGTCGCCGGTCCGTTCGGCGATGGCGAGATGGCCGATGACCTGGGGGATGTGCTGGTTCGCATGCATGCCGTCCAACGCGTCGACGTGCTGTCGGAGCGGCTCGAGCAGCCGGTCGTTGTCGAACCATCGCGCGGCGTCGAGGAACCTCGCGGCATCGGTGTCGTCGTCGGCATCGGAGACTGTGCCGTCGTCACCGGCATCGGCGGCCATGGCCGCGTGCCGGCGGACGATGCCGGCGAGGCGTGCCATCGATTCGTTCATGCCGCCGAATTCGCCGGCGATGTACGTGCCCCACATGCGTTGCCGCAGTCGCGGGTCCAGTCGTCCCAATCGGTCGACGACCCAGCGGCCGATGCCTTCGACGACGGGCAGCGCCTCGTCGACGCCGGTCTCGTAGGCGTCGATAAGGCCGGCGATGATTTTGTGCAGCGTATAGTACGGCGCCCATACGTCGGGGTAGGGGACGAGCCGTTCGAGATCGTCGAACTGCCGTTCGTCGTAGGCGCTGAGAAAACCGGGATGGCAGTCGGGCCGTCGCGCGAACGCCCGCTGCACTTCGGCGAGGCCGTGCACGAGTTCGGCGAGCTTGCCGCGAACCTGTTCGTCGCCGGTCGATTGCGCGCACAGGGCGTATGCGGAGAGCACGTGGCCGGTGGTATGGCCGCGCAACAGACAGTCCGGCGAATCCCAGCCGGTCATCGGCTCCGCGCCGCGCGTGTCGAGTCCGGCGGCCGCACGGAACGCATACAGCAGCCGGTCGTTATCCAGGGAACGCAGATAATCACGGCGAAGCCGCTGGTCGTGGCCGATGACGGAACGTTCGCCGAAGCGGATGGCGGTGAGGGGGATGCCGCGCAGCGTCGGCTTGGTTGGGGAACCATTGGAATGGTCGGCATCGATATCGTCGTCGACGCCGTTGCCATCGTCGTGGCCGATGACGACGTCGATGACCGCCTGCACGGGGTGCGACGGTTCGGCGCCGGTATGGCCGTCGACGACGAACCGTCGTGATGACGATGATGCCGATGATGATAATGATGTCGATGACGGTGACGGCACGTCGATGACGGCTTCGGGCTCCGGCCATTGCAACGGCACGGCGATGGCGCCGATGCCGGTGACGGCCGCGCCCCACGAGGGCAGGGGAATGCGTCGCGGACCAGCGTCGCCGGGGGAGACGACGATTCGTCGCCTGACCGGCGGCACGGATTCGATGGCTGCCCGGTATGGCTGCTGCAGGACGGTGACGTGGAATTCGCGGGTCGCGGTGGCGTCGCCGTTCGTGACCGTGGCGGTGAGCGTGACCTTGCGGTTGCCGCGGCCGAACACCGGCCGGCGCACGCGGCCGGCATCGTCCAGCCAGCGGTCGTCCGAGGAACGCCACGTGATGCGGGAGCCCCGACGGCCGGTCGTGGGCAGGTCGAGGTCGAATTCCACGGTGGCGAGATTGCCGAGGGAGATCGCCTCGGCGTCGGATTGTGCGGTGCCGTCGGATTGTGCGAAGGTGGGGCGTGCGGTATCGGTCATGGTTGCGGCTTTCGTGAGTGATGGTGTGGAATCGGCCTGTGGCCGATGCTGGGTTGATTGCGGCCTTGCGGCCGCGGTCTCTCCCTCCGTCACGCCTGCGGCGTGCCACCTCCCTCGTCAGAGGGAGGTTGGTTTGTTCGGGTCGTGTTTTCGTGAAGGTGTGGCGGGGTGGGGTGGTGTCGAGTCTCTCCCTCCGTCACGCCTTTGGCGTGCCACCTCCCTCGTCAGAGGGAGGCGTCGACGGCGGTGAGGATGAAGAGGCGCGAGGAGCCGTCGCCGGGGAAGGGATCCCGCCCCCAGGTGACGGTGGTGCGGTCGGTCAACGGCAGACCGGCATGCATGAGCTCGTCCCCGTACCGCGGCCGCCATGGTGTGAACCCCCTGCCGGCCATGGCGGTGTCGCCGGCGTCGGCGACGGCCGTGTCGACCTCCGTGACGGCATAGCGCATATCGGCGTCGAGGCCGGCGAGCCGCAGCCATGGCACGGGCGCGTTCACGCCGGTCAACGCCCGGTACCATCCGACGACGGCGTTGCGACGGTCGGCCGAGACGACCATCCATGCGGCGTCGGCGGCATCGAATCCGGGCCGTGGCGCGAACGGGCTGCGCAGCCGCCAGAACGTGCCGGACCGCATCAGCGGTCCCAGACGCTTCGACCAGTCGATCTGGCGGCTGATCCGCGCACACTCGCCGTCGTCGAGCAGGGCGGGGTCGAGCTCGTATCCGAACGTGCCGAACAACGCCACGTCACCACGCATCTTCAGCGGCAGGCGTCTGCCGGTCTCCTCGTTGGGAACCGCGGAGACATGGTTGGAGCATGCTCCGACGGGATACATCATCGACGTGCCGTACTGGATCTTCACCCGTTCCAGCGCATCGGTGTCGTCGGATATCCACGCCTGCGGCGCATAGGCGAGCGTGCCGGCGTCCACGCGGGCGCCGCCGCTCGCGCACGATTCGATGAGCAGGTCGGGGAACCGTGCGGCGAGACCGTGCAGCAGCCGATAATATCCAAGCGCGTACCGGTGGAACACCTCGCCCTGCCGGTCGGGCGGCAGGGCGCGCGAATACGCCTCGGAGAGCGACCGGTTCATATCCCATTTGATGTAGTCGACGCCGGCCTTCCCGATGACGTCGCCGATCGTCCGCCGCAGATATGCGACGACGTCCGGACGGGTCATGTCCAACACATACTGGCATCGTTGCACGCCCAGCGCATGCAACGGCAGCCGCGGGTCGCCGAGCACCCAGTCGGGGTGGGTACGGTACAGGTCGCTGTCCTCGCTGATCATCTCCGGTTCGAACCACAGGCCGAAGCCCATGCCCATACGATGTACGGCGTCGGCGAGCGGCTTCAGGCCGTTCGGGAACTTGCGGCGGTCGGCGAACCAGTCGCCCAACGACGAATCCGCACGGTCGCGGTGGCCGAACCATCCGTCGTCCACGACCAGCATCTCCATGCCGAGTTCCTTCGCCGACCGCGCCATGGCCGTGAGCGACGTCTCGTCCATCGCCATGTGCACGGCCTCCCACGTGTTGACGACGATGGGGGAGCGGCACGCGTTCCATGGCCGGCGGATGAGATTGCGGCGGTATAGCGCGTGCAGCGCCTGGCTCAGCCCGTTGAACCCGGCGCCGCTGTAGGCGAGGATCGCCTCCGGCGTCTGGAACGTCTCACCGGGGGCGAGCCGCCATGAGAACGGTTCCGGGTTGATGCCGATGCGCAACCTGGTGCGGGCGTACGAATCCACGAACACCGAGGCGTCGAAATTGCCGCTGTACACCAATGTGGCGGCCATGGCCTCGCCCTGCATCTCGTCGGCGTTCGGCCGGGCGAGTGCAAGATACGGGTTCGCGTGCTGGCTGCTGTGCCCGCGGATGGACGAGACGCCCTGCAGTCCGGTGCGCAGCGGCGTGCGTTCGACATGCGCCTCGCGTGCCCATGCCCCGGTGAGCGTGAGCATGTCCCAATCGGCGTCGGGAAGGTCGAGGCTGGCGCTGTATGCGGATTCCACGGTCTGCGGCAGGTGTGAGACGTTCGTGACGCGCACGCTGCGCGCGACGACGGGCAGGCCGTCGAACATCGTCTCCGACAGCGTGACCCTGAGGCCGAACGACGCGTCGGCGAGGTCGATCTCCAGCGTCGCGCAGTCGGCGTCGTCCCCGGTGCCGTTGGCGAATGTGGACGGCAGTCCGTCGAGCGGAACCTTTCCGGAAACGATGCGATACGCGTCGTACGCGAGTTTCACGGCGTGCGACCCCGCCGCGTCACCCACGTCCAGGGCGCACGGCCGCAGGTCCGACGAACCGCCCTGCGGATACTCCCGTCGTATCTGCTCCAGCGAGAGGCCGGGATGGCCGGCGTCCGTCTGCAACGTGTCCCGGACGGCGAGCTCCTGCAGGTCGGAGAAGTCATCACGGTCGTGAATCGCTGGACCGAAGTATATGGTGTTGGGTTCCCCGCCGGGAAGGATGCGGATGACATGGCTGACCAGGCCGTTGGTCACGTGGAACTGGCCATCATGCGTGATGATTCGTGTTTCCAAGCCCCTCACCCCCTGCGTGGTCGTTCGGATGCGTGGCCACGTTACCACCGCGTTCGTTTCGGGGACTTAAAGGTCGCGTAACGACAATACTGCCGGCTAGACCATAGTTCACTTGTGTTTTACATATCGGCAAATCTTATGGCGAATTCAAAACGTTATATGTATCCCAACATCTCCACCCACGGAAATGCGGGACCGGTGTTATCGCGGTCCATGTCTCCGACGTTCCGACGATCATTCCCACAATCGCGAAACGCCGTTCACAGAGAGGAAAATACGATGAAAAAGCAAATGACGGCGCTGGCGGCGTTGGTCGCCGTATGCGCCATGACGTTGAGCGGCTGCGGCGGCTCGGGCTCCAGCGACTCCGGCACGGCCAAGACCGGCGGTACCATCAAGCTGGTCGGCACCGACGACATCGACCACCTCGACCCGACCGGCAGCTCACTGGTGAGCACCTACACGTTCCAGCGCGCCATCAGCCGCCAGCTCATCAGCTACAAGGCCAGCAACGACGCCAAGGAGCAGGTCGAGGCCCAGCCCGACCTCGCCGCATCCATGCCCGAGGTCTCCTCCGACGGCCTCACCTACACGTTCAAGCTGCGCACGGACGCCATGTGGAGCACCAGCCCCGCCCGCGCCATCACCTCCGAGGACGTGGCCAACGGCTTCAAGAAGGTGTGCAACCCGCTGCTGCCCTCCGCCGCCGCCAGCTACTACAACGTCATCCAGGGCATGGAGGAGTACTGCGCCGCATACGACATCAAGAACCCCACCACCGCGAACGTGAAGAAGCACATCCTCGACGACAAGGTCTCCGGCATCACCACGCCCGACGACCACACCATCGTGTTCAAGCTCAAGGAGAAGGCCTCCGACTTCATCTACATGGTGTCGCTCGACAACGTCTCCCCGGTGGCCAAGGAATCGCTCGACTACGAGCCCGACAGCCCCGACTACCGCAAGAACTACATCTCGTCCGGCCCCTACACCGTAGACGACTACAAGGCCGACAGCCACCTGTACCTCAAGCGCAACCCCAACTGGAAGAAGGCCTCCGACCCGCTGCGCGCCGCCAACGCCGACCGCATCGAGTTCACGTTCGGCGTCAGCGCCGACAACGCCCTCCAGCAGGTGTCCAACGGCGACGCCGACGGCCTATGGGCCATGAACGTGCCCGCCGCGCAATGGGGTACCCTCAAGGCCACCAACGGCGACAGCATGAGCGCGTTCTCCCAGGGAGGCACCAACTTCCTGTGGTTCAACACCCTCTCCAACAACAACGGCGGCGCATTGAAGAAGACCGAGGTGCGCAAGGCCCTGCAGTACTCCGTCGACAAGGCGGCGTTCGTGCAGAAGCTCGGCGGCTCCGAACTCGCCGAGCCCGCGGTCGGCATCTTCGGACGCGGCGTCATCGGCTTCAACGAGAACAGCGACCCGTACAAGACCGATGGCAACAAGGGCGACCCGGCCAAGACCAAGGAGCTGCTCGCCAAGGCCGGCGCCAGCAACCTCACGCTCAAGCTCGCCTACCGCTCCGACAACGCGACCGAGCCCTCCATCGCCCAGATCATCCAGCAGGACATGAAGAAGGCCGGCGTGAACGTGCAGCTCGTGCCCGTGCCCGCCTCCGACTTCTACGCCAGCTTCATGACCACGCCCGACAACACCAAGAACGGCAAGTGGGACATCGCCCTGTGCGGATGGAACCCCGACTGGGTCGGCGGCGCCGCACGCTCCGTCTTCCAGCCGCAGTTCACCTACACCGGCACCGCCCAGGTCTACAACTACGACAACTACAACAACGACAAGGCCAGCGAACTCGCCAAGAAGGCGCTCGCCAGCTCCAGCACCTCGGACGCCGAGAAGATCTGGGGCCAGGTCAACGACGCCGTCATGGACGACCCGCCGGTGCTGCCGCTCTACTCGGTGAAGGCCACCCTGATCCACAGCAGCGCGATCAAGAACGCCTCCATCTTCGCCCTGTCCGCCGGCTACGACTGGACCAACGTCTCGGTCGAACGATAGGCGGACCGACGCCCCGCCCGCCCCGCACGGGCGGGGCGTCGCCCTTTCCCTCCATCCATCAGGAGCACAAGGAGCTACGGAAATGTCCATTCTTCAGGTACACGACGTCAGCGTGGATCTGCCCACCGAGGACGGCGTCGTCCATGCGGTGCAGCACGTGTCATTCGACGTCGACAAAGGCGAGGTGTTCGGCATCGTCGGCGAATCCGGCTCCGGCAAGAGCGTGCTCACCCAGGCCATCACCGGCCTCATGCCCGGCGCCGAGGTCCACGGCACCGCCGTATTCGACGGCGTCGACCTGCTCAAGGCCACGCCCCGGCAGCTGCGGTCCATGCGCGGCAACAAGATCGGCATGATCTTCCAGGACCCGCTGTCCAGCCTGCACCCATACTTCACTATCGGCTCGCAGATCGTCGAGGTCATCAGGACCCACGAGCCGAAGACCTCCCGCGACGACGCGAAAGCCCGGGCCATCGAAATGCTCGAGATGGTCGGCATCAAGAACGCCGACAAACGCTTCGGCGACTACCCGCACCAGTTCTCCGGCGGCATGAGGCAGCGCGTGATGATCGCCATGGCCCTCGTGCTGCGGCCCGAGATCATCATCGCCGACGAACCGACCACCGCACTCGACGTGACCATCCAGAAGCAGGTGCTCGACGTGCTGCGCGACATGTCCGACAAGCTCGGCACCACCGTGGTCATGATCTCCCACGACCTCACCCTGCTCGGCTCGTTCGCCGACCGGGCCATGGTCATGTACGCCGGCCACCAGCTGGAGATGGGACCGGTCTCCGCACTGTTCTCCCGCCCCGCCCACCCGTACACGCTCGGCCTGCTGCACTCCTCACCCGACGCCGAGAACGACCGCAAGCGGCTCACCCCCATCGAAGGCCGTATGCCCAGCCTGCTCGACATCCCCGTCGGCTGCGTGTTCGCGCCACGCTGCCCCAACGCCACCGACCGTTGCGGGCTCACCGCCCCGCCGCGCCGCACGCTCAGCGACGGCGTGACCGTGAGCTGCTGGCGCCGGGCCGACCCCACCCCGGCCGAGGCCAAGCCGGAGATCGACGAATTCGTGCTCCAACGCGCCCGCGACCGCGCCGAGGAGCAGGCCGCCGCCAAGGATGCCGCCGCCAACGGCACCGAGGAATGGCCGCTCGACAAAAACGCGCCCATCGCGCTCGTCGAGGACCTCCACCTCACCTACAACGCCGGCACCCGCAAGGCGGTCGAGGTGCTCAAGGGCATCGACCTGACCGTCAACCGCGGCGACTCCATCGGCCTCGTCGGCGAATCCGGCTGCGGCAAGACCACGCTCGCCCGCGTGATCGCCGGACTGCTGCCCGCCACCAGCGGCAAGGTCATGCTGCTCGGCCAGGACAACAGCACCGTCAGCCGTGCCGAATGGCGCGAACAGCGCCGCCACGTGCAGCTCGTGTTCCAGGACCCGTACGGCTCGCTCAACCCGCGCCGCCGCGTCGGCTCCATCATCGGCGAACCCATCCGCATCCAGCATCACTGGTCCGGCAACCGGCTGAAGAAACGCGTGCAGGAGCTCATGGAGCTCGTCGGACTCAACCCCGAACACTACAACCGGTACCCCGGCGAATTCTCCGGCGGCCAGCGCCAGCGCATCGGCATCGCCCGCGCGCTCGCCCTCGACCCCGAGCTCATCATCTTCGACGAACCGGTCTCCGCGCTCGACGTCTCCATCCAGGCGCAGATCCTCAATCTCATCCAGGACCTGCAGGACGCGTTCGGCTACACCTACCTGTTCATCTCGCACGACCTCGCCGTCGTGCGCCACGTGTGCAGCCGCGTCGTCGTCATCGAAAACGGCCGGATCGTGGAACGCGGCGACACCGAACGGATCTACGACGCCCCGCAGGCGCCCTTCACCAAACGCCTGCTTGCCGCGTCCATCCGAGCCGTGCCCCCGGAGTCGCAGGAAACGGCCCATCGCACACTCGTCAAGGAGGTGGTGGCATGAGCGAGGCCACCGTACGCAACACCACATCGGCCGACGCCAAGACCAGCCTCGGCTCGGTCGGCGCCGCAAGCAACAAGCCGAAGCCCGCGCGCAAGATCGAACAGCTGAGCACCGGACAGGCCACATGGCGCAGGCTCCGCCACGACAAGGCCTCGATGATCGCCCTCGGATTCATCGTGTTCCTCGTGCTCATGGCCGTCTTCGCGCCCGTGCTCGCCTCCATCACCGGACACGACCCCGCGCAGCAGTACCGCGAGATCGGCCTGACCGCCACCGGTCTGCCCACCGGTCCGGGCAAGGCGTTCTGGTTCGGCGCCGACCAGCTCGGCCGCGACGAGCTCGTCCGCATCGCCTACGGCGCGCGCGTATCGCTGCTGGTCGGCGTGGTCGCCTCCATGTGCGGCTCGCTCATCGCCGTCATCATCGGCGTATTGGCCGGCTACTTCGGCGGCTGGGTCGACAACGTGCTCTCCCGCATCACCGACTTCGTCATGACCATCCCGTTCCTGCTGTGCGCGCTGGCCCTCGTCTCCGTGTTCGGCGCGAGCATCCGCATGTGCCTGTTCGTCGTCATCTTCTTCTCATGGGCCGTCACCGGGCGAGTCATCCGCGCCCAGGTGCAGGTGCTCAAGAAGAAGGAGTTCGTCGAGGCGGCACGGTCGCTCGGTGCCTCCGACGCGTCCATCATCGTCAAGGACATCCTGCCGAACCTCACCGAAACGATCATCGTCTACACCACGCAGGGCATCCCCAGCTGCATCGTGTTCGAGGCGTCGCTGTCGTTCCTCGGCATGGGCATCGTGCCGCCGACGCCAAGCTGGGGCGGTATGCTCTCCGAGGCCGCCGGCAACTCCATCTACATGGTCGCGCCATGGCTCGTGTTCTTCCCCGGCCTGTTCCTGCTCATGACCACGCTTTCGTTCAACATCCTCGGTGACGGCCTGCGCGACGCCCTCGATCCGAAGGCCGGCCGGCGCATGCTCGCCAAACGACGCAGGAAGAAGGGCGCGGCCGCCGTGGCCGCGGTCACACCGGTGGCGGCGCAGATCGCCGCCGCGAACGACGACATCGCCGCGGCGACGGCCGATTCGGCACCGTTGGCATCATCCATGACGTCGGCGTCGGCGACATCGTCGACCTCATCAACGACGTCATCAACGACGACCAAGGAAGGCGACTGACATGGTCAAGCAGATTCTCCGGCGGCTCCTCTTCGCCGTCATCATCCTGTTCCTGCTGAGCATCTTCGTGTTCGCGCTGTTCTACATCGCGCCCGGCAACCCCGCCCGACTCATCGCCGGCGAAAAGGCCAGCCAGGAGGTGCTCGACCAGGTCACCCGCAACCTCGGCCTCGACAAACCCCTGTGGCAGCAGTACATCCGGTTCATCACCCACGCGTTCCAAGGCGACTTCGGCATCTCCTACCGCAACCAGACGCCCGTAACCGAACTCATCCTCTCCCGACTGCCCGTCACGTTCTCGCTCGTCGGCGGCGCCGTCATCATCTGGCTGCTCATCGGCGTGCCGCTCGGCGTGGTCTCCGCCACCCACCCCGGCACATGGAAGGACCGCCTCGCCCAGGTGCTCAGCCAGCTGTTCATCAGCTTCCCCTCCTTCGTGCTCGGCATGTTCCTGCTCTACCTGCTTTACTACCTGCCCAAGCGCAACGGCTTCACGTTGTTCCCCCCGGGCGGCTACAAGCCCCTCGAGGACGGCTTCATCGACTGGGCATGGCACATGGTGCTGCCCTGGCTCACCCTCGCCCTGCTCATGGCCGCCCTCTACCAGCGCCTCACCCGCGCCGAGATGATCGACGTACTCGGCGAGGACTACATCCGCACCGCCCGCGCCAAAGGCATCTCCGAACGCAAGGTCATCTACAAGCACGGCCTGCGGTCCACGCTCACCGTGCTCACCACGCAGCTCGGCGCCGACATCGGCTCCCTGCTCTCCGGCTCCATCATCATCGAACAGGTCTTCGGCCTGCAGGGAGTCGGCGCGCTCGCCGTCAAATCGGTGAACACACAGGACCGGCCCGTCATCATCGGCGTCGTATTGCTCGGCGGATTCTTCATCGTGATGATGAACCTGCTCGTCGACATCCTCCACGTGGCGTTGGAGCCCACGCTGCGGCGCTGACGCATCGCATCCGCCGCTCCCCGTATCGTCGGGCCACCGGACTGTGCATGTCGCGCCCGGACGGCCCGACGGGCGCCATACGGGTACCATGGGGCCTTATGCAGCAGACTGAGGCTTTGGCCATGCTCGACGCCGGCGCGAACGTGTTCCTCACCGGTGCCCCGGGCGCCGGCAAGACCTACGTATTGAACGAGTTCATCCGCGCCGCACGTCGTGCCGGCAAGTCGGTGGCCGTCACCGCGTCCACCGGCATCGCCGCCACGCACGTCAACGGGCAGACCATCCATTCGTGGAGCGGCGTCGGCGTCGCCACCGTGCTGGAGCCGGCCACGCTCAAACGCATCACAACACGACGACGCAAGGCCATCGCCGCCACCGACGTGCTCGTCATCGACGAGGTCTCGATGATGCACGCCTGGCTGTTCGACATGGTCGACGAGGTCTGCCGCGTGCTGCGCCGCGACGACCGTCCATTCGGCGGCCTGCAGGTGGTCATATCCGGCGACTTCTTCCAACTGCCGCCGGTCAGCCGGTCGGGACGCAACAACGACATGATGACGCCAAGCGAGGCGTTCCTGCGTTCGCGTGAGGAATACGCGCGGCGCGGCCTCGACCCGGAAGGCTTCGTCACCGAATCATTGGTGTGGAATCGCCTGAATCCCACAATCTGCTATCTGACCGAACAGCATCGTCAGGACGACGGCCAGCTGCTCGGCGTGCTCACCGACATCCGCGACGGCGGCGTGACCGACGCCGACCGTGCCGTGCTCGCCTCACGCATCGGACGATTCCCGGAACCGGGCGTCATCGCCACCAATCTGTTTCCCACGAATCGTCAGGCCGACGCGCTCAACGACCGCATGCTCGCCGCGATACCGGACGAAGCCCACGAATTCCACGCCGAGTCGGCCGGCTCGGCACAACTGGTGGCGCGGCTGAAAAAGAACATGCTCGCCCCCGAACGCCTCGTTCTGAAGCGTGGCGCGGCGGTCATGGCGCTGCGCAACGACCAGGACCATCAGTACGTCAACGGGTCCATCGGCACGGTCGTCGAATTCGAACAGGAGAACAAGGGCGGCTGGCCCATCGTACGGTTCGAAAACGGCAACACCGTGACCATGAAGCCGGCCGCCTGGGAGATGATGGACGGCGAGACCGTGCTCGCCAGCGTCAACCAGGTGCCGTTGCGCTGCGCATGGGGCATCACCATCCACAAGTCGCAGGGCATGACGCTCGACCGGGCCGTCATGGACCTGCGACGCACGTTCGCACCCGGCATGGGATACGTCGCGTTGTCCCGAGTCGAGGCGCTCGACGGACTCTATCTGCATGGCATCAACGAGAAGGCGTTCCTCGTCTCCGACGACGCCGTACGACTCGACTCCCGGCTGCGGGAGGCGTCCCGGTCGGCGTCCGAACGGCTCGCCGCCGAAGGCGCCGACGCGTTCGACCCGCGTAGACGCAAGAATTCCGACGCGCCAGGGGAGTCGTCGGATGACGACGAATTCGACGAATTCATGCAGGACGCGCTGTTCTGATTCGCTGTTCCGCATCGTCGTGCTGTTTTGTGACGTCGGACGTCACGTCCGCACACGGATCACTCGCGGCCGTCCATTGTGAACGGTCGCCAACGGCCGATTATCGCAGGTCGCGTATGCGGCGGCCAAGCGTGCGCATGGCCTTGAGACTGCGTTCGTAGAACGCGGCGACCGCAATGAGCAGCACGCCGGCCAACGCCAGCCACACCCACCAGTAGTCCGCACTGAACGCGCTGATCGCCGGCCACAACTGCACGAGCACATGGGTGGCCAACACGACGGTCCCACACAGCAACGGCGCCTTGAGGCCGCGGACGCCGCCGACGATGATCGCCGCCACCGCCATCGTGCCGACGAACACGATGCGTGCGGGCGTCGCCGCCATGACGAACCAGGTGATCAGCAGCGACGGCAGCATAGCGGTCAGCAGACCGGGGCCGAGCGCCCGCCAACTGCGCAACTTGGGGTCGCGGCGCATGAACACGCCGCCGACGACGAGCGCGGCGGCCGCGAACATGAGCGTCGGCAGCTCCAACGGTCTGACCGGCGCATACGTGGTCCGGCCGTCGAGCACCAGCGCATTGAGGTTCGTCATCGCGATGATGGCCGTGCCCGCCGCGGCGACGGCAAGCGTCGCGACACGACTGCGCCGACGCTCCCCGGCATCGTCGCCGGCATCGCGGAGCCATGCGATTGCGGCGATGACGCAGACCGCGGCCAGTTGCGGTACGACGACCACCATGGGCTGGGTGATCGACGGAAAGATGGAACTGACCGCCGGGCACCCTTTGAGACACGACACGGTGCCGGCCGCCGCCACGCCGCCGACCGCCAGCGTCCCGCTCGTCGCCATGGCCGCCACGCGTTCCGGGACGCCGGCCCGCGGGCGCGCCCGGCGCGTTCGTGCAAGGCAGACGACGGCGAAGACCGATATCATCACCGTTCCCCAAAGCAGACGGCGAATCGTGCCGGCAAGTTCGGCGCCCAGGCCAAACGTCGCATACGGCTCCGGAACCAGCAGGGACTGGATGGGGTA
Organism: Bifidobacterium pluvialisilvae; assembly: GCF_019331695.1. Taxonomy (GTDB): domain Bacteria; phylum Actinomycetota; class Actinomycetes; order Actinomycetales; family Bifidobacteriaceae; genus Galliscardovia; species Galliscardovia pluvialisilvae. Next base: position 67,173 of record NZ_JAHBBI010000004.1, read on the forward strand.
GGTCATCGATATCATGGCCCATCCCAGCAAGGCGATGACGGGCACGACGGCGACGGCGCGCGGCGCGTCGCCGATGTCGCCGGCGATCAGTACGTACCAGACGACGAGCATCACGATCATGACGACGTCGGCGAGAATATGGATGACGTCATACCCCTTGCAGTTCAGTATGGCCAGGGAGGCCGCCGACAGCAGCGACAGCACCTGCATGGTGCGCAGCACGTATACGACGTAGGGGAGCGGCGCGCGTGGTGTGGGTGGTGATGTGGTTGGTGATGTGATGGTTGGTGTGGTTGGTGTGGTTGGTGTGGTTGGTGTGGTTGGTGTTGCGGGAGATGCCGCTCTGCCGACGGCGGGGATCGTCGTGGCGGCCGGGATTGCCTTGGCATGGATCGTCTCGGCGGGCATTGCCATGGCCGTTGTGGCGGGGACTCCGGCGGCGAGGAACTTGACGGCGAGGGCGATGGCGGCGAACACGACGGGAAGGGCAACGAACGCGGCCAATACTATCGTGCGGTCAGAGGGCAGCGTGGCCGCCAGACACGCCGTCGAAGCCCCGACGACGATGGCGGGGACGACGAACTGACGGGCAATCGTGCGCGACAGCCATAGCAGGGTCACGGTCAGCATCAGCATGGTGACGAACGTGGGAAGAATCTGTTCCGGCATCGCCGACGGCAGGAACGACGGCCGGGATATCGTCATGGTCAGGGGCACATTGACGGTCGTGACGAGCATCGCGGGGGCGCTCATCGTCAGTTGCACGACCAGCGAGGCGATGACGACGATCATGGCGATGACGCGTCCGATGCCGCGTTCCTTCGGGGAGAGACGCCACGGGGACGGCAGGGCGGACGCGGAAGGCGGGGCTGACGGGGATGGCGAGGGCGACGCTGGCGACGCAGAGGGTGACGGGGATACAGAGGGCGACGGGTCCTGTGGGGTTTGCGGGGATTGATGGGTGGAAATCCGGGCGGCTGGTTTCATGGTGAACGCATGCGCCAGCGCCGCATACGCGCAGGCGAACACGCAGGCCATCGCGCAGGGGATGATGAGATTCCAGTCGTTCCGCCGTTGCGCGTCGACCCCGGCGAACACCAGCTGGTCGATGGCCGCCGCGACCGGCATGAACGAGAGGGCGGCCATGGGCAGCACCAGCATGGGGACGGCCGGCGCGATGACGACGAAACGGCGGTGCAGCAGCGGCCAGCACGCCAGCCAGACCAGTGTGGAGAGCACGGGGACGGCAATCAGCCGCAGCATGTTTTCGGAGCCGGATGGCAGCGCCATGGCAGCCAGCGTCGCCAAGGCGCCGGCGGCCATGCCGAGGACGGTCACGGTGTTGCGTTCCAGATTCGGAGTCCTGACGGCGTCGTGACGATGCCCCGGCATAAGCGTTCCCGCCGGTATGGCGGCCACCGCGACGATAAGCGTCGACGCCCACAGTCGCATGGTGCCGTTGCCGTCGAAGACGATCGTGAAGACGGGGCGGACGCCGAACAGGCCGTACAGGGCGAGCATGAGGCCGAACGGGGCCACGAACGCCGGGAACAGCGTGAGGACGCGCAGCGGGCGATGGTCGTGGGTCGGGTCGGGAGCGTGATGGTTGTGGGGTGGGGCAGGCGTGCGATGCTCTCGCATACGGCAGACGCCCCACAATCCCAGGCTGAGACCGGAGATCAGCAGCATTCCCAGGCCGGTGACGGCGTCGTCCGGAACGTTTGCGAACGCCGGCAGATTCGGCGCGAGCAGCGAGTCGATGGCCAGGGCGATGAGCGACGCCCATCCGACGCCCTCCGCCGTGATGCGCAGGCGGTTTCGCAGGACGAACGCCACTCCTAGGCCAAGTAGGCCGATAACGGCGATGGCGATGCCGCGTTGCGTGTCGTTCAGTAGCGAATACGTGAGCGCGGCGAACACGAACACCGCGGCCGACACCAGCACGATGCCTGTGGCCAGCAGTAGGATCTGCACGTTGAACCGCTGATGCGGGGCGGTGGGAGTCTGCGGTTGCGGGGCAGCGGACCGTTGCGGTGCGGGTCGCCGTACGGCGGTCTGCTGTGGTCCGGCCGGACGCATGTGCGTGACGGACTGCATAGGCTGCGGGGGAACGGGTCGTGGGGAGGAGGCCGGAGACAGCCGCATCTCGTCGAGCAGCTGGGTGCGTTCGCGCAGCAGCCTCGCCGCCTCCATGCCGAACTCGAGGATTCGCCGCGCCTGCGGGTTCGTGAGGTCCACGCCTGTGGGGGAGTGGTGCGGGTCGGTGATCGTGGTGAACGTGTCGGGGTAGATGTTCGGATTGGTCAGCACATCGGGGTTGCGTGGCCACGCGTTGAGCGTCACCCCCTTGGGAGGCCGCATCGACGGGTCGCGAAGGGCGTCGATGATGCGGTCTCGCTGCTCCAGCGCCTTGGCCGCACGACGGCTGATGTCGAGCAGGCGACGGGAACGGGGGTCGTTGAGGTCGATGCCGGTAGGGGTGAACCGTCCGGTCACCGGCGTGAACGTGTCGGGATTCAGACCTGTGGAGAGCAGTTGTTCGACGGACCGTGGCCAGCGGTTCATCGTCTGAGCGCCACCCGTCTCGAATACGGCGTTGTGATTCATGTGCAGTCCCTTCTGATTCACTGCCATCTCAAGTCTGTCACATTTCCGCACCGTCGTGAAGCAGGGGAACGTGCGTTTTTCCCGCCGCACGCGGCCGCCGTTGATGTCCCTTAACATGAATACCCTTGGGGTTTATGAGTTCCAAAGCATTGCGTATGTCTACGCTGTTCCTTCGCACGCTGCGCGAAGATCCCGCCGACGCGGACGTCGATTCCGCAAAACTGCTGCAGCGCGCCGGATATATCCGTAAGGCCGCCCCGGGCATCTGGACGTGGCTGCCGCTGGGCCTGAGGGTCCTCGACAAGATCGAGGACATCATCCGCGAGGAGATCAACGGCATCGGCGCCCAGGAAGTGCACTTCCCCGCCCTGCTGCCGCGCGAACCGTACGAGGCCACCCACCGCTGGGAGGAATACGGCGACAACATCTTCCGCCTCAAGGACCGTCACCAGGCCGATTACCTGCTCGCGCCGACGCATGAGGAGATGTTCACTCTGCTGGTCAAGGACATGTACTCCTCGTACAAGGACCTGCCCGTCGTCCTCTACCAGATCCAGACCAAGTACCGCGACGAGTTCCGTCCGCGCGCCGGCCTCATCCGCGGCCGCGAGTTCATCATGAAGGACGCCTACTCGTTCAACATCGACGAGGAGGGTCTGCGCAAGGCCTACTACGACGAGCGCGGCGCCTACGAGCGCATCTTCCAGCGCCTCGATCTCAAGTACGTGCCCGTGTTCGCCATGTCCGGCCCGATGGGAGGCTCCGCCTCCGAGGAGTTCCTCGCTCCCATGCCGATCGGCGAGGACACGTTCGCGCTCGCCCCCTCCGGCAAGGCCTGGAACGTCGAGGCGCTCACCACGCCCGAGCTGCCGGCCGTCGACTGCTCGAACACGCCCGCCGCGACCAAGGAGTCCACGCCCGACGCCAAGACCATCGACAACATGATCGAGCGCGCCAACGCCGACCATCCGCGTGCCGACGGCCGATCGTGGGAGGCCTCCGACATCCTCAAGAACGTCGTCATCGCCGTCAAGCATCCCGAGGACGAGGACCACGACGAGCCGTGGCGCGAGGTGATCGTCGTGGGCGTGCCCGGCGACCGCACCGTCGACATGAAGCGTCTTGAGGCGCAGTTCGCCCCCGCCGAGCTCGAGGAGGCCACCGAAGAGGACCTCAAGGCCCATCCGGAACTGGTCCCCGGCTACATCGGACCGATGGTGCTGGGCCCGCAGGCCGAGGCCGCCGGTGTGGAGAACCCGGTGCGCTACTTCCTCGACGCGCACGTGGTCGAAGGCTCCGCATGGTTCACCGGCGCCGACGAGCACGAGGTCGACTACTACAACCTCGTCTACGGCCGTGACTTCAAGGCCGACGGCACCGTCGAGGCCGTCGAGGTGCGCCATGGCGACATGAGCCCCGACGGCTCCGGCCCGCTGAGCTTCGAGCGCGGCGTGGAGATCGGCCAGGTGTTCCAGCTGGGTCTCAAGTACTCCAACGCGCTGGGCCTCAAGGTGCTCGACCAGAACGGCAAGGCCGTGCCCGTGTGGATGGGCTGCTACGGCATCGGCGTCTCCCGCGTGCTCGCCTGCATCGCCGAGACGCATCACGACGAGCGTGGCCTGGCATGGCCGGCCGTCATCGCCCCCGCCCAGGTGCATGTGGTCGCCACCGGCAAGAACGCCGAGGCGTTCGAGGCCGCCGAGAACCTCGTCACCGAGCTCGAGAACAAGGGCATCGAGGTCATCTACGACGACCGCAAGAAGGTCTCCCCGGGCGTGAAGTTCAAGGACGCCGAGCTCATCGGCGCCCCGCTGATTGCCGTCGCCGGACGCGACACCGTGAACAACGGCACCATCGAGGTGCGCGACCGTAACGGCGAGAACGACGCGGCCGTGCCGGTCGCCGAGGCCGCCGACGTCATTGCGGACCGCATCGCCGGCCTGCTGAAGTAGTCTCGCCCGTCGAAAGCGGACCGGGGGAGCCGACCTGTCATGGGTCGGCTCCCTTTTTTCATGCCGATGCTTCCATGACCTTGTGGAAGGCCATGAAGTTATCCACGGTTCCGTATTTCGCCCTAGGTTATCCACACTATGCGTCCGAGGGTGGTCCATCCGCTAACATTCCCGGTTTCCCATATGCTGGCAAGACCCATTGCCGCATAGTGGATATCACCGTTCCGCGGCGACCGGGATCATAGGCGACGTTTCCCCTCTTCCTCCTCTCTCGCCATTGAACCCGGCTCCGCTGACGGAATGGTCCAAACGTCGAACGCAAGGGAAAGGGCCGACCATGGCACAGCAGTCACAGATCGTCATCACCGGAAACGTGGGCAGGGAGCCGACCCGCCTGGGCGCGCAGGGCAGCACACCGATGTGTACGTTTCGCCTGGCCTCCACGCGCTCGTTCTGGAACCGCCGCACCCGGCAATGGCAGGAGAGCCCGACCACATGGATCACCGTCAAGGCCTTCCGGTCGTTGGCGTTGAACGTCATGCAGTCGGTGAAGAAAGGCGACGCGGTGATCGTCGTCGGCGACCTCGTCACCGAGACCTGGGAGCGCGACGGCGCGCAGCGCAGCGCCATCGCCATCGAAGCGGCGTATATCGGGCACGATCTCAACCGCGGGGCGTCGATGTTCGTGCGCAAGCAATACGGTGGGGGAGGCTCCGGCGGAGGGGATGCCGCCTCGGAGGCCGGCGGGCAGAACGCCGCGCCGGTGATTCCCGGACCGGGGGCTGGCGGCGCGGCCACGCCTCCCGCCGATGGTCCCGGCACGGCACCGTCCGGCCGTGATCCCTATGCCGATATTCCGCAATCCGACGTCCCCGACGAGGAGTTCGCCGACATAGAACCCCCACCCGACGACACCCCCACCGTCTGAAGGTTGCACCATCGCCATTGCCGTCATCTCGGGTGAAGGCAGTCTCACTTTTCCGTCATCCTGAGCGGCCGAACCTGCTTTCCGTCATCCTGAGCGGTGTCGTCCCGCTTTTTGTCATCCTGAGCGGTGTCGTCCCGCTTTTTGTCATCCTGAGCGGTGGCCGTAGGCCGGAGTCGAAGGATCTCATCCGGTCAAAGGTCCGAAGAGATCCTTCGACTCGCTCCGCTCGCTCAGGATGACAATAAGGGGAGCTCGCTCAGGATGACAAAAGGGTGCTCAGGGCGGGAGATAACCACTTATTGGTACAGGAGAGGCATTGTGTACTACGTCTACATTCTTGCCAATCGTGGCAACACGGTGTTGTATATCGGTGTCACCGGTAATTTGCGACGTCGTCTGGATGAACACCGTAATGGGGATGGTAGTGAGTTTACGTCCCGCTACAAAACCGGCAAACTCGTTTATTTCGAGGTCGTTGAAGATATCATGGCTGCACTGCAGCGGGAGAAGCAGCTCAAAGGATGGAGACGCTCCAAGAAAAATGCCCTGATAGCAGGGGTCAATCCTTCGTGGCGTGACCTCTCCCTTGACTGGTGAGAAGTCGCTCCCTGTCTATCGTCTGAAAGAGATCCTTCGACTCGCTCCGCTCGTTCAGGATGACAATGAAGGGAACTCGCTCAGAATGACATAGAAGAGTGCTCCGTTTATCCCGAATGATATAGGGGAGACATCGCCTCGGGGAACGAGGAACAGCCGTTCGCTTGATTATCCTAGGTTGAGACGGTCCCGCTTCCTTCTGCCGTCCTGAGCAGAGGTATCCCCATCCAGAGTAGAGGCGTCCCGTTTTGTCATCTTGGGTGAAGGCGAACCTGTTTTTCTGGCGTCCTGCGCGGAGGCGTCCCGCCTTTTGCCATCCTGAGCGGACGAACCTGCTTTTCCGTCATCCTGAGCGGTGGCGTCCCACTTTTTGTCATCCTGAGCGGAGGCCGTAGGCCGGAGTCGAAGGATCTCATCCGGTCAAAGGTACGAAGAGATCCTTCGACTCGCTCCGCTCGCTCAGGATGACAATAAGGGGAGCTCGCTCAGGATGACAATGAAGGGAGCTCGCTCAGGATGACGATACGAGGAATGTCAATCAGGATGACCATGAACGGAGATTAGAAGGGTGGAAAGCGAGCGCCGTCCCGGGGCGGAGACGGCGCTGAGGGGTTTACCAGATGCGGACGCGGGACTCGGGGGCGAGCCACATGGCGTCGGATTCGGTCACGTCGAACGCCCGGTAGAACAGGTCCACGTTGCGCACGATGCCGTTGGTGCGGAACTCCGCCGGCGAATGCGGGTCGATCTGCAGGTACTGTTCGGCCAGCTCGTCACGGTTCTTGCCGCGCCACACCGAGGCATACGAAAGGAAGAACCGCTGCACGCCGGTGAATCCGTCGATGACCGGCGCATGCTCGAGCGCGGCCGCCACCGATTCGGGAGTGCCGTCGGCGGCGCCCAAGGCGAGCGCATACGCTTTGATGGCGATGTTCACGCCGCCGAGATCTCCGATGTTCTCGCCGATGGTCAGCGCGCCGTTCACGTGCGGCGCCTTCTCCGGCTGGCCCTGACGCGCGTACTTCTCGGCCAGTTGCCGCGGGACGAAGCCGTTGTACTGCTCGATGAGCGCCTTCGTGCGCTTCTCGAAGTTTGTGCGGTCCTCGGCCGTCCACCAGTCGTGCAGCCTGCCGTCGCCGTCGTACTTCGAGCCCTGGTCGTCGAAACCATGACCGATCTCATGGCCGATTACCGCTCCGATGCCGCCATAGTTGGCCGCGTCCTCGGCATCCGGGTTGAAGAACGGCGGCTGGAGGATCGCCGCCGGGAACACGATCACGTTCATCGTCGGCTCATAGTAGGCGTTCACCGTCTGCGGGTTCATCAGCCACTCGTCCTTGTCGACCGCCTTGCCCGCCTTGGCCAGCTGGTATCCGGCCTCGTAACGCCACGCGTTGCGCAGGTTGTCGACCAGTGACAGGTCGTCGGAGACGCTCAGCGCGCTGTAGTCGCGCCAATGGTTCGTGTAGCCGATCTTCGGCGTGAACTTGGCGAGCTTCTCCAGCGCCTTGGCCTTCGTGTCCTCGCCCAGCCAGTCGCTGGCCAGGATCGACGCATGATACGCCTTGATGAGGTTGCCGACCAGCTCCTCCATGCGCTCCTTCGACGATTCGGGGAAGTGACGGCGCACATACTCGCGCCCCACCTCCTCGCCGCAGATGCCGTTGACCAACGAGACGCCGCGCTTCCACCGGTCGCGCTGCTCCGTGGTGCCGGACAGCACCTTGCCGTAGAAGCCGAAGGTCGTCTTGTCGAAGTCCTCGCTGAGGAAATGCGACCAGCCGTTGATGAGATGCACGCGCGCCCACAGCTTGAGGTCGTCGAGGTCGGCGTCATGCCAGAAGCGGTCGACGCCACTCAGGAAGCTCGGTTCGTGCACGATGGTCTTCGCCAGCACCGTGCCCATGTCGATGGGCTGCACCGAGGCGGCCGCCGTCACGTCGTAGGCGTCCTGCCAGGCGCGGGTCCACGCCTCGATGTCGAACGAGGAGAGCGTCTCCTTCAGCTGCGCGTAATCCGTGGGATTGTACGTCTTGTCCTCGTCGCGGGTGGCGACCACGTCCCAATGGTGCTTGGCGATGCGCGTCTCCACGTCGAGGAACCGCCGCGCCTGCTCGTCCGCCTCGTCGCCGGTCGTCGCGTAGCCGGCGAGGCGCAGCAGCGAGGAGACCATGTCCACGTAGGCATCGCGTACGGACGCATACCGCTCCTCGCGGTAGTACGCCTCGTCCGGCAGACCCAGGCCCGCCTGCTCCACATGCGTGATGTTGTGGTCCGGGTCGCCGGGATCCGGATACACCATGAGGCCGATGAGGTCGGGGCCTCCGGCGGGGTTGAGCGAACCGAGCACACGAGTCAGCGCGGTCTTGTCGGAAGCCGAGTCCACGGCGTCGAGGTCGGGGCGGATCGGATTTATGCCGGCCGCGTCGATGGCGTTCTCGTCACGGAACGAACGGTAGAGGATGGCCGATTTGACGGCCGGGCTGTCGTCGTCCTCGAGAATGTCGCGGACGTCCTGCTCGGCGTTCTCGGCGAGCTTGTCGAATGCGCCGAACCGGGCACGGTCGGCGGGGAGGATGTACGTGTCGATCCACGGGCCGTTGACGTAGCGGAAGAAATCATCAGCGGGCCTGGTGACGGAGGAGAACGATGCCGGATCGATGCCGGAGATAAGCGAGTCTGTCATGCTTCCCAGAGTAATGGCTCAGCCATACCAATGCCGCGATTTCGCCGTCGTGAACGATATTTCGGTCGTGCGGGCGTATGGCCGGCCATATGGCATGGCGTTGAAGTAAGGTGGGTGGGAACCAATCGTAGAAAGCGAATCAGACGTGATTGAACTCAAAACCCCTCAGGAAATCAAGGAAATGCGCCCCGCCGGCAAGTTCGTCGGCTCCATCCTCAAGGACCTGAAGAAGATGACCAAGGTCGGCACCAATCTTCTCGAGATCGACGAATTCGTCAAGCAGCGCATCGAGGCGCGCAACGGCGCCGAATCCTGCTACGTGGACTACGCACCCGACTTCGGCACCGGCCCGTTCGCGCACTACATCTGCACGTCCGTCAACGATGCGGTGCTGCACGGCGTGCCCTACGACTACAACCTCAAGGACGGCGACCTCATCTCCCTCGACCTCGCCATCAACGTCGACGGATGGGTCGGCGACTCCGCCATCAGCTTCGTCGTCGGCAACGACCCCGATCCCGAGGACCTGCGCCTCATCAAATGCACCGAGGACGCGCTCGCCGCCGGCATCGCCCAGGCCAAGGCCGGCAACCGTCTCGGCGACATCTCCTCCGCCATCGGCGACGTGGCACGCTCCCAGGGCTACACCGTCAACCTCGAGTTCGGCGGCCACGGCGTGGGTCACATCATGCACGGCGACCCGCACGTGCCCAACGACGGCAAGGCCCACCACGGCTACCGCCTGCGCCCGGGTCTGGTCATCGCCATCGAACCGTGGTTCCTCAAGACCACCGACGAAATCTACCAGGACCCGAAGGACGGCTGGACGCTGCGCTCCTCCGACGGCTCGCGCGGCGCGCACACCGAGCACACCATCGCCATCACCGACGGCGACCCCATCATCCTCACCGCCCGCGACTGACGTCCGCCCGCGAATCCACACGTCCGAAACGGCGACGGCCCGGCAGAACGCACCACGCGTCGGCCGGGCCGTCGCCGTACCCGGCGGGCCCGGAAATGGGCGAACGCCGCCGCCCGCCACAATCATGCGGTAATCTAAGGCGAACACGGCACGAGTATGCTGCCGTAGCGGTATCAAGGAGGGAATATGTCAACAGCAAGGCTGGAGGTGGAGTCCACCGCCTATGACCTGCCCGTGGTGAAGGCGACCAGCGGCCCCGACGGCATCGTGGTCTCGAAGCTGCGCAACGACGGCTGGGTCACGCTCGACCCCGGATTCCTCACCACCGCACAGTGCGAATCCAAGATCACGTTCATCGACGGCAACAATTCGGTGCTCCGCTACCGAGGCTACCCGATCAGCCAGCTGTGCGAGCACTCGAACTTCCTCGAGGTCGCATGGCTGCTCCAGCACGGCGAACTGCCGAACTCCGAGCAGTACACGAAATTCCGCGATGGCATCCTGCGCCGCACGGTCATCGGCGAGGACTTCCGCACGTTCCTCGGCTCGTTCCCGCGCAACTCGCACCCCATGAGCGTGCTCGCCTCCGCCGTCAACGCGCTCGCCGCCTACCATCCCGACACGGTCGACATCAGCGACCCCGAGCAGCTCGACGCCGCCGCCGCGAACATCATGGCCAAGGTGCGCACCATCGTCTCGCACATCTGGCGCCGCCGCCGCGACGAGCCGCTGCTGTACCCCGACTATTCGCGCGGCTACGTGGACGACTTCCTGCGTATGAGCTTCGCCGTGCCGTACACGCAGTTCGAATCCGACCCGCTTATGGTCGACGCGCTCGACAAGCTGCTCATCATCCACGCCGACCACGAGCAGAACTGCTCCACGTCGGTGGTGCGCATCGCCGGATCTGCCCATGCGAACCTCTACTCCGCGGTGGCCGCCGGCATCAACGCGCTTTCCGGCCCGCTGCACGGCGGGGCGAACGAGGCCGTGCTGCGTCAGCTGGAGACCATCCGCGACTCCGGCAAAAGCGTCAAGGAGTTCGTGGAGGAGGCCAAGAAGGAGGGCCACCGCATCTCCGGCCTCGGCCACCGCGTATACAAGTCATACGACCCGCGCGCGGCCATCGCCAAGAAATACCTCAAGCAGATCATGGAGCTGCGCGGCGACGTGTTCGCCGGCGAGCGCGACCTGCTCAACGTGGCGCTCGAGCTCGAGGACATCGCCATGCACGACGACTACTTCGTCTCCCGCCATCTCTATCCGAACGTGGATTTCTACACGGGTCTCATCTATCGTGCCATCGGCTTCGACCAGGAGATGTTCACCACGCTGTTCGCGCTCGGCCGCATCCCCGGCTGGATAGCCCAATACCGGGAGATGCTCAACGACCCGGCCACGAAGATCGGCCGCCCCCGTCAGGTGTACACCGGCTCGCCGGAACGTGACTACGTGCCGATTGAGGATCGATGAATGGACAGGTGGTAGTCAGAACCCGCACAACTCCGATTTCTCCGTCTGGAAACCACGGTTTCCCCGGTGGAATCACGAGTTGTGCGGGTTTGTTTTTCTACCACTGTTCGGCGTAGTTCGTGGACGGCTTCCACGGTTCGCCCGGCTTGACCACCTGGCCGCGCGAATAGTACACATACCCCGGCTTCGGTCGTTCCCCGAGCAGCTGTGGAATGCTCACGAACGTGTAGCCCTTGGCCTTGAGGTCGGTGATGATGCGCTCGGTCGCCTTCGCGGTGCTGCCCTGCAGGTCGTGCAGCAGGATGATGTCGCCGGGGCGGGTCCATTCGAGCACCTCGCTGTAGACGCCGTCGGCGTCCTTCTCCCAGTCGTAGCCCATCACATCGAAGTTGATGATCGAGGAGTTCATGGCCACAGCCTGGTCCCGTACGTCGTTGCTCCATTCGCTGTATGGCGGCCGAATCATCGAGGGGTATGCGCCGACGGTCTTCTCCACGGCCGTACTGGTCCTCGTTAGCTGCGAGATCACGTCGGCCTTGCTCAGCTTCTGCAGATGCGGATGGTTCCATGTGTGGTTCTCAATCGGATGCCCGGCCTTGGCCAGCTCCTTGAGCATCGGCGATGTCTTGTCGGTGATGTGCTCACCTACCGAGAAGAACGTGGCGGTCGTCCCGGTCTTCTTCAGTGCTTCGATGACCGGCGGCGTGTTGGCAGCGTCGGGACCGTCGTCGAATGTCAGCGCCACGCATTTGGCCGTCGCGCAGTCCACGCCGAGCTTGGCGATGTTCGACTTGGTGACGGCGTCCATCGCATCGTTCAGCTGGTCGATGGACCGTTGGTAGACGGTCTTGTCGGTGATGATGTCGTCACCGTTGAGTTGTTCGTTCGCAGTGGCGGTGAGCTGTTGCAGCTTGGTGCGAGTGGATTCATCGGTCACCTTACCGTCAGTTTGGTCGAGTAGGCCCTTCGATTGCGACACCGCCGCGGTGAGCGTGAACCGGACGGCGGTGTTGGCCTTATTGGCGACGCCACGGCGCACGGTTTTCGCATCGGCGGTGATGGCCTTGGCACGGTCGTAGGCGTTCTTCTCTGCCTTGGCCAATGATTGCGTGCGGGTTGTCAGATCATCCGAGGACATCGCTTCGTCGCACTGGTATCGTTCACCGTTGTTGATGTCGGAGATCAGCGTCTTGGCCTCCGATACCGCGGTGCGCAATGTGGTGACCGTGGCGGGGTCCTCCGCGGACGAAGGCTGGGTGCCGGCCGTGGATTCGGCTGCCGAGGTCGCCTCGTTCAGCGTCTTGGCGGCGCCGAGCAGCGTGGTCCGTGCCGCGGTGCATTGGCTCATCGCCTGTGTGCGACGGTTGCGCCAGGAGAACGCCACGCCGCCCGAGACGGCGATGGCGGCGACCATCGCGATGACGACGATGATGACGATGAGCCGGCGGCGGTGTGTTCCCCGGATGTTCGCTGCGGAATGCTTGGCCATGCGTTTCCCTGCTTCTTCGGTCTGTGATACGTTGCCATGAACACTGTAACGCATGGGCTCGCGGTGTGTCAGCGGACTTCCGTGGTCTTTGCTATCATTGCCAAGTTGCCGTTTCGGCGACGTGGGGCCTTAGCTCAGTCGGTTAGAGCAGCGGACTCATAATCCGTCGGTCCAGGGTTCAAGCCCCTGAGGCCCCACCATCGTTTTTCTGCCGGCGTTTTTCGTTATTACCTTCTCGGTCATCATCCGTTCTTCGTACCGCCGTAGATGGCCCGGCTGTTCACACGGAACCAGATGATGGACACCGCCATGATCGCCGCGTAGATGAGCAGCAGGTTCGTGTAGTTCGCGGCGGCCCCGCTTGCGCCGATGAGGTTCGTCACCGGGTTTCCGCCGGCGAGGGAGTTCGTGGCGATGGGCGCGCCGAAGATGGCGATGCCGATCGATCCCGCGCCCTGCATGGCCAGATCGTTCATGCCGACGCCGCGACCGGACTGTTCGGCCGGCAGCGTGCCGAGCACGGTGTCGACGGTGGGGGAGTAGAGCATGGCCATGCCGCCGTAGAACAGGGCGATGCATGCGGCCAGGGCCACGGGCCCGGCGAGCACGCATAACGCGGCGCTCGCCGATCCGAGCAGCATGAGCGAGGCGCCGAGCGTGATGGTCGTCTTCCTGCCGAGTCGTCCGACGATGGCGCCCGACGACGTGCCGCTGATGGTGGCGATGATCAGCGCCGGCAGCAGTACGAGCGAGACCTGCGCGCTGGTCATGCCGTACACGTTCGCGCCGAGGGCGTTGAACAGGGGCGTGACGGAGAAGTTGGTGAAGTAGAAGAGGAACATCAGGGCCACGGCCTTCCACCAGCGGGTGTTGCGGAAGAACTCCGGGGTGATGAACGGGTCGCGGGCGCGTTTGATATAGATGGCGAACACGGCGAACGTGATGATGGCGCCGGCGAGCAGCGGCCAATGCAGGTCGGAGAAGAACAGGGTGAGCTGCAGCACGGCGAGCGCGAAGATGATGAATCCGGGGACGTCCACGTGCGTGGCCTTGCCGGCGGTGTGCGGCAGGTCGGTGAGCAGCATGGGCACCACGATGAGCGATGCCATGGGGATGAGGAACAGGTACGACCAGTCGATGGCGCTGAAGACGCCGCCGCATACCACGCCGATGGCGGTGGCGAGCTGGTAGGCGGCGGTGAACATGCCGAAGTACAGCAGTTTCTTGCCGGCGTGGAGATAGCGTGCCACGATGACGAGGTAGACGGATCCGGCGGCTTGGAACCCGGCGGTCTGGATGGCGCGGAAGATGATGATTTCCAACAGGCTGCCGTGCAGGATGAAGCCGAGGAGGGAACCCGCCCACAGCAGCATGAGACCGAACATGGTCATGCGTTTGAGCGAGGCGAAGTCGCACAGCGACCCGTAGACGAAGCAGACGATGCCGAGGACGACGCCGGGCACGGCGGTGATGAGCGAGGCCTGTCCCGCGGCGCCGACGTCGCTGCCGACCTGCTGGAAGACGAGGTTGAACGCCTGCAGGCACAGGGTGCCGAGCATGTAGATGAACAGCAGGGGGATGAGGGTCTTGCGAGCCTTGGTCGCGACGGCGTCGTCGGATGCCGTGGTGGCGTCGGATGCCGTCGCGACGCCGGATGATTCGATGGATGGGGTCGTGCCCGTTGTGCTCTGTGGCCGATTGCTCATGACGAGTCCTACCTTCGTTGGTGATGCGACTGGTGCGCATGTGGATTCTCTTGGGTAATCGACTCGTACATTTGTTATGCGGAGGAGCCGGAGGACCGCGTGGTCTTTCGAGGCGGCGTTGCGGCCGCCGCCAGTGACAATGATAATGCCGGCCGTCGAATCATGTTCGGCGGCCGGCATCGGGTCAGGCCTTGGCGAGGCCGGTGATACGGGTCATGAATTCGTCGAGGAATCTGGGCACGTCGACCCCGACGGCGACCTTCATGGTCTTGACCGGGTCGTTGAGCCGTTCGTTGTCGCCGATGGTCCGCCCGCGGGTCGGGCCGTCTACGTCGACCTGCATGTTGATGTCGAGCGTGGTCACCAGACTCGGGTCCACGGCCACGCCGGCGGCGAGCGGGTCGTGCAGCCCGCAGCCGCCGAGATGCGGCGACGTGGTCTCGTATGCCTTGATGTAGTAGTCGGTCATGTCGGCGAGGAACCGTCCCGCCGGTGTGCCGAGGTCGCGCCAGCGCTGCGTCTCCTTGTAGGTGAGCAGCGTCTGCAGGGTGACGTCGAGGCCGATCATCGTGGCCGGCGCGCCCGAACGGAACAGCTGGTTCGCCGCGTCCGGGTCCTGCGAGATGTTCGCCTCGCTCCATGCGGAGACGTTGCCGCAGACGGTGAGCGCGCCGCCCATGAGCACGATGCCGCCGATCTCGTCCTTGATCTCGGGTGCCTTGTCCAATGCCGCGGCGATGTTGGTCATCGGTCCGGTCGGCACGTAGACGAGGTCCTTGCCGTAGGTCTTCACCGCGTCGATGATGAAGTCGACCGCGGATTCGGTCTCCGGCTCGCGGTTGGAATCGGGGATGTCGACGTTGCCGATTCCGTTGGCCCCGTGGATGAACGCGGAGACCGGCTGCACTTCGAACGAGTCCTTGGTGCTGGCGTGCGGCAGGCCCTTGTACACCTTCACTTCGGGGTGGCCGAACAGGTCGGTGACCGCCAGTGCGTTGCGTACGCCCTGATCGAGCAGCACGTTGCCGTAGGTGCCGGTGATGCCGATGAGTTCGACCTCCGGGCTGCCCAGTGCGTAGGCGGTGGCGAGGGTGTCGTCGATGCCGGTGTCGAGATCGAGGATGAGCTTCTTGGTCATGGAATTGCCCCTCTTAGATGGATGGGTTGCTGGATGGTCTGCGGATTACCAGACGAACAGGCCGACGGTGGCGGCGGAGAGCAGGGAGACGAGGATGCCGGAGAGCAGCATGCGGCCGACCTGCTTGGAGATAGCGTCGTTCTTCTCCTTGGAGACGATGCCCTTGAAGCAGCCGATGACCATGCCCAGCGTGGAGAAGTTGGCGAAGGAGGTGATGAACACCGTCAGCACGGCCTTGTAGTGGGCGGCGTAGGTGGCGACCTCGCTGGTGATCTGGCCCATGACGACGAATTCGTTGGTCACGAGCTTGAGGCCCATGAGCTGCGAGAAGTGCCATGCGGTGCCCGGGTCGAGGCCCATGAGCCAAGCCGGGACGTACATGACGACGCCGAGGATGGATTCGAGCGAGAGCTTGTCCCAGATCATGCCGAGGCCTGCGTCGATGAGGGCGGCGAGGGCCACGAAGGCCACCACGTTGGCGGTGATGATGAGGATCAGCTTGCCGCTGCCGAGGATTGAATCGCCGAGGAAGGAGAAGAACGGTTCCTTGACGGGCTTGCTCGGATCATGCTTGAGGAGCTTCTTGTACCACGGCAGGGCCTTGTACTCCTCGATGGCCTTGTCCTTGGCGGCCTGCTCGTCGGCGGTGAGCTCGACGACATCGTCTTCGGCGGCGGGGTCGCCGAGGCCGTAGATCACGTCCTCGTCCTTGCTGACCTCGACCGGGTAGAGCATGTGGCTGACGATCAGGGCGTTGATGCAGTTGAGCGGGATGGCGGTGATGACGAATTCGCCGGGGACCATCTGGATGTAGGAGCCGATGATGGCGGCGGTCACGCAGCTCATCGACATCATGGCGAGTGTGACGTTACGACCGGCTTTCATACGCTGCAGCTGCACCTTGGAGACGGCCAGCGCCTCGGTGTTGCCCAGGAACATCATCTCGACGGCGTAGAAGGTCTCGAACTTCGGACGACGGGTGACGAAGCTCAGTCCACGGCCGATCCACTTGATGACCCACGGCAGGAAGCCGATGTAGGTGAGGATGTCGAACAGCGGCACGATGAGGAGGATCGGCAGCAGGGCGCTGGCGATGAAGTTCACCGGCGCGGGATTGGTGCCGTCGGCGCCGACCCAGTTGGCGAAGGCGAAGTTGACGCCCTTGTAGGAGATGTTGACGATGGCCGCAAAGCCGTCGGCGGCGGCCTTCACCGCCATGCGCCCCCATTCGAAGCTGGTGAGGAACCACGCGATGACGAGGTTCAGGGCGAGCATGCAGCCCACGGATTTGAAGTCGATGCCCTTGCGGTTGTGGGAGAATACCCAGCCCAGGGCCAGAAAGACCAGCAGGCCCAGAATGTTGATCGCTAGATACATGAGTTCCCTTCCTTTGGTTCTCGGTTTCTCGAGTGCCGGCCGGGGCGATGCCGGCCGGCGTCACTACCAACGGTAGTGGTTGCGTGTGTCATCCGATTGATATCGGGATGAAATGTTTCCAGCATCGGCCTTGGTGTGAGGCCTACGCCGGGATGTGCGAGCGACGTCAGACGATGATCTGGTGGATCAGTGTGATGGGTTCCGCCTCCTTGCCGATGGTGATGTTGTCGCGGATGAGACGTTCGACGTCCGCGATGTCCTCGCGGTCGCTGTGCACGGTGAGCAGCACGTCGCCCTTATGCACTTCGTCGCCGACCTTGTGGCTGAGCACGAGGCCCACGGCGTAGTCGAGCTCGTCGTCCTTGGTGGCACGGCCGCCGCCGAGCATCATCGAGGCGATGCCCATTTCGTCGGCCCTCATGCCGGTGATCACACCGTCCTCTTCGGCGAGAATCGGGATGCGGTACTTGGCCTGCGGCATGATCGTCGGATCGTCGATCACGCGTCCGTCGCCGCCCTGCGCCTCGATCATGGCGCGGAAGCGCTCAAGCGCGGAGCCGTCGGCGATCTTCGCCTCAAGCTTGCCACGGGCCTCGTCGAGGTCCTTGGCCTCGCCAGCCATCACGACCATCTGGCTGCCGATGGTGAGCACGAGGTCGGTCAGGTCGGCGGGTCCTTCGCCGCGCAGCACGGCTATGGACTCCTCGATCTCCAACGCGTTGCCGATGGCGAGGCCGAGCGGCTGGTTCATGTCGGAGATCACGGCCATGCAATCCATGCCGACGCCCTTGCCGATGTCGACCAGTGCGTGGGCCAGCGCCACGGCGTCCTTCTCGTCCTTCATGAATGCGCCGGCGCCGGTCTTGACGTCCATCACCAGGGCGTCGGTGCCGCTGGCGATCTTCTTGCTCATGATGGAGCCGGCGATCAGCGGGATGGAGTCCACGGTGTCGGTCACGTCGCGAAGCGCGTAGATCTTCTTGTCGGCGGGGGCGATGTTGCCGGTGGCGCCGGCGATGATGCAGCCGACGTCGCGAAGCTGGCGCTTGAAGGCGTCCTCCTCGATTTCCACGGTGTAGCCGGGGATGGCCTCGAGCTTGTCGAGCGTGCCGCCGGTGTGGCCGAGGCCGCGGCCGGAGATCATCGGCACGACGATGCCCAGCGAGGCCACGAGCGGGGCGAGCGGGATGCTCACCTTGTCGCCGACGCCGCCGGTGGAGTGCTTGTCCACCTTCTTGCCGGGGATGTCGCTCAGGTCGAGCCGGTCGCCGGAGTTCAGCATGGCCATGGTCAGGTCACGGGTCTCGTCGGCGGTCATGCCGTTGAACCAGATGGCCATGAGCAGGGCGCTGACCTGATAGTCGGGGATGTCGCCGTTGGTGTAGCCTTCGACGAAGAAGTCGATCTGCTCCTTGGTCAGGGTTCCTCCGCTGCGCTTGGCGTCGATGACGTCGATCATTCTCATGATGGCTCCTTTGCCTGGTGATGATAAAACGGTAAATCAAAACCGTGGATTTTACAAATGTGCGTGTCGATTTAAGAACGTTTGTTCAATAGTGTCGTCAACGACGGTGAACGTCGGTTCAGTCGTTGTATTCCAGAAGGTCGGACGCGCTGTTCTCGTCGATGACGAGCGTGTTGGCGTATCCGGCCACGACAGCGCCGTGGGCCGCCGGCACCTTGATCGGTGTGGAGACCACGAGGATGCTGTGCGGCTTGGTCTTGAGCTCCTCCGGTCGGAGACCGATCGTCCGGGCGTCGATGTCGTCGTCGACGATGCGGCCACGGACGTCGATGAACCGGGAGAGCACGTCGCCGGCGGCCTCGCGGCGCAGACGGTCGCGTTCGTCGCGGGTCAGGTATCCCAGACGGAACAGCAGCGCCGAATCCTGGACCGAGCCCACGGTGAAGACGGCGATGTTCGCGCGCCTGCCCATGTCGAAGATGTGCGAGATGTAGGTCTCCTGCTCCACGAGCTCGCGGGTCTCGCGGCGGTCGAAGATTACCGGCAGCGGGAGATACTGCGGCAGGGTGTGGAACGCCGCGGCGAATGCGTTGGCGCTTTCGAAGGCGTAGTTGTTGCTTTCGGTGTTCGAGATGCTGCCCTTGATCTGCACGACGGACACGTCGTGCACGTCCTTCGGGGCCAGGTGCGTGCCGATGGCGTAGAGCGTGCGGCCCCATCCAAGGCCGATTACGTCGTCGCTGCGCACGATGGATTCGATATAGTCGGCGGCGGCCTGCCCGACGGTGTCGAGCCGGTCCTTGGGGGCGATGTTGGTCATCGGCACCACGATGACCTTCTTCAGCCCGTACCGCTGCTCGAGCGCGTCGGCGAGGTCGGGCGCCTCGCCGAGCGGGTCGGCGATGTCGATGCGGACCAGGCCCGTCTGCCGCGCGTACTGCAGCAGACGGGAGACGGTCGGGCGGGAGATGTGCAGGGCCTTGGCGATGTCGTTCTGGCTGTAGTCCTGCTGGTAGTACAGCTTGGCCACCTTCAGGGCGTCGCGGGTCTTCTTCGCCTGGGTGTTCATGCCTGTCTCCCGTCCGTCGTCGGTCGCATCTGGATGGCGCCGTGCGCTATGCGATGGCGGTCTCCAGCGCGATGGTGATCATGTCGTTGAAGGTCTTCTCGCGCTCCTCGCTCGTCGTCTTGCCCTCACCGAAGATGAGGTCGGAGACGGTGAGGATCGACAGGGCGCGGAAGCCCAGCTTCGCACCAAGCAGGTACAGGCCGGCCGACTCCATCTCGGTGCCGAGCACGCCGTAGTCCGCGAGCTTCTTCATGTCGAGCTCGTCGTTGTAGAAGCGGTCGGCGGCGAAGATGTCTCCCACCTTCACGTCGACGCCCTGCTCCTTGGCCACGTGGTAGGCGGTGTCGAGCAGTTCGAAGTTCGCCAGCGGGGCGTAGTGCACGCCGTGGCCGAACGTGTTGGTCACCACGGCGGAGTCGGTGGTCGAACCGGAGGCGAGCAGCACGTCGCGCAGCTTGACGTCCGGTGCCATGCCGCCGCAGGAGCCCACGCGGATGATGGTCTTCACGCCGTAGATGGTGGCCAGCTCGTTGGTGTAGATGGACAGCGACGGGATGCCCATGCCGCTGGCCTGCACGGAGACGCGATGGCCCTTGTAGGTGCCGGTGAAGCCGAGGCAGTTGCGCACGCCGTTGACCTGCACGACGTCCTCGAGGAACGTCTCGGCGATGTACTTGGCGCGCAGCGGGTCGCCGGGCATGAGCACGACGTCGGCGTAATCGCCCGGTTCTGCTTCGATGTGGGGGGTTGCCATGATGATGGTCCTTTCGATGGGGTTGACGGTTGTCGGTCCGGTTGTTCGGCGGCCGCCGGTCCGTGGATGGACGGCGGCCGGTGTGGGGATGATGGTGCGTCAGCTGACCTGGCCGAGGAAGCTCGTGCCGTTGCCATTGCCTTCGACTCCGAAGTTGTCGAGGATGGTCGCGCCCATGTCGGAGGCCGTCTCGCGGATGCCGAGCGACGTTCCGGGGTTGGTCATGCCGGGGGAGTAGGCGAGGATCGGCACGAACTCGCGCGTGTGGTCGGTGCCCTTGTAGGTGGGGTCGTTGCCGTGGTCGGCGGTGATGAGCAGCAGGTCGTCGTCGTGCATGTTGTCCATCACGTGTCCGAGACGCTCGTCGAAGGCCATGAGCGCCTCGCCGTCGCCCTGGGCATTGCGGCGGTGGCCGTACATGGCGTCGAAGTCCACGAGGTTGGTGAAGCACAGGCCGGTGAAGTCGGAGGCCATGGCCTCGTCCACATGGTCCATGCCGTCCATGTTGCTCTTGTTGCGCCATCCCTTGGTGATGCCGTGGCCGGAGAAGATGTCGTTGGTCTTGCCGACGGCGAGCACGTCGTATCCGGCGTCGTGGAGGAAGTCCAGCACCGTGGGCGCGATGGGTTCGAGGCCGTAGTCGTGGCGGTTCGACGTGCGGGTGAAGTGGTCCTTGTCGGGGCCGACGTACGGGCGGGCGATCACGCGTCCCATCACGATTTCGGGGCCGTTGATGAGCGTGCGCGCGTACTCGCAGATGCGGTACAGCTCGTCGATGGGAATCACATCCTCGTGGGCGGCGATCTGCAGCACCGAGTCGCCGGAGGTGTAGAGGATCAGGTCGCCGGTGGCCATCTGGTGCTCGCCGTAGTCGTGGATGACCTCGGTGCCGGAGTATGGCTTGTTGACGATGACCTTGCGTCCGGAGAACGCTTCGAGCTTGTCGACGATGCTCTGCGGGAAGCCGTTCGGGAAGGTGGCCATCTCGAACTTCACCGGCAGGCACATCATCTCCCAGTGGCCGTCGAGCGAGTCGTTGCCGTGCGAGGTGATGGTCATCTTGCCGAAGCATCCGACGGCCGGGTCCGCCGCGGGAACGCCCTTGATGGGGGCGACGGCGGGTTCGATGCCGCGGATGTTGCCCAGTCCGATGCGGGCGAGGTTGGGCAGATGCAGGTTGCCGTCGAAGAACTCGCCGATGTGGCCGAGCGTGTCGGCGCCGACGTCGTCGAAGCGCGCGGCGTCCGGCGCCTCGCCGATGCCGATGGAGTCCAGCGCTATCGCCAGAACGCGTTTGTAGGTATATGCCATGGGAAGGCTTCCTTTCGCCATTGAAAGACAAAAATCAGAATGTGGATGAATGGATGCGGTGAACGGATGTGATGAATTGCCGGAATCTGGGTTCGGGAGGCGGTAGAGAGGAGAAAAAACCGGCCTCCCGAAATGTGTGGCGGCGCGTGCCTCGCGCGGCTTACTGCTGTGCGGCCTCCTCGAGGATGGCCACGGAGGCGGAGACGCCGAGCCTGGTGGCGCCCGCGTCGATCATGGCGTAGGCGTCGGCGAGGCTGTGGATGCCACCGGCGGCCTTGACGCCGAAGTCGGGGCCCACGGTCTCGCGCATGAGCTTGACGTCATGGACGGTCGCGCCTGCGGTGGAGAAGCCGGTGGAGGTCTTCACGAAGTCGGCGCCTCCTTCGACGGTGAGCTTGGAGGCGCGCACCTTCTCGTCGTCGTCGAGCAGCGCCGTCTCGATGATCACCTTGAGCAGCTTGCCCTTGGCGTGGGTGGCGTCGGCCACGGCCTTGATGTCGGCGAGCACGACATCATCGTTGCCGCCCTTGAGTTCGCCGATGTTGATGACCATGTCGATTTCGTCGGCGCCCTTGTCGATGGCGTCGTTGGTCTCGAAGACCTTGGTCTCGGTGGTGCTGGCGCCGAGGGGGAACCCGATCACGGTGCAGGTGGCGATGCCGGTGCCGGCGAGGGCCTTGGACACGCGCGGGATCCAATACGGGTTGATGCATACGGATGCGGTGTTGTACTTGATGGCTTCGGCCACGGTGTTGTCGATCTGTTCGGCGGTCGCGTTGGCCTTGAGGAGCGTGTGGTCCATGTACTTGGCGAGCTGAGCCTGGGTGAGGGACATGATGGGCTGTGCCTTTCTGATTATTCACTGGGTAGTGAAGGGGCCGCCGTCGTTGGCTGCCTTGTGATTCCAAGCCTATCATTCTTTTTTACAAATGTCCACTTGAATAAATGAACTTTTGTTCAATAAAACATGAATCACCGACGCACGGATGTGTCCGTCATCGTTCGGTTACGCTGGAATCATGACCGACAGAACAACGACGTTCCCGTCGATGACGTTGGAACAGTGGCGCAGACGCACGGAATGGCCGATGACGGCCGCCGCCGTGGTGTTTCTTATCGTGTATTCGTATCAGGTGCTGGCCCGGCCCGCGAACACGATGCCGACGGAAATCGTCATGAACGTCATCTGGGTGTTGTTCGTCGTCGACTATGTGGTGTCGCTGGTCTTGGCGGAGAACCGGCAGATGTGGTTCTTCCGCCATCTGTTCGACCTGGCTTCGGTGGTGCTCCCCGTGCTGCGGCCGCTGAGGCTGTTGCGGCTGTTCATGGTGCTGAAGGTGCTCAACCGCACGTCGGGCATGGCGCTGCGTGGCCGGATCACCATTTATGTGATCGGTGCGGTGTCGATGATGATCTACGTCGGATCATTGGCCATCTACGACGTGGAGCGGTATGCGCCGAATCGGCAGATCGATGATTTCGGCGACGCCGTCTGGTGGGCGTTCGTCACGATGACGACGGTGGGATACGGCGACTATGCGCCGGTCACCTGGCAGGGGCGGTTCATTGCGGCGGCGCTCATGCTCGGCGGCATCACGCTTATCGGCGTCGTCTCTGCCATGGTGGCCTCGTGGATCATGGAACGCGTATCCGTGGGCAATCAGGCGAATTTCGCGAAGCAGCTGCAGGCCGGCGTAAGCCGGGAGATTGACGAGGACAATCGTCATGACGACGAGCGGGCCGCGCGGCTGGAAGCCAAGATCGACACGTTGGCCGCACAGTTGGCCGCAACGCAGAAGGCCCTCTCCGAAGAGAGGGCCAATGGAAAAGGAACGCCATCCTGAGTTTTGGGCGAAAGGACTTCGCCCAAAACTCAGTACAGTTCCTCGAAGATCTTGCGGACGCGGTCGGCGTCGAGCGGCACGAAGTTGTTGCGCATCAGCCGCTCCTGCGTGGTCATCACGCGTTCGGTGAACTCGGGCAGGTCCTCGCGGGTCACGCCGTACTCGTGCAGCGCCTTCTTCGGCAGCAGCTGGTTGATGAGCTTCTCCATCTCGTCGTACACGTCGGCCACGTCGCAGCCGAGCACGTCGGCGATGACGGCGTTGAGCCTGGCGATCTCGCCGTCGGACTTGATCTCCATGTAGTTGCGCAGCACGCCGGTGAACATCGCGTAGTTGGATTCGCCGTGCGGCACATGGTACTTGCCGCCCAGCTGGTAGCTCAACGCGTGCACGGCCGCGCAGCCGCCGGTGTCGAAGCTGATGCCCGCGTAGTCGGAGGCGATGAGGAAGTCGTCCATGAGCTCGTTGCGCTTGGCGCGGCGCTCCTCGCTGCCCGGTGCGCCGGCTTCGACGATGGCCTTGTATCCGTTGAGGATGGTCTTCATGGCCTCGTAGCCGAACAGTTTCGTATACGGTGTGGAGTTGGGGGACAGCGTGGATTCCACGGAGTGGACGAGCGCGTCGAGCGAGCTGGTCATGAACACGTGGTCGGGCAGGCCGTACAGCAGTTCGGGGATGAGCACGGCGTGGTCGGCGAACATCTCCGGACCGGCGATGCCGGCCTTGCAGCCGAGTCGCGTGCGGTTGATGGCCGCGATCTCGGTGACCTCGCTGCCGGTGCCGCAGGTGGTGGGGATGAGCACGAGGCCGACCCTGCGCTTGAAGTCCGGCAGATGGTCGATGACGTCGTCGATGCTGGCGCCGCCGGCCACGGCCACGATCTTCGACATGTCCATGACGGCGCCGCCGCCGATGGCGACGATGCGGTCGTAGTCGAACTTGCCGGCGTCGGCGATGATCTCGTCGATCATCACGTCGGTGGGCTCCTGGTTGCCGTACTTGTCGACGAGCAGCACGTTCGCGCCGTTGAGATGCGGTTCGAGGAACTTCTCGTAGATCATCTCGATGCTGACGACGAGGTCCTTCTCGCCGAGCTTGAACTCCTTGGCGAACGCCTCGACGGTGGGGAACTTGAAGATGTCCTTCGGTCCGACGGTGAGCAGTTTCATGATGATGTCCTTTTATATATGGTGTTGGCCGGAGGCCGATTCCTCAGGCCTTCGGCCAACACGATTCTATGCCTGTTCGCTCGCCTTACCTGGCGCTTTCCTCGGTGATGATCTCCCTGAGGACGTCGAGCGCCTCGGTGAACTCCTCGTCGGTGATGGTCAGCGTCGGCAGCAGACGGATGACGTTGCCGTTGATGCCGCAGGTGAGCACGATGAGGCCTTCCTGGACGGTGCGCTTGGCGATGCGGCCGACCAGCTCCTTGTTCGGCTCGAGCGAGCCGGGCTTGACGAATTCGATGCCGATCATGGCGCCGAGTCCGCGGACCTCGGCCACGGTGTCGAGCTCGTCGACCAGGGGCTTGAGGGCGGCGTCGGCCAGTTCGCCGATGTGGGCGGCGCGGGCCGGCAGGTCCTTGTCCTCCATGAGCTTGACGGCCGCGAGCGCGGAGGCGCAGGAGACGGGGTTGCCGCCGTAGGTGCCGCCGATGCCGCCGGCCTGCACGCTGTCCATGATTTCGGCGCGGCCGGTGACCGCGGCGATCGGCATGCCGCCGCCCAGCGCCTTGGCGGTGGTGATGAGGTCCGGGGTCACGCCGTCGTATTCGCAGGCGAACCACTTGCCGGTGCGGCAGAAGCCGGCCTGGATCTCGTCGGAGATGTAGAGCACGTCGTGCGCGTGGGCCCAGTCGGCCAGTCCGGAGAGGAAGCCGGGGGCGGGGACGATGAAGCCGCCCTCGCCCTGGACGGGCTCGGCGATGATGGCGGCGACGTTCTCGTGGCCCACCAGCAGTTCGATCTTCGCGGCGGCGGCCTTTGCGGCGGCGGCGCCGTCGGCGCCGAAGGCGTCACGCAGCGGGTAGCTGAACGGCACGCGGTAGATGTCGGGGGCGAAGGCGCCGAAGCCCTGCTTGTACGGCATGGACTTGGTGGTCATGGCCATGGTCAGGTTGGTGCGGCCGTGGAAGGCATTCTCCATCACCACCACCGCCGAGCGGCCCGTGTACTTGCGGGCGATCTTGATGGCGTTCTCCACGGCTTCGGCGCCGGAGTTGACCAGCACGCTCTTCTTGGCGAAGTCGCCCGGCGTGTGCTCGGCGAGCTTCTTGCACACCTCGATGTAGTTGGCGTACGGGGTGGTGGCGAAGTTCGTGTGGGTGAGCTTGGCGACCTCGTCCTGCACGGCCTTGACGACCTCAGGGGCGCAGTTGCCCACGCCGGTCACGGCGATGCCGGAGGCGAGGTCGATGAAGCGGTTGCCGTCCACGTCGGTGATGGTGGCGCCGGAGGCGCTTTCCGCGAAGACCGGCATGAGCTGGCCGACGCCGGCGCTCACGTACTGCTGGTGTTCCTCCTCGAGGGCCTGGGACTTCGGTCCGGGGATGGCGGTTGCGATCTTACGGGCGACCTGGGGGACTGACATGGTTGCTTCCTTTCTGATTGATGAAAACTCGATGCTTGGTTGTTTGTCTGTTGGCGGCCTGCCGCACGGTTTGCTGCGGCTGTGCGGCAGGCCAGGTCTTGGATGGGGCTGGTCGGACGATGCTGGTCGGTCGATGCCGTTCAGTCGTGCGTGTACTCCGGCGGGTCGTGCCTGAAGCCCTTGGTGAGCACGGCGAGGATGACCACGCCGATGACCAGCCAGGACAGGCCGAGTATGAGGGCGTGGACGTCGAGGTGCACGAGCAGGTAGAGGCAGAACAGCGCGCCGAGGATCGGCAGGAGGATGTTGCGCAGCACGCCGCCGGAGAAGTATTCGCTGCGGGTGTCGGCGTCGGCCTTGGCGTAGGCCACGATCACGCAGACGTTGACGAGCGTGAACGAGGTGAAGGCGCCGAAGTTGACGAACGAGGTGGAGGTGGCCACGTCGAGGAACATGGCGATCAGGCCCACGGCTGCGACGAGCAGGATGGAGAGCACCGGGGTGTCGAAGCGGGCGCTGAGTCGTCCGAAGAACCTCTTCGGCAGCACGCCGTCGCGGCCCATCACGTACAGCAGTCGGGATGCGCTGGCCTGGGTGGCGATGCCGGAGGTGAACTGGCCGAAACACAGGCCGGCGATGAACACGGAGGTGAACAGGTTGCCGCCGATCTGCGCGGCGATCTCGTATGCCGCGGAGGATTCGTCGATGAACACGCCGCCCGGATGCACCAGCTGGGTGAAGTAGGTGACGGTGATGAAGATGAGTCCGCCGACCGCGGCGATGAGCAGGATGGCGCGCGGCATGGTCTTCTTCGGGTTGCGGGTCTCCTCGCTCAGCGTGGTGACGGCGTCGAATCCGAGGAAGGAGTAGGCCGCGATGGCGCCGCCGGCGACCACGGCCGACAGGGACGAGCCCTGGCCGATGAACGGGTCGAGGCTGAGCAGCGTGGCGGTGCCGGTGCCGCCGAGCACGGAGCGGATGGACAGGCCCACGAACACGACGATGACGACCGCCTGGAAGGAGATGAGTGCGAAGTTGACCTTGTCGGCCACGCTCAGGCCCACGATGTTGATGCCGGTGGTCAGCACGATGAAGCCGAGCACCCATGCCCAGATCGGCACGGAGGGGAACTGCGCGGAAAGATAGGAGGCGCCGATGAGCCACACCACCATGGGCAGGAACATGTAGTCGAGCAGCACCGCCCAGCCCACGAGGAAGCCGAGCTTGCGGCTGATCGTCTTGCCCACGTAGGTGTAGGCGCTGCCGGCCTCGGGGTGGAGCACGGCCATGCGTCCGTAGCTGGCCGCCGTGAACAGCATGGCGATCGTGGCGGCGGTGTAGCTCATCGCCGTGGCGCCGTGCGAGGCGGCGGCGATCACGCCGAACGTGCCGAGCGCGATGATCGGGCACATGTAGGCGAGGCCGAGCAGGACGACGGAACGCAGTCCCATCGTGCGCTTGAGCGTCGGTTCGGCGGGCTTGACGGATTCGATGACGGTGGCCTGCGCCGTGCCGTTCGTGATTGATTGCGGATTGATGCTTTGTGCTGTCATGGTGCGGTCCTTGGCGTATGAGGGGCTGGAACGTGGATGAGGGGAAGTGAAAAGTGGAGGAAGAGGGTGATGGGCGGCGGTCACGCCTGCGTGTGCCATCGCGTCGGGTCGATGGTCCCGCTGTAGAGCGGCAGTCGTATGGGCGGCTCGCCGATATGGAACTGCTCCCATATGCGGTTGGAGCCGGCCGTTCCCCGCTGATGGACCTGTCTGACGCGGTCGAGGTTGATGGCCTTGACGAGCAGCTGTTCGTGTTCGCCGGCCAGGGTGCCGATGACCGTGCCTTCCGGGTCGACGAGGATGGAGTCGCCGACGCCGTGCGGTCCCGCCGCGTTCACGCTGGCGACGAACGTCTGGTTGACGATGGCGTTCGACTGGGCGAGCACCAGTTCCTGCCGGCGGTCCGGGGTGGTGGTGCGTACGAGGTTCACGATGAGGTCCGCGCCCATCCACGCCACCTGGCGTGAGATTTCGGGGAACCATGCGTCGTAGCAGATCGTCAGTCCGACGCGTCCCCTGCCGGGGATGTCGAACACGGTGAACGAGCCGCCGGGGGTGTACCGTTCGAACGGACGCCACGGGCAGATCTTGCGGTATGTGGCCACGAGCTCGCCATCGGGGGAGAACACGGGCGCGGTGTTGAAGATGTCTCCGCGAGGGTTCTTTTCCGCGACCGTGCCGGGAATCAGCCAGATGTGCAGTTCGCGGGCCAGTTCGGCGAGTCGTTCGGCCAGTTCGTCGTGGAAGTCGGTGGCGACGCCGGTCTGCGCCGCAAACGCCGCGTCGGCGTCGAGGCCTCCGGTGCCGAACAGGTGCATCTCGGGGAACAGCACCAGGTCGGCGTGCGTCCCCTCCTGCGATTCGACGTTCACGATGTGTCGGACTGAGTTGGCGAAGCGGCCGAACGGCTTGCCGATCGGCAGCTGGGAGTACTGGGCCATGGCGATGGTCAGCGTGCCGTTCGTCGTGGTTGACGTGGTCGTCGTGGTCATGGCGGACTCCTTTCGTTTCGTCGTTTGCGTTCGTTGGCCATCACGATAATTTCCGAAAAATCACGACGTTATGGACGGATTGGAGTAAATAGAGAGAAAACGTGGACGGATCGTCCGTAATTCGAATGTCATGTAGTAAAAACGATTGATGAAAGTCGTATATCGATTGATGTGAGGTATGCCATGCCGATTACCCTCAACACACTGTTGGAACAGCGTTCACTGAAGCTTTCCCTAGTGGTCGAGGGACCCGGCGGAGCCCTTGATACGCCTATCTCCTGGGTGCATTCCTCGGAGTCCGTGGATCCGACTCCGTATCTGGAGGGCGGCGAACTGCTGCTGCTTACCGGACTGCTCATGCCGGAGGATGATCCCGGCGAGAAATTCAGGCGATACGTGGCCCGGTTGGCGGACTGTGGAATTCGCGGCATCGGGTTCGGCGTGGGTGTCCACCATGCGGCCATCCCCGAATGGCTGGTCAAGCAGTGCGAGGTCAGCGACGTGCCGTTGTTCTCCGTACCGCTGGAGATATCGTTCATCGCCATCACCAAGGCCATTTCGCGAGGCGTGGCCGACAGCAAGCAGCAGGGCTTCGCCCGTCTCTACCGCAATCAGCAGCAGCTTATGCGCTCCGTGCATACGCTCGATCCGGTGAGCACCATCATCTCCAAGACCGCCGAGCTCATCGGCGGATGGGCCGCGCTGCTCAACCCGGTCGGCGCGGTCGTCGAGTCGTCCCACCGGTTCCTGCCCATCGAGGTATCCGCGCTCGGCGACACACTCACGTTCAGCACGCTCGGCGAGGCGAAGTTCGTGGCCATGCGCGGCTACGACATCGCCGTGTTCCACATCGCCTCGCCGGCCGGCCAGACGCTCGGCTATCTGGTGGCCGGCTACCGCGGCGAGAAGGGCACGCTCGACCATCCGCTGGTGGCGCAGGCCGCGGCGCTGCTCACCCTGGCCATCAGCAGCTCCGCCGACGCGAGCCGCGCGCTGGCCAGACTGCGGTCGGCCATGGTGCGGCGATGTCTCGAGGGCGGCGCGGAGATGGTGCGTCCGTATGCGTCCGACCTATGGGACGGCATGCCGGCCGAACCGCTTGCCGTATTGCGCGTCACCGGCGAGCAGGAGGCGCTGGAGGCGGCCCAGCGTCTGTTCGAGCCGTTCCGGAAGTCCCTGGCCAAGAACATGAACCCGGCGGTGTTCGGCATGATCGAAGGGGACTTCTGGGCCGTGGTCTCGCAGTCGAACGCGGGGGAGTGGATGACGGGTCTGCTGCGCGACTCGCGCGTGATCGTGGGACAGTCGTCGGGCTGCATATGGCGGGACCTGCCGCGCGCCCGCCACGAGGCGTACCAGGCCGCGTCCGAGGCGATGACCTCCGGCGCCCAGTCGCTGCGCTACGGGCAGTCCGAGGGCGGCGGCTCGTTGGAGAACATGGTGGAGCCGTCCAAGATGCGCGCCTTCGCCGACCTCAGACTCGCGCCGATCTCGGCGCTCGTGTTCAACCTGTCCGTCGGCCCGCATGGGGAGAACACAAGGTCGTCGGGAAGAAAGACCTCGCCGACGAAGAGCCCCGACCCGGACATGACCCTCCATGCCGTGGACGTGCTGCGCGCGTGGCTCTCCTGCCGCGGCCGCACGGAGGAGGTGGCGCGCTCCCTCGGCCTGCATCGCCACACCGTCACGAAATACATGGCCCGGATATCCAAGGCCCTCGCCGCCGACCTCGCCGACCCGCAGACCGCCGCCGAACTCTGGTACGCCTGCAAGTTCACCCGCTTCGGCGGCCGATGACATTGCGAAACTCATATATGGTGACTATTGGAAATCAAGCGCGAAGACCGACGACGGCATTCCGTGGATGTGACGGGATCCGTGATGAAAGGAAGGCGACGATGCGCGAAATCGAACCGGATGAGCTGAACCGGCTTATGCCATGTCTGCGGGCGCTCGCCGAACACCACAATGCGGTGAGCGCCGAATTCGGGGGATCGTTCCCCTGGACGCCCTTCGAGAAGACGCTTTCCGGTTTTGCGGCGTCGATCGCCGACGGCGGAAGCCTGTGCGCCGTCGAGGAGGATGAGAGGGACGTCATAGGCTTCTGCAAGATCGACTTCGATGGCACCCGCGGATACATCGATTATCTTGTGGTGCTCGCCGAATACCGGGGCCGGGGCGTGGGCGGCAGACTCATGCGCTGGGCGATCGATACGCTGAAGGCCCATGGCGCGGATGTCATCGATCTCAAGGTCGTCTACGGGAACGACGCCGTGCGGTTCTATGAACGTTACGGATTCAGCGTCTCGTGTCTTGAGATGCGCAGGAATGGGTGATTGCGCGACCCGTGGTCGATCTCCATCGCCCACGACGTCCTGCGATTGTGTTCGTCCCGACGGGCGCGTATAATCCCATAGGTTCCGGTTCACGTCGTGCCATAGGGGCGTGGCGACCCGGTCCTGAAATAGATCCTAGGAGTCAACTATGAAGCAGGGAATCCATCCCGAATACGTGCCCACCGAGGTCGTGTGCTCGTGCGGCAACACCTTCATCACCCGTTCCACCGTCACCTCCGGCCACATCACGGCCGATGTGTGCGCGAAGTGCCACCCGTTCTACACCGGTAAGCAGAAGATCATGGATACCGGCGGTCGCGTGGCCCGCTTCGAGAAGCGTTACGGCAAGAAGGCCAAGTAGCAGACGTTGCGACGCCAGTCCTGCACGAACCGCAAGGATTCGTGCACGACTGGCGTTTTTGTATGCTTGGAAACGGATACACACGCACGAATACACGCACGGATGGTTGACCGTCCGACGATCAGAAAAGGCGAATAGGCGAATATGGCAGAAGAGTTTCCCGCGGCGAAGACCGCAGTGGAGGAATACCACCGCATCGAGCAGGACATGAGCCAGCCCGACGTGGCCTCCAACCCCGACAAGATGCGCAAGCTCGGGCGTCGTCACGCCGAACTGAGCGTCATCGTCTCCGCATACGAGCGGTACACGTCGCTGAACGACGACTACGAGGCCGCCAAGGAGATGGCCTCCGAGGACCCCGACTTCGCCGAGGAGGCCAAGCGGCTCGAGGCGGAGATCCCCGAGGCGCGTGAGAAGCTGCGCACCGCGCTGATTCCGCGCGACCCGGATGATGCGCGCGACACCATCATGGAGATCAAGGCCGGCGCGGGCGGCGAGGAGGCCGCGCTGTTCGCCGGCGACCTGCTGCGCATGTACACGCGCTATGCGGAGCGTCGCGGCTGGTCCACCGAGATCCAGAGCCAGAACGGCACCGAGCTCGGCGGCGTCAAGGACGTGCAGATCGCCATCCGCGCCAAGGGCACCGTGGCGCCGGCCGATGGCGTGTGGGCGTCGCTCAAATACGAGGGCGGTGTGCACCGTGTGCAGCGTGTGCCCGTCACCGAATCACAGGGCCGCATCCAGACCTCGGCCGCCGGCGTCATCGTGTTCCCCGAGGCCGACGATGACGACGACGAGATCGTCATCGACCCGAAGGACCTCAAGATCGACATCTTCATGAGCTCCGGCCCCGGCGGCCAGTCCGTGAACACCACGTACTCCGCCGTGCGCATGACCCACATCCCCACCGGCATCGTGGTGAGCATGCAGGACGAGAAGTCGCAGATCCAGAACCGCGCCGCCGCCCTGCGCGTGCTCAAGTCGCGCCTGCTCGCCATGAAGCATGAGCAGGAGGCCGCCGAGGCCGCCGACATGCGTCACTCCCAGGTGCGTTCGCTCGACCGTTCCGAACGCATCCGCACCTACAACTTCCCCGAGAACCGCATCGTCGACCATCGTACGAACTACAAGGCGTACAACCTCGACCAGGTGCTCGACGGCGACCTGCAGGCCGTCATCGACTCCGACATCCAGGCCGACGAGGCCGCCCGCCTCGCCGCCGCCGACAAGCAGTGACCGGGACGAGGCCCTGACAACGGCTCCCCTCGTAGAGGGGAGCCGGCTCGCGAAGCGGGACCGAGGGGGAGGAGGCGCCGTCGGCAGTGGAACACATGAATATCACCGAAACGCTCAAGGAAGCCGAGCGCGAACTCGCCGCGGCAGGCGTCGACACGCCAGCCTTCGACGCGAAGCTGCTGCTCGCCCATGCGGCCGGCATCGCACCGCGGGACGTCGACATGCTCCGTCTGCTGGGGCGTCCGCTTCCCGAATCATTCGACGCCGACGCCTACCACGCCATGATCGCCCGCCGTGCCGCGCGCGAGCCGTTGCAGCACATCACCGGTCATGCCCCGTTCCGCTACCTCGATGTGGAGGTCGGCCCGGGCGTGTTCATCCCCCGTCCGGAGACCGAGACCGTCGTGCAGGCCGGAATCGACTGGCTCGCCGGGCGGCACATCGCAGACCCCCGCATCGTGGACCTGTGCGCCGGCAGCGGCGTCATCGGCCTGTCCGCCGCCGTGGAGGTCGCCGGCAGCGAGGTATGGGCCGTGGAACTCAGCGAACCCACCCATGCATGGACCGAACGCAACCGGCGACGCGTCGTCGCCGACCATCCCGACGTGGGGGAGCGGTACCATCTCGTCCTCGGCGACGCCACGGCGCCCGAAACCCTCCGCGATCTCGACGGCACCATCGACCTCGTGATATCCAACCCGCCGTACGTCCCCGAATCCGAAATCCCCGAACAGCCCGAAGTACGCGACCACGACCCCGAACTCGCCTTATACGGCGGGTCGGCCGACGGACTGCGCATCCCCGAACGCATCATCGACCGTGCGGCGACGCTGCTGCGAGACGGCGGCGCGCTCGTCATGGAACACGACATCTCACAGGGCGCGGCATTACGCGCATACGCCGCCGCGCGCGGGTTCGCCGACCCGCGCACCGGCGACGACCTCACCGGCCGTCCACGCTACCTGTTCGCGGTGAAGGCCGGCATATAGGACGTCTATTGCGCGTACTCCTGATACGCGCTGGCGTCCGCGTCGGTGATGGTCCTGATGACCCGGGCCGGATTGCCCACCGCCACCGAATTCGCCGGAATGTCCTTCGTCACCACGGCGCCCGCGCCGATCACGCATCCGTCGCCGATCGTCACGCCGCCCAGCACCGTCACATTGCCGCCGAACCAGCAGTTCGACCCGATGACAATCGGCTCGCCGTACTCGTAGTCGTAGAAGCTGCCGTCCTCGCGCTGCCGCACGTTGCGGTCCTGCCAGCGCAGCGGATGCATCGGCGGCAGCAGCGACACGTTCGGGCCGAACAGCACGTCGTCGCCGATCGTCACCGGCGCGCAGTCGAGCACCGTGAAATTGAAGTTCGCGAACACGCGCTCGCCGATCGTCATATGGATGCCGTAGTCGAAGAACACGGGTCCCATCACATCGAGGCCCTTGCCGTGGCCCGGCAGCAGCTCGTCCAGCACCTCGGCGCGGGTCTTCTCGTCGTTGCGGGAGAGCGCGTTGAACTTCGTGCACAGGTCTCCGGCCGTTTTACGCAGCGCCACGAGTTCGGGGTCGGACGCGTCGTACAGTTTGCCGGCGAGCATTTCCTCGCGTTCGCTGGCGCGCGGGGTCCGGGGGGTAATCGGGGGTGTGTTGGTCATCGTGCACTTCCTTTTACGTGTGTGTACGTTCGTATCGTAGTTCACGAATCGCGAGATACACCCCGAAAACCGGCTTTTCGGAGTGGTATCTCGCGATTCGTGAATTGGCGTGCGGCCATCGTCGGGGCGCAGTGATGCAATAATGAGGCTCGAAAGGGAGGAAACATGGTCCGAATCATGCCGATTGATGAGACGTCACTGGCCGTCGCGGCCGATACGATCCGCAGCGGCGGGATCGTCGTGCTGCCCACCGACACGGTGTACGGCGTCGCATGCGACCCGCGCAACCGCGACGCCGTGGCGAGGATCTTCGCCGCGAAGCATCGTCCCGCGGCCAAGACGCTGCAGGTGCTGTTCTCGTCCGTCGACGAACTCGCCGACTACGCGCTCGAGCTGCCGGTGCCGCTCGACCGCCTCTCCCGCGCGTTCCTGCCGGGGGCGTTCTCGCCGATCTGCATCGCACGCGACGACTGCCCGCTGGTCACGGTCCGCACCGTCGCGAACGCGCATCCCTCCCGGACGCAGGGCATCCGCGTGCCCGATTCCGAGGACACGCTGCGGATCCTCCGCGTCACGGGTCCGCTCGCCGCATCCAGCGCCAACCTCTCCGGCGGCGAATCCGCCCAGACCGCGCGGCAGGCGGCGGACGCGCTCGGCGATTCGGTCGACCTGTATCTTGATGGCGGCCCCACGCCCGGCCCGTTGTCGAGTACAGTGGTGGCGTCGGACGTTCACGGACGGGACGGCATCGCCATCCTGCGCGAAGGCGTGATCGACCAACGCACCATCCGCCAGGCGCTGCACGACCCGACCCCCGCCGCATGAACGGGCGGCGACGCACGACGAACACGATGATGGAGAGCAGCACATGAGAATCTACCTGTTCATCGCCGCCATTGCCGGCGGCGCGACGTTCCTGCTGACGCCGATCGTCCGCCACGTGGCCATCGAATTCGGCGCGGTCGGCCAGGTGCGCGCCCGCGACGTGCATACGGTGCCGACCCCTCGCATGGGCGGCGTCGGCATGATGCTCGGCTTCGTGGTAGCCATGTGCTTCGCCAGCCGGCTGTCGCTGACGCGCGGGCTGTTCCACAATTCCCTGCAGCCGTGGATCATCACCATCGGCGCAGTGCTCGTCTGCCTGCTCGGCGTGTGCGACGACCGCTGGGACCTCGACTGGATGCTCAAGCTCGCCGGCCAGCTCATCATCTCCGTGTTCGTGGCATGGGGAGGACTGCAGGTGGTGTCGCTGCCGTTCGGCTCCCTCGTCGCCGCGTCGCCGAGCATGTCCATGGCCATCACGGCCATCCTCATCGTGGCGTCCATCAACGCCGTGAATTTCGTCGATGGCCTCGATGGCCTGTCGTCGGGCATCGTGGCGATCGGCGGCGTCGCGTTCGCCATCTATTCGTACATCATCGCCCGCAATTCACCCAGCTATGCGTCGATGGCCACGATGATCGACGTGGCCCTCGTCGGCATCTGCGTCGGGTTCATCCTGCACAACTGGCATCCGGCGAAACTGTTCATGGGCGATTCCGGCTCCATGCTGCTCGGCTATCTCGTCACCTGCGCGTCGATCGTCATGACCGGGCGCCTCGACCCGACGACCATCCACGCCAGCATCTTCCTGCCCATGTTCATGCCGATACTGCTGCCCGTGCTCGTATTGTTCCTGCCGGTGCTCGACATGTGCCTGGCCATTACGAGGCGTCTGGCGAAGGGCCAGTCGCCGATGCACCCCGACCGCATGCACCTGCACCACCGCATGCTGCGCATCGGGCACACGGTGCAGGGGGCCGTGCTCATCCTATGGGGCTGGGCGGCGCTCATCGCCTTCGGCTCGATCATGGTCCTGTTCTTCAGCGTCAGATACGTGGCCATCGGCTTCGTCATCGCCGCCGCGATACTGACGTTCGCCACGCTGTACCCGTATTTCCGCCGCCGCATCCCCGAGATTCGCGAGGAGAACGCCGCCATGTCCGCCGCGCGCGAATCGGCGAAGGGTAATATGGGACGTCCGAAACATAGCACGGATACGGTTACGACGGGACGACACCGCCGGCCCGGCCGTACGCCGGCCGGACCGGATGACAAACGCGAAACGCACTGAAACGCGAAACGCACTGACGGCATGCACACCGACGATACGCAAAACGACGATTACCGACGACGGATGGAAGACACGATGAACGACAAGACCACCGACGACAACATCACCACCGACGAGAAGACCGGCGACAAGCCGCGCGGCCGCTTCGGCCGGCCGAAGCGCGCCGGCGAGGAGACCATCTGGGAGCTCATGTACCGGGCCATCTACCAGAGCCTGCTGTTCATCGGCATCTTCGCCGTGGTCGGCGTGATCGTGGGCTACATGTTCTATGGCCTGCCGGGCATCTGGTCGGCGGTCATGGCCTTGGTGGCCGTGGTGCTGTTCTGCCTGTCCAACCCCGTGCTCGTGGCCATCCTCAGCCGTATGCACCTGCGTCCGGCCGCGTATCTTACCTGGTTCCTGCTCGGCTGGATGATCAAGGTGGCCATCGTGGCGGTGATTCTGCTGAGCATCAAGGACGCCACGTGGCTCAATCCCAAGCTGTGCGCCATCCTGCTGCTGGTCGGCGCGATGATCATCCTTGCCGCCGAGGTGCATACGGCCGCCACGTCGCGCGTCCCGTATGTCGACCCGCCGACGCGCGATTCTTCCAAGGACTGAGACGCCGATTTCGTGTCCAAGACACGAAATGGTAATGAGGTCTACGCACGCCTATAGAGTAAATCTATGGCTTCTAACACTTCAGAACAAGAGTCCACATACAAACCGCTCGCCACTCCATTCCAGCAGCTTGGACTGGCCTATGATGACGTTCTGTTGCTCCCCAACGAGACCGACGTCATCCCGTCCGAAGTCGATACCTCGACCCGCCTGACGCGCGAGATCACCATGAAGTCCCCGGTGCTCTCCTCCGCCATGGACACGGTGACCGAAGCCCAGATGGCCATCGCCATGGCCCGCAACGGCGGCATCGGCGTCATCCACCGCAACCTCAGCATCGAGGACCAGGCCAACCAGGTCGACATCGTCAAGCGCAGCGAGTCCGGCATGATCTCCGACCCGCTCACCGTGCAGCCCGACGCCACGCTGACCGACCTCGACAAGCTGTGCGCCGCCTACCACGTCTCCGGTCTGCCGGTCGTCGACAAGGACGACCATCTGGTCGGCATCATCACCAACCGCGACATGCGCTTCGTGAACCCGGACGACTACGACCGTCTGCGCGTCTCCGACGTCATGACCAAGGAGAACCTCATCACCGGCCCGGCCGACATCTCCAAGGAGGACGCCCACCGTCTGCTCGCCCAGCACAAGGTCGAGAAGCTCCCGCTCATCGACGGCAACGGCAAGCTCGCCGGCCTGATCACGGTGAAGGACTTCGTCAAGACCGAGCAGTACCCGGACGCCACCAAGGACGAGCAGGGTCGTCTGCGCGTGGCCGCCGGCATCGGCTTCCTCGGCGACGCATGGCAGCGCGCCACCGCCCTCATGGAGGCCGGTGTGGACGTGCTCGTCGTCGACACCGCCAACGGCGAGGCCCGTCTGGCCCTCGACATGATCCGTCGCATCAAGGCCGACCACGCCTTCGACGGTGTGCAGATCATCGGCGGCAACATCGCCACCTACAACGGCGCCAAGGCCATGATCGAGGCCGGCGTCGACGCCGTCAAGGTCGGCGTGGGCCCCGGCTCCATCTGCACCACGCGCGTGGTCGCCGGCGTCGGCGTCCCGCAGCTCACCGCCGTGTACGAGGCCTCCCGCGCCTGCAAGGAGTTCGACGTCCCGTGCATCGCCGACGGTGGCATCCACTACTCCGGCGACATCGGCAAGGCCCTCGTGGCCGGTGCCGACTCCGTGATGCTCGGCGGCCTGCTCGCCGGCTGCGAGGAGGCTCCGGGCGAGAAGGTGCTCCTGCACGGCAAGCAGTACAAGATCTACCGTGGCATGGGCTCCCTCGGCGCCATGGCCCCGCGTGGCAAGAAGTCCTACTCCAAGGACCGCTACTTCCAGGCCGACGTCACCACCGCCGACAAGGTCGTGCCGGAAGGCGTCGAAGGCCAGGTGCCCTACCGCGGACCGCTCAACTACGTGCTGTACGAGCTGGTCGGCGGCCTGCACCAGACGATGTTCTACGTCGGTGCCCACAACATCCCCGAGCTGCAGGCGAAGGGCAAGTTCATCCGCATCACCGACGCCGCGCTGCGTGAATCTCACCCGCACGACATCGTGATGACCAAGGAGGCCCCGAACTACACCGGCTTCCACAGCTGATCCTGAATCACGCTGAACCCACGCAAGTAGCCGGCCACCGTTCCGTCCCCACCAAGGGAACGTGAACGGTGGCCGGCTACTTGCGGTGTCTTTCGGTCGTTTTCATGGCGAAAAACGACCGAAAGACACCGCAAATTCCAGGTACCGGGGTCATCCGCCCGTATTTCGGTGCCCGGGCGGGCGGTATCGCGGCGTTACGCGAACCAGAACCCCTGGAAATCGTATTTGAACACGCGGTAGATGAACACGCTGTTGATTTTCATCGTGTAGTCGCGCAGCAGCGTGCCATCCGCGGTGTATACGTCCCATGTGCCCTTGATGCCCGATTCGGTGATGATCGTGCCGTCCGAATACTCCTCGGCGCTGCTGATATACCCTGAATACGGCACCGCGAAGCGTTTGACCAGCCTGTACGTGCCCGCCTTCTCATCGACGAGATACTTCTGGAAGTACGATTTGTTGCTCGTGTCCTTCGATGCGAGATTCGTCACCATGCCGGGGATCTGCGACCAGTCGTAGTCGGTCGTCGAACTCACGCCGCCGTTGTTGTTGAACATGTAGATGTAGTACTGGCCGTCGGGCAGCGAATCATCTTTCTCGACCGTCACCGTGTGCTGGCCGCCTGAACTGGGGAAGTCGCCGATCTTGGCGAGGTTGTATGTCGCATAGTCGGTGCTTTGCCAGAACGTCTTCTCGCCGATGATGTATTTGAGCGTCGGTTTGGTGCTCACATCGTCGATCTTGATGATGGACGACGTCTCACGCGAACTGACGATGATGCTATCGTCGTCGGCCACGTACTGGATGGTGTTGAGATGAATCCAGTCCCATGCGTCCGAACCGCTGTCGGTGGACGTGGCCTTGGCGTCGGCGTCATGCTTGGTGCTTGCCTTGTATGAGGTCATGAGCGTGCCCATGTCGACCGCCAGCGTGGTCTTGCCGGTGGCGAGGTTCACGCGCACGACCTTGTCCTGCACGGAGTTGCCCTTCATGTCGGTGGCGAGCACGAGCAGGTCGCCGTCGTCGTCGAACACGTAGTCGTGGTGGAGGATGTAGCGGTCGCCGAGATTGTAGAACTTCTCGATGCGGCCGAGCCTGTTCATCGCCACGATGTCGTGTGTGGAGGCGCTGTAGTACATGAGCCCGTCCTTGAAGACGAGTCGCTGTGCGCGATAGTAGAGGATGGGGATTTCGCCGCGCAGCACGCCATAATCGTCATACAGGTAGATGAGGTCCTGTTCGTTGCTGTCGTTGCCGAGCACCGCGTACAGGCCGTTGCCCATCGTGCCGGCGTATTGCGTTTCGGTGCCGGCCTGCGTCACGGAATGGTCGAGCTGGACCTGCTCGTCGCCGATGGTGGCCGGTGCCGTGCGGTGGATGACACGCGTGGTGGTGCTGCCGTCCTGCTTGGTCATCGTGATGGTGATGTCGTTGCTCTTGCCGGGAATCAGACCAAGGACTTGGAACTCATGCACGGTGGAGTAGCCGTCGCCGCCGGACGGTGTGGCGGAGAAGTCGGGGTAGTCGGTCGATGGTGCGCTCACCGTATAGGAGACCTTGACGATGTCGTCGGTCTTGAAATACACGTACAGCGACGTCGTGTTGGTCCCATACGGGTTGTTCTCCACCAGCATGTGGTCGGCTGTCCAGCTGCCGGACGACTTCTTCTCGTCGAGTTTGGTCTGCGCCGCCTCCTGGTATTCCTTCGTATAGATGCTCTTGATTTCGGAGGAGACGTCGGTCTTCGCGGACGCCCGTTGCGTGGAGAACGCGACGATGCCGACCGTCGCGGCCATGGCGACGGCGACGACCGCGCTGCACACGGTCTGTATGGTGCGACGGGTACGGGCGGAGACGGATGGTCGGGTTTGGGAATCCGGGGATTCCCGGAGTCCGACGGCTTGCGCGATGTTCATACTGGCCTTTCGACGGGACGACTGCGCGCGGCATGGCGTGTGCGGATGGCCGCACACGCTGCGCACGGCTGGTGTGCCCGATGCGTGGATTCGCGCGCGAATGCCTTCAATCTACGGTCGCCGTCTCCATTGAATCTGGACCGAAACTGAAAGCCGCGTGCGAACTCCCGCAATCATCCCTGAGGATGATATTCCCCGGTCGCCATGGATGACGTCAGAGGTGATATCTCGCCGGATGATTGCCATGGTGTGGGCGTGTGCGTCTGCCTGATTGCCTCCACCGTTTCTATGACGATGGATTCCCCCGCAACAATGCTGTGAATACGGTGTAATCCATGATTTCGCTTCGTGTTCGATGGATTACGCCGCTTTTCGTCATTATGACGCCGTCGTCCATCGAAAATAGGGTGATTCCCATGGATTACGGCGCATTTTCGCATGAAATGCACCGTCGTCCATGACGGCTGGGGAAGTCGGCTCTTCAAAACCGCATGATTCCAACGATTCCTGAATCCCGACCGTCAAATCTTGATGGACGACGCCGCAAAAACCACTATTGTGCGGCGTCGTCCATCGCAATGAGGCCTTTTCTCATGGACGATGCCACAAATCCGCCGGATTGTCGCTTCATCCATCGGAATCAGCCGGTTTCCTCGTAGACGGAGATGTTCGATTCACTGTAATACTTTTTGACAATATCGAGCCGAAAGGTCAATGGTGCACAATCATTTATGATTGCACCTGTCACTGAATCGAGTAGCCTTTTTTGAAGACGAATGTTGCATATTTGTTCTGGGCTGCTAAATCCGTTCTATCGCGCCAGACAAACCCGATCATTTTGGCGTCTGAGGGAACATTGAATACATAGCTGATGTTGGCTGTTATTCCGGGCTGAAGCATATCGTTGCATCCCGGATTCCCGGGGATTTTGAACAGATCATCAATGGGGGTGTATAGCTGGTCGCTTTCATTCATGGCTTTGATTTCCAACGGATATCCGCAGGTGAGGTCTATCGGCTCTTTACTGTTGTTTTTGACCGCAACCTGTATCGAGAGGAATTTCGTTCCGCTTGAAGGCGTGAGATTCGGCTGCTGGCCATTCCATTCCTGAGGAACGCTTCCGGGTTCATTCATGGATTTGAATGTCATGGACAAAGCGCCGTTGGTTTCCGTCTCTCCTGCAAGTTTGTTGCGGTTCTGGGAATCCGTCCCGGAACCATCGTTCTGATTTTCACTGCTCGAATCGGAACCTCCATTGTCGGTGAGAAGCTGGTTAAGTTCTTTCAGCGCTTTATATTGTTTTTCTGCTTTATTTGCTCGAGATGTTTCATCGTCCAGTTTTTTCTGGATGTTATCCATTTCGGCTTGCGTATATGTGTTTTCTTTTGGAATGACCAATGCCAAAGAGACAAGAACGACTATTCCTACTAGAAAAGCGGCCAATAGGCTGAGCGCAAATTGCCATATCTTTAGAGAAATCACTCTCGTTTGCGGCTGTACAGGATGCGCGGAAGGAAGATTCTGCGGTGAACCGTAAGCGGTACTGCCTTGATTCTGACTCGGTTGGGCGTAAGCGCCATATTCCGGAGCCGGTCGGTATTGTGGTCCGGGATTAATGGGAGCTTGGTTCGGGGGCGTTGCCTGTAATGGAGCGCTCTGCGGAGGATTGTGGAATGGGGGTTGTGGGGTTTGGGGTTGTGCGGCTGATGGCGCCGGGCTGACGGATGGTGTCTGATCAGCTCCTAGAGGCTGTGCCCCCCCCCCGAGCCGTTGGCGGCTGATCGGCGGAAGCCGAGGAGTCGTTGTTTTCCGATGGGATGTTCTCGGCAGGGTTGCTGGCAGGGTTGTTTTCTTCGCTCATGATGTCCCCTCTCTGGTGTTGGCCTACATCATTGGATAAGCACGACATTTTCCAATCATAGACATTTGGCGGCGCTTTTGGGGCGGTTTACGCGGGAATGTCTGGGGGAATACTGCGAGGTGACAACAGTAGGGCATGGAAAAAGGTCCTGCCGCCTTTTGGGCTGCAGGACCTTGGGGAGGGATGGACGGGATGGTACGTCTTGTGGGGTGTGGTCCGGCCGGATTGGGTCGGCGACCGGACCACGGGGTGTTACTGGTGGGGTGTTACTTGACGCGCTTGATGCCGAGGACGGCAATCGCGGCGATCGCGGCCATGGCGATGGCGGTCGGGAACACGAAGTTGTAGGAGTGGGTGGCGGCGACGATGCTGGAGGTGATCGCCACGCCGATGGCCTGGCCGGCGCAGGTGGCGATGTTCATGAAGCCGAGGTCCTTGCCGGCGGTCTCCTTGTTCGGGAGCACGTCCACGTTCAGCGCCTGGTCGACGGAGAGGTACATGCCGTAGCCGAAGGAGGCGATGCCGCCGAAGAGGAACATGCCCATCTGGGTCGGGAAGATCCACGGCATGGCCAGACCGATGGCGAACACGGCGCAGGCCACGGCGATCGGGGCCTTACGGCGGTGCAGCGCGTCGGCGATCGGGCCGGAGATCAGGGAGGCGACCATGGAGGCGACCATGGTGAGCACGGAGATCACGGACATGGAGACGGCGGCCTGCGCGGTGCTTTCGTGGATGTGGTCGGTCAGGATGTACAGCTGGTAGCTGAAGATCATCTGGTAGGCGACAATCAGGCAGGTGCGGCAGATGAACGCGCGGTAGAAGTCGCCGCAGTCCTTGAGCGGCGGGGTGAGGGACTCGATGATGACCTTCCACATCGGCTTCGAGGTGTCCTTCACCATGTCCTTGCTGGACGGCTCCTTCGGGGTGATGACCACGGCGAGCACGCCGGCGGCGAGGGCACACAGGCCCGTGCAGATGAAGCCGACTTCGACGTTCTCGATGAAGCGGGAGCCGATGAGAGTGCCGATGCCCTGGCCGATCACGCCGCCGCCGCCGATGGCCGCGGAGACGGTCGCACGGTTGGATTCCTCGACACGGTCGGAAATCAACGCGTAGATGGGCGCCTGCACCATGTTCAGACCGATGAGGGCGATGACGTAGAAGACGCCGATGAGCACGGCGGTGGACGGGCGGCTCAGCGACCAGAAGCAGATGCCGTAGATGAACGCGCCGGTGAAGATCCACGGGGTACGCTTGCCCCATTTGCTGGCGGTGCGGTCGGAGAGCGCACCGATGAACAGCGCGATGAAGATCGACGCGATGGAGCCGGCTGCGTTGATGGTACCGAGAGCGGCGGTCGACGTGGTGGCGTCCATGCCGAGGTCGGCGCGCAGACGCTGCGGCACGAGCACCGACATGGTGCCGAAGAAGGCGACGCCGGACAGTACGGCGAAGGCCATGAAGCCGCCGACATAGCGCCACTTCTCCGACTTGGTGTTTGCGGGAGTCGGATTCACTGTTGCAGTGGTCATTTTCCTTTTCTCCTCTTCCTTGAGTTGCTGATTATTCGAATGAAGTATGTGGGATTGGTGGTCGGTCGGGGCGCATGATGCTCGACACACTCAAGGTGCCAGCTGACGCTGGCCCTCGCGCTCGATGCATCGCGCTCGCATCGCCTACAAACAGTCCGCCGGACTGTTTGCTTAACGGCTCAGCGGCCCCGCGCCCGAACAAGCCGGGCGCTAGCCTACGGTCGAGCATCATGCACCCCTCTCTTCCGGGGTCACATCGTCGAAAGGGGCGGGATGATGAGGGTTAGAGCTGGAGCCAGGCGGAGGTGTCCTGGGGGAGCTTGCCGTCCTCGGTCAGCGGACCGGAGGTGAGCAGCAGCTCGCCGGCGGGCAGGTCCACCGGGTCGGCGCCGAAGTTGGTGATCGAGGCCCAGCCGTTGGCACGCTTGTAGGCGATGGTGCCTCCGGTGAAGCCGTTGGCGCCGTCGGGCTTGCCGCTGGAACGGTCCTCGGGCAGCCATTCGATGCTCAGGTCGGTGGTCTGCAGCTTGTGGCGCAGCTCCAGCACCTTGCGGTAGAGGTTGAGCATGGAGTCCGGGTCGGCGTCCTCCACGTCAGCGGCGAAGTCCTTGTACCATGCCGGCTGCGGCAGGTGCGGTTCCTCGGCGGCGTCGGCGGGGGAGAATCCGAAGG
Source organism: Bifidobacterium pluvialisilvae (assembly GCF_019331695.1). Taxonomy (GTDB): domain Bacteria; phylum Actinomycetota; class Actinomycetes; order Actinomycetales; family Bifidobacteriaceae; genus Galliscardovia; species Galliscardovia pluvialisilvae. Next base: position 111,517 of record NZ_JAHBBI010000004.1, read on the forward strand.
ATCCGCCGGTGCCGAACTCGTCGTCGGGGTACTCGAGCTTCGGGGCGTCGGTCGCGGTCCACGGCAGCGGCACGCGGCAGCCGTCACGGCCCTTGGTGCTGGCGGCCTGCGAGGTGCGGTGGCCGGACGGGTCCTCGACGCGGTCCCACGGCAGGTCGGCCACCTCGAAGAGGCCGAGCTCCTCGCCCTGGTACACGTAGGCGGAACCGGGCAGGGCCATCTCCATGAGGATGGCGGCGCGGGCGCGCTTGGTGCCGAGCTCCTTGTCGAGCGGGTAGGTGGTGCCGTCGCGCAGCACCCAGTCCTTGGCGAGCTGGTGGTATTCGCTGGTCGGCACCTGCGGCAGGCCGTAGCGGGTGGCGTGGCGCACCACATCGTGGTTGCTCATCACCCAGGTGGCGGAGGAACCGGAGCGGTCGGCGCTGGCGATGCCCTCCTCGATGGCCTCGTGCATGGCGTCGCGGATCCAGTCCTTCTTGGCGAATTCGAAGTTGAAGATCTGGCCCAGGTCGTCGGGGCTGGCGTACAGGTACTGGCGGTTGGGCTGCACCCAGGCCTCGGCCACGGCGAAGGCCGGCGGGTCGTACTCGTTGAACACCTTGCGCCACTCGTGGTAGATCTCGTGGACCTCGTCGCGGTCGATGACCGGGTGGGAGCCGTCGTCGGGCTGGTCGGAGGTGCACCACACGACGTAGTTGTCGAGGTCGTCGCGGTCGAGGTCCTTGGCGAGGCCGTGGGCCACGTCCACGCGGAAGCCGTCGGCGCCGTGGTCGAGCCAGAAGCGCAGGGTCTTGATGAAGTCGGCGCGCACCTCGGGGTTGTTCCAGTTCCAGTCGGGCTGCTCCTTGGTGAACATGTGGAGGTACCACTGGCCGTCGGGCACGCGCGTCCAGGCGGGGCCGCCGAAGTGGTTCTCCCAGTTGCTCGGCGGGATGTCGCCGTTGGGGCCCTTGCCGTCGCGGAAGATGTAGCGGTCGCGCTCGGGGGAGCCGGGGGCCGCGGCGAGCGCCTCCTTGAACCAGGGGTGCAGGTTGGAGGAGTGGTTGGGGACGATGTCGACGACGACCTTGATGTTCCTGGCGTGGGCGGCCTTGGCGAGTGCGTCGAAGTCATCCATGGTGCCGAGCTTGGGGTCGACGTTGCGGTAGTCGTCGACGTCGTAGCCGCCGTCGGCGAGCTGGGAGGGATAGAAGGGGCTGAGCCAGATGGCGTCGACGCCGAGCTTGGCGAGGTAGTCGATCTTCTCGGTCACGCCGGCGATCTGTCCGAGGCCGGAGCCCTTGGAATCCTTGAATGAGCGGGGATAGACCTGATAGACGACGGCCTGCTTCCACCACAGTGCCGGGTCGCTGCTTGCGTTCTGTGCCATGACTCCTCCTTGAACTGGTTTTGAACGTTCTAGTCAAAACGGTTGTATTCAGCGTTTTCGATTTCTATAAAAGCGTTTGCATTAGCGGAAACGATAATCAAAGGCTTGGGAATGGTAAGTTTTGCCTACGTTTTCGTTGTCTCCTTTGACTATTGAATCTTAGGCGGTTGTTTGGGTGCCGTTTCCGGTATGTGTTGCGTTGGTATCGATAATAGCGCTTGCATAAAATTTATCAAAACGTTATCGGCGTGTCGTGGTAATGTGAGCGTTAAAACGTTGGAATTGCAATGATGGGTAAAGCTGCAAGCGTTTTTATGTATAATGAACACTACATGAGTAAGCAATGCAGCCATACATCGGCAAAGGAGGCGAATGATGGCAAGAACCACAATCACCGACGTGGCTGAAGCGGCCAAGGTCTCCGTATCCACCGTGTCCCGCGCCCTCAGGGGGCTGGACAAGGTCAATCCCGACACCCGCAAACGCGTCGAGGAGGCGGCGGAACGCCTCAACTTCTCGTTCTCGAAAAGCGCGTCGTCGCTGGCGAGCGGCAAGACCATGAAGGTCGCCGTGCTGCTGCCCAACGAGATCAGCAGCTGGTTCAACTCCCACGCGTTCGAGGGCATCTACGAAGTGCTGTCCCGGCAGGGGTACGACGTCATCCCCAACGTGATGTGGGAGCAGCAGGACCTCGACCGGTTCTTCAAGGCGCTGCCCAACAACCAGAACGTCGACGCCGTCATCGTCGTCTCGTTCGACCTCGACGACGACAAGAAGAAGGTCCTTTCGGAGCTGACCGTGCCGGTCATCGGACTCAACACCCCGTCCGACGACGGCCTCGACGCCTCCGCCAAGATCGACGACTTCGCCGCCATGCGCAGCGCCGTGCGACTCCTGCATTCGCTCGGGCACCGGCACCTCGCCTACATCGAACAGCCGGTCGTCTCGCCGTTCGTCTGCAGCGCGGAGATCCGGGCCAACGGATTCCGCGAGGCGGTGCGGGAGGCCGGATACCGTGACGAGGACGTGCTCATCGTGCCGTCCGTGATGCGCTCCGGCGTGCCGGGGGAGCAGGAGGAATACTCCGGCATCGCCGCCCAGCTGCTCAGCGCGCCCGTCAGGCCCACCGGCATCTGCGTCGAACACGACGGCTGCGCCGCCTCGCTCATCAAGGAACTGCGCCGCCTTGGCTGGGACATCCCCGGCGAGGTCTCCGTCATCGGATTCGACGACAGCGACATCGCCAACATTGCCGGGCTCACCACCATCCACCAGAACCCCGTGGAGACCGGACGGCAGGCGGCCATGCGGGCGCTGGCGCTCATGCGCGGCGAACGGCTCGAACACCCCTACGCCATCATGCCCACGTCGATGGTCCTGCGCGACACCACAGGCCAGGCCGCCGAACCCGCGGCGTGACATCGCCCGGCACCGGGCGAAATCATGGCGAAGAGGTATGCTTGCCTGTTCCAATACCACAGGTGAAAGGGCGAACATGGCATCGCATAACGACAACGAGACCTTTGACTCCGCGGCCTCGCGCATGATCTGGATCGACTGCGAGATGACGGGGCTCGACATCTTCCACGACGAACTGTGCGAGGTCTCCGTCGTGCCGACCGACTTCGACCTCAACGTGCTCGACGAAGGCATCGACCTCGTCATCAAGCCGTCCGACGCCGCCGTTGCGCACATGAACGACTTCGTGCGCAACATGCACACCTCCTCCGGGCTCATCGACGAATGGAACAAGGAGGGTCTGCCGCTCGACGAGGCCCAGCGCAAGGTCGTCGAATACGTGAAGCAGTGGCTGCCCGCCAAGGGCAAGGCCCATCTCGCCGGCAACTCCGTCGGCAGCGACAAGAAGTTCCTCGACCGCTACATGCCCGACCTCATGAGCCTGCTGCACTACCGCGTCATCGACGTCAGCACCCTCAAGGAGCTCTCGCGCCGCTGGTACCCGAACGTGTACCTCAACAAGCCCGCCAAGCACGGCGGCCACCGCGCGCTCGCCGACATCATCGAATCGCTCGACGAGCTGCGCTACTACCGCAAGGCGTTCTTCACGCCCGCCCCCGGACCGGACACCGCCGAGGCCAAGGCCATCGCCGCCGACATCGAAGCCACCAGCCTCCTGCGCAAGTACGAGGAGAACGGCAACCCGGTGGAGGACGTCAATACACCGGAAAAGGCCGATTACTAAATCGTCCTTTGTAGGGCATTCGTTCTGTAACGCCGTATGGACGGGAGTTCATACGGCGTTTACAGTGGTTTACGTCCTCGTGTGACGCAGACTCCCGATAATGGCACCATCCATCGGATCATCCACAAGGAGGGGTGCCATGACGAACGAACACGACAGCAACGAACCGGCCGACGAGAAACGCCCCACGCAGGGGGATTCCAGCTCCCGCCGCCCGCTGGGAAAGAACTTCCGCGCGTTCATGCGCGAGGGGTGGGACGAGAACGCCATCGACGCCGAGCCGTTGCCGTCCAGCGAATACACGCCGGCCCGATGGGAGGCCATCGGACGGCTGTTCCCCGGCGAGCGCCTCGTCTTCCCCGCGGGCGCGCACAAGCAGCGCAGCAACGACCTCGACTACGCGTTCCGTCCGAACACGTCCTTCGCCTATCTGACCGGCCTCGGACAGGACTACGACCCCGACGCCGTGCTCGTGCTCGAACCGGTGGCGCCCGGTTCGCCCGAAGCCAAGGCAGGGCGCACACACACGCCGGTGCTGTACCTTCACCAGCCGGCCGACCACAGCACCTCAGACTTCTACATGTCGGCCGAATACGGCGAATACTGGATCGGGCCGCGCCCGGGCCTCAAAGACTTCGAGACGATGACCGGCATCGAGACCCGCGACCTCGGCCAGTTCCCCGACGCCGTGGCCAAGGACGTCGGCCAGGGCGCGGTGCGCGTGCGTGTCATCCGCGAGGCCGACCCGCAGGCCACCGCCGCCGTGGACGCCGCCCGCGCGGCCGGCGGCCTCACCGACCCCGGTGACACCGACCTCGCCGACGCCAGGCTGCATGAGGCCAGCGCCGAATGCCGCATCGTCAAGGACGACTACGAGATCGGGCAGATGAACAAGGCCATCCGCGCCACATACAACGGCTTCAACACGGTGCTCTCGGGACTCGGCGACGTCATCGGCAAACCCCGCAGCGAACGCATGGTGGAAAGCCTGTTCAACGGCAACGCCCGCGTGGAGGGCAACACCGTGGGATACGACACCATCGTCGCATCCGGGGACCATGCGCCACGGCTCCACTGGATGCGCAACACCGGAACCATCCACGACGGCGATTTGCTGCTCATGGACGCCGGCGTGGAGGTGGACGACCTCTATACCGCGGACATCACCCGCACCTTCCCCGTCAACGGAAGGTTCACGCCATTGCAGCGGCGCGTCTACGACGCCGTGTTCGCGGCGCAGCAGGCGGCGTTCGACGCCTGCCGCCCCGGCGTGCCGTTCTCGGTGATCCACGACACCGTGATGCGCGTGACCGCCGAACAATTGCACGAACTCGGCATCCTGCCGGTGAGTGTGGAGGAGTCGCTCAGCCCCGAAGGGCAGCAGCACCGCCGCTGGCTCGCCTGCGGCGTCGGCCACCATCTCGGCCTCGACTGCCACGACTGCGCCCAGGCGCGCAACTCCGAATACTTCGACCGTCCGTTCGAGCCCGGCATGATCTTCACCATCGAACCGGGCCTCTACTTCCAGTCCGACGACCTGCTGGTGCCTCCCGAATTCCGCGGCATCGGCGTCCGCATCGAGGACGACGTGCTCATGACCGAGCACGGCCCCGAATGGCTGTCCGGCTACATCCCGCGCACCGCCGACGGTGTGGAGCGGTGGATGGCCGAACAGCGCTAGCCGCCGGCCCGACCGCCCTTTGTATCCGACGGCGGTCGGGCATGTTACGAATGCACTACGAACTAGACCGTGGTTCATAGCCGCTTTACGTAGAGGCAAACAAAGAGGACTTTTCCTTCGCTGTAATAATGAGCAACGCAGGGAGGAAGCAAATACCAACAGGCTGAAATGCCTGACATTCCAACGCTTCCCAACGTTTTCCCTGCAGGGGTTTCATTGTGTTGCAAATGAAGGGAGCTCGTATGGAGCCGCTTCTCGTAGTGCTCTCCGGACTTCCGATGACACTGCTCATCACCGTCGCGGCCTTCGCGATCGGCGCGGTGCTCGGAATTCCCATGGCGCTCGGACTACGGACCAGGGTCGCGCCGGTCCGATGGATAGTCCGCCTCGCCGTCGACCTGTTGCGCGGCATCCCCATGATCGTATGGCTGTTCCTGCTCAAATTCGGCCTGTCCACGCCGGCGTTCCGCATCACCGCGCTTGAGGCGGCCATCGTCGGACTCGGGCTGATCTCCGCCGGATACCTCGCCGACATCTACCGCGGCGGACTGCAGGCCGTGCCCAAAGGCCAGTACGAGGCCGCCGCCGCGCTCGGCATCCCCGGCACCGTATCGTTCTTCGGAGTCATCGTGCCGCAGGCCGCGCGCATCGTCAGCCCGTCCATCGCCACGTATGCGATCGGTCTGCTGAAGAACTCGTCCATCGCATCCACCATCGCCGTGGCCGAAATGGTCTTCATGGCCCAGGGATACGCCAAGCAGAACATCAACTCCGTGGCCGGCGTCATGCCCTACGCCATCGCCGGCGTGCTGTACATCCTGCTCAGCATCCCCATCGCCATGCTTTCGCGCCGACTCGACGCCAACCTCCGCAAGGCGGTGATCTGACATGGTACCCAAGGAACCGCTCCTGCAATTCTGGACCGACGGTCTGCCGAACATGCTCCACGGCCTGCAGATCAGCGCCGCGCTCGCCGGCGTCTCCATGATCATCGGTCTGCCGCTCGGACTGCTCTTCTGCATGATGGTGATGAGCCACAACCGCGTCGTCAGCACCATCGGCCTCGTCATCGTCGAGATCGGACGAGGCATGCCCGCCCTCATCATCCTCTACCTCGTCTACTTCGGACTGCCCAGCTTCGGCATCCTGCTCGAAAGCTTCCCCTCGGCCATCATCGCCCTCGCATGGAACTACTCCTGCTACTGCTCCGAGATCTTCCGAGCCGGCATCCAGGCCGTGCCCGGCGGGCAGAACGAGGCCGGCGACGCGCTCGGACTCGACGACCGCGTCACCTTCTTCTACGTGATCCTGCCCCAGGCGTTCCGCTCCATCATCCCCGCACTGCTCGGCCAGACCATCCTCCTGTTCCAGGATACGTCGCTGGCCTACACCGTGGCCGTGCCGGAACTCATGAAGGAGGCCTACACCTACGGCTCCACCACATTCCAGTACCTGCGCGTCTTCGTGCTCGCCGGACTGTGCTACGCCGTCGTCACCCTGCCCGCCTCCTGGATCACCCGCTGGCTCGAACGCCGGCTCGCGCTCAGCTACTGAACCCCACAACCGGTACCTGACCGCACACCAGACGCGCCTGCGACGGCCCGACCACCCGACACAGGCCACAATCCCACAACACCAGGTCGCAGCCGTCCGGCCGCCAACCCACAACACGACCGGACATCACAGAGAGGAACCACAATCATGCGCATCTCGCGAATCAACCGGGGAACGAAGCTGATCGCGGCGGCCTGCGCCGCGCTGATGAGTGTCACCGCGCTCGCCGCCTGCGGCGGCTCGAGCTCGTCGGGCGCCAAGGCGAACTGTACGCCGCTGGTGTCGAACATCACCACCATCAAGTCCGGCACGCTCACCGTCGGCGTCATCGACCAGCCGCCGTACTCCAGCTACAACAACGGCAACCCCACCGGCATGGACATCGACTTCATCAAGCAGATCGCCGACGCCAACTGCCTGAACGTCGAATACCAGCAGGCGTCGTTCGCGAACGCCATGCAGGCCATCGCCTCCGGCCAGATCGACACCGCCACCGGCGACATCAACGTGACCGAGAAGCGTGAGCAGGTCGTCGACTTCCCGCGCTCCATCTACCTCGAAGGCGTCGGCTACGCCTCCAAGAAGGGCGTGGACATCAAGTCCATCGCCGACATCGAATCCAAGGGCATCAAGTCCATCGGCATCGGCGACGGCTACGGCTGGCTCGCCGACATGCAGAAGGTCTTCGGCGACAAGGTGAAGACCTATCCGAGCTCCGTCGAGATGAAACAGGACCTCGAGGCCGGCCGCGTCGACATGATCATGGAGGCGTACGGCACCGCCGTCGACGAATTCAAGGGCAACGACAACATCGTCGTCGAATACGCCAACAAGAACCCCGACAAGCGCATCAACTCCCTCGTCGAGCCGCCCGAGGTCAGCTATCCGTACACCAAGGGCGACACCTCGCTCGGCCAGGCGTTCGACAAGGGCATCGAGAAGATCATCAAGGAGGACAAGGTCAAGCCCACGCTCAAGAAGTACGGTCTGGACGAAGGCCTCGCCAAGATCCGTGACAAGCAGTACGTCGTGCCCGCCACCAACTGACGGACGATGATATCGGACGATGCCCGTCCACGGTAGCCGCCGACCGAACGTCGCGTGACGCGCGTTCGGCGGCCTCCGCGGGCATGTATCAAACGGACGGATGCGACGCAAGGTCGCAGACAAAGGAGAAACCATCATGACATTGGCAACGCTCGTCTCGCAATCCGTGGCCTCCAACACCACCGACGACGTCGACCACAGCAAATACATGATCGAACTCGGCGGCGTGGTGAAGTCGTACGGCGGCAACACCATCCTGCACGAGGTGTCGCTGCGTGTGGAACGCGGCGAGGTGTGCTCGATCATCGGGCCGTCCGGCGCCGGAAAATCCACGCTGCTGCGCTGCATCAACCTGCTCGAGCAGCCCGACGACGGCAACATGGTGATCGACGGGCAGTTCGTGGACTTCACCGAGAACCTCGGCAAGGCCGACCTCATGGCGCTGCGCCGCAAATGCGGCATGGTGTTCCAGCAGTTCAACCTGTTCCCGCACATGAGCGCGTTGAAGAACGTGGTGTTCCCGCAGATGCACGTGCTCGGCCGCGGCAAGGAGGAGGCCGAGGAGCGGGCCATGGAACTGCTCAAGCGCGTGGGTCTGGAGGACCGTGCCGACCACAAGCCGTCGCAGCTTTCCGGCGGCCAGCAGCAGCGCGTGGCCATCGCCCGCGCCCTGGCGCTCGACCCGGCCGTGATGCTGTTCGACGAGCCGACGTCGGCCCTCGACCCCGAGGTGAGCGTGGACGTGCTCAACGTGATGCGCGAGCTGGCCGAAGGCGGCATGACCATGTGCGTGGTGACGCACGAGATGAGCTTCGCGCGCGAGGTCGGCGACCATCTCGTCGTCATGGCCGACGGGCGGATCATCGACGAGGGCGACCCCAAGGAGATCATGGCGCATCCGGTCAACGAGCGCACGAGGCAGTTCCTCAGCGCCGTGGGGCACTGATGGTATTGCCATGACGGGCTCCCCTCATGATGAGGGGAGCTTTTTTATACTGTGTTCTAGATGTTTCGACGGTAACTTGGCGGTAACACAAGAAAATATGGTGTGTAACACGCTTGCCTATACTTAATAAATAGAACACGTTCTAGAACAACGAATATAGATGACGTTGGGTTCTGGACCGTGGACGGCAGACAAGAAAGGGGTGGATCTCATGACAGCACGTCAGCATCACGTCATTCGATCCGCGGAACTGTTCGCCGAGGTGCCGGTCAGGAAACTCGCCGACACCGACGCGACGCCGCTCGCCAAGATCGAGGAATCCGGACTCGTCGGCATGGGCGGCGCCGGCTTCCCCACGTTCAAGAAGCTCAAGTTCGGCAAGGGCTGCGAGACGGTCATCGCCAACGCGGCCGAATGCGAGCCGCTGCTCGAACACAACACCGCCCGGCTCGAGACCGACGCGGCCAAGGTGCTCTCCGGGCTGACCATCGCCATGAAGGAGGTCGGCGCCAAGCGCGGCATCGTGGCCATCAAGCCCAAGAACATCAAGGCCGTCCGGTCGTTGCAGGCGGCACTGGACGCCGCCGCGGCCGGCGAATACGCCTTCGACGTCGACCCGGACATCGAGATCGCGTTCCTCAAGGACCGCTACCCGGCCGGCGACGAACGCGCCATCGTACGCGACGTGCTCGGCACGCTGCTGCCGCCCGACGCCATCCCCAGCGCCGCAAGCGCCGTCGTCATGAACGTCGAATCGCTGATGCGCGTGCACGACGCCGTCATCGAGAACCTGGCCGTCACCACCAAGGACCTCACCGTCGCCGGACACATCGAAGGCAGCGGATTCGACGACGACGTCAGCATCGTCGTCTACGACGTGCCGATCGGCGTCACCGTGCGCGAGGTGCTTGACGCACTGCACGTGCACGAACCGACCGCCGACGAGCAGATCATGATCGGCGGACCGTACATGGGCCACCTCGGCACGCTCGACACCACCGTGTCGGAGACCTGCGGCGGCATCATCATCGCCGGGCCGGAGATCCCCGACCCCGGCCCCATGGGCATCATCGTATGCGCCTGCGGCGCCAGCGAGGAGAGGCTCCGGGCCATCGTGGCTGCCAAAGGCGCGCCGCTCGTGGACGTCCGCCTGTGCAAGAACGCCTGCCGGTTGCCCAACGGGCGGCTCAAATGCCGCAACCCCGGCATCTGCCCCGGCCAGGCGCAGAACATCATCGCCCTCAAAAAGGAAGGCGCGGCCAGCGTGCTCATCTCGCACTGCACCGACTGCTCCAACACGGTGATGCAGGTGGCCCCCAAGCTCGGCATGCGCGTGCACCACGCCACCGACGCGTTCATGCGGGCCGGCGACGAGCCCATCATCCGCGCCTTCCGCAAGACCGTGAAGGCCGCATAACCAGACTTCCACAACGTAACACATCAACAACCACAGGGAAAGGAACCAGAAATGTCGCTCTCCAAGGAAACGCTCGAAGCGCATCTCAACGATCCGGCGGTGCTGTGCTGCCGCCGCCCCGCAGGCACCGTGCTGAGCGCCGCCGACTTCGAGGACCCCACGATCTTCCCCGATCTCGTCGACTCCAACCTCATGACCCTCAAGGAGGGCGGGCTGACCATCCAGCAGGCCCTCGGCGCCACGCTCATCAACGACGGCGAGGCCCTCACCCAGCTCACCCCCGACCTGCTCGACGGCGTGAAGGAGGCGCCGGCCGAGGAGCCGGAGGAGGCCGACGAGGAAGCCGCTCCGGCCGACGAGGAGCCCTGCTCCTGCTACGCGGCCCCGGCCCCCGCGCCGGCCGCCCCCGCATCCGACGGCTACGTGCACCTGCACCTCGACAAGGCCGAAGGCCTCGACCTGGTCTTCCCGGCCGGGGGAGCGCCCGTCGCCGGCGCCCCGGTGCCGCCGGCCTGCGCCGCCGCGCCGGCCCCGGCCCCCGAGGAGCCCGCGCCCGCCGACAAGGTCATGCGCACCCTCGTCAAGAAGGACTATCCGGTCACCAAGGTCGAGCTCGGCGACGCCACGTCATACGCGGACGGCGTGCTCACCATCGATGAATCCCTCGTCGAGGCCGCCAAGAAGGCCGACCCGCTGGTCAAGGACGTCGAACTGAAGATCATCGAGCCGTCCGAACGCCACGTCTACTCCAACACCATCATGGACGTCATCCCGATCGCCGCCAAGGCCGAAGGCAAGCTCGGCGAAGGCGTGACCAACGTGCTCTCCGGCGCGGTCTTCGTGCTCACCGGCATGGACGAGGCCGGCGTGCAGGTGCACGAGTTCGGCTCCTGCGAAGGCTACATGGACGAGAAGATCCGCTACGGCCGTCCCGGCTGCCCCGACGCGGACGACATCATGATCCGCGTGGACGTGAAGATTCAGGAAGGCACCGGCATGGAGCGCCGCGGACCGTTCGCCGCCCACAGCGCCGCCGACGTGATCGTGCACTCCTGCCGCGAGGCCATCAAGGACCTCGACGGCGTCAAGCCCGTCAAGGAGGAGACGTTCAAGGACGTCCGCCGCGCCGGACGGCCGCGCGTAGTGCTCGTCAAGGAGATTATGGGCCAGGGCGCCATGCACGACAACCTGTTGGTGCCCACCGAGCCCTGCGGCGTCAAGGGCGGCCAGAAGAACGTCGACCTCGGCAACGTGCCGGTGGTGCTCAGCCCCAACGAGGTGCTCGACGGCGGCATCCACGCGCTCGCCTGCATCGGACCCGCCACCAAGGAGATCACGAGGCACTTCTTCCGCGAGCCCATGGTCGAGGCCCTGCAGACCGACGAGGAGCTCGACCTCACCGGCGTGGTGTTCATCGGCTCCCCGCAGGTCAACGACGAGAAGACCTTCGTCTCCGAACGACTCGGCGCACTCATCGAGGCCATGGAGGTCGACGGCGCGATCGTCACCACCGAAGGCTTCGGCAACAACCACATCGACTTCTCCGAGAACATCGCGGCCATCGGCTCGCGCGGCGTGCCGGTCGTGGGCGTCACCTTCGCCGCCTACCAGGGCCAGCTGGTCGTCGGCAACAAGTACATGGACGCCATGATCGAGCTCAACAAGGACCCGGAGGGCTTCGAGAACGAGATCCTCGCCGACAACACCACCACCCCGGAGGACGCGGCCCGCGCCATCCTCATGCTCAAGACCAAGATGGCCGGCATCCCGATCGAGCCGCCGGAGCACAAGTGGGACGAGGCGGTCATCGAGGCCAACAAGAAGCTCGTCAAGTAGTCCATCCACGGTCCCGCGAACCCGCCGGGCATCCCGCGGAAGGGACGCCCGGCCCCATCCACAAGCCGCACACACGATGAAGGAGACGTCATGCAGGTGGAACTCAAGCCGCTCCTGCTCAAGGGAGTCATCAAGGAAGTCACCGAGGTCGGCGTACGCATCGGCGTCAACGGACGCATGGGCGTGCTCTCGCTGCCGCTGCGCCTGATCTACACCGACAAGCCGCTCGCAGTAGGCGAGGAATGCGAGTTCTACCTCAGCTACGTCAACGTCATCTGATCCTCGCCAACCACACAGCCAACACAACGTCATTCACGAATCAAAGGAGCACATCATGCCTACCGCATTCAAGCTGACGACCGCCAAGGGACTCAAGTCCGAAATCTACGTGCCGTGGACCCCGAAGCCGGTCTGGACCCCGCTCACCAAGCCGCTGAGCGAGTGCAAGGTCGCGTTCATCACCTCCGGCGGCATCCACAAGAAGGACCAGACGCCGTTCAACACCGCCGGCGACTGGAGCTACCGCGAGATCCCGAGCGACACCCCGTCCGACCAGCTCATGGTCACCCACGGCGGCTTCGACAACTCCGACATCAACAAGGACGTCAACGCCATGCTGCCCATCGACCGCCTGCGCGAACTCGTCAAGGAAGGCTTCATCGGCTCGCTCGTGCCCACCTTCTTCGGCTTCATGGGCGGCGGCGGCAACGTCGACAAGTTCGAGCACGTCACCGGCCCCGAGATTGCCAAGAAGCTCAAGGCCGAAGGCGCCGACATCGTGCTCGCCACCGGCGGCTGCGGCACCTGCCACCGCTCCTGCACACTGGTGCTGCGCTGCTGCGAGGCCGCGGGCATGAGCACCTGCATCATCGCCGCCCTCCCGCCGATCGCCCGCCAGCAGGGCGCGCCGCGCATCACCGCGCCGCTCGTGCCGATCGGGTCCAACGCCGGCGAGCCGAACAACCCGACCATGCAGATGGGCATCCTCAAGGACACCCTCAACGCCATGGAGGAGTTCGACCACTTCGGCCAGATGAAGGCGCTGCCGTACGAATACCGTCACAACGTCTGATCCGGCGATTCGATGAACGTCGGGGCGTCCGCCGCATGGCAGGCGCCCCGATACCAACGCAACACGACAATCACAATCACACGAACAATCGATCCGGTCGCATCCGTGCAAGGCGGCGGGACACGTCCAAACGATACGGTTCTATGATGGAGTCACATCTACGTAACGGCTTCATGACGGAACATGGGGTGAAAGGCGGGACCTGTCCATGGCACGAGACGCACGAGGCAGCATCATCGACGCTTCCTGGGACCTTTTCAAGGAAAAAGGCTACGAGAAGACCACGATTGATGACATCATCGCCAAGGCGGGCATCGCCAAAGGCACGTTCTACCATCATTTCCAAGGCAAATCGGCGCTTCTGGGAACGCTGAGCGACGTGTTCGACGAAAAATACCGCGAGATGGACGCCGAACTCGACCCCGACGGGTCGGTGGTCGAGCAGATTCCCTATCTCAACGTGCAGATGTTCGGCTGGATCGAACAGCATGTGCCGGTCGAGCTGCTCAGCGCCCAGCTGGCGTCGCAGCTCAACGCGCGTGGAGACCGGTCACTGGTGAATCAGGACCGCTTCTACTTCGCCATCCATCGCAGGCTCTTCGCCCGCGGACAGGACCAGGGCGAAATCACACGGGACTATTCCACGCATGACATTGTCCGCCTGTATGCGATGGCGGAACGATCGATGCTGTACGACTGGTGCCTGCATCAGGGGTCGCAGCCGCTGGTGGGGGAGCCCACCAGAATCGTCGCCGAGGTGCTCAACCGCTTCGTGCGGCACCTGTAGACGGCGAGAACGCGAGGCTGTCCTTCTATTCGGGGGCGAGTCCTCGTCCGGCCGACGGCATCGACCTTCCGCGAGGCGCGTCCAAGGCGCCGAACCGAGGAGATGCATGATGAACGTTGCCGGCATGATACAGGTTCCGTCCAATTTCCACACCAAAACGCTGGCGGCGGCGAAGGCCGTGCTCGACGACGCGATGTTCGCCTCCAGCCCGCGGCTGACCACCGTGGAATCACACACGCAGGGCGAGCCCACGCGCATCCTCGTCGGCGGGCTCTCCGCGCTCGACGCCGAGCCGAGCGCCATCGCCGTGCGCGACAAGCTCATCAACGAATACGACGGCATCCGCAAGATCCTCATGCTGGAGCCGCGCGGCCACCGCGACATGTTCGGCGCCATCCTCTTCAAACCCACCCGTTCCGACGCCGACCTCGGCGCCGTGTTCACCGACTCGGGCGGCTATCTCAACATGTGCGGCCACGGTTCCATCGGCGTCTCCACGTTCGCCGTCGAATCCGGCCTCGTGACCGGGAAGTATCCGTCGTTCGCCGCCATCGCCGACGACGACATCGACGTGCGTCTCGACACCCCGGCAGGACTCATCACCGTCACCGTCCACGTGCGCGGCCACCAGGTCGAGAACGCCACGCTCACCAACGTGCCCGCGTTCGTCGCCATGGACGACGTGACCATCCACGTGGACGAGCCGGGCATCCCCGTACGGGACGTCAAAGCCACCATTTCGTTCGGCGGCAGCTTCTTCGCGCTGGTGGACTTCGATTCGCTCGGCCTCGGCTACGACATCGAATCCTCGCACTCGCAGGAGATCGCCGACATTGGCATGGCCGTCCTGCGTGCCGCACGCGAACAGCTCGACGTACGCCATCCGCTCGTGGACATCAAGGGCGTCGATCTGGTGGAATTCGGCCAGTACGACGAATCCACCGGGCACTACCGCAACGGCGTCGTCTTCGGCGGCAGGCAGGTCGACCGCTCCCCATGCGGCACCGGCACCAGCGCCAAGCTCGCCGCGCTCGTGGCACATGGGAAGATGGACATCGGCGAGACCCGCGTGTTCGAGTCGATCACCGGGTCGAAGTTCCTCGGGTGCCCGGCCTCGCGCACCACGGTCGCCGGCCATGACGCCATCATCCCGCAGATCACCGGCAAGGCGTTCATCACTGGCGTCAGCACCTTCGAACTCGACTCCACCGACATCTATCCCGAGGGATTCCTCGTGTGACCCCGGATTGCCGGGCGAGGGTGGTCCATCCGTCCACATTGTCCGCCGGGCTTGTGCCGCATCGGCTGGACCCCCTAGCGTGAAGGCATGAATGATGGGTCTTTGGCGCTGCGGCATCTGACGGAGGCGAAGCATCGGAGCATGGGCCTTTGCCTGGAGGCGATGGCCCGTACGAGGAACGATCTGGTCTTCGACCTCTGCACCGCCCTGGAACTGCAATCGGTGGAACTGCCTTGGGACGAGAGGCTGAACAAGGACGTCTGCCATGTGGCGGTGAACGACGACCGTGCCAAAACCGATATTCGCGGCGTACGGTTCCACCGCTATGCGGGTGCGTTCGACACGGTGCTGGTGGACGGCCGGATCCGTTGCGTCTCGCTGCCCGACGTGTGGATGCATTATGCCGCAGTGCTGTCGCTGGAGGAACTTGTCGTGCTGACCGACGGCCTTATGCGAAGGGACAGGCGTCTGCGGCGGCTGACGCTTGAACGGCTGTCCAACGATCTCGCGCAGGCCACGGGCTTCAGGGGAATACGACGATGCCGTCAGGCTCTGCGGCTGGCCCGGGAGGGGACGGACTCCTCCTATGAGACCAGGGTCCGTCTTGTGCCCATGCGATACGGGCTGCCATGCCCGGAGGTGAACCATCCGGTGCCCAAAGAGAACGGGAAGGGCTGCTATTACCTCGACATGGCCTACCCGCAGTGGAAGATCGCGCTCGAGTATGACGGCGGGCATCATCGCATGCAGTGGAAGGAAGACAACCGGCGGCGTGAGGAGCTGGAACGTCTCGGATGGATAATCATCAAGGTTTTCTACGAGGATGTGAGGGACGTCGAGTCCCAGGAGAAGCTGGCATGGCGGATAGCCGTCCGAATCGAACAGGTCACGGGGAAGCCCGTGCCCCTGACGCCCCGGAGGACGTTGGAATGGCTGGCGGACGGGCGTCGGTGGCGATATGCGGCGTCACGGTAGCTTGCATGGCGGGTGTCCCACTGGCAAACTGCGACTTCTGGGGCTGTTGAGGCAAAGACCTGAGACCTATCTCCGACTTCTGGGGCCGGCATCCCCGCTTTTCCATGTATGTGCGTTGAAATCATGCGGACCGTACTCGGCATAGCGGCTTGCGCCACCCCAGAAGATTGGGATAGAAGGCCGAGCGCTTCGGAATCGCCCCGGAAGTCGTGTTTTGGTGCCCTACATCGGTGCCGGGATTCCAGCGAAGCGAAAAAGGCCCCGAACCCAGGCACGGGTTCGGGGCCGTTCGGTCGCTATGCGAAGAGCGTCACAGGGTCTGCTCGGTGCGGGCGATGATCTCGTCCTGCAGGGCCTTGTCCAGGTTGTTGAAGTAGTCGGAGTAGCCGGCCACGCGGACGATGAGGTCCTTGTACTGGTCCGGGTGCTTCTGCGCGTCGATCAGCGTGGCGCGGTCGATCACGTTGAACTGGATGTGGTGGCCGTCCATCGCGAAGTAGCTGCGGATCAGGGCGCTCATGCCGAGGATGCCCTTCTTGCCGGCCACGACCTGCGGCGTGAACTTCTGGTTGAGCAGCGCGCCGCCGGTCTTGAGCTGGTCCATCTTCGCGGCGGAACGGATTACGGCGGTCGGGCCGTTGATGTCCGCGCCCTTCTCTGGGGCGATGCCGTCGGGCAGCGCGATGTGCTCGTGGCGGCCGTTCGGGGAGGCGATCATCGTCTGGCCGAAGTACACGTGGCAGGTGGTCGGCAGGAACTCCACGATGGTCTTGGAGCCCTTCGGGGTCGGGCGGCCGGCCACGATCTTCTGCAGGGACTCGGAGACCTCGCGCAGCACGTCGTCGGCGTAGTCGTCGTCGTTGCCGTACTTCGGGGTGTGGTTGAACACCTGGTCGAACATGTCGTCGTAGCCCTTGAAGTCGGCCTCGCAGGCGGCGAGCACGTCGTCCATCGAGAAGCGCTTGTCCTCGAAGACCTGCTTCTTGAACACGGTGAGCGAGTCGGTGACGGTGCCCATGCCCACGCACTGGATGTAGCTCGTGTTGTAGCGGGCGCCGCCGCAGTTGTAGTCCTTGGCACGGGCGATGCAGTCGTCGGTGATCACCGAGAGCAGCGGCACGGGCAGCGTGTCCATGAACAGACGCTCGATGAGATTGTTGCCGGCCACCTTGACGTCGGTGACGTACTTGAGCTCCTTCTCGAACGCGGCGTACAGCTCATCGAAGCTCTTGAAGTCGCGCGGGTCTCCGCAGTCGATGCCGATCTTCTTGTTCGTGTAGTGGTCGTAGCCTCGGTACATCACCAGCTCGAGCACCTTCGGCACGTTGAGGTAGCCGGTGAGCACGTAGGCCTCCTTGCCGGCGGTGCCGGTCTCCACGCATCCGGAGGCGATGCCGGACTCGCGGGCGTCGTCAAGGGACTTGCCCATGTTCAGCAGCTCCTGGATGATGGCGTCGGAGTTGTAGAACGCCGGCTGGCCCCAGCCCTTGCGGCTGATCTTCACGGCCTCGTGCAGGAAGTGCTCCGGGGTCTTGCGGCTGATCTGCACGTTCGAGCTCGGCTGCAGCAGCTTCATCTCGTCCATGACCTCGAGGATCAGGTAGCTCACGTCGCTCACGCCGCAGGTGCCGTCCGGACGCAGCGCACCGGTGTTGAAGTTGCAGAAGTCGGTGTAGGTGGCGGATTCCTTCAGCGTGATGCCCACCTTCGGCGGGGCCGGCTGGTTGTTGAACTTCACCCACAGGCACTCGAGGTATTCGCGGGCCTGCTCGCGGGTGAGTGTGCCGGCGGCCACCTCGCGGTTGTAGAAGGGCTCGAGGTGCTGGTCGAACTTGCCGGGGGAGTAGGCGTCCCAGTTGTTCATTTCCGAGGTGACGCCGATGTGGGTGAACCAGTACATCTGAATCGCCTCGCGGAACGTGCGCGGCGCGTGGGCCGGCACCCGATCGCACACTTCGGCGAGCTGCTCAAGCTCCTCACGGCGCACCGGGTCGTCACACTGCTCGGCCTTTTCACGGGCCAGGGCGGCGTAGCGCTGGCCGAGGATGATCATGCCCTCGCACACCAGATGCATGGCCTGAAGCTCGGCCTCCTTGTGCTCGGCCTCCATGTCGTTGTTGTAGTCGATCGCGGCGAGTTCGTCGTCGATGCGCTTCATGAAGTCCGCGTA
This sequence comes from Bifidobacterium pluvialisilvae, assembly GCF_019331695.1. Lineage (GTDB taxonomy): Bacteria > Actinomycetota > Actinomycetes > Actinomycetales > Bifidobacteriaceae > Galliscardovia > Galliscardovia pluvialisilvae. The sequence goes on from NZ_JAHBBI010000004.1 coordinate 129,814, forward strand.
GCCGGACTTGTAGATTTTGCCGTCGGCCACGGTGTGGCCCGGGCCGCGCTGGGCCATGAACTCGGTGTACATGCCGCCTTCGAACAGCAGGTGCCACTCCTCGGGTAGCATATTCATCATCTTGGTCATGGAGGCACGCTCCTGCCAGAACGGGATGATGACGTCGCGCTGAATCTCCTTCTGCTTCTCGGTCACGGAGAAGGAGACGTGCGCGCGGTTGTTCATGTTGTCGAAATCCTCAAGGCTGTGGCAGCACAGCTCCGGGAACGTCGGCGCGGACTGCGGGCCCACGCCCTTCTCGCCGACGATCAGCTCGTCGTCGCCCAGGTACAGCGTGCGCTTCTCCATGAGCGTCTTGAAGAAGATGCCGCGCAGCACCGGCGTGGGCACCTTGCCCTCGTACTGTTTGTAGACCTCGGTCTCGATGAGCGCACGCTCGAGCGAGATGCTCGGATGCGTGGTCTCGCTCAGCTCGCGCAGACGCTTGGTGCGCATGGTGGAGCCGCGCTTCTCGTCCCAGTTGATGCCGGTGTCGACGCCGGTCGGCGTGATGGTTGCGGTGGTCATGATGAATGATCCTTTGAATGTAGGTATGACGAAACGAATGAATGATGGATATAGGTGCAGGTGGGGAAAATACCCCCGTCTGATAGGGTGTGAAGAAGATAAGGGACATGCGCTTCCACGCGCTGTGCGCCCCGATGTTATTTGAGAATGGTTTCCGCGCCGCTTCGTGCGCCGGGATGCCCTTGGCTGCGTTTGCGTGAACGCATGCAGCCGTCCATAAGGCCGAGAACGCGGGCGGACGCGGAGATCGGCGAATCGAATACGATATCGGTTGCGAGATCGTTCATCGCCTTGGCCTCCCTCCGATTGCGTTGTATTGCGGCTTATCGTAGCGCCGTCGTGTGTTATGCGTGTCGCGGCCGACGTAACAGACGTAACAGGCCCGCAACATGACACGAGCGGCTTCGCTGTCGATTATGGCACGGACGCAGGCCAAAAACGCCTCGGCCGTGTTCTCCTGACTGCATTTGGCCGCCCGGCGTCAGCCGCCGATGGTCACGTTGTCGTAGAACTTCTCGATTTCGGTCTTGACCTCGTTCATCTGCTCGTCCGAAGGCACCTCGAAGTAGATGGCCTTGCGGCCGAGCTTGGCGTACTTGTCCATGCCGTACTTGTGGTAGGGGAGGATGTCCACCTGCTCGACGGGGATGTGGTTGGCGCGCAGCCACAGCATGGTGCGTTCGATCATGTCCTTGTCGGTGTTGATGCCGGGCAGCATGATGAGGCGGAGGAAGATGCGGGCGTTGTTCTCGGCGAGGATCTTGAGGTTCTTCAATACGAGATGGTTCGAGCCGCCGGTGTAACGCTTGTGCAGCTCGTCGTCGATGAATTTGAGGTCATAGAGGAAGAAGTCGGCGTAGTCGCACATCTCCTCGACGGTCTTCGACGCGGCGACGCCGCATGTGTCGATGCCGATGCTGATCTCCTGCTCGTCGAGGCGGCGCACGAGCTCCATGATGTAGTCGTGGTCCATGGCCAGCACCTCGCCGCCGGAGAGCGTGACGCCGCCGCCGGACTGGTCGTAGATCATATGGTCCTTGAGCACGTCCTTGACGAGTTCGTCGATGGTGTACTGCTGGCCGACGTGCTGGACCTTGCCGTCCTTGTCGGTCATGATCTCGGGCGTGAACAGCTGGCTTTCGGGGTTGTGACACCATTCGCAGCGCAGCGGGCATCCCTTGAAGAAGATGGTGGTGCGCACGCCAGGCCCGTCGTGTGTGGAGAAGTGCTGGATGTTGAATACGTATGGTGTCCTGCCTGACATATCGTCCTTCCCCTTCCGTCGTCTGGCCTGCCGTGGTCGGCGATTGGACCGCGGTGCATACGACGTTCTTATCTGGCTGCCGTCATCATACGTCCGCCGTATGTTACCGGTTTCTAACGTGGATACATGCGGTCGTAACAATACGAAAACGGCCGATTCAGTCCGCCGTGGATTCGTCAGCCTCGTCCGCGGGCGCGTTTGGCGGCGAGTATGGCGAGCGCACCGCCCGCCATGAGCAGGGAGACGACGGCGATGGAGGCCACCGTGGCGCCGGTCCGTGCCATATGCGAAGGCTGTTCGGATGCGTTGGCGTTGGCGTCAGTGGTCTTGCCGGTGCCGGTGGTCTTGCCGGACTGGTTGCCGGAGGCGGTGTTGCCGCTGCCGGAACCATTGGCGTTCGTCGTTCCGCCGGTGCCGGGCTTCGGGGTGGTCGTGCCCGAGCCGGGCTGCTGCCCGTTGGTGCCTTCATTGCCGTTGTTGGTGTCGACGGTGTAGGAGACGGCCTGCTTGGCGGCCGTCGGAGCGCTTTCGGAAGCGACCGTGACCGTCACCTTGGGTGCGCCCTTCGCCGCGGCGGAGGCGTTCTGACGGTAGGCGTACACGGGCACGTCGATGGTCTGGCCGGCCTTGGCCGTGACGATGGCGCTCGGCGTCTGCGCCTTCCAGCTGCCGTCGGCGGATTCCACCGTGGTGGTCACGCGGTAGATGTCGCTGTCGAACCGCGGGTCGGATGCGCTTGCGCCGGTGTTGGTGATCTTGACCGTCTGGCCGTAGATGCCGTCGGAAACCTTGGAAGGCTCGCCGGCGGCCGTGACCTTCACGCCGCGCCGTTGCGTGCCCGCGCCGTCGGTCGAGCGTACGGCGACGGTGTAGTGCAGCACGCCGCGGCTGTCGCGATGCTGGTTGGCGATGTAGAAGTGCAGGCCGTTGTCCTTGTCCTCGTACTCGTACTGGGATCCGGAGTTGATGCCCGCGTGGAAGAGCGCGTCGTTGAGCTGACGCTGGTCGCCGCGGGTGACCATCACCTTGTTGCCGTTCGGGTCGACGTAGTCCACCATGTTGATGTCCTGCGGGTTCGCGTCGATGGTCCAGATGAACGGGCTGTTGTCCGCTTTCTTCGCCTTGCCGATCATCACGCCGTGGTCGGGCTGCGACGAGTCTGTGCCCATGCGGTCGATGACCTCCATGGTGTAGCTGTCGTAGCCTCCGCCGTCGCACTTCCAGCCGTTGGTCTTGTCCTCGGTGCTGCACGACTGCCGGTCGCCGCCGTCGAGCTGCACGTTGACGCCGAGGTTCTCGTTCTTCTCCTGCATCTCACGGGCCTGCAGGTCGGTCACCAGCACGCCCTTCGACTTGAGGTCGGAGCGGGAGACTTCGACGTAGCTCGAGGAGTCGAGCACTCCGAGCTTGCTGCGGTTGCGGAACGCCATGCCCGCGGGCAGCACGTCGCCCTTGAGCGAGGGGATGTCCCAGCGGGTGTGGGGTCCTCCGGGGCCGTTGAACGAGCCTCGGGAGAGGATGTCGAACGGGCCTGCGGTATCTCGTAGCGGCCCGCCGTCGGAGGCGTCGGTGCCAAACGGGTTGCGGTAGTTGTCGGCCACGTTGAGCACGTGGCTGAACTCATGGGCGAACGTTCCCGCGCCGGAATCCTCGGCGAGCACCACCGTGCCGGCGGAAGCCACGCTGCCGTCCGCATTGAACTTGGCGTATTCGGCGTTCGGCCAGAATCGGGCGGTGGCCTTCCATGACGTCCATCCCACATAGCGGGTCGGCGCCCAGTTCGGAATCGGCTGGCCCTTCGCGTTGTACAGGCGTTTGCCGTTGGCGTCGGTCGCGCCCAGCGAGTCGGGGATGTCCTCCTTGTTCTTGTATTTCATCTCGCCGAACTCCTGCCATGTGCCGGATTCGTCCTCGCCGGCAAGTACGAAGAAGATCTCGTCAAAGGCCTTGTACGGGTCGGTGTCGCCGTATTTCGCCTTGTATTGCTGGCTGTTCTTCAGCAGGGCCATGGCGTCGGTGCGCGGGTCGCGGCCGCAGGTGGAGCCGGCGGGGCAGTAGTCCGCCATGGACTCCTTGCCGTTCATCCAGTATTCCAGACCGTACTCATAGGATTTGCCGGGCATACGCAACGGTCCGTACGCCTCGAGGTTCACGCCGATCTTGCCGCCGGTCTGCTCCTTCCAGTACTGGTCGATGGTCTCGCCCTTGTTGAGCTTGTTGTTCGGGTCGTTGAGCAGGCTCCGGTAGTATTCGGGCACCTCGTCGCGGCTGATCGGACTGCTGCCCGCGGGCAGTTGCGGGTTGCCGAACGCGTCGGGCGTCTTCTGCGTGATGCGGAACGTCTCATCCGGGAAGTCGAGCATGACGATGGCGCCGTGGAAGTCCCGCTCGGCCTTGACCTTCGTGTAGTCGGTCGGCGTGGGCTTGTAGTCGTCCCATGTCATGTCGTCCTGGTTCTCCCAATGCTGCGGGTCGACCGGGGCGAGCACCGAACTGCCGGTGCCGGTGGCGTCGCTCGCCTGCGCCGTGGTCGTGCCGACCATCGTGAACGCCATCGTGGAGATCACGGCGACGCCCATCGCGGCGATGCGGCGGATCATGGGCATGGGCCGGCGTCGGCCTGACGATGCGCTCGGTACGTGGGTGTCCCGGACGCCGGAATGCGGCCGTTCGGGTGGATTGGGCGTGAATGGATTGGTCAAGGTTCCCCTCCTCATATTGATTTCCCCTTGAACAAGCCTTTTCGCAGGACGCCCATGCGCGGCATCGGCCGGTGCCGTTCCAACCTGCACCGGGCAAAGGGCTCTCGAAAAAACTTGCCTCACATCATGTCGCGCGTTCGTTGCGCGCAATCATAAAACCCATTTCGCGCATGTTAACGTGCGCAATATGCAATCGGCAGGAAGGACGGCGGATCTCCGCTGCCGTATCGTCAACCGAGCAGGGCGGCGATGACGAAGATGAAGATTGGGGAGGAGAGCGTGCTCAGCAGGATGCCATCGCGCGCAAGCGTGGTGCCGGCATCGTATCGGGCGGCGTAGTTGTACACGTTCTGCGCGGTGGGAAGCGCGGCAAGTACCACGCACGAGTACAGTTCGTGCTCACGGAAGCCCATCGCATAGGCAAGGGCGAACGCCACCGCCGGCATGACCGCGTTCTTCAGCAATGCCGCCGTGATGGTGGCCGCGCGATGGGAGCCGTCGCCCAACGGTTTCGACCCATGCAACGACATGCCGAACGCCATGAGAATCAGCGGGACGGCGGAATTGCCGACGATGTTGACGGGATCGTAGACATAACTCGGCACGATGAACCAGCCGGCCGCATCGCTGACCGCCGACGTGACGATGCCGATGAGCACGCCGATGAGTATGGGCTGGTGCAGCGGCTGGGAGACGATGGCCTTCACGCTCACCTTGCCTCGGGACGACAGATCCAGCGACGTGAGCGCGGCCGGCGTGAACAGCACCTGCTGGATGAGCACGATCGGCGTGACGGCCGCCGGATTGCCGAGAATATACGTCGCGATGGGCAGGCCGATGTTGTTCGCGTTCATATACATGGAGTCAAGCACGCCGATGGTGGTGTCCGCCGGCTTGAGATGGAAGACGGCGGCGTTGAACGCGAGGAATATCGTGCCGGTGATTGTGGCGCACAGGATGGCCACGCCGATCGACGGCTTGAACACGTCGGAGAGATGCTCCTTCGACAGGATGGCGAACATCAGGCAGGGCGTGGAGACGAAGTAGCTGAACCGGTTCAGCACCATCTGCGCGGTCGGGCCGCCGATGTGGAACCGTGCCGCCACATAGCCGATGAGGATGATGATGCCGATGACGCAGAATCCCTGCATCGCCGAGATGAGCCCCATATTCATATTCGCCTCGATTCCGTGTCCCTGATGCCGTGCCGGACGAACGGCCGTCCCGTCATGATGTGCCATGCGCGCGTTCGACCTTCAAATGCCGACTATCGATTATCGGCTGGATGGCATGGGAAGACCGTGCGGCGTCCGTACTACGGGACGGCGAGATGCCACGGGACGACGGGCGATGACGCGGCGCATGACTATCGCCGCGCGAGAGTGAAGCCCGCGAACGTGAAACCGGGACTGACCACGCAGGAGACCAACGCATCCCCGTCGCCGGGAATGGTGCGTTGCCACACGCCGGCCGGCACGACCACGTGGCCGATTACCGGGGCGTTCACCGGTTCATCTCCCGGCGCGGTCGACGACTCGGCGTCCGCATCCGTTCGCAGGCCGGCGCCGAGCGTGATGCGGTGGGCGGCTTCGGGGTTCGGGGTGTCGCCGTCGCCGGCGAGCTCAAGCGTCACCTGGGCCGGGCCATGCCACAGCCATAGCTCGTCGGCATCCACCTGATGCCAGGCGCTGAAATCGCCCTTGGGCAGCAGGAAATAGATCAATGATGCCAGCGGGCGGTCTCCGGTGGTCGTGGCGGTGGCGGGCTGTGTCGCGCTCGCACAATCGGCGGGCGCCAGCGATGCCGACTGCCAGTCGCGCACGTACCATCCGCCCTCCGGATGCGCCTCCAATCCGAGCCTGTCGATGACTGAGCGGGCGTAATCGCTCAGCGGCGGAATATCGTGCACCGGCTGGTTGGTCATGGTCGTCGGGGTCGTATTCGTATTCGGACTCTTCTTTCTGGTCATATCAAGTATTCATAGTCGCATCGTGCGCCGAAGACGAAGCCGGCCTGTCGGCGAAGGATTCGGACGCGTTTTCGCATTTTGGCGTCGTAATCCTTCGGGAATCGTCATGACGATTTTCATGAACGTTGGAATCATGCGGTTTTTGAAAATCCGGATATGAAAATGCCACGGATTGGATCGCATTGCGACGAATATGCAATCCAATCCATGACGGGGAGGATTGCGGCTGTGTTCTACAGGGATTCGAGCTGCCGGCCCTTGGTCTCCCGGGCGAACAGGTAGACGACCGCGCCGATGACGAGGCAGACGCCGAAGAAGGTGAACGCGGTGGTGATCACGGCGATGTCGATATTCTGGGAGACGAAGTCGCCGCCGACAAGCACACCCATGAACGCGGGGCCGATGATCTTGGCGGTGGCGCCGATGCCATAGCCGAGGCCGAGGCCGGTGGAACGCACGTCGTTCGGGAACTGTTCGCCGCCGAACGCGTTGAGGATGCCGAACACGCCGTCCGCGAACGTCATGATGATGATCACGGCAATGTAGAACTGCCAGCCGGAGTCGTGGAAGAACGCGGCGTAGAAGCAGCCGCATGCGCCGACGATGCCGAAGATGAACATGGTCCAACGGCGGCCTATGACGTCGGCGAGCCATGCCGAGCCGAAACGGCCGATGCAGTCGGCGACGGAGACGCCCATGAACAGGACGGCGACCATCCGCGTGGAGAAGCCGAACGCGTCCTTCATGAGGGTCTGCCCCCACGACTGGATGGCGAAGCCGCCCATGATGAAGCAGAACGAGCCGACGCCGACGATGAGCAGGGACTTCAGATGCCTGCTGAACAGCGCGGAATAGCTGGCCTTCCGCCGATGTCCGACGACGGGCAGGTCGCCGACCTCGTCGACGGGGATCTCCATGGCCCAGGCCAGTGCCTCGCGTGCCTTGTCGTCCCGACCCTTGGTCTGGTGGAAGCGGGGGGATTCCGGCACGGCGCGAAGCCAGAAGAGCAGCAGCACCGGTGTGGCGCCAAGCGCGAGCAGGACGCGCCAATGGTCGCCGACGATGCTCTGCGCGACCGATCCGAGCAGCAGCCCGAGCGGGATGAACACGGAGGCGAGACCGGAAAGCATGCCGCGATGCCGTGCGGGCACGAACTCCTGCACGTACGGTATGGAGGTGATGTTGAGGCCGCCGACGCCGATGCCGACGCCGATGCGCAGCAGGGCGAGCGGCACCCATGCGCGGTCGGGAAGGAATACGGAGAGGATGGTGAACGCCACGAAGCAGACCACGCACCATTGGAACGCGTGCCTGCGGCCGAACCCGTCGGCGAGACGGCCCCACATGATCGACCCGATCACGGTGCCGAGGCCGGAGCAGGCCAGGATGACGCCCGCCTCCACACCGGTCAGATGCCATGCCCCGGTGAGCAGGGAGACGACGAACCCCACCAGGAACATGTCGAAGAACTCGGCGATGTTGCCGACGACGACCAGTCCGATGATGCTTTTCTGGTGACCGGTCAGCGGACGGGCGTCCATCTGCGCGTATGCGGTCATCCGCCGCGGGGGCGTTGCCGCCTCGTTGATGGATGGCATCTGTTCCCCGGTATGCGCCGGGCCGCCGTGTGACGTACCGCCGTCGGCCATGACCATGTTTTCCCCTCCCCGGCCGTCCCCTCATGCGCCGCGGCTCCTCCCGCCGCCGCGCGTGGGACGCGTGACCACCTCACCGATTGTATTCAGGCGGCGTCGACGCCGTTGGCGACGGCGGTTCTGAGCCAGCCCTCGTCGACGATGGGGATGTTGTAGGCGCGGGCCTTGCGGGCCTTGGTGGATTCCGTGTCCACGTCGGCGGCGACCACGAGCCGCACCTTTCTGGTGACCGACGGCCAGACCGTGACGCCCACCGCGGCGAGGTCGTCGACCCAGTCCGCACGACGCTGCGACATCGTGCCGGTGAGCACGATGCGGTCGCCCTCGCGCAGACGCGCCGGGGGAGCGGGGGTATGTGAATCGCGGTCGCGGATATCTGTGGCGCCGTCGTATTCGCCGTTGAATGCGCGTTCGTGCTCGTCCCTATGGGAAGGGCGTGGCATCCAACGGGCGATATTGCCGTCGATGTAAGGCCAGGGTGCGTGTTCGGCGGCGTCCAGATGAGCGGCCCATCCCGGCCAGTCGGGAATCATGCGCAGGTATTCGCGTAGGAGCAGTGCCGTGGCGTGCGCGTCGCTCAATGCGTTGTGCGCGTCCGGATTGCCGATGCCGAACCGTCGACAGCAGTCGGCGAGGGAGCGGGTACCGAGCAGTCTGCCGCCAAGTCTCATGGTGCACAGCATCGTGGCGTCGTTGTGGACGGCGTCGTTGTGGACGAAGCGCCGGTCCCGCGCGGCGTCATGAACGGGGACGTCATAGCCGAGGCGGGCGTATTCGCAGCGTAATACACGCGAATCGAAGGCCGCGTTATGCGCCACGAACACGCGTCCGGCCAGATATCCGCGCAACTGCCGGGCGATGCCGTCGAACTCGGGGGCGTGCCGCAGATCGGCGGCGCGGATGCGGTGCAGGTCCTGCATGCCCAGGTCGCGACGCACGTGGATCAGCGTCTCGTCCTCATGCTCGATGACGCCATCCGGGTCGAGCAGCACCACGCCTATTTCGATGGCCCGGTCGCCGCGTTCCGGCACCAGACCCGTGGTCTCGAAGTCCACCACCGCGAATCCGCGGGTTCCCGTCGCACGTTTCGACGGATATGCCGACGGTGTCATTGACGGCTCCTTTCTTCCGATTCCGGTGGTCAGGCCATACTGATGGTATGACAACGAACGGAACGGACGGAAACCACGGCGGCGTGAATAACGCAGGGGCTTCGGAATCCGGCTGGAACGCCATAGGCCGGAAAAAATCCGGCTGGCATGGCGGCTGGAATGGCAGCGGCAGGATTCATGGAAAGGGGCACGGCTTCACCGCAGGTCGTCGCGGGGGAGCGCCGTTCAAGGCGACGGGCCATAAAGGCGGCATCAGCAGGCAGGGATGAACGACTGGATGGTGTTTCCACTCTGCGGCGTTTCTTTTCCTCCCCTCAGTCGGCGTTCGCCGACAGCTCCCCTCCCGAGGGGAGCTTATGGGATGGGGGCAACCACGCTTGGTTGCGCGACACGCGCGAATATGGTATCCTTTTGTCGATTAGTGACGTGTGTCATATAGCGGGCATGCATCAAACTGGGGGAACTGCCCGCGAAGGTTGTAGTTCTGCGGCCGCTGTTCCCTGGCGTATGGAATAACAGCGAACGAGAAGGACCATCCCATCTTGGCTGCCGAAAACACACAAGCAAGCACCACTAAAACCTATGCTCGCGCGGATGAGCATGACATCAAGCTGCACAAGGCTTCGAACCGCGTGAACTTCGGTTCCATCAAGGAGCCCATCGACGTCCCGTACCTGCTGGGCGTGCAGACCGATAGCTTCGACTGGCTCATCGGCAACGAGCGCTGGAAGAAGCGCGTCGAGGAGGACGAGGCCAACGGCACCAACACCGTTCCCCACACCTCCGGCCTCGACGAGGTCTTCAGCGAGATCTCCCCGATCGAGAACTTCGCCCAGACCATGAGCCTGACGTTCTCCAACCCGTACTTCGAAGAGCCGCGCCACACCGTGCAGGAATGCAAGGAGAAGGACTACACCTACTCCGCGCCGCTGTACGTGAACGCCGAGTTCTGCAACAACGACACCGGCGAGATCAAGTCGCAGACCGTGTTCATGGGTGACTTCCCGCTGCAGACCCCGCACGGCACGTTCGTCATCGGCGGCACCGAGCGAGTCATCGTCTCCCAGCTCGTGCGCTCCCCGGGCGTGTACTTCGACCGCAGCCGCGACCGTTCCAGCGACAAGGAGGTCTTCGGCGCGAAGATCATCCCGAGCCGTGGCGCGTGGCTGGAGTTCGAGATCGACAAGCGTGACGTGCTCGGCGTGCGCGTCGACCGCAAGCGCAAGCAGTCCGCCGTCATCTTCCTCGAGGCCATCGGCATGACCGAGCGCGAGATCAACGAGGCCTTCGAAGGCTACCCGCTGATGCGCGACGCCCTCGCCAAGGAGATGGACGCCATCACCCCGAAGGACTCCAACGGCAAGCCGCTGATCGACCAGCGTCCGAACGACGAGGAGATCCGCAACCACGCCCTCACCGAGCTGTACCGTCGCATCCGCCCGGGCGACACCGCCACCCCGGAGGCCGGCAAGAACCTGCTCGAATCCTTCTACTTCAACAACAAGCGCTACGACCTCGCCCGCGTCGGCCGCTACAAGATCAACCGCAAGCTCGGCCTCGAAGGCGATGTGAACGACCGCAGCCTCAAGCTCGAGGACATCGTCGCCACGCTGAAGTACCTGATGACGCTCCACGAGGGCAAGGACAAGTTCCTCGGCAAGCGCAACGGCGAGGACGTCGAGCTGCGCGTGGACGTCGACGACATCGACCACTTCGGCAACCGCCGCATCCGTCAGGTCGGCGAGCTGATCCAGAACCAGCTGCGCACCGGCCTGAGCCGCATGGAGCGCGTGGTGCGCGAGCGCATGACCACGCAGGACGCCGAGGCCATCACGCCGCAGTCCCTGCTCAACATCCGCCCCGTGGCCGCGACCATCAAGGAGTTCTTCGGCACCTCCCAGCTGTCGCAGTTCATGGACCAGAACAACCCGCTGGCCGGCATCACCAACAAGCGCCGTCTCTCCGCGCTGGGCCCCGGTGGCCTGTCCCGCGACCGCGCCTCCATGGAGGTGCGAGACGTGCACCCGTCCCACTTCGGACGCATGTGCCCGATCGAGTCCCCTGAAGGCCCGAACATCGGTCTGATCGGCTCGCTCGCCACCTTCGGCCGCGTGAACCCGTTCGGCTTCATCGAGACGCCGTACCGCAAGGTCGTCGACGGCCAGGTGACCAACGACGTCGTCTACATGACGGCCGACCAGGAAAGCGACCACGTGATCGCCCAGGCCAACCAGGAGCTCGACGACAACGGCCGCTTCGTGCACGAGGACGCCCTTGCCCGAGCCAACGAGGAAGAGGCGGTCGATGTCCCGGTGAGCTCCGTCGACTACATGGACGTCTCGCCTCGCCAGATGGTCTCCGTCGGCGCCTCGCTGATCCCGTTCCTTGAGCACGACGAGGGCCACCGAGCCCTGATGGGTGCCAACATGCAGCGTCAGGCCGTGCCGCTCATCAAGTCCGAGCGCCCGCTCGTGGGCACCGGCGGCGAATGGCGCGCCGCGGTCGATTCCGGCGACGTCGTGCTCGCCGAGAAGGACGGCGTGGTGACCTACTGCTCCGCCGACATGATCCGCGTGATGAACGACGACGGCACCACCAGCTCCTACAAGCTGGCCAAGTTCCAGCGCTCCAACCAGACCACCTGCTACAACCAGGTGCCGCTCATCCACGAGGGCGAGCGCGTGGAGAAGGGTTCCGTGCTGGCCGACGGCCCCGCCACCGAAAAGGGCGAGATGGCCCTGGGCAAGAACCTGCTCGTGGCCTTCATGCCGTGGAACGGCTACAACTACGAGGACGCCGTCATCATCTCCCAGCGTCTCGTGCAGGACGACACCCTCAGCTCCATCCACATCGAGGAGTATGAGATCGACGCCCGCGAGACCAAGCTGGGCGCCGAGGAGATTACCCGCGACCTGCCGAATGTGAGCGAGGACGCGGTGAGCAACCTCGACGAGCGCGGCATCGTCCGCATCGGCGCCGAGGTCGAGGCCGGCGACATCCTCGTCGGCAAGGTCACGCCGAAGGGCGAGACCGAGCTGACCCCGGAGGAGCGCCTGCTGCGCGCCATCTTCGGCGAGAAGTCCCGCGAGGTGCGCGACACCTCCCTGCGCGTGCCCCACGGCGAGACCGGCACGGTCATCGCCGTCAAGGAGATTACCAAGGAGGACGCCGAGGAGGACGGCGACGAGCTGCCCACCGGCGTGAACCACATGATCCGCGTGTACATCGCTCAGCACCGCAAGATCACCGTGGGCGACAAGATGGCCGGCCGTCACGGCAACAAGGGCTGCATCTCCCGCATCCTGCCGGAGGAGGACATGCCGTTCCTCGCCGACGGCACGCCGGTCGACATCATGCTCAACCCGCTGGGTGTGCCTTCGCGAATGAACCTCGGCCAGGTGCTCGAGCTGCACCTCGGCTGGATCGCGCACTCCGGCTGGGACATCAACATCGACCCGGACCTCGAGGCCGAGTGGAAGAAGCACATCCCCGCCGGCGCCGAGAAGGCCGACCCGAACACCCCGGTCGCCACCCCGGTGTTCGACGGCGTGCATCAGGACGCCCTCAACGGATTGCTGAAGACCACGCTGCCGAACCGCGACGGCGACAAGCTCGTCGGCGACGACGGCAAGGCCGTGCTGTTCGACGGCCGTACCGGCGAACCGTTCGGCAAGCCGATCTCCGTGGGCTACATGTACATGCTGAAGCTGCACCACCTCGTGGACGACAAGATCCACGCCCGCTCCACCGGTCCGTACTCGATGATCACGCAGCAGCCGCTGGGCGGCAAGGCCCAGTTCGGCGGCCAGCGCTTCGGCGAGATGGAGGTGTGGGCCCTCGAGGCCTACGGCGCCGCCTACACGCTGCACGAGATGATGACCATCAAGTCCGATGACGTCGACGGCCGCGTGCGCGTCTACGGCGCCATCGTGAAGGGCGACAACCTGCCGTCCGCCGGCATCCCGGAATCCTTCAAGGTGCTGCTTAAGGAAATGCAGTCCCTGTCCCTGAACGTCGAGGTGCTCAACGCCGAGGGCGTGGCCATCGACATGAAGGAGGAGGACGACGACCCGGTCTCCGCCGCGGACGACCTGGGCTTCAACATCGGCGCCCGCCCCGAGGCCGGCGCCAGCGCCCCCGCCGACTCCGAGGAGCCGCAGTACCGCTGACGGCCTCGCAGCCACTAGCACGCGTCCGACGGCATGACGGCGAAGACACGTCATGCCATCGGACGCCAACCCACGTGAAGCAGTAAATTTTTCGACAGACAGGACATAGAGTGCTGGACGTTAATGCATTTGACAAACTGAGGATCGGCCTGGCCACCGCCGAGGACATCCGCAACTGGAGCTACGGCGAGGTCAAGAAGCCCGAGACCATCAACTACCGTACCCTCAAGCCCGAGAAGGACGGCCTGTTCGGCGAGCAGATCTTCGGACCGACCCGTGACTGGGAGTGCGCCTGCGGCAAGTACAAGCGCGTGCGCTTCAAGGGCATCGTGTGCGAGCGGTGCGGCGTCGAGGTGACCAAGTCCCGCGTGCGCCGCGAGCGCATGGGCCACATCGAGCTGGCGGCCCCCGTCACCCACATCTGGTTCTTCAAGGGCGTGCCGAGCCGTCTCGGCTACCTGCTCGACATCCCGCCGAAGTACCTCGAGAAGGTCATCTACTTCGCCGCCTACATGGTGACGAGCGTGGACGAGGAGCAGCGTCACAAGGACATGCCCGACCTGCAGGACGAGTTCGACCTGCGCATCCAGAACCTGGAGAAGGCCCGCGACAACGCCATCCACGAGCGCGCCGTCAAGCTCGAGGAGGATCTTTCCGACCTCGAGGCCAGCGGCGAGGCCTCCTCCACGGCCAAGACCAAGCTCAAGAACGGCGCCGAGCGCGACCTCAAGGCCATCCGCAAGCGCTACAATGACGAGATCGCCCGCCACACCGCCGTCTGGGACCGTTTCCAGAGCCTCAAGCCCGGTGACATGGAAGGCGACGTGGACCTGTGGCGTGAGATGGTCGACGACTACGGCGACTACTTCGAAGGCTGCATGGGCGCCGAGGCCATCAAGAAGCGCCTGCACGACTTCGACCTGAAGGCCGAGGCCGAGAACCTGCGCAACGTGATCGCCACGACCAAGCAGGGCCAGCGCAAGGCCCGCGCCCTCAAGCGCCTGAAGGTCATCAACGCCTTCATCTCCACCGGCAACAGCCCCGAGGCCATGGTGCTCGACGTGATCCCGGTCATCCCGCCGGACCTGCGCCCGATGGTGCAGCTCGACGGCGGTCGTTTCGCGACCTCCGACCTCAACGACCTGTACCGCCGCGTGATCAACCGCAACAACCGACTCCAGCGCCTGCTGGACCTCGGCGCCCCGGAGATCATGCTCAACAACGAGAAGCGCATGCTGCAGGAGGCCGTCGACTCCCTGTTCGACAACGGTCGCCGCGGTCGCCCCGTCACCGGCGCCTCCAACCGCCCGCTGAAGTCCCTGTCCGACATGCTCAAGGGCAAGCAGGGCCGCTTCCGCCAGAACCTGCTCGGTAAGCGAGTCGACTACTCCGGCCGTTCCGTGATCGTCGTCGGCCCGTCCCTGCGCATGCACCAGTGCGGCCTGCCGAAGCCGATGGCGCTCGAGCTGTTCAAGCCGTTCGTCATCAAGCGTCTCGTCGACCTCAACTACGCGCAGAACATGAAGAGCGCCAAGCGTCTCGTCGACCGCGGCGACTCCGAGGTGTGGGGCGTGCTCGAGGAGGTCATCTCCGAGCATCCCGTGCTGCTCAACCGTGCGCCTACGCTGCACCGTCTGGGCATCCAGGCCTTCGAGCCGATCCTCGTGGAGGGCAAGGCCATCCACCTGCCGCCGCTCGCCTGCGCCGCCTTCAACGCCGACTTCGACGGCGACCAGATGGCAGTCCATCTGCCGCTGAGCGCCGAAGCCCAGGCCGAGGCCCGCTCGCTGATGATGGCGTCCGACAACATCCTCAAGCCCGCCGACGGCCACACCGTGACCATGCCGTCCCAGGACATGATCCTCGGCCTCTACTACCTGTCCACGGTGCTTGAAGGCGCCAAGGGCCAGGGCCGCGTGTTCTCCTCGCTGGACGAATGCCGCATGGCGCTCGACCTGCACGAGATCGACCTGCAGGCCGAGGTGCTGATTCGCATGCCCGCCGACTTCGTGCTGCCGAAGGACTGGGAGCCGCGTGAGGTCAAGGTCGCCGACCCCCGCGAGGGTGAGGACGCCGTGGCCAAGGAGGAGCGCTTCTCCGACGGTTCCGTGCTGTTCGCCACCAGCTACGGCCGCATCCAGTTCAACAGCACCCTGCCGGTGGACTACCCGTTCGTCAACTACCAGGTGGGCAAGAAGCAGCTGGGCAAGATCGTCGACGACATCGCGTCCCGCTACTCCACCCAGCAGGTGGCCGCCTCGCTGGACGCCCTGAAGGACATGGGCTTCACCCGCGCGCCGTGGTCCGGCGTCACCTTCGCGTTCTCCGACGTCATCGAGCCCCCGGAGCTCAACGACCTCGTCGACAACGCCGAGGAGAAAGCCCACAAGATCAACGGCAAGTACAGCATGGGTCTGCTCACCGAGGAGGAGCGCCGCCAGGAGCTCATCGACCTGTGGAACGAGTGCACCGACAGCGTGTCCAAGGCCGTGGAGCAGAGCTTCGACCCGCAGAACAACCTCTCCATCATCGTGCGTTCCGGCGCACGAGGCAACATGATGCAGATCAACCAGATCGCCGGCATCCGTGGCCTCGTGGCCAACCCGAAGGGCGAGATCATCCCCCGACCCGTGAAGTCCAACTACCGCGACGGACTGACCGTGCTGGAGTACTTCATCTCCCAGCACGGCGCGCGTAAGGGTCTGGCCGATACCGCACTGAAGACCGCCGAGTCGGGCTACCTGACCCGTCGTCTCGTCGACGTCTCCCAGGACGTCATCGTGCGCGAGGAGGACTGCGGCACCAAGCTCGGTCTGACCATCAAGGTGGCCGAACGCGACGACGACGGCAACCTCGTGCTCGTCTCCGCTGCCGACGGCGGCCCGTACTCCCGTCTGCTCGCCGCCGACGTCATCGACCCGGCCGACGGCAAGACCGTGCTGTACAAGCGTGACGACGCCCTGTCCATGGACGTGCTCAACGACCTCGTCGCCCACGGCGTGGAGGAGGTCAAGGCCCGCTCCGTGCTCACCTGCGAATCCAAGCGCGGCGTGTGCGCCAAGTGCTACGGATGGTCCATGGCCACCAACCAGCTCGTGGACGTCGGCGAGGCCGTCGGCATCGTCGCGGCCCAGTCCATCGGCGAGCCCGGCACCCAGCTGACGCTGCGTTCCTTCCACTCCGGTGGCGTGGCCGCCGCATCCGACATCACCCAGGGTCTTCCCCGTGTGACCGAGCTTTTCGAAGCCCGCAAGCCGAAGGGTGAGGCCATGATCGCCGAGTACGACGGCACCGTGAAGGTGGAGGACAACGAGACCGGCCACCAGGTCATCCTGACCCCGGACGATCCCGAGGCCCGCGACCAGGACGGCAACAAGGTGGACCAGTTCACCTACAAGGTGACCAAGCGCGTGCCGCTGCTCGTCAAGGACGGCGAACACATCAAGCGCGGCACCAAGCTGTACGAAGGCTCCGTGGACCCGAAGCAGATCCTGCGCATCATGGGCGCCCGCGCCGCGCAGATCAACATCGTGGAGGAAGTGCACACCGTGTACCGCTCCCAGGGTGTGGACATCCACGACAAGCACATCGAGGTCATCGTCCACCAGATGCTGCGCCGCTACACCGTGCTCGACTCCGGCGACACCGAACTGCTGCCGGGCGAGCTCGTGGACAAGGCCCGCTTCAAGGAGATCAACAAGGCCGCCGTCAAGGCCGGCAAGAAGCCCGCGACCGGCCGCCCGGAGCTCATGGGCATCACGAAGGCCTCGCTGGCCACCGACTCGTGGCTGTCCGCCGCCTCCTTCCAGGAGACCACGCGCGTGCTCACCGAAGCCGCCCTGAACCAGAAGGTCGACGACCTCAAGGGCCTCAAGGAGAACGTGATCATCGGTAAGCTGATCCCCGCCGGCACGGGCCTCGCCCGCTACCGCAACGCCAAGGTGGAGCCCGACAAGGCCATCCGCGACACCATCTACCCGAGCTTCGGCCTGAGTGATGACGACGGGACCAACCTCAACGACCTCACCGACGCCGACCTGAACGATGTGGACTTCTCCAACATCGACTTCGGCGACCTGAGCCTCGGAGACGACTTCAACCCCGACGACTTCCTCAACGACCTCGGCGGCGACTCCGATCTCGGCGGCGACCACAAGGACGCCGGCGACCACGGCATCGACCTCGGCAACGTGCCGACCGACGATACCGACAACACCGACGACGACGGCAGCATCAAGTAGCCGATAACGCCGATACGGCATAGAAAGGCCGGTCATCCCGTTGCATTCGGGATGACCGGCCTTTTTCGTCATCCTAAGCGTTTTTCATGTCATCCTGAGCGAGCATACTTTCTGTCTTTCTGTCATCCTGAGCGAGCGTCTCCCTGTCATCCTGAGCGAAGGCCATCGGCCGGAGTCGAAGGAATCTCACCACCGAACCCACGGGATCCTTCGACTCGCTCCGCTCGCTCAGGATGACAGGAAAAAATGGGGCCGCCTTCGCTCAGGATGACAGAAGGTGAGACCACTCCCGTTTAGGATGACGGAAAGTGGGGACCGTTCTCGCTTGGAATGACGGGGTGTTACACACGCCCTGAGACGTTCGGATCGATGGTCATCGTCTGGAAACGATGCTGCATGTAGGCGTCGTCGTAATGCCGCTGGAAGAACAGCTCCACCGGCGACCCGGGCTGCAAGCCGGAGACACGCGAATACCAGCAGTCCAACGCCATCAGCGTCATCACGCCGTCGACGAACAACAGCACGAACATGGCGACCGTCAACGAATACCGCCACTTCCACGGAATCCGGTTGATGAGCTTCAGCAGCCTCGGCAGCACCAATCTGATCCACACCAGACCAAGCAGGCCCCACATCAGCATGTACTTGCCGCTTGTACGGCCGCCCACCGACAGCCACTGCCCGGTGTAGTCCCATGCGGTGATGCCGAACGCCGTCTCCATGAACCAGCTGACCGCGAACTCGAACGAGCCGCCGATGACGGCGCTGGCGATGAAAATCAGCAGCGGATTGCTGTCCCACAGACGGTTGAGAAACACCGTCAGCAATACGGCGCCGAAGCCGTAGATGGGGGAGAAGGGACCATACAGCAGTCCGGCGCGGTCCTGCCATTCGCCGCCGTACATGACGAAATGATAGATGGTCTCGATACCCAGGCCCACGACGCAGGCCACGACGAACACCCAGAACAGGTTGAAGAAATCCAGTGCGATGTAGCCTCGGCCGGTCAGGTCACGTCCCACCATGTCGATTTTCGCCTCGGCGGCAAGACGATCCTGCTCGTTCATACGACGCAACGCACGTTGGATCCGCCGTTCGTCACGCAATGTCGGATCGGCGACGACCGAAATCACCACCAACAGCACCAACTGCGCGAACGGCACCAGCAGCGATGGCCCCAGACCATACAGTTCAAGGTTCGACAGCCCCTCCAGCAGCGTCAGCGGAATCAGCGCGTACGCCCACCGCGCCGCATACCGGCGGCGGTTGCGCACCAGCAGGATGCCGAACACGATGAGCGCGGCGCTGTTGGCGACCAACAGCAGCGCATGCACGCAGGAAAGCAGGAACGTCAGCGTCGGCTGGATGTGCGCCATGTCGAGCCCGTCGACGGTGTCGACGATCAGCATGATCAGCATCGGCAACGTCACTAGGCCGACGATCAGGCACAATGCGCCGTATATCCTCGCCATGAGGGGAAGACGGCGTCCGTCTATGGACGGCGTGGATTCCAGCGACGCCTCGGTCGCGGCGATGGCCGTCGCGTCGGCGACCCGACGGGCCAGATCGTCGGCGGAATGCATGGTACCGTCGTCAGCGGGTTTCATATCGTTCGTCATAATGATTTCGAGCCTACCCGGCATGGAAGAACACGGCGAGGAATACGGTCGGCGACCGTCGCATGAATACGCAAGAAAGAAACCACGATTTTTCGCCTCATGTGGTAGGAATGAACTATGACTTCTCATATTCCATATCCGCCCCCGCCGGAGTTCGGCTGGTACGACGATGACAACACCGTCATGCCGGGTGTGTCCGCGTCCGCGGACGCCGCCGGCGTCGCGCAGGCGGCCGGGAACCAGCAGACCGTCGCGGACCACAACGACGTTCCCGACGCGATCGCCGACGATGCCGCGGCGCAGGGAACCGCGGCTCAGAAGGCCACGGCACTGTCCGCCAACGCCGCTTCCGACTCCGCACCCGCGGCGGCCGGTCGGGACGAAGGGCATTCCGGGCAATCGGACGGGGACGACGAGGACTGGGACAGCACCGTGCTTTCCTCGTCCTTCACCAGGAAGCCGGACCACCGCTACGAACTGCACAACGAAGCCACCGGACAGACCGTGATTCTCGAGAAGAGCACGTTGCTCGGCCGCAAACCCA
This sequence comes from Bifidobacterium pluvialisilvae, assembly GCF_019331695.1. Taxonomy (GTDB): domain Bacteria; phylum Actinomycetota; class Actinomycetes; order Actinomycetales; family Bifidobacteriaceae; genus Galliscardovia; species Galliscardovia pluvialisilvae. The sequence continues at coordinate 149,656 of NZ_JAHBBI010000004.1, forward strand.
GCCGGAACCTGCCCGAAGGCGCCACCTCCATCAGACTCGCCGATCCGACGCGCACCATATCGCGCAACCATGCCGCCGTGAGCTTCGACAAGGAAGGCAACCTGTGGCTGGAGGACTACGGTTCGCTCAACGGCACGTTCCTCATCGTCAACGGCGAGGAGTCACAGGTCGTGAAGGGCACGCCCGTGCAGGTGAGCGTGCCATGCACCGTGCGCATCGGCGACCAGTTCTTCTCTCTCGACAAGGCGCAGTGACCGCGGTAATCAAGGCGTGGTAATCGCTGGCGGGCATGTGGCCCGTTCCCGGTTATCAGGGCATGAGAACGACGAATGGTGTGGCACCCCCGGACGGGGGACCACACCATTCGTCGTTGTACGTCGTTATGCGGCGCCATGCCATATGCGCCGTCGCGCCGTCCTGCCGCGTTCAGCCGCGCTGGGCGAGGGCGGCGTTGATCTGCGGGTCGTTGAGCTGGGCCAACCAGTTGAGCAGCTCCGGGTAGGTGCTCGGGTTCTGTGCCAGGTAGACGCGCAGCTCCGGCGCATACTGGGCGATCTGCGCGATGGTGATCTGATCGGTGTTCGGGTCGAGCGCCTGCGCCACCGTGAAGCCGTACTGATTGGTCGCCACCGGCTGCTGTGCCGCCATGGGCTGAGCCGCCGTCTGCTGCCGGGGCTGCTGTTGTGCCGCCGTTGCCTGTTGGCCGGCGTAGTCCGCCGCCGGCTGCGCCTCCGCGAAGGCCGACTGCTGTTCGGGCTGTGCCGCCGTTGCCTGCTCCGCGTCCTCGTCGTGGCCGGTCGGCGTGCCGTCGGCCACGTAGCCGCGGATGCGGGCCTGCTCCTTGGCACGGTCGTCGCCGAATTCGGCGATCCATCGCAGCAGGCCGGGGTATGCGCGGTCGTTCGCCGCTACGTTGGCGCCGAATTCCGGATTCTCATAGGCGATCTTCGCGAGCAGCACCGGATCCGCGTTCGGATCCTGGACGGCCGCCACCGCGGCGTCATAATCAACCATAATTACTCACTTTCCTTCGGCCCGGCGATATTCCGAGCGGTTACAGTTCTCAGGGTGTCCAACGTCGATTCGCCGATGTCGGCGATATCCTCGTCGCGGGCGATCTTCACATACGACCATTGCGGCAGTCCGGCGAAATCCTCGTCGTCCACGGTCACGTCCACCACGATGACGGTGACGTTGTCGCGTCCACCGCTGGCCAGCGCGGCGTCCACCAGCGCCATGACGGCGTCCTGCGGGTTCTCATGGGCGGCGGCGATCATGGCGATGGTCTCGTCGTCGACTTCGGAATGCAGGCCGTCCGAGCAGACGATGAACCGTCCGTTCAGGTCGGCGCGGAAATAATCGGGTTCTATACCGTCCGGCGAACCCACACATTGGGTGATGATGTTGCGCGGCACCATCTGTTCGGCGAGTTCGGGCAGCATGGCGCCGACGTCGATGATCTCCTGGCGGCGGGAATGGTCGCGTGTGATCTGCACCAGCGAGCCGGCCTCCCAGCCGCGGTTGTCGCCGCGGCGGTCGAGATGATACGTGCGGGAATCACCTACGTTGACCACGTACCAGGCGTTGCCGTCGTCGTCGGTGTGCCAGAGCGTCTGCGACTGGTCCTCGTCGTCGGCCAGATCGTCGTAGTGGGGGAGCAGCGACGTCGTATCGGCCAGAATCAGGCCGGTCGCGGTGGTGCCGGCGATGCCCCCGTATTCCTCGCCGAGGGCGAGTGAGTCCTGCTGGGCCGTGTCGAACGTGGCCTCGATGGTTTTTTTGGTACGGCTCTCCCGGTCGGCGAGCGTGGCGAAACGGTTGACCGTGCGGCGGCTGGCCTCCTGGCCGGCCACGCCGCCTCCCATGCCGTCGCATACGAGGAACAGGCCATGACCGGCCAGACCGCAGTCCTGGTTGATGCGGCGTTTGCGCCCTATGTCGGTGCGTAGGGCGGCACTGATATGCATGTCGGTCATGTCATCCTTTCGTGCTGCGATCGGTGGCCTGTGATGACGTACGGGATGATGCCGTACGGGGGTGCAGTCGGTCCTTGACCGCATTCAACCATAGCAATATTCGATTATCGGGAGCGTTCACAACGGTGCCGCCGGCCGTCGTCCCGGATGACGACGACGGCGATGCCGGCCTGGCGCCCACCGGATCGGCGAACACACCCCGCAATGAAAGTCTAGTGCGGATCGCGCGATTTCGCGGTAATCCCCGCATGATCGCCTGACGGACCTGATCGACCGTGCCCCAGTACGCGGCCGCCGACGCCTCGTCGACCTTCGCCCCCGAGAACGCCGCGTAATCGGCCTGCTTGCCCAGGGCCTCCAACGTGGACTGCGGCAGGGCGAGTTGTCTGGCCATCATACGGCTCTGGTCGCGGCGCGTGCCCGAGACGGTGGCGCCGCTCTGCCGGGCCAGAAGGCAGATCTGCCGCCAGCCCTGGGCGATGCGCATGCTCGGGCTGCCGTTCCTCCGCGCACGGGAGAGCATGACCGACTTGATGGCGAGAATCGTACCGACGACGAGGAGCAGCACCCACACGGGGCTGCCGTACAACGCCACCTTGCCGACGATGCCCAGCACCCTGCCCAGCCACTGCGACGACGACGAATCGTCCGCGTCGCTGCCGTCCAGGTTCGACTGGCCCTTGGTCTGGTTCTCGTCACGCAACGGGTCCTGGAGGGGCACCGGGGGCTGACGGACCAGCTTCTGCGGATTCGGCGGCGTGAGGTTCTGATTCTCGTTGGGGACCTTCGTCTCCTTCGGCGTCGGATAGAACGCCACCCATCCGTATCCGTCGAGCTTGACCTCCACCCAGGCCTCGATGTCGTTGCCGGTGAAGTCGATGGTCGTCGTGCCGTCCTTCGCCGTTTTCGTACGGCTGTCGGTGATTTCGCCGTCCTTGTTCTTGGGGACGAATCCGAGCACCACCCGGGACGGCAGGCCGAGGTCGCGGGCCATCAGGGCCATCGCCGAGGCATACTGCTCGCTGTCGCCCACCATGGACTTGCCGGCGAGCAGCTTGTCCACGCGATACGACCCGTGGCCGGGAAGGGACGGGTAGTCGCCCTTGAGACCATGCGAGAACCAGCCGTTGTCCTTGAGCTTGTCGGCGAGCCGCCGGGCCGCGGCGCCGCCATCGGTGCTGCCGCCGGCGAACGACGTGGCGAGCTTGCTCACCGAATCGGGCACATCCTCCGTCTGCGGCTGCTCCACGACGGCCGCCTGGGAGTCGTCGATCTGTTTGGTCGACGGCACGCGTGGCACGATGCCATGCTCCGTGTACGTCATGCCGGAGCGCAGGCGCGTCGTCAGCATGCCCGAATTCGTGTCGGTGTTGTAGTAGAACGACTGCGCGTCCTCGCCGGTCAGGCCCACGGACGTGGCCACGCCGGCCGTGGGGAACCACACGTCGGCAAGCCCCCTGCGCACGGTGAACGTGGCCGTGAACCGGTCGCCGACGGTCTTCGCGCGGGCCTCGTCGCCGATGTTCCGCCCCACGCGGCGGTAGTCGGAGGAGCCTGCCGCCTGCGACGAGTCGGAAAGGTTCCACACCGCCCCGTCGAACCGGTCCATGACGGCCAGCCGCACCGGCGTGCCGGCCGGAAGGTTCCTCACACTCAGCAGCGTGTCCTTCTTATGGTCCTTCACATAGGCGCGCAGGCCGCTCAGCGGGCTCGAATAGTCATAGGGGCTCAGCGGCGGCTCGTACTTGTCGCGCAGCACCTCGCGATGCTGGGCCACGACCAGCGAGGAACCGAACGCCAACGCCGCCGCCAGCACGATGATGATGCCCACGGAGACGAAGCGGTTCAGTTCCAGCAGGCCCATGCGCCAGCTCAGCCAGACGACCAGCAGCAGCGCCAGCATGATGCCCACGGCCACCGGCCATACGCCGGCATGCGTGCCGAGCGCCGCGCAGACGGCGAAGTTCACGCCCACCGCCACCGCCGAGAGCACGGACGCCAACGGCTTGCGCGCGATGGCGAACACGCCGGAGAGGAAGCCCATCCACAGCACGACCGTCCACAGCGCCATCAGATCGCCCCCGCCCGTGCCCACGGCCGGGTCGATGGAGATCAGGTACTTGAACGAGCCGAACGTGGCCGAAACGCCTCCGGACAGGGTGTCGAGACCGGGGATGACATGGCCGATCGTGGTCTCGGGCAGGGCGATGACCGGCCCCACGATGAACTGCGCGACCAGCAGGAACACCAGCTGCCACCACAGACGCAGCACCGTGCGGATGCCTGCGAACGCGATGAACAGGCCCAACACGGCCGCCGGCACCGCCGCCGCGGCCCAGGAGACGGGGGAGCCATAGACGTCGATGAGGTTCGCCGCCGCCAGCAGGTTCGCCAGCAGCATGACCGCCAGGCTCACCGCGTATGACGCCAGCGACTGCGCGTCGAGCAGGGCCCGGCGCTCGCCGCCCCTGAGACCTCGGGTGATCCAGATGGCCGAATGCGTGGACTTGGCCCACGTGCCGGTGCCTGTACCCGTACCCGTGCCGGTAAGGTCGGCGATGTCGGATGCCGTATGCAACGATTGATACTGCGGTGTCGTCATGCCAAAGCCCCCATCACCAGAGGAAGATCGTCGAGTTCGCCGATTGTGGCCATGGTGAAGTCCTCGAACCGCTGGATGGCGCGCTGCGCGCCCAGATCGGCGACCAGCACCAGGCAGGTCGCGCTTTTCGGCAGCGGCAGCACCATGCGTTTGATGACCTCCAGGTTCTTCATGCTGCCCACGGTGAAGCAGTAGAGCGAGGCGTCGGGGCAGTGGGTGAGCGCCGTCACGGAAAGGTTCGGGTTCTCGTCCTCGTCGGGCAGGATGCCGCTGCATTCATCAAGGAACTCCATGGACTGCGACGGGTCGGTGGAGCCTTCGCCCACGAGCACGCGCATCCGCCGTCCCTGCAGGGTGCATTGCACGCCGATCGACGCATGGATGGAGACGGCGAGCTCGAACTCCTCGGCGTTGATGTAGTCGTTGGGGTTGATGCCGAGGCTCAGCGCCGTGGTGGTCTTGCGGGTGGCCTCGTACTGGCGGATCATGAGTGTGCCGGACTTTGCCGTCGACAGCCAGTGCACGTTGCGCATGTCGTCGCCGGGCTGGTATTCACGCAGGCCGTAGAAGTCGAGGTCGTCGTCGACGATGTCGCCGCTCGGCTGGCCCTCGAGGTCGCGTTGGATGCCGGCGTTCAGCGGCTTGAGCCGCGTGATCCGTGGATGGATGAACACGTTGATGCGGCTCGCCAGCGTCTTCTCATGGCGGATCAGGCCGAAGGGGTCGCCCTTGCGGATGCGCAGGGGGCCAACGGGCAGCACGGCACGGGATATCGTGGTGAACTCCACGCTGGTGTGCTTCTCCTGCTTCGGAGCCAGCGACGGGATGGCGAACGTCTCATGCATGGATCCCAGCGACAGGTCGCCGCGCGCGTGCACAGTCGGCGTCCTGCCGGGGTTCCTGACGGACACGTCCACCGGCACGACGTCGCCGACGGTCAGATGGCGGCTGGGCACCGACAACGCCGCCGAGAACCCGGTGTTGCCCAACGACATCGTGACGGCGGCGATGAGCATGACCGTCCCCACCACCGCCATGACCAGCAGCTCGTGCCAGCGCACGAACGCGAAGGCCACCGCGCAGACGACGCTGAATCCCAGCACCGTCCACCCCAGCGGGGAGACGTAAGACCGGAGGAAACGCAGGGGACGGCGTGCGGCGCTGCTCCAAAGGCGCCTTGCGCCTCCGGAACGTCCGCCGCCGCGGTTCCGGGGACGCTGGCGCATGTGACGACGTCCCCGGACGCCGCTTCGTTGATGCAATGCCGTTTGTCGAGCCATGGATCCATGTTCCTTGGAGTTGCGGGTACAATCAGGCGCCGATGGTGGGCGCCACCACCTCGGCGAGGATGTCGGCGACGACGCTGCCCGCGGTCGCCCCGGCGAACGTGGCCTCGGGGGTGAGGATGATGCGGTGCGCCAGCACGACGGCGGCCAGGTCCTTCACATCGTCGGGCACCACATAGCCGCGGCCGTCCGCGGCGGCCCACACGCGTGCGAGACGGATCAGCGCCAGTGCGCCACGCATCGACGCGCCCACCAGGACCTTGTCGTTGTGGCGGGTGGCCTCCACCAGACGCACGACATACTCCTCGATGGCTTCATCCACGTGCACGCCCTCGGCGATGCCGCGCAGTTCGAGAATCTCCTCGGCGCCGGCCACGGGCTCCACCGTCTCGGCGCGGTCGCGCACATTGGCCTCGCGCAGGATGCGCAGGCTGGCCTCATGACCCGGGTCGCCCAGCGACGTCTTGATGAGGAAGCGGTCGAGCTGCGCCTCCGGCAGCTTATAGGTGCCGAGCTGTTCGATGGGGTTCTGCGTGGCGATGACGATGAACGGCTGCGGCACCGGGTAGGTGACGCCGTCCACCGTGACCTTCTGCTCCTCCATGACCTCCAGCAGCGCGGACTGCGTCTTCGGCGAGGCGCGGTTGATTTCATCGGCCAGCACGGTGGATGCGAAGATCGGGCCGTTGCGGAACGTGAACTCGCCGGTCTTCTGGTCGTAGAACGTCACTCCGACCACGTCGCTCGGCAGCAGGTCGGGCGTGAACTGGATGCGCTTGAACGGCGCGTCGATGGAATTGGCGAGACCTCGCGCCAGCTGGGTCTTGCCGGTGCCGGGATTGTCCTCCAGCAGTACGTGGCCTCCGGCCATCAGCGCCGCCACGCACTGGCGTATCGTGGTCTCCTTGCCGAGGATGACCTGGGCGATGTTGTCGACGATGGCGACGAACACCGTGTTGAACCGGACGATATCGGGTTCGGGCTGCGGCAGCATCGAGTTGTCGGAGCGGGCCGGTTTCGGCTGCGGCCTGAGACGCGGTTCCCGGCTTGGTCCGGGACCGGGGTTCGGCGCAGCGGGTTGCGCGGCGGTCTTCTTCGGAAGCCCGGTGGAGCCTGCCGCGGGGGTCTGCGCGTCGGACCGTGTGACGGCAGGTGCCGTCTTGCCCGTGGTGCCGCGCGACGGTTCCGGACGCTTGGGGAGCGCCGGCTTGGACGAAGATTTCGCGGCCGTTGCGCCGGAACCGTCGCCGTCGTCTTTTTTCGGCTGCACATGGGGCGTGGCGCTCAGCTGTGTGGCGTCGGAGAGGACGGTCCTGTCGGACAGGACCGTGCCGTCGGACAGGACCGTCCTGTCGGAGAGCACCGTGCTGTCGGAGAGGACGGTGCCGTCGTCGATGCCCTCCGTTCCCTTGCCGTCGTTCGTCCGGCCGGTGTCCGGCGTCTGGCGCTTGCCGTTGGTGTTCTGGCTCATATCTCTCCTTGTGATTTGTCCGTGTCGGTGCATCCGTGCGTTTAGTACAGGCGCCGCCAACCGGCCTGCATGATGACGGCCGGCGACGACTGGTTGCGCTCCATATATGCCGACTGCATCGATTTCGTCTTCGTCGGCAGGGCGCGGCCACTGCCCGACAGGGTGCCGTGGGCCTCGTCCCTGTAGGTGCTGTCGTTGTTCAACGTGACCTCCAGCGACCAGCTGACGTCCGGCGTCGTCTCGGCCCCGCCGGACGAGGATCCCTCGGATGTATCGCCCGTGTCGCCGCCCGATCCGGACGTCGACTCCAGTCCGACGTCGGAGGCCCTGATGGACCTCATATCGGGGGTCCAGCCGTTGACGACATGGTCATTGACCGTCAGCACGTAGGTGGCGTTCTGTCCCCATCGCTGGATGTCGCTTGCGCGGTTCACGTCGATGGTGTTGCGGTCCTTGGCGTTCCATGACAGCGAGAACGAGTCTCCGATCCGGGGAGGCACCTTGTAGACGTAGTTCCTGTCCTGGGCGGTGACGGACGGGCCGTTGGCGCCATTCAGCGTCTGATACGCCGTTGCCGACGGACAGCGCTGCCATTCCCCGATGCGCTTCGTGGCCGAACCGCCGGTCACGCGTTCGCCGCCGAACGTGACGATGATGTCGTCGTATTTGTCGTTGCCGGACCATCTGGCCGTGCAGACGCCGTCGCTTCCGGAGACGGTCAGATCGGGCTTGCGAATCTCGTAGCTGGGTCTGATCTCGTTCGATGTGGCCTTGGCGGGTCCTCCGCCGGGCTTCTCCGGTTCGACGGTGGCGGTCACGCTCATCGGCTTGAAGTAGTCGCTCTGGCCGATGGTGACGGAGAAGGTGCCGTCGGAAGAGCACGGCACGCTGCCGCCCGTGCTCAGCGTGATGCCGGAGCATCCGGCGCCATGCAGGTCGCCCAGCGTGACGGTGCCGGCGACGGTCGTGGAATCCGTCTGTCTGATGGAGACCGTCGGCGCGTCGATATCACCCCAGGGGGCGTCGTTGTTGATGCTGGTGCCCTCGATGCCGTCCCCGGCGCGGTTATGGGCGCGTACCCGGGCGGTGAACGCCTTGCCGCCGGCGGAGTTGTCGACGGTGAACGTGGCCGTCCGGCCGGTGACGGTCTGGGTCTGCGACCCCCCGGCGCCGGTGATGGTCACGGTGTATTTGTCCGGTGCGGAGCCGACGTATTCGGGCGGGGTCCAGCCCACCTTCACGCTCTTGTAGCCTCCCAGCACGCCGATTTCGGCGGGGGCGTCGGGGACCTTGTCGGGCATGCCCTTGACGGTGTTCGAAGGGGAGGACCAGCCGACCTCGTTCATGGCGCGCACGGTGAACGCGTACTCCTGGCCGTTGGTCAGTCCGGTGATCTGGCAGGTGGTGTTGGCCCCGCAGCTGACCTTCCGGTCGTTGTAGTCCACCTCGTATTCGGTGATCGGGGCGCCGTTGGACGCGCCGGGGGTCCATGCCAGGTTCACCGACCCATCGGCGGGCGTGCCCGCCACGGGGGAGAGCAGCGGCGGGTTCGGACGGTCGACGATCGAGACCGTGACGATGGCGGTGACGTTGCGCGAGGCATCCTTCGTGCCGTCCTGCACGGTGACGACCACCTTGTTCGTGGATGCGCCGATGTTGGAGGCCGGGGTGATGGTCAGGTCGCCGCCCGCGGTATAGCTCACGCTGATGCGCGACGCGTCGTCCGTGGTCGCGCCGACCACCGTCAGCGGTGTATCGGGGAACGGGTTGTATGCGCCGGTGAGGATGTTCAGGTGTTCGGGCGTGCCGGCCTTTGCGCGGATCGTCTGCCCGGCCACGCGGGCGAGCGGCTGGTTCGTCTGGGTGACGCGCAGCGTCACGCCCGCGTTCACCGTGCCGTTCGCGTATTTGATGGCGATGGGCAGGGTCACGCTGGTGCCCGGACGGGCGTCCTTCGGCGCGCTGACGGTGAGGTTGCCGTCGGACGACAGCGTCGCCTCGATGGGGCTCGCGCTGCCGCCGGTCGAATACGTGTACGCTTTCTCGTCCTCGTATGCGCCGTCGGGTGCGTGGGTGAGCTCGCGCAGCGAGATGGTCTTCTTCGCATCTCCGGGCACCACGTCGATGGTCGGCGCGGAGAACGTCGGCGGGGGCACCTGGCGGCCAATCACCGTGATGGGCAGCGTGAGCACCGCCGAATTGATGATGGCGTTCTTGTCCTTGCCTTTCTTGCCGTCCACCGCGGTGAACGTTATCGATGCCGGCCCCGCGTAGTCCTTGGCGGCGGTGAACTTCAGCTTCGTGTCGCTCACGTACAGGTCGCCGCCGTCGGATTTCGTGGCGCTCACCGATTCCTTGGACTCCACGCTCGCGGTCTTGCCGGCGCCGACGCGCACGTAGTCGGCGATGTTGATTTCGATGGTCTCGCGCGCATGCACCTGCAGCTTCGGCGCCTTGGGGCGCAGCGTCGGGGGGAACACGCCGTAGGCGGGCACCTGGATGAACGCCGTGGAGGTGATGTTGTACTTCGTGTTCGTCACCGTGTACGGCACGGCGCGCGCCTCGCCGGTCAGGTCCACGGCGATGACGGTGGAGTTCTCCCCGCCCTTGCGGTGCGCGTGGTCCCTGGCGCTGGGATGCACGTCCACCTTCAGCTCGTCGGCGGTGCCGGACGGGTTGGCGATCCAGTCCTTCACGTCGACGTCGACGGTCTTCTTGTCGATGGTCGCGGCGGCGGGCACCTTGTAGTCGTATGCGGTGGGCGGGGAGATGGGCGCCTTGTCGGAGACGTTCACCGTCAGCGTGCCGGTGTCGGTCAGGCCGGCCTTCGTCCTCACCGTGTACATCACGTAGGCCGTGCCCGCGTTCGACGGCGAGGTGAGCTCGATCATGTTGTTGCGCACCTTGGCGTCCCTGACGCCTTGCATGTCGAGCTTCCGATCGAGCGTCAGCGTTTCGGAGTCTCCGGAGATGTCGTTGATGAGCACCGGCACGTCGACCTTGGTGTTCGGCCGGATGGACAGGGTGTCGTCGCGCGCGTACACGCCTGAGTCGGAGCTTGACTTGAACACGCCTACACGGATCTGCGCCTGTGCGCGCTGGCCGGTCCAGTCCTCCACGGCGTAGCTGAACGTGTCGGTGCCGGAGGAGTCCGCGTATGCCTCGTAGACCAGATAGTCGGCGCCGGTCTCGGTGATGCGGCCCAGCTTCGGCACCGTGTTGCCCAGGCCGTTCAGCGTGTCGCCGTCGCCGTCCACGTCGATGCCGGTGAGCGTGATGGGGATCTTCACCTTCTGGCCGGCCGCCACCTGGGCCTCCACGTCGGCCGGTGTGGGCGCGGGCTTGCTGGCCGCGTCCTTCTTGTGCACGGTGATGGTGATGGTGCCGGACGCGGTGTTGCCGAGGTTGTCCTGCACGGTGTACGTCACCGGGTAGACGCCCTGCGCGTCGGCGGCCTGGTATCGCACGTTGTCCTCGGAGACGAACGCCAGGCCCTTGAACGTCTTCTTGTCGTACTGCAGGGCGGTCTTGAGCTTCACGGTCGTGCCGTCGGCGTAGGTGACGTGGTCGAGCACGGGGATGGTGACGATGCCGCCGGCGCGCACCTGGACGTTGATGTTGCCGGCTTTCGGCGCGTTGTTCTGCGTGGACAACGCCGGCGGCTGCAGTACGATGCGCCCTTGGCTCTGCCCCTGCGCGTTGGCCACCGTGTAGCTTACGGCAACGGGTTTGGTCGGCACCTGGCGGGCGGTGAGGTACACGCGCTTGTGGCCCACGATGCCGGTCTTGATGCCCGATTCGCCGGGGACGCTCACGGAGCTGATGGCGAGCACGCCGCCGAGCGGGTCGACGTCGTTGGCCAGGGGCTCCACGATGGCGGTGTTGTCGGCGCCGAGCAGCGCCACGTCGTTGGCGGCGACGGGTTTGGCGGCCTTGCCGTCCACGTTCTTGACCTCGATGCGCGCGAGTCCGGTGGTGGGCTGCGTGCCCTGCGTGATGGTGTACGGCACGTAGTAGGTGCCGGGATTGGCCGCCTTGAACGTGAACGACATGTCCTCGTTGTTGGCGGCGGTGGAGGCGTTGGCGGGCTGGGTGACGGCGGAGAGCTGCGCCGGCTGCACCGACGTGCCGTGCACGTATTGTCTGAGCGCCACGGTGATGCTTTTGCCCGGCTGCGCCTGCCTGACTATGGGGTCGATGACGGCGGTGAGCGTGTTCGCCGGCCTCACCGAGAAGTACACCATGCCCTTGCCGGTCTTCTCGCCATCGGAGACCAGCACCTGCACACCCACGCGCCCGGACGCCTGCGAACCGGTGTTGAACACCAGCTGCCCGTCGGCGCGTGTGGAGACCATGACCTGATCCGAATTGGTGGGTGTGGCCGAGACCAGCGTCATCGGATCGCCGTCGCCGTCGGTGAAGCTCGCCAGCGCGTTCGCGGTGTAGGATGCTCCCTGCTCCACCTGGTACTCGGGAGGGGTGTCGGTCTGCCGGGGGGCCTTGTCGTCGTCGCCGTCGGTGACGTTCAGCGTCACCGTGGCCGACGACGTCTGCTCGCGGCCGTCGGAGATGGAGTACGAGAACTTCACCGTGCCGGCGTGGGCGTTCGTCGCGTCGAGCTGCAGATACCGGCCGTCGTAGACGGACGCCACGGTGGCGTCGTCGCCGGGGGACTCCACCTTCTCGATGTGCAGCACCGAACAGTCGGTCTGCTCGTCGTTGCGCAGCACGTCGAGGATCTCCTCGCTGCCGGCGCGCACGCCGAACGTGTCGTCCACCGCCTTGATGGTGCCGGACGTGGCCGAGCATTTCTCGGCGAAGTTCTGGTGGTTGTTGGCGGTGTCCTGGCTTTCCTGGGTGGTCGTCGTCTTTTCGGTCTGGATCTGGTTCCACTGCAGCTTGATGACGTCGGTGGAGTCGTCCGGATTCCAGACGTTGCCGTTCGTCACGTCGTTGAGCACGACCAGACGGTGGTTCGTGCGGAACGTGAGCTGCGATGTCTCGGAGACATCCTTGAGCGTCCTGAACTGCGGTTCGTCGGCGAGACGGCCGTCCTTCGGCGCGCCGCACGCCTTGATGAAGTTGTTGGCCCGCTGGCTCCACGCCGCGTAGACGCATCCCGATGACGACACCGGCTGCGCGGCCTCGCCGTTGCCGCCGGACGTGAGCGTCACCGGCTTGGCGTTCGGATGGTCGAGGTCGGCGACGACCAGTCCGGCGGTGGTGGACGCCGCGACCCAGGAGGCGTCCTGGCGTCCGTCGACCGGAGGCTGTTGCAGCGTGACGCGGCCGGTGGCCGGCAGCCGGATGGAACCGCCGTTGAATGTGAGCGTGCCGCCGGAGACGACCACCGGGCGTCCGCCGACCACGGTGAAGTCGTCGGCCACGAGCTCCTTGCCGCCGTTGAGCGAACCGTATTCGCGGGGATTCGACCCCTGGGGGTTGTCCAGCGTGAGCACCATGGCGTCCGACGGCCGGTACCCGTAGACGACACCGTCCTTGTCCACGGCGACCTTGCCGCCCTGCCCGAGGCTCATGACCGGCTTGGCCGTGGTGGGGGAGACGCCGTCCACCGAGTCCGCCTCGCCGACCCAGACATCGCCGCTCTTCGTATTGAGGAACGCGATGGAGTCCCCGCCGATCGCCGACGTGGTCTCGCCCTTGAGGTCGGTCTGCCCGTTCACGCCCACGGTGGACGCCTTGATGCCGAGGGCCCGGCCGCCCTCGTTGAGCACGGTGTTGTCCCCGGACTGGCTGACGTCGAACCGCTGCGCCGACGACGACACCGCCGCGTCCGCCTCCTGCAGCCTGACGTTGAACCGGGCGGCCTTCTGGTTCTTCAGCGACGTGATCCACACGGTGCCGTTGTCCAGCTGCACGTGCTGGCGGGTGATGGAGCTGATGATGATGGCGCCGACGACCACGCCGAGCAGTAGCACGAGGGCGACCACCGGCATGATCCAATGATTGCGTCTGGTGGGCATGACGCCGCGCAGACGTGCCAGACGGGCGCGCATGCCGGGGCGCATCTCTTCGCTGCCGTTCACGGTTCCCCCTACCTGTGCTCTCCTATGGGTATGCCATCCATGGTACGACGCGCGTCGTAAAAGCTACTTACGCACCGCGCATGCGGTGGCGGGGGTGGTGGACATCTGCCGGTCGGCGCGCACGATGCTCACCTGGATGCACACCTGGTCGTCGGTGACGCCGTCGATGCTCACCGTGGGCCTGTCGACAAACGACGACGTGGCGTCGGACTGCGCGGAATCGGAGCCGACCCGGTTCCATGCGTACCTGTCGCCGTTCTGCGGGTCGGGATTCGTCCAGGTGAACGTGGCGGTGCCGTCCTGCAGCGTGCCGGCCAGCCCGGTCGGCGACGGCACGTCGCTGTCGGCGGTGGCGCCCAATCCCGGTGATGGGTCGTCATGCGAGTCCAATCCCTTCGCGTCGTCCCCCACCACCTGCGTGCCGTCGGCGCCGCGTGCGGAATCCAGACGCGGCATGACCACGAACACCAGCAGCGCGGCGATGACCGCCACCGCGGCCACGATGGACGCGCCGATCGCCAACGGCCTCACCCACGTGCGGGGCTGCGGGGCCGCGGGACCGGCGGCGTCCGTGGCCTGCCTGCCGCGTCTCCTCTGCTGCGGCAGGTACGGCGGCACGTCCTCCACCGTCACCGGGGTCTGATGCCCATAGCATTGCTGCTGCACCCGCTGCATGTCGCGCGCGAACTCGAGCATGGAATAGTACCGGGCGTCGGGGTTCTTGTTCATGGCCCGACGCAGCACCTTCTCGAACTCCTTGGGGACGTCGGCCCTGCGGATGCGGGGAAGGTCCTCGTCCACGATCACCTGGGCGAGCTCGCGGGTGTCCTTCACCTTGTACCCGTATTCGAACGGGGAACGGCCGACCAGCATCGCGAACAGCGTCGCGCCCAGCGAATAGATGTCGGTGGCTTCGGATCCGCCCGAACGTCCGGTGAGCACCTCCGGCGGCGCCCAGGGGATCGAGAACCCCTTCGCGCCGCGCGTCGTGTAGATCGTGGACGAGATGCCGAAGTCGGCGATCACCGGCAGCCCCTGCGTGGAGATCAGCACGTTGCTCGGCTTGATGTCGCGGTGGATGATGCCCCGCTTGTGCGCGGTGAACAGGGCGCTCGCCAGGTCGATGCCCACGGTCAGCACCTGGTCCACCGGCAGCTGGTTCGAGCGGGAAAGGTCCTTGTAGCTGCCGCCCCGCGCATATTCGAGCACCATGTAGCCGCGACCCCCGGGCGTGATGCCGGCGTCGTAGATCGACAGGATGTACGGATGCTCGGAGAGCTGGGCCATGAAGTTGGCCTCGGACCGGAACCGGTTGCGGCTGTTGCGGTCGGCGAGCGGCGTCTCGTTGATCTTGACGGCGACCAGGCGGTTCGGCACCCGCTGGTGGTAGAGGAACACGGCGGCCGTGCCTCCCGCTCCCAGCGTGCGGATGAAGTCATACCCTTCCAGCACCGGTGGTTCCACGTTCACGCTCATGACCGACCCCCTTAATACATGTTGGCAGCGTGCGTATCGGCGGCGTTTCGTCCCGACCATGAGGCGATCGACCGCGAATCGTCCGGCTCCCTTCCCAGCATCCTAGCGGCCGGGCGGAACACGGTCCGTTCCGTCCAAGGCGCTGACACGGTGCCGGTGGCCGGCGGTTCGTGGGGGCATGCCCGGACATTTCGGGCCACGGACCTTACAATGGCTGTGTACCAGAGAAGGAGAATATCCATGAAGATTTGCGATCAGTGCGGACAGCAGAACCCCACGGGGGCCAGGTTCTGCCGCGGTTGCGGCCACCGGTTCCCGGACAACGTGCCCGTCGATGCGGCTCAGCAGCCCACGGCTCAGCAGCCCGCGGCGCCGTCCCCCTCCGTCCCCCTTCCCGGCCCGGTTCCGACCCCGGCGTCCCAGGCCGGACAGCCGGCCCAGCCCCACTTCCAGGTTCCCCCGCAGGCGGCTCCCGCGCCTCAGCCCCAGCCCCAGCCCCAGCAGCAGCCCGTCCCGGCGTCGGCGCAGCCGGGTTCGTCCGGTGCGTTCTTCACTTGGCTGTGGGAGTCGTTCAAGCACCCGTCCCGGCGGTACGCCACCCAGACCTGGTGGGCCATCATCCCCTTGGTGTGCAACGCGTTCCTCATGGCGCTGACCGTCTACATGTGGCAGAGCAAGGCCGTCAGCGCCGCGGCCAACGTGGGCAACGGCCTGCTGAGCAGCCTGACCGGCGGTTCGTCGTACACCCCGCAGATCGCCTCCCCGGGCGTCTCCCTCGCCGAGCTGTTCAAGTCGTGGATCCTGTTCGCCGCGTTGCTGTACCTCGTCGTGCTCATCTGCTTCATGGGGCGCAGGATGTTCGGCGAGCGCATCCCGTTCGCCGCGCTGCACACCGAGATCGCGCAGAAGACCATGCCCATGATGGCGCTGAACCTCGTCACGTTCCTGTTCGCGCTCATCGGGTCGGGACTGGTCTTCCTCTCTGCCGCGCTGTTCATGCTCGGCGTTTCGTTCCTGATGACGATGCCGGCCGCCATCATCGCCCAGGGCGTCAACGCGCGCAAGATCGACAAGACGTGGATGTGGATCTTCGCGATGCTGCTCAGCGGACTGATCCTCGGCATCTTCTTCGCGATCTTCGCGGTGGCCGGGGTCGTCGGCGCGGTCTCGTCCGCGCTCTGACGCCCGGCACGCCATGAGCGGCCCGTACACTGGAGACGTATGCCCTCGACGGCGGGGCGCATGGAAGAGGCGACGATGATATTCTGCACCGGCTGCGGCGAGCGCAACGACGACGGCACCCAATACTGCATCAACTGCGGCAGCCGGCTTCCCCTCCCGCAGCCGCAGAACCCCGTCGCCGTCCCGTCCGCGGTGCCGATGCCGGGCGTCCGTTCCATCGTCGACGTCTCCGACCCGGCCGACGACACCACCCGTGACGGGAAGGCTTCCGTCCCCTCCATGCCGGATGTGCAGGAGGCCGGACGGGGTCGGACGATCATGCTGCTCACCGTGGCCGCGGTGGCCGTCATCTTCGGCGCGGTGCTCTTCACCCTCGCCGCCACCGTGTTCTCCGCGCGCCATGCGGTGAACGAATACATGGCCGTCCTGGCCGACGGCGACTTCGACCAGGCCAACGGCATGGCCATGCCCGACGTCAAGGACGACGCCCGTGCGCTCCTCGTCAGCCAGGTGGCATCCAACGTGAACAACCGCATCACCGACGTGCAGGTCTCCGCCGCACGGAAGGACGATTCCACCGGACGATACGAGGCCGACGTCACGTATTCGGCCGGCGGCGTGCGCCGCACCGGCCGCGTGGCGGTCGTGCCGGACGGCCGCCGCCTGCTGCTGTTCCGCTCATGGAGGGTCGTCTCGCCGCTGACCGTCACGCTGAAGATCGCCGTGCCGAAGACCATGTCGAACGTCTCGGTCAACGGCGTCGACATCGACCTGTCGAAGGCCTCGACGGCCAAGGACAACGCCGCCACGCCGTCCGACGCCGATCCGAACGTCGATTATGGCGAGATGGCCCAGTACTCCGTCCCCGCATATCCGGCCGTATACCACGTCGACATCGCCGACTCGGCGTACGTGACCTCCGACGAGGCGACCATCGCCGACCCGTCCAGGACCGTCTACCTCATCCCCAAGGCCAGCGACAAACTCAAGAAAGCCATCCTCGACAAGGTCAGGCAGCGCGTGGACGAATGCACGTCGTCGAACGCGCTGGCGGTCAGCGGCTGCGGGTTCTCCAATGGCGACTTCACCGGCTCGTCCACCGCGTACACCGGCATCACACGCACCGTCTCGGGCACGCCGGAGCTCGCCGACGTGGACATCATGACCGGCACGTTCACCACCGCCACCATCAGGACGACCATCACCTACCAGCGGCGGGACTACGCCGACCGGCCATGGGAGAACGGATCGTCCACCGATTCGGGCACGCTGCGGGGGACGTTCTCCCTGGAGAACGAGAACCTCACCGTCACCATCCCCAACGACGACAGCGCCGACGGGGAATGAGCGGGCATGGGCCGTCGTGGACGGATGCCGACTACCGCAGTTTTCATCGGGGGACTACGATGAAGTCAGTGCGTGGCGGACGGTGCGCGCCGCCGTGGGGCGGGACACACCGGAACGCCTGTATGCGCCCATATAGAGGACACAGAGGAACGTAAGGAAGAGAACAATGATCTATTGCTCCAACTGCGGCGAGCAATTGCCCGATGACGCCGACTTCTGCACCCAGTGCGGCACCCCGACGAACGGCCCCGCCGACATCGGCTCCGAAGACACCATCATCCGCGACGGCGGCCAGCAGCAGGTGCTGCCCTCGATCCAGATGCCGGTCCAGCCGGTGCCGGCCCCCTCGCCCATGCAGGCGTCCTCCTCGCAGCAGCCCACCCAGTCGATTCCGACGGTCCCGACGAACGCGGCGCAGCCGGCGGGCGGGCAGACGGCCGCCGCCGCATTGCCCCCGAACGGCGGCCGGGGAGGCGGGTTCAAGGCCTGGTTCTCCGACAAACGCAACCTGCCGATCATCGTCATCGGCGCGGCGCTCATCGTGGCATTGATGGTCTGCGGCGGTGTGGTCTACGCCTATTCGGGAGGCCCGAGGAGCGAGGCCTCGTCAAGCGCATCACAGTCGTCGTCCGCCCCCACGAAGACGGAGACGACGACCGCCAGCCCGGCCCCCACGGAGACCAAGACCGTCACGACGTCGCCGTCATCCACGCCCACGGTGACGCAGCAGGCGCCGGCGAAGACCGGTCTGAACTCCAGCAAGCTCGACGCCATCGTCAACAAATACTCGTCATCCGCCGTCTCGGTGGTGCCGTCCAGCGGCGACTCCTACAACTCGGCCCAGGCCAACAGCCGCTTCGTGGCCTCCGGCCTGTACCTGCCGGTGTACCTCGCGGCGCACAACGGCGGCGGTTCAAGCGCCATCAGCTATGCGGACGCCATGATGCGCGGCATGAACAACAGCTACGGCAACTCGGCCATCAGCGCCATGGGCGGCCGGTCGGCGCTGAACTCGTGGCTGTCGAGCGCCGGATACTCCAGCACCGACTTCGAGCGCGCCTTCGGCGACGTGACCTCGTCGTCCTACGGCGCCGAGAACTACACGTCCCCGTCCGACGCCGCGAGGATGCTCATCGCCGTCGACCAGACCGGCGGCACCGGCCTGATGACCTACAGCCTCGCGTCCGAAGGCGTGTACGCGCCGTCCGGAGCCACCATCTACGGCCACCGCGGCCGCGGCATCAAGAACGCGTACAACTACTTCATCACCATGAAGACGTCGTCCGGCGCCACGGTCGGCATCGCGGTGATGACGCAGAGCCAGGGCCAGGGCGTGGCCGCACAGCTCGCCAACGAGATCATGGCCGAAGTGAACTCCGAGCTGTGACCGGCGTCGGCGTGTGAACATCGCATGAACATGAAGAACGACAACCCGCGTCATGCCGGCAGCTATGCCGAAGACGCCCTCGGACGCACGCGCGGATGGCTGCCCATCGTCGTCGTGGTCGTCGTCGTGATGGCGCTGCTCGCCGCGGTGTCCGTCACGGTCGTGCGGCACCGCCGGTCCGCGGCCCTCGAGGCCGCCGCATCGTCGTCGGTCTCCTCCGCGCAGGCCTCGCTGAACCGCGAGGCCGCGTCGCCGACGTCATCCGATTCGACGTCATCGTCATCCCCGTCCGCGTCGAAGTCCGCGCAGACCGCCGCCTCGGCGGCCAAACAGGCCAAGCAGCGCCAGCTCGACGCGCTCAGGACCACCATCGAACGACAGACGGCAGGATACGGCGGCACATGGTCGGTCTACGTGGAGGACATGACCACCGGCGCCGCAGTCTCGGTCAACAATCACCGGCAGCCGTCGGCCTCGGTCATCAAACTGTACGTCATGCTCGCTGTCTACACGCGAATCGCGCAGGGGACGCTCAAGGAGGACATGGGCATCGACTCGCTGCTCACCGAAATGATCACCGTCAGCTCCAACGACGCCACCAACACGCTCGTGACCACACTCGGCGACGGCGATGCCACAAAGGGCTTCGACATCGTCAACCGGACGGCCAAAGCCAACGGATTCGACGAGACCGCCATGAACGACCTCCTCTACGATTCGGGAACCCACGACTCCAGCCTCAAGCACACGTCGGCCGAAGACGCCGGACGGTTCATGGCCAAGGTGTACCGTGGCCAGCTGGTCTCACGGGAATACAGCCGGAAGATGCTGGCGCTGCTGCTCGGACAGCAGCGGAGACTGAAAATCCCCGCCGGGCTTCCCAGCGGCACCAAGGTGGCCAACAAGACCGGCGAGATTCCCGGCACGGAGAACGACGCCGCCATCGTCTACGGCACGGCCGCCGACCACAGCGGCGACTACGTCATGACCGTCATGACGCAGAACGTCGACAACGGCACCGCCCAGTCCCAGATCCGCGAGCTCTCCGGCACCGTGTGGGCGACGCTGCGATAACCGGGCCCGTCGGACACGCGTGTCGTGGCCCGCGGCCGTCCCATGGCACGGCACGATACAGTGGGGAACACACGACACGGAAGGCATCCTGATGGAATACGGACACGACGAGGCGCTGCGTCTGGCAAGACGACTGTATACCGGACTGCTCACCCGCGACGATGGGCAGATCACGCATGCGTTGCTCGTGGGAGGCGCGCCCCGGGCCGGCAAGACCACGTTCGCGCTCGACGCGCTTATGACGGCGCTCGACGAATTCGGCGAATCCGCGGCGGTCATGACCGTATCCGGCCGCGTGGCCGCCGACCGTCTCGGCAACGAGGCGATCGCGCGCATGGGCGTCACCTCGCAGGCGAGGCCGGTCACCACACTGTCGGCGCTCGCGTTCCGCATCATCACCGCCGTGCGGTCGAAACAGGGGCTGACCTGTCCGAAACTGCTCAACGGCGCCGAACAGGATTCGCTCCTGCGTGAAGTGCTCGCCGACCACATCGGCCATGTGCGCGCAGGGGACCCCTGCGACACATGCCGTCTGCTCGCCGCCTATTTCGCCGCCTCGAACTGGACCGGCCTGGTCTCCGGCGGGGAAGGGGAGTCCACGACCGGAAACGGTGCCGCCGCCAACGACGACGCGGCCGCCGCAACCTCGGACGCCCTGCTGACGCGTGGCATCAGCGACGCCTTCATCAACCAGCTGCGCGACATCATCGCCCGAATGAACGAGCTTGGGGCCACTCCGGACAGGGAAGACGCCATCATCGGGACCCTGGCCGATGCCGACGGCGTCGCCGGAGCGCGCGCCGAACGCCTCGCGGCCCAATGGAGGCTCGCCTTCGCGCTGCGTGGCGAATACGAGGACGCGATCCGCGGGGCATACCCCGGGGAATACCGTCTGGACGCCTCCCGGTTGCTCGTCGCGGGCACGGCCGCCGTCCGCGACGCCGACGGACGCGACATCCCCCGCGCCGTCGTCGTCGACGACGCGCAGGACATGACGCTCGCCGGCATGGCGTTCCTCCAGGAGCTCGGACGTCGAGGCTGCGCATTGGTGCTCGTCGGCAATCCCGACGAGGCCGTGCAGGGCTTCCGCGGCTCCTACCCGGAGATGCTGTTCCAACGCGTCACGCAGTCCCCGTCCGTCGAGAACCCCCTCGACGGCGAGAATCCCGTATCCGATGCCGGCGCCACGGCAACGGTGAACGATCTTGCCCTGGGACGTTTGGGAGCGCTCGCCATAACGCTGCGGCCATACACGCCGAACGATACGGCGGACGACACGCCTGGTGACGAACCGGACACGAAGGCCACCTACCGCGACATCGTGACGGCACGCGTATCCCTCGGCATCCTTTCGGTGGAGCCGAATCCGCTGCCCGTGCAGCAGCGGCCCGGCAAGATGCCAAGGCTCGCCGGCTCGCTGCCGATCGCAAGGACACCCGAAACGGAGACGGCCGCAGCCGACGGCAGCGTCGCCTGCGCGCTGTACCGCAGCGCCGGCGAGGAACTCGACGACGTGGTCTGGCACATCATGCACGCCCACATGGCCGAATCGCGGTCGTGGAACGACATGGCCGTCATCGCCCACGACAACGCCACCGTGCGCGTCTACGGCGAACGGCTGCGGCGTGAAGGCGTACCGGTACGGTATTCGACCGTCACCCGGCCGCTGAAGGAGGAGCCGTTCGTCCAGGGCCTGTTCGCCATGGTCGAACTGGCCGAACTGCGGCTGCGGGGACTCGCGTCACAGCCGATGGGGGAACGGGCGCTCGCGGGCATGGTGCGCTCGCGGCTGCGCACGCTGCTCTCCGGGCCGCTGGTCACGGTGCGGCGCGGTCCGGACGCCGCGGAGCGTCCGGTGCGTGTGGGGGCGTTGACCGCGGCGTTGCGCGCGTTGGAATCCCTCGCGCGGGTCACGGCGGTGAACGTACGGGACGAGGAGGCGTTGACGGACGGAGCCGTCCCGCAGGATGGGGATGATGCCGCGCTACGCACCATGATGCGGCGATGGGATGAACTATCCGCGACGCTTGAGACGCGGCGCCACGGCCATGACGACGGCGTCACCGTCGACGATTCGCTGTTCGGGAATGCGCCGTCCGACGCCGATCCCGCCGCGGCCGACGATCCGTCGGAGCCCATGGCGTTCAACGCCGATGCCATGCTCCTGCTGCTCGCCCAAGGCGGGGATGGCGCCGAACGGGTGATACGGTCCGTCCACGCCGTGCTCGGCACGCGCGGATCGTTCGTCTCGCCCGAGGCCGAGGCCTTCGAGCGGGTATGGGCCATGGTCGGAGAGCTCGCCGAATCGATGCGCACGCTGCCGCGGCAGGAGGCCCGCTACGTGCTGTGGCAGGCCTGGCAGACCGCTGGCGTCGCCGAACGATGGCAGCGCGCCGCCTTGGAGAACACCGAACGCGGACGCGCGGCGAACGACCGGCTCGACGCGGCCATGCGGCTGTTCCAGTTCAGTGAATCCGGTGGCGCCCGCCGCGACGTCGACTCGTTCATCGACCAGGTGCGCGACCTCGAGATCGAGGCCGATTCCCTGGCGCAGGTGAAGCCGGTCGAACAGGCGGTGACCCTGACCACGCCCGCCGGCTCGGTGGGCCGCTCCTGGCCGTTGGTGTGGCTTCCCGCGCTCCAGCAGGGCGTATGGCCGAACCTCGCCGCCCGCAACACCATGTTCGGCACGGAGGATCTCGCCGACGTCATGCTGCACGGCCGAATCGGCGCGACGGACCATGCCGACCTCGCGCCCGGCCGTTCCGAACGCATGGCGGCGGTGCTGTACGGCGAGAAGAAGAGCCTTCTCGTTGCGCTTACCCGTGCCACGGTCCGTGTGCAGGTGAGCGCGGTCCTCGACGACGACCATATGCCGTCGGACTTCCTGTACGGGTTCATGCCGGAACGGTTCTCCCGCCTCGACGAGCCCGAATACACCGACGTCGGCCGGGACGGCGACCATGCGGGACTGGAATACAACGTGCGCGGCATCGTCGCCGCGGCACGGGGCATCCTCGCGCGTCGATACCGCGACGACGATGTCATGGACGGCGACGCTGTGGTTGACGGCACTGTGGACAACGACATTGTGGATGCCGCGGCGGCGGATGACGCCGCGAGGACGCTCGCCTACCTCGCCGGGCACGGCGTGGACGAGGCCGATCCCGCGCACTGGCCGTTCCTCCACGACGTTCCTGGAACGGTCGACGATGATGTCGTTGATAATGACGACGTTGATAATGACGACGTTGATGATGACATCGACGACGATGCCGACGACGGCGACGACAAGGCCGCCGTATTCTCCATCGACGCCATACCCACCGGCGTCCCGTCGAAGGAGCGTGCCGCCGCGGACGGGGCCGACGGCGACACCGTCGTCACCCTGTCGCCGTCCGCGGTGGACGGCATCTGGAACTGTCCGGTCTGCTGGCTGATGGACAACCGTTTCGCCGGCCCGCGGTCGTCCGGTGTGGCGTCCGGCTTCGGCACCGTCATCCACGCCGTGGCCGAACGCGCCAGCGCGGAGCGTCTCGACCTGCCGGGAACGTGGGAGCATCTGATGCGTGACGACGCCGTGCGCATGATTCACGAGCGGATGATGGAACTCTACCGGGAACTGCGCATCGACCCCGACGACGCCGTCACCGTGGCCGACCGATACGCCGCCCTGCGCAAGGACCGCTCCGCCCCCGGACTGCTCCGTCACATCGCCGAATACTTCGTCGACAGCAACGACGTCGCCTACGCGTCGTCGCGGAAGGCGACCGTGGAGGTCGGCACGCTGGTCGGCGCCGAATGCGAGAAGCCGTTCGTCGCACGATTCAGTCTTGACGACATCGTCGCCGCCTACAACGCCGTCCCGGACGCCGAGCCGGTGGGCCGCGGCGACCTGTACGCCATGATAGGGACGCTCGTCGGAGGCTGGCCCGAAGGCATGAGCCCCGACCTGACGGTCCGCATCTCCGGGCGCATGGACCGCGAGGAGATACGCGAACTGCCGGATGGCACACGGCATATACGACTCATCGACTACAAGACCGGCCGCGGAAGGACCGCCAAGCAGTCGTTCAGCGATTTGCAGCTCGTATGCTATCAGCTCGGACTCGTCTTCGACGAGACGAAGGAACGGCGGATGGCCGCCGACCTACCGGACATCGCACAATCCGGCCTGTTCTTCGTGGCCGAACACGCGTGCCCCTCCCACCGTTCCGGACCCGAGGGATGCCACCAGCCGGCATTGTTCCACGACGGGCATCTCAATGCCGAACCGTTCCTGGCGCGCAACGGCGTCCCCGCGCTCTCCCGGCTGTTCGACGATCCCGAACTGCCCGCCGCACGACCCGCCGGCATCGGCGAGACGGCCTGGCGGCGGCTTCTCGGAGAACGCGGCACGCAGACCATGTGGGCGCTGACCATGGTCGCCCGAGTGTTTTACGCGGCGGGCGCCGTCGAATCCCGACGGCTCGTCGCCCACCCCGACCCCGCACACGTCGGCGGCTGCTGGCACAAGGACAGCTGCCCCGCCTGCGCCGACGACATCACATCCGTACTGGAGGTCCGTTCATGACAACATTCACCGACACTGCGGAACAGGCGGCGGTCATCAACGCCCCCGCCGGAGAGAACGTGCTCGTCGTGGCCGGCGCGGGATCAGGCAAGACCTACACCATGACCCGTCGCATAATCTCATTGATCGAACGCGGTGTGCCCGCCGAGCGCATCCTCGGGCTCACCTTCACCCGCAAGGCCGCCTCCGAACTGCTGTCCCGCGTCTCCGCCGCCGTCATGGAGCATTCGGCACAGACGCATGGCACGTCCGACGGTTCCGGCGATGCGTACGATCCGGACCGGGCGTTCCTCAAACCCGACATCTTCACCTACGATGCGTTCTTCCAATCCATCGTGCGGCAATACGGGCTGCTGGTCGGCATGGACCAGAACACGCAGCCGCTGAGCGAGGCCGGCGCTTATCAGCTCGCCGGCGACGTGGTGGGCAGGCACATGACCACGCTGTTCGGCGCGGACGACGACACCGCGGATGATTCCGCGGATGATTCCGCGCCGACCGTGGACGACGGTGCGGATCTCGGCGCGTTCCCCACGCTCACCGGCCAGCTCATGACGCTCTCCCACGCCATATCGGATGCCATGATCGGCGGCGACGTCATGACCTTCCACGACGCCGTCGAACGGGTGCGCCGATGGGACGGCGCCTTCGTCGCACGGCTGACGGCGGTCATCGGCGACGAGCCGGTGCCGTCGGAGAAACCCAAGACGGGCAGACCGCCGCGGCGGCTCAAGAAGGACACCGACGAAAGCTACGCGAAGAAACTCGCCGAATACGAGGCGCGATGCCGCGAAGCCACGCACCAGCTCGCGCTGCACCACTGCGGAAGGCTGCTCGCGTCCACACGACGCCGCGAACTGCTGCTCACCCTGGCCGAGGAGTTCCACACGGCCAAGCGGCAGGCGAACATGGCGGAATTCAGCGACTTCACCATCGCCGCGTTCCAGCTGGTGCGACGGTTCCCCTCCATCGGCGAGGAATACCGGCGTCGCTACTCGCACGTGTTCCTCGACGAATACCAGGACACCTCCACCACGCAGGCCACGCTGCTCGCGGCGTTGTTCCACGTGGAACACGGCGACGACGCCGACGGTCCGCACACGGCCGTCAACGCCGTGGGCGACCCGTTCCAGTCGATCTACGCCTGGCGCGGCGCCAGCCCCGGCGCGTTCCGCATGTTCCAGCGGGATTTCGACATGGACGAGCATCGCCGCCCGTACGCGCTCTCGCAGACCCGACGCAACTCGCGCATCGTGCTCGAGGCCGCCAACGACCTGACCATCCCGCTCCGACGCGCCCCCGGAAGACCCGGCAGCTCGCTCATGCGCGAAGTGGACGTGACGCCCCTGCACCCCATGGACGACGCCCCTCTCGGCACCCTCGGCGTGCAAGGCTACACGAACCTCGGCCAGGAGATCGACGCCGTGGTGCGGTTCGTACGCCAGGCCATCGCCCTGCACGGCGTGGACGCCACGACCGGCGAGCGCAGACCCGGCACCCACGTGGCCGTGCTGTTCCGCTCCAAGATCCCGTTGCCGCTCTATCGTGACGCGCTGGAAACGGCCGGACTCACCTGCGAGGTCGTCGGATACTCCGCGCTGCTCGAACGACCCGAGATCCGTGACCTCATGGCCCTACTGCACGCCGTGGCCGACCACACCGACACCGCCGCGCTCATGCGGCTCATGGCCACGCCGCGCTTCGCCCTCGGCGCCGACGACCTCAAGGCCGTGGCCGCGCTCGCCGACCGGAGGAACCTCGAATACCGGTATCGTGCGCTCGTCGAGGCCGGTCTGGCATCCGGCGACGAGCCGCGCGGCGAATGGCCGGCGGTCGTCAAGGCCCATCGCAACGACGTGCCCAACGGCGTGTTCCTCGCCGACCTGCTCATGACGGAGGGCGTGGAGCGGCTGCTGGAATCCGCCGCGGGCATCTCCCGCCGCGGCGTATCGCTGCTCGTCGAGGTCTCGCGCATGCTGCGGTCCGTCGAATCGGCCACGCATCGTCCGCTCGCCGACGTCCTCCATGTGGCGGTCGAGGCGCTCGGCCTCGACATCGACTGCGTCGTGGCCCAGTCGATGTCCGGCGGGACCGGCCGCAACCCAACCGACGCGCGCGCATCCATCGACGCCATCATCGATTTGGCGAACACCTACCTGCAGGAGCTGCCCGACGGCATCGCCCCGTCCCTGCGGGGATTCGTGTCCTGGGTGGACGCCCTCGGCACGGTGCCGGAGGCGTCGCAGGGGATGAGTTCGGGCAAGGCCGGCGTCACTCTGATGACCATCCATCAGTCGAAGGGCCTCGAATGGGATGCCGTCGCCGTCGTCGGACTCAAAAAGCGCGGTTTCCCGAGCTCGCAGGGCGATAACCTCAACGTCGGCATCGACGGGGAGCGCCTCGGCGGCGTCGTCACGTCGTCCGATGGCCATCGTGTCTGGGATCCGCCGGAATACCATGAGACGGCCCGCACCTGGCTGATGAACCCCACCGCGGTGCCGGTCCCGATGCGCGTGGATGCGGCGATCCTGCCGCGCTTCCCCCACGACATGGACATCGCATCCGATCCCGTGGCCGCGTTGGATGCGATGGGCACGGCCGAACGCGTGGCGGCGGAGGCGTTCGCACCCGAAGTCCCTGACTCAGATTCTGCCGCCGACCGGTCTGCGCGCTTCCTCAGCCAGGAGGAGGAGTATGGCCGGCGGCTGCATGCCGACGAGCGGCGGCTCATGTACGTGGCGCTCACCCGCGCCCGGTACGACGCCCTGCTCACCTTCAGCTCGTGCGGCGACATGGCATGCGTCCCCGACGACGATGCCAAGCCGCTGGACGCGGAGAAGACCGCTTCGAACTTCTGGATGGAGGTGCACGAGGCGTTCGCCACACACGCCGACGCCGTCAGCCGACCGTCGAACGTGGACCCGAAGGCCGACGGCGTCGCGGCATCGCTGCCGGAATCGGCCGTGGGCCTGTTCATCGGCGACCATGCGCGGGAATACGAGAACGCGGTTGTCGGCGAGGCATGGCTGTTTCCGAACACTGACGGCGATGACGAGGGCGACGTGCCCTGGCCACGGCCGTTGGACGCCACCGTATCGGCGGCGCTGCGCCGCAGCGCGCAGGCGGTGGAACATGCACGACGGCGCGCCGCCTCGGAACCCGCGGACGGCCAAAATCCCGAAAACACCCGAAACCCCGGGGCCGCGCTGGACGGCACCCTGCTCGCCCACGCCCGGCGCCTCGTCGAATCCGGTCTGGCGGGGGAGCGGGGCCACGGCGATGCGGAACCGGACGGCATCGCCCGGCTCCGCGCCGAAGGCGAACGCATCCTCGCATCCGGCCGCCAGAACGTCACCGCCATCCAGGCGCGTTCGTCGGCGATGGAACATCACGACGATCCGGAGGCCGAACGCCGGCTCTGGGCCGGCATCGTCCGGCCGATTCCGCGCATCGCCTCGCCGAGCGCGCAGGCGGGCACGATCTTCCACGACTGGGCGGCGCGGTTCATCTGTCCCGATGGCGGCGACGCCATGACCATGTCGATGCGCGACGACATCGCCGCGTCGCGCGCCGCGATGATCGACGACGTCCGTGCGGCGGCGTCGGCATCGGATGATTCGGCGACGCCGTCCGACCGCCGACTGCTCGTCTGGAAACGACGGCTCATCGAATCGCCATGGGCGGCGCGTCGCGCCGCATGGGCGGAACGGTCCATCGTCGCCGCCATCACAGGCCCCGACGGTCGCCGCCGCATCATCAACGGCAAGCTCGACGCCGTGTTCCACGGCGGGCTCGACCAGGACGACCCGTCCAAACGGTTCACCGTCGTCGACTGGAAGACCGGCCGCAAGCCGCACGACACGCAGGACATCGCCAACAGACTTGCCCAGCTCGACATGTATCGGCTACTGTTGTCGCGAATCGAGGGAGTGCCGCTGGCCAGCATCGACGCCACGCTGTACTACCTCAGCGTCGACGACGCCGGGGCGCGAGAACTGCATGCCCTGCCCAAGGAGGAGGCCGAGATCATCGGCGAACTCGACGGCGGCATACCCCCGCAGTCGGACGACGACTAAGCGAGCGGAAGCCAGGCCGCCCCATACGGACGCGTCGCGTACGACGGCCGTCCGGAGGGAATCCCTGCCCATCGGATTGGACGCGGGGCGGCTGGTTCGATGGCGACTCATCCGTATGATCGCATCCGAGGAAACGATTATGTCGAATTCGCAGCCGAACGCATCGCGCCAGACCATCCGCAGGAACCCGTCGGGCAGGCGGCGTTCCCCCTACGCAATCATCTTCCGCACCCCCGGGGCCAAGGCGTTCTCCGCGGCCGCCGCCGTGGCCAGGCTGCCCATCTCGATGATGGGGCTGGGCATCGTGCTGGCCCTCAATCACATCTACGGCAACTGGACCACCGCCGGCGCCATGAGCGCCGTGTACGTGCTGTCGGCCGCGGTGGTCACGCCGTTCTACGCGCGACTGTTCGACCGGTTCGGACAGCGTCGCGTCGGCCGCGTCGCGCTCATGCTCCAGGTCGTGGCCATGCTGTCGTTCGCCTTGGGGGCGTTGCTGCGCGTCCCCATCCCCACACTGTTCGTGCTGGCCGTGCTCATGGGCGTCACCCAGTTCGCGTTCGGGGCGCTCGTGCGCACCCGGTGGGCGTGGGCCCTGCGTGGCGAGAAGGACGATACGCTCCTCAACGCCGCCTACGCCTTCGAATCGGCCGTCGACGAGACGGTGTTCGTGCTCGGGCCTATTTTGGCCGCGTTCCTCGCCACATCGGTGCATCCCGTCTCGCAGCTGGTCGTGCCGGCGTTGTGCGCGCTGTGCGGCGGCATGGCGTTCTTCTCGCTGAAGTCCACGCAGCCGCCGGTGATTGCCACACCGGCCGAAGTGCCGCAGAGCGGCGAGGGCGGCGTGGTGTCGGACGGCGGCAACGTCCGCGACGGCGTCGCCACGCGCAGGATCGGCACCCGCCGCCACGTGCGGAGCGCGCTGCTGTACCCCGGGATCGCCCTGCTCGTCCTCGTGTTCGTGGCGTTCAACATGAGCTTCTCCGCGTTCGACGTGTCGGTGACGGCCATCACCAAATCCATGGGGCTGGAGAGGATCGTCGGCCTGCAGCTGGCCCTGTTCGCCGTCGGATCGCTCGTCGGCGCGCTTGTGTTCGGCTCGCTGCGGCTCAAGGGGTCGCATTGGAGCCACATGGTGATTCTGCTCGCCGTGCTGTCCGTATGGTATGTGGGATTCCGCCTGAGCGCCGACAACCTCGTCGTGCTCGGCATCCTCGAGGTGTTCGCCGGCCTGTTCGTGGCCCCGTCATTCGCCACCGGCAATCTCATCGTCAAGGACATCGTGCCCGACGAGTCCCTGACCGAGGGGCTCTCATGGCTCAACACCGGCAATTCGGTCGGCGTCTCCCTCGGCTCGTCGGTCGCCGGCGTCGTGCTCGACGCCTTCGGCCCCCATGCCGGCATGTGGATCCCGTTCGCCGCCACCGCCTGCTCCGTGCCCCTCGCCGCCCTCGCCTGGCTGCTCGCCCGCCGTCGCCGCCGATAATCGCGCTCGTCACCGTTTTCACCGCGATTGTCGGTTGTTCGTCGAAATCGGACGCAACACGCCGGTGAAGCCCCCTTGTTCGCGGTGAAATCGGCGAACAACCGCAATACGGTGAAAACGGCGAACGATGATCGGTGGCGGTTATCCACATTCATGAGGCGAGGGTGGTCCGTTCGTTCACATCACCGTAGCATCCGTCTGCGCCCGTGCGAACGCATATATGGTTGCCGTATGAGACGCAATGAGGCAGTGGACCGGCTCGTCGACAGGTCACATCGGGAACGACGGTGCATGTATGGTCGCGACGATGCGGAACGCAAACGGCTGCGGAGACGATTGCAGGTCGGGGACCTCATCTCCCCTTTTCCGAAGTTCTATGCGGAGCCACGGTATTGGCGAAGTCTGACGTATCGGGAACGGATACTGCATGTGTTGCGGACCGATGCCTTGTGCCATCCCGGACGAACATACTGCGGTCCTTCCGCCGCGGCGGTATGGGGACTCACCGATTCGATGTCCGTGTGCGAATCCATCCATATCGTCGACGGCCGACGCAGGCGCAACGGTGCCGGCGGACGATACCGCTTCCACTACCGGAGACGATATACCTCGCTGCCATACGACGGCATGCAGGTCACGTCGTTGCCGGAGACGCTGTTCGACTGCATTCGGTATCTGGATTTTCCACAGGCGTTGGCGATATTGGATACGTCGCTTCGCCGGTATCCGACCGACATCGCGCATATCCGTGACATCTTCCGATCATATGGGCATCGCAAGGGGATCCGGTATGCCGTACTGGTGCTTGAATATGTCGACGGACGGAGCGCGAACGGAGGGGAGTCCGTCCTGCGTGGCCATCCACACCACCATGGCCGAGGTGTTCGACGGGACGTTGCGTACCAAGCTTGAGTTGGCCGGCGTGCCACGTGTATCGGTTCCGGAGCCGCTCGCCCGGCGTTGGCGTCGCCGGTAGTCCCGTCTCGTCCGTCACTGTTTTCACCGCGATTGTCGGTTGTTCGTCGAAATCGGACGCAACACGCCGGTGAAGACCCCTTGTTCGCGGTGAAATCGGCGAACAACCGCAATACGGTGAAAACGACGAACGATGATCGGCCACATCGCGTGCGTAGGATGGGCGTATGGAGCAGAATACGAGCGTTGCCGCGGGCGTGACGCGCAAGGGCGGCGCGAAGGCGTACGCGATATGGGGTGCCGCCATGCTCGGCTACGTGTTCGCCGTCACCTGCCGGTCGTCGATGTCGGCCACCGGCATCACCGCGGCCGAACACTTCCACACCACCAGCACCGCGCTGTCGATGTTCCTCTACCTGCAGCTGTTCGTCTACGCGATCATGCAGATACCGGCCGGCGTGCTGCTCGACCGGTTCGGCGCGCGGAAGCTCATCGCCAGCGGCGGCTTCCTCATGGCGTTCGGACAGATGATGATGGCCGTCGCGCCCATCACCCCTCTGGCGATCATCGGCCGCGGCATCGTCGGCATGGGCGACGCCATGACGTTCATCTCCGTCATCCGACTCGTCTCCGCATGGTTTCCCCTCACCCAGGTGCCGCTCATGAACCAGCTGACCTCCATGCTCGGCGGCATAGGGCAGATCATCTCCATCTACCCGTTCGTCTGGCTGCTGGACCTCACCGGCTGGCAGGCGGCCTTCCTCTCCCTCACCGGCGTCGGCATATGCATCGCATCCTGCGTGCTCCTCGGCGTACGCGACGACCCCCGGCAGCGCGGACGCCGGCACGAGCGGCCCCAAGGCGGCATGAGGGCCGCGCTCGACGGCCTGCGCGCCGCGGTGAAGACCCCCGGCACCTTCTGCGGATTCTGGGTGCACGCCACCACATGGTTCTCCATCAACATGATGAACCAGCTCTGGGGATTCCCGTTCCTGCTCGCCGTCGAACACTGGTCCAAGGCGCAGGCCAGCGCCTACCTCGCCATCGGCATGGTCATCAACGTCGCCTGGGCACTCATCATGGGCCGCGTCGCCGGACTCCACCCCATCCACGGCCGCGCCGCCATCGTCTACACCACCGTCGGCGCGCAGATCGTCTGCTGGACGATACTCCTGCTCACCCCCGGACCGCATCCCGCATGGTTCATGTGGGTGCTGCTGCTCGCCATCTCCAGCGGCGGCCCCGCCTCGAACATCGCCTTCGACTTCGCCCGTGACACCAACCGTCCCGAAAACCTCGGCGCCGCCACAGGATTCGCCAACACCGGCGGATTCCTCTCCTCTGCCATCGTGTTCCTCGGCGTCGGACTCATGCTCGACGCGCAGGGCGCCACCGATCCCGGCCTGTACACCGACCATGTGATGCGCGTGGCCGTGCTCATCCAATACCCGCTCTGGGCGTTCGGGCTCATCGCCTTCACCGTCATGCTGCCGCGCACCATGACGGTGTTGCGCCGGCGCTTCCACCGCGACTAATCGTGGTCTTCGGCCATACTGGTACCCAGAACGAAAACAGAACCATATATAAAGGAGCTGTCATGATCAAGGTTTCCGTAGTCGGCGCCAAAGGCCGTATGGGAGGCAACGTCGTCAACGCCGTCAACGACGCCGCCGACACCGAACTCGCCCTCGCGCTCGACGCCGGCGACGACCTCACCCGCATCACCCCGGAGAACACCGACGTCGTCGTCGAATTCACCGTGCCGTCCGTCTCATTGAACAACGTGCTCGCCCTCATCGGCCAGGGCGTCGACGTGGTCGTCGGCACCACCGGCTGGACCGACGAGAAGCTCGACCAGGTGCGCGCCGCCCTCGCCAAGGCCCCGCGCAAGGACCAGGCCGTGTTCATCGCCCCCAACTTCGCCATCTCCGCCGTGCTCACCGACTACTTCGCCGGCATCGCCGCCAAATACTTCGAATCCGCCGAAGTCGTCGAAATGCACCATCCCAACAAGGTCGACGCCCCCAGCGGCACCGCCATCCACACCGCGCACACCATCGCCGAGGCGCGCAAGGCCGCCGGGCTCGCCCCCGTGCCCGACGCCACCGAAACCGATGGCGGCTCCCGTGGCCAGGTCGTCGACGGCATCCACGTGCACGCCGTACGCCTCCGCGGCCTCAACGCCCACGAGGAGGTGCTGCTCGGCAACCCCGGCGAACAGCTCGTCATCCGTTCCGACTGCTTCGACCGCGGCTCGTTCATGCCCGGCGTCCTCCTCGCCGTACGCAACGTGAGCTCCCATCCGGGGTTGACCATCGGACTCGACAACTTCCTCTCCCTGTAGTCGGAGAACAACGGAGCGTCGTCGGCGCTGCGGGGGACTCGACGTATGGCATACGCCTTCGTCCCCTGCGCCTTGACGCCGCACGCGGTATTCTCCGACTAGGCTGTGGAGCGGTCGCGATGGGGTTACTGCGGCGTCAAGCTCTGATTGAGGCGAGAAGGTATCGGAACCACCCCCAGTCCGCCTTGCGGCGGACAGCCCCCGCCAGCGGGGGCGGGCACCATGCTCCCGCTGGCGGGAGCTGTCATGCGCAGCATGACTGAGGGTGGCGGGACACATCCACAGCTCGCAGACCTCGATTCGTCTGACCGTTGGAATGAGGATGCGTTGCTCAAGCGTAGGCAACGGGGAAGTCTGCCAGGCTATGCCAAGCAGACTCCGGAGTGAGGCCGAACGGCCTTGAGCGTCTTGAGCAACGCATACCCCCATCCCCTCCCGCTGCGCATGTTCGCAATGCGGAAACATCGCGTGCTCGTCTTCGGCGGTAGCTAAGTTGAGCAGTATGAGTGACGGTACTATGCATCTCCTTGACCCCGCCCCGTTCGGGCGCATCCTTCCCGCCATGGTCACCCCGATGACCTCCGACGGCAGCGTGGACTACGAGGCCGCGCAGAACCTCGCCAGGCATCTGGTAGCCGACGGCGCGGACGGTCTGGTGGTCAACGGCACCACGGGCGAGTCCCCGGTGACGCATATGGACGAGAAGGTGGCCCTGGTCAAGGCCGTCAAGGAGGCCGTCGACGTGCCGGTCATCTCCGGCGCGGGCTCCAACGACACCGCGCATACCGTCCGCATGGTGGAACAGACCCAGGAGGCGGGCGCCGACGCGGTGCTCGTCGTCATGCCGTATTACTCGCGTCCAAGCCAGGACGGCATCGTCGGCCACTACAAGGCCGTGGACGAAGTGGCCGAAAAGCCCATCATCGTCTACGACGTGCCCGGGCGCACCGGCCTGAAGGTCTCCATCGAGACCTACGACCGTCTGGCCGAACTCGACCACGTCAAGGCCGTCAAG
The DNA here is from genome assembly GCF_019331695.1 of Bifidobacterium pluvialisilvae. Classification (GTDB taxonomy): domain Bacteria; phylum Actinomycetota; class Actinomycetes; order Actinomycetales; family Bifidobacteriaceae; genus Galliscardovia; species Galliscardovia pluvialisilvae. The sequence continues at coordinate 183,913 of NZ_JAHBBI010000004.1, forward strand.
GACGCCACCGGCGACCTCGCCGCCGCCGTGGAGAAGCAGCAGCGCACCGGCCTCGCTTGGTATTCCGGCGACGACGGCCTGTTCCTCCCCTTCCTGTCCATCGGAGCGGTCGGCATCATCTCCGTCATCGCGCATGCGGCAGCCAACCCGATGCGCCGGCTCGTCGAAGCGTTCGACTCCGGCGACATCGCCACGGCGCGCCGCCTCGCCAACCAGCTGGCCCCGCTCGTGCACTCCCTGAACGGCGACGGCTACCAGGCCGTCATGGCCAAGGCCGCATGCAAGATCAAGGGCTACATCCCCAACACCACGATGCGTCTGCCCAACATCGGTCCCAACGCCAAGCAGATGGCCAAGGCCGAGGAGGGCATCCGCGCCGCCGGCCTGCTCTAGGCCGAACCAGCGTCGTCTTCGCAGAGGCGAAGGCAAGAAAACAAGAAAACAACAAGAATGGCAAACGAAACAACAAAGAAGAAAACGAATTCACGCAACGGCCGCCGAGGCGGCTCCCGCCGCGGAGGCCGCCGAGGCGCCCCGCAGAACACCCAGCCGCAGGAGAAGAAGCTCGTCGCCCCGCCGAAGTACCGCAAGGGCTCGATGCGCATCACGCCGCTCGGCGGCCTCGGCGAAATCGGTCGCAACATGAACGTGATCGAATACAACGGCCACCTGCTGCTCATCGACTGCGGCGTGCTCTTCCCCGAGGAGGAGCAGCCCGGCGTCGACCTCATCCTCCCCGATTTCAGCTATATCAAGGACCGTCTCGACAAGGTCGAGGCCCTTGTGCTCACCCACGGCCACGAGGACCACATCGGCGGCGTGCCCTACCTGCTCAAGCTGCGTCCCGACATCCCGCTCATCGGCTCCAAGCTCACGCTCGGCTTCGTCGACGCCAAATGCAAGGAGCACCACCAGAACCCCACCAAGGTGGAGGTCGAAGGCCGCGACCGCCTCAAGGTCGGTCCCTTCAACCTCGAGTTCGTGACCGTCACCCACTCCATCCCCGACGCGCTCGCCGTCATGGTGAAGACCCCGGCGGGCAGCCTCATCGACACGGGCGACATCAAGCTCGACCAGCTGCCGCTCGACCACCGCATCACCGACCTCGTCGAATTCGGCCGTCTCGGCGAGCAGGGCATCGACCTGCTCATGATGGACTCCACCAACGCCGAGGTGCCCGGCTTCGTCAAGCCCGAGACCTCCATCGGCCCCGCCCTCGACCGCGTGTTCTCCGAAGCGAAGCGCAAGATCATCGTCGCCAGCTTCTCCAGCCACGTGCACCGCGTGCAGCAGGTCGTCGACGCCGCCCACAAGTACGGTCGCAAGGTCGTGTTCGTCGGCCGTTCCATGGTGCGCAACATGGGCATCGCCTCCGACCTCGGCTACCTGCACATCCCCGAGGACACGGTCATCGACCTCAAGCAGGCCAACGACGTGCAGGACGACAAGCTGGTCTTCATGTGCACCGGTTCGCAAGGCGAGCCGATGGCCGCGCTCGGCCGCATCGCCGACGGCAACCACCCGTACATCAAGGTCAACGAGTTCGACACCGTCATCCTCGCCAGCTCCCTGATCCCGGGCAACGAGCACGGCGTGTACAAGGTCATCAACAAGCTCGTGCAGATGGGCGCCCGCGTCGTCAACCGCGACAACGCAGCCGTGCACGTCTCCGGCCACTGCAACGAGGGCGAGCTGCTGTACATGTACAACATCGTCAAGCCCAAGTGCGCCATGCCGATCCACGGCGAGAACCGTCATCTCGTGGCCAACGGCCTGCTTGCCGTCAAGACCGGCGTGGACCCGCAGAACGTCGTCCTCGCCGAGGACGGCGACGTCGTCGACCTCTACCATGGCCAGGCCGCCATCGTCGGCTCCGTCCCCTGCAACTACGTGTACGTGGACGGCGACTCCGTCGGCGAACTCACCGACGAGGAGCTCGAGAAGCGCCGCATCCTCGGCACCGAGGGCTTCGTCTCCAGCTTCGTCGTCGTCGACACCGAGGCCCGCGAGGTCGTCAGCGGCCCGAAGATCTACCTCAACGCCGTCGCCGAGGACGAAAGCGAATTCGAGCACGTGCGTTCGCAGATCGTGCAGAACCTCGAGGACGCCATGATGCAGGGCACGAAGAACACGCACCAGCTGCAGCAGATCATGCGCCGCACGCTGGGCAGCTGGGTCGCCCGCAAGCTGCACCGCCGTCCGATGATCGTGCCCGTCGTGGCCGACATCGCCGACGACATCGAAAACTGAACATCATGATTCAAGCCCCCGCCGGCGGGGGCTGGCACGGCAAACGCCGTGACTGGGGGCGGAGACTCCTTCAATGGACGCCACCCCCAGTCGGATTCCATCCGACAGCCCCCGCCGGCGGGGGCGAATTGCAATACAGCACACCAACAGGGGGTAGCAAATGCCGGGAGCAAATCTCACGAAGACGGAGGCCGCCGAACGCGCGGCCATCATTGCGAACGCGAAATACACGGTCGACCTCGACCTGACGAAGGGGGCGAAGACCTTCGGCTCCGTCACGACCATCGAATTCGACGCCGAGGCCGGGTCGTCCACGTTCCTCGACCTGATCGCCGACTCCGTCTCGTCGATCGTCGTCAACGGCGAATCCGTCGACACGGCCGCATACGACGACTCGCGCATCGCACTGGCCGATCTCAAGAAGCGCAACACCGTCGTCGTGAAGGCCCTGTGCGACTACTCCACCACCGGCGAGGGCCTGCACCGCAGCGTCGACCCCTCCGACGGCAACGTCTACCTCTACACGCAGTTCGAGGTCCCGGACGCCCGACGCGTCTACGCCGTGTTCGACCAGCCCGACATCAAGGCCACGTTCGACTTCACCGTCACCGCGCCGAAGTCCTGGGACGTCATCTCCATCGGCACCGTCGACGACGTCGAGGACGTCGACGTGACGACCGAGCCGGGCACGCTCGGCGACAAGCCTGCAGAAACCGCCCGCCGCTGGACGTTCGCCACCACGCCCGTCATGAGCTCCTACCTCACCGCCCTCGTCGCCGGCCCGTACGCCAGCTGGCACACCGAATACGCCAACGAGGACGGCCGCACCGTGCCCATGGGCATCTACTGCCGCCAGGCGCTCAAGGACGCCATGGCCAAGGACGTCGACTACCTCTTCGACATCACCAAGAAAGGCTTCGCCTTCTACGACGAGCAGTGGCAGGTGCCGTACCCGTACGCCAAGTACGACCAGCTGTTCGTGCCCGAATACAACGCCGGCGCCATGGAGAACATCGGCACCGTCACCATCCGCGACTCCTACGTGTTCGAATCCAAGGTGACCGACGCGCTCGCCAACCGCCGCGTGGAGACCATCCTGCACGAGCTCGCCCACATGTGGTTCGGCGACCTCGTCACCATGAAATGGTGGAACGACCTGTGGCTCAACGAGTCCTTCGCCGAATTCATGTCCACGCTCGCCACCGCCGAAGCCACCGACTGGCCGAACGACTGGGCCACGTTCTGCGCCGGCGAGAAGAGCTGGGCGCTGCGTCAGGACCAGCTGCCCACCACACACCCGATCGTCGCGCCCATCAACGACCTCAACGACACCTACGTGAACTTCGATGGCATCACCTACGCCAAGGGCGCCTCCGTGCTGAAGCAGCTCGTGTTCTACGTGGGCCGCGAGAAGTTCTTCCAGGGCATCCACAACTACCTGACCGCCCACTCGTACGGCAACGCCACCCTCGCCGACCTGCTCGGCGAACTTGAGAAGACCAGCGGCCGCGACCTGACCGCGTGGAGCCGCCAGTGGCTCGAATCCGCCGGCATCACCACCATCGCCACCGAGCTGGAGACCGCCGACGACGGCACGATCACCCGGCTCGCCCTGAAGCAGACCGCCCCGGAGGACCATCCCGTGTTGCGCGTGCACCGTCTCGCCGTCGGATTCTACGACGTGGACGACGCCGGCAAGGTCGTGCGCACCAAGCGCATCGAACTCGACGTGGACGGCGAGACCACCGAGGTCGCCGAAGCCAAGGGCCTCAAGCGTCCGGCGTTCATCCTCGTGAACGACGACGACCTGACCTACACCAAGATTCGCCTCGACGAGGAGTCGCTCGGCTTCGCGCTGCGCCGCCTGCCCGACTTCACCGACGCGCTCACCCGCGCCGTCGTATGGCTGGGCCTGTGGGACATGACCCGCGACGGCGAACTGCCCGCCGAGGACTTCATCGACGTGAGCCTGCGCGCCCTCGCCTCCGAAACCGAATCCACCACGTTCCGCTACGCGCTCGCCCAGGTGAGCACGAGCGCACACCACTATGTGGCGGCCCCGCACCGCGACAAGGTGCTCAAGCAGGTCTCCGAGGGACTGTGGCGACTCGCCAACGCCGCCGCCCCCGGCTCCGACAACCAGTTCCAGCTGCTCAAGGCATACCTCGGCTACGGGCACGACGACGCCTTCGCCGGCAACGTGCACGCCCTGCTCGACGGCACGCTCGCCCTGCCCGGCCTCGCCATCGACAACAACCTGCGCTGGTCGCTCGTCCACGCGCTCGCCGACCACGGACTCATCGACGCCGCCGGCATCGACGCGGAGCTCGCCCGGCGCGACACCACCGAGAACCGCGAGTTCGCCGTGGGCGCCAAGGCCGCCATCAACACCGAGGAGGCCAAGCGTCGCGCCTGGGATCAGGCCCTGCACGACGACGACCTGACCAACTCGCAGATCGAGGCCGTGGCCTACGCGTTCTCCGGCACCGACAGCCGCGAACTGGCCGACCCGTACGTGGACGAATACTTCGGCGTCATCGACTGGGTGTGGAAGAACAAGACTTACCACATGGCCGAAACGCTGCTCAACGGACTGTACCCGGGCTACGCCGATCCGGCCGCGCTCGTGGCCTCCGGCGACGCATGGCTCGCCGCCCATGAGGGCGCGGACCGCGCGCTGAAGCGGCTGGTCGTGGAGAACCTCGCCGGCTCCCGGCGCACGCTCGCCGTCCAGCGCTACAACGCCTCGCTGCTGTAGGCAGGGAACGGACCGTAGGCACAGGCACGGGCAACAGACATGATCATGCGCCACGCCTCGTTCTCGCAGCGTGACGACCCCGGCGAGGGCATCACGCTGGAGCAGCTGCTCGCCGCCCCGGCGCTCAGGCTCCGACTGGTATGCCCTGGCGCCCCGGGGGCGTTGAAACGGCACATCTCCTGGGTGCACCCCGCAGAGATCTCCGACATCGCCATGTGGAGCGAACCGGGGGAGGTGCTGCTCACCACCGGCACCAACTTTCCCACGGAATCCATGGACGCCGATGACGACCATGCCCTGCTCGTCAAGGCGCGCAAGGCCGTCGGCCTGCCGGGCCGGTTCTCGTCCGCGTCGGCCGCCTACCGCGAATGGTGCGACGCCTATGTGACGCAGCTGGGACAGGCCGGCGTGCTCGCCATCGGCTTCGGCGTGGCCGTCAAGCATCCGGCCACGCCCATGGCGCTCATCGATGCCGCCAACCGTGCGGGGCTGCCGCTGTTCGAAGTGCCGTTGGAGATTCCGTTCTCCTCGGTGTCGAAGACCGTCTCGCGCGCGCTCAACGATCGTCACGACGATGCGCTGCGCCAGTCGTCGCTGCTGCAGCGGCAGGTGCTCAAGGCCGCGGTGGGCGAGGACTCCGTGCACGGCACCATATCGGGGGCCGCGCGTCTGGTCTCCGGGTGGGCGGCCTATGTGGCCGCCGACGGCACCGTGCTCGACATCTCCAACCGCACATTTTCCAAGCAGGCGCAGGACTGGGCCATGAAGCTCGCCGCCAGGGTGGCCGAGGCGCGGTCCAATCCCGCCATGACCACCGTGTTCGGGTCCGAGGCCGGCAGGGACTATTGCGCCGGCGTCGTCCATGACGCCGAGACCGGGCACGACCGTCTCGTCGGCATCGTGGTGACGTCGTGCGTGAAGGACGACCGGTCCGATGTGCTGCTGCGTTCGGTGACCATGGTGGCCGCCGACGTGCTGTCGCTCATCGTGCCGAAGCTCACGGCCAACGACCGCCGTCTTCGTCGGCTGCGCGACGCCTGCGTCGGTGCGTTCGCCCAAGGGCACGGGGACGCCATGTTGTCCATGGCCGACGAATTGTGGCATGCCGTCCCCCGGCCGCCGTTCCGTCTGATATGCGTGGAGGGGGAGTCGCAGACGCTGGAGCGGCTGTACGGCGAACTGTCCTCCGACGGCATCGTCGGGACGGGCGCGGTGATGTTCGGAGCCTACGATCACCGTCTGTGGATCATCGTCGCCGAGAACGCATCCGAGACGGTCGAGGGGGAGCTGCTCACCCGCGACGGCATTGATTTCGGCTCCTGCTCCTGCTCGTCATGGCAGGCGATGGGCGACCGGTTCCCCGAGGCCGTGCAGGACCTCCACCTGCGGCGTCTGAACGAGGATGGCCGCTCCTTCTCCGACATGTCGGTGCATGAGCTCATCCGCCCCGACCTGGCCGTCGTGTACTCGCGCGAATTGTTGAAGCCGCTGCGGCGCCTGCCCCGGCAGGAGTCCGACGCCCTGCTCGCCACCATGCGCGAGTTGCTGGCCACGTCATTCAACGTGGGTGCGACGGCGAAGCGGCTGGGCGTCCACCGGCACACGGTCGAGAACCGGCTGAACAAGATCGAGCGTCTGCTCGGCATCGACCTGTCCCAGGAGGCGTCAAGGGTGCGGTTGTGGATCGCGTGTTCGTTCATCCGCAGTGAGTAAGTGGGTACATAATTCACGAATCGCGAGATAGGGCAGATTTTCCGCCCAAAACGGCCCTATCTCGCGATTCGTGAACAGAAAACTCGGAATCCCGTTTGTAAATTTCGCGTTATGTTATGCGATTTCCCATGTATGCCGTATGTTACGACGATTATGTGCGACATTGATGACGGCATGACGGTTTTCGTTGGAATTCCAACGAACTTGAACAATCAATGTCGATTGTTTCGTAATTTCGTTACCGTTCGTCGATAGCGGACAATATATCCAACATTATCGAAATATTGGATATATTGTCCATTGTTGGGTTCCGTGAAAACGAGGATATTCCCGTATAGAGAAACGGGGAGGTACCCAATGAACAAATGGCTGTATATCGGCAAGCGGCTCCTGCTGCTGATTCCGACGGTGTGGGGATGCGCCACGCTGACGTTCTTCCTGCTGAAGCTCACGCCGGGCGATCCCGCCGTGCAGGCGCTCGGCCCGAAGGCCAGCAAGCAGGCGCTCGACGCGCTGCGCGAATCCTGGGGGCTGAACGATCCGCTGTGGCAGCAGTACCTGCGGTTCCTCGGCGACCTGTGCACCGGCAACCTCGGCACCTCATATTCCGCGAAGGCCCCGGTGGCCGAGCTCATCGCCTCGCGCCTGCCGGTCACGCTCATCATCATGGTGCTCGCCGCAGTGTTCGCCGTGGTCATCGCCCTGCCATTGAGCGTGTGGGTCGCCACAAGCGGCAACCGCGTCGTCACCGAATTCGTCCGCATCCTCAACGCCGTGGCGCAGGGCTGGCCGACGTTCTTCCTCGGCGCGATCCTGCTGCAGGTGTTCGCCATCCAGCTCGGCTGGTTCCCCATCGGCTCCGTGTCCGGCGGCGTGGACGTGGCCGCGCTCGTGCTGCCGTCGCTCGCCGTGGCCGTGTCGATCGCGCCGATCATCGTCCGCAGCCTCACCCAGTCGCTGCAGGACTCCGTCAACAGCGAATACGTGAACTTCGGCAAGGCCAAGGGCCTGAGCTACCGCAAGGTGCTGTTCGGCTACGCGCTGCGCAACGGATCCATCTCGGCCGTCTCGGTGCTCGGCATCCAGGTGGGCTTCCTCGTCGGCGGCACGCTCGTCGTCGAGAACGTGTTCGCCGTGCCCGGCCTCGGCCAGCTGCTCATGGACTCCGTCATGAAACGAGACCTTCCCGTGGTGCAGACGCTCACCGTCGTGTTCGGCATCATCGTCGTGCTCGTGTACCTGATCACCGACCTCGTGTACGGCGCGCTCGACCCGCGTGCGGCCAAGCGCGGCTGAGAAGAGGAGAGAGACAATGCCCGAAACCAAGAAGATTCCCGTGGCGCAGGCCAGCAAGGACTACGCCAAGATCAAGCTCACCGGATCGAAGCCGCGCAAGCGCAAGCATGCCAACGCCGAGATCGTCATCGGCTGCGTGATGCTCGGTATCATCGCCCTGATGATCATCTTCGCCCCGCTGCTCACGTCCTACGACCCGACGCACCAGAGCCTGCGCGAGGCCATGCTCGGCTCCTCGCCCGCCCACCTGCTCGGCACCGACCAGTACGGTCGCGACATCTGGGCCAGGCTGCTCTACGGCGGCAGGATCGACCTGTTCGTCGCCATCATGGCCGTGTTCACGCCGCTGGTCATCGGCACCATCCTCGGCGCCGTCGCCGGCTACTTCGACGGCGTCGTGCCGACCATCATCATGCGGTTCGCCGACCTCGTCTCCTCGTTCCCGTTCTACGTGCTCGTCATCGTGCTCGTGTTCGTGCTCGGCAACGGCGGAACCTCCATCTTCATCGCCATCTCCGCGGTCTCCTGGGTGCCGTACACGCGCATCAGCCGCGGCGAGACGCTCATCCTGCGCGACCGCGAGTTCATCGCCAGCTGCAAGGCCTCCGGATTCTCCGACGGCTGGGTGCTGTTCCGCCACGTGATTCCCAACATCGCCTCGCAGGGCATCGTCTACGCCATGAGCGACATCGTCGTGAACCTCGGCATCATCGTCACCCTGAGCTACTTCGGCCTGGGCATCGTGCCGCCGACACCCGACTGGGGCCAGATGATGAACGACGGCCAGCAGTTCCTCGCCGCCGGCGTCTACAGCCTCACCGTCATCCCCACCATCGTCATCATCCTGATCTCCCTGGCGCTGTCGTTCATCGGCGACGGCCTCGCCAACGTGCTGAAAGTGAGGCGCTGAAATGACCGCAGCGACAACCGCCAAGACGACCACCGAACCCGATTACGAATACGCGCTCGAAATCGTCGACCTGTGCATCGACGTCGACAAGCACGGCGAACGCGTGCCCGCCGTGAAGAACCTCACCATCCGTGTGCGCCCCGGCGAATCGCACGGACTGGTCGGCGAATCCGGATCCGGCAAGAGCCTCACCCTGCGCGCCGTGATGGGACTGTTCTCCAAGGGCGCCTACTACCGTTCCGGCTACATCAAGATCTGCGGCAAGGAGGTGCTCGGGCCGAACGCCCCGGACTACGACCCCTCCATGCGCGGCAAGGGCGTGGCCATGGCCTTCCAGGAGCCGGCGGTCGCATTGAACCCCATCATGAAGGTCGGCTGGCAGATCGTCGACGCCCTGCGCGAACAGGAGCATCTGAGCCGCGCCGAGGCGCGCAAACGAGCCATCGAACTCATGGACAGCGTCGGCATCACCAATCCCGAGGACCGCTTCGACGCCTACCCGTTCGAACTCTCCGGCGGCATGCGCCAGCGCGTGATGATCGCCGCGTCGATCGCATGCAAGCCCAAGGTGCTGCTGTGCGACGAGCCGACCACCGCATTGGACGTGACCATCCAGGAGCAGATCCTCAAGATCTTCCGCTCCATCGCCGACTCCGGCACCGCGCTGCTGTACGTCACCCACGACCTCGCCGTCGTCTCGCAGCTGTGCGAGACGCTCAGCGTCATCTACCACGGCGAGATCGTCGAGGAAGGCACCCTGCGCAAGGTGTTCGACACGCCGGAGGACGACTACACGCGCCAGCTGCTCAGCTCGACGCCGTATCTCAAGGGCCGCATGAGGGCGGCCGGGTCCGACACCGTCAGGAAAGGGGAGTGACCGATGACCTCGTCATGGAGCGACATGATCGTATCGGCCGAGAACAAGGCCGAGAAGGACGGCACCGAGGGACGTATCGTCAACCCGTTCGGCGCCGACGCCAGGCCGCACGCACACGCCACGCGCCTGCTCGACGTGCAGGGACTCAACATCGAATTCGTCACCAAGGTCCATGGTAGGAAGACCCGGTTCAAGGCGGTCAAGGACGCCGACCTGCACGTCGACCTCGGCGAAATCGTCGGCCTCGTGGGCGAATCCGGCTCCGGCAAGTCCACCATCTCCCGCGCGGTCGTAGGCCTCAACGACAACTACAGCGGCAAGATCGTGTTCGACGGCCGCGAGCTCGGCCACAAGCGCAGCCGCGAGCAGTGGCGCGAGATCCAGATGGTCTTCCAGGATCCGTACGCCTCGCTCGACCCGAGGCTCACCGTGCGCAAGATGCTGCGCGAGGTGATCCTCTACCACAAGGTCGTCATGGTCGCCGAGGCCGACGACTACTGCGAGTATCTGATGAACCTGGTCGAACTGCCGGTCGAGCTGCTCGACGCCCTGCCGGGCGAGATGTCCGGCGGCCAGCGCCAGCGCGTCGCCATCGCCCGCGCGCTCGCCGTGCGTCCGTGGCTGCTCATCGCCGACGAGCCGACCGCCGCCCTCGACGTGTCCGTGCAGGCCGGCATCATCAACCTGCTCATGGACCTCAACAAGCGTCTCGACCTGTCGATTTTGTTCATCTCCCACGACCTGAACATCGTGCGGTCCATCTGCGAACGCACGTACGTGATCTACCACGGCGACCTGGTGGAGGAGGGCCCCACCGAACAGGTGTTCAGCCATCCGGCCAACGCGTACACGCGTCGCCTGATCGACGCGATTCCCAAGCTGTCGAGCGCATACGTCGAACGGCTTTCGCAGCAGGAGAACGCGGAGGCGGAGCACACGAACGAGGAGAAGGCATGATGAGGACGATGCGAGCATTGCGAGTATTGAGGAAGTTCGCGGCGGTGGCCGTCGTCGCGGTGATGATGACGTCGGTCGCGGCCTGCGGTTCGCGGTCCACGGCCGCCGAGACGCAGGACCTTGTGGTGGCCCGTTCGCTCGAGACCACCGACATGCTGCCGGCCACCGGCTACAGCAACGGCGACATCTGGGCCATCCAGCAGGTGTTCCAGACGCTGACGCGCAACAAGACCGACGGCTCCGGCGTGGAGCCGGGACTGGCCACCTCGTGGAAGAAATCCGCGGACGGCAAGTCGTGGACGTTCAACCTGCGCAAGGGCGTGAAGTTCCACAACGGCAAGACGATGACCGCGAAGGATGTGAAGTTCTCCATCGACTTCGCCCGCACCGCGCGTGACGACAAGCCGTGGCAGTTCCTGTTCGTCGCCATCAAGAACGTCGCCATCATCGACGACTACACCGTGCGTCTCGACCTCACCCAGCCGTGGGCCCCGCTGCTCGCCGACCTGTCGATGTCCGCGATCTCGATCATGCCCGCGAACTTCGCCGGCAAGAGCGAATCCCAGTTCCGCAGCGACCCCATCGGCACCGGTCCGTTCAAGGTGGGCGAATGGAAGAAGGGCGACTACATCAAGCTCGTCAAGAACACCGACTACTGGGAGAAGGGCCTGCCCAAGCTCAACTCCGTCACGTTCAAATACGTGGCCGACGCCAACACCCGCAGCCAGATGGTGCAGGCCGGCCAGGCGCAGATCGACGAGTTCCCCACGGCCGTCTCCGTCGCCTCCCTGAAGAAGACGAAGAACGTGCACGTCGATTCGTTCCCGTCCACGTCGCTGATCTGGGTGAACCTCAACAACCGCAAGAAGCCGCTCAACGACGTCCACGTACGCCGGGCCATGGCCTACGCGATCGACAAGCAGGCCATCGTGCGCGCCGTGTACTACGGCCAGGCCGAGGCGGCGAACTCCATGCTGTCGAAGAACCTCATGGGATACGCCAAGGAGACCAAGGACCTGCCCTATGACATGGCGAAGGCCAAGGCGGAGCTCGCCAAATCCAACGCGCCGAAGAACTTCAGCCTGACCATTCAGGTGCAGTCCGGCGATCCGGAGAAGTCGATGCTCGCGCAGGTGCTGCAGGAGTCGTGGAAGGAGCTCGGCATCAACGTCACGCTCCAGACGCTCGACTCCACCACCGTATACTCCAACCGCACCGCCGGCGACTTCGACGTGGCCATGTTCGAGATGACCAACGACATCTCCGACCCGGACGAATGGATGCAGTACATGTTCTCGTCCAGCGCCAACGTGAACTCCGGCTACAAGAACCCGCGCGTCGACGAGCTCATCAAGAAGGCGGCCGCCGACGCCGACACCAGCGCCCGACTCAAGGACTACGCCGAAGTGCAGCAGACCATCGCCGACGAGGCCCCCGAGATCCCGCTTGTGTACAAGCCCGGCCTGTTCGCCGTGCGTGACCAGGTGAAGAACTTCAAGGTCACCACGCTGGGCGAATACAAGCTCGCCGACACCACCATCGCCCAGGAATAGCCAGGAACAGTAAGAGGAGGCATCATGCAGCTGCTCGGCTTCCGCGCCCTCAAGGCGCCATACGCATCCATCGGCGAACAATACGCGCGCGACCTGCTCAAACGCGAATACGGTCTCGACCACGTCACGCTGCGCCGCATCATGACCGAGAAGGACGACACCTTCGCCGTCACCGTCGGCAACGACGAGAAACCCCGGTACGTGCTGCGCATCGAGAACATCTGCGAGGACTACGCGGCCGTGCTGCTGCGCGCCAAGGCCCTGCGGCTGCTCGAGACCCGTTCCCCGCTGATTCCCGCCACCCGCATCGTCCCCAGCGTCGACGACGGTCTCGTCGTCCGCTGCGACACCGACGGCGGCACCCGCTGGGCCACGCTGACCACGTTCCTTCCTGGCCGCGTGCTCTCCACCATCGAACCGCCGTACCGCACCGCGCTGGTGCGCGACATCGGTTCCAGACTCGGGCAGCTGCAGCAGGCGCTCACTGGCCTCGGCAGCTTCGACGACCGGTACGGGCGCATCCTCTGGGACGTGCGCCTGCTGCCCGTCATCGCCGACGAAGCCAGGGATTACCTGCCCAACGACGCCATCCGTGAGCTCGTCGCGAATGTCGTCGACGACTACCGCACCGTCGCCGGGAGGATCGCCGACTGCGACGAGGCGATATGCCACGGCGACTTCCATCCCGGCAACGTGACCGTCGACCCGGCGGACCCCACGCATATCGCCGGCATCCTCGACTTCGGCGACATGCACGCCCAGCCGCAGGTATGCGACCTCGGCACATGCCTGTTCTACATGATCGACCCCTCCGACCTCGACGACCCGTTCGCACAGTGCCGGCTGGTGCTCGACGGGTTCCTCCGCGCCCGCCCCGACTTCGACCGCGGCCAGCTCACCCTGCTGCCGCAGATAGTCAAGGCCCGTTGCGCGTTGACCGTGCTCATCCCCGCGCTCGCCAATAGGTTCGCCGAACACCGCGCCGAGCATTACCTCTCCAGCGTCTCCGACCGCATCAAGGAGCTCGCCCTGCTGCAATCCCTCCCCGCCGAGCAGGTTCTCACCGGCCTGGGCATCGAATAGGAGTCGTTCCATGAATCCACGTTCCGGCATGAAGCGTATGGTCAACAGCTTCGACCCGTCCAAGGGCTCCGCCGACCTCACTCCAGACGAGGCCGCCCTGCTCGCCCGGCGCCAGCGCACGCTCGGCAACCTCGCCCCGGTGTTCTACGAGCATCCGGTGCACATCGTACGCGGTGAGGGCGCGCACCTGTTCGCCGCCGACGGCACCGACTATCTCGACTGCTACAACAACGTCGCCGTCGTCGGCCACGCCAACCCGCATGTGCGCGAGGCCGTCGCCGACCAGCTGACCCGGCAGGACACCCACACCCGCTACCTGCAGGACGAGGTCGTCGACTACGCCGAACGACTGCTCGCCACGTTCCCCGACGGACTCGACCACGTGGCGTTCACCAACTCCGGCTCCGAATCCAACGACCTGGCCCTGCGCATGGCCCGAGCGTTCACCGGCCATCAGGGCGTGGTCGTCACCGGCAACGCCTACCACGGCATCACGTCGCTGGTCTCCTCCGTCTCGCCGAGCTTCGGCACGGGACTGCCCCTGGCGCCGTTCCTTGTTTCCGTTCCCGTCGACGACGTGCTGCGTCGTCCTGACGGCACGTTCGACGATCCCACCGCCGCGGCGGCGGCCCGCACGGAGCTCACCTCCCGCTTCGAGGCCGCGTTCGCGAGACTCCATGATGCCGGCTATGGCGTCTCCGCGGTCCTGCTCGACCAGATATTCTCCTCCGACGGCGTCCTGCCCGGCGCGGTCGGCTGGGTGGCCGACGTCGCCGACGCCGTGCACAAGGCGGGCGGCCTGCTCATCGCCGACGAAGTCCAGTCGGGCTTCGCACGCACCGGCGAACAGTTCTGGGGATTCCGACGTCATCTGGCCGACGCCGACATCGTCACCATGGGAAAGCCGATGGGCAACGGCATACCCACGGGCGCCGTCGTCTACAAGCATGAGATCGGCGACACGTTCGCCGCCTGCACCCGGTATTTCAACACGTTCGGCGGCAACCCCGTCTCCATGCGCGCGGCCGGCGCCGTGCTCGACGAAATCGAGTCACGCGGACTGCAGCGCAACGCCCGCGAGACCGGCGACTACATCGTCGCGGGAATCGTCCGGCTGCTCGCCGATACGCCCCGGTTCGGCGGCATCCGTCATGCCGGCCTGTTCATTGGCATCGACATCGTCGCCCCCGACGGATCGGGTACGCCCGACCCTGCGGCCGCGGCCCGCGTCATCGCAGCCCTGCGCAACCGTCACGTGCTCATCTCCGGTTCCGCCGCCGACGGCAGCGCCCTCAAGCTCCGCCCGCCGCTGGTGTTCGACCATGCCGACGCCGACCACCTGCTCACCGAACTCGACGCCATCCGCCCGCTGTTCAGGTAAGGCGGCAAGACGGCCATCGCCTACCGCACATCGGTAAATGCGTAGCCGTTCACAATCATTCCCGCGGTGCTGGCGATTGATTCGATGTCAGGCATGGGTTATCTTTACCTTCTTGATTGGCGGAAGGAACTGATCAGCATTGATGTAAAGATCGTTGAGCACGGGAACAAGGTCGATGTATTCCTCTTCCGGGGAGGTGTTGTGCTTGTACTTCGCATCCACGACAAGATACCCATTGTCCCATTGTTTGACATCGGTGTATCGTTCCAGAGAGTAGGGGGCGCGGAATCGTATACGTGCCTTGCCGTATTCGAATACCGTGAAGCCGTTTTCTGCACCAAGATATGCGGTGTCGGATTTCGTTTTGGAAGCATCGGCGGTTGCGGGCATATCGGAGTCCCTCCTTCCTTAGGGGAATGCGATTGGCTGCTGATTACGATTATAGGTTCGCTGGGATGCCGACTGTACTCCGCCTATCGTCATAAACGGTCATGTTGCCCCAGTCGGGTTACACTGGCTGGGTGATTGACTCTGGGTTTATCGACAACCGTACTTCGCTGGTGAAGGACGATTTGGTCCGTACGATTCATGTCGGCGACAGGATTTCGGTGGCGTCGTCGTTGTTCTCGATGTACGCCTACCGTGAGTTGAAGGAGCAGCTGGAAGAGGCCGGGGAGTTCCGGTTCATCTTCACTTCGAAGACCTTCACCGAGGATTCCGCACCAAAGGAGCGTCGCGAGTTCTACATTCCCAGGTTGAGTCGAGAACAGGGATTGTATGGTACGCAGCTGGAAATCCGGTTGCGCAACGAGCTGACGCAGAAGGCGGTGGCCCGCGAGTGCGCGGACTGGATTCGTAGGAGTGGCGCGACGTTCATGTCGTTCGGTGATGAAAGCGGCATGAGTGGGTTCCTTTCGGTGGATGACGGCGACAATATCGTGGGATACATGCCGTTCACCGAGTTTTCGACCACCCAACTGGGAACGACCCGCCACGCCGCGTCCCCGCGCGGATGCGCGAAACTGGATTCCGCTCAGACGCGGGGATTCCTCCGGCAGTTCGATCAGGCGTGGAACAGCGGAAGCCTGCATGACGTGACCGACGCCGTGGTGGACGGCATCGAGCGCATGTATCAGGAGAATCCTCCCGAACTCGTGTACTACATGGCGTTGTACCGCATTTTCAACGAGTTCCTTGAAGACGTCGACGAGGATGTGCTGCCCAAGGAGGGCACCGGCTTCCGTGAAAGCCGCGTATGGAACATGCTGTATGACTTCCAGAAGGACGCCGCGCTCGCCATCATCAATAAGCTGGAGACCTATAACGGCTGTATCCTCGCCGATTCCGTGGGCCTTGGCAAGACGTTCACCGCGTTAGCGGTCATAAAGTATTTCGAGTCGCGCAACCGCAACGTGTTGGTGTTGTGTCCGAAGAAACTGCAGGATAATTGGCTGACGTATACGGCCAACGCGACCAATAATCCCCTTGTCGACGATCATTTGCGATACGACGTGCTCTATCATACGGATCTGAGCCGGTCGAAAGGGCCTACCGCTGCGGGGATTCCCATCGAACGCATCAATTGGGGCAATTACGATCTGGTGGTCATCGACGAATCCCATAACTTCCGTAATGGCACGGATTCCGCCGTCAAGACCGACGACCGTGAGAACCGGTATGCCAAACTGTTGGACAGGGTCATCCATCAAGGTGTGCGCACCAAGGTGCTGATGCTGTCCGCCACGCCGGTGAACAACCGGTTCCGTGATTTGGAGAACCAGCTGGCTCTGGCCTATGAGGGCAATGACGACGATTGGACGGCGAAGCTGGGATTGTCCACTGACATCGACAATGTGTTCCGTAACGCGCAGAAGGCCTATGCCGCGTGGGCGAAGCTGGACGTCGAGGAGCGGACCACGGAAAACCTGATGGACCGTTTGGATTTCGACTTCTTCAAGGTGCTTGATCAGGTGACGGTGGCCCGCAGCCGTCGTCATATCCAACGCCACTATGACATGAACGCCATCGGTAGCTTCCCGAAGAGGCTGAAGCCGATAAGTGCACGCCCGAAGCTTTCCACCCGGGAACATGCGGTCTCCTATGACGACATCTACGATAAGCTCGACGAATTATCGCTCGCGTTGTACATGCCGTCGGAATTCCTGTTGGATTCCCGTAGGGCCAAGTATTTCAAGGACGAAGACGGCAGTCTGACCACGGCCGGGCGTGAGACCGGCATACGCAAACTCATGGCCACGAATCTGCTCAAGCGTTTTGAAAGCAGCGTGCATTCGTTCCGTATGACGTTGGAGCGTGTGCTCGGGTATATGGAGAATACTGTAGACGTCATCGGTCGGTACGAGCGGTATCGTGCTGAACACCGTGATTTGAGCATGGTCCCCGACATCGATGCCAGCCGGTTCGATGATGGTTTCGATTTTGACCAGGACGATACCGAGCGGATGGAATTCGATGGGCAGGAGTTCACCACACAGGGCAAGAATCGATTTCTGTTGTCCGATATGAACTGGAAGGATTGGCGACGGTACATTCAGGGCGATATCGACGTCATCCGCAAACTGCTGAACATGATAGGCGGCATCGATCCCGAGCATGATGCAAAACTCAAACAGCTGTACGATACGATTCGAGGCAAGGTGGAGCATCCCATCAATTCCGGCAACCGCAAGCTGCTGGTGTTCACCGCATTCGCCGACACCGCTGACTATCTCTATGAGCATGTGAGCGCCTATGCGAAGACATTGGGCTTGGAGACCGCCGAAGTGACGGGTTCGAGGCCGGGACGATGCACGATGACGAAGGTCGGGGGAGCGATGAGCGATATCCTCGCCTGTTTCTCGCCGGTATCCAAGGAGCGCAGCAAGATCGCCGGCGGCCTGGACGGTCATGACATCGACATTCTCATCGCCACGGACTGCATTTCCGAAGGCCAGAATCTGCAGGACTGCGACATGATGGTCAACTACGACATCCACTGGAATCCGGTGCGCATCATCCAGCGGTTCGGTCGCGTGGATCGCATCGGTTCGAGGAACACGTGCATCCAGCTGGTCAACTACTGGCCGGATATGGCGTTGGACAAGTATCTCAAGCTCAAGGACCGTGTGGAGGCGCGTATGAAGGCCGGCGTGCTCGCGTCCACCGGCAACGACAATCCGTTGAGCGACGACAAACGCGACGAACTGGAGTATCGCGAACGGCAACTCGAGCAGATGCAGAACGAGATTCCCGATCTTGAAGACGTCGAAGGCGGCATCAGCATCACCGACCTCGGCCTCAACGAGTTCCGCATGGACCTGATTGACTATCATCGGGCCAATCCCGACATCGAGCATACGCCCAATGGCATCGATGCGGTGGTGGAAGGCGATGAGCCGGGCATCCTGTTCGTGCTGCGCAATGTAAACGAGGCGGTGAACACCGAAGGTCGTAACCGCATCCACCCGTATTATCTCGTGCAGGTGCGTAGCGACGGCACGATCGCGCGCGGGCATCTGGAACCCAAGGCGTGTCTCGACCTGATGCGGCTGCTGTGCCGGGGCAAGTCGGAACCGAATGCGGACCTGTGCAGAAACTACAACCGAGACACCCGTAACGGGCGGGACATGAGCCATGCGTCGAGGCTGCTGCAGGATGCGGTGGCAAGCATCGTCGAACAGGATGAACAGACCGCGGCGCAAAGCTTCCTCGCCACGGGTCTGGGGGATTTCCTCGACACCGGCGTGCAGGGGCTCGACGATTTCGAACTGGTGTGCTTCCTGGTGATTCGTCCGAAGAGGGAAGAGCAATGAGCACGGGCATCGCATCCTGTGGCCAGGTGACCGCCGTGACCCTTGGCCTGCCCAGCACCACCGCCGTGTCGGCGTCCCGTGCCCGGCTGCCCAAAGAGGGCTTCTACCGCAATACGAACATCACCGCACGTTTGCGTCAACGGTTTGTGGACGAGGTGGAAGCCTTCACCATGCTCGCCCAGATATCGCAGCGGTCCACGGGCATTCCCGCAGGGGAAACGGTGACGGCGATATACGTGATGGGTTTGGAACAACGGTCCGACAGGCTGCCGGTCGAGATCATGGAACATATCGCACGGTCATATGATGAGCAAAGCCGGCATCGGGCGCGCATCCTGTTCGTATGCGTTCGGCAGGACATCTGTACGTTGGCCGTGTTCCGAAACGCCAACGTGGTGCAAGGTCTGATGGAAGGGCGCGTGTATTGCGGTGAGCCGATGGCCGCATCACGCATCCATATCGGTCTGGATTCCGCGAACATGGATGCCACATGGGATGCCATATGTGCGCAGCTGGTGCTCGGAAGCGCGAACCCCGAACACGTGGACCGGCGGATTGCGGCGAAACACAAGGCTGCGGAACTGGCCAAGGAAATCGAACGCCTGCGCAAAGCCCACAACCGTACCAGGCAGATCGCCAAACGCAACGAATTGTGGAACAAGGTACAGGAACTGCGTGCTGAACTAAAAGAGCTGGGCAAGCGAAAGTAACAGGGGCAGGGAATGCCTGCCATTACACTGTTCTTGTATATTTCAAAATACGGCTGTGCAGTATGCCGTTCACACGTCGTGCAATCAGCAAGGATTGGTGGCTCCCTATAATGACTGAAACACAAGCCCCCCCCCTCAACAGGATTGAGGTAGCGACACCGGATCTCACCGAAGAGAACATCGAGAAGATTCTCACACTGTTCCCCGATGTGGCGACGGAAGTACAGGACCCGCAGGCCGGAGAAACCAAACGAACGGTGGACTTCGACGCACTGCGCGAACGACTCGGCGACGTGGCTGAAGGCGCTCGCGAACGCTACCGGTTCACCTGGCCCGGTAAAAGGGCCGCCAAGGAGGAGGCCCGACGGTCGATCGACAAGACCCTGCGACCGGTCAAGGACCGCAGCAAGAACTGGGATGACACCCACAATCTGTATATCGAAGGCGACAACCTCGACGCCCTGAAGATCCTGCGTCAGACCTACGCCGGTCAAATCAAGATGATCTACATCGACCCGCCCTACAACACCGGGCATGACTTCGTGTACAACGACGCCTACGTACGCGATGCCGAAAAGGAACGGGCGGGCAACGCTGCATTCGATGATGACGGCAATCTACTGGATGGCGCCTACAGGGAAAACAAGGAATCCTATGGTCGATTCCATTCCGCATGGTGCTCGATGATTTATCCGCGACTATTGCTGTCTCGCGACCTGCTCACCAGCGACGGTGTGGTATTCATCAGCATTGACGACAATGAAGACGCGCAGTTGCGTAAAATCTGCGATGAAGTGTTTGGTGAGGCTAATTTCATCGTGCAAATGATATGGAAAAAGAGAAGCACCCCGCCGAATGACCAGGTGATCGGTGCTGCACATGAATATGCACTTGTTTATGCGAAGGACTCGAGTAAAGTCAAATTAAATCTTCGCGAACGCTCTGCGGAACAACTATCACGATATAAGAACCCAGATAATCATCCCAAAGGACCTTGGGTGTCCGGAGATTTATCCGCAAACGTAAAAGGTGGACGATACGTCGCTTCGTTGAATTATCCGATAACCAATCCCAACACCGGAGAGGAACATTATCCGCCTAATGGCGGAAACTGGCGGTACAGCCGGCAAACAGTGGAAAAAATGCTGCAGAATAATGAGATTTATTTTGGGGTTGATGGAAAAGGAAGACCGAAGGTCAAGCGTTTTCTACGTGATATCAAGCAGGGAATCACCTATACCTCCTTATGGGATTTCGTTCCTTTCAATGCTCAGGGATCTGCTGAAATGGCGGAGTATATGGGCAATCTGACGGTTTTCGATAATCCTAAGCCGGTGGGATACATCAGAGAGTTGCTGAAATTGGGTTCTTTCCGGGAATCCATTGTCCTCGATTTCTTTTCCGGGTCGGCAACAACAGCCCACGCGGTGATGCAGTTGAACGCCGAGGATGGTGGCAATCGTAAGTTCATCATGGTGCAGCTGCCGGAAGTGTGCGCGGAGAAGTCGGAGGCGGCGAAGGCCGGTTTCCATACCATCTGCGAGATTGGTGAGGAGCGCATTCGTCGTGCGGGCGAGAGGATTAAGACTGAGGTGGAGGAGTCCAATACGCAGTTGGAGCTGGGTGCCGAGCCGAAGCGGGTGCCGGATATCGGGTTCCGTGTACTGCGCGTGGAGGACTCGAACTATCGCGATGTGCGGCGCTCGCCGAACGAGATGACACAGGACATGCTCGACGATCTGGTCGATGTCTCCAAGTCGGATCGCACCACGCTCGACAAGCTGTTCGAATGTCTGCCTACCTTCCAGCTGCCATACGATTCCTCCATCGAGGTATTGGACGCTCCCGCATTCGCCGGCCATACCGTGTATTCGGTGAACGGCGGCCAGCTGGTCGCCTGCTTCGACGCGGAGATTCCCGAATCGCTGATCCGCGGCATGGCGTCCCTCGACCCGAAGCCCTCATATGCGGTGCTTGCCGAAGCGGGACTCAAGAACAGTCAGACGGTCACGAACTTCGCCGAGATCTTCAAACAGGCCGCCAACGCCGACCAGGGCGCCACCCAGGTGCGGGTGATCTGATGCGATTCCAGTTCTCCCGATACCAGTACCAGACCGATGCCGCCAACGCCGTATGCGACGTGTTCGAAGGCCAGCGGAGGCATGAGGGATTCAGCTATATTCGAGACGTCGGCGTACGGCTGCCGCGCGTGTTTGAATCGGTGGATTCATATCGGCAGGATGTTCTCGATGCGCCGTTCGCGATGGAGCCTAAACCGGCACGGCCTGACTCCGACGCCGATTCCGACGACACCGGCTATCGCAACGCCGACATCGAACTCAACGCCGCACAACTGCTGAACAACATCCACGGCATCCAACGCCGTCGCAACCTCGTGGAATCCCCCAAACTATGCCACGGCCACGGCGGCGTGGAACTCGACGTGGAAATGGAGACCGGCACCGGCAAGACGTTCGTCTACACCAAGACCATGTTCGAGCTCAACCGCCGCTACGGCTGGTCGAAGTTCATCATCGTGGTGCCGTCCATCGCCATCCGCGAAGGCGTGTCGAAGTCCTTGGATACGACAGCCGACTACTTCTACACCTCCGGCATGGATGGTGCCCAAGGGTATGGCAAACGACTCGACTGGTTCGTCTACGATTCATCGAACCTCACCCAGCTCGACCACTTCGCCTCATCGCCCGACATCGCCGTGATGGTCATCAACATGCAGGCGTTCAACACGTCGATGAAGGAAGGCGGACGCAGCAAGGAAGCCCGTATCATCTTCACCGAACGCGATGAATTCGGCTCCCGAAGACCAATCGACGTCATCGCCGCCACGCGGCCCATCATCATCCTCGACGAACCGCAGAAAATGACCGGCAAGGCCACGCAAAACGGTCTTGACCGGTTCAAACCGCTGTTCACGGTGAACTATTCGGCCACGCACAAGGTCCACCATGACCTCGTCTACTCATTGGACGCCCTGGATGCCTACAACCAGCGGCTTGTCAAACGCATCGAGGTCAAGGGCTTCGAACTCAACAACATGCGTGGCACCGACGGATACCTGTACCTGCAGGACATCATCGTCGGCAGGAACCATGCGCCAAAAGCGCGTATCGAATACAAGAAACGCACGAAAACCGGTGTCTCCATCAGGGTCGGCACTTTCGACGCCGGCGACGACCTATACGTGGCATCCGACGGCTTGGAAGCCTACCGCGACGGCTGGCGCATCGCACCGGACGGCATCGTTCCCGACGGATTGGACGCCAATGAAACCGGCTACATACGGTTCATGAACGGTACGGTGCTGCGCAAGGGGGCGATTCTCAATGACGGCTCCGAACGCGACCTGCGACGCATCCAGATACGCGAGACCATCCTCAGCCACCTGCAGAAGGAGGAACACCTCTGGGAGCGGGGCATCAAATGCCTCAGCCTGTTCTTCATCGACGAAGTGGCCAAATACCGACGTTACGACGACGACGGCAACGCGGTCCCCGGCGAATACGCACGCATCTTCGAGGAGGAATACGACCGCTGCGTGCAATGGTTCCTCGACGGCCGGCTCGACGACGGCCACGGATACATGGATTTTCTGCGTCGCACCTGGGGCAGGAACGTGCATCAGGGATATTTCAGCATCGACAAGCATCATCGCATGATCGACTCGAAGATCAAACGTGGCCATGACGAGAGCGACGACATCAGCGCCTACGACCTCATCCTGAAAAACAAGGAACGGTTGCTGAGCTTCGAGGAACCCACCCGGTTCATCTTCAGCCATTCGGCGTTGCGTGAAGGCTGGGACAACCCCAACGTGTTCCAGATCTGCACGCTCAAACACTCCGACTCCGAAGTCGGCAAGCGTCAGGAGGTCGGCCGTGGCCTGCGCCTATGCGTTAACAAGGACGGCGTGCGACAGGACGTCCATGCGCTCGGCGAATCACAGGTGCAGGAGGTCAACCTGCTTACGGTCATCGCCTCCGAAAGCTACGAATCGTTCGCGGAATCCCTGCAGAAGGACATCACCGCGGACCTGCGCAAGCGTCCGCTCACCGTGGACAACGCATTCTTCGCACGCATCAGCATACCGGCCGACCGGCTTGGCCCCGAGCACGCCGGTGAAGGCAATATCGATTTCAGCGAGGAGCAGGCTCGGCAAATCTATCGTGTGCTGATGAAACGCGACCTCATCGACGCCGATGACAGACTCACCGACGAATATCGCAAGGACCGGCTGAGCGATGAAACCGTCGCGGCCCTGCCCGAGGAACTGCGAAGCAAGGCCGACGCCATCCGATACGCGCTCGACAGCGTGTGCGAAGGCGCCACCACCCTGATCGTCGGCAACGCGCTGAAAACCAAGATCACCAGCAACCCGATCAACGACAACTGGGATAAGAAGGAATTTCAGGCATTGTGGAAGCGCATCAACCACAAGTACGCATACACCGTCAGCTTCGACGACGACGAACTCATCGGCAAGTCGATCACGGCCATTGATAAGAATCTCGTTGTGGCCCGACTCTCCTATACCGTCACCCGCGGCATTCAGGACGAGAACGCTTCCCGTGAGAAACTGGCTGCCGGCGAACACTTCGCCGGGAAACGTACCAGACGCGTGGATGTGGATGCCGATGCCACGGACGGAGTCTCCTATGATCTGCTGGGAGAGATCGCGCGGCGTGCGGCAATCACCCGACGATGCGCCGCTGCGATCCTGAAGTACATTCATCGGGAGAAGTTCCTGATGTTCCGCGATAATCCCGAGCAGTTCATCAGCAAGGTGTCACGTATCATCGTCGAGCAAAAGGCCGCCATGATCGTGGACCACATCTGCTATGACCGCGTCGAAGGAGAATACGATTCCGACATCTTCACCATGGGTGGTGCCGGGCATGACGAGTCCGACGCCTACCGGGCCGAAAAATGCGTGCAGGATTGGGTGTTCCCCGATGGGTTCGCGCACAACAGCGTCGAACGCCGCTTCGCCGAGAATCTGGACGCATCCGACGAAGTCGCCGTATATGCAAAACTGCCGCGTGGTTTCCGCATACCCACGCCGGTCGGCGAATACGCGCCCGATTGGGCCGTCGCGTTCCGCGAGAGCAGTGGTTTGAGGCACCTGTTCTTTGTGGCCGAGACCAAGGGTGATATGGGCACGCTCGAACTTCGTGGTGTGGAGCAATCCAAGATCGAATGCGCGAAGAAGCTGTTCAACGAATTCCAACTGGCCGGCGACGTCCGCTATGATGTCGTGGACTCGTATGGCGCGTTGCTGGAGAAAATCCAATCGTTGCGGTGATATCGTCGCGAATCGGTGGCAGGTCATGCATCCGCCGATTCGCACGTTTTCCATGACCGGTTGCGCCTACCGCACGTCGTCAACCGCGATTGCATCCCATACCACGAACTTCCGCGACCCGCCAGACCCGTCCGTTGTTTGACCGTGCGTAGTGCTAGCGTGAAAGCCGTAACAACAAATCCACACGGGTGCCCAAATGCGAGGGCTGAGATCGGAAAGCGTCCGAGACCGTAGAACCTGGCCGGGTAATGCCGCCGTAGGAAGTTAGGAAGTTCCATGCAGAGTTCTGCACATACCGCATTCCCATACGTTTCGATGCGTGACAGCTTCGACCTGTCGTCGTCGTTCGTCGTCGGACCGCATACGGTCGGCGACAAGGCGATTACCGACGTCGTCGACGACGCGCTGCGCGGGGGAGCGACGTTCATCCGCCTCTCCGCCCGCCACGTCACCGCCAAGGAACTGACGGGGCTTGCACAGGATCTGGCGCAGATCATCGAGGACAACGACAAGTCCGATTCCGTCGCCCTCGTGATCGACGGCCGTGCCGACGTGGCATGGCAGTGCCGCAACAAGGGCATCAAGGTCGACGGCGTGCACATCGGCGCCAACGACATGGAACCGCGCGAGGTGCGCGCCCTGCTCGGCGATGACGCCATCATCGGCCTGTCCGCCCAGATTGAGGGCCTGGTGCCGATTCTCAACGAGATTCCCGAAGGCTGCATCGACTACATCGCCGCCACGCCGTACCATCTCGCCACTGCCGAGCTCGAGGAGGCCGCCAAGGCCGAGGAACACAGCACGCTGCTCACCCTCGACAAGGTCAACACCATGGCCGAGGCCTGCGTGTACCCGGTCGTCGTGGGCGGGGGAGTGACCGCCGCCGACACCGCCGACCTCGCCGGCACGAAGGCCGCCGGATGGTTCGCCGGCGACGCCATCGTCAACGCCGAGGACCCGGAGGCCGCCACCGCCGCCATGGTCGAGGGCTGGAAGTCCGTGCGCGGCGACGCCAGGCACGGCTACGCCCCACGCGCCGCCAAGCCCGAGACCCCGGCCGAGGAGGCCAAGCCAGCCGCCGAGAAGAAATTCACCAACGCCAAGGACGCCAAGGCCGCGCAGAAGCTCGCCAAGCAGCAGCGCGTGGACATCGCCGCCCGCGACTCCAAGCAGCGCGACAAGGCGCACATCCGCAAGACCAAGACCGTGCACTTCGAGAACCAGCACGGCACCTACGATCTCGAGGTCCCGTACACCGAGATCAAGCTGTCCGACACCCCCGGCGTCGGTCCGAACCCGCCGTTCATCGACTACAACACCGAAGGCCCCAAGTGCGATCCGAAGGAGGGCCTCAAGCCCCTGCGCCTCGGCTGGATCAAGGACCGCGGCGACGTCGAGGAGTACGAGGGACGCCGGCGCAACCTCGCCGACGACGGCAAGCGCGCCATGAAGCGCGGCAAGGCCACCAAGGAGTGGCGTGGCCGCAGGCACGACCCGATGCGCGCCAAGGACCATCCGGTCACGCAGATGTGGTACGCCCGCCACGGCATCATCACCCCGGAGATGCAGTACGTCGCCGAACGCGAGAACTGCGATGTGGAGCTCGTGCGCTCCGAACTGGCCGCCGGCCACGCCGTCATGCCGTGCAATATCAACCACCCCGAGGCCGAGCCGATGATCATCGGCGAGAAGTTCCTCACCAAGCTCAACGCCAACATGGGCAACTCCGCCGTGACCAGCTCCATCGACGAGGAGGTGGAGAAGCTCACGTGGGCCACCAAGTGGGGCGCCGACACCGTGATGGACCTTTCCACCGGCAACGACATCCACACCACCCGCGAGTGGATTCTGCGCAACTCCCCGGTCCCGATCGGCACCGTGCCGATGTACCAGGCCCTCGAGAAGGTGGAGGACGACGCCAGCAAGCTCAGCTGGGAGCTGTTCCGCGACACCGTGATCGAACAGTGCGAGCAGGGCGTGGACTACATGACCATCCACGCGGGCGTGCTGCTGCGCTACGTGCCGCTCACCGCCAACCGCATGACCGGCATCGTCTCCCGCGGCGGCTCCATCATGGCCGAATGGTGCCTCCAGCATCATCAGGAGAGCTTCCTGTACACGCACTTCGACGAACTGTGCGACATCTTCGCCAAGTACGACGTGGCGTTCTCCCTCGGCGACGGCCTGCGCCCCGGATCCCTGGCCGACGCCAACGATGCCGCCCAGCTGGCCGAGCTCATGACCCTGGGCGAGCTCACGCAGCGCGCCTGGGCCAAGGACGTGCAGGTGATGATCGAAGGCCCCGGCCACATCCCGTTCGACACCGTGCGTATGAACATCGAGCTTGAGAAGGCCGTATGCTCCGGCGCCCCGTTCTACACGCTCGGACCGCTCACCACCGACACCGCCCCCGGTTACGACCACATCACCTCCGCCATCGGCGGCGTGGAGATCGCCCGCTACGGCACCGCCATGCTGTGCTACGTCACCCCGAAGGAGCACCTCGGCCTGCCGAACAAGGACGACGTGAAGCAGGGCGTGATCGCCTACAAGATCGCCTGCCACGCGGCCGACATCGCCAAGCATCATCCGCACGCGCAGGACCGTGACGACGCCATCTCCAAGGCCCGCTTCGAGTTCCGCTGGCTCGACCAGTTCAACCTGGCCTTCGACCCGGACACGGCCATCGCCTTCCACGACGAGACCCTGCCCGCCGAACCCGCCAAGATGGCGCACTTCTGCTCCATGTGTGGCCCGAAGTTCTGCTCCATGGCCATCAGCCAGAACATCCGCAAGAAGTTCGGCAACGCGGCCCAGCAGGAGCAGCTCGTCAAGGACACCCTCTCCGGCAAGGTCTCGGCCGTCGACGCGGCCGCGCAGGCCGTCGCCGACAGCGGCGTGAAGTCCGGCGCCGCGATGAGCGCCGACGACATCGCCGCCGGCATGGATGCCATGAGCGAGAAGTTCCGCGCCCAGGGCGGCAAGCTCTACACCAAGGCCACGGAGTAGCCTCCGCATCCGCCCCCGCCGGCGGGGGCGGATGCCGTAAGGCAGACTGGGGGTGGCCGGAACGCTGTATGGGCATCCAACCACCCCCAGTCAGACTATCGTCTGACAGCCCCCGCCGGCGGGGGCGGATTGTGTAAAAACGCTTCTCTGTCATCCTGAGCGAGCACGTTCCTTCCGTCATCCTGAGCAAGCGAAGCGAGTCGAAGGATCTTCCCCGTCCGGGGGGGGGGGGCAAGATCCTTCGACTCCGTCGTTTCACGACTCCGCTCAGGATGACATGGTGGTGGCGTGGCATCGTTATGCGGCCCCACCCAAGATGACGCCTCTACCTCATATGGTTCCGCAGTTCCGGCCTGCGGCGGACGCGGCCGAACGCGGTCGGTCGTCGGCGCGGATGGCGCTGCGCCGGTCCTTGACGGCCACCAGCGCCGCCTCCGTTTACGGAGTATCAGGTTCCGCCGTAATCCATCCCGTTCCATCGGAGGAGTACGAAGGCTCCTTGATTAAGATTAATGACATCGAATCTTTTCCTTGGGGGATTGCGTCATTAACCGGGTGCTGACATAAATATGAGATATTCAGGACGAGCAGCAGTAATTCGTCGTTCTTCTCGATGAAGATGCGATGATTCACTCCTTGTATGCGGACCGTCGTGGGTAGCTGCGAGTTTTTTTCGCAGTCGCATTGCCATCATAAGAGATGCTGATTATCGAGCATCCGGAATAATCGCGAAGGTCACGTTTCACATGTGCTATGGCATTTTTCTTTTCGTGTTTTGTCAAGCCAGCCGAGTCCGGAATCGTGGTGACGGTGTCTGAATAATCGGGCCCACGTTGCCTCCAATACCCATATCCGATAAGGGATAGTGGCAGCATCACAAATATGCAGACAGTGAAAAGTGCCATAATCGTGGTCATAATACGTACCAAGGGTATGACACTTTTCGATAAAGGTGCCGACGATGGCTTTCGGTAAAGGGGCATGATGGTTACAGAGGAATCCAACGTAGTTTTAGCGGATACTAGCGTACATGAGGACTGTCTCGTAATGCAAAAATAGCAATTAATCGTTTCATTCCAAACTCTTTTGTAAGGAATACAACAATTGCAACTCTATCTCATTGAAAAGGTGTTTAGAAGCAATGAGACGGGAGTTTATTTATTGTTCATCTTTATTTCTATCATTCTACCGCGTATGCTGGCGTAGTTCCGGTCGGCGGCGTACACGGCCGAATGCGGTCATGAGGTCGTCGGCTCGGATGGCGCTGCGCCGGTCCTTGGCCGCCACAAGCGCCGCCTCCGTCCAGATGGCGCACACCTCGGCGCCGCTCCAGCCTTCGGTGCGCGCCGCCACCTCGGCCAGCGGCAGCTCGCCCTCGCAGCGCAGCGACCGCGCCTGCACCTCGAGAATGCCCAGCCGGTCATGCTCGCTCGGCATGGGGAACGGGATCTGCCAGTCGAACCTGCCGGGCCTGAGCAGCGCCGGATCCACGTCCTCGATGCGGTTCGTCGCCGCGACCACCACCACATTGCCTTTCGACGCGAACCCGTCCATCAGCGTGAGCAGCTGCGCCACGAGCCGCTTGCCCACGCCGTTCGTGTCGGTGTCGCGCGATGAGGCGATCGAGTCGATCTCGTCGAAGAAGATGATTGCGCGACGGTCGCTTTGCGCCGCCGCGAAGATCATGCGCAACGTCTCCTCGCTGTCGCCCACGTACTTGCTGACGATCGTCGGTCCGGAGACCAGATAGAACTGCGCGTCGGCCACGTTCGCGATGATGCGTGCCAAATGCGTCTTGCCGGTGCCGGGCGCGCCCGTGAAGATCACGCCCTTGATGGGTTTGGCGCCGATGGCGCGCATCTGCTCGCTGTTGCCCAGCTGCGTTTCGATGAGCTCCTTGGCGCGGGATATCACCTGTTCGTAGCCGCTGAACGAGGCGAACGTCAGCGACGGGTCGGCGCTTGGCGTAAGCCGGTACTGTTTGATGTCGTCGTCATGGTCGCTTTCGCCGGGACGGATGGCCGTCGGCCACAGCACCCGTTCGATGCCGAACAGGTCGGTGAACTCCACCGTGTTGCCGGGCATGATGTTCTGCGGATAGTCGCCCTCCAGCATCTCCAGCCCGTCCGACGTCTCCAATATCACGCAGTCGTCGAGCGCGCGCCGCACGATGCCGACGCGCGGCTTGAGCGGCCACACCGATTCCGGCACCTTCGTATAGAAGTCCTCGCCGACGAGCATCACCTCGCCGACCTCCAGCACCTCCTGGTTGGGGAACGTCAGCTGCGTGGTCCGTCCGTTCGGCATGACGCCGTAATAATGCGCGCGCCCCTCGTCGAATCCGGTGATCCGCACCAGCACGCCGTCCTGACGCATCGCGCCGCCGTCCGCCATATCATTCTCCTTCGTCACGTAACCGCTGTGCCCAATATATACAACGGATCTTCGTCGGGGAAGACCGTTCCGATCGCGTCCGTTCGGAAAATGCGATGAAAAAGCGTGGTATTTTCGCCGAATCGGCGTCGCGATAAGACGCAGTGGGTACCATGGTGCTCGTATCAATGCTTCCCTAAGATAGCGAGGATGACAGAACATGCCACGTATGTTCGGAACCGATGGTGTTCGTGGATTGGCAAACCGTGATTTGACCGCGCAGCTGGCGCTCGACCTGGGCGACGCCGCCGTGCGCGTGCTGGGCGACGAACAGACCGAAGGCCGCCGCCGCGCCCTCGTCGGACGCGACACCCGCGTCTCCGGCGACTTCCTCGCCGCCGCCCTGTCCGCCGGCATGAGCGCCGGCGGCTTCGACGTCATCGACGCCGGCATCATCCCCACGCCGGGCGTCGCCTACCTGACCTCCGTGCTCAACGTCGAGATGGGCGCCGTGATCTCCGCCTCCCACAACCCGATGCCCGACAACGGCATCAAGTTCTTCGCCCGCGGCGGCTTCAAGCTGCCCGACGCCAAGGAGGACGACATCGAGGCCGTGCTCGGCCAGGAATGGAACCGCCCGACCGGCGCCGGCGTCGGTCGCATCTCCCACGACACCGACACCGCCACCAAGCTATACATCGATCATCTCGTCGCCGCCGTCGCCCCCATCGACGAGCACAAGACGCAGACCAAGCCGCTCAAGGGTCTGAAGATCGTGGCCGACTGCGCCAACGGCGCCACCTCCGTCGTGGCCCCCGAGGCCCTGCGCCGCGCCGGCGCCGACGTCATCGTCATCAACGCCTCGCCGGACGGCTACAACATCAACAAGCACGCCGGCAGCACCCACCCCGAGCAGCTGCAGGCCATGGTCAAGGCCTCCGACGCCGTCATGGGCGTGGCCTTCGACGGCGACGCCGACCGCTGCCTCGCCGTGGACGAGGACGGCAACATGGTCAACGGCGACCAGATCATGGGCATCCTCGCCCGCGCCAAGAAGCGCGAGGGCAAGCTCAACCACGACACGCTCGTCGTCACCGTGATGAGCAACCTCGGCCTCAAGCTCGCCCTCAAGGACATGGGCATCAAGACCGTGCAGACCAGCGTCGGCGACCGCTACGTGCTCGAGGAGATGCTCAAGCACGACTACTCGCTCGGCGGCGAACAGTCCGGCCACGTCATCAACCGCGAGTTCGCCACCACCGGCGACGGCACGCTCACCGCGCTCACCCTCTCGCTCGAGGTCATGCGGTCCGGCAAGAGCCTCAAGGAACTCGCCGCCGACTTCCCGCAGCTTCCCCAGCAGCTCGTCAACGTGCCCAACGTCGACAAGATGGCCGCCACCACCAACGCCAAGGTGCAGGCCGCCGTGGAACGCGAATCGAAGCTGCTCGGCGACAGCGGCCGCGTGCTGCTGCGCCCCTCCGGCACCGAACCGCTCGTGCGCGTCATGGCCGAGGCCGCCACGCAGGAGCAGGCCGACGAGGTGTGCAACCGCCTCGCCCAGGTCGTCGCCGACGAACTCGCCCTGTAGCCGCAATCCTCTCGCTCCCGCCGGCGGGAGCTGGCAGCCGAAGGCTGACTGAGGGTGGCCGACCGCCGGCACAGCCACCCACCCAATATTCGACGATGTCTCCCCTCTGGGGGAACGGCAAAGGAGCACCCATGTTCGGGAAAAACGCCAAGGTCAACATGGAACTCAACCGCGAGGTCGAGCTCATGCTCAAGGACGCCAAGGCCAACGACGGACTGCTGCCCATCGTGCAGGCCGGCGAGCCCGTGCTGCGCCACAGGACCGCACGCTACAACGGCCAGCTTTCCAAGTCCACGCTGAAGAAGCTCATCGAAACGATGCGCCACACCATGCTCGAAGCCCCCGGCGTCGGCCTCGCCGCCACGCAGATCGGCCTCGGACTGGCGCTCGCCGTCGTCGAGGACCACATCCGTGACGACGAGGACGATCCGCGCGAGGTGGCCGAGTTCCCGTTCCACGCGATCATCAACCCCGTGTACACGCCGGTGGGGGAGAAGACCGCCAGCTTCTACGAAGGCTGCCTGAGCTTCGACGGCTATCAGGCGGTGCGCCGCCGTTGGGTGGACGTCGACGCCGAATGGGACGACGAGCACGGCCAGCGCCACAAGGAGCGGCTGCACGGCTGGCCGGCCCGCATCTTCCAGCACGAGACCGACCATCTGAGCGGCGAACTCTACATCGACAAGGCCGAGATCCGCAGCCTCACCACGTACGAGAACCTCGAGGACTACTGGTGCGACGACCCGGTGCCCACCGACGCCGCCAAGCAGCTCGGATTCGAGCTGTAGCGCGCTGGTTCCCCTCCCGGATAAACCCTGCGACGGCGGAGTGGAAGGATCTTCCTTCCCTCCGCCGTTTGTCGTGGGTATCGTAAACACCCGTCGCGCGGTATCATGGTTGGGAATCCGCAGTGCCGAGGTAGGGGGAAGGCGTGAACCGACAGAATTCTGGCGGCCAGTATCCGAACGGTCAGTATCCGAACGGTCAGAATCCCAATGGTCCGTATGACGGCAATCCCAATGATGGGAGCCGCCATGGCAGACATGCCGGGGGGCAGCGTCCCAATCCCGCATATACGAACGGTCGGACTCCGAATCCGGCGGCGGGGCAGGGGAACCCGCCGTATGGCCCGCCGATGACCCCTCCCCAACAGGGACGTCCTCCATACGGTCAACCGGCCGCATACGGCCAGAGGCAGCCAAACCAGGGGAGCCCGCAGCATGGCATGCCTCAGCGTCCGACGCAGCCGGGTCAGGGCGCCCCGCAATACAACGGACCGCGGCGGAACGGGCCGTCCGGACCCGCGCAGTACGGCCGGCCGGTGCCGCCATACCAGACGGGTCTGCCGCAACAGCCGTATCCGGGAACGCCTCAGCGTCCGCCGTATCCCTCCGTCGGCGATTCCGGCAATGGGGGAGGACGTCGCTCGCGGACGCGCAGGCCCGGTTCCCGGGCGACGCGCGCATATGCCGCGTCCTCGCCGCAGCCGGCGGCGGCCAAGGCGAAGTCGCGCAGGACGAACATCATCACGCTGGTCGTCGCCGCCGTCGTGATCATCGCCATGTACGCCACCTACACGTTCTTCACGAACCGTAACGAGCACGGCTATGCCAGCGGCGACATGTCGGTGTACGGCAACAGCTTCGACACCTCGAAATACGATTTGCAGAAGCCATGGCTCGACACCCCGTCCGACGTCGTGTTCAGTGAGAACATCGGCAAGATGTCGACCATGATGAAGCTGGACACGGAAGGCGTGACCCAGGACGGCGAGCCCATCGCGGCCGTCTACACCGATCCCGCCCTGACCCAGCGGTACAGCATCAACGTCACGCAGGACAAGGAGAAGCCCGGCTACGTCAACATCAACGCCGCCAGCTTCGCGCCCTGCGCCAACTACTACGACCCGGGGAAGAAGATACTGCACGCGCAGTCGTTCACCGACATCATCAAGAACGACTATTACGTCGGCGACAGCTGCCTCGACCGGCAGCTGGACGACGACTACTTCGCCGGCGACGGCTCGGTGGGCGGCAAGTTCATCGGATTCGAACGATACTTCCTCGTCCTCTACTACGGCGAGGACGGCGAGAAGCTCGCCAAGCCCAAGGTCACGTACTTCACCGTCTACGACGACAAGCACGATCTCGACACCCCGCAGAACGTCAGGGTCGACGTCGACAAGAAGGGCAACGTCAACGTCAGCTGGAATCCCGTCGAGGGCGCCACGCACTACAACGTGTATCTCAGGACCGGCGGCAAGATCAAGAGCAAGGACGCCTCCGACCAGGAGAAGAAACGCAACGACACCTCCAGCCAGTCGACGTATCTGCTCGCCAAACCCACCAAGAACTCGGTGAACCTCGCCGACTGGGACCCGACCAAGGCGCCCGGATTCGCCGCATACCTCAGCGGCGCGTTCCACAACGTCGAGGAGGAGGCCAAGAAGGGGCAGGTGTATTCGGACACCCCGATATACCAGAACATGCAGTTCGCCAACCTGTTCAGCGGCGAAAGCGAGGACCAGGGATTCACTCCCGGCAGCAGCAGCCTGGAGAAGCACCACGCCGAATACCAGCGCACGCTGAGCAACACGAGCCTGCTCGTCGTGGCGTTCGGCGACGACGAAAAGGCGTCCAACTCCCAGGTGGCGCAGATCAACATCACGTCGATGCTCTCCCAGGTGCCGCTCGGCCCGGCGTTCAACGCCATGATGGACGATTCGAACGTCAACAAGGAGTACATCACCTACCTCACCGTCGCCGACGGCCTCACCAGAATCGTGCCGCGGCGGTACGACTGGTCCACCGCGAAGGTGACGGCCGAGGGCGTGGAGGTCAAGTTCCATCTCGGCCAGACCAGGATGCAGTCCACCCAGGTGCTCACCGACAAGGGCTCCACGGTCGAGGAGGTCAAGGCCCGCGTCGAGAAGGACACCGAGACCGTGCAGGCGTCCGACAAGCAGACCGGCCTCATGGGCGGCGACGGCTCCGGCACCATCGACTGGAACGACGACACGGGAGACATCTCCAAGGCCGTCGACATGAGCGGCGTCAACGGATCCATCGAATACGTGAAGTTCATCGCGGCGAACCTCATGCAGGACCGCACGTACATGGACGTCACCAAGTACTACGACCAGGCCAGCGCACCGACCGCCCAGGACGCCGTGGACGAGGCCGTGGCGCAGAACCCGCTGATCCTGCACACCTACGCCTACTCCGCCACCAAACGCAGCGGCGACAAGGTGTATCTCAAGGTGCAGTACTATGACGACAGCTACGGGTCGGACACGGCGAACGTGAGGAAGGACCTGAGCGCCAAGGCCGACCAGATCGTGTCGAAGATCATCACGCCGGGCATGGACGCCAGGGCCAAGGCCACGGCCATCAACCAGTACCTCGTCGACAACTTCGAATACGACTACGCGACCTACCGCAATGAGATGCAGACCAACACGACCGGTGGCAAAAGCTTCTACGTGCGGCACAAGAGCAACCAGAACGCCTCCGGCCTGCTCGGCAACTACGCCGGCCAGAACCTGAGCGTCACCGTGTGCGCCGGCTACGCCAAGGCGTACAAGCTGCTCGCAGACAAGGCCAAGCTCGACACCGTGTACGTGACCGGCACGGTGAACACCGGCACCACCAACGGCGGCCACGCATGGAACAAGGTGAAGGTCGACGGCCAGTGGCTGGTGGTGGACTCCACCTGGAACGACTCCGACGGCGGCGCGACGACCCGCTACCTGCTGGTCTCCGACAGCAGCGACGTCATCCGCGCCCGCGGCCAGGTGTACGACCACGACGAGATCGTGGACGCCAAGCTCGCCGACTACGGCATCAGCTGACATCCATCCTCAGGCTCCCCCTCAGAGGGGAGCCGTCGGGACCGACCGAGGGAGATCCGCACTCCGCGCCATCTCCTTACGATGCCACGCCACGCCGATGTCCAGCCATCTGGTAAACTATCTCCTTGTGTGTGCCATTAACGCGGCCTATGTGATCGGCCGTGTTCGAGTGGGACATCCCCGAGTCCGATGACGCGAGCCGGTGACGGCGTGCCGAGGACGGAGGGCCATCGGGCCGGTGG
Organism: Bifidobacterium pluvialisilvae; assembly: GCF_019331695.1. Taxonomy (GTDB): domain Bacteria; phylum Actinomycetota; class Actinomycetes; order Actinomycetales; family Bifidobacteriaceae; genus Galliscardovia; species Galliscardovia pluvialisilvae. The sequence continues at coordinate 219,598 of NZ_JAHBBI010000004.1, forward strand.
ACTGTGGCTGGAACATCCGATTCGCGATGTTCTTCGGGCTGCAGTGTGGCGGCTCCACAGAAGAACAAATTTCCATGTGAATCGGAGAACTTAAGTTGCCTACGATTGAACAGCTCGTCCGTAAGGGACGCAAGCCGAAGCCCAAGAAGTCGAAGACCTTGGCGCTGAAGGGCAGCCCGCTGCGTCGCGGCGTGTGCACCCGTGTCTACACCACCACCCCGAAGAAGCCGAACTCGGCTCTGCGTAAGGTCGCCCGTGTGCGCCTTTCCTCGGGCATCGAAGTCACCGCCTACATCCCGGGCGAGGGCCACAACCTGCAGGAGCACTCCATCGTGCTCGTGCGCGGCGGCCGTGTGAAGGATCTTCCTGGTGTGCGTTACCACATCGTGCGTGGCGCGCTCGATACCCAGGGTGTCAAGGACCGCAAGCAGGGTCGTTCCCTGTACGGAGCAAAGAAGGCGAAGTAAGAGAAATGTCACGTAAAGGACCCGCTAAGAAGCATCAGCTCCTGCCCGATCCGATCTACGGTTCGACGGTGGTTGCCCAGCTCATCAACAAGATTCTGCTCGACGGCAAGAAGTCGATCGCCGAGGACATCGTGTACTCCGCGCTTGATATGGTCAAGGAGAAGACCGATCAGGAGCCCGTTTCCGTGCTGAAGCGCGCTCTTGACAACATTCGCCCGAGCCTCGAGGTCCGCTCCCGTCGAGTCGGCGGCGCCACCTACCAGGTGCCTGTCGAGGTCAAGCCCGGCCGCGCCAACACGCTGTCGCTGCGCTGGCTGACCGACTTCTCCCGCGCCCGTCGCGAGAAGACGATGGCCGAGCGTCTGGCCAACGAGATCCTCGATGCCTCCAACGGCCTCGGCGCTTCTGTCAAGCGTCGCGAGGATACTCATAAGATGGCAGAGGCGAACAAGGCCTTCGCCCACTACCGCTGGTAATCAGTAGAACGAGAGTTAAGGAAAACTCATGGCACTAGACGTGCTCACGGATCTGCACATGATCCGCAACATCGGCATCATGGCTCACATCGATGCCGGTAAGACCACCACCACCGAGCGAATCCTGTACTACACCGGTAAGAACTACAAGATCGGTGAGACGCATGATGGCGCTTCGACGATGGACTTCATGGCTCAGGAGCAGGAGCGCGGCATCACCATCCAGTCCGCCGCCACCACCTGCTTCTGGAACCGTCAGACCCACAACCCTGACGAGAAGTTCCAGATCAACATCATCGACACCCCTGGCCACGTGGACTTCACGGCCGAGGTGGAGCGTTCGCTCCGCGTGCTCGATGGCGCCGTTGCCGTGTTCGACGGCAAGGAAGGCGTGGAGCCGCAGTCCGAGACCGTGTGGCGCCAGGCCGACAAGTACGGCGTTCCGCGCATCTGCTTCATCAACAAGATGGACAAGCTGGGTGCTAACTTCTACTACTCCGTCGACACCATCAAGGAGAAGCTGGGCGCGACCCCGCTCGTCGTGCAGCTGCCGATCGGCGCCGAGAACGAGTTCGCCGGCGTCGTCGACCTCATCCGCATGAAGGCCTACGTCTGGAACGACGTCAAGGATGACATGGGTGCCCACTACGACACCGTCGACATCCCGGATGACCTCAAGGAGAAGGCCGAGAAGTACCGCTCCGAGCTGATGGACCAGGTCGCCGAGTCCGACGAGGAGCTTCTCGAGAAGTACCTCGACTCCGGCGAGCTCACCGAGGACGAGATCCGCTCCGGCATCCGCAAGCTCACGATCGCTCGTGAGGCCTACCCGGTGCTCTGCGGCTCCGCCTTCAAGGACAAGGGCGTGCAGCCGATGCTCGACGCCGTGATCGACTACCTGCCGAGCCCGGAGGACGTCCCCTCCATCGTCGGCTTCGATCCGAGCGACGAGTCCATCGAGATCGACCGCAAGCCGCTGGTCTCCGACCCGTTCTCGGCCCTGGTCTTCAAGATCTCCACCCACCCGTTCTACGGCAAGCTCGTGTTCGTGCGCGTGTACTCCGGCCAGGTCAAGCCGGGCGACACCGTGCTCGACTCCACCAAAGGCAAGAAGGAACGCGTCGGCAAGATCTTCCAGATGCACGCCGATAAGGAGAACCCGGTCGATTCCGCCGAAGCCGGCAACATCTACACGTTCGTCGGCCTCAAGAACGTCACCACCGGTGACTCCCTGTGCGACGAGAAGGCCCCGATCTCCCTCGAGTCCATGACCTTCCCCGATCCGGTGATCGAGGTGGCCGTGGAGCCGAAGACCAAGGCCGATCAGGAGAAGATGAGCATCGCCCTCGCGAAGCTCTCCGACGAGGATCCGACCTTCCAGGTGAAGACCGACGAAGAGTCCGGCCAGACCCTGATCTCCGGCATGGGCGAGCTCCAGCTCGACATCATCGTCGACCGTATGCGTCGTGAGTTCAAGGTCGAGTGCAACGTGGGCAAGCCGCAGGTGGCCTACCGCGAGACCATCCGCAAGGCCGTCATGAACCAGGAGTACACCCACAAGAAGCAGACCGGTGGTTCCGGCCAGTTCGCAAAGGTCCTCATGAACTTCGAGCCTCTCGACACCGAAGAGGGCGAGACCTACGAGTTCGTCAACGAGGTCACCGGCGGCCACATCACCAAGGAATTCATTCCTTCGATCGATGCTGGTGTGCAGGAAGCCATGGAATCCGGCGTGCTCGCCGGCTTCCCGGTGGTGGGCGTCAAGGCGACCGTCACCGACGGCCAGACCCACGACGTCGACTCCTCCGAAATGGCCTTCAAGATCGCCGGCTCCATGTGCTTCAAGGAAGCCGCTCCGAAGGCCAAGCCGGTCATCCTCGAGCCGATCATGGCCGTCGAGGTCCGTACGCCGGAAGAGTACATGGGCGACGTGATGGGCGACATCAACTCCCGCCGTGGCTCCATCCAGCAGATGAGCGACTCCACCGGTGTCAAGGTCATCGACGCCAAGGTGCCGCTGAGCGAGATGTTCGGCTACATCGGCGATCTTCGTTCGAAGACCCAGGGCCGTGCAATGTTCACCATGCAGATGGATTCCTACGCCGAGGTGCCGAAGGCCGTCTCGGACGAGATCATCAAGGCCCAGCGCGGCGAGTGAGCCGTGCTTGACCGTCAGTGATGGCGGTCTCAGCCCGCTGCGGCGTCGTGTCGCCGGCGAACGGTAGAATTTTCTGCTGTGAGCTGGGCGACACGGCGCTAAAGTTGGCGAAACTACCGAAAACCCAGTAATATGTAGCGAGTGTCTTGTGCATGGTTTGCACAGGCAAACTACGAGACGTCCAGGAGGACAAACACATGGCAAAGGAAAAGTACGAGCGTACTAAGCCGCACGTTAACATTGGTACCATTGGCCACGTCGATCACGGTAAGACCACCCTGACCGCCGCCATCTCCAAGGTGCTGCACGAGGAGTACCCGGATGTCAACCCGGAGTACGACTTCAACCAGATCGACTCCGCCCCTGAAGAGGCCGAGCGCGGTATTACCATCAACATCGCCCACATCGAGTACCAGACCGCGAAGCGTCACTACGCTCACGTGGACTGCCCGGGCCACGCCGACTTCGTGAAGAACATGATCACCGGTGCCGCCCAGATGGATGGTGCCATCCTCGTTGTGGCCGCCACCGACGGCCCGATGGCCCAGACCCGCGAGCACGTGCTGCTCGCCCGTCAGGTCGGCGTCCCGAAGATCCTGGTCGCCCTGAACAAGTGCGATATGGTCGACGATGAGGAGCTCATCGAGCTCGTCGAGGAAGAGGTCCGCGACCTCCTCGAGGAGAACGGCTTCGACCGCGACTGCCCGGTCATCCACACCTCCGCCTACGGCGCTCTGCACGACGACGCTCCGGACCACGAGAAGTGGGTCCAGACCGTCAAGGACCTCATGGACGCCGTCGACGACTACATCCCGACCCCGGTTCACGACCTCGACAAGCCGTTCCTGATGCCGATCGAGGACGTCTTCACCATCTCCGGTCGTGGTACCGTCGTCACCGGCCGTGTCGAGCGTGGCCAGCTGGCCGTCAACTCCCCGGTCGAGATCGTCGGCATCCGCCCGACCCAGAACACCACCGTCACCTCCATCGAGACCTTCCACAAGACGATGGACTCCTGCGAGGCTGGCGACAACACCGGTCTGCTCCTCCGTGGCCTCGGCCGTACGGACGTCGAGCGTGGCCAGGTTGTGGCTGCTCCGGGCTCCGTGACCCCGCACACCAAGTTCGAGGGTGAGGTCTACGTCCTCACCAAGGATGAGGGTGGCCGTCACTCGCCGTTCTTCTCCAACTACCGTCCGCAGTTCTACTTCCGCACCACCGACGTCACCGGCGTCATCACCCTGCCGGAAGGCGTCGAGATGGTTCAGCCTGGCGATCACGCCACCTTCACGGTCGAGCTGATCCAGCCGGTCGCCATGGAAGAGGGCCTCACCTTCGCTGTGCGTGAAGGCGGCCACACGGTCGGTTCAGGTCGAGTCACCAAGATCCTCGGCTGATTTCATCAACCGAAATCCTGCGCTTAGCCTAGCTGCGTAACACGAAGCCCCGAGCCGAAAGGCCCGGGGCTTCGTCGTATCTCCGCGCTTTTGGCCCCGCTGGCGGGGGCTGTCATGCGGAGCATGACTGGGGGTGGCTGGTATGCTATATGGCAAAGCGGGGAGAAATGAAAACGGGGGAGACCTTGACCAACGAAAGGTGTCTCCATGCTTCCCTATAACAAGGCCAACGTGCCGCTTGCGAGAGAACTCCGCGCCAATGCCACGCCGTGGGAACGAAGGCTGTGGCATGGATTTCTTCGCAATCATCATCTGCGTTGGCAACGTCAGAAACCCATCCTCGACTACATTGTCGATTTCTACTGCGATAAGGCCAAGCTCATCGTCGAGCTCGACGGCGGCGGCCATTATACGCCTGAGCAGCATCGCAAGGACCAGTCACGTACGGATGACCTTGACGACCTGGGTCTCATGGTGCTGCGCTATACAAACATCGATGTCGATCGTCATTTCCAAGCCGTCTGTGACGATATCGACGCTCGAATTGAGCAGCGCATGCGCTGAGCAGGTGCCCGACCACCCTCAGTCCGCCTTGCGGCGGCCAGCTCCCGCCGGCGGGAGCGCTCTTGGCCCCCGCTCGCGGGGGCTGTCATGCGAAGCATGACTGGGGGTGGCTGGTGCGGCGAGTATTTGTTGCGCTGGAAATCTGGGTTGGCGCATCAGGTGCCCGTCGGCCACCCTCAGTCCGCCTTGCGGCGGCCAGCTCCCGCCGGTGGGAGCGGGACACGGCGCTGTTTATACGTTATGGCATAATATACAAGGCTAAATTTGAGCTTTGCCTATTTTGATATATGAAAAGGTGAGTAATCGTGGCACAGACCAGCAATGACATCAAGAACGGTTCCGTCATCAACCTCGACGGCCAGCTGTGGACCGTCATCAAGTTCCAGCATGTGAAGCCGGGCAAGGGCCCCGCCTTCGTGCGCACCACCATCAAGAACGTGCTCTCCGGCAAGATCGTCGACAAGACCTTCAACGCGGGCATGAAGATGGAATTCGAGACCGTCGACAACCGCACCCTGCAGTACTCCTATGACGACGGCGACAACTTCGTCTTCATGGATATGACCACCTACGACCAGATCCTCATCCCGAAGACCCTCGTCGGCGACGACGCCAAGTTCCTGCTCGAAGGCACCGACTGCATCGTCAGCTTCCACGACGGCACGCCGCTGTCCGTCGAACTGCCGGCCTCCGTCATCCTGACGATCACCCACACCGAGCCGGGCCTGCAGGGCAACCGCTCCAACGCCGGCACCAAGCCCGCCACCGTCGAGACCGGCGCCGAGATTCAGGTCCCGCTGTTCATCAACGAGGGCGAGAAGGTCAAGGTCGACACCCGCGACGGTTCCTACCTCGGCCGCGAAAACTGATCAATCAGACCGACCAACCGCATTAAAGGAATCTTCATGGCACGTTCCACCGCCCGCAAGAGGGCTCTGAACACGTTGTATGAAGCTGACGAGAAGGGACAGGACATCCTGTCCCTTCTTGCTGAGCGCATCGAACACCCCGGCGCGCAGACGCCGCTTCCCGACTACGCCGTCGAGATCATCCGCGGCGTCGCCGAGCACGAACGGGACATCGACGACCTCATCGGGGAATGCTCGAACCGATGGAACGTCTCCCGCATGCCCGTCGTGGACCGTAACATCATGCGCGTCGCCACATGGGAGATCGTCTACAACGACGACGTCCCCACCGGCGTCGCCATCGACGAGGCGCTGTCGCTCGCCAAGACGCTGTGCGACGCGGACTCGCCGAACTTCATCCACGGTCTGCTGACCGCCGTCGCCACCAAGGCCGACGAGCGTCGTTCGGCGGAACCGGAAGCAACAACCAAGCAAACAGAAGAAACAGAAGAAGAGTAGTCACCGGTCCAGCCACGTGCCCCGTGGTAAGGTGATTACGGAATAATCCGCTGTTAAGGGGGATTTAGTGAGCCTCAATGAGTCGGAACCCACTGCAGTGGGTAGCTATGATGCAAACAGCGCCGTCCTCGTTCTTGAGGACGGGCAGGTCTACGTCGGCGAGCCCTACGGCGCCACCGGCAGGACCTTCGGCGAGATCGTCTTCGCCACAGGCATGACCGGCTACCAGGAAACACTGACAGATCCGAGCTACGACCGTCAGATCGTTGTACAGACGTTCCCGCACATCGGCGACACCGGCGTGAACCACGAGGATCCCGAATCCTCCCGCATCTGGGTCGCCGGCTATGTGGTGCGCGACCCCAGTCCGGTCGTGAGCAACTGGCGCGCCACCGGCAGCCTCGACGATGACCTGCAGGCGCAGACCATCGTCGGCATCGCCGACATCGATACCCGCAAGCTGGTGCGTCATCTGCGTTCCGCAGGCGTCATGCGCGCGGGCATCTTCTCCGGCGATGCGCTGACCGACGAAACCGGCAAGGTCGCCGATATCGCCGATCTGCTCGCCCAGGTCAAGGCACAGCCGCAGATGAGCGGATCCAACCTCGGCCCCGAGGTCTCCACCAAGGAGACGTACACCGTGGAGCCCACCGGAGACTTCGAGGGCAAGGACCCGCTGGCCACCGTCGTGGCCGTCGACCTCGGCATCAAGGCCATGACGCCGCACCGTCTCGCCGAGCGTGGCTGCCGTGTGCACGTCGTGCCGATGACCACCACGTTCGAGCAGATTCAGGCCATGAACCCGGACGGCGTGTTCTTCTCCAACGGCCCCGGCGACCCGGGCACCGCCGACGACACCGTGGCGCTGCTGCGCGCCGTGCTCGACGCGGGATACCCGTTCTTCGGCATCTGCTTCGGCAACCAGATTCTCGGCCGCGCTCTTGGCTTCGGCACCTACAAGCTCAAGTTCGGCCACCGCGGCATCAACCAACCGGTCAAGGACCTCACCACCGGCAAGGTGGAGGTCACCGCGCACAACCATGGCTTCGCCGTGGACGCGCCCATCGGGGAGACCATCGTCACACCGTACGACGGCGGACACTTCGGCAAGGCCCGTGTGAGCCACATCGACCTCAACGACAACGTGGTCGAAGGCCTCGAATGCCTCGACATCCCCGCGTTCTCCGTGCAATACCACCCCGAGGCGGCGGCGGGTCCGCACGATGCCTCATATCTGTTCGATCGTTTTGTGAATCTCATGTTGAACACCAAGGATTCCAAGGAAGGTAGTGTCAATGCCTAAGCGCACCGATATTCACTCCGTCATGGTCATCGGTTCCGGTCCGATCGTCATCGGCCAGGCCGCGGAGTTCGATTATTCCGGAACGCAGGCATGCCGAGTCCTTCGTGAGGAAGGCATCCGCGTCATCCTGGTGAATTCCAACCCGGCGACCATCATGACCGATCCGGAGATGGCCGACGCCACCTACATCGAGCCGATCTCCGTACCGATTCTCGAGAAGATCATCGCCAAGGAACGCCCCGACGCCCTGCTGCCCACCCTGGGCGGCCAGACCGCGCTCAACGCGGCCATGGCGCTCGGCGAGGCCGGCGTGCTCAAGAAGTACAACGTCGAGCTCATCGGCGCCTCCCTTGACGCCATCGACAGGGGCGAGGACCGCGAGCTCTTCAAGAAGGTCGTGGACGAGGCCGGCGCCGAATCCGCGCGCTCCTTCATCGCCCACTCCATGGAGGAGGTCGACGCGATCGTCAAGGAGCTCGGATACCCGCTCGTGGTCCGTCCGAGCTTCACCATGGGTGGCCTCGGCTCCGGCATCGCACACAACGAGGAGGAGCTGCACCGCATCGCCGGCGCCGGCCTCCACTATTCCCCGACCGACGAGGTGCTGCTCGAGGAGGGCATCGAGGGCTGGAAGGAATTCGAACTCGAGCTCATGCGCGACCGCAAGGACAACGTGGTCGTCGTCTGCCCGATCGAGAACGTGGACCCCGTGGGCGTGCACACCGGCGACTCCATCACCGTGGCCCCGTGCTTCACGCTCACCGACCGTGAATACCAGAAGCTGCGTGACATCGGCATCGCCATCATCCGTGGCGTGGGCGTCGACACCGGCGGCTGCAACATCCAGTTCGCCGTGCATCCCGGCACCGGCCGCATCATTGTCATCGAAATGAACCCGCGCGTCTCGCGTTCCTCCGCCCTGGCGTCCAAGGCCACCGGCTTCCCGATCGCCAAGATCGCCACGAAGCTCGCCCTCGGCTACACGCTGGACGAAATCCAGAACGACATCACGCAGTCCACGCCCGCCAGCTTCGAGCCGACCATCGACTACGTCGTCACCAAGGTGCCGCGTTTCGCGTTCGAGAAGTTCCCCGGCGCGGAGACCCGCCTGACCACCTCCATGAAGTCCGTAGGCGAGGCCATGGCCCTCGGCGGCAACTTCCAGGAGTCGCTGGGCAAGGCCATGCGTTCCATCGACAAGCGCCACATGGGCTTCAGCTGGGACGGCGAAAAGCCCGACGCCGCCGAGGTGGCCGACCTGCTGGAGAAGATCAAGGTACCGACCGAGCACCGCTACCAGCAGATTCAGCGCGCCATCTGGGGCGGCGCCACCAACGAACAGATCTTCGAGTCCACCAAGATCGACCCGTGGTTCATCGAGCAGCTGCTGCTCATCGACAAGACCGCCATCGCCATCAAGGAGGCCAAGACCCTCACGCCGGCGCTGCTCAAGCGCGGCAAGAAGGCCGGCCTGTCCGACGTGCAGATCGCGCATCTGCGTGGCCTGGGCGACGAAGGCGAGAACACCATCCGCGAGCTTCGCTGGACCTACGGCCTGCGCCCCGTCTACAAGACGGTCGACACCTGCGCCGCCGAGTTCGACGCCGTCACGCCGTACTACTACAGCTGCTACGCCGACGAGTCCGAGCTGCGTCCGCGCAAGCGCGAGGCCGTGATCATCCTCGGCTCCGGCCCGAACCGCATCGGCCAGGGCATCGAGTTCGACTACACCTGCGTGCACGCCGTGCAGGAGCTCGGCAAGGATTACGACACCATCATGGTGAACTGCAATCCCGAGACCGTCTCCACCGATTACGACATGTCCGACCGCCTCTACTTCGAGCCCCTCACCTTCGAGGACGTGCTCGAGATCTACGAGGCCGAGAAGGAGATGGGCCCGGTCAAGGGCGTCATCGTGCAGCTCGGCGGCCAGACGCCGCTGTCGCTCGCCGCGCGCCTCAAGGCGGCCGGTGTGCCGATCCTCGGCACCACGCCCGAATCCATCGACCTGGCCGAGAACCGTGAGCTCTTCGGCGAGGTGCTGCGCAAGGAGGGCCTCAACGCCCCGCGCTATGGCACCGCGCTGAGCCTCGAGGAGGCCCAGGAGGCCGCCAACAACATCGGCTACCCGGTGCTGGTGCGCCCGAGCTACGTGCTCGGCGGCCGCGGCATGGAGATCGTCTACGACGACGCGCAGCTGAAGAAGTACGTGGGCCGAGCCCTCGACGAGGCCAAGGCCGACATGGTCGTCTCCGGACGTCTGCCCTCACCGCTGCTCATCGACAAGTTCCTCTCCGACGCCATCGAGATCGACGTCGACGCCCTGTTCGACGGCGAGGAGCTCTACATCGGCGGCATCATGGAGCACGTGGAGGAGGCCGGCGTGCATTCCGGCGACGCCGCATGCACCCTGCCCCCGAGCACCCTCTCCGACGACCAGATCCGTCGTCTGCGCGAGGCCACGCTGGCCATCTCCCGCGGCTGCAACGTGCGTGGTCTGGTCAACGTGCAGTATGCGTTCATGTCGAACACCCTGTACGTGATCGAAGCCAACCCGCGCGCCTCCCGCACCGTGCCGTTCGCGTCCAAGGCGACCGGCACCCCGCTGGCCAAGGCCGCCGCCCGCATCATGGCGGGGGAGACCATCGCCGACCAGCGCGCCAACGGCCTGCTGCTGCCCCACGGCGACGGTGGTGACGTGCGCATCGGCCAGCCGGTCGCCGTCAAGGAGTCCGTGCTGCCGTTCAAGCGCTTCCGTACCCCGGTCGGCAAGACCGTCGACATCCTGCTTGGCCCCGAGATGCGTTCCACCGGCGAGGTCATGGGCTTCGACCGCGACTTCCCGCACGCGTTCGCCAAGAGCCAGCTCGCCGCCTACGAGGGCGGTCTGCCCACCAGCGGCAACGTGTTCATCTCCGTCAACGACACCGACAAGCGCCAGCTGCCGCTCATGGCCGTGCGCCTGGTCGAGCTCGGATTCAAGATCTGGGCCACCGAAGGCACCGCATCGGTCCTGCGCCGCTACGGCATCGAGTCGAACATCGTCGACAAGATCACCGGCCGTGTCGACACCGATGAGGCCAAGGTGCGTCATGCCGAAGGCAGCGTCGGCAAGAACGTCGTCGAACTCATCGAGGACGGCAAGATCGACATGGTGCTGAACACCCCCAATTCCCGTGGCTCCCGTTCGGACGGATACTCCATCCGCGCGGCCGCCATCGCCGCCGACCTGCCCCAGTTCACGACGATGACCGAGTTCTCCGCCGTGCTGCTGGCCATCGAGGCGGTAAAGAAACAGGATTACCAGATTCTGAGCATTCAGGAACATGCTCAGCAATTGTTTGCATTGGAAGGTGTGAACTGACATGAACAACGCAGAGGCCCAGACCAATATCGTCCAACGTTCTGAATTCGGAAAAAGACTTAAGGCGTCCATGGACTTGTATGGGCCTCTGTGCGTAGGCATCGACCCCCATCGCAAGCTGTTGGCCAAATGGGGGTACAACGTCGATGCCAAGGGCGCGGAGCTGTTCTCCATGCGCATGCTGCAGGCGGCGCAGGGACGTGCCGCCGCCGTCAAATTCCAGATGCCCATGTTCGAGCGTTACGGGTCCAAGGGATTCGCCGCGCTCGAACGGGCGTTGTTCGCGGCCCGGCAGATGGGCGTCATCACCATCGTCGACTGCCTGCGTGGTGGCCTGCCCACGACGGTGTCCGCCCTCGCCGACGCCTATCTCAAGCCCGATGCGCCGATGCTCGCCGACGCCATCACCCTCCTGCCGTACTACGGCTTCCGTTCGCTGACCAATCTCGTCGGCGACGCCCTGGAGAACGGCCGCGGCGTGTTCATCGCATCCGTGACGTCCAACACCGAGGGCATCTCCCTGCAGTCGGCCATCCGCCAGCGTGGGGACTTCCCCGGCCAGACCGTCGCCTATGGCGTCGCCCACGCCGCGCAGAACTTCAACGACGGCGTGGAGGGCATGGGCTCCGTCGGTCTGATCATCGGCGCGACCATCGGCCAGTGGATGAAGACCAGCGGCGTCGACCCGTCGGTGTTCACCGGGCCGATCCTTTCCCCCGGTTACGGATGGCAGGGCGCCGAGGCCAAGGACCTCAAGACCGTGTTCAAGGGCACCAAGGGCAACGTGCTCGTCACCGTCTCCCGCTCCATCTCCTCCAAGGGCCCGGAGATAGCCGATCTTGCGTCCGCGACCGAGGAGATCGCCCTCGACGTGCGTCAGGCGCTGTACGAGGCCATGGAGGAGAGCGACAAGGAGGATGTCCCCGCCCCCGAACCCAGGACCACCATCCCGGGACTGGACCCGGCCCTCACCGCGGCGAACCTCGCCGACGGTCGTCCGCCGCAGACGCAGGCGCCGCAGATGCAGCAGCACCATCAGCAGGTTACGCAGCATCCGCGCCGCCAGCCGGTCATCGGCGGCCAGCAGCAGCGTTCCGCCATAGCGGATCACAATCGCGAATCCGAAATCATCTGAACGTTCCGGACATTTCCGGGGCGTTCCCCATCGTCCCGTGATTTCGGCACATAGCCGACTCAAGGAGTTTTCTACGACAATGGACAATGCCATCAAAGAGGGTGCCGGCAAGCGTCGTCTCATCGTGCTGACCGGACCGACCGCGGTCGGTAAGGGCACCGTGGAGGCGAAGCTGCGCGAGGACCATCCCCAGGTCTGGGTCTCGGTCTCCGCCACCACCCGCGACCCCCGTCCTGGCGAGGTCAACGGGGTCACCTATTGGTTCATGACCGAAGAGGAGTTCGCGCGCAAGCAGCGGGAGGGCATGTTCCTCGAAACCGCGGTCGTGCACAACATGGCCCACTACGGCACACCTTTGGAACCGGTCATGGAGCATCTCGAGGCCGGGGTGCCCACCATCCTCGAAATCGATCTGCAGGGCGCCCGTCGCGTGCGCGAACGCGCCGCCGAGCTGGGGCTGGAGGTGCTGTACGTGTTCCTCGCGCCGCCGAGCTTCGACGAACTCGTCAAGCGTCTGATCGGACGCGGTACCGAGAACGAGGAGCAGCGTCGCCGGCGTCTGGAGACCGCCAAGGTCGAACTGGCCGCGGAGAACGAGTTCGACGTGACCATCGTCAACAACACCGTGGAACAGGCCGCGGCCGACCTGTGGAACGTCATCGCCGAGGAATACGGCATCAGGTGACCGTCATGGTCAGATGACCGCCACGGCAGGTGGCCGCACCACCATGCGCTCGCATCCCTTATGGCCGCTTGGGGAGCCCGGATCTCATCGTCCGGGCTCCTTTTCGTATATGGGCGTATACGCGGAACATATGGGGAAGGACGAGAAGGTGAACTTTCCGGTCGTTCATCATGTCGTAATGCCGGCAATGGGTAGTGTGGAAATTGACGGGGATGTCGTGCTGCACCGCCGAGCATGCGGTATTGCGGTGGCGACACGCCGATGGAACGTTGGAATTGCAAGGTTCCTGTGGTTTCTTTTGTCTTCTGGTTTGCGTTGTTGGTTGGGGTCGTGTATGTTTATCTCTTGCTGCCCGGCACGGATGGTTCAGGTTTTGGCTTGGATGTTTGGTCTGGTGTGGTGGTGGTTTGAGAACTCAAGAGCGTGTTTTGTA
>NZ_JAHBBI010000005.1 GCF_019331695.1 Bifidobacterium pluvialisilvae
CGCACGGTTGTATAAAATAACCACTAGCACCTCAAGCTAGCGCGTCTACCATTCCGCCACCCGGACAGGTGCCGTGTTTGGCAACGAGATGGAACTATAGCATCATGGCAGGGGTATATGTCAAATCGGAATGTCATACGGCGTGTCGTCTTTGGTGCCGTGGGATTCGAAAAGATGGTGAGAATACAAGAAAACCCCTTGGAATCCAAGGGGTTTCGTTGGTGTCCGGAGCGGGACTTGAACCCGCACGGTTGTATAAAATAACCACTAGCACCTCAAGCTAGCGCGTCTACCATTCCGCCACCCGGACAGGTGCCGTGTTTGGCAACGAGATGGAACTATAGCATCATGGCAGGGGTATATGTCAAATCAGCACGTTATCCGGCGTGTCGTGTACGTTTGAGCCATGACTTTTCCGCTTTTCCTTATCGACCCCAGCAAGGACGAGACCCCGGTGAACAGCGACGAACGGCTGCATGACGGGTGGGTGATCACCGTGCCGGAGTATGTAGCACGGCATGCATTCAAATCGATGAGACTTGGCAAGGGCGAGAGGCTCTACCTCTCCGACGGCCGGGGTCTGCGCGTTCTCGCCACGGTGAGCGATCCGGGCAACCGTCAGGTCACCGTCGAGGAGGTCGGTCGTGATCCGGCGCCGGTGACGAGGCTCCAGCTGGTGCAGGCGCTTGCCAAGTCCGGTCGCGACGAACAGGCCATCGAGACCGCAACCGAAGTGGGCGTGGACTCAGTGGTCCCGTGGCAGGCCAACCGGTCCATCGTGCAATGGAAGGGCGGCAAAGAGGCCAAGGCCGCGGCCAAATGGAGGCAGATCCTCAACGCCGCCACCGAGCAGTCCCGTCGTACGTGGGCGCCCGAGCTGCAGCCGAAAACGAGCAGCAAGGGCATCGTCGAGATGTGCCTGCGTGCCGGCGTGCATGGCGACCTGGTCATCGTGCTGCATCAGGACGCGACCGATACGTGGGACTCCATCGAGGACAAGGTACGTGAGGTCTCGGAACGCTGCCTTGACGACGGGAAGCCGAGAACGATCAGCGTGGTGGTTGGGCCCGAGGGCGGCATCAGCGAGGAGGAGGTCTCCTCGTTCGTCGGGGCGGGGGCCTGCGCCGTGGTGCTCGGCGGCAACATCATGAGGGCGTCGAGCGCGGGGCCGGTCGCGCTGGCGCTGCTGTCACGGGTTCTCGGACGGTTCGCGTGAGCGCCCATCATGAACGTTGGGTGAACCGTGTTCCCCATGCGCGTGGTGCTCTTCGGATTATCCCAAGCGCGCAATAGCATGAACACCGTAAGCTACGTCATAAAGGAGCGACTTCATGAGCAAGGACAACGACTGCCTGTTCTGCAAGATCATCGCGGGGGACATCCCCAGTGAGAAGGTGTACGAGGACGACACCACCTATGCGTTCAAGGACATCAATCCCAAGGCGAAGGTGCATGTGCTCATCGTGCCGAAGAGCCATTACCCGAACGTCGCCGCCCTCGCCTCGCAGGACGCGGGGCAGCTCGCGCACATGGTCGGGGTGGCCCAGTCCATCGCCGACCGGGAGTTCCACGGTGAATACCGCCTGGTGTTCAACACCGGCAAGGACGCCGGCCAGACCGTCTTCCACGTGCACGCCCATGTGCTCACCGGCGAGGTGCTTGACGAATAGGTGCCGCCCCGGCCGGCGGATTGCCGGCCCCGGCCATTCCGACGTGTCCCAGACAATCGAACGGAAAGAGAAAACGACCTAACGTGGCCACAACAACACGTACCATCACCATCCCCTCGGAACTCAACCCCGTGGCGGTCCTCGGACCGGCCGACCAGGTGATTCGCGAGGTGGAGAGGGCCTTCCCCGAACTGACGATCATCGTCCGAGGCAACCGGGTCGCGATCATGTCGCGCTCAAAGCAGACGGAGTCCCAGGCCAACGACGCCGAGGAGATCATCGACACGATCATCCAGGCCGCGTACACGGCCCCGATGGATGCGGACACCGTGCGCAGGCTGCTGAGCACATCCCACTCCAGGGAGGGGCTGCAGAAGCGGATGCGCGAGCATGCATCCGTCCAGCGTCCGGGCGCCCGTCCGTCCGCCTCCCCGCGGAGGGACCCAGGTCCAGTCAAGGACGAACGCAAGCGCGTGCATATCCCCGGCGTGATCACCTTCGCGCTCGGCGTTCCGGTCCGACCGAAGACCCCGGGCCAGATAGCCTACGTCAACGCCATCGAGAAGCATACGATCACGTTCGCCATCGGCCCCGCCGGCACGGGAAAGACCTATCTGGCCGTGGCGAAGGCGGTACGGGCCTTCGAGGACGGCCGGGTGCGCAAGATCATCCTCACCAGGCCGGCCGTGGAGGCGGGGGAGAACCTCGGGTTCCTTCCCGGAACGCTGAGCGAGAAGGTGGATCCGTACCTGAGGCCGCTGTACGATGCGCTGTCCGACATGCTGGGCGCCGACCAGCTGCACCGTTATCTCGGCGACGGCACCATCGAGGTGGCGCCGCTCGCCTACATGCGAGGCCGTACGCTCAATGACGCCTACGTGATCCTCGACGAGGCCCAGAACACCACCGAGCAGCAGATGAAGATGTTCCTCACACGTCTTGGCTTCAACACCCGCATGATCATCACCGGCGACATCACCCAGGTCGACCTGACCGTGCCGAAGTCGGGCCTCGCCACCATCGAACGCGTGCTCGGGGACATCGACGACATCGCGTTCGTGCATCTCAAATCCGCCGACGTGGTGCGGCACGAGCTCGTCGGCCGCATCGTCGAGGCGTACGGCCGCTATGATGAACTGCGCAAGGAGCACGAGGAACGCCGGCGCCGCAGGCCGGCGGACGGACGTCGCCGTCAGGAGGATGAACACGCATGAGCGTCGAAGTGACCAACGAAACCCCATGGACCATCGAGCCGAAGACCTTCTCCGACCTCGGGGTGTGGGTCCTCGACCAGATGCGGGTCAGCACGCAGTCCGACTTGACAATACTGTTCAACGACCCGGCCTCCATGGCCCGTCTGCATGAGCGTTGGATGAACCTCGAGGGTCCCACGGACGTGATGAGCTTCCCCATGGACGAACTGCGCCCCGGCAACGGCAAGACGGTGCCGGAAGGGGTTCTGGGCGACATTGTCATCTGCCCGTATGTGGCCGCCGAGCAGGCCCGTGCCGCCGGACATTCCACCATCCAGGAGATGATGCTGCTCACCATCCACGGCATCCTGCATCTGTTGGGCTACGATCACACCACGCCCGCGGAGGAGCGTCAGATGTTCGGACTGCAGCGTCAGCTCCTGTTGACCTTCCTTGCGTTGCGTCCAGGCATCCTCGACGACGTGCGGCTGCCGGAGGGCTCGCCGGACCTGCTGGCCCGATATGAGGCCGAGCACCGCGGGGATGGCGACGAGTCATGATCGAGACGCTCATCCCGATGGTCGTTGCATTGGCCGTCGTCGCCCTGCTGCTGGTGTGGTTCTCGCTGGTGATGGCCTCCACCGAGGGCGCGGTCTCCCGCGTCACGCGCTCCAGCCTCAACAACCTGATTCTCGAAGTGCAGACGAACGGCGAAAGCCAGTTCAACAAGATGAAGCAGCTCGACCGCATCCATCGCGTGCAGCGGCTTGTTTCCGACCGCTTCGCCACATCGGGGTCGTGCGCGTTCTTCCGCATCGTGTGCAACATCCTCGACGGCGTTCTTGTCGCATGCATCTCGGATGCGCTCGGCGCCCCCATCTGGGTGACGTTGCTGTGCGGCATCGCGTTCGCGCTCGTCGTCGGCGTGGTGTCGATCCTGGTGCGGCCCCGCAGCGCCGGCGCCTCCATGCCCATACAGATCATGCTCAAGCATTCCCGCGCGGTCTCCATCGTCGTGGCGCTGACCCCGTTCGCACGGGTCAACGGCATCAACGCCTCCCGGCCGGGCAGGACCGAACTCTCCGACGACGAGGAGCTCGAGAAGATCCATCTCGAACAGGGCCGCGCCATGATCGACCGTCTCGTGGAGACCGACGACTTCGATCCGGAGATTTCCGAGATGCTGCGCAACGTGCTGACGTTGTCCGAGACGTTGACGCGCGAAATCATGGTGCCGCGCACCGACATGATCTGCATCGGCAAGGACGAACCGCTCGGCAGCGTGCTGAAGATGTTCTCCCGGTCGGGATTCTCGAGGGTCCCCATCATCGGCGACTCGGTCGACGACCTCGTCGGCATCGCCTATCTCAAGGACGCGGTGAGGGCCGTCGCGTTCAATCCCGCCGCGGGGTCGCGTCCGGTCTCCTCGATCAGCCGTGACCCGCTGCTGGTTCCGGAATCCAAGCCCGTCGACGACCTGTTCCACCAGATGCAGCGCCAGCGCCAGCATGTGGCCGTCGTCGTCGACGAATACGGCGGCATCGCCGGTCTCGTGACCATCGAGGACGCCATCGAGCAGATCGTCGGCGAGCTGGAGGACGAGCACGATCGCACCCAGAAGGCCGAGCCCGCGGAGGTCGCCCCCGGCAAGTGGCGTTTCCCCGCACGCTCGTCCATCGCCGACGTCGAGGAGATCTTCGAGATCAGCCTCGACGAGGACGATGTCGACACCGTCTACGGACTGCTCACCAAGGTGCTGGGCAAGGTGCCCTTGGTCGGCTCCCATGCGGTCACTCACGGACTGCGCCTCACGGCGGTCGATTCAGCCGGTAGGAGGAAGAAGGTGTCCACCATCCTCGTCGAGTTGGCCTCCGCTGCTGAAACGGATCGTGACGACTCCGACGAGGAACGGGATGCCGACGGCTGACCTGAGGATTTCACCAGCCCTCACGGTACAGTAGTGTCTTATGCAAGATGCTCAAGACGCCTACAAATCCGGTTTCATCGCCGTCGTCGGACGGCCCAACGTCGGCAAGTCGACGCTCATCAACGCGTTGATCGGCTCCCACGTCGCCATTACGTCCTCGCGTCCGGAGACGACGCGAAAGGCAATCCGCGGCGTGCTCACCACCGACCATGCGCAGATCGTGTTGGTCGACACCCCCGGCATCCACCGTCCCCGCACATTGCTCGGACAGCGTCTGAACGACATCGTCGATGAATCGCTGTCCGAGGTGGACGCCATCGCGTTCCTTCTGCCCGCCGACCAGGAGATCGGCCCCGGCGACCGGCGCATCCTCAGCAGGCTCCGCAGCCAGTTCGCCACGAAGAGCGACGACGGTTCGTTCTCATGGAAGGTGCCGCTCATCGCCGTGGTCACCAAGATCGACGAACTCAACCGCACCCAGCTTGTCGACAAGCTCATCGAGATCAACGAGTTCGCCGGATTCTCCGATATCGTGCCCGTGTCCGCACTGGAACACGACAACCTCGACGAGGCCCGCAAGCTGTTCATCGACGCCATGCCCGAGGGACCTCAGATGTATCCCGAGGACCAGATCAGCGAGGAGAAGCCGGAGGAGGCCATAGCGGAGCTCATCCGCGGTGCGTTCCTCGAGGAGCTCGACGATGAGCTGCCCCATTCGCTCGCCGTCGTGGTCGATGACATTGTCTACCCGGACGAGGTCGAGACCGAGGAGGAACACGAAGGGCCGAAGCCCAAGGTGCAGGTGCTGGTCTCCGTCTATGTGGAGCGTGACTCGCAGAAGCCCATCATCATCGGGCGCAAGGCCGAGCATTTGGTGCGGGTGAAGAAACGGCTGCGCACTCCCGTCAACCGCATCGTCGGCGCGAAGGCGAAGCTCGACATGCACGTCAAGGTGGCGCGTGAATGGCAGTCCGACCCCAAGAAGCTCGATCGACTCGGTTTCTGACCGGCCGCCCGTTCTATCCGGCGGCTTGTGTCGTCCGGGGCCGAGAGAAAGGATGAATTATGAGCAGACGCAACGGCACGCATGCCGGCACGGTGAACGTCGCGATACTCGGATGCGGCAGGATAGCGCATCATATGGCGCAGACGTTGCGTGGCATGGCCGACGACGAACGGTATTCCGACCTCGTGCGCCCCTATGCCGTGGCGACGAGGGCCGACGCGGACCGTGCGGCGCGGTTTGCGGACCGGTACGGGTTCGACAAGGCGTACGGCAGCTACGAGGCCATGCTCGCCGACCCGGAGATCGATCTGGTGTACATCGCCACACCACACGCATTGCACGCCAACCATGCCATCGCATGCATGATGGCCGGCAAGAACGTGTTGGTGGAGAAATCGTTCACCGCGAACGAGGAGCAGGCGAGGAAGGTGCTGGCCGTAGCCTCGCAGACCCGGCTGCTCTGCACCGAGGCCATCTGGACGCGGTACATGCCCAGCCGCCAGATCATTCTCGACGCGTTGGAATCGGGCGTGATCGGCACACCGAAGCAGGTCTACGCCAACCTCTCATACCCTGTGTCGGGCAAGGCGCGTATGACCGATCCGGCCATGGCCGGAGGCGCGTTGCTCGACGTCGGCGTCTACCCCATCAACTTCGTCGCCATGGCGTTCCCCGATGCACGGCCCGAACGGGTGACCACCAGCTGCGTGTTCACCGATGGGGGAGTGGACGAACAGTTCTCCGCCACCTTCTGGCTGGACAACGACGTGGCGGCCACCATCGACTCGTCCATGGTGACGGTCGGCAGCCGTCAGGGCATCATCCAGGGCGACGAAGGCTACCTCATCGTGGAGAACATCAACAATCCGGAACGCATCGACGTATTTGACGCCGACCACCGACGCACCGGCACGATATCGGTCCCCGAACAGATAACCGGATACGAGTACCAGGTCGTCAGCGCCGCCAGGGCGATTCTCGACGGTGCCGTCCAATGCGAGGAGATGCCGCATGAGGAGACGCTGCGCATCATGCGCATCATGGACTCCCTTCGTGCGCAATGGGGCGAGGTCTATCCGTTCGAACATTGAGAACAGCCATATACATATACAACTGGCTGTCATATGAAAGAAGTCCCCTCCGCCATATAGTGGTGAGGGGACTTCTTCGTGTCGCGTTTACGGAATCAGGACCGCCGGTCTTTGCCGTCAGGACCTCTTGCGCGGCGTATACATCTGCGTATCGAGCAGCGTCGCATACCGGGCGATGACCTTCGGCCTGATCACCTTCATCGATGCGGTCATCAGCCCATTCGCCTGCGTGAACTCCTCGGGCAAAACGATGAACTTGCGCACCGATTCGGCCCGGGAGACGCCTTCGTTCGCCAGATCGACGAACTTCTGGATCTCCGCGCGCACCGCGGCGTTGTTCGCGGCGTCCTCCATCGACATCTCACGGTCGAGGCCCTTGGACTCCAGCCACGGACGCAGCGACTCCTCATCCAGGGTGATGAGCGCGGAGATGAACGGTCGCTTGTCGCCAAGCACCAGCGCCTGCGAGACGATCTCGCAACGCTGGATGACCTCCTCGATCGGACCGGGGGAGACGTTCTTGCCGCCTGCGGTGATGATGAGGTCCTTCTTGCGGCCGGTGATGTAGAGGAAGCCGTTGGCGTCGAGACGTCCCAGATCGCCTGTGGCGAACCAACCGTCCTCGGTGAACGACGTTCTCGTGGCCTCCTCGTTCTTGTGGTAGCGGTGGAACACCGAAACACCCTTGATCTGAATCTCGCCGTCCTCGGCGATACGCAGCGTGAAACCGGGGAACGGAATGCCGACGGAACCCTGACGGAACGGCACGCCCAGCGGGTTGAACGCGCAGGGGGCGGTCGTCTCCGTGGCGCCGTACCCCTCGTACACCGGCACCTTGGCGCCGCGGAAGAACGCGAGCAGCTCAGGGTCGAGCGGGGCGCCGCCGGAGACGATCCACTGGGCACGGCCACCCAGCACGTCACGCAGCGACTTGTACACGATGGGGTCGAAGGAGGCGCGGCGAGCGCTGACCAACGCCCCCGCCTTGCCCTTCTCGGCCACCTCCTTCATGTAGTCCTGCGCCGCGGTGACGGCGGCGGCGAACACGAGGCCCTTGGCGCCATGACCGGCTTTCTGGGAGGCGGCGTTATACACCTTCTCCAACACACGAGGCACCACGATCATCACCGATGGCCTGGCGACCTGCAGATCGCCGATCAGCGTCTTGATGCCCTGGGCGATGTAGACGTGCAGGGAGCTTGCCACCACGATGTAGTTGATGGCGCGGGCGAAGGAGTGCGCCTGCGGCAGGAACAGCAGGATGGTGTTCTGTTCGTCATGCAGCAGGTCGGGCATGTAGTCGCGCAGGTTGAACGCGTCCGCGCAGTAATGCTCATGCGTCATCTCCACGCCCTTCGGGGCCGCCGTGGAGCCGGACGTGTACACGATGGAACACAGGTCGGTCTTCTTCACGGAGTCGATGCGCTCATCAAGCGTGGCGTCCGAGACCGACGCCCCGTATGCCTGGATCTCGTCGAGGCCGCCCGTCTCGAGACAGACGATGTGCTCGACGGTAGGGCATTGGGACAGCACGTTCTCGGCCTCGGCTCGCATGGCCGTGGTCTCCACAATCAACAGGCGTGCGTCGGAATTGTTGGCGATGTTGCGGATCTGCTCGCCCGAATCGGTGTCGTAGATGGTGGCGAGCACACCGCCGCAGGCCATGATCGCCGCATCCACAATGTTCCATTCGTAGCTGGTGCGGCACATGAACGCCACCGCGTCGCCCTTTTTCAGACCGTAATGCAGCAGACCCTTGGCGGTGATGCGGATGTCGGCGAGCGTTTCGTCCGCCGTCTTTGTCATCCATTCGCCGTCCCTTTTGAACGTGTACAGGGGCTTGTCGCCCATGCGCTGTGCACGGTCCGCGTAGATGTCGTAGATGCTGGTGCCCTCGTCAAGCGGGGGATTGCCATCGGTGCGCGACGTCAGCAGACCGTCGTCCATATACGTCGTGGTGGGGTAGTCGGGGCCCCAGTAGTCCACGTGGGGAAGATCGTCCGGCGAGACGGGGTCGTGCGCCGGAGGGTTGTCGGGAAGACCGTCGTCGTTCAGATCGTCGCTGCCGGGGTAGTCCAGATAGTTTCGTCCAAGATTGGAGGCGCGATGCGCCGCCGTGGCCACTGCGTTTTTTACGGAACCGATAAGACCCACGAGTTCTCCTTCATTCAATAGTCCTATCGCACTCTAGTAGCAGGGCCTCCCGTTACGCTACCGTAGGCGCGGACGGCGATGTCGATGCCGCCCTCTCGTCGGATGCGTATCGCGCCGTGACTGAT
This sequence comes from Bifidobacterium pluvialisilvae, assembly GCF_019331695.1. Taxonomy (GTDB): domain Bacteria; phylum Actinomycetota; class Actinomycetes; order Actinomycetales; family Bifidobacteriaceae; genus Galliscardovia; species Galliscardovia pluvialisilvae. The sequence continues at coordinate 9,167 of NZ_JAHBBI010000005.1, forward strand.
TGTTGCCATTTGTTGACTTTGATATAGACTTGACGGGGCGCCGTGATCGTTGCGACGTCTTTACAAAAAAATTACGAGGGAGGACCAGGTGGCGGAAGATACGCAATCGACCATCACTTATGGAATTTTCAATGAGACCGCCGAGCATGAGTCTCGCGTGGCGCTCACCCCGGATATCGTCAAACGACTCAAGCGTTCCGCCGTTGATTGCGTCATCGAGCGCAACGCAGGGCATGCCGCCGGATTCAGCGACGAAGACTACATCAAGGCAGGAGCCAAGGTCGTATCCAAGGACGAGGTCATTGCGCAGTCGCAGGCCTTCGGATTCGTAGAACGCCCGGACGACGACCTCGTCGCCCGTCTGCCCAAGGGATCCTGGGTCATCGGTATGCTCGGGTCGTTCACCGACCAGGAGTATGTGGACCGTCTTGACAAGGCCGGACTGGTCGGCGTCGGCATCGAGAAGCTGCCCCGCCAGCTCAGCTCCGCACAGTCCATGGACGAGATGACCAGCCAGAACTCCGTCATGGGCTACAAGGCCGTGCTCAAGGCCGCCGACGCCTACGGCTCGTTCTTCCCCATGATGACCACCGCCGCCGGCACCATCCGCCCGGCGAAGGTGCTCATCCTGGGCGCCGGCATCGCCGGACTCCAGGCCATCGGCACCGCACGCCGACTCGGCGCCGTCGTCACCGCGTATGACGTGCGTCCCGCCGCCAAGGGCGAGGTCGAATCCCTTGGTGCCAAGTTCCTCGAGCTCGGCCTCGACTTCTCCAAGGGGCAGGGCGAAGGCGGCTACGCCCGCCAGCTCACCGCCGAGGAGCAGGCTGCACAGCAGGTCGCCGTCGACAAGAAGGCCGCCGAATTCGACATCGTCATCACCACCGCCAAGGTCCCCGGACGCAAGCCCCCGATGCTGCTCACTCAGGCCGGCGTCGACGGCCTGCACCGAGGCGCCGTGATCGTCGACTGCGCCGCCAGCGACCTCGGCGGCAACGTGGCCGGCTCCAAGCCCAACCAGACCATCGTCACCGACAACGGCGTCCAGCTCATCGGAGCCCCCGATCTCGCCAGCGGCGTCGCCACCACCGCATCCAACCTGCTCGCCCGCAACGTCGCCGACGTGCTCGCCCACTTCGTCAACGACGGCAAGCTCGCCATGGACCTCACCGAGGAACTCGACAACGCGCTCATCGTCGCCGGCCGTGTCGAAACGCCGGCCACGGCCATAGAAGAAGAGGAGAAGTGATCATGCCCGATCTCGTCGTTTCGATCACCCTGTTCGTCCTCGCCCTGCTCATCGGCATCGAGGTCATCGGCAAAGTGCCGGCGACCCTCCACACGCCGCTGATGTCGGGCGCCAACTCCATCCACGGCATCGTCATCGTCGGCGTCGTCATCGTCGCCGCCGAGGCGCAGACCCCGCTCGCCTACGTGTTCATCTTCCTCGCCGCCGTGCTGGGAACCATGAACGTCGTCGGCGGCTACGTGGTCACCGACCGCATGCTGGAGATGTTCAAGAGCTCAAAGCCCTCCAAGAAGGACCAGAAGGAAGGCGATAAGTAATGACCGCAACCCCCATCGATATCGTCGCATGGTTCGTGTACCTGCTGGCCGCCGTCATGTTCGTCATGGGCCTGCACTTCATGAACTCTCCGAAGACCGCGCGTAAGGGCAACCAGATCTCGGCCACCGGCATGGTGTTCGCCGTCATCATGGCGTTCGTCCACCTCTTCGTCAAGGGCTTCATCTCCACCACCGCGGTCATCGTGCTCGTCGTCGGCATCCTCATCGGCGCCGTCGCCGGCGTCGTCTCCGCCAAGAAGGTCAAGATGACCGACATGCCGCAGCTCGTCTCCGTGTTCAACACGGTCGGCGGCGGCGCGGCGGCGCTCGTCGCGCTCAACGACATCCTCACCAACGAGGAGCTCCCCACCCTCGTCGTGCTCATCACCGCCGGCCTCGGCATCATGATCGGCTCCGTCACCTTCACCGGCTCGCTCATCGCCGCCGGCAAGCTCCAGGGCATCAAATTCGTCAAGAACCTGAAACTGCCCGGCAAGAGCTTCTGGAATGTGGTCTTCATCATCCTCACCATCGCCGCGTTCGTCATGCTGTGCGTCCAGCCCGAACAACGCCTCCTGTGGTCCGTCCTGACCACCGTGTTCGCCCTGTGCTACGGCCTCGTGTTCGTCATCCCGATCGGCGGTGCCGACATGCCCGTCGTCATCTCCGTGCTCAACGCCTGCACCGGCACCGCCGTCGCCATGTCCGGCCTTGCCATCGACAACGTGGCCCTCATCGTCGCCGGCGCCCTCGTCGGCGCGGCCGGCGTCACCCTGTCCATCCTCATGGCCCAGGCCATGAACCGCCCGCTGCTCTCCGTCCTCGCCGGCGGATTCGGCGGCGACAACGCCGCAGGCGGCGACGACGGCGTGACCGGCACCATGAAGGAGACCTCCGCCGACGACGTGGCCGTCCAGCTCGTCTACGCGCAGAAGGTCATCTTCGTCCCCGGCTTCGGCCTCGCCATGGCCCAGGCCCAGCGCGAACTCGCCGACCTCGGCGAACTGCTCAAGAGCCGCGGCGTCGAAGTCGCCTACGCCATCCACCCCGTCGCCGGCCGCATGCCCGGACACATGAACGTGCTCCTCGCCGAAGCCAACGTCCCCTACGAGGAACTCGTCGACCTCGACGACATCAACCCGCAGTTCCCCACCGCCACCATCTCCCTCGTCGTCGGCGCCAACGACGTCACCAACCCCGCCGCCCGCCGCCCCGGCACCCCCGTCTCCGGCATGCCCATCCTCGACGTCGACAAATCCCAGAACGTCGTCGTCATCAAGCGCGGCCGCGGCAAAGGCTACGCCGGCATCGAAAACGAACTCTACTTCAACGACAACACGCAGATGCTGTTCGGCGACGCGAAGAAGGAGTTGCAGGCCATCATCGCCTCCGTCAAGGAATTGATTGCGTGACGGAGCGTCTTCGTCGTTGCAGAAGGCTCGACGTACCGTCGTACGCCTTCGCCTTCTGCGCCTAAAAGCCGCACGCGTCACGTGACCAATTCGAGCTCATCGCATAACGGAGTGTTTTCCGCGTTGCGGAGCACTCGACGTACCTTGGTACGCCTTCGCGCTCCGCGCCTTGAAACCACACGCGTTATGTGATTTGCTCGGATAAACTCGGATAAAGAGGGGCGATTCGTCCGATTCGATCGCGCCGTGGAATCCCCATGCATGGATTCCACGGCGCGATCGTATATGCAAATGTGACCGCATTGCATACAAATCATGGAACATCGGCGTTCCCCGGTTTACATGCCGGAAACATGACGATACGCTTACGTCCTTGTGAGGAAGATAGTGTATAAAACGTTGGAGAAGACGCCGGCCGTCGTGATCGTCGCCATCGAGGGCATGCTCATGTATCTCGCCACCGGCGTGGCCAAAAGCGTCTTCACCCAGATCAACCCGCTGTGTGCGGCCTGGTACCGGTTCGGATTCCTCGCCGTCATGATGCTGGCATGGCGCAGGCCGTGGCGCAGAAGCGTACGGCATACGCTTCCCCATACCCGAAGGGATTGGCTCATCACCGCGGGCTGTGGCCTCGCCATCGTGGCCATGAACACCATGTTCTACCTGGCCATCAGCGAAATGAACATGGGTATGGCCGTCGCCATCGAATTCATCGGCCCGCTTGGCGTCGCCGTCATCAGCGGCCGTGACTGGCGCGAGCGCGTCGGCGTCGCCATCGCCGCGCTGGGCGTCGTCCTGCTCGCCGGCGTATCCATCTCCTCGCCCGACGGCGGACACTTTCTGATTGGGCTTGCGGCCATCCTCATCGGCGGGACGATGTGGGGCGTCTATATCATCTTGGGACGCAGGGTGGCCCATGCCGGCAACCCCCTCAACCGGCTTTCCGCGGCCATGTGCATCGGATTCGCCGTCCAATCGCTGTTCCTCGCCGTCCCCGCCGTACGGGGCCTGTTCATGCCGCCCGCCACCGCCACATGGCTGGCCGCAGATGGCACGTGGGGCATCGTCCGCCTGTTGCTGCTCATGTTCGTGGTGTCGGTATGCAGTTCGTTCTTCCCCTACGTCATCGACCAGGTGGTCATGCGCAAGACCACGCCCGGCACGTTCTCGGTCATGCAGTCCATGTATCCGGCCGTGGCTGTGGCCGTGGGGCTGATGTTCGGCGAGCTTCCCGGCGTATGGGAGCTGATCGGCGTCGGTTGCGTCATGCTCGCCGTCGTCGTCACGTTCTCCAGCGACGAACACGCCTCCAATCGCAGCCATCTCGACCTGCAGTCCTCCATGGACACGGCGGCGTGACAAACCACGTTTTCCGTGCTATATTTATCGACTGTTGTCTTGGCGAGGGAAGGCGAATGCGTTTCGCGCTTCCGTAATCGACTCGACGTATGGTTCTCCGTTCACGGTGTTCTCTACGGCGCGTCGATGCGCCAAGACGAAAAGACGAATTACCGATTGTTCTGATTCAAGGAGAACATCATGGCAGATATCACTCTCGAAGGCGCCGTCCGCACCGAGTTCGGCAAGGGCGCTGCCCGCCGTATGCGCGTCGCCAAGCTGGTTCCCGCCACCGTGTACGCCGGCGGCGAGCAGCCCACCTTCCTGCAGCTCCCGATGAAGGAGACCACCAACGCCCTGCGTCGCACCAACGCCCTGTTCGAGCTGAAGTTCGGCGAGGACTCCAAGCTCGCCGTCGTCAAGGACGTGCAGCGCAACCCCGTCAAGCAGCAGATTGAGCACGTCGACTTCTACGAGGTGCGCGCCGGCGAGAAGATCGAGGTCGAGGTCCCGGTCTTCGTCGAAGGCACCCCGAAGGGCGCCGCCGTCGCGTTCGTCGACGTCCAGGAGCTCAAGGTTCGCGCCGACGTCGCCAACCTGCCCGAGCGTATCACCATCAGCGTGGAAGGCCTCGTGGACGGCACCAAGGTGCTGGCCAAGGACGTCGTCCTGCCCGAGGGCGTCGAGCTCATCCACGATGATCCGGAAGAGTCCGTCGTCACCGTCGAGGTTCCTGAGGACGCCTCCGAGACCACTGCTCCGGCTGCTCCGGCCGCCGACGCCGCTGCTCCGGCCGCCGACGCCGCAGCCGCCGATGCCGACGCCAAGTGAGTGACGCCTCCTTTCCGATAGGACGCTGAACCCCGGCCGCAAGGCCGCTCAGGCAAAGAGCCCACCTCGTGTGGGCTCTTTGCATTGCCGATGGCGCGGCATAGGGTTTCCCGTCGAGGCGCTTTCATAATGTGAACTTTCTCCATGGTGAGTAATCCCCATGTGAGAAAGTGTTATTCAGTCCGGTGCCAGAAGCACCGACCCCATACCCGCAGCCGGCCGGATTCCGACCGGCAATGGAATAAAAGAAGCTGAGAATGACAGAAAATACTCATCACGATCCGGCGGCCCTGTCCAAGCTGGCAGACGCCTTCACCGTACTGCCCAACGAGAACCCGGCCTCCGACGCCAAGCGTCAGGAGCTCATCGACAAGCCGGCGTTCGGTCAGGTCTTCTCCGACAACATGACCCACATGACCTGGACCAAGGGAGAGGGATGGTCGGATCGTCGCGTCGAGCCGTACGCCCCGCTCAAGATGGATCCGGGTGCTTCCGTGCTGCATTACGCGCAGGAGTGCTTCGAGGGTCTTAAGGCATACCATCACGCCGACGGTTCCGTCTGGCTGTTCCGCCCGGACGCCAACGCCGAGCGCTTCCAGAACTCCGCCAAGCGCCTGTACCTGCCGGAGCTGTCCATCGACGACTTCCTTGGATCTGTGGCCGCGCTCGTCAAGCGTGATTCCGCATGGGTGCCGACCCGTCGCGAGTACACGCTGTACATGCGTCCGTTCATGTTCGCCTCCGAGCCGTTCCTCGGCGTGCGCGCCCCGCACGAGGTCGACTACTGCGTGATCGCATCCCCGTCCGGCCCGTACTTCCCGGGCGGCGTCAAGCCCGTGAACATCTGGGTGGAGGACAAGTGGTTCCGCACCGGCCCTGGCGGCACCGGCTTCGCCAAGTGCGGTGGCAACTACGCCGCCTCCCTGCTCGGCGAATACACCGGCATCGAGAACGGCTGCCAGCAGGTGTGCTTCGTCGACGCCGCCACCAAGACCTACCTCGAGGAGCTCGGCGGCATGAACATGATGGCCGTGCACAAGGACGGCCACGTGGAGACCCCGTCCCTGACCGGCAACATCCTGCCCGGTGTCACCCGTCGTTCGCTCATCCAGCTGCTGCAGGACAAGGGCCACGACGTCGTCGAGACCATGATCGCCCTCGACCAGCTGCTTGAGGATATCAAGTCCGGCGAGGTCACCGAGGTGTTCGCCTGCGGTACCGCCGCCATCATCACCCCGATCGGCCGCTTCAAGTCCGAAAAGTTCGACGTGACCGTCGCGGACGGCAACTCCGGCAAGCTCACCGTTGACCTGCGCAACGAACTGCTCGGCATCCAGCTCGGCGAGATCGAGGACCCGCACAACTGGATGTGGAAGGTCTGCTGAGACCGGAATCCGGGTCGGTTCCTCCGATACAGTGCGATAGGAAGGCCGTACGAATCCTTGAAAAACGAGGACTCGTACGGCCTTTTCCTTTTCGTCCAACACTGTATTCATAAGACATCATGTTGAACGGTGATGGTGTCAGCGCAGCAGGGAGCGGCACATGGCGCGGAACTGGCTGACGTAGCCTCCGCCGAAGAACACGCAGTGTCCGGCGATGGGGTAGAGCTGCCAGAGGGTGTATCGCGCCTCGAAGCCCTTCTTCAACGGGTGGGCCGACTGGTAGCCCTCCATGATTCGGTCAAGATACGACATGCCGAACAGATGCAGCATCGCCAGATCCTCTTCACGGTGTCCGCCATGCGCGGCGGGGTCGATGAGCACGGCCTGGGTCTGGCCTTCGTCACCGGTCCACATCACGTTGCCGCCCCACAGGTCACCATGGATGCGCGCTGGCTTGTCGGCCGCCGCCGGTCCCATGAGTTCGGGCAGCGCGTCTACGACCTCCTGCGTCATGTCGAGATCGCGCTGATCGAGTTCGCGCCGCTGCACGCCGAGACGGACCATAGGCAGAAGACGTCCCTGACCGTAGTATGTGGCGGCGTCGGTCCATTCCCCTGTGTCCATCGGCGCCGGATCCTGCAGGGGGCCGAAGTAACAGGTGCCCGTGTATCCGGCGGGAGGCGCCCCGAAGCAGGGCGCGCCCATGTCGTGCATATGGGCCAGTGCGGCGCCGAACTCATAGGCCGCCTTGGGGGTGGGGGAGGAGGCGTCCACGCGTTCGATGTCGAGGTAGTCGTCGCCCCAGTCATACACGTCCACCACGCGCGGTCCGCCATGCTCCATGGCCTCGCCAAGCCACCGCAGGCCCCGTCCCTCGCATTCGAAGAAACCCGCGGGGGCCCACCGTCGACTTTTCCGATATGTGGCCATCTTGTGCTCCTTTCCGTAAGCCAAGCCCATCGTAATGTGACCATTGAACGAAATATGATATGTCCTTGATGATTTCTTAGAGGGATGGGGCTAAGGTGTTGCATCGTACTGATACAGAACGACGGCCATTCCTCGTGCCGTTATCAACAACGTATTTAAGGGACAACAGGGAATTATGAATTTCTTCCAGGCGATTTTCCTTGGTCTGGTGCAGGCTTTGACCGAATACCTGCCCGTGTCTTCCAGCGCCCACATCCGCATCATCGGCGACCTGACCATCGGTTCGGACCCCGGTGCCGCGTTCACCGCCATCATCCAGATCGGCACCGAGCTCGCGGTTCTGCTGTATTTCAGGCGGGACATCGTACGCATCCTCGGCGCCTGGTTCGGCTCGCTGTTCGGCAAGGAGGGCAAGGATGTGAAAAGCCGGCTGGGTGCGCACAACAAGGACACCCAGATGGGCTGGTACATCATCATCGGAACCCTGCCGATCATGATTGTGGGACTGCTGCTCAAGGACACCATCGAGACCACGTTCCGCAACCTGTGGATCACCGTGACCGTGCTCGCCCTGTTCGGCGTGCTGCTGTGGGTGTTCGATGCGCGTTCGCGTCAGGTCAAGACCATGGGTCGCATGACGGTGAAGGACGCCATTATCTTCGGCATCGGCCAGATGCTCGCCCTGATTCCCGGCGTATCGCGTTCCGGCGGCACCATCACCTTCGGCCGCGCCATGGGCTATACGCGTGAGGCCGCGGTCCGTGTGGCGTTCCTCATGGCCATCCCCGCGGTGTTCGGAGCGGGAATCCTCGAGGCCGTCTCCGCGGTCAAGGATGTGAGCGCATGCAACGCTGGCGGGAGCGGAGCCGCCGAGGCGTGCAAGGCCATCGGCATGTTCCCCGGCTGGGGCCCCACCATCGCCGCCACGGTGGTGTCGTTCCTTGTGGGATACATCGTCATCATCGGCTTCCTGAAGTTCGTCTCGACGTTCTCCTACAAGGCGTTCGCCATCTACCGCATCGGGTTGGCCGTTGTCGTGGCGATCCTGCTCATCACCGGCGTGCTTCCCGCCATCGATCCCTCCGTGGCGGCCGCCGCGTAGCGCGGCCTCCGCGCGGACGAATAAACGCGTCGGACCTCCCGCATGTGCGAGGAGGTCCGACGCGTTTATGGTATTCGTGTGGAGCCGGCATGCGTGAATCGGACGTCATGGGAGACGGCAGCCGTCACCCGATTTCCGATTCGATACGACGACGAGCCTATTCCGCGGCCGGATGGTCGAACGACCGCAGGAATTCCTCGGTCTCCTCCACGAGCTGACGGGCATGGGGAGTGGAGACGTCGTGGCCGGGGGAGTGCTCATCCATATGGCGTTCCAGATGGTGGACGTAATCCGAAAGATCGTCGTTGCAGCGCATGAGCATATCGGCCTTGGCCCGCCATTTCTCCGCCTGGGTGGGCAGGTCGCCCTCCTCCAGAGACATGTCGAGTATGGAGCTGATCTCATCCAGCAGACGCATCGTGGCGCTGGGGCATTCATCGCCACCCAGATACTGGGGGACGGACACCCAGAGCGAACGCGCCTCGAACCCGTCCTCCGCCGCCGCGTAATGCAGCACGGTCGGGATGCCGACCGGCCCTGAATAGGCGTCCTCGCCGGCGTCGTCGTCATCCCCGTCGGAATGGCTGACCGGCAGTGCGCGCGTATGCGCGCATTCGGCGAACATGGAGCCGAGCGTGATGATGTCGGTCACCTCGCATTCATCCGCGAAGCGCAGCGAACGCTGGCAGAAATCCGACCAGTGGAAGTTCGGCTCCGGCCCCATCTCCACGTACAGCTTCGTATGCTCGTCGATTTCGATCTCATAGAACGTGGTTTCGGGCCATACGATCCGTCTGCGGCCTTGGATGGTGCACATCATGGGCCGGGAGGACTGGTAGTCGTAATACGAATCGCAGCAGATGTGTCCGATCTCGCGGGATTCATATACGTTCAGCAGGTGGCGGATGACGTCGGTCGCCGCCTGGCAGGCATCGTTCCAACCTCCGAATGCGGCGATCATGAAACGCCGCTTGCTCATGCTCTCACTCATGTCTTCCACCCTAACGGATATTCGGGGGAGGAGGACATGAGTAAGCCATGAGAGTAGGGATGAAGCCGTCGGAGAAACGTCGACACGCCGATTTGCGAGATGAGGTAGTGCTCGTTATAGTAGTTACTCGTGCTTGCGGCTCAGGCCGTAGGATACATGCGGACATAGCTTAGTTGGTAAAGCGCGACCTTGCCAAGGTCGAGACCGCGGGTTCGAGTCCCGTTGTCCGCTCGAGTCCACACAAGGACCGTATGGTGGGTTAGCCAAGCGGTTAGGCAGCGGCCTGCAAAGCCGTATAGACGAGTTCGACTCTCGTACCCACCTCTTTTTGGGCGGTTGGCGCAGAGGTAGCGCACTTCCCTGACACGGAAGGGGTCACAAGTTCGAATCTTGTATCGCCCACTCGATTTCCCTCCGGGAAAACAGTGATAACTCAATCTGGGTGATTGGCGCAGCGGCTAGCGCACTTCCTTCACACGGAAGGGGTCGCAGGTTCGATTCCTGCATCACCCACCATGCCGGTTCTCACGCCGGCAGTTGTGCGGACATAGCTTAGTTGGTAAAGCGCGACCTTGCCAAGGTCGAGACCGCGGGTTCGAGTCCCGTTGTCCGCTCCGGTGCCACTCTTCGGAGTGGCTTTTTGTTATTCTCATCACGTTTTCGACGTCCGGCGGCGGCCTCCGATGCCGCATGGGGGCGTCTTTCGCCGGAAAATGGCCGTCCAAAGCCGTCGCCGCCGGTATTTGACCTTGTCGTCGTTAGCGCTTACGCTTGCATCGTCAAGTTCAGTCCAGGCCTGCACATTAGTAACGCGGACCCCCGATAGCAAAGGACATACCATGGCGCAAGCTACCATCTCCATTACGGTCAACGATGAGGCGAAGGAGGTGGAAGCAACCACCACCGGCGTCGAACTGTTCGCCGACGACAAGAACATCATCGCCGTACGTCTCAACGGCGAGCCTCGCGACCTGTACACGCCGCTGCACGACGGCGACAAGGTCGAGCCCATCGCCCTCGACAGCGAGGACGGTCTGGCCATCATGCGCCATTCCGCCACCCATGTGATGGCGCAGGCCGTGCAGCAGATTCGCCCCGACGCCAAGCTCGGCATCGGCCCGGTGATCAAGAACGGCTTCTACTACGATTTCGACGTGGACGAGCCCTTCACCCCCGCGGACCTCAAGGACATCGAGAAGCGCATGCAGCGCATCATCAAGTCCTCGCAGACCTTCCGCCGTCGTGTGGTCACCGAGGAGGAGGCCCTCGAGGAGGAGAAGGACCAGCCCTACAAGATCGAGCTGATCAAGGACAAGGAGGCGCACCTCGACCCGGAGGCCGCCACCGAGGTGGGCGAGTCCGAGCTGAGCTTCTACGACAACGTGGACCGCGACGGCAACGTGGTGTGGAAGGACCTGTGCCGCGGCCCGCACCTGCCCAACACCCGTTTCATCAAGGCGTTCAAGCTCGAGCGCAGTGCTGCAGCCTACTGGAGGGGCAGCGAGAAGAACCCGATGCTGCAGCGCATCTACGGCGTGGCGTTCTTTACCAAGGAGGACCTCAAGGAATACCAGGCCAGGCTGGAGGAGGCCGCCAAGCGCGACCACCGCAAGCTCGGCCAGGAGATGGACCTGTTCTCCTTCCCGGATGAGATCGGTCCGGGTCTGGCGGTGTTCCATCCCAAGGGCGCGGCCATCATCAACGCGATGGAGGACTACTCCCGCGAACAGCACCGCAAGCACCACTACAGCTTCGTGCAGACCCCGCACATCACCAAGGGCGGCCTGTACGAGACCTCCGGCCACCTGCAGTGGTACAAGGACGGCATGTACCCGCCGATGCGCCTCGACGAGGAACGCGACGAGAACGGCAACATCACCAAGCAGGGCTTCGACTACTACCTCAAGCCGATGAACTGCCCGATGCACAACCTCATCTTCAAGTCCCGCCAGCGCAGCTACAAGGAGCTGCCGCTGCGGCTCTTCGAGTTCGGTACCGTGTACCGCTACGAGAAGTCCGGCGAGGTCCATGGCCTCACCCGAGTCCGCGGCCTGACGCAGGACGACTCCCACATCTACTGCACCCGCGAGCAGATGAAGCCCGAGCTCAAGCGTCTGCTGAACTTCGTGCTGGGTCTGCTCAAGGACTTCGGCCTCAACGACTTCTACCTGGAGCTGTCCACCAAGGACGAGCACAAGTTCGTCGGCTCCGACGAGATCTGGGAGGAGGCCACCACCACACTGGCCGAGGTCGCCAAGGAATCCGGACTCGAGCTCGTGGCCGATCCGGGCGGCGCCGCGTTCTACGGCCCGAAGATCTCCGTGCAGGCCCGCGACGCCATCGGCCGCACCTGGCAGGTCTCCACGATCCAGCTGGACTTCAACCTTCCCGAGCGCTTCAAGCTCGAGTACATCGCAAAGGACGGCACGCACCAGCGTCCGGTGATGATTCACCGCGCGCTGTTCGGTTCCATCGAACGCTTCTTCGCCATCCTGCTCGAGCACTACGCCGGGGCCTTCCCGGCATGGCTCGCCCCCGTGCAGGTGACCGGCATCCCGGTGGCCGACGAGTTCGCCCCCCATCTGGAGCAGTTCATCCACGAGCTCGAAGACAACATGGTGCGCTGCGAGATCGACTCCTCCGACGACCGCTTCGGCAAGAAGATCCGCAACGCCTCCAAGTCCAAGGTGCCGTTCACGCTCATCGTGGGTGAGGACGACATGAACAAGAACGCGGTGAGCTTCCGCTTCCGCGACGGCAGCCAGCTCAACGGCGTGCCCGTGGACGAGGCCAAGGCGAAGATCCTCAAGGTCATCGCCAAGCGCGTGCAGGTCAACAGCGTCGACGACTTCAACGCCGCCACCGAGGCCTGAGACCTATCCCACGCGGCCGCATCGCGGCCACGGTCCCATGGAGGTCACACCGCAAATGTCGGTGTGACCTCATAAAATCACACTGTTTACCGTAATCCAATACTTAGGAGAGTCATGTCAGGACATTCCAAGTGGGCCACCACCAAGCACAAGAAGGCGGCCATTGACGCCAAGCGTGGCAAGCTCTTCGCCAAGCTCGGCAAGAACATCGAAATCGCGGCCCGTCTCGGCGGTGGCGACCCCGATGGCAACCCGGCCCTGTACGATGCCATCACCAAGGCCCGCAAGAACTCGATGCCGGCCGACAACATCAAGCGCGCCATCAACCGTGGCTCCGGAGCCGAAGCCGGCGGCGCCAACTACGAGGACATCGTATACGAAGGCTACGCCCCCGGCGGCGTCGGCCTCATCATCGAATGCCTGACCGACAACCGCAACCGCGCCGCGGCCGACGTGCGCTCCACCCTGACCAAGGGCGGCGGCTCCCTCGCCGAGAACGGTTCCGTGAGCTTCAACTTCGAGCGCAAGGGCATCATCGAAGTCCCCGCCGAAGGCGTCGACTACGACAAGGTCTTCGAAGTGGCCGCCGAGGCCGGTGCCGAGGACGTGACCGAGGACGGCGACACCTACACCGTCACCACGAGCCCGAGTGATCTGGTCGCCGTGCGCACCGCCCTGCAGGATGCCGGCATCGATTACGATTCCGCCGAGAACGCCATGGTCGCCATGAACGAGATCGAACTCGACCTTGACGGTGCCCGCAAGGTGTCCAAGCTCATCGACAACCTCGACGACCTCGACGACGTGCAGAACGTCTACAGCACGTGGAAGGCCACCGATGAAATCATGGCCCAGCTGGAAGCCGAGGACTGACAGCGGTTCATGATCATTCTTGGAGTCGACCCCGGACTGACGCGGTGCGGAGTCGGCGTAGTGGAAGCCGGCGCATACCGCCGGCTTTCCTTTATCCACGTCGATGTCGTACGCTCCGATCCGCATGAGTCGCAGGACCTGCGTCTGCTGAGAATATACAACGGGCTCTGCGCGAAACTCGACGAGTTCTCGCCGGACGCCGTCTCCATCGAACGCGTGTTCGCCCAGTCCAACCGCAATACCGTATTGGGCACGGCGCAGGCGGCCGGCGTCGCCATGCTCGCCGCGGCGCAACGCACCATCCCCGTGGCGTTGCATACGCCTACGGAGGCCAAATTGGCCATTACCGGTAACGGGCAGGCGCAGAAGATACAGGTGGAGCGTATGGTCACCCGTATTCTCAATCTGAATACAATGCCGACGCCCGCCGACGCCGCCGACGCCTTGGCCTTGGCCATCTGCCACGCCCTGCGGCCCTCCGGTGCATTGCAGGGCGGTGAACGGGAGCAGCATCTCACCAAGGCGCAACGGCAATGGGCCCAGGCTGCCCACAGAGCGCATGGGCGCGGGCTGCGGCGTGGCATGTAAGGCATGTAGTAGCCCCTGTATACAATATCGAACAGATGTTCGATATTTGCGTGATAATGGAGGTTCCGCATGATCGCGAGCCTGAACGGCACGGTCGCCGCCGTCATGAAGGATGCGGCCATCATCGAAGTGGCGGGCGTAGGCTATGAGGTACGGATGCCGTCTTCGGATCTCGCTGCCATGCACATTGGCCAGCAGACCACGGTGTTCACCAAGATGAACGTGTCGCAGGATGCCATCGCCCTGTACGGGTTCCTGTCGTCGGCCGCCAAGGACCTGTTTCTCAGTCTGCAGAAGGTGAGCGGCATCGGGCCGAAGGTCGCCCTTTCCATCGTGTCGACGCTGGGACCGAAACAGCTGCTTTCGGCGGTGGCCAACGGTGACGTCACGGCGCTTGCCAAATCGCCCGGACTAGGCAAGAAAGGCGCCCAGAAGATCATCCTCGAGCTCAAGGGCAGTATCAATCTCGATGACATCGATGCCGCGGAGGCCCCGATGGAGCAGCAGGACTCCGGCGTCGAGCAGGTCGTCGCCGCACTCGTGTCCCTCGGCTGGCAGCAGCGCGATGCGTTGCAGGCCGTGAGAAGGGAACTGAAGAACGAACGGCACGAAGGACCGGTCGCGGACTCCGATGTTCCGCGGTTGCTGAAGGCCACACTTGCGTCCATGGATAGGGGAAGGTGACGATGACAGTACAGGACACCGACGATACCGCGTCGTTCCAGCCGAATGAAGGCGCGAAGGAGGAGTCCCTTCGCATGGTCTCCGCCTCGCCCATCGGGTCGGAGCCGGTCAGCGACGAGGAGCTGCGACCCTCCGGGCTCGATGAGTTCATCGGCCAGCCGCGGCTCAAGGCCCAGATGAAGCTGTTCCTCAACGCGGCGCAGAAGCGTGGGGTCCCGCCGGACCACATCCTTCTCGCCGGCCCTCCGGGACTGGGCAAGACCACGTTGGCCATGATCGTGGCCAACGAACTCGAATCGCCGATCCGCATCACCTCCGGCCCGGCGATTCAGCATGCCGGCGATCTCGCCTCCATCCTCAGCTCCCTTGAGGAGGGCGAGGTGCTGTTCATCGACGAGATTCATCGTCTGCCGCGTGCAGCCGAGGAGCTGCTGTACATCGCCATGGAGGATTTCCGCGTCGATGTCGTGGTAGGCAAAGGGCCCGGTGCCTCATCCATTCCGCTGACCCTTCCGCGGTTCACCGTGGTCGGCGCGACCACGCGCGAAGGCATGCTGCCCTCGCCGTTGCGCGCCCGGTTCGGCTTCACCGCGCACCTTGACTTCTATCCCCGGGACGAGATGCGCAAGCTGATTCTGCGCTCCGCGGCGGTCCTCAACGTGCGTATCGACGAAGACGCCGCCGACCAGCTGGCGCGGCGGTCCCGCGGCACGCCGCGAATCGCGAACCGCCTCCTGCGTCGCGTAAGAGATTGGGCGATCGTGCATAACCTCGACCATGTGGACGTCGAGGCCGTCCAGCAGGCCCTTGACCTCTATCAGATCGACGTCGAGGGCCTCGATCGCCTCGACATCGCTGTGCTCCGCGCCATATGCGGCAGCTTCAACGGCGGCCCCGTGGGGCTGAACAACCTCGCGGCCATGGTGGGGGAGGAGTCCGAGACCGTCGAGACCGTATGCGAGCCGTATCTCGTCCGCGAGGGCTTCCTCGTACGCACGCCCAAGGGACGTGTGGCGACCTCCCGCGCATGGGAGCATCTGGGCATGCGTCCCCCGGATGATGTCAATGTGCTGTTTTAGCCTGAATAGGTTGGTTCCGCAGCGATTCGTACCGTGGGGAACATCAAGACTAACCTGCAAAGGAGATCAAACATTATGGGTGGTAACAGCAACACCATGATGCTCATCGCCATCATCGTCGTCATCGGCGGCATGATGTGGTATCAGTCTCGCCAGTCCAAGAAGCAGAAGGGCAAGGTCGAGGACTTCCGATCCAATCTGAAGAAGGGCGATAGCGTGGCCACCTACTCCGGTCTGATCGGCACCATCGAGGAGGTCGATCTCGACATCGATCAGGTGGTCGTCAATTCCGAGGGGTCGCTGAGCCGCTGGCGCATCCAGGCCATCACCGAGCCTCCCGTCGTCCCGAACTACGTCTCCGACGAGGAGTTCGAGCAGGAGAAGGCCGCCGGAACCGAATCCGACGAAAAGCCGTCCTCCGACGAGGGCACCGCCGACGAGGCCCCGAAGCAGGCCTCCGAGAACGACGTCGAGGCCACGGAATCCAAGGCCGAGGAGGCATCGGACGATGCCAAGGCCCCGGCGGAGACCGAAGAGGACAACAACGAGAACAAGGCCGGCGAAACGACCAAGTGACCATGCGGCCCCGCGCCATATGATCATGACTCGACACTGATACACGGCGTCCGGCATCGTCAATGATGCCGGACGCATAACCATCAGAGGTGGGACACATGACATCGGATATCACCGTCGCCCAGCTGTCCGTCGTAGGACAGGACAATGCGGATTACCTGCTTTCCCTGATTCGCACCATTCCGGGCTTCCCCAAGGAGGGAATCAATTTCAGGGATTTCATGCCGGTGCTTGCGGACGCCAAGGGTCTTTCCATCCTTATCGATGCATTGGCCAAGGCGCTGCCGGTATCCGTGGATGACTTCGACGCGATCGCCGGACTGGAATCCAGGGGCTTTCTCATCGGCGCGCCGCTCGCGGTGCGCCTGAACAAGGGCTTCGTCGCCATTCGCAAGGCAGGGAAGCTGCCGCCGCCGACCAAGCGCGTCGACTACGCGCTCGAATACGGCACGGCGGCGATCGAGGTCGAAGACCAGGCCATCCGCCAGGGGGAGCGTGTGCTGGTCGTCGACGACCTCATCGCCACGGGGGGAACGGCCGCAGCAGCCGAAAAACTTATCGAGGAACATGGGGCCACCGTCGCGGGGTTCAGCTTCGTCATGGAGCTCACCGGCATTCCCACCCCGACGGCGATCGGGCGTCACAAGCGCTCCTCATTGCTGACCATGCCGGCCTGAATGGGGCCGCATAATCACATCGACGCATATCACGTCGCGACCATACAGTCGTTTTGAAAGGAAACAAGGGGAACAGTTCTGATGGATCTGTATGAACATCAAGCGCGCGAACTGCTCGAAGAGGCCGGCATCCCGACCCCTCGCGCAATCTACGCACAGAATTCGCATGACGTGGCCGAGGCCACAAAGCAGATCGGATTCCCCTGCGTCATCAAGGCGCAGGTGAAGATCGGTCATCGTGGCCAGGCGGGCGGCGTCAAGCTGGCGCATGATCTCGACGAGGCGATTCTCGCCTCCGAGCAGCTGTTCCCCATGACCATCCACGGTCATAAGGTCAACGGCGTATTGGTGGCCGAGGCCAAGAACATCATCCACGAATACTATGTCTCCATCTCCGTCGACCGTACGTCACGCGATTACGACGTGCTGGCGACCGCCAACGGCGGCACCGAGGTCGAGGAAATCGCCAAGGCGCATCCCGAGTCCGTCAAGCGCCTGCATATCGATCCCCTTGAGGATTTCGACTTCGCGGCGGCCAAGCATATGGCCGAGCAGATCGGCTTCTACCATGCCGACGGCGACCAGGCGGCCGATATCCTCCTGAAGATGTGGCAGGCGTTCCACAACACCGACGCCACCCTGGTGGAGATCAACCCGCTTGCCAAGGTGGGCGATCCCGACGACGAGTCCTCGAAGTCGCTGTGCGCCCTCGACGCCAAGATCTCCCTCGACGACAACGCCGCATACCGGCATGACGGATGGAAGCGCTTCGTCGACCCCACCGAGGGCGATCCGCTGGAGAACAAGGCCCGCGCGCTCGGACTGCACTACGTGCATCTTGACGGCCAGGTCGGCATCATCGGCAACGGGGCGGGGCTCGTCATGAGCTCCCTGGATGCGGTCGCCGGAGCCGGGGAGACGCAGGGGACCGATGTGAAGCCCGCGAACTTCCTCGACATCGGCGGCGGCGCATCGGCCGCGGTGATGGCCGAAAGCCTCGAAATCGTACTCTCCGACACCAAGGTCCGTTCGGTGTTCATCAACGTGTACGGCGGCATCACCTCCTGCGAGGAGGTGGCCAACGGCATCCTCGAGGCCATCGGATCGATGGACAACATCCGGCCCATCGTCGTGCGTTTCGACGGCAACAAGGCGAAGGAGGGCCTGCGGATCCTCGCCGATGCGAACAATCCGCACATCCAGGTCGCGCAGACCATGGAGGAAGCTGCGGCGACGGCTGCCGAGCTGGCGGCCAATGCCATGAAGGGAGACGCACGATGACGCTATTCATCGAAGACGGTGCCCCGGTCATCGTCCAGGGTATGACCGGCCATCAGGGCATGACCCACACGGCGCGCATGCTCAACGCCGGAACGAACATCGTGGGTGGCGTGAACCCCCGCAAGGCCGGAACCACCGTGCCTTTTGACCTCGCGGACGGCACCACCGCCGACATCACCGTATACGGCACCTGCCAGGAAGCCAGGGAGGCCACCGGCGCCAAGGCCAGCGTGGTGTTCGTTCCCCCGCGCTTCGCCAAATCGGCCGTCGTCGAGGCGATAGAGGCAGGCATCAAGCTTATCGTCGTCATCACCGAAGGGATTCCCGTCGCCGACTCCGCCTACTTCGTGGCTCTGGCCCGCGAGCACGGTGCGCGCATCATCGGCCCCAACTGCCCGGGACTGGTCACCTTCGGCTCCGAACCCGATGCCAAGGGCGTCAACCTCGGCATCATCCCCGACGGCATCGTGCCTCGCGGACCGTTGGGACTGGTCTCCAAGTCCGGCACCCTGACCTATCAGCTTATGGGTGAACTCTCGGACTTCGGCTTCACCGCCGCACTTGGTGCCGGTGGCGACCCCATCGTCGGCACCACGCTGCTGGAGGCCGTGCAGGCGTTCAACGAGGACGACAACACCAAGGCCGTGGTCATGATCGGCGAAATCGGCGGCGGTGCCGAGCAGGAGGTCGCCGAATGGGCCAAGGACCATATGACGAAACCCCTTGTGGCCTATATCGCGGGCTTTACCGCGCCCGAAGGCAAGCAGATGGGACATGCCGGAGCCATCGTCTCCGGTGGTAAGGGCACCGCAAAGGAGAAGAAGGAGGCTTTGGAGGCCGTCGGCATCCGCGTGGGACGCACCCCGGGACAGACCGCGGAGATCATGCGCGAGATCATGGCGGCACACGGCATCCGATGAATCCCTATCTGAGGAGTCTCTGCCGGGGACTGGGCTCATCGGCCCTGTCCCTGGCGCTATACACCATCGCGTTGATGTGCTTCAACGCCTTGATGCTCCTGATCGTCTCCATGGAGGAGGGCGGTCAGGGCCTCACCGACTACACGATGGAATTCACCAAGTCGGTCATACTGCTTTCGCAAGGCACCGGCGTCGATTTCCAAACGATTCATCTCACCCTCACCCCGCTGGGCCTCACCCTGTTGCTCATCATCCTCATCAGGTCGGTGTCGTTCCGTTTCGGCTGCTCACTAATCGGATATTGCTCAGGAGCCGCGCTATGGGCGGCGCTGCATGCGTGGATGCTGGCCACACTGTCCGTCACCGTGGTCGGCGTTCCGGCCGTCGCCATCCTCAAATCGGTATTGGTATTCAGCATCGGCTATCTGTTCGCATGGCTTCCCGGCACTGACGCGGCCGAACGTTTCGGTCCGCGGAACTGGGCGTTCATCGGCCCCGAGTGGCGTAGGGCCATCGGAACGGGCCTGTTCATCGGCGGGGTCATGCTTCTCGGGCTTCTGCTTGCGGGAACGGTCGTCACCGTGGTCTGGATCGTGCTCAATGCCGGAACGGTAGGCGACATGTACACCATCGTCGGCATGGACACCGGATCGGCCGTCATGACCACGATCGCATGCCTCATATGGCTGCCGAACTGCGTGGTATGGGCGCTTTCCTGGGTGTGCGGTGGCGGGTTCTCCGTCGGGGAGACGGCCACGTTCTCACTGTGGGCGGACAGCAGCCAGGCGATGCCGGCGGTGCCCGTGTTCGGCGTGTTCCCCCAAGCGGTCGGCGACGACGCCGTGCGCATCGCCCTCATGCTGCTCCCGTGTCTGATCGCGATGATCGTCTCCATATGGCCGTTGATGTCCCCCACATGGTTCGACATGCTCGCCGTCAATCCCTCCGGAAAACTCCTGTCGTGGGACACCGCACGCAGGTTCGGATTCCCCGCGGTGTCGCTGTGTCTTTCCTGCATCATCATCAGTCTGGCGACGCCGCTGATGTTCCTGCTGTCCAACGGGTCGTTGGGCCGTGAGCGACTCGCCCATGTGGGTGTGAGCGTGGCCTCGTCCACGCAGGTCGTCGTGCGTCCGGCCGCCATCGGGCTTCTGGCGGCATGGCTGCTGACGGTCGTTATCGCATGCCTGCGTTACGCCGTGCTGCAACTGCGCGGGAACAGGGTTGCCGGCGTCGTCAACGTCCGGCACGACGGCGAGGATTCGGACGACATCCGGCCGCGCCGCATGGTATCGGGCGGATTCCCGCACACGTCGGCTTCGGAACCGGAATCCGGCGGTTCCTCTACAGTAAAACCAAGAACTTCCCGTAGCATCGCTTCGGAAAACCATCATCCGACAACCAAGGAGGACAGGTAATGTCAAGCACCACGCGACCCATCAAGCGTGCACTGGTGTCAGTGTTCCATAAGGAGGGCATCGAGGTCCTGGCCAAGGCGTTCGTCACCGCGGGGACCGAGGTCGTGTCCACCGGTTCCACCGCCAGGAAGCTTGCCGAGCTGGGAGTGAACGTCACCCCCGTGGAGAAGGTCACCGGATTCCCCGAAAGCCTTGACGGACGCGTGAAGACGCTTGACCCGCACATCCACGCCGGAATCCTCGCCGATATGACGAACCCGGAGCATGAGGCTCAGCTCAAGGAGCTGGGCATCAAGCCGTTCGACCTCGTCGTCGTCAACCTCTACCCGTTCGCAGACACCGTCCGTTCCGGCGCGAACGAGGCCGACACCATCGAGAAGATCGACATCGGCGGCCCGTCCATGGTCCGCGGTGCCGCCAAGAACAGCGCCACGGTGGCCATCGTCACCGACCCCGCCGACTACGCCCTCGTGGCGCAGCGCATTGAGAACGGCAACGGCTTCACGCTGGAGGAGCGCCGCTATCTTGCCGCCAAGGCATTCGCCCACACCGCCGCCTACGACGCCACCATCATCGAATGGGCCCGCCACCAGTGGCCGAAGCCGCAGACCTTCACCCTTGACGCCGCGGACGGACAGGATTCCGCGGATGCGGTCGTCGACGAAAAGCTCTTCCCCCCGACGTTCACCGAGACCTGGGACCGCACCCACGTGCTCCGCTACGGCGAGAACCCGCACCAGCAGGCCGCCCTGTATCTCGATCCGCTGAACCAGCATGGCTTCGCCCACGCCGAACAGCTTGGTGGCAAGCCGATGAGCTACAACAACTATGTCGACGCGGACGCCGCGTGGCGCGCCGTCTGGGACTTCGCCCCCAGCATCGCCGTCGCCGTGGTCAAGCACAACAACCCGTGTGGTCTCGCGCTCGGCGCCACCGTGGCCGAAGCACACAAGAAGGCCCATGCCTGCGATCCGATGAGCGCCTATGGCGGCGTCATCGCCGCGAACTCCACCGTGACGCTGGAGATGGCGCAGAACGTCCGCCCCATCTTCACCGAGGTCATCGTCGCCCCCGATTATGAGCCGGAGGCGCTAGAACTGCTGCAGACCAAGAAGAAGAACCTGCGCATCCTCAAAGTGAGCGAGCCGCCGCGGAGCAAGCGCCAGATCCGCCAGATCGACGGCGGACTGCTCGTCCAGTCCACCGACCTCATCAACGCGGTGGGCGACGACCCGAATGCATGGAAGCTGGTCTCCGGAGAACCGGCCGACGAAGCCACGCTCAAGGACCTCGTGTTCGCATGGCGCGCCATCCGCTGCGTGAAGTCCAACGCCATCCTGGTCGCCCATGACCAGGCCACCGTCGGCATCGGCATGGGGCAGGTCAATCGAGTCGACTCCTGCCATCTCGCCGTGGATCGCGCGAACACGCTCGCCGACGGCGCGAACCGAACCGAAGGCTCCGTGGCCGCGTCCGATGCGTTCTTCCCGTTCGCCGACGGCGCCGAGATTCTCATCAACGCCGGCGTCAAAGCCATCGTGCAGCCCGGCGGATCCATTCGCGACGAGGAAGTGTTCGAGGCGGCCCGCAAGGCCAACGTGACCATGTACGTCACCGGCACCCGCCACTTCTTCCACTGATCGGACGCCATGTCGATGCGTATACGAAAACGCAACGAACCGAAGGCGCCGGAACCGCCACACGTCTCCGAAGCGCATGAGGGCAAGCCCGCATATGAGTGGGGCGTCGCCGCATGCGTGGCGTTGTCGGCGATTCTGGCCGTCTGCGGCCAGATATTCTGGGCGACGATTGTGATTGCCGTGGCCTCCATCGTCTCCGCGACGGTCAGGCTGCTGCTACATGAGAGAAGTCCCTGGAAGATTCGTTCGATCGGATTCGACTGTTTCTTCGGCTTCGCGCTCGGAATAGGCCTGCTGGCCACCTACGCCAGCATCATGCTGTTGTAGTCCGTATCATCGGCGGGCCGGTATTATTTGGCATGAAAAATGGGGGAACGGATTTATTCCGTTCCCCCAAAATCGTTGTTACGCGGATTCCGGAGAATTATCGCTTGTCCGTCGCCGGTTCGGCGGCATCCGCATCACCGTCTTTAGACGGAGTATCGGATTCCAGGTTTTTTCCGGGCTCCTTATGGGATTCCTCATGATTGGTCTGTGCGGCGGACTCGTCGGAGGGCTCCGCGGCGGGGGCCTCCTCCTCGGAGGAATCCGGGGAATCCTCGTCGGCGTCTGTCGTGGCCTCACTGTCGGCAGAGGCAGAGTCGTCGAGATCCACCGTCTGCAGCCCGCCGGCGGTGATTTCCGTATCGGAATCCTCGGCGCCGGCGACCTTGGTCTTGTTCAACGTGGAGAACACCAGAGCGACCAGTGCCACGATGGCACCGGCCAGCAGCGGGCAGGCCCAGAACACCCACAGCTGGCTGAGCGGATCGACCGTCAGGTTCTGACCGTGGGCGAACAGTGCGATGCCGGTGGAGCGAACGGGGTTGAGACCCGCACCCGTGATCGGATAGGCGACGGCCGTGGCCGCACCATAGGCGATCGCCACGGCGGACGTGTGCGAATGCATGGGGGAGCCGTCACGACGGAGCGTGACGAACGTGGCAGCCACCACCAGCAATCCCATGGCAATCTCCACGACCATGGCGGCGTTGAAGCCGAAGGTGACGCCGGCCTGGCTCAGCACGCTGTTGGAGGGGGAACCCTCGCCGTATCCGTTGACCGCCGAACCCAGCCACACCGACAGTGTGACGTTCTTGGCGGTGGGCAGTATCTTCACCGCGAGGAAACCTGCGGCGACGGCGCCCACAAGCTGGGCCAGGAGATAGAAGATGCCGTCAAGCCAGGAGGTCTTCGACGTGAGTACGGCGGCCAGCGTGACCGCGGGGTTGAAGTGCCCGCCGGAGAACCTGGCGAACACCACGGTGGCGGCGGCGTACGACAGGCCGACGACGAAGGCGAAGAACAACGCGTTGGCGCCGTAGATGATCATTCCGTACGAACCGGCCGCGTAGATCGCGAAGCAGACGAGGAAGGTGCCCGCGAGCTCGGCGAGCGCGCGGATGACCGGGGACGGGCTCAGCGTGCGCGGATGGCAGGTCTGGGCCGGAATCGTTTGTGTCTGTGACATTATCGTCCTTCAATTAGTCCTTGCAAACGTCTCACATAGTACCAGTCGTTCAGACGTCCGGTTAGAATAAAAGCACTATGATTCGCTGGGAATCCTCTGAGAGGACGGCGACCATATTTCAAGTGAACATCAATCGATACAGTCAACGATCAGTTGAGTACTAGTTATGAAAGGCCACGTTGGGAGAACGATGCCAGAGCAGCATTCAACCATGAACACATCCGAAGACAACAACGCTTCCGAGGGCATTCGCCTGCAGAAGGTGCTGGCGCAGGCCGGCTATGGTTCGCGACGCAAGTGCGAGCAGATCATCACCGAGGGCCGTGTGGAGATCGACGGCGAACTGGTGACCACGCTGGGAACCCGCGTCGATCCGAAGAGGCAGAAGATCCTGGTGGACGGTTCGCGCGTCCACATCAACGACCACCACGTGACGCTTGCGCTGAACAAGCCCAAGCGCGTGCTGTCCACCATGAGCGATCCGAAGGGCCGTTGGACGCTTCGCGACATCATCGGCGACAAATACGAGCGCGTGTTCCATATGGGACGCCTCGACTACGATTCCGAGGGCCTTATCCTCATGACCGACGACGGCGAGCTGTCGCAGCATGTCATGCACCCCAAGTACGAGGTCGCGAAGACGTACATCGCCACCGTGGAGGGCAAGCTCGGCGGCAACGTGTGCCGTCGTCTGGTCCGCACCGGCGTCAAGCTCGATGACGGCTGGGTCAAGCTCGACAGGTGCTCGATCCTCGACCAGAACCGTGAGTACACGATGGTGCGTGTGGTGCTGCATTCCGGACGCAACCGCATCGTCCGCCGCATCTTCGGCTCCATCGGGTTCCCGGTGAAGCGTCTGGTGCGTACGCAGATCGGCCCCATCAAGCTGGGCGAGCTCAAGCCGGGCTCGTACCGTGTGCTGTCGCCGGTCGAGGTGAAGTCGCTGGAGAAGGAGGTCGGGCTGTGATCCGAGTCGCCATCGACGGTCCCGCAGGCGTCGGCAAGTCGTCGACGTCGAAGGCCCTGGCCACGTATTTCGGCTTCGCCTACCTCGACACCGGCGCCATGTACCGCGCCGCCACGTGGTGGTGCCTCAACCAGGGTCTCGACCTGGATGCGGAGCAGCCCGACGCCGATCGCATCGTCGACACCGTGGGCCGGTTCTTCACCGAAGACCATTTCGACATCTCCGTCGACCCGGAGCATCCCGATGTGACGTCGGACGGCGTGAGCATAGCCGAGGCGATTCGTTCCCGCGAGGTGTCGTCGCATGTGTCCGTCGTATCGTCCATCATGCCGGTGCGCAGCCTGCTGATCGCCGCCCAGCGCGCATACATCGCCCGTGAGGCGGGCGAGGACTCGTTCTCGCATGGCGCCGGCGTCGTCGCGGAAGGCCGTGACATCACCACCGTGGTGGAGCCCGATGCCGAGGTCCGTGTGCTGCTCACCGCCCGTGAGGAGGTGCGTCAGGCGCGTCGTACCGGCCAGAGCAACGCCTCGCAGGTGGGTGCCGACAACGTGGCCGCCCGCGACAAGGCCGATTCGAAGGTGACGAGCTTCATGTCGGCCGCCGAGGGCGTGACCACGGTCGACAACTCCGACATGGATTTCTCCGAGACCCTTGATGTGCTGATTCATATGGTCGAGGACGCCATGGAGACGCAGGCCTACGAACAGTACGCCTCGAACCTCACCGAATACGAGCTCGACGCGGAGGACCGGCGTCTTGTCGACGGCGCGTTCACCACGCCGGAGGATGAGTCCCGGGCCAAGGCCGTGGGCGTGCTCGCCGTGGTGGGACGGCCGAACGTGGGCAAGTCCACGCTGGTGAACCGCATCCTCGGCCGTCGCGCCGCCGTCGTGGAGAACACACCGGGCGTGACGCGCGACCGTGTGAGCTATGACGCCGAATGGGCCGGCACCGATTTCAAGCTCGTCGACACCGGCGGCTGGGAGGCCGACGTGGAGGGCATCGAGTCGTCCATCGCCAGCCAGGCCGAGATTGCCGTGCAGCTTGCCGACGCCGTGGTCCTTGTGGTGGACGGCACCGTGGGTCTGACCGCCAGCGACGAACGCATCGTGAAGATGCTGCGTCAGTCCGGCAAGCCGGTCACGCTCGCCGTGAACAAGATCGATTCGCAGGCGGAGGAGTATCAGGCCGCCGAATTCTGGAAGCTCGGTCTGGGCGAGCCGTTCTCCATCTCCGCCATGCACGGCCGAGGCATCGGCGACCTGCTGGACGAGTCGCTGGAGAAGCTGCGGAAGGCGGAGAAGACGTCCGGTCTGCTCACGCCAACCGACCTGCGTCGCATCGCGCTCGTGGGACGTCCGAACGTGGGCAAGTCGTCGCTGCTGAACCAGATGGCGGGGGAGACCCGTGCCGTGGTCAACGACCTGGCCGGCACCACGCGCGACCCCGTGGACGAGGTCGTGACCATCGACGGCGAGGACTGGCTGTTCATCGACACGGCCGGCATCAAGCGTCGTCTGCACAAGCTGTCCGGCGCCGAATACTATTCGTCGCTGCGCACGCAGGCCGCGTTGGAACGTTCGGAACTCGCCTTGGTGCTCTTCGACGTGTCCCAGCCGATCGCCGACCAGGACCTCAAGGTCATGAGCCAGGCGGTGGACGCCGGGCGTGCCATCGTGCTCGTGTTCAACAAATGGGACCTGCTCGACGATTTCGGCCGCCAACGCATCGAACGCCTGTGGGCCACGGAGTTCAACCGGGTCACATGGGCGCAGCGTGTGAACCTGTCCGCGAAGACCGGCTGGCACACCAACCGTCTTGCGAGCGCCATGCGTTCCGCTTTGGCCTCCTGGGACAAGCGCATACCCACCGGCAAGCTCAACGCCTTCCTCGGCCAGATCCAGGCCGCGCATCCGCATCCGCTGCGTGGCGGCAAGCAGCCGCGCATCCTGTTCGCCACGCAGGCGTCGAACCGTCCTCCGCGGTTCGTGATCTTCGCGACCGGGTTCCTTGAGCATGGCTACCGTCGTTTCATCGAACGCAGTCTGCGCGAGGAGTTCGGTTTCGAGGGCACGCCGATCCAGATCTCGGTGAACATCCGCGAGAAGAAGCGCCGTAAGTAGAACGTGGTCTTACGAAATAACGATTATTCATATTGATGTTCATGTTGATATGAATAATCGTTGCGTTCGCGGCGTTTGATTGGAATGATGGTCGGTATCATATCGAGATAATCGCTATGATACCGACCATCATTGTCTATATCGCAGCACCTCCTTGTACTGCACGGCATCCATACGACCTGTGTGACACCGATGCCAGGTCGCGTAACGTCGCATCCAAGTCGAACGTGCTCATTCCAGCCGCTTCGACATGCGGCGAGCTGTCCTGTTCACCGGCGTTCGGGGCGTTATTGTCTTCGGCCATGCGGCCTCCTTCCGCCCGAATCCGGACATAAGAAAAGCCACCTACAATCGGTGGCCTACACTTGAGATAGAGATGCTGGTATTCAAAGAATTGCGGTCAATGATGAAACCGATTTGGACTGTGGATGATGTTGACGCATGGCGCGATGCGGCGATGGGCCGAAACGATGCCGACAGGCTTGATCACGAGGAATGGGATGGCCCGAAGCGTCATTATTTCGGTTTTTGGAACGGTGAGGACTGGGCCTCTAACTTCCATCCGGCACCGTTCATCGTCGATTGGAAGGAACCTGACGGGTCGGTGAAGGAACTGCGGTTCGAGTGCAGCGAACAGTGGTTCATGTTCCGCAAGGCATGGCGTTTCCATGACCGTTCCGCTATGGATGCCGTGCTCCAGTCTGGATTGAAGCCGTACCAGTACAAGGTGATAGGCCGCAACGTGCAGAACTTCGACGAAACCGTGTGGACTGAGGAATCACGTGGCTACATGTTCGAAGCTCTGATGTTCAAATTCTCCCAGAACCCCGATCTAGCTCGGCAATTGGTGGACACCGGGAATCAGGTGTTGGTCGAGTGTTCCCCGTTCGATGCCATCTGGGGCGTTGGCCTCGGCAAGCAGACGAAGGACGGTCAGGCGGACGATCGATGGAGGGATTCACATAACTGGCGCGGAAAGAATCATCTCGGATTTCTGCTCATGGATGTGCGCGACGTACTTCAATCCGATAAGACGCCGTTCGACTTCAAATATGGCCCCTTCATCGAACTGATCCCGCAACTGGACAGGCCGGCGAACGAGCTGTACAAGTGGGTGTACCCCGAATCGCATGAGGAAGGCGTGACCCCCATGGGATGGTGTGCTTACGGCCCTGCGGTAGATCATTGGTGGCATCTCATCTACTCGACCCCCGGATGCACGGACTGCTATCCGGTGTTGGAGAGGTCCGGCATCAACCCATGGAAGACCCTGCAATCGGGCAACTATTCCAATCTCAATGCCGAACAGGTGCAGGCGCTGATGACATGGCTGACACGACGTGAACGTTTCGGCGAGGGCACGATATGCGAATCGCTGGATAAAGGCTGGCTCCTCAACCTGCTGAAACGGCTCCGCGACATCGGCAGGAAGCTGGAACAGGATCGCAGGAACCATGAAATCACCTATGAACGGGCATATAACATGGCGCAAAGGCTCTATAACAGCAGGAACGCGATAATCGTATCCGCCAGACGTCTACGCAACGGATGGATATTCTGTTTTCTCCAACCTAAGGATGATAACGGCTGGGTCATTCCTCAAGGTGGCCCCATGCCGATCGCCGTATTCGAAGACGGCCGAGTACAAAGTCTCCAGATGCCTTCCGACGAGGCGTTCAGACTATTCGACGAGGTCATCGACGAGTCAATCCCATTGCCACAGAGCGATTCCTAAAGAGTCGTCTCCAAGTCACGAACCGTTTCCATGTCACGATGGTGCATGTTGCCGGGGCCGTCAAGCATAATTGGCGAGCTGTAGAGGCGTTCGGCCTTGCCGGTTTTCTTGTTCACGTACCAGTCACAGTCGTCGAGCACCGCGAAGTCTGGGTCCGCGGACACGTGGTAGTACTCGGCATCCTCACGGCCTTCCGGGCTGGTGGGGATGCCGCCGTTAACCTGTTCGACAATCAGCCCCGCCTGATGTATCGGTCATCTTGTCCTCCTTGACTCGGTGGCGTGGATTCCGTCCAGTTGTCGTACTCGTCGGAGTGCTTGCGTCATGCGGCGTCGTCACGGTGGGCCCGTTGGAGCTTCCACTCGCTCCAGCTTCTCACGGTGCCGGAATCCGTGACCCATGGTTTCGCATAGGTTGGCGCGTCCTCAAAGTTCGGTCGGCCACCTTCTTCTAGAAGCGCGTCGGTGGGTTCCATGTCGTCCACGCGCAGGAACCTGAGCTCGCCGTCCTTGATGTCGGCGAACTGGTTACTTGTTCGAGCTAGGCCGTAATGGGTGTTCCTCCGTTGACCACGCACCACAGGCCGTAGCTCATGATTGTCTGGGCAAGCAGTTCCATGCGGTCGCGTAGCATCATGCCGGCTGGGGTGGAACGGAATTCGACGTCCATGCGGTCACGGATCACCGCCATGTCGTAGTGGTCGGTCATGGTGTGCGTGAGATTCCATAGGGCTCCCGGAATATCAAGGATGTCGTCCACATCATCCGTGTTGATGACCAGTACGTTCCTGTCTCCGGTCGGATGAATCGGGGTCGGATACGTGACGAGAGGGTTTACGCCGAAATCATATAGAAGGGAGGAATGCCGGAGGACCGCTTCATTCAACGCGCCGGCAAGCAGAACCAGACCATCATGCTCGTCCGAATCGTACTCCTTGCCGATACGTGGTTGGACGAGCGACAGAGCCGCGGCCGCATCATCGAACATGCCCGTCTCCTCGTATGAAATCCACGGTGGCCCAGATGTCTTGGCGATATCACGAAGCGTCAGCATCGTCCGGTCAATTTGCCTTGCCGTAAACGCGATGGCATGAGCGTGCCCATCGGCATCGGCCGGGATCATTACCCGCCATTGCGGCATATTGGCATTATTCATGGTCTCCCGGCCCCTCCCGTACGGGAACACGTTGTTTTGACGATTATATATGAGTATCGCAGTTGATGCCTGCGCTTCCGAGCGTATGGAGCAATCGCGGCATTGAAGGTACTGCAGAAGATGAGGCCTTCCGGAATGGAACTCTCGACGGAATCCTGTAAAGAAGAAGCCGATTGGAGCCGTGAATGATGTTGCCGCTGGTCGCACACGTGGCGCGACGGTTCTAGGATGGGCTCCCGCCTGTGGCGTTCCTGTGGCGGTTTTGGGGGCTTCGTATCGGATAGACCGTCTCCCAGCAGGAGAAACGAAAAGCCCGGAATCGCTGAGATTCTGGGCTTATTGGTCAAGCCGGCGAGAGTTGAATCCGCGGCCCAATCGAGTGGTTCGCGCCAGTGTCTGCCATAGCTGTCAGATGACGTTTGTGTTTTTCGAGGGGACGGCTATGGGCATGGACTGCTGCGCTGCTTATCTAACATGCAACGTCCGAGACCGTCCTGCCAGTCGTCATACTCGATGCCGCACAGTCGGGCCTGAGCCTTCACTCGCGGCTAGCCGGTAGAAACTATGCCCTTCGGCAACACCACGTGCCGGGCTACGCCAGACAGCCTCCTCGTCGAGCTAGGCATCCTCGACCTCCATAGCAACCGACGGCTTGCCCTCGCCGTCCCGGCCCCCCCCAGCCGCTTGATCTCCCGACTCACTTCAAGCAGACGACGCGACAGCGCCGCCAAGTCACGCGGCGGCGTATCTAAATCGAACACCGCCTGTTCCAGACGCTTCAACGTACGGCGCAGCAACGTCAGGTACTCGTCCATGAGGTACCTCCGATAGACATGGGAAAAGCGGGGATACCACTCGACTTATATACCAGTCTTGAAAGCTGGTCGCGCAAGGTCCCCGCCATTACTTCTCACGCCAAGCTCCTATAGGGGCGAGTAGAGAAGCGAGCGGCCCAGACACCAGTGAGCTAACCCAGGTAGGAATCCGCTCTGTTGATTTCTCACTCTTTGAACCAAGAAGGGCTCGCATAGAGAAATCAAGACGTCCTGAGTATATCAGATAGTCTGTTTAAATAATTCGGGGAGGGCGCGGCGCTATGACACTGGGGTGCGCCCAGAACCGGCCGGCAGGATACCCATACCCGCCCCGCGGTGCCGGGAACGCTATGATGAGAAAAAGAAGACGATCTCAGGGCTCTGCTAATAGGGACTTGGGTTGTCTTCTTTGCGTCACCACGTCGAGGTGCGGAACGACACCGAAGTCGCTCTAATGTAGGCTGCGCCTCGCACGGCTTGCCTTGCCCATTCGATGCTCTTGTTGCTCCTCAGCTCGTTGCACGCACGATGCGCCAGCTTGCGGTTCCTGAACCCGTACGAACTTCCGCCCTTCGGCACCGGCAGCGACTCGTCCACTTCGGCGCTCCAGTAATCTCGCGCGGGCAGCGTCTTGTCCACGGGCTTGCAGTGTCAGTTATATCTGACGAGCATCAATGTGAGTTGTCTTATGACCGACAGCGGATGGTCCAGGAAGGAATCGTCGAATCGGCTGTCCTCGGAAAGATTCATAAGAATGCCGTGCCGGTAGTTGGCGTCGTAGGGGTCGCGAGACCATCCTTGACCTTGGTCGTCAATCCATCCATGTCGTCGTGCGAACTCGTAGACCTGCGCCTCGCGAATCCCGGTCGCGCCAGCTTCATTCGCGAACCCCTGAACCTGCAACACGAAACCAGAACAATCGAGATGCAAGGTCAGGCCGTATTGCACTCCTTCGGTCTGCGAGACCGTCTTGACGATACTCCGCATGACGTTTCGCCTGGCACGGGTAGTACCGCTGACGACCTCGATCAGTCCTTGGTCGTCGCCCAGCGACTGATGTATCCCATCTTTCACGGCCTGCTCATTGCCGAATGGCATGGCCTGATCGGACGGTACCGGCTGCAGGAACATCATGCACGTCGATTGTTCCGTTTGAGTGGCGTACGCCGTCATCTCCGGCGGATCGTCCGGCATGCGATTCAGCCTGCTGAACGCCTGAGGAATAGCGACATCAACATCGCCGACAGTGACCATCTGCATATCCATATCCACTCCTACTGTCGTAGTAGTTGTCTGCATGCATGATAAACCAAAAGGGCTCTGGTACAGAGTCCAAGCACAGGCGAATCCTCCCATGTCTGCGATGAGACCTATCACGAACGCCGGAGCGGCGCTCTGCCGAAGCCGCCGTCGCTGAGCCGGCATGAAGGATTGCCGACAATGACATCGAACTGCATGTTCTTGAGGATCGTTAGTTACCCGGGGATGACTGATCGTGTTCCGATGGGGTCGTGTGTAGTGATGAGAAGGGAGGCGCTCGCTGCAAGAGTGGTGCATTCGGCTGGCGCGTCGGGTAGGGTCCCCTCATAAAGGGTGATCCGCACTGTGGTGGTGTCTTCGTCGACGGCCGCCCGCACGCCGTAGCACTGTGGGTTGCCCATGTAGAAGAACACACGTACCGAATGATCCGAGGCCACTTCGTATCGGCTCCATGCGGATGTGTGCTCGTTATGGAGGTCGGTGCGCTGCTGTATATCGTTCGTGGATTGTGTTGGTGGCTTCGCTGTGGGATTGTACCCGGCATTTGTGGTAGCGGAGCTGGGAGGGGATTCGCCCCCGCCAGCGGCGCAGCCTGTCATGGCAGTGACAGCCAGGACGGATGACACCAGCACTGCCAGAAGCCGGCGGAGACGGAGCCAAGTTCGAAGTCTCTTCATGTTGCTTCCTCTTGGGACGTAGCTTTTTGGTGCGATGGGGGCTGTGCTGGCGAGACCGGCTCGACGGGCGTATGCTGTGAGGCATTCGAGCCATATGGCTGAGGACGGTGGCCACTCACACCACAGTAAAAAATAAAGTTCCTATGACCTGTATTTGGAAGAGGACTGTGTAAACCATGCTTTCGTCGGTGTTGGCCCAGAAACAATCCTTCCCGTGTGGAAGGTGTGGATGAATTCGTACGTATAGCTTTCCAAGGTGCCGCTGCGGGCACACTGCTGCTTACCGGCACTGCGGGAGACGCAGTTTTTGTCCCGTGATGTTCGATGGCAGGTCTCGACCATCCGCGCATGAATCCACCAGAAACGCCTCACGTGCGACAAGCACGGGTACGCCATGCCCGGCGGGCTACGCCAGAAAAGCCGGCTGAAAACGACGAAAACGGCCCCGTTCTCCACAATGGGGGAGCAGGACCGTAGCATGGGTGTATGGATGAAGCGAAGCAGCGTCAGCGTGGCGAACTATTCTCATGGTGCTTGGTCGCGAACGTCGTGGACGAGCACGAGGTCGGCCAGGATCACCACATCGAGCACGGGACAAAGATCTTCAGTCCCGGCACGAAGGTGTACGTGTCATCGTGGTGGGACAACAGTGCGAAGGACGATGGTGGCGTGCTGTATGTCATCGGCAAGGCGCGCAAG
The DNA here is from genome assembly GCF_019331695.1 of Bifidobacterium pluvialisilvae. Taxonomy (GTDB): domain Bacteria; phylum Actinomycetota; class Actinomycetes; order Actinomycetales; family Bifidobacteriaceae; genus Galliscardovia; species Galliscardovia pluvialisilvae. Next base: position 42,275 of record NZ_JAHBBI010000005.1, read on the forward strand.
CAATGGCGGCTCGTCGCCTCGTACATCGCCCGCGACCGGTTGACGAACTTCCGTGCCAAGCAGGTGTTCGACCCGAAGGCGTTGCGGCGTATGGCGCAGGACGAAGGCCAGTCCCGTCCCCGTCCGGCCCAGTTCTACCGATGGTGGGGCAAGGACGAGGAAGCCCGCAAACGAGTCGAGGAGCAGGCGGCCTACTACAATCAGGACATCTATTCGGTCAGGCAACGCGAGCGGCACCCTTCGACAAAAACCGTGTGAAGAAAGTGTGGGGCAGGCTTCGCGCCGGACAGACTCGGTTCGCACGGTCATTGGGCGACATGCCCGTGATTCGAGGCGTGTCGGGGTAGGGGTGTGTCCGGTTGTGTCCCGAATTGTGTCCGTATTTGTGTCCAAGAGGGCGTGAACACGGCGTGTCGCAGGAAACAAAAAAGCCCGGAATCGTTGAAATTCCGGGCTTTCTGGTCGGACCAGCGGGATTTGAACCCGCGACCCCTTGTTAGTTCGAGGGGTTGATTCGTTGGTCTTCGTGGTCTTCGTTAGTTGCGTTTCCGTTGCAATGACGCCGTTTTCGTGACATTCGCAGGATTCGTTGATTGCTGCCGATTTCGTTGCTCCCGGGGGTCATCGTGTCTAAATCGTGTCTGAGCCACAGACACGAAGATGAGCCATAGAAACTAAGCCAAGTTGGCGGATGACTGAGGAGCATCTGCCTAATACACACGCTTGATTGATAGTCGATTCTCCAGAATGAGCTTATGCAGGAGGTTCTTACCGTGATCCTTGTTGTCGAGCGTATCGCCGTACTTGTTAATCAGTTTTGTGACCTTAAGATACAAGTCGGATCCGTCATACCGTCCATCGGGACGGTACAGGAACATGAGCGCGGTCACTCCTCCATATAGATCCACATGGTCGAAGATGGATTGGAAGTACGAGTAGTCCGCCTCGGACAAGGAGTGCCCGAAGAACTTGATGCAATCCGGCGGCTCGCTATCAAACACATCGCTGAACGTATCATAGTTAGACGTGGACTGCAGAGTGCGGAACGTCTTGGTGAAAGGGATCACGTCCTCGTTGTTAATGAGTTCACGTTGCCCTTGCACCCCCTGATTCAGGGCATCGATACCGATGATGATGTCGCCTTGGGCCAAGGACCCATGAATGAATCGCACGGAATCAAGACCGGGGAAATAACCCTCATCCCGCCTTTGAAACGGTGACGTGTAATTGAAGGTCAGAATGGTGTTGTGTTGCTTCTCTAGGACACTCTTACCGCTGATTGCCGGCATCCCGGCAATGCTCTCATACAAGTCGTCGGAGGAAACCGTGTACTGCCACGGGTCATCGTTTTCGGATTGGCCGACGATCTTCTTCAAATACGTGTACAACGAATGCTCGAAGAGAGTCAGTTCACGGCGCATGAAACTCAGATAAACCGTATCCTTATGGTTGATTGACGATTGAAGAAAACCAACCGTGTGGATTTCATCAATCATCGAGGCCATGCGTCTGGCGATATAGGATCCGAGCAGGTTGCTGGTATCCAAGACGTTGGGGTTGTCTAGCCCATTCCTCACCCGAGCTATCGACTCATACCCTGTAACCTGTTCCCGAATGGCCTGCTCTACATTCGCCCACTCGCTATGGTTATGCAGCTTGCGGTCAAACAGCACCATGTCCCAAGCATTATCCATCAATTCCATGGACGGGTTGTCACCATACTTGTCTTTAAAATAGTCTGCATACCCGGTTCTCAACCCCTGCGCAAGGTCGAAGCCGTTACCCAGTACGATGAGCTGATGCTTATACTTTTCTAAAGTTGTTTTCATGTGCTCACTTTCTTGATCGCCTTATCCTGGTTTATGCATTTTCGATCTTGCATCGGAAAGCGTCTTGGGCATCCAAGCTCCGTAATTCAGAACGTACAAGATTAGCGACGCGCATAAGTTGGAACAAGTACGAGATGATTGCCGGCTTGATGCCGAATCCTAGATCTTCTTGGAACTGCTTAAACTTCTTACGTTCTGGCAGCTCAGATTTAACGGATTTGCCGTAAATCCAAGATTCCGCAATTTGCCAAGCCTCGGCAGATCGGACATTAGAACCATCAGCATCCCACCGATATACAGTCATCAATTGAGGACGGTAATTATGCACGTAGTCAAGCCACTTTTCTACCCGTTGTACGAGTCGGTCTGCATCATCGCGGAACTCAGGAGAGACCAGAAACTGTATCTGGCGTGCCACCCGTGGAAGAAAGACCTCGCTGCTGCTCAGGAGGAATGGGCGTAGTCCCGTGATGGTGGCAAGTAGCTGCTGATTCGTCATGTTTGGATACTTAATAGTGATAGTCGGCGTAACAGTAATAGTCGACCGTAGTCCGCTGTACCCATCTCCCTTCAACGATATATATGCCGGTAGGCCGTCTTCTGGAGCTCCGCTTGCGCCAGATTGATAGATGGGGCCCGTCAGAGAGTCATCTGCCCGTTCAAGGAAGGCGCGAAGCTCTTCAGCACGATCTTGGTCAGACAGTGAGGCGCTACTAACTCGCGGTAAGACCATGTGTCAATCCTCCTCCTCATCAAGCTATTCGAATAATATAGAACATATGTTCGATGTTTGCAATTCTTCGGCGTTCAACTTATTGAGGATCTGTCCAGCAGGAATGTCACTATTCCTAATAGACATTACGTACAATGAGATCCATAAGACAACGATGGAGGGACGAATGACCAGTCTACTTGAAGAGGCAAGCATCCAGTTCTTCAACGAGGCCAAGGGCTTGTTTGACATGATGCCTCTGTTTGGCATCGAGCCGCAGGATCTTCTAGTGCAGCTCGGGACCCCGAGCGCTTCCCTCTCCCGGTTGCGCGACACTCCGGAATGGCAGCGTGTTTGCACTCTGCTGATCAGGAGAGGAACGGATGAGCCGACTTGGTGGCGCACGCCGTTGGGCAACTATGCTGCTCGAAACGTTCCTATTGAAGCCAAGACAATTACCAAGGCTGAGGCGGCGAAGATTCTTGGCGTTTCCAATGCGACTGTGGCGACGCTCGTCCGCCGCGGAACGCTGCGATCCGACGAGGGGAAGCCGTACCTTTCCGACACGCTCGAACGCATGCTTGAGCCGAAGAAGGCTGGTCGTCCCCGCAAAAGCAAGACCCCACTGACTCAAAAAGACGACGTGTCTAAGGAAGCCTCGAACCGTGTGAAGCCTATCCTCAAGTGGGCCGGCGGCAAGTCACAGATGCTTGACGTGCTGCTGCCCAAGGTGCCGGAACATTACGGCAAGTACATAGAGCCGTTCTTCGGAGGCGGAGCCTTGTTCTTCGCGCTTCAGCCCAAGGATGCCGTGATCGCGGACAGCAACCCTGAACTGGTGAACCTGTACACGCAGGTCAGGGATAACGTCGAGGACGTGATCTCCAGCCTTGCCGGGTACAAGAACGAGAAAGAGCAGTTCCTTGAGGTCCGCGCGCTGGACTGGACGGCCCTTCCCCCGGTCGAGGCCGCCGCCCGCACCTTGTACTTGAACAAGACATGCTTCAATGGCCTATACCGAGTCAACCGCAAGGGACAATTCAACACGCCCTTCGCCAACTACAAGAATCCCACCATCTGCGATGCCGACGGTCTTCGTCATGCCTCCCATGCGCTCGCCAACGCGACGATTGTGTGTGGCGACTATGCAACGGTGCTTGCCGAGTATGCCGAGCCGGGCGACTTCGTGTTCCTCGACCCTCCGTATATTCCGGTATCCGAGTATTCGGATTTCAAGCGATATACGAAAAAACAGTTCGGCATTGAGGACCATTCACGGCTGGCGATCGAGTTCACGCGCCTGCATGCGATGGGTTGTCATTTGCTGCTGACCAACTCGAATCATCCGTTGGTGCATGAGCTGTATGGACAGTATGAGATTCAGGTCATTCCGACGAAACGTTCCGTCGCATGCCGTGCAAGCAGCCGCACCGGAGAGGATACGCTGGTCATCGCGGAGCCGGAGCCTAGGGCTCTTGTCGCGGTATCTTCCAATCCTCGTGGACTGTCGAAGCAGGTCGGTTTGTATCCCTCGACCCGGTTCATGGGTTCCAAGCAGAAGCTGCTGACTGAGCTGTGGGACGTGGCGTCCCGGTTCGAGTTCAATTCGGTGGTTGACTTGTTCTCCGGCTCGGGCATCGTCAGCTACATGTTCAAAGCACAGGGCAAGCAGGTTATCAGCAATGACTACATGGCCATGAGCGCGACCTTCACCAAGGCGATGGTCGAGAACCAAACCGTTACCCTGCCGCTCGATGTTGCATGGGGGCTCCTTGAGGACTGCCAGACGGATGGCTTCGTGTCCTCCACTTTTAAAGACCTGTACTACACGGACGAGGAGAACCACCTGATCGACGTGCTTCGTACTCGTATCAAGGCCATTGACGACCCATACCAGCGGGCCATCGCGATGACCGCCCTGATTCGAGCATGCACGAAGAAGCGACCTCGCGGCATCTTCACCTACACTGGCCATCGGTATGATGACGGCCGTAAGGATCTCAAGAAGTCTCTGTCCGAACAGTTCTTGGACGCTGTCGAAGCGGTGAATAACGCCGTCTTCGACAACCACCAGCGGAACGAATCCATTCGAGGTGACGCACTCCAGCTCTCGGTGGATCATCCCGATCTCGTGTATATGGATCCGCCCTACTACTCGCCGTTGTCAGACAACGAGTATGTACGCCGATACCATTTCGTCGAAGGTCTGGCCTGTGACTGGCAAGGCGTCGAGATGCAGGAGCACACCAAGACCAAGAAATTCAAGTCATATCCGACCCCCTTCTCGTCCCGTACCGGTGCCGCCGACGCGTTCGACCGGCTGATCTGTCGTTTCAAGGACAGCATTCTGATCATCTCCTACTCGTCCAACAGTCAGCCAACCAAGGAGGAAATGCTGGAAATCCTCGGTCGTTACAAGAAGAACGTCGAGGTCGTGCCGGTTGACTACCGGTACTCGATCGGCACCCAGCACAAGGGCGACGCCAACCGCAACAAGGTCGAGGAGTACTTCTTCCTTGGCTGGTAGCGAAAAGACACAGGCGGGGAGAATTGCGCTATTAAACGGCATGATCCCCTCCCCGCCTGTAAGCTGGGGTCATGGGCAAGCAAATATCAATCTGGAACATCGGCAACACGGGACTGCGTAACCCACTGCGCATCTGGGAAGGGCTCCAGCTGTTCGCCGAATCCCCGTTCAATGGCAATCTGCGAGGCGACAATGAAGACCGCTTCCAGACACTGCTCAACAACGCCGGACTCGTCCACTCAACGGGTAAAGCCGAAGACACCAGCAGCTATGCCAGAAAATGGCGTCTCATGTTCGGCCGGTTCGGCTTCATCTATCCCCAAGTCAAAAAGAAGGAGGGTAAACAGGAGGATCTAGGACCAATGGACCAAGTGACGCCATTCGGCGAGATCTTCCTCAACGCCAAAACCTATCCAGCACAACAGGAGTGCTTCCTGCGCTCGCTTAGCCTGGAACAATTCGAGGTTCCCGGCGATCTTGGATTCTTCTCGCCACTGCGTTGGATACTGGCTGTGATGCTCGAACTGGAGAAACGAACCGGCACCAGTGAAATCAGCCGTATCGAGTTCTCCCTCTGGGGACACACCACCGACCCCAGCTACGACATCAACGACGTTGTCGAGCACATCATCGATCTCCGCAACCGGCGCAGACAAGCATCCGCCAAGAAGAGGTTCGATGCCGCGGAGATCAAGAAACGCGGTGAGGACTACGACAAAAAGAGCGACAATTTCACTGACTACAGCGACATGAACATGCGCTATCTACGTATCAGCGGAGTCGTGCAACGAAAAGGCCGCGGTCTCATCATCGTTCCCGCCAAACACCTGCTCGCGGAAAAACTCGCCAAGACCACGGCGAGCCGCCGTCCCATTATGGACGTGTACCGGGAACTCTGCAGGGGCGCCGCGTTGCCCACAGATGATCTCAACACTGCAAAGGCTCTGTTGTCCAATACGGAAGCACAGCTGAAGAATAACAATATCCTTTACGATCTGAGCGGCCGTTCTCTGAAGACCGTCGCTGAAATCAACAACGTGCGCCTGGAGCTGGAACAGCTTTGGCAGCAAACCGACGAGATCAAGTATGCGAAAGATCAGCCGGCACAATGGCGGGAGATCGCCGACTACATGACATTGCTTATCAAAGGCGGCGGCAAGAAGATCGACGCCACAGACGAGGACAACGGCATCGAAGTTCCCAAGGATGAAACTCCGGTCTACCTTGAATGGACGCTATGGCGCGCTGCACTCGCGCTCGGGAACCTGACCAACCATCCCAGCGATGTTCGAGGATTCCGTCTTGATTCCGATTTCCTTCCCGTTTCTACGGCAGGCGGCGGCCAAGGTGATTTGTACTGGGAGTACGGTGACTTCACCATCCTGACCGAAGTCACCATGTCCACATCTTCCAGACAGGAAGCGATGGAAGGCGAACCGGTCCGTCGTCATGTATCCGACGCGGTGCTGAAGTACGGTGAGAGTAACAAACCTGTGTATGGCCTGTTCGTTGCGGTGAGGATTGACACCAACACAGCCGAAACCTTCCGACACGGCGTATGGTATGCCAAAGGCGATGTTAAGCAGCGGCTCAACATCCTTCCGCTGCCGCTTGAACAGTTCCAGACATATTTCATCTCCCTGTTCCAATCTAAGGAATCGGCAAAGCATGAGAAAGTGAGGGAACTGATCGAAACCTGCGAAGCTCAGCGTGACTCCATGGAAGCCCCTGAATGGAAGGAATACATCAAGCAAGTAGCCTCTGCTGGTGTATGACAATAAGTGTCGGGCAATGAGGCAATGAGATAGCACATTGCCCAACACTCATTCCTTCTAGGACAGTACGTCCTTGCTGAGCTTGCCGCTGAACGCTTGGTTCACGAGCGTGTAGACGGCTTGTGCGACGCCGATGACGCCGGTGAGGACGATGCCCCACCCGTAGCCGTGGAACCCATTGGTGGCGGCGATGGCGACTACGCCGAGCAGAACGCTCACGCCGAGGCTGGTCAGGCCCACGTAGTCGGCGGGGATGTACTTCTTGAACGCCTGTACGAGTGCGGGTGCGACGAGGGCGACGATGCCGGCGGCGAGGGTGGTTGCTGCGGAAATATCCATGAGTGTTCTCCTCAGGTTTGGTTGGTCGTAGGTATGGGAATTGCGGCCTCCGGCATGGTGCCGAAGGCCGCAAACGGACGGCGGCATGCTCAGTAGCGCAGCTGCTGTCCGGGATAGATGAGGTTCGGGTTCCTCAGGTTGTTGAGCTGGGCGACGCGCTGCCAGCCGGATGCGCCGAAGATGCCGCTCAGTGTCTCGCCGCTCTTCACGACGTGGATCCGCGTGCCGGTCGCACCTGTGCTCACGGTCGGCGTGCTGTTACCTCGGTAGACTACGGTCTGGCCGGGCCAGATGCGGTTGATGTTGCCGGAGGGCACGCTCCACGCGGTCACAGGCCATAGTCCGGTGCGCGCGGCGATTCCACTGATTGTGTCGCCGGAACGCACCACCACGCTGTAGCCGGCACCCGCGCTCGGCTTGTTCGGCTGAGGTGCGGGCTGCGGCTGGGGCTGCGGTGCCGGCGTGGGCGTGACGGTGGTGTTGCCGGGGTTGGCGTACTTGTTCCACTGCGTGGTGTTGCCGCGGAAGTAGTTGAGGTCCAGCGGGCCCGCGTATCCGTTGATGCGTCCGTTGCTGGTGTACTGGCGCATTGCCTCGCCGTATTTGCCGTAGTTCCATGGGCGCGCCTGGTATCCGGTCGCCGCGTTGTTGGCGTACTGCGCCACCCACAGGCCGCATCGGCTGCGCACGTCGCTCGGGATCTGATGCAGGTAGGCGGCGCTCGTGTAGACGAGCGGCCACACTCCGGTCCTCGCGTGCACCCTGTTGACGAACACACGGATCCAACTGGAGTTGCCCCATGCCGCGTTCTGATAGGACTCCCAATCGAGTACGAGAATCACGCGCCCCAAGTACGGGCGGACGGTGTTCACGAAGTAGTCGGCCTCGGCGGTCGCGTTGCCTCCGCCGGCGTAGTGGTAGAAGCCGAGGCTCTTGCCTCGCTGCTGGACGCACTGGGCCTGGCGGGTCATGTACCCGTTGGTGAAGCCGGTGCCCTGCGTGGCTTTGACGATGGCGAAGTCGTAGTCGGCGGTGCAGGTGACGGTCGGAGACTGCCAGCCGGATACGTCGATGCCTCGCATGTCGGCCATCGCGCTGGGCGTGACGGTGAACATGGCGAGCAGCAATGCCATGGTCGCGAGTAGTCGGTGTCTGATCTTGGACATGCCTTTGTCCCTCTCTTATGAGGAAAGCCCCATTGCGATTGGCGTCGCATGGGGCTTTCCGGGTTTGACTGATCGGTCTGTTCTGTTGTTCTTCAGTTATGCGGATGGTGCTGGTAGTTCCAGTCGTCGGTGTCGAGCCGGTGCCGGTAGTCGTCTTCGAGTTGCTGGCAGCGCACGTGGCCGGGTCCGTTGCCGCCGCGCTCGGTGTAGGCTTTGCCTGCGTCGAGCTGGTGTTCGTGCTGCATGCGGCTTGTGGTCGGCAGAAACAGGCTCTGCCGGTAGATCTCCAGCTCCAATCGGCGGATGGTCGGCGAGTCGGCTATGGCCTGTTCGAGGTTCCTGCGCTGGTCGATGCGGCGTAGCAGCCATGAGACGATCGAGGTTATGGCGCCGCTGCCGATGACCGCGCAGGCGATGAGAATCAGCGGATGCGTGGTGGTGAGGTTCATGGTCATCCTGTTGCATGGACGATATAGGTGCCGATTGGGATAGTCGCTTCTTCTCTTGCGGTCCAGATGATTTCGGTGTCGCCGGCTGCCACCGCGGCGCGTGTGGCGCTGATTCGGATCTCCTTCTGGTAGTCGGCAGCTGCGATGGGTATGTACGCGATGCTGCAAATGTGGTGTTCGTTTGCGGACAGCGCGGGCACGTTCCCCTCCACCGTGATTGAGAATGTTTCTCCTGCGGGGATCGTGTAGTTGCTGCGCATCTGTGCGAGTCCGAGTTCGAGTGCGGTGTTCTTGGTGTCGGCGGCCATCATATTGACCGCTTTTCGGGAGATGCTTCCACACAGTACGAAGTATGTGCGGAATCCCGTCGTCCATAGGATTTTCAATGGGCCGTTCGCGTCCGTGGTCGAGAGCGTACCATCTTCGCTGACGGTAAGTCCATTACCCGGCTTCACGATGCCGGCCTTATCGGCCGTCGCTATGCCGCCCGAGTCACCGGGGTCGCCCTTGTCCCCCTTCTCTCCCTGCTTGCCGCGTGGCAGTCCCAGCTCGATGACGGTGTCGCCGTTCGCATCCGTACTGGTGTTCACGGTCGGCGTCGCCGTATCCAGCGAGGTGGCGGTCACGCTGCTGATCTTGCTGCCTCGCGGGATGCCGAGATTGAGCTTGCGTTTCAGCCCGGTGCCGGTCAATGCGCCCGTGGCCTTCTTCGCCGGGGTGAGCGTGGAGACGGTGCCGATGTCAATGCTCGCGTCGGCGATCATCTGCTTGGCCTCGTCGATGGTGTCATGCAGATCCTTCAACGGATCCGCGATCTCCGGGGCCTTCGGGTTCACTCGCGCGGGCTCGATGATGACGGGTATGTTCCGGCTGGAGACGATGCCGCCGTCAGCGTCCTCGATGTCGATGCCGACCACGGTGCGCTCGCCGGCGTTCTGCAGCAGGGCGCGGGGCACGGGCGTGGTGAAGCTGACCTGGTACACGCCGGTGGGGTTGTCGGTGCCGGCGGTTTTGGTCATGTCGATGAATCCGCCGCCGCTGTTCGGGTCGGTGGGGTCTCGGTTCCATGTCAGTCGTGCGGACAGTCCGTTGAGGTCGTTCACGTCGTTGCCGCCGTCGGTGATGTTGAATTTGAGGATGCGTCCGTCCATGTCTCCGGCGTTGAGCCGTACGGGTGGCGCGTAGTCGTTGGCGAGGTCGAGCGTGGCCTCGATGGTGCGGTACTTCTCGATTTCAAAGCGTGCCACGATGGTTCCTTACTCGGTGGTTTCCTGTTTGACGAACGTGCCGTCCGTGAATGTCCATGTGCCTGTCTTGTCGGTGAGGGTGATGGCGTCGCCGAGGGTGATGGCGGTTGCGTCGAAGTGGAGGGTGACGCCGCCGCTGGTCGATTGGCGGATGGCCTGGGCGTGGTTGGCGGCGATGATGGCCGCGTCGTCCCACGTCTTGGCCTTGGTGGTCACGGTCGCCGTGGTCTCGTCCCATGCGGGTTGCTTCGCGGCGAGGGTCGTGCCGGTCTTGTCCCATTCTGTTGATTTCGCGTCGAGCGTGTCGGCCGTGGTGTTCCATCGGCCGCTGTTGTCCACGACGGTCTGGGCGACCTGATCCCATTTCGAGGCGTTCTGCGTGACTTGTTGGCTGGTGCTCTGCCATGTGGCGGTGCCGGCGATCACCCGGTCGAGGCGTTGCTCGGCCGTGCGGCTGCTTGCGGTGAACCGTTCGATGATGTTGCCGATGGTGATGACCGACAGCTTGGGGTCGAGCAGATCCTCCTCCAGTTGGAGCACGCGGCCCGACAGGCGCAGGTCCGGGGTGAAGGTGGTGTCCACGAGCAGCACGCGGTCGCCAAGGGCGACGTTCGCGGTATCCATGCCGGCTCGGGTGAAGGTGAGCACGTCGGCCTCATAGCTGACAGTGGGCGTGCTGCGCCGTTTCAGTTCGGCCTTGGTCTCGGCTAGCAGCTGGGCCTTGTCCTCGCAGTCGCCGTTCTCGTAGATGCCTTCGGCGGGATGGATGGCCGTGGTGGTGACTTCGGTGATGCCCACGTCGTCCACGTAGATCACCGTCGTGGGGTTCTCGATCCACAGGCGTACGGCGCTGCACAGCTTGTGGGTGGTGAACCGACGTGTGGTTTTCGTCCATTGGCCGGTGTTCTTCACGGGGTCGAGGGTGATGTTGGAGGTCGGGTATATGTTCACGTTCTGCGACACCTTCAACGTGAGCGTCGAACCGGCCGGGCCGTAGGTCCACAAGGTGAGCTGGTGTTCCTTGCCGCCTTTCACGGTGATGAGGTCGCAGGTCGCGGATGTGGCGCACGTGCTGGTGTCGGTGCCCATCCTGAGCATGACCTTGCCCTCGTGCGGGGCGACTGCACCGTCTTTCTTCACGAGTGCGTCGAGGAACGCGGCGGTCGGGCTGAATAGCCATCCGTCGCCGTACTGTTTCTCGAATCCGCCGCCTTTGACGAGGTTCTTGCCCATGGTGCTCACGTCCGGGCCGGGCAGCCCCCAAAGCGCGGTGGCTTCAGGGTCTTCGACGTAGGGCTTGCCATTGTTGATGTCCGCGAAGTCGATGCGACGCCCATAGCCGCCGGTCTCGTTGCCGTCCTCGTCGGTGGTGGGCAGTCCCTTGCCGTATCCGTAGAGTCTGGTTTTGACGCCGGTGGCGTCCACGGTTCTTGTGATGCCTTTGAGGTCGTGCCCGTACTCGAACCGGCGCGGCGCCGTATTGGTCTGGTCATCTTGCGCTTTGACGAGGCTGATGGCCCGGTCGGGGTGTGTCATGTTTTGTGCCAAGGAGCGCTTCATTTGCGGGGAAGGCTCGACACGCGTCTTCGACCCATCATCCAACGTCATTTGCGTCGAGGTGAGCCACCGGTCATTTATCCATGCTCGTGCCATACCGACCTCTATGCGTCCTGAAGTGGCTGGTTGGCCCGCATAGCCGGAGGCATGATGCTAAAAGATAACAGCCCGGAGAATCTGCTTACCCCGTCGCAGGTGGCGAGAATCCTTGGCGTACCGGTAAGCACATTGTCCCGATGGAGAAGTGAAAGAAGAGAGCTGCCGTATGTCAAAATCGGCCGGGTCGTAAGATATCGGCCACACGACTTGGCGGAATGGCTGGAGACCAAGGTCGTTTCTCCACGACCGTAGGAAGGACTTCCGCTATTCATGTACCCGATAGGTACCCGATTGAAAAAACAGCGGAACTCCAACACTGAAAAAACGTTGAAATTCCGCCCTTTTGGTCGGACCAGCGGGATTTGAACCCGCGACCCCTTGACCCCCAGTCAAGTGCGCTACCAAGCTGCGCTATGGTCCGATGTCGCTTGCGCAACGAGTAGATAATATACCCGTCGATGCCGCCGCTGTCAAAACAATGCATCATACGGCGTGTCTCATTGGGAATAATGGGATGTGAAATCAGGCGTCGTGACTGTCCCCATCATCATCGTGGGGCTTGTTTCGGGAATCGTAGACAACGCCCAGGCAGACGCCAAGCGTCACGCCGACCGGAAGCCATACGGCGATATTATCGGTGGACATGCCGACGGCGACGCCAAACAATATGCCCAGGCAGATGCCGAATGGCAGCCTTGTATGCGGGCCGTCGTCTCGTTCGTTGCGTTTCGTCATCCGTGCCTCCCTATCGTTTTCGGAACTTCCTTACGAAGATACATCGAAACGCCGTGACCTGAAACTGACCATCATGAGCAAACAGCGACCGCGCTTCTATCCGAAGCGGTCATGTGTGTCATTGGGCGGATCCTCGGGCCGCACGCCGCACATCCAAGAGAAACGATCGCAGGCGCTTCTCCCGCCTGCGGTTGTCGCAGAACCGGCATTCCCAATATGACAGCACGATCCATCCTTCGTCGGTCAGCCGTTGACGATCCTCCTGCATCTTCTTCCATTGGCCGGCATGTTCATCCTGCCATATGCGCAATGCCTCGGGAGGGAATGCCTTTCTTTTGCATGCCGAACGGTCATGCCACAGGCATGGGTCGACGAACACCATGATCCGGTATTTCGGCAGCATGATGTCCGGTGGCCCCGGATAGCGCATGTCGTATTTGCGGAACCGGAATCCGTTCCTGAACAGGTGCGATCTCAGGCGGGACAGCAATGGTTCCATATATGAGGATTTCTCAATGGTCACGGTGTTCTGGGACCCGGCGACCTGTTGCGCGTAAAGCGCACCCAGATCCTGCTCGTCCGAACTGTATTTGAAGGATATTCCGACGTCCGGAACGACGATGCTCACGATTGCCCGCACGGCATTCTTCGCATCCTCGCGGGATTCGGACATGCCGCGGGCGTCCAGTTCAGGAATCGTATACATCCATTCGCCGCTGATGTTTTCAATGAACGCCGTGACTCCTTTGAGTTCGGTCGGTTCGGGAGCGGCCTTTGCCATGGGCCTTCGTTTCCGAATCTCCCGACTGCTTCCATTCCCTTTCGACGTCAGATGATACCCGTGGCACTGCGAGCACAGATAATAACGACGCTCCTCCTTGAAACGGGCGGATCCACGGCGTGCACGACGCGTCGAGGCCAACGCGATCTTGTGGCGTCCAGTTCGGTGCGGTAGCGGATCTTGCCGCATGATCGGGTTGTCTCCTGACGGTCCATATGCGTCCGTAGCTGCTGTCGCATTTGGAATCTGCGGACCTTTTGCTTCGGTGTTTTCAGTCCCATGGCATCTCCCGTCGACAGCGACTACGGATATCCCCGATTGTCTCACGGCTGACATGCGCACTCAAAGACCGCCTTAAAAAAGCGGATCAGCGCAGCGTGTAGTCGTGAACGTCTAGCTCTGCCACAAATCGAACTCCCGATAACAGTCGCGGATTGATTTCGTTCTTCCGTCGAAGATTTTCTCATCGGCGAGTTTCTCCAGCGAATCGTATTTGTCGCTGACCGGTACGAGGGACAGGTCCTTCTTGAACGGGAGGAAATCACAAACGAACCATGTGAAATCGTCGCCGCCCTGGAAACTGGTCACGAAATACTCCCGGCCCTTGTAATCGAAATACATTTCAATGTTCGCTTCGCACAGCTCCTTGAACAGATTCCAATCATCGGTGCGGTACGGGTAGGGCGACTCCTCATTGATGTCTGCCATGAGAAAAGCTCCCTCTTCTCCTCGAGAATCCGATTGACGCCATCATATGCCACACGTTATGTGGCGTTCAATTCACGTGGATTCCTCTTGACATGTCACAACCTCCCATGTCTAGTGTTTCCTCGGTTCGGCGGCGGGCATCAGTAGTCCCGTCCCGAGCCGTTCCGCTTTGCCGGTCCTCTTGCCGACGGCCCTGTTGTCCTTCGCGTGACTCTTCCACTCACGCGAATGGCGAATCGCGTCCTAGTTATCCGATTTGCCGGTCCACGTTCCATCCGGTGTCGCCGGCGCCAGAGTCCATAAGACACAGGTGCTTCGGCATACGGTGCCAAGGTGGATTGCATCCAAACATGTGATGGTCTTTTTTGACTTGGTTGTCGGAACTCGTTCGGGGCATAAAAAACCACCCCGTGTAAAGTGGCTGCAACAATTCGAGTTCAGACGGCTAACGAATCAGTTGCCGGTACTGCTCCTTGTCCTCGTCGTCCACGAGGTCCAGTGCCTGCAGCAGCAGTTCACGCGGAGCATGGTTCTCCGCCGCTGCCCACAGCAGATCCAGAAGGGCCTCATACGGTTCACCGGCTCTGATGCAGGCTTCTGCACTATCCTGCTGCTTCTCGGTCATGGTGGGGTAGGCAAGGGGGCGCAAGCTCGCGCACATGTTTTCGTATTCGGGCTGCATGTTCATATCAGGTGCTCACCCCTCTCTTGTCCTCGAGATCAGGGAAGACTGTATTAACCCGCATCTACTCTTCCTCCGGTTCATCCTAACGCTGATCAGGACGCATTCCTTCGCATTCCCCGTCCGGCGAGACAATGATTTCCATATCGCTTATTCTTCCGTCTCAGCCGTCGGATGGGGGTTTCTCCCGTCCTACGGGCATACGAAAGCTATCATGAAGTTCATGGCGGCTTGGTTGAGGGGGAAATGGATGGGGCTAGTTCTCCCGGTATTTCTCCAGCAGGTCAAGATAGCGGTGAATTGGCGTGTAGTCGGGGTTCTTGGCCAGCTCATACACCTCGTCGGGGAATTGGCTGAATAGCTCGGGAAACTCGTATGCTAACGACAGGGCATCGGCAATGGCGTATTCAGGCTCTCCCGCATTCAACGCGTCACGAGCCCCCTCCTCGATATCATCATCATGGTTTTCGATGATTTCAAGGCATTGCCGGGCAAGCGCCATCAACTCTTTCAGTGTCATGTCTCGCTCTTTCTTTTCCACGCTTGTCATTAACGGACTTAGCCTCGATCTTATCGTGCTAGGTGTTCTTGGTCACACCGCCACCTCCGACTGGGAATGCGTCAATAACGTATAGGCTATCGGATCTATACGCCTTGACTTCAACCATTAACGGTCTTGCCGAATCGGTGCAGAACTCGCTCGTTTTTCGTCGGTATGGTCCCAGTCGGGGTCCGTCATGACATGGCTGATGGTCTGGACGATGTCGTTCCCGGTCCAGTCCTTGGGGCACTCGGTCTTGCCCGGTACCCCTGGTTCCGTGCAGATGACCGCCGCGTTTGCCGTTGCCCTCGCCGTGGAGGATGTGGTTGATGTGCTCACGCCTTCGCGGCAGTGATGACGAGACGTGTATCGGACCGCGGAAAAAAGACCGGCGGCGACACCGACGAGAACGTCATCACTCAGCCAGAACCACCTCTTTCCCGGCGAACTCAGCGGCGTCTATGACCTGTCCGTGGAATGATCGAAGGCGTGACGGCCGACCGCTCGCGTATGGGAGCATATGTCGACAATCATGCTCCTAACGCCATAGTCCCAGGCAAAACACACTTCCCGTTTCTTGGGATGAGAAGAAAATCAAGTATGCGGTTAAGGAAACCGTTGTGGCGCCTGGCCTTGTAGTTCATGGCGGGACGCAACGGGAAACCTGTATATAAAAAACGAGGTCATCCGCGCGTGACTCCAGAAAACACGTAAGACGCACGGAAGATTCCAAATCTGTACATCGCATCCGGTCGTCTCGCGGCAAGGAGAGGGGGAATATGGCACAGATTCTCAATGCGAAGCGGTCTACCGAGAGCTGAGGCGGTATTGCGATGGGCTTTCCGAGATAAGGGAACTTGATTATGGGCTTGAACGGGGGAGCAGTACTACGCGTTGAGTTGGCTGATCTCGGCAATACTCGAGAATCATCTGTCAGTGCCTCACGAACTTCTTCTTGACGCGTATACCCTCTTGCAGGACGAGGACAAGGAGGAGTACAAGCCAATGTTCGACAAGGAACTGCACCTTACGTCGTGAACTTGATTCGGCTTGCGCCGAAGTAGACCATAACCATTTTCATGTCTTTCATGTCTTTGACTACCCGTGCGGGTGGCCGATAACAGAAAAGCCACCCGAAAGCGGTTTGAAAAACAAATGGACCGGCTGTCAGTCCCGGTTGGCGAGCGGATACTCCTCGCGTGGCCTGCCATAGAAGACGCACCAGTTCAGCCAGTCACGCAATTCCTGGTCACTGACGTACGGGCCGTCCTCGCCCATGATGAAGAAGGCCGCGTGAAAAACGCTCGCATACGTCTCCAGAAGATGGACGAGTGACATGCTTTTGCTTTCTTCGCAGAATTTCTTGAAGAGCGGGTCGTCATCCATTGAGCGCCTCCTGTATCATCTTGTCCGACAGTCTAGCTGATTGTGGAAACCATTTTTGGATGTGTACCCATGCCTGTGGGTTGAATCCTCGGCGCCAGCATCTCGGCCCACGCCTTCGTCGCCTCCGCCTCCCGGATCGCGGGGATGGAGAAGACCATGCAGGAATCAGCTGGTCGGCCGCAGTGGATCATTCGCGATGCGTCCTCGACATCCGTTTCCGGACGCGAGGCCGGCTAACCCGTCATTTTCCGCATTTGTATCGAATGACAGAAACGATGTCGGAACCGTAACGTATTGCCAACCGCAGCCGCGGGTCGGTTCCCGGCGGCTGCCAGCCCATGCCAATCGGTCAAGGAGGAGCAATCGTGTCCGTCATCAACAGGCTGCTGTCGCTATGGCTCAGCATATGGCTGTACGGCATGGCCGTGGCCGGCACCGTACTCGTCATCGTATTGGCCACGGGATGGAACGGGTTCGGCTGGGAACACCGACTGGGCCTGATGGGCGTGATCGCCCTCACCATGCACATGTGGGAGGAGGAGCGCATACCCGGCGGATTCGCATACATGATGAACACGATGCAGGGATCCGACATGCCGGACCGGTATCCGATGAGCGACCTCGTCGCAATGCTGGTGGACTGCTGCGGCGTGACGGTGATGCTGTTCATCCTGTTCCTCGGCCACGGCGCTGACTGGGCCGCCATAGCCATCGCATGCATCGGAATCACGGAAGCGGCCATCCACACCGTCGCCGGATTCGCCCTACGCCGCAAGTACGCGGCACAGGGCAAACGCACCATCTACGACCCCGGCCTCATCACGGCACTATTCGCATTCCTCCCCACCTCCATCGCCACATTCACATACGCCGCCCGCTCCTCAACCACCACGGATTGGATCATCGGCATCCTCACAGCCATCGCAATCCTGAGCATCAACGTCAAAGGCCTCGAAACCCTGCTCAAAGACCGCAACACCCCATACCCCATACCCGAACAGCACGTTAAAGGCTACTTCGCCAAATACACGCGATAACACACAGCATCCGGGCACAAGACAGCACACGCACACGGCTACCATGGACAACATGAGCGACGACACCAACAACGACACACAATACGCGGCGGTATTCGACGCAGGAACAACAGCCCTCAAAGGAGCAATCGTCACCTCAGACGGCCACATCATCGCAAGCCACAGCGAACAACTCGACCTCATCACCAACAACGACCAACACGAACAAAACCCCAACCAATGGTGGCAGGCATTTCGCACAACATCACAACACATACTCCATCAAACGCAACACCACGAACCCGACTTCAACCCCCGAACAATAGCCGGCATCATCCTCAGCGGACAAATGCAGGACCTCATCACACTCGACGACAACCTCAACCCGGTACGCAACGCGATCCTCTACTCCGACGGACGAGCCGACAAACAAGCCACGGCGCTCGCCGACGCATACCCGGGCGGAAAGGAACGCTTCCTCAACACGGTCGGCAACCCGCTCGAAGGCGGACTGCCACTGCCGAAACTCATGTGGCTACACGACAACGACCCCAGCGTCTTCGCACGGGTCCGCCATGTGCTCATCAGCTCCAAGGACTATCTCATCGCCCAACTCACCGGGGGAGCGCTCATCGGCGACGTCGCCGCCTGCACCACCGCCGGTGCAATGAACATCCACAGCAGACAATGGGACACGGAAATCTGCGAGGCGGCGGGAATCGACCCCATTCTGCTGCCGCGGCTGCACAACCCGCAGGACGTCGTCGGTACCGTAAGCGCGACGGCACACCAGCTCACCGGCTTCGCCATCGGCACACCAGTCCACGCCGGCATCGGCGACGCCGGGGCGACCACACTCGCCAGCGGAGTCGGCAAACCCGGCGAATACAACATCAACCTCGGCACATCCGGATGGATAGCCACCATATCGGACGAACCGTTCACCAACAGGCCAGGCGCCGCGAACCTCGCATTCGGCGCAGCCCCCGGATACGTCAACGCCGTACCGTTCCTCAACGCCGGCGACGTGCACCGATGGGCCACCCACATATTCGCCGACGGCGACTATCCGACGGCACACAACCTCATCGAACATTCCCAACCCGGCGCGAACGGCATACTCTGCCTGCCATACCTTGTAGGGGAGCGGTTCCCTGTCATGAACCCCACGATACGCGGCGCCTACATCGGCATCTCACCGGACACGACCAAAGGCGATCTGCTACGGGCCGCACTCGAAGGCGTCGCATACTCGATCCGGCAAGGCATGGAAAGCTTCGACACCAAACCGCGGACAATCTCCCTGATTGGCGGCGGCGGACAAGAACCCGCATGGTGCCAGATCATGGCCGACGTGCTCGACCACCCGGTCGAGGTGTTCACCAACGCCGAAATCCTGCCCGCAGTCGCTCTCGCCTCACTCGTGTTCAAACGGCCGGACCTCATCCACACGGTCTGCGACAGCACCATATACACGCCGCATACGGCCGCGACACAGGTATACGATGTCGGCTACCGCCGTTTCGCCGAGCTTTATCCCACGCTCTCCGCCCTGCATTGAGCCACGGAAATCACGGCCCAGTGTTTTCTCCCCGAAACTTGCCCAAAAGCATTAGGGAGGGACAAGTCGTCATCCTATACAATGTGGTGATGTGTCCAAAGAAAGGGAAACCTGTGTCCAACGATCCGTTTGAACTGTCCGCGGCGAAGATGCGCGAGCATGGCATGAGTGAAATCGCGATCTCGCAATTCGAGCGCCTGTACCGCACCTGGCAGCATGACGACCACTCCGAGTGGATCCGCGAGGACGACGTCGAGCCGCTCACCGACATCCCCGCAGTCCGTGACCTCCACCACACCATCGACCATGAAAAGGCCCTCGAGGCGTTCAGGAAGACCGCGTTCCTCAAGCTTAACGGCGGCCTCGGCACGTCGATGGGGCTTGCTGGGCCCAAGTCGCTGCTGCCCGTGCGTCGTCACAAGGCCAAGCGCATGCGCTTTCTCGACATCATCCTCGGGCAGGTCGTCACGGCCCGCACCCGTGAGGACGTCAAGCTGCCGCTGACGCTCATGAATTCCTTCCGCACCTCGAAGGAGTCCATGTCGGTGCTGCGTCGCAACCGGCGGTTCCATCAGACGGACATTCCCACGGAGATCATCCAGCACGTGGAACCCAAGATCGACATCGCCACCGGCGGACCGGTCAGCTTCCCCGAGGACCCGAACCTCGAATGGTGCCCGCCCGGGCATGGTGACGTGTTCGCCACGCTGTGGGAATCCGGCCTGCTCGACCAGCTGCTCGACAACGGCATCGAATACCTGTTCATCTCCAACTCCGACAACCTGGGCGCACGTCCCTCGACCACGCTTGCCGGTGCCTTCGCCCAGTCCGGCGCCCCGTTCATGGTGGAGGTCGCGCATAAGACCGCGGCCGACCGCAAGGGCGGCCACATCGTCCGCGACCGTAGGACCGGACGTCTTTCGTTGCGTGAGATGAGCCAGGTGCATCCGGATGACAAGGCCGCGGCCACTGACATCGCCAAGTACCCGTATTTCAACACCAACAACATCTGGGTGCGCGTGCGCGACCTGCGCGACAAGCTGGCGCAGACCGGGGGAGTGCTTGACCTGCCCGTGATCCGTAACCGCAAGACCGTCGATCCCACGGATTCGTCGACGACCAAGGTGCTGCAGCTGGAGACGGCCATGGGCGCCGCCATCTCGCTGTTCGACGGCGCCGCGTGCATCGAGGTGGACCGTCCGAGGTTCCTTCCGGTGAAGACCACGAACGACCTGTTCATCATGCGCTCCGACCGGTTCCATCTGACGGACACCTACGAGATGGAGGACGGCAACTACATCTTCCCGGTGGTCGATCTCGACCCGCGCTACTACAAGAACATCGCCGACTTCGACGAGCGTTTCCCCTACGGCGTCCCCTCGCTGGCGGCGGCGAACTCCTTCACCGTCAAGGGCGACTGGACGTTCGGCCAGAATGTGAAATGCTTCGCCGACGCGATCCTCGAGGACAAGGACACGCCGTCGTATGTGCCGAACGGTGAATTCATCGGACCTCAGGGTGTCGAACCTGACGATTGGTTGTGATGCTTATGGGCGAGAAATCGCCCATAAGGATAATTTTTCGTAAATTGAGTGGTTTTACGGAGAATTACCCGTAAAATGTCAAGAGGCGTTGCGAACGCCAACAATCAAATAACTACGTTAACGAGACGTGAGGACAGATGGCTGAGGGATCTTCAAACGGAAGGCGCCGTTTTTCCGACAAGTGGGGAAAGCATGAACTTGATGTACTCGCCGTGCTTTCATCGGCGTTCCCCCAATGGCTCACCTCCCGTCAGATCGCGCAGCGTGTGAAGGCGTATGCCGATTCGTATGGAGAACTGGCCGATCAGGCGGCGAAGGCCGCGTTCGCCAAGCAGTTCCAGCGCGACCGCGCCAAGCTGGCCGCCATGGGCATCGCCATCGAATCGCGCCAACCCGAGTATTCGTCCAAATCGGAGGGACAGGATTTCGCATCCTACCGTCTGCAGCTGGGTGATGAGCCGCGCATCCGCATGCGTTTCCAGCAGGCGGACCTGCCGGTGCTCGCCGCCGCCAACTATCTGGCGCAGTCGATCGCGCTTTCATCCGCCTCGCAGCGTCTGGAATCCCGGGAGGCCACCAAGGTGTCCCGCACGGCCCCCCGTGTCCCGCAGATGCCGGTGCCCGGTCTTGGATTGGATTCCATCGCGCCCGGATTGGGCACGCAGACGATTCCCGACACGCTGGTCAAGGTCATCGATTCCCGTCGTTTCGCCGCCACCGTTGATGTGGACGGCGAGCATATCAACGTGGCCTACACGGACTCCGACGACCTGGCCATGTTCGTGCTCGAACATCCCGGCTCGTCGATCATCAGCCCGCAGGAGGCCGTCGACGCCTTCAGCCGCAGGCTCCACGCCGCCACGCAGTTCGGCTCAGCCGACCGTCCCGAAGAGGCGTTCAAGGCCCATGAGGACCTTTCCACCCCAGCCGACCATCATTCCGACGTGGAGGACGCCAAAGGCAAGTCCAAGGGACGCAAGGCTCTGAGCGCATCCTTCCAGACCGGCTCCGAAGTGGACCGCCGTCTTCGTCTCATGCTGTTCCTTTCCGCGCATATCGGCGAGGAGTTCCCCATGGCCGATCTGGCGGAGCGGTTCATCGGCCATGCCGAGACCGAGGACGAGCTGAAGAAGTCCGTCGCCGTCATCCGCAAGGACATCGGCACGCTCACCACCGTTTCCGACGACGGCGAGATGGCCGGCAGCCAGTTCTTCGACATCGACTGGTCGCTGTTGGAGGCCGAAGGCATCATCAGCGCCACGAATTCGCTGGGCTTGGAGCGTCTCGCAGGCATCTCGCCGCAGTACCTGAGCCTGCTCACCGCATCGGTGAGCTATCTGGCCCATTCGCCCCTGCTGCCCGCGCAGTCGCGCAGGCAGGCTCGTTCCCTGTGCGCCAGGCTGCGCGAACACACCGAGCCGGGGGAGACCCCATGGCTCAGCCTCACCGGGTACGAGCTCGAACCGCCGAGCTTCCAGGCCGTGGACAGCGCCATCCACGCAAAGTCCCTGCTCGACATCGAATACACCGACGGAGCGGGGCGGACCCGCGAGAAGATCGTGGCTCCGGCGAAGATCTTCGTCGATGAGGGCGTGTACTACGCCGCCATCTGGAACGGCGCCGAAACGACGAAGACGGATAAAGGGAACCACAGCGACTGGCAGGTCCTGCGTCTGGCCCGCATCGGGCGTGCGGAGATCGTCAAATCCGACACCCCCGTCGAGATTCCCGACGTTCCCGTGTCCCAGCTGCGTCAGTGGAGCCTGGACAACGGCACCGAATCATCGTTCGTCACCGACAAGCCGGGACTGCCGTTCATCGACTCCCTGCCGGACGCGCGCGTGGAGCCGTGCGGCACCGGCGAACTGGTGCATCTGACCGTGTCGTCCGATTCGTGGTTCGTGGCGTTCTGCATCGCGCATGCTCGTCATATCGTCGCCGTGTCCCCGGGAACGCTGCGTTCCATGATCATGGCCAGGGCGCAACGCGAGCTCAGCTTGGAGAGCAAAGCCTCGGCGCGGGCCAATGCCGCGCAGCCCGCAGGCGTGCTCGTGCCGTAACGGCCGACCATCGCTTCGATTTCGTTTGGAAGGAGTGCCATGCCGGTTTGGATTTGGGTGATTCTGGTGGTGTTCTTCATCACCATGACGGTCGCCGGACTGGTATACGCCATCAGGCATGCGCTGTCGGCATGGCATACCGTGGCCGAGACGGGCGGGCGCATCGGCGATCTGCTGTCACGTCTGGAATCCACGCAGACCGAACGGCAGGCGGAACGTCCGTCGTTCACCCAGCCGCTGAGCATGACGGCCGAACGATACGCCGATGCGCATGCGGAAGTCATCAGGAATCAGGAACGCAGGCGGGATCGTCATGTCCTCGTCTGGAAACGGTGGAAATCCTTCAATGACTGATTCGAACACGCCGACTCCGACCGGAACCATCGCCGTCGTCACCAACCCGGCTTCGGATAACGGCCGGGGACGATTGGCGGGCAGGAAAGCCATCGGCTATCTGACCGAACGATGCTCGCGAACCGGGTTCACCGTCATCGACGTCACCGGCGCGACACGGCGGGAGTCGCTGGAGAACGCCCGCCGTCATCTTTCCCATGCCGATGCACTGGTGGTGGTTGGGGGAGACGGCATGGTCTCGCTCGGTGTCAACGCCGTCGCCGACTGTGACATCCCATTGGGCATCGTGGCCTGCGGTTCCGGCAATGACTTCGCCAGAGGCCTCGGACTGCCCGTCGGTCATGTCGAAACCAGCATCGAGGCCATACTCGCGGCATTAAGCTACCAATCCAGCATCAACCTCGACTTGGGGCATGCGGAATCCCCCGACGACGATGGCACGCGCGTCAACACGTTCTTCGCCGGCATGCTCAACTGCTCCATCGACGCCGCTATCAACAACCGGGCGAATCATTCCAGGCTTCCGTTCGGCGGTCTGCGCTATCTGGAGGCGGGAATCAGGGAGGCGCTGCACGTCAAGGACTACGGGTTCCACATCGACGTCACCTATGATGACGGAGACATGGACGACTACGACCTCACGACCCCATTGCTGGCCGTCGCCAACGCCAGATTCATCGGCAGCGGCATCGAGGCCTCACCGGATTCCGACCTCGGCGACGGCATGCTCGAGATGCTCTGGGCGAAATGGAGACCTTCCGCACCACAGGCGCTGCGTGTACTGGCCCAGGCCTACCGGGGCACGCATCTTTCCAACCCACTGATCGGATACCGACGTATCACCGCCGTGACCATCTCCGGTGGTGGCCGGGGGGAGGAGCCTCCGCTGCTGATGGCGGATGGCGAGATTGTAGGCAGGGTGCCGGTGCGCGTGGACGTCCACCACAAGGCGTTGAAGCTGCTGGTTCCGCCCTCCGTGCTGCGGCAGTGGCATGACGCGTCGAACGTAGGCACAAGAGGGGAGCAGTGAGCACATCATGGCACGAAGACATCATCGGCAGCAGCGAGACGACCGTCGGAACGACGGGGTCGTTCGCGACGAGGAACAACTGAGCCCCGCCGCACGGTACCAGGCGTTCCGCGATCGTCGTCGGCGATCGGCCAGTGTGGCGCAACGGTTCGCCGACACATTGGAGTTCCCGCTCGACGACTTCCAGCGTGAGGCCATAGACGCACTGGAGTCCGGCGACAACGTCATCGTCGCGGCGCCGACCGGCGCCGGCAAGACCGTGGTCGCCGATTTCGCCGTGTATCTCGCCCAGGACCGCAACGTCAAGGCGTTCTACACAACGCCCATCAAGGCGTTGAGCAATCAGAAGTACCATGACCTCGTCGACCTGTATGGTGCCGACAAGGTCGGACTGCTTACGGGGGACACCTCGATCAACTCCGAGGCGGACATCGTCGTCATGACCACGGAAGTGCTGCGCAACATGTTGTACGAGCATTCCATGACGTTGACCGCGCTGCGGTACGTGGTCCTCGACGAGGTCCATTATCTGGCCGACCGGTTCCGAGGACCGGTATGGGAGGAGGTCATCATCCATCTTTCCCGTCAGGTACGCATCGTCGGTCTCTCCGCCACGGTGTCCAACGTGGAGGATTTCTCGGCGTGGATAGAGTCAGCGAGGGGCCATACCTCGCTGGTGGTGTCCGAACGACGTCCTGTGCCGTTGCGGCAGCACATCATGGTGCAGGCGGACGAACACCACGAACCGGAAATCTACGACCTGTACCGTTCGGAGAACAGCACACAGCTCAATCCCGATCTGGTCGCGCGCATCAGCGACCTCGACCGGCGTGCGGAACGTCGGTCGGGCTCCCGCGATGAACGGTCCGGCCGACGCCGTGGCGGGAAAGGCAAAGCTCGGCACCATGTTCAGCGATATACGCCCAAGCGATGGGCGGTTGTGGACGAACTCAACTACTACGATCTGCTGCCGGGAATCTACTTCATCTTCTCCCGTACCGGATGCGACATGGCCGTGCAGCAATGCATCAACGCCGGGCTGGAGCTCACCACCGTCGAGGAGGCGCAGCGCATCCGCCGCATCGTCGATGAGATGGTCGAAGGCCAGCTGACGAAGGATGAGATGAAGACGCTGCACTTCTCCCAGTTCCGCTTCGCGCTGGAGGAGGGATTCGCCCCGCATCATGCCGGCATGATCGCGTTGTTCCGTCAGATCGTGGAACGGCTCTTCACCGAAAGCCTGGTCAAGATGGTGTTCGCCACCGAGACGCTTGCGCTCGGCATCAACATGCCGGCCCGTTGCGTGGTCGTGGAGAAGCTTGAGAAGTTCGACGGCACGGGGCACGTGCCGTTGACGCCGGGGGAGTTCACCCAGCTCACCGGCCGCGCCGGCAGACGCGGCATCGACACCATCGGACACGCGGTGGTGGTCGACCACCGCGATTTCCAGCTGCAGACCGCGGCGTCCCTGTCGTCCAAACGCGTCTACCCGCTGCATTCCAGCTTCCGTCCCACGTTCAACATGGCGGTGAACCTGTTGAACTCCAGCGACTACCGCACCGCCCGCGTGACGCTCGACCATTCGTTCGCCCAATGGGAGGCCAACGAGTCGGCGGAGACGTTGGAATCACAGATCACAACACTCGACAACGCGTTGAACGGTTATGAGAAGGCGTTCCAGTGCGATCAGGGTGATTTCAAGGAGTTCCTGACCATCCGGATGCAGCTGACCGAATTGGAACGCGGCGCGCGCCGTGAGCTCAAGCACCGCGGCTTCCATTCCGACGCGGAACGCCGGCAGGCCTTCCGCCAGCTTGACGAGCGCATCGCCGAACTGCGTCGGATGGACCGGGAGCATCCCTGCCGGTCATGCGCCGACCTGGCCCAGCACATGAAGTGGGGCCATCGGTGGATGCGTGAATCCAAGGAGCTGGAACGGGTGCGTCACCGCTATGACTCCCGTACCGGCTCGGTCGCCCGCCGGTTCGACACCATCTGTACGATTCTCGAGGAGCTCGGGTATCTGCAGGCCGTACGGGTCGAGGGGGAGCATCATGACGTCGCACATGACGAAATCGGAGCGCGGCCGGACGACTACACGCTCACGCGGCGCGGGCAGCTGCTTCGGCGCCTGTATAGCGAACAGGACCTCGTGCTTGCGCAGTGCCTGGCCGCCGGACTGTTCGACGGCCTCAAGCCCGAGGAGCTCGCGGCGTTGCTCAGCGCGTTCGTCTACGAGTCGCGCCGCGGCTCGGCGGGGGAGCCCCGGCGGTATCCCGGCGGTCCCAACGGGCGTCTGGCGGCCGCATCGCAGGAGATCCGCCGCGTATGGTCGTCCATCAACGCCACCTGCGAGGACATGGGACTCGATGCATTGAATCAGCTGGACTTCGGCATGGTCGACATCGCCTACGAGTGGGCCAGGGGCGAGGTCCTGTCCAAGGTCCTCGACGGCAGCGACCTGACCGGAGGCGATTTCGTCAGGGCCTGCAAGCGACTTGCCGACATCCTCGGCCAGGTAGCGCAGGTCGGTCCGTATCTTCCATCGGACGGCGTCGACACCGCCGAGACCGCGCGGGCCGCCGCATCGATGATCAACCGCGGCATCGTGGCGTATTCCGGTGTCGACTGACGGGGAATCCCGGCCGGACGGAATAATCGCAAGGTCGTTACTGTTTTGTAGCGTGGATAAGGTTATTGAATACGAGGAGGAACACTCATGGCTGAACGCTCGCTGCGTGGTATGAGCATCGGGGCAAAGTCGCTGGAATCGGACGACAACGTCGATTTCGCGGCCCGTAATGATGTGGCGTATATCTGCCCGAAAGGCCACAGGACCATCCTTCCTCTCGCGGAGGGGGCCGAGATTCCCGAGGAATGGGAATGCCGTTGCGGTCAGACTGCCCATCGCGAGGGTTCCAACGACGAGGGTTCCAACGAGATCGCCAAGCCCACGCGCACCCATTGGGACATGCTGCTGGAGCGCCGCACCGAGGATGAGCTCAAGGAGCTGCTCGACAAGCGGCTGAAGATGCACCGTGAGGGCTGGATTCCCGACTACGAGTAAGACATATGGAAATGCCCGGTCATCGATACGTGAACCGGGCATTGCTTTGCCCGCACTGGAACGACCGACAAGAACAACGACACACAGACAAACAACAGGGGAGAGGCGCATGATCGACCATCCGAAGAATGTCGTACTGCTCGATTTGGACGGTACGCTGACCCAGTCCCATCCAGGCATCTTCGCTTCGGTGGCCAAGGCGTTCGAGGCGCTGGGAAGGCCCGTCCCCGACGATGAGGAACTGCACCGCTTCGTCGGACCGTCCATCATGGATTCGTTCCGACGCAACGGCATCCATGACGGTCCTGAAATGGACAAGGCCGTGCGCGTGTATCGACACTATTACTCCGACGTCGCGGCGTTCGACGACCCCAACAACCCCGGAAGCAAGGTTCCCGGACGCCTGTTCAACTCGGTGTTTCCCGGCATTCCCGAGCAGATGGCGAAGCTTCGCGCTGCCGGATACTATCTTGCCGTGGCAACCTGCAAGCCCGAGCCGCAGGCGATTGCCGTCTGCGACCATTTCCACATCACCGGAATGGTCGACGGCGTGTTCGGCGCCAGCATGGACACCTCGCGGCTGAACAAGGACCAGGTCATCCGATACTGCTTCGACCATATCGGATACGACGAGTCCGCCGGCGACAACGCCGTCATGGTCGGCGACCGCTGGACCGATGTGGACGGCGCCGCCAAGACCGGCATCGGATCAATCGGATGCCGCTGGGGATACGCCGAACCGAACGAACTCGAGGAACACGGCGCGACGATGATCATCGACACCGTGGACCAGCTCGCCAAAGCGGTCGACGAGTACTTCAATAGACGATGACGCGTTGTGAAGCATGATTCGATAAGTCGGCTCGCATGGGGATGGACGGCATCCGTGCGAGCCGACTTGTTTATCCATGACAGACATCGCATATGTGTATACGCGTGTATACGTATACATTGGCCATATCAAAGTACCGATAATGTACGTTATGTCAGATTTATATATCCATGCGAACCGAATCCTGTTGCATTCGTTTCGTCATTGACTCCCGTATCGTCTCATATCGCGGCCCTGTTCGCTGCCATCGTCATATCGTACAAAACCTCGCTTATGCTCTGTCTTGGAAAACGCAAAGACGATGTCCCGTCTTACCGGGTTTCGTCGGAAACCCGCCAAGGGGCGAACGCCGATTGGAAGTCTGCCGCGGCGGACGATGTATCTTCATATGTCGGGTCCAGGCCCATCATTCGACGCATGCAATGACGTTGGTCATCGGTAAGAGGAAGATCGTCATACCAAGGCGCCTCTCCCCCGCAATATTCGAATTCCGGGCATGAATACATAAGATAGAGCATTACATTCGCAAAGCAGGCATAGTCAAGATCGTACTGGCCGGCATCGCGTGCGCGGGCATCGCCCTGCGCATAGCGCGCCAACCCAAAGTCGACGAGCGATACATGGGCACCGTCGTCAAGGACATTCGCCACACTGACATCGCCGTGGATCACCCCGCGTCCATGGAGATAGACGAGGATGTCAAGCAATTGCGTCCCTATGCGCCGGATATCCGCTTTGGGAAACGCATGGCCGTCGTCGAAAAGACGCTGGCGCAACGATTTTCCCGCTTTGTATTCAAGGACGAAGTAATATCCGCTCTTATCGTTGATCACACCCAGCAGTTCCGGTATCGCACGATGATGCAATCCGGAAAGGATGACGGCCTCGAAGTGGTTCCGACCCGCATTGCGCTTCCATATACGATGACGGAATCGTTTCAGCACCACACGATTGCCGGTGGCGTCAGTGGCGGTGAAGCACACGCCATACCGTCCCCCGCCGATACGGGAGCCGATGACGTAACGGCCTACATGTCTGCCGGAACCGACAAAGAATCCGGCATGCGTCAACAAAGCCGGTAATTCGAATGGCATCGAACCGTCAACGAGCCACCGGCGTACCGCACTCCATGCAGAACTTGGCACCGGGATTCAACGGCCTGCCGCAGTTCGGGCAGAACATGGCGTTCGATTCCATCCTGGCACCGCAGTTGAGACAGAACTTGGCACCCGTCGGCACCACGGAACCGCATTTCGTGCAGGTCGCTCCCCCGGCGACGTGCGACTGCCGTGGCGGGACCTGCTGGGGATGGGACTGTTGTGGATAATGCTGCTGCGGGTACTGCTGGGTGGGATATCCCTGCTGTGCGTATGCGGCGTATCCCCTGTCCGAGCTGGAGAAGCTGCCGAACATGCCGAACAGTCCCTTCCTCTTCTTATAGTATTTCCGTCCCTGATGACGGTTCGGATAGCGTCTGCCGCTGCTTGAGCGGGAGAAGAAACCACTCATGAGGCCCCCTTTTTTTTTGAGACAGAGTCGGGCATCATACGACCGCGCCGCTCTGCGATATCTTTTGTATTGTAGAGCGGAATTCGGTCAGGATGTCGCATCCGACTCGTTTCCCGGAGCGGACTGGTCCAGCGACGCCTCCTGCAGATACGATTTGCTGTCGGCCGGGTTTTTGAAGGCCACGTAGGCCTTGCTGGCGATTTCCAGAATCTCGGCGGTCTTGCTTTCCGGAGCGGAGACGATGACCTGGAATCCCAGACGTGGCAGCACCGAAAGCGCCCTTTGCGTGTATCGACCGTCCGCCTTGATCAGCGCCTCGTCAAGGAACAACGTCGTATAGGTCGGACGGCCGGTCACGTCGCCGCCAAGCAGATAGATCAGCGCCGCGCCATAGACGAATGAGGTGAGCTCCTGCAGGGCGCCGCCGGACTTGCCGCCCGTCGAGGTGATGCGCTCATCCGGTCCCTCCGCATGATGGACGGTCGCATAGAACGACGACCGGCACCGGGGGTCGAGATTCCTGGCGCCATAGTCCCTGATGCCGTTGGCGTCGTGGACCAGATCCAACTCGTGCCGCAGCATCGTGATCATTCCCGAACAGGACGAGAACGTCTTGCGGGCTGCCGATGCGTATGCGGCGGAATCGACCTGTGAGGTCTGCGACCGCTCCTTCCATTCGTCCAACAGGCCGATGACCCGCTTGAGCCTGGCGGTGAACGAACGTTCCGGCCGACGGACATCCGCCCCGATGGAAAGGCTGCCGAGCCTCGGGCCGAACTTCTGGCCATCAAGCATGGCGTTGATGCGATCGAGCTGGTCTCCGATGTCATTGGCGTCGGTGTCGATGGCCCGATTGATCTGCGTGAAGTCCATCAGCAGCTTGTCGAGACTGTTCGCGTATTCCTCCCCCGTGGCCGCTGACGCGGTCAGACGTTCAAGATCGGACAGCTCGTCACGATAATACCGGTAGTCCTCCACGCGTGCGGCCAGAGCATCGTCGTCGTGCGCGTACAGGTCGAGGTATGCGGACATACGGGTCTCCGTATCGGCCTTCCGGGAGGACATAACCTCGGTGAGCGACGACACCGTTCGGGAAACGGACTCCCTCATCTTCTCCTGTACCCGTTGTTCGAACGTTTCGCCTGCAAGGGCGTCGGCGCCGACCCCGACGATGATACGGGAACGGTCGTCATGGTTCACTATGCCGGCGAAATTGCTCTCATAGGCGGAGTCCAGCATTGCGGATACGGAATGGGCGAGGCCTTCGTCGGGGTCGGCGTCCGAGCCGGATTGTGCGGCCCCGTGCCCGCTGCGGCCATCGAGCCACTGCCGTGCGGCATCGATGAACCGGCGTTGCCCGTCGTATTGGGTCTTTGCCTGATAGAGACGCTGATTGGACTGGTCGAGTTCGGCTTCCAATGCGGCTTTCGTTTCGGCAAGGTCGGTGAACTGGGGGTCGGTGTCGTGCTCGTCGAGCTGCTTCGTCAGCGTGTCGATGCGCCGCTCCAGTCCGTCCGTATCGATGCTCTCCCAGGATGTGTAGGACAGCAGCATGGCAAGGTCATGCTCTTCGCGCAGACGGTCGATGCGCCGCTTCGCCGAGTCGAGATCCTCGTCCTTTTGCCGGAGTTCCCCCTGGATGTCATCCACCGTTCCACGGAGCTGGTCCAGATAGGCCGCATTGGTGAATCCGATTATGGGATGCAGTCCCTTGGTTCCATGGTAGCCGCGGTTTGCGGACTTCAGCTGGCCGTCCACCTGCACCTGCCGTTCGTTGTCCATGTCGTCGATGGAGTCGACGCAACGGGCATCGAATCGTTCGGAGCAGGTCTGATTCTTCAGCCAGTCGACGAACGGGGAATCCTCACGATAACGAAGCTTCCCCGATATCCAGCCGTCCGTGCCTTCGGCGTCATATATCCGATTCGTGTCGATGAAACGCCAGGTGCGGCGCATCATCCTCGAGGGGTCTATGGTGCTGACCTTCTCGGCAAAGCCCCGTTCATGACGTCGGTCGATGAGGATCGTCTGCGCGAGCGGGGCGTATACGACGTTCATGGCTGTACGCCATTGCTCGCAATCCTCCTTCACGTCCATGAGCTCGGCCACGTATGGCAGTTCACTGACGTCCAATCCGGTGGCATGGGCGATCAGGGCCCTTGCGTCGTCCATGGACTGGGTGATGCGCGTATCGTGGGTGTGCTGACGTTGGAGATCGCGTTGCGACTGGCGTAGCGTCTGCGCTACGCCGGCGCGTTCGCCGATGAGCTCGGCCCGCTTCCGTTCGCATTCGGCAAGCGTCCGCGCGTATGTCTGTTCAAAGGCGGCGGACTGTTCCTGACGATGCTGCCAGGCGTCAGCGGAGACGGGAAACGACTCGTCGAGGTCATGGAACCGGGGCTCCATGCGATTGCGCAGCTCGCGCGCCTCGGCCAGCGCGCGTCCGGCCTGTTCCCGTTCGGATTCCAGACGGGCCCTGTCGCCGTCGTCCAGCCCACGGAGTCGTGTGTCGGCTTCCGCCAGACGTTTCCGCAGGTCGTTCGTCCGTCGTTGGAGATCGCGCACTTCCTCCTGCCGGCTTCCGGCCTTGCGCTCCTCGTCCGGGAGCCGGGAGAGCACCTCCTTCGTCATACGGCGGGAGGTCCATGCGTGGAGGGCGCGTCGTCCATCGTCCGTTTCGGGGTCGACGGGCTCCAGGGCCCGGACGTCGCGCAACGCCTTGACGTAGGAGTCGTAGGCCTGACGGACCTCGCGTAGTCTGGCGATGCGTTTGGCCTTTTCCTCCATGCTGCGGAAGTTCTCGTCGTATCGGTCGTAGTCGTCCACGGTGTTGCGGGCCAGCTCGAGCGCCTCCGGCACGCCGAGCACGCCCTGTTTGAAGATGTCGTCGAGCCGTGAGGGAGCATCCGCCGATTGGATCTTGTACAGCAGCCGGCAGGCCGCCTCGCTCAGGCCGAGAATGTGCCATATGTGGGCGTGGAACGCTTCGGCGTTCGAGAACTGGAGGCATCCTTCATAGGTGGCCTTCAGTGCGGTCGGCGTGAACGGCGCGTCACGGAACGCATCCATGGGACGGGGGTCGATCTTCCTGTCCCACACGACATACTGCCGTCTCACGTCACCCCTGCCGTCGCCGGGCGCGAGATAGAGGAACTTCGCGCAGGACAGTGTCTCTCCCCCGGTTCGGTTCTCGTAGGTGTCGACGATCGCGCCCCATACCGGCTGCGGGGTCCCTTCCCCGTCACGGCCTCGCAGATAGATCGGCACGTCCCCTGTGCCGTCATTGCCGATGCCCAACATGCCGCGAAGGTACGTATAGTCATTGCGTTCGGAGCGGCCCGTGTTCGACGCCTTGTTGTATGGGGTCCCCGTGGGATACAGCAGTGAGATCTGCGCGTCCACCAGCGTGGATTTTCCGGACTCGCTGGCGCCGGCGAGCAGGGTCACCGGCAGTCCGTCGTCGGTAGACGGCAGGAATTCATGGAATCCGTCGTATGATCCCCAATTGACGAGCTGACGGCTCGTCATCATCCAACGGTCGGCGATGATCGCCATCGTGTCCTTCATCTCGTCTCACCATCCCCGTCTGCGGATTCGCTTTCCACGATGTCGCCGGTATCCACGGCATCGTCTTCCGACATAACGTCGTTATTCATATCTGTTTCACTGTCATATGGGTTTGCCTCGGCGTCCTCGACACTGGCGCCCAGCCATGATTCGGCGAGTTCGCGGTCCAGAACGACCGGCACCAGCGGAGTGACGGCATACATGTTGTCGTCGTTCTCGTCCTTGGTGAGATACCCGTACGTCGTCAGCGCGGAGACGGTGGCTGATATCTTTCTCAGCACGCCCTCCTCGTCATTGCGTCCGGCCAGGTATCCCGCACCGGTGGTCAGCGCGTTGCGGATCTCCTCGAAACTGACGACCCACTCCCCCGCCGGCACACGCGTGTTCTCGTATTCAAGCACGCGTATACGCAGGTAGGCGAGCGTCGCGGCCTCCTCACGCGTCAGGCTGGCACGGGTCTTGAGCGCTCTCATCGATATGTCCGATTCACTGACCGGTGTGGCATACATGATGCGATAATGCCGGTTCTCCACCAGTTCGAGCATGTCGTTGTTCAGCGAGCGTACAACGGCCTCCCTGTTGTCGAGCACCAGATCGTATAGGTTGCCGGTGATGTATCGGTCGCGTTTCAGCGCGATGGCCGCCACCCGCGCATCGGCCGCCATGTCCCCGGTGTCGCCTTCGAACAGCGCGTAGGGGTTTGTAGCGTCATTCTGCGTCATATCATTCCTCTTTCACAATCGTATCCAGTTCGGCCATGGGCACCATCAGGGGGCGGGTGCGCCATTGCCGTGTCGTGCCGTCCAGCGATACGCAATACCAGACCACCTGATCGTCGCCGTCGGTTCTCAACGCGCCGAGGAATCCGATCAGCTCGCTCTCCCGGCGCTCCTCACGAGGCAGACGATTGAAACTCGCGGCAATATCCACGTACTCCCCGCGCATCACCGGCCTGTTTCTGATGAGTCCGGCCATACGCCGCAGCCTCGGTCCTCCCACCTCGATCATGGCCTTGAGGTCCGGCGGCGGCAGGGCGCCGGAACGATCGACGGAATCCTGAAGTTCCGGCGGTGCGACCGTGGTCATTGGTCTTGCGGGACGCAAAGGCAACCGCCCCAGTCGGACGGTGGCCACATCGGTGTCGTATGGCCGGGTTTCGTCATCGTCATCGGCCCGCGCCTCGGCATTGAGCTTGGCGAACAGTCGGTTCAATGTACCGAGCATCGTCCTATACCGTGTATCGGTCTGCTGCCGCACCAGTCGGCTTACGGCCTCATCCGACAGTCGCATCTGACGTCTGACGTCCTCGATGCCCTTGTAGATGAGGTCGAGTTCGGATCTGATCTGGTTGAGCAGAACGGCGGAATCGCCGGCGAAGTACGGTGTTTTCGCGATATCGCGTATGGCGTCGTCGATCTGACGGCGGCCTTCCTCGGTGACGATGACCTGGAACGCGTCTGCGAATCGCCGTCCACCGTCGGATTCCCGGAACGATCTGCGGTAGTCGTCATGGTACATGGAGAGAATCTCTTCGACCGACAAGGACCCCGATTGCATACGGCGGCGGAGCACATCGCCGTTATCCCGTTCCGTAAGGGCCAACTCCTTGAGATCTACGGGAACGCCGCGCAGCGTGTTGTGCAGTACCCCGATGACGTCCTCCACCTGGTCTTCGTCCAGCACCGCGTCGTCCTGCCCCCGCTCGATCCTCGCAATCTCCTGACGCCGCTCCTCGATCTCATGATTGAGCAGTTCGACGCGTTTCTTTGGATCCGCCGTCAACCGCATACGGGCGTGCTCGACCTCCATGATGATGCTGTTGGCCTGCGCCCCCGACAACGTCTGCGTATCGTCCTCCAGACGTGACAATGCGTCGATGGCGCGGTGCGCGCGTGCGGTGAGGCGGTAGAGGAACCGATGGGAGACCACATCGAGGGAATTCGCCAGCCAGGCGTAATCCCCATCGCCTTCGCGTCCGAGCTCGACGAGCACCTGGTGTGCGGCATCGGACAGGGACTGGCCATCCTTCAGGGTGTATTCGCCGATTTCTATGAGACCGGACAATCCCTGGGCGAGCCGGTCCTCAAGAACCTCCCGCGGCATCTCACTGGTCAATGGGTCGAATGCGGCGCGAAGCAACGCCATATAGACCATCGAATGCTGGCGAAGAAGCAGCCGCAGCACACCGGTTTCATAGACCGGTCTGAGCCGTTCCATCTCCTGACGGACGTCGCCCACGATTCATTCCTCTTTCTACCTGTTCCGTATGCCCGATGCGTTCTTAATGTCGCCGTTTTCGTCTTATGCGACGTCATCCTTGCCATAGAACAGGCGTTCGGTGACGAGACGGCACTTGCGCATGACTCCCAGCAGTTCGTTCTCGAACGCCTGGCCGCGATGGGCCGGCTCCTTCAGCACGGCGGCAATGCCACCCAGGGAATACGTGTCGTCCGGCAGGACGTCGGCACGATTGGCCCGTCCGGACCACAGATAGTTGGCGTTGCGGGCGTTCGTGGCCATGGTCCAGGACTGGCGCAGGATCGAGGCGTCGTCGGGCTGAATCTCCCCGAGCCTCTCCAATATGTCGAGCGCGGGCAGCGTGGACACGCATTGGAGTTCGGGATGGTCGTGTGCCTTCTGCAGCTGCAACAGCTGTACGGTCCATTCGACGTCGGAAAGGCCGCCCTTGCCGAGCTTGAGATGACGTTCACGCCGTACGCCACGTGGCAGACGCTCCGCCTCCACGCGCGCCTTGAGCTTGCGAATGTCCATGATCTCCGCCTCGGAGAGCGGCTGATCCGGATATCGCAGCGGATTGGCGATCAACGTGAGAAAATCATTGGCAAGTTGTTCGTCACCGGCGGCATATCGTGCACGCAGCAGCGCCTGATGCTCCCACGTGCTGGCCCACGACGAGTAGTATTCACGGCAGGATTCGTATGAGCGGACCAGAGGGCCGTTCTTGCCTTCAGGCCGCAGGTCGAGGTCGAGTTCGATCTTGCCCTCCATCGACACCGGTCCCATGAGAATGCGACGCAAATCGTCGACGACCGCCTTCGCGAATGCGAACGCCTGCTGATCCTCCACGCTGCCGTTCGGACGATAGATGATGATGACGTCGGCATCGGAACTGAAGTTCACTTCGCGGCCGCCATAGCGGCCCATGCCGATGACGGCGATTGTGACCGGTGGCCGTTCCACGTCCCGTTCATGGCATTGATGCGTCAACGACCAGTTGAGTGCGCTGTCCAATATGGCATCGTACACGGTGGTCATGGCGTCGAGGCAGGCACCGTCCTCGATGACTCCGCTCATCCATCCAAGACCGATGCGTTCGATCTCATGACGGCGCAGTGACCTGAGCAATGTGGCGAAGTCGTTGATTCGTTCGGAGAATCGCATCAATGCGGCATGGCATTGGATATCGAGACTCTTTCGCGACCGTGGCTGCATCTCCTCGTCATGTCCCAGCCATGTGACCGATTCCATGGATTTGTTCATGGCGTCGCCGAGATACCGGGAATTGGAGAGGATGTGGCATAGTCTCTGACCCGCCGACGAGGAGTCGCGCAGGAATCCCAGATAGTCGCTTCCCTGGCCGAAGTTCTCTTCGAGTTTGCGCCATGCCAGCAACCCCATATCGGGGTTCTGCCCGTCGCCGAGCCACTGCAGGACCGCGGGCAGGATGATGCGGTTGATCTTGGCCGAGCGGCTGATGCCCTCGGTGAGCGCCTGCACGTGCCGCATCGCGTTGTCCGGATCGCCGAACCCGATGGACGCGAACCGTTCCTTGGTCGCCTCCGGGCTCAGGCTGATCTCCCCCTCGCCCAGGGTGGCGATGTTCGGCAGCATCGGGCGGAAGTAGATGTCAAGATGCAGCTGACGCACCTCACGGCGGGTGGCGTCGAACCGTTCGATGAGCTCCTCGGGATGCATGTGCAGCGCGCGGGAGAGACGACGCAGCTCGGCGCTGTTGTTGACGGTGTCCTTGTCAAGCTGGCGCTGGGTCTCGATGCCTCCCTCGTTGCCCTTGCCGAGGTCGGGGAACAGGTGGGTTCGTTTTAGCGCCCACATCTGCTGGCGATGTTCGAGTACCCTTTCGAAACCATAGTCGGCGGACAGCTTCACCGCCTGCTTGCGCGAGACGTAGCCGCCGGCGGCCAATGCCTGCAGGGAATCCAGCGTGGAGGCGGTGCGCAGTGACTCATCGGTGCGCCCATGGACCAGCTGCAGCATCTGCACGGTGAATTCCACATCCCGCAGACCGCCGCGGCCGAGCTTGATCTCCCGGTCCTTCTGCGGTTTGGGGATGAGGTCCTCCACACGTTTGCGCATCTGCTGGCAGTCGTATACGAAGTTCTCGCGCTTGGACGCGCTCCACACCAGAGGCCGTGTGCGCTCATAGTATTCGCGACCGAGTTGCGGGTCG
Source organism: Bifidobacterium pluvialisilvae (assembly GCF_019331695.1). Classification (GTDB taxonomy): domain Bacteria; phylum Actinomycetota; class Actinomycetes; order Actinomycetales; family Bifidobacteriaceae; genus Galliscardovia; species Galliscardovia pluvialisilvae. The sequence continues at coordinate 79,777 of NZ_JAHBBI010000005.1, forward strand.
CCCGCCACGGGTCGTGCCTTGAGCAAGGCCTGGAACTCCCAGTTTTCGGCCCACTTGTCGTAGTAGCCCAGATGGGAGTCGAGCGTGCGGACCAGAGGGCCGTCCTTGCCCTCCGGGCGCAGCCCGCCATCGATCTGCCACAGCATCGGTTCGGCGACGCCCATGACCACCGACTGGCAGAACTTTTGCAGGGTCACGCCCAGTTTCGTCCCGATGCGGATAAGCCGTTCGTGGCCGAGTCCATCGTCCGCCGGCTCCACGACGTAGATCAGATCGACGTCGGAGACGTAGTTGAGTTCACGTGCGCCGAGCTTGCCCATGCCGATGATGGCGAACCGGCATCGTTCGCTTTCTGGGACCTCGTGCCGAGCAATGGCCAGTGCCCCTTCGAGGGCTGCATCGGCCAGATCGGAAAGATTGCGGCTGATACCCGGTTGCATGGTCAACGGGTCGTCGGCGGTGACGTCCCTGGCCATGATCGCGGCCAGCTGTTCCCGGTAGCAGCGGCGCAACGCGGTGACGGATTCGGCCATGGGACCGTCGCTGACCGGGTTGTCGGCCGCGGGGTCGGCCCCGATGCGCTGCAACACCGCCGCACGCCGCTGCTCCCGGTTCCACAGGTGGGACTCGTAGCCATCCCCGGTCACGGCCCGGACCAGTGCCGGTCGGGAAAGCATGAGACGGCCGATTTCATCGGAGGCGCCGAGTACGGCGACCAGACGGGACAACCCGTCAAGCCCGGAGAACAGGGACTCCAATGGATGCCCCTGTTCGTGGGCCTTCCCCGCCAATTCCGCTATATGCCGCAGGGCGGTATCGGGATCGTTGCTTTTGGACAATGCTTCGAGCAGTTCGGAACGGTAGTATCCTGTGACCCCGAGCGAGGAAAGGGAGCCGAAGAGTTCCTGGGCCTTGTCGAGATTGGCCATGCCGGCGCGAATGAGTTCACGCAGCGTTACGCGTGAGGTTGCCTTGTCCATTCTCTCCATTGTACAGGCCCATGGCGGTCGAGCGGCGTCAATCCTCCCGGAACAGCGGCTGTACGTTGCGCCAGATTCGTCTGGTGGTGCCGGGATGGTTCATCGTGTAGAGGTGCACGCCATCCACGCCCTGTGCCACAAGGTCGTTGATCTGCTGCGAGGCGTAGATGATGCCCGCCCGGCGCAACGATTCGCGGTCGTCGCCCCATTTCTCCAGCATGGCATTCAGCTGCTTGGGAATGACGGTGGCGTTCCTGACGGCCATGTTGCGTACGGATTTCGCACTGGTCACCGGCATGATGCCGGCTTCGATGGGCACGGTAATCCCCGCGGCACGCGCCTTGTCGACGAACCGGAGGAAGTCCTCGTTGTCATAGAACAGCTGGGAGATGAGGTTCGTGGCGCCGGCGTCCACCTTGATCTTCAGATTGCGGATGTCCTCGTCCAGAGAGGGGCATTCGATGTGGCCTTCCGGATAACAGGCGCCGAATATCTTGAGATTGGGGCGACGGTCACGAATATAGGAGACCAGATCGCTGGCGTGTTCGAACACGCCGACTTCCTCCTGTCCCTCGATGACGTCGCCTCGCAGGGCGAGCACGCCGAATACGCCAGCTGCATCGAACATGTCGAGGGCCTGATCGACCACATCCTGATTCGAATACAGGGCGGTGAGGTGGGCGACCGTGGGGATGCCGTATTCGGATCGGATGGTGTTGGCGATGCGGGCGGTCGCCGTGCGATCCGAATGAGTGCCATGGCCGTAGGTCACGGAGATGAAGTCGGGGTCGACGCCTTCGAGACCGTCGAGGGTGTCGTAGATGGTTCCCACCGGGGCGTTGCGTTTCGGCGGGAACACCTCAAGGGAAAATTGCGGGGAATGCATGGGATGCTTCTTCCTGTTCTGATCGTCTCGACGGAGGGGACGAACGGCCGTAATGAGGATGGGGGCGAAACCTCAGTGGGATTCGCCCCCATCATGCGCCATGTGATGAGTCGTCGCTACTTGGCGAGTTCGGCGCGGACCTTCTTGGTGGCTGCGACCATGTGTTCGAGGCTCGGCCAGGTCTCGGCGTTGCCACGGGTCTTCAGACCGCAGTCGGGGTTGATCCAGACCTTGTTCACGTCCATCTTCTTGAGGATCTCGTGGATGCGGTCGACGATCTCCTCCTCGGATGGGATGCGCGGGCTGTGGATGTCATAGACGCCGGGGCCCGCCTCGGTCTCGAAGTTGGCGTCGTGGATGGCGTCGAGCACCACGAGGTCGCCTCGGGACGCCTCGAAGGAGATGACGTCGGCGTCCATGGCGTCGATGTCGCGGATGATGTCGTTGAACTCCGAATAGCACATGTGGGTGTGGATCTGCGTGCCCGGTTTGACGGCGGAATGCACCAGACGGAACGCGGGCACGGCCCAGTCGAGGTACTTCACATGCCAGTCGGAGCGACGGACGGGGAGCTTTTCGCGCAGCGCGGCCTCGTCGATCTGAATGACCTTGATGCCGGCCGCCTCGAGGTCGAGCACCTCGTCGCGGATGGCGAGGGCGAGCTGGGTGGTCTGCTCCTCGTGCGTGATGTCCTCACGCGGCCAGGACCAGTTGAGGATGGTCACCGGGCCGGTGAGCATGCCCTTGACCACGTGATCGGTCTTGGACTGCGCGTAGGAGCTCCATTCCACGGTGATGGGGTTGGCGCGGGAGACGTCGCCCCACACGATCGGAGGCTTGACGCAGCGGGTGCCGTAGGACTGCACCCAGGCGTTCTTGGTGAACAGGAAGCCGTTGAGGTTCTGGCCGAAGTACTCGACCATGTCGTTGCGCTCGAACTCGCCGTGGACGAGCACGTCAAGGCCGATCTCCTCCTGCTTCCTCAGCACGTCGTCAATCTGTTCGGCGATGAACTTGTCGTATTCGGCCTTGCTGATCTCGCCCTTGCGGAACTTGGCACGGGTGGAACGGACCTCGCGGGTCTGCGGGAAGGACCCGATGGTCGTGGTCGGCAGCTCGGGGAGTCCGAGCTCCTGCTTCTGGATGGCCTGGCGCTCGGCGCGCGCGGGCTGGCGCACGTACTCGTCGTCGGTGAGCTTGGCGACACGGTCTCGCACGGCGGCGTCGGGGGTCACGCGGGTGCCGTCGAACAGCTCCTGGTTGGCGGCGAGCTTGGCGTCTGCGGCGCGTGCGGCGTCATCGAGATCAGCGAGCTCGGCCACCTCCTTGAGCTCATCGAGCTTCTCGACGGCGAAGGCGAAGTGCTTGAGCACGGCCGCGTCGAGCTTGTCCTCTCCGGCGGTGCTGAACGGCACGTGCAGCAGGGAGTCGGCGGTGGAGACGGCCACGTGCGCGGCCTTGGTCTTCACAGCGTCGAGCAGGCCGAGGCTCACGGCGTAGTTGTTGCGCCAGATGTTGCGACCGTTGATCACGCCGGCGAAGATGGTGACGTTCTCCGGGACGCCGTGTTCCTCGATGGCGGCGAGGTTCTCGTCCTTGCCTTCGAGAAGGTCGAGGCCGATCCCGTCGAAGCCGAGGCCGATGGCGGTCTTGTAGGTGTCGGCGATATGGCCGAAATAGGTCTGCAGCAGCACCTTGACATCGCCCTTGGCGGCGAGGATCGTGCGGTACAGCGTGGAGAAGAGGTCGAGGTCGCCGTCCTCCTTGTCGAGGACCAGATACGGCTCATCGAACTGCACCCACTGGGCGCCGAGCTCGTTGAAGCGTTTCAGCAGATCGGCATACGCCTTGGCCGCGTCGGCGACGAGCTGGTCGGTCAGCTCGAGGTCGGCGCCCTCGGCGCCGCGCGCGAGCTTAAGGAAAGTGTAGGGGCCGATGACGACGGGCTTGGTGACGATGCCGAGCTCCTTGGCCTCGTTGAACTCGTCGAAGGGCTTGGTGCCGGTCAGGGCGAGCTTGGTGTCCGCCGTGATTTCGGGAACCAGGTAATGGTAGTTGGTGGTGAACCACTTCTTCATCGGCTGGGCGGTCACATCGCCCTTGTCGCCCTGGTATCCGCGGGCGATGGCGAACAGCGTGTCCTCGTCGTCGAGGCCGAGGTCCTTGTACCGCTGCGGGACGGCGCCGAGCAGGATGGCGGTGTCGAGCATCTGATCGTAGTAGCTGAAGTCGTTGCTCGGGATCAGGTCGATGCCGGCGTCCTTCTGCAGCTTCCAGTGCTTGGCGCGCAGGTCGGCGGAGGTCCGCTTGACCTCGTCGATGCCGTTCTTGCCCTTCCAGTAGCCTTCGATGACCTTCTTCAGCTCACGGTTGCCGCCGATGCGCGGGAATCCGATGACAGAGGTGAGTTCACTCATACATGCTCCATTTTTCGCGTGTCAAAACCGCAAAAAGACTAGCAAATTTCATCGGGAAACGTGGTATATACCAAGGTTGCATGTCGCTATAAGCATCGTTTATTACTGGAATTTCAACGTTTCACGACATATCCACATTGCGAACTGGCAGCGGCGGAATCACATGCGGCACTCATCACACGCAATCCTTGGGACCGAGCACAGCCACCAGATTGCCGTCCCGGATTCCCCACTTATCGAACGGCTTGTCGCTTCCCATGATAACGACCGATGCGGGGGACATGCCCAGACCGAGGATATTGAGCATGGCCTGGTCGGATTTCGGCGAGGCGAGCCATTGGCTCGCCATGGATACGGTCGGATCATGCCCGATGATCATCAGACGGCGGGTCCTCGACTTGACATGGGACATCTCGTCGAGAAAGGCCTGCATGCCGCCGGAGTACAGACTCTGCCGATATTCGACCGTGGGCCTGTCCCCAAAGTACTTGAGCATGCGCTCCAGCGTCTGCCGCGTGCGCACCGCGCCGGAGCAGCGAATCTGGTCGGGCACGAGACCGACCGCAGCCAGGCCCTTGCCGACCTTCTTGGCCTGCTTGACCCCCTTTTCGGAGAGCTCGCGGTCCACATCCCCGCCGGACGATCCCGACTCCGCCTTGGCATGGCGCATGATGATGAGCTGGTATTCGTATGCGTTCGCCTTCTTGGCGACCTTGCTCAGGTTGACCCCCATTGTCCGGCCTTTCCGACAGGCAGCTGCAATGCCCGTCGAGATACATTTCTACCGTGTGCCGGGGATATTCTCCACCTGGGCGTCGAGGTCCTTGAGCACCTTGCGAAGCTTGCGGTCGGAGATGTCCCGCAATTCGAGCTCCTCAAGCCGTGACTGCTGCTCCTGCGGCGACATGTCGTCGATGTCGGTGTAGGTGTCCTTCGTGCCGCGCTGGCGTTTGTGCAGCGCCTCCACGCCGGGGGCCATGGCACGTGCGGTGACGAGGAATCCGGTGTGCCCGATCATCTCATGGTTCGGTCGCACCGCAAGTCCCTGCGCCTTCCATCCACGCTCCAAGGTCTCCCCTATCTCCGGTTCGGTCCAGCAGCCCGCGTTACGGAACGTTTCGACAAGGCGGCTCATCTGCGTGGTGGTGGTGACGTAGCAGGTGATGACGCCACCGGGCGCAATCACGCGGGCGGCCTGCTCAAGACGGTTCCAGGGGTCAAGCATATCCAGGAAGATGCGGTCGTAGACGTGGGCCTCCAACGTGGCGGCCACGGAGTCGAAATCGCCGGTCAGGAGGTTCCACCATGCGGGGCGCCCGCCGAAATACACGGTGGCGTTCGCCTCGCAGACACGGGCGAACTCGGGACGCATCTCGATGGTGGTCAGGGAGCCCTCCTCGCCCACGGCGTCGAGCAGATGCAGGCTCATGGCGCCGCTGCCGCCGCCGGACTCGAGCACGTTCATGCCGCGACGGATGTCGCACGTCTCGATCACCTGGGCGATGTCCTTGGGATACATGATCTGCGCCCCGCGCGGCATGGACAGGATGAAGTCCATGAGACGCGGCCGCAGCACCGTGTACTGCCATCCCCCGATCCTGCGCGTGTTCTTCCAGGGTTTGCGGGGGTTGTTCCGGTATGCCTCGGCCGCGCTGCCCACCGATCCTTCACTGGTCGCGGTGGTGACCACCATGCCTTCGGGGCCGCCGATGATTGCATCGTGACTGATCACGCCACGCTCGGTCTGGGTCTCCTCCCCCTCGACGAGCTGAATGGTGATCTTCTTGCCCTTGCGATCGGTGAGCTGCACCTTTTCGCCTGGCTGCAGCGGTCCGCGACGTACCATGGATGCTCCTCAGTGCTGTGTGTTCGGTGTCCGTAACGACCCGTTCGGGTCCGACGGTCAGTATACCGGCCGCCGTATGAGGGGGCCAAACGGGAACGGGATCAGACGGAGAAGGCCTGCCATCGGCCGTGCTCATGCCGCACGTCCAGCGGCAGACCAAAGATTCGCGATACACGCTGTGCGGTGAGCCCGTGTTCCAGGTCTCCGGTGTAGATGATGGTGCCGGGTTCGGGGTCCCCTCCCCGCACTCTGGTGGCATGCGCGGTCTTCTCGTCGCCGGAGAGCCTCCCCATGACGGCGATATGGTCGAACCCTTCGGGAATCTCCTCGAGCCGATGCGTCACCAGCACGACCGCCCGATCGGAATCTTCGGCACCGAGGTCGCCAAGGGCTCTGACCACGAGCTCACGGCCGCCGAGGTCGAGCCCGGTGGTCGGCTCGTCGAGTATGGCGAGCTCGGGGTCGGCCATGAGCGCCCTGCAGATGAGCACGCGCGTACGCTCGCCCTCCGAAAGCTTCCACATCTGCTTGCCTTCGAGATATTCCACGCCGAATCGGCGCAGCAGACCGCGGGCCTTGTCCGTCTCCTCCGGGGTGTAGGTGTCGCGCCATCGCCCGGTGGTGGCGGTGAGTGCCGTGACCACCACGTCGAGCGGGTCCTCGTCGGGTGGGAACGCCCGGGAGAGTTCGGCGGAGGACAGACCGATTCTGTTGCGGTATGAGAACACGTTCACCTTGCCCAGACGGTTGCCGAGAATGTCGACGGTCCCCTCGCTCGGATGCAGGCGCGTGGCCATCATGGCGATGAGCGTGGACTTGCCGATGCCGTTCGGCCCGAACAGGATCCATCGCTCTCCACGTCGGACGGTCAGGTTGACGTCGGTGAGGATCACCCTGCCCTGTCGGCGGAATTCCACGTCGGTGAACTGCAGCGCGATGTCGTCGGTCATGGGAACTGCTCCCCTTTCCTGTTATGGCCGCCGAGTGATTCACGGCCGGTGTCAGAGTGGGTCTCGGTCAAAAAATACTGCCATCCCATGGGGTCGCCCACCATGGGATGGCAGATCACGGATAGGACGGGTCAGCCGCGGAGGATGGAGTTGTAGACCTTGATGGTCTCGTCGGCGATGGTCTCCCAGCTGAACACGTCGCGGGCGCGCGCATATCCGGCCTCGCCCATCTTCTTGGCGAGTTCGGGGTCGCGCATGACCTTGTTGATGGCGTCGGCCATGTCATGCACGAACTTGTCCGGGTTGGTCGGGGTGCCCGTACCGTCGTGTAGCTGGTCGATGGGCACGAGATAGCCGGTCTCGCCGTCGACCACGACCTCGGGGATGCCGCCCGTGGCGCTGGCCACGACGGGCAGGCCACAGGCCATGGCCTCGAGGTTCACGATGCCGAGCGGCTCATAGATGCTCGGGCATATGAAAGCGTCGCAACCGTGCTCCAGCGCGCTCAGTTCGTTCTTCGGCAGCATCTCCTCAATCCAGATGATGTTGCCGCGCTTCTCGTCGAGCTCGGCGAAGGCGTTCTTCACTTCGGCGGCGATCTCCGGGGTGTCCGGCGCACCGGCGCACAGCACGACCTGCACGTCCTTGTCGACGAAGTGCAGGGCCTGCAGCAGATACGGCAGACCCTTCTGGCGGGTGATGCGGCCGACGAACAGCAGGGTGGGCTTGCTGCGGTCGATGTTGTAGCGATCGAACACGCCCCAGCCCGGATCGTCGTCGGCCGGAGTGGCGAACTCGCTCATGGTGATGCCGTTGTAGACCACATGCACCTTGTCGGGGTCCACGTTCGGATAGGCGGCGAGAATGTCCTTCTTCATGCCGCCGGAGACGGCGATGATGCCGTCGGCATGCTCGTAGGCGTCTCGCTCGGCCCAGGAGCTGAGGTTGTAGCCGCCGCCGAGCTGCTCGCGCTTCCAGGGGCGGAACGGCTCGAGGCTGTGCGCTGTGATGACCAGCGGAATCTCATGGAGCTGCTGGGCGAGGCGGCCTGCCAGGCATGCATACCATGTATGCGCATGGACGAGATCGGCGTCGACGTCGTTGGCGATCTGCAGGTCCACGCCGAAGGTCTTCAATGCGGGGTTGGCGTCGGCCAGCTCCGACGGGGTGTCGTAGCCGACCACGGTGAGACTGCCCTTCGGGTCGGCCCCGGGGATCGCAGGGACCTCATCGGCCTTGCGCGGACCGTCGAACGCGCGGACGGTCACGTCGATACGCTCCGCCAGAACCTTGGAAAGCTCTTCCGCATGGACTCCGGCTCCGCCGTAGATGTGCGGGGGGTACTCGCGGGTGAGGATATCGACTTTCATAGGCGTCTCCTTCGTTGCTCTGAATGCGAACAATCACCAGTATAAAAAAGAACCGCCGATATCGGCGGTTCTCATGGTCTTACCGTGTCGTAGCGCGATGGCGATCACACCGCGGTGCCGTATTCGTCGACATTGGGATTATCCCTGGGGTCCCCGGAGACGAAGAAGAGGCTCAGCACGCCCACCGCGAATACCGCGGAGACGACGATGACCGACCACGTCGGCATGTTCGGAATCCACATGACCACGAAGAACGCCATGGCGGAAAGCACGATAAGCAGCCAGCAGAAGAAGCGGATCCACCCGCGTGCGGTATGGGGAAGACTGAGCTTGCGGGGCTGCCGCACCGATGACGTCGCCTGAACGGGCAGGTCGGTCTTCGCGGAGGGCTTCCACTCCCCCGGTTGTCCGTCCTGAAGACGAATCGAGCGCTCCTGCAATGAATATTCGTCGACCATTCCCTGACGGGACTTGGCCTGATAACGCACCGGCTGCTTCGCGGCGCCTTTGCGGCTTCGTTTGGCATTGGCACGGCGTTCGGCACGATTGGGCATATGATCACTCCTGTTGTGATGGGATTACGCTGCGCACCACTCTACCCCATATTGTTCATGGGAGGTGAAGAATCCGTCTTCTCCCGATGGGTCCGATGAACGAGTTTGTGGTGCCCGCGAACCGACGGGCACCACAAACGGTATCCGATGAGGTATGACGGACGGTCAGCGGGGCAACGCCATCGGACGCTGGGAGGCGACGATGGGCGCGGGCAGCTCCGTGGCACCGGTGAGGTACTTGTCCACGGCTGCCGCGCAGCTTCGGCCTTCGGAGATGGCCCAGACGACGAGGGACTGCCCACGGCCCGCATCACCACAGGCGAAGACACCGTCCTGGCTGGTGGCGAAGGCGTCGTCACGCGCCACGTTGCCGCGGCGGTCGAGGTCGACGGGCAGCTGATCGACGAGCGTATCGGTCTCCGGGTGGAGGAATCCGACGGAGATGAGCACCAGGTCGGCGGGGATGATGCGCTCGGTGCCGGGCTGCCGGGTGAACGGACCGTTCTCGCCGGGGGCGACCTTCACAATCTTCAGGCCGGTGACATGGCCCTTCTCATCGGAGACGAAGCCTTCGGTCTGCACGCCGTCGATCTCGTGGATGTTCTCGGGCAGCGTGGTGCCTTCGAACTCCACCGAATCGGTGTTGTAGATGTAGGTGCCGCCCTCCTCCATCGAGGAGGTCTTCTGGTACAGGCGGGCGAAGGTAGGCCACGGCTGGTTGGCGGGACGCTCGGTCGGCTCCTGGGACATGATCTGCAGCACGGTGACGGACTTGGCGCCCTGACGGATGGACGTGCCGAGGCAGTCGGAACCGGTGTCGCCGCCGCCGATGACCACGACGTGCTTGTCCTTGGCGGTGATGTCGTTGATCGGCTTCTTGCCCCAGACGCGGCGGGTGGCGTCGGGAAGGAAGTCCATGGCGAAGTGGATGCCGTCGAGCTCACGGCCGGGCAGCTTCATGTCGCGAGGCACGGTGGAGCCGATGGCCACGACGACGGCATCGTAGCGGGAACGCAGCTCGTCCCACGAGATGTCCTTGCCGATCTCCACGTTGGTGTGGAACACGGTGCCTTCGGCCTCCATCTGCTCCACACGACGGTCAAGCAACGACTTGTCGAGCTTGAAGTTCGGGATGCCATAACGCATGAGACCGCCGATGGCATCGTGACGCTCGTAGACGACCACGGTGTGGCCGGCGCGCGTGAGCTGCTGGGCGCAGGCGAGACCGGAGGGTCCGGAACCGACGACGGCCACGGTCTGGTCGGTCAGTCGCTGCGGGGGCTGCGGCTTGACGTAGTCGAGGTTCCATGCCTGGTCGATGATGGTCTGCTCATCGAGCTTGATCATCGTCGGCGGCTGATGGATGCCGAGCACGCAGGCGGCCTCGCACAGGGCGGGGCAGATACGGCCGGTGACCTCGGGGAAGTTGTTGGTCATCGACAGCTTGTTGTAGGCGTCCTCCCACTGGCCCTGGCGGACCAGGTCATTGAACTCCGGGATGACATTGCCCAACGGGCAGCCGGTCATACAGAACGGCGTGCCGCAGTCCATGCACCGTGCGGCCTGCTCCTGCGTCCACGGCTGCAGACCGGACTCGGCGTGGACGTCAAGCCAATCCTTGATGCGCTCCTCGACCGGACGTTCGGCGAGTTCGCGGCGGGAACGGACCTTCAGAAAACCTCTAGGATCGCCCATGTTCAGCGCACCCCTTCCATAACCTGCTCGTAGACCTTCTCCCAGGCCCCCGGAGCGTTGAAATCGACATTATTCTCTTCGGCCTGCCTCATCGCGCGGGTCATGGCGACGTACTGCGTGGGCACCACGTGCGTGAACCGCTTGACGGAGTCGGACCAGTTCTCGAGCAGTTCCTTGGCGATGCTCGAGTCGGTCTCCTCGGCGTGCTTCTTGACGAGCTTGTGCACGGTCTCGGCCTCTTCCTCTTCCAGCGGGAGGAACTTGAGCGCGCCGCTCCTGACCGCGGAGGGGTTGACCTTGGTCATGTCGAGGTCGAGCATGTAGGCGTTGCCGCCGGAGAAGCCCGCGCCGAAGTTGCGGCCGGTGGGGCCGAGCACCACGACGGTGCCGCCGGTCATGTACTCGCAGCCGTGGTCGCCGACGCCCTCGACGACGAACGTCGCGCCGCCGTTGCGGACGGCGAAGCGTTCGCCCGCCTTGCCGGCGACGAACATCTCGCCGGAGGTCGCGCCGAAGCCCGTCACGTTGCCGGCGATGACGTTCGTATGCGGATCGAAGGTCACGCCGTCCTCGGCCCGCACGATGATGCGGCCGCCGGAAAGGCCCTTGCCGGCGTAGTCGTTGACCTCGCCGTAGATGCGCAGGGTCTCGCCGCGCGGGATGAACGCGCCGATGGACTGGCCGCCGGATCCATGCAGGGTCATGTCGATGGTGTCGTCGGGCAGGCCTTCGGCCTCGTAGCGCCGGGTGATCTCGTAGCCAAGCATGGTGCCGACCGTGCGGTTGACGTTGCGGATCGGCAGCTCGATGCGCACGGGCTCCTTGTGCTCGAGCGCGGGCTTGGCGAGCTCGATGAGCTTGTTGTCGAGCGCCTTCTCGAGCTCGTGGTTCTGCTTGATGGTGTTGTGCAGGATCGTGCCCGGAGTCGGACCGGCCTGCATGAGCACGTTGCTCAGGTCGACGCCGTCGGACTTCCAGCGCTTGATGGCCTCGTCCTGGTCGAGGCACTCGACGTGTCCCACGGCCTCCTCGAGGGTGCGGAAGCCGAGCTGGGCGAGAATCTCGCGGACCTCCTCGGCGATGAACATGAAGAAGTTCACCACATGCTCGGGCTTGCCGCGGAATCGGGCGCGCAGCTCCGGATCCTGCGTGGCGATGCCCTGCGGGCACGTGTTCTTCTGGCAGGCGCGCATCATGACGCAGCCCTCGACGATCAGCGCGGCTGTGGCGAAGCCGAATTCCTCGGCGCCGAGCAGCGCCGCGATGACGACGTCGCGGCCGGTCTTGAGCTCGCCGTCGCACTGCACGACGATACGGGAGCGCAGGCCGTTGAGAATCAGCGTCTGCTGCGTCTCGGAAAGTCCGATCTCCCACGGGGTGCCGGCGTGCTTGATGGCGTTGAGCGGCGCCGCGCCGGTGCCGCCGTCGTAGCCGGAGATGAGCACGACGTCCGCATGGCACTTGGCCACGCCGGCGGCGATGGTGCCCACACCGAACTCGGAGACGAGCTTCACGTGGATGCGAGCCTTCGGATTGGCCATCTTCGCATCATTGATGAGCTGCTTGAGATCCTCGATGGAGTAGATGTCGTGGTGCGGCGGCGGGGAGATGAGCTCCACACCGGGGGTTGCGTGACGGACCTTGGCGATCCACGGCGGCACCTTGGCGCCAGGCAGGTGGCCGCCCTCGCCGGGCTTGGCGCCCTGGGCGAGCTTGATCTGCAGGTCGGTGGCGTGCACGAGATAATCGCTGGTCACGCCGAATCGCGCCGAGGCGATCTGCTTGATGCGGCTGTAGCGGCGCGGATCGTTGATGCGATCGTCGGACTCTCCGCCTTCACCGGAGTTGGAGCGCGCGCCGATCTGGTTCATGGCGATGGCCAGGGTCTCGTGGGCCTCCTGCGAGATGGAGCCGTAGCTCATGGCGCCGGTGGAGAACCGCTTGACGATCTCGCTGGCGGGCTCGACCTCGGAGATGTCGATGGGCTTGCGCTTGTCGTTGAACTTCATGAGGCCGCGCAGCGTCATCAGACGGTTGGAGGTGTCGTTGATGTGGTGCGTGTACTTCTTGAACATCTGGTAGTCGCCGCGCTGGGTCGACTGTTGCAGCAGGAAGATGGCCTCCGGGTCGTTGAGATGGTCCTCGCCGGTGCGGCGCCACTTGTATTCGCCGCCCGTGCGCAGGTTGCGGTGCGGGGTGGCGGTCCACTGGTTCGGGTAGGCCACGCGGTGCCTGATGGCGACCTCCTCGGCCAGCTCGTCGAGTCCTACGCCGCCGACGCGGGAGGTGGTGCCGGTGAAGTACTTGTCGATGACGTCGGCACTGAGGCCGATGGCCTCGAACAGCTGGGCGCCACGGTAGCTCATGATGGTGGAGACACCCATCTTGCTCATGATTTTGAGCACGCCGGTGGAGAGCGCCTTGATGAGGTTCTTCACGGCCTTGGCCGGTTCCACGTTCACGTAGCCGCGGTTGGAGAGGTCCTCCACGGATTCGAGGGCCAGATACGGGTTGACGCATGCCGCGCCGTAGGCGATGAGCAATGCGACGTGGTGGATCTCACGCACGTCGCCGGCCTCGACGGCCATGGAGACCTGGGTGCGGGTGTGGCGGCGCAGCAGGTGGTGCTGCACGGCGCTGGTGAGCAGCAGCGACGGAATCGGACCCCACGTGTGGTTGGAGTCGCGGTCGGAGAGCACCAGGAAGTTCTTGCCTGCGGCGATGGCGTCGTCGATCTCGGAGAAGATCTCCTCGAGACGCTCTTCAAGCGCCTTGCCGCCGCCGGCGACCTGATAGAGGCCCTTGACGACGAACGGCTTGTAGTAGCCACCGAGGATAGGGGCGCGGTCGAGACGCTTGAGCTGGGCCATCTCGTCGCTGTCGATGACCGGCAGCGGGATGAGCACCTTCTTGGCGTGCAGCTCGCTGTCCTCGAGCAGGTTCGGCTCGGGGCCGATGGCGGATTCGAGGCAGGTGACGATCTCCTCGCGCTCCCAGTCGAGCGGCGGGTTGGTCACCTGGGCGAACTTCTGCGTGAAGTAGTCGAACAGCATGCGGGAACGCTTGGAGAGCACGGGCAGCGGCACGTCATTGCCCATGGAGCCCAGCGGCTCCTTGCCCGTGTTGGCCATCGGGGTGAGCAGGAGCTTGAGGTCCTCCTCGGTGTAGCCGAAGGCGCGCTGGCGACGCTGCACCGACTGGCCGGAGTGACGCACGTGCTCGCGGGCGGGCAGTTGGTTGAGCTCGATGGAGTTGCCCTCGACCCACTGACGGTACGGATGCTGGGAGGCGAGGTTCCGCTTGATCTCCTCGTCGGGGATGATGCGGCCTTCGGCGGTGTCGACGAGGAACATCTTGCCGGGTTCCAAGCGGCCCTTCTCCACGATGTGGTCCTGGGGAATCTCGTTGAGCACGCCGGTCTCGGAGGCGAGCACCACGTAGCCGTCGTCGGTGACCTGCCAGCGTCCCGGACGGAATCCGTTGCGGTCGAGCAGGGCGCCCACCTGCGTGCCGTCGGTGAAGACGATGTCGGCGGGGCCGTCCCACGGTTCGATGAGTGTGTTGTTGTACTCGTAGAACGCCTTGACGTCCGGATCGAGCGCGTCGTTCTTCTCCCAGGCCGGGGGCAGCATCATGGAGATGGCATGGGGCAGGGAGCGGCCGGCGAGGTGCAGGAGCTCGAGGCATTCGTCGAAGGTGCCGGAGTCGGAGTAGCCGGGCGTGTTGATGGGCAGCAACGGCTTGAATTCGCCGAGCAGTTCGGAGCTGAGGCGGCCTTCACGGGCGGAGAGCCAGTTGCGGTTGCCCTGGATGGTGTTGATTTCGCCGTTGTGGGCCAGCAGACGGAACGGCTGGGCCAACGGCCAGCTCGGGAACGTGTTGGTGGAGAATCGTGAGTGCACGATGGCGACGCGGGCCTTCATGCGCGGGTCGGAAAGATCCTCGAAGAAGGGCTTGAGCTGCATGGTGGTGAGCATGCCCTTGTACGTGATGGTGCGGGACGAGAGCGACGAGAAGTAGACGCCCACCTCGTGTTCGACGCGCTTGCGCACGCGGAACGCCTTGCGTTCCAGTTCGATGCCACCAAGCTTGGCGCCATCGGCGTCCGCGAAGACCAACGTCTTGAAAGCCGGCATGGATGCCAGGGCCTGGAGGCCGAGACCGTTCGGATTCGTGGGGACCACCCGCCAGGCCAGAACCTCGAGGCCTTCCTCATCCACGATCTTGGCGATGGCCTGTTCCTGCTGTGCGCCCGCGGCGATGTCGCGGTCGAGGAAAGCGATGCCGGCCACGTAGTGGCCTTCCTCGGGCAGTTCGGCATCGACGGTGGCACGCATGAACTCGTCGGGCATGGACATCAGGATGCCGGCGCCGTCGCCAGTGTTCTCCTCGGCGCCTACCGCGCCGCGGTGATCGAGGTTGATGAGCACCTCGATGGCGTCGTCGATAATCTTGCGCTCGGGGGTCTTGTTGAGGGTGGTGACCATACCGACGCCGCAGGCGTCATGCTCCGAGGTAGGGTCATACATCCCTTCGGGAGTATGTATCGTCAGGTCAAGCGGAGCGTGTAATGTCACCGAAATCACCTCTGGTCTAGGGCAGGCCCTCGCCTGCGTTTTGTTTGCCTTGACAGAATACAGCCATAATGTATCTTAGGGGCAATCGGAGTCATATATCACAATTGCCAAAAGTTTTAAAGACTTTTCTTTTCTAAGGCTCACAGGTGTTCCACATATTGAGACAATTGTCGTCCGCCCGATGGGTGCCTGACGACGCGGGCGGCATGCCATGAGGCCCATCGAACCCACGACGGGCTCATTTCATGGCGGGTTGCCGGACGCGTCGCCATTTGGAACGATAGATGCGACACTCCGATGACACGCCCGGATTTTTCACAGATCGCAAATTGCGAAGACGTCCGCGATCAGGGCATCGTTAAGCAATCGTCCCTTGCGCGTCGGGGTGATCCGGCCGCCGTCCATGGTGATCATCCCCCGGTCGCGCAGCGATGCGAACGCGTCGGGCGCGACCACCCGCCCCAGGGCGCGTCCGAGTCCCGCAAGGTCAAGGCCCTCGCGCAAGCGCAGGCCGAGCATGATGGTCTCCTCCAGATTCTCGTCATGGGTGATCGTCTCATGCCCTTGCCACGGTGTCCTGCCCATGGACAGCGCCTGCCCCCACATTCGCGGATGCGCGATGTCCCATGACCGGATGCCATGGGCATCATACGTGCGGCTCCCTTCCGGCATGGCGTAATGGGAGTGTGCGCCCGGTCCGATTCCCGCCCAGTCGACATTCCTCCAGTATCCGAGGTTATGGCGGCTTTCATAGCCGGGACGTGCCCAATTGGAAATCTCATACCATCGCAGGCCCGCTTCGGCGAGCATGTCGTCGGCAATCTCGTATTTGGCGGCCTCGTCATCGTCATCCGGTCTCGGCAGGATGCCGGAGGCTATCTGCCGTCCCATTTTCGTGGTCGGCTCCACGGTCAGCGCATACGCCGATATGTGGTTCACTCCCAGCCCGATGGCGGTACGTACCGATGCGCGCCAATCGTCGAGGCTCTCCCCCGGCGCTCCGTAGATGAGGTCGACGCTGCTGCGCAGGCCGGCATGGTCCGCCGCCCTGACCCCCGCCTCGACGTTCGCCGGGGTATGGGTGCGGTCAAGCGTCCGCAGCACATGGGGCACGGCGGACTGCATGCCGAAGGAGATGCGGGTGAATCCCCCGTCGGCGAGTTCACGGATATAGTCCTCGTCCACGGTGTCGGGATTGGCCTCGGTCGTGATCTCGGCATCGTCCGCAATCCCCCAGATATCGCGTACCGCTCCGGTCATGCGCACCAGATCGGCCGCCGGAAGGACGGTCGGGGTGCCTCCGCCGAAGAAGACCGTGGATGCCTTGGGCTCCTCAATGCCGTGGTTGTCCTGCCAACGATGGATGACCTCCATCTCCCGGACCACCATCGTGGCGTAATTGCCGCGGCTCGCCCCGCCGCCGAGGTCCGGTGCGGTGTAGGTGTTGAAGTCGCAGTATCCGCAGCGGCGCAGGCAGAATGGTACGTGGATGTATATCTCGTAGGTCACGGGCGACCGTCAGCCTTCCTTCTTCTGCGCGGCGCGGATCTTGTCCTTGGTGTCGCGGTCGGTCGGCTCGTCGGTGGACAGGGCGGCGATGAACGCCTCCTGCGGCACCTCCACGTGGCCGAGCATCTTCATGCGCTTCTTGCCGGCCTTCTGCTTCTCAAGCAGCTTGCGCTTTCGGGTGATGTCGCCGCCGTAGCACTTGGCGAGCACGTCCTTGCGCAATGCGCGGATGGTCTCGCGGGCGATGATGCGCGAGCCGATGGCGGCCTGGATCGGGATCTCGAACTGCTGGCGGGGAATGAGCTCACGAAGCTTCTTCGTCATCATCACGCCGTAGCTGTAGGCCTTGTCGCGGTGGACGATGGCGCTGAACGCGTCGACCTTCTCCCCCTGGATGAGGATGTCGACCTTGACGAGGTCGGCCGACTGCTCGCCGTCCTCGTGGTAGTCGAGCGAGGCATAGCCCTTGGTGCGGCTCTTGAGCTGGTCGAAGAAGTCGAACACGATTTCGGCGAGCGGCATGCGGTAGTGCATCTCCACGCGCTCGGTGCTGATGTATTCCATGGTGCCCATCTGGCCGCGGTGCTCCTGGCAGAGGTCCATCACAGCGCCGATGAACTCCTTGGGAAGGATGATGTCGGCGGCGACCATGGGTTCCACGATCTTCTTGATCTTGCCATCCGGGAATTCACTCGGATTGGTCACATGATGCACGCTGCCGTCCTCGCTGGTCACCTCGTAGGTTACGTTGGGGGCGGTCTGGATGAGGTCGAGGCCGAACTCGCGACTCAGACGCTCCGAAACGATCTCCATGTGCAGCAGTCCGAGGAATCCGCAGCGGAACCCGAAGCCAAGGGCCACGGAGGTCTCGGGGGTATAGACGAGCGCGGCGTCGTTGAGCTTGAGCTTGTCGAGCGCCTCGCGCAGTTCGGGGAACTGGGCGTTGTCCACGGGGAACAGGCCGGAGTACACCATGGGCTTCGGGTCGCGGTATCCGGGCAAGGGCTCGCTCGCCGGCCTCACGGCGGAGGTCAGGGTGTCGCCCACCTTCGACTGGCTTACGTCTTTCGCGCCGGTGATGATGTAGCCGACTTCGCCGGCGCCAAGCGCCTTCGTCGGCGTCATGTCCGGACTGATCACGCCGATCTCAATGGGTTCGTGCGTCATGCCGATGCCCATCATGTGCACCTTCTCGCGCGAGTGCAGTTCGCCGTCCTCCATGCGGATGTAGGTGACGATGCCACGGTATGAGTCGTAGACGGAGTCGAAGATCAGCGCGCGGGCGGGGGCATCGGGGTCGCCGTTCGGCGCCGGCACGTCCATGACGATCTGATCGAGCAGGTCGGCGACGCCTTCGCCGGTCTTGCCGGACACGCGCAGCACGTCGGACGGATTGCATCCGATGAGGCCGGCGATCTCCTCGGCGTGCTTGTCGGGTTCCGCGCTGGGCAGGTCGATCTTGTTGAGCACGGGGATGATGGTCAGGTCGTGGTCGATGGCCATATAAAGATTGGACAGCGTCTGGGCCTCGATGCCCTGGGTGGCGTCGACGAGCAGCACGGCACCCTCGCACGCGGCCAGTGCGCGGGAGACCTCATAGGTAAAGTCCACATGGCCCGGGGTGTCGATCATGCCGAGCGTGTATTCGGTGCCGTCGAACGTCCATGGCACACGCACGGCCTGCGATTTGATGGTGATGCCGCGCTCCTGCTCGATGTCCATGCGGTCAAGGAAGCGGTCGCGCATCTCGCGCTCCGGCACTATGCCGCTCAACTGCAGAATACGATCGGCAACGGTGGATTTGCCGTGGTCGATGTGCGCGATGATGCAGAAGTTGCGAATCAACGACTGATCGGTGTATCCGGGCTTGTTGTGCTGCTCGATCGCCAAGCGTGTCTCCTTGTCGTGCTGAAATTCCAAAACCATCATTCTACAGCCTGCCGTCGGCAATCCGGCGGCGGGGAGACGACGCGAACCGCATCGGCGCCGGCAGGCTGCGGCAGGAGGCGCTCAGGAGACGTTGCCGCGGGAGAACTGGTCCGCCCACGACTGCGAGTTCACGTTCGTCGCCGGATCCCCCGAGACGCGTCCGGACGGGTCGTGCAGCGCGTCGATGGCCGCGATCTCGGCATCGGTGAGCTCGAAGCCGAACAGGTCAAGGTTCTGCCTCATGCGGTCGGGATGCGACGACTTGGGGATGATGACGCGCCCCGACTGGATATGCCAGCGCAACACCACCCGGGCCGGCGTCACGCCGTGGGCCTTGGCGGCCGAGACCACCTCAGGCGCGTTCATGTCGGCGCCGTGGCCGAGCGGCGAATACGCCTCCACCACGATGCCGTGCTCATGGCAGTACTCGCGCACATCGGGTTGGGAGAAGCGGGGATGCACCTCGATCTGGTCGATCGCGGGGGCTTCACCGGTTTCGTCAATCAGCCGCTCGATGTGTTCGGGAAGGAAGTTCGATACGCCGGCGGCGCGCAGCACGCCCTGCTCCCTGAGCTCGAGGATGGCCTTCCAGGTCTCCACGTACCGGTCGATGAGCGCGAACGGCCAGTGGATGAGATACATGTCGACCCGCTCGAGCCCCAGCTTGCGTCGGGATTCCTCGAATGCCACTTTGGTGGGCTCGTATCCCTGGTCGCAGTTGCGCAGCTTGGTGGTCACGAACACCTTGCCCGCCATGCCCGTGGCCTTCAACGCGGCGCCGACGCCCTCCTCGTTGTAGTATGCGGCGGCGGTGTCGAAATGACGGTAGCCGATCTCCAGGGCCTCCTCGACGGCCTTCTGCGTGTCTTTACGTGGAATCTGGAACACGCCGAACCCCACCTGGGGAATCTTCACTCCCCCGGGAAGCTCCACGTCCTCCACGGCGTTCTGCTCATCGGTCATGGTCTCACCTTTCGTTGGTCGAAAGTCCGTTGCATCCTCATAGATGCGATTCCAGCGTACCGCCAATGCAGGGCCACGGCGACGTCGGGTCTTATGGCGAGAATAAATTCCGCTGAATGATTGGCGACACCGGTAAAGTCGTGATATGATATCCGTTTGTATGTCCGTTTAGAACACGTCGTTTGGAGTACATAGTGGCAAACATCAAGTCGCAGAAGAAGCGCGTCCTGACCAACGAGAAGGCGCACATCCGCAACGTCGCCTACAAGAGCGAGCTGAAGACCGAGATCCGCAAGGTCCGCGAGGCCATCGCCGCCGGCGATAAGGAAGCCGCCCAGGCCGCCTACAAGGTCGCTTCCCGGAAGCTCGACAAGGCCGCCGGCCGTGGCATCATCCACAAGAACCAGGCCGCCAACCGCAAGTCCGGCCTCGCCGTGGCCATCAACGCGCTCTGATTCGCGATTCCCATCGCTTGGATGTTCCCGCAGGATATTCTCCTGCGGGTTTTTTTATGCGTTCCATCCGGGCATTGCCATCGGTCATCCGGGCTAATCGTCCTCGTCCGATTCCTCGCTTTTGGCATCCCCCGTATCGGGATGGATGACGGGACGCTTGAGATACCGGCCCTGCGACGGCAGATGCGCGTGATGCCGCTCCAGGGCACCGGGGAACGTGATGTTGAACGCGACGGAAAGCATGCGCAGCACGAATACGACGATGACCACGCAGACGTCCAGAACCATTTCGCCGTCCAGTCCCAGATGCCACCGGTCCGTGGCCCTTGCGGCGAAGACCGTCAGCAGGCATCCGATGAACGAGGGCACGGCGTAGAGATGCTTGTCGCGGAGGATGGAGGGCACTTCATTGAGCAGTACGTCCCGGATGGTGCCGCCGGCCAAGGCGGTGAACATGCCGAGGAACGCGGCGGTCATGCCAGAGGAATGGTAGGCCAGGGCCTTCGCCGTCCCGTTGACGGCGAACAGGCCCAGCGCCAGGGCGTCGGTCACGATCATCGACCATTTCAGATGCTCGATCTCCGGATGGACTATCGCCACGATGAATCCCGACGCCAGCGCGGTGAGCACGAATCCCCGGTCGGTGATGCCCACGGGAGGCAACGCCCCAAGCAGCACGTCGCGGGTGATTCCTCCGCCGAGCGCCGTCACCCAGGCGATTACGAGAATCGAGAAGAGGTCGTATTTCTTGTGGATTGCGGAAAGACCGCCGGAAAGACCGCAGATGAACGTTGCCAGATATTCGATGCCGAGGAACACCGCATTGCTTTCCAAGGCGACCTGATCCATCATCCCTCCCCGTCTGTCCCGAAAACCGGTAAGACAATACCATGCCGCTTACCTGACACGCCGGCAGGACAGGGAAGGTTCACCTTCCGTTAATCAACGTCGAACAACACTGGCCAACATGTTGTCTAGTGGTTGCGGTACTCCCCCACGTGAAGCGTCCTATAGATATAGGACTTATACGACATCGGATCGAGACGGCTGCATATGCGGACGTTCGGCGCGTTGCTGGTGAAACGGTTGCGGTCGATGATGGTCGCGCCGTATCCCGGTCCGTTGCACGTGTCGACCTGCATGTAGTATGCATCGCATTCCGCGATGCACCCGGGATGCAGCGCCGCGGCCAGGGCGGCGGGGTCCGCCATATCCAGGCAGGGTTCTCCGAACCGTTGCCTGTTGAGCTCCATGAGGTTGCGGTTGCAGTCGATGGCGAACCGTCCGAGTCCGCCGCCGCGGCGTATCTCCTCGATCTCCCCCGGGCCGAGCATGCACTTCCCCAGACAGGCATCCCATCCGACGAACATGATGTCGGGAAGTCCGGATTCCACGACGATGCGCGCGGCCTCCGCATCCTGCCAGACGTTGAATTCCGCGATCGGGGTCACGTTGCCCGGCCCGAACCCCGTGCCTCCCATGGCCACAATGCGACGGACCCTGGCCATGGTCGCAGGGGCGAGCTTGATGGCCAGGGCGATGTTGGTGAGCGGACCGAGTGTGATCAGGTCGATGCTGTGGGGTTCGTTGCTTTCCAGGGCGCCGAGCATCCTGAGGACCGCATTGCCGTCCGATGCGCGGAGCCGGCGTGGTCTCAGGCCGATGTCGCCCATGCCGTCATGCCCGTGGGTCTCGTACGCGTAGACGAGTTCGTTGAACAGCATGCTCTCCGACCCGCGATAGACCGGCGGTTCGTAGGTTCCGACGTGCTCGAGGGTGGTCAACACGTTGTCCACAGCCTGGTCGACGGGAACGTTGCCTGCGACCGTGGTGAACATCATGATCTCGCAGCCGGGGTCATTCAATGCCATGGCGATGGCCATGGCATCGTCGGACCCGCAGTCCGTGTCGATGATGACGCGCCGTCTGCAGCCGGCGTCCCGTTCGGCTTTCGCGAGATTGGCCATCGTCACGCTCCCCCGCTAGCTCAACGCGTCTTTCAGCTTGGAGAAGAACCCACGGGGCCTGCCTGCCTGACGCGGCTTCGAATTCTGCCTGACATGGCGTGATTCGGCGTCGCCGTCATGCGACGCGGCGAACTCCTCGATGAGACCGCGCTCCTTGTCGCTGAGCTTCTTCGGAATCATGACGATGACATGCGCGATGATGTCGCCGCGTTCTCCCTGGGAACGCAGCCGGGTGACGCCGAGTCCGTCGAGGGTCACGGTGTCGTCCTGCTGGGTGCCCGCCGGGATGCTGATGTCCCTGCGGCCGTCGAACGTGTCGATGTCGAGGTCATGGCCGAGCACGGCCCAGCTCATCGGGATCTCTATCCAGCAGTGCAGGTCGTCGCCTTCGCGGACGAAGGTCTTGTCCGGCGCCACATGGACGTCGATGTACAGGTCTCCCGCGGTACCGCCGCATTCGCCCACCTCGCCCTGCGAGGCGAGACGCAGACGCGTGTCGTCCGTGATGCCCGCGGGAACGGAGACGCCGACGCTCCTCTTGGAACGGATGCGCCCATGACCCATGCACGACGGGCAGGGACTCTCGATGATGGTACCGTGCCCTTCGCAGCGTTCGCAGGGCGCCGAGGTCATCATCTGGCCGAGCATGGTGCGCACGACCTTCTGTGCGAAGCCGCGGCCCTTGCAGTCCGGGCAGGTGACGGGGGCCGACCCGTTGGCCGTGCCGCTGCCCTTGCAGTCCGGACACAGGGCCATGGTGCGGATGTCGACGTGCGCCGTGCCGCCGAAGACCGCCGTCTTGAGGTCGATGGTGACGTTCGCCAATGAATCGCGGCCGGGCTGTGTGCGCGGGACGGGTCCCTGCGAGCCGCCGCCGAAGCTCTGTCCGAAGAACTGTCCGAAGATGTCGCCCATGTCGAAGCCCGCGGCGCCGCCGAAGCCGCCGGCGTTGGGATCGTTGGGGTCGACGCCTTGGTCGTACATGCGGCGCTTGTCCGGATCCGAAAGCACCTCGTAGGCCGAGTTCACTTCCTTGAACTTGTCCTCGAACTCCGGGCCTGCGATGTCGGGATGGTACTTGCGGCTCATCTTGCGATACGCCTTCTTGATCTCATCCTCGCTGGCGGTGCGGTCCACACCCAGTACTTCGTAATAGTCAGCCAATGTCGTCTTTCCTGTTATCGTCGGTTTGATTGTGATGGTAGTGACGGTGTCCGTCGATGATTATGACACAAGACTAGTGATCGGTGTCGTCGTCCGCGCCGCCCTCCTCGTTGGTCATGAACTCCGTCAGGTAGCGTGCCACGGCCCTGACCGCGGATATGGTGGTCGCATAGTCCATATGCGTCGGCCCTATGGACCCCACGAAGGCGACCGGTTCGCCGCCCGTCGGGGCGTCTCCCGTCTCGTCGCCGGGACCGTCGGCGGAGGACTGACCGTAGCCCGTGGTGACCACGGATGCGTGCATGAGCCCGGGCGTGTGCGTCTCCGACCCGATGGCTATGCCCACGCCGTGGGACTGGGTGACCTCGCTCAGCGCGGTCATGAGCCGCATGATGACGGCCTGCTCCTCCAAGGCGTCGAACAGCGGGGCGATCACCGTCATGTCGGCCGTCTGGCTGTGGGTGAGCTGGGACGTGCCGGCCATGTACAGATTGCTCGCCTGCTCCTGCGTGGCCAGCTCGTCGTACACCCGCGCAAGCGCCTCCATGACGCCGCGGTTGACGCCGACGGGCTCTTCCTGCGCCAAGGCGTTCACGTCCATGCCGCACCGCCGCAGGGACCGTCCGGCGCACATGGCGTTGACCCTGGCGCTGATTCGTCCCAGCACCTCGTCCGAGGGGCGTTCGACGCTGACGATCGTGCGCTGTTCCACACGCCCCGTATCCGTGATGACCACGACCAGTATCGTGGCCGACGAGACCGGCACCATCTCCATATGGCGCAGGGCCGAACGGGCGAGCGACGGGGATGCCACCACGGCGACCTGACCGGTTATCTGCGCCAGCAGACGCGCCGACCTTCTCAGCGTGTCGTCCAGACTCACCGACCCCGACAGGAAGGTGCGGATGCCCCGTTTCTGCGCTGGCGACAGCGGCACCACCGTGGCCAGACGGTCCACGAAATATCGGTAGCCCTTCTCGGTCGGTATCCTGCCGGCCGACGTGTGCGGCTGGATCAGGTACCCCTCATCCTCCAAGGCCGCCATGTCGTTGCGCACCGTGGCGGAGCTGACGCCGAGGTTGTGCTCCCTGGTCAGGGCGCCCGAGCCGACGGGTTCCTGGGTTCGTATATAGTCCTCGATGACGGCCCGGAGCACCAACATGCGTCGTTCGTTCGCCATGCGAGCCTCCTTAGTGCATCATGTATCGCTGATGGAAATCCTCATCCATTTCTAGCACTCCACGCATGGGAGTGCTAGCTCAGAGCGGAAACGAACTTAAATGAACAGCCATGAACATTTTTCTAACATCCTACGATAGGAAATGTGTCGTGAAGTCTTCGCGCTGGGATAGCATAAAAGGGCAAATGAAGCCGATATGCACGTTCTAGTTGAAAAGCGTATGTTGTGTACGCTCACAAATTTGAACGTGCGCGTTGGTTCCATCCGATTGGAAGGAAAGTTGATCCATGACCGAATTCAAGGAGACCGAACTGGACGAGCGCGCCATCAAGATGGCCAAGGTTCTTTCGGCCGATGCGGTCGAGAACGCCGGAAGCGGCCACCCCGGTTCCCCCGTCTCGCTGGCACCTATCGCCTACACCCTTTATCAGCACTTCATCAAGCATGATCCGAACGATCCCAACTGGGAGGGTCGCGATCGATTCATCCTTTCCGGTGGCCACGCCTCCCTCACCCAGTACGTGCAGCTGTACTTCTCCGGATACGGACTGACGCTGGACGACCTCAAGCACTTCCGCGGCGGCGCCGACACCCGCACCCCGGGCCATCCCGAGTACGGCCTCACCCCGGGCATCGAGATGACCACCGGCCCGCTGGGCCAGGGCTTCGCCTCCGCCATCGGCTTCGCCTACGGCGAACGCTTCCAGCGTGGCCTGCTCGATCCCGAGACCCCGAAGGAAGATTCCCCCTTCTACCACAAGATCTGGGCCATCTGCGGTGAAGGCGACATCGAGGAGGGCATCTCCGGCGAAGCCGCCGCCCTTGCCGCCAACCAGAAGCTCGGCAACCTCACCGTGATCTTCGACGCCAACCGCATCCAGATCGAGGGCGACACCAACCTCGTGCTCGCCGAGGATGTGCTCAAGCGCTTCCAGGCCTACGGCTGGTACACCGACGAATTCAGCTTCATCCAGCCTGACGGCTCCTACAAGGAGGACGTCGAGGGCCTGGCCGAGGTCATCGCCAAGGCCGAGAAGGCCGCCCCCGACCAGCCGAAGCTCATCAAGGTCCACTCCCTGATCGCATGGCCGACCCCGGGCAAGACCAACGATCCGTCCTCCCACGGCTCCAAGCTGGGCGCCGAGGCCGTCGCCGGCCTCAAGAAGCTGCTCGGCTACGATCCCGAGCAGAGCTTCCAGGTCGACGAGGAGGCCCTCGCCCACGCCCGCAAGGTCGCCGAGCGCGGTCTGGCCGCGCACGCCGCCTGGGACGAGAAGTTCGAGGCCTGGCGCAAGGCCAACCCCGACAAGGCCGCCCTGTACGACCGCATCAAGGCCGGTGAGCTGCCGGAGGGCTTCGACAAGGCCATCGACGATCTCGAGGCCACTTTCGAGGTCGGCAAGAAGGTCGCCACCCGCGGTGCCTCCGGCTCCGCCCTCAACGCCATCGCGGCCGTCATGCCCGAGTTCTGGGGTGGTTCCGCCGACCTCGGCGGCTCCAACAAGACCGACCTCAAGGGTGCGGCCACCTTCGCGCCCGAGGAGTGCGCCACCAAGCAGTGGCCGGTCTGCAACGAGTTCGGCCGCCAGCTGCACTTCGGCGTGCGCGAGTTCACCATGGGCTGCATCACCAACGGCATCCTGCTCGGCTCCCACACCCGCCCGTTCGGCGGCACCTTCTTCATGTTCTCCGACTACGAACGCTCCGCCGTCCGTCTGGCCGCGCTCATGGAGATTCCGAACCTGTACGTGTGGACGCATGATTCCGTCGCCGTCGGCGAAGACGGCCCGACCCACCAGCCGGTCGAGCATCTCGCATCCTTCCGCGCCATGCCGCAGCTCGAGGTCGTCCGCCCGGCCGATGCCTTCGAGACCGCCGAGGCCTACCGCTACTTCTTCGAGAAGAAGAACACCCTGCCCGCCGCCATGGTGCTGTCCCGTCAGGGCCTGCCGGTCCTCGCCGAGACCGCCGAGAAGGCGAAGGAAGGCGTGAAGAAGGGCGCCTACGTGCTCGTCGACACCGAGGGCACTCCGGACGTCATCCTCATGGCCTCCGGCTCCGAGGTCCAGCTGGCCGTCGAGGCCGCCAAGACCCTCGCCGGTGAAGGCGTCAAGGCCCGCGTGGTCTCCGTCCCGTCGCTCGAGTGGTTCGAGGAGCAGGATGCCGAGTACAAGGAGGCCGTGCTTCCCGCCGGCGTCAAGGCCCGCGTGTCCGTCGAGGCCGGCGTGGCGATGCCGTGGTACAAGTACCTCGGCTCCTACGGCAAGCCCGTCTCCATCGAGCAGTTCGGTCTGCAGGGTGATGGCGCGCAGAACCTCATCGACCTCGGCATCACCGCCGACCATGTGGTCGAGGCCGCCAAGGCATCCATCGCCGAGGTCCAGGCCGCCTGATTCCGAACATCGGAACGACAAACCGATACATGAACAAATGTGGGTCCCCTTCCGGAGGGGAGCACGGCGGGTCCTTACCCGACCGGGGAAGCAGTCGAGCCCACTTCCCCGGTCCCGAATGGCCGTACTCCCCTCGCCTTCACGGGAGGGTCCCTGGGCGAGATTTCATCAAGGAGAAATGAAATGACTGAAGCAACTCAGCGCACGTCCGACAGCGGTGTTTCCATCTGGCTGGACGACCTGTCCCGCTCCCGCATCGAGTCCGGCTCCCTGCAGGACCTTATCGCCAACAAGAACGTGGTCGGTGTCACCACCAACCCGTCCATCTTCCAGAAGGCCCTCTCCCAGGTCGGCCCGTACGACGAGCAGCTCAAGGAGCTCGGCAAGGTCGATGTCGAGACCGCCGTGCGCGAGCTGACCACCACCGATGTGCGCAACGCCACCGACATCTTCCGTGACATCGCCGAGAAGACCGACTTTGTCGACGGCCGCGTCTCCATCGAGGTCGACCCGCGCCTCGCCCACGAGACCGAAGCCACCGAGAAGCAGGCCGAGGAGCTGTGGGCCAAGGTCGACCGCCCGAACGCGATGATCAAGATCCCGGCCACCCTCGAGGGCCTGCCGGCCATCACCGCCACCCTGGCCAAGGGCATCTCCGTGAACGTCACCCTGATCTTCTCGCTCGAGCGCTACGAGCAGGTCATCGATGCCTACATCGAGGGCATCGCCCAGGCCTCCGCCAACGGCCACGACCTCAAGCACATCGGCTCCGTCGCCTCCTTCTTCGTCTCCCGTGTGGACACCGCGGTCGACAAGCTGCTGGAAGCCAACGGCTCCGATGAGGCCAAGGCACTTGAGGGCAAGGCCGCCGTGGCCAACGCCCGTCTTGCCTACGAGCTCTTCGAGAAGAAGTTCGCCTCCGATCCGCGCTGGGCCGACCTCGAGGCCAAGGGTGCCAAGAAGCAGCGCCCGCTGTGGGCCTCCACCGGCACCAAGAACCCGGCCTACTCCGATTGCAAGTACGTGGACGAGCTCGTCGCCCCGAACATCGTCAACACCATGCCGGAGAAGACCCTGAACGCCCTCGCCGACCACGGCAACGGCGCCCCGTCCATCGAAGGCACCTACGAGGAGTCCCACGCCATCATCAACAAGCTGGCCGATCTGGGCATCAGCCTCAAGGACGTCACCGACAAGCTCGAGGCTGATGGCGTCGCCGCCTTCATCAAGTCCTGGGATTCCGTGCTTGCCGACGTGCAGGCCGGTATCGACCGCGTCAACGGCTGAGATTCCCGGATGATCATGTGTCACCGGCGAGCCGGTGACACATGATTGAAGAATCACAAGGGCTCTGATTCCTTTCATAGGAATCAGAGCCCTTGTCGTTACTTCGTTTATTTCATATGGATGACGCTCTCATACTAAAGAGTTGTCAGCCATGACCGCATACGCCGTAATCCTTCGGCGGTGTCTTCGGTCGTGCCTACATACGACAACCGCACGAATCCACGGCCGCGTGAGCCGAATCCCGAGGCAGGCGTGACCACGACCTTGCCCTCATGCAGCAGACGGACGGCGAACTCGTGATCATCCATACCCGTGGCGGAAACGTCGACAAGAATATAGAACGCACCGTCCGGCACGTTGCAGCTTACCAACGGCATATCGGCGATGGCGGCGACCACCATGTCACGATTGGTCTGATAGGCCGACTTCATCGTGGCGAGAATGTCCGAACCGCCTTCCAATGCCGCAACCGCCCCGGCCTGCAATGAACCGGGCACGCAGGATACGACGTTCTCCTGCATGATGGTCATCCGGTCGATGACCGGTTTCGGGCCGAACGCACAGCCGATGCGCCATCCGGTCATGGCGAACGTCTTCGAGAACGAATCCACGACGATGGTACGTTCCTTCATGCCGGGCATCGATGCGATGGACAGGCAGCGAACGTCATCGTCATACACGAATGCCCGGTATACCTCGTCGCTGATCACCCACAGATCGTGTTCTGTCGCGACCTTGGCGATGGCCGCCAGTTCCTCCGGATCGATGATTGCGCCGGTGGGGTTCGACGGGGAATTCAGCAACAGCGCCTTGGTCCGTGGGGTGATCGCCGTCTCGACATCCCTTGCACACATACGGAAGCTCCGCTTTGCATACAACGGCACCGGTACGACATTCGCATGGACCATACGCACCTGCCCGAAATAGTTCGCATAGCCGGGATCGGGGATGAGAATGTCGTCGCCGATGTCGAGCGTGGCGATCAGCGCCAGATAAATCGCCTCCATGCCACCGGTGGTGATGATGATCTCGCCATCCGAATCGTAGTCGAGGCCGTCATGTGCCAGCCGGTAACGGCACCATGCCTCACGCAGGCCGGCCGCACCGCGGTTCGGCGTGTAATGGGTGTCCCCGTGCACGGCGGCCTCATACGCCGCGTCGATCATCGGCCGGGGCGTGTCGAATCCCGGCTCCCCTATCGCGAATGAGATGGCATCCGGCTCCTCCGCCGCCAGTTCGAACATCTCCCGGACGCTGGGATACAGCGCCCCTTGGGCACGCTGTGATATTTCAGGCATGGCACTCCCCCATATCGACGGTGAAACCAGCTTATTGTACCCACGCCGTTGTTCCCGAAGTCCGTCATAGACCATCCCCATCGGAACCGGCCGGCCCGCTATTCCTCCGTCACGAACGTCACCGCCTTGGGCCGCCATGAGCCATAATGACGCAGAAACCAGTTCGGCTTGTCGGGGGCGTGCGGATTCCGGGCATACGTTATGGGAATTCCCGGCGCCAATGGCGTCGTTTCGGTAAACGTCCGATTCGCCGTGAACGCCGTACTTGTGTTCAACGCATCCGACGAATGTTCATGGTTCGGTGCGATTGCCGGAATTTCCGGAGGAACACACGGATGCAACCCCACGTTGGTGACGACGACTGAACGATCATCGTTCTGCCGCTTGGCCGTCAGTTCGTGGGAATAGACACCGGTGCCAACGTACGGATTTCGGGGACGGGCTTTTTGTGATAGCACAAAACGGCGGCGAGTAAAGCCCCGGCTATCGCTGTTGATGCCACAGCTCCGGCCCAGAGCTTCCTTGCCGCCGTTCCCCGCAATTCCGTCGCCTTCCTCGGGAGGATGCATCTACTGTCGATAATAGCTCAGGAAGTCGGTGAGCTTGGTGGTGGCGTCCTTGAGTACTTCGATGCGCGGCAGGTAGACGATACGGAAGTGGTCGGGCTCCTGCCAGTTGAACCCGCCGCCGCGCGTGATGAGGATGCGTTCGTCATGCAGCAGGTCGAGGGCGAACTGCTCGTCATCGGAAATATTGAACTTCTTCACATCGAGCTTCGGGAAGATGTAGAACGCCGCCTTCGGCTTGACGGCGGTCACGCCGGGAATGGAGTTCAACGCGTTGTAGATGTAGTCGCGCTGCTCGTAGATGCGTCCACCAGGCACGATGTAGTCGTTGACGCTCTGATGGCCGCCGAGCGCGGTCTGCACGATGGACTGTGCGGGCACGTTCGAGCAGATGCGCATGTTGGTGAGCATGTTGATGCCCTCGATGTAGTCCTTGGCCACGTTCTTGTTGCCACTGAGCACCATCCATCCCACACGGTATCCGGCGATCATGTGGGACTTCGACAAACCGGAGAATGTTACACAGAACAGGTCAGGAGCGAGCGATGCAATCGATATGTGCTGTAGACCATCCATGACCAGGCGGTCGTAGATCTCGTCGGAGAAGATCATGAGCTGGTGTTCGCGCGCGAGGTCGACGATCTGCTGGAGCACCTCCTTCGGATAGAGCGCACCGGTGGGGTTGTTCGGGTTGATGACGACGATCGCCTTGGTCCTGTCGGTGATCTTGGCGCGCATGTCGTCGATGTCCGGATACCATTCGGACTGCTCGTCGCACAGGTAATGTACGGCAGTGCCGCCGGCCAGGTTCACGCATGCGGTCCATAACGGGTAGTCGGGGCTCGGGATGAGCACCTCGTCGCCGTTGTCGAGCAACGCGGACATCGACAGGTTGATGAGTTCGCTGACGCCGTTGCCGGTGTAGATGTCCTCGATGGAGACGTTGGGCAGGTTCTTCAGCTGCGCGTACTGCATGATGGCCTTGCGTGCGGAGAACAGCCCCTTGGACGCAGAGTACCCCTCGCATTCGGGCAGCTGGTGGGCCATGTCGTAGATGACCTCGTCCGGCGTGCGGAAGCCGAACGGGGCCGGATTGCCGATGTTCAGCTTGAGCACGTGCGTGCCGGTGGCCTCCATGCGCGCGGCCTCGTCGACGACCGGCCCACGGACGTCGTAGAGCACGTTGTCGAGCTTGGTGGATTTGGTGAAACGACGCATGGGATGTCCTTTCGGAGAGGGTGTGGGGTCGGCGGCGGAACCATGGGAGTTCACAACGGACGGGTTCAAAGACTGCTGCGGAGAGGGCGTCCGGGGTTCAACGGAGTCGCGTTCCAGGGGAACGTCCTTGCCGGCAAGCCAATCTTCGCGTACGTCCAGCGTCCTGGCGAGGAAGCGCATGACGTCGGGACGCGGCGTGGTCTTGCCGCTGACGTATTGGCTGATGTGGCTTTTCCCGAGCCTGACCCCGCTGCCCACGGCGGCGTGGACGAAATCGACCTGCTTCATATGCCGCAGCGACATGGCGGAGTTCAATCGGGAAGCGAATGTTGCCTCACTCATGGCCCTCCTTGGGTTCAAAAACATAAGTTCAATATACAGCTGGTTCAGACTGTAGCACGACCTGCATTGAACTCATTATTTAGTTCAATATTTGAACATGCCGGGATGACGTTTAGCGGTTCAATCCTTGAACCATCAGAAGGGGGTTTTGAAACTAGATACATAGTAGGAGGGTATATTACAACCACGGAACTACGTAACTATGGAAGATTGTTTTCGCGTTCTTTTTCGCGTATGCGAAAACAAGGCAGCGGTGCTGTCCTTCACTACATGCCGTAGTGATGTTCAATCCACTGGGCCACGCCATCCTCGTTATTCGCAGGGCAGATTTCATCGGCGATGTCCAGCACGTGGGGGTTGGCGTTCGCCACCGCCACTCCCCTGCCGGAACGTTCAAGCATGCTGATATCGATGAGATCGTCGCCGAAGGACGCCGTCGCCTGCAACGGGATGTTCAATTTCTCACAAAGCAAGTTCAATGCGTGGTCCTTGTTGGCCAATGGGTTCATCAGCATCCACATGACGCCTTCGCTGATGCTGACCTCAAAATCCGGTGGAATGATCTCACGCAGACGGCTCCACTGCTCCGGCTTCGGGAGGATGATGATCTTGTCGGCGACGCCTTCGGGCACATCGGTGAAATCGGTGTACTGGAAGGACTGCGTCTTCCACATCGCACGCACGTCGAAGTTCGTGTATCGGACGTCGTTCATGACGATGCCGATGCGAATGCCCGGTAGTTCATCGAGAATGAAGCGGCAGACCTCGCAGGCTCGTTGAGAGGAGAATCCCACTTTCATGAGGTGGCCGTCCGATGGAAGCACTCCACTGGTGAGCAACCGCTCATCGGACTTCGACGGGCTGAAATCCAATAGCGCACCGTTGAGATAGACACAGGCGTCGACCGGTAGACGCCTGACGAATTCCATGGCCGTGCTGACCGGACGGGCGGTCGCTATGGCGAACTTCACGCCGAAATCGTCATGCATCCGTTTGACGGTGTCGATGGTGTATTGCGTCATGAACCGTCCTTCGAAGGTGTCGGCGTCATGAAGCATCGTGCCATCAAGATCGGCGACGATCATGCGGAAGCGCTCGTCGGTCATGGTTCCTCCCTGATTACTCTATATACCTATATATAGGAGTGCGTTCGTATGGCGACTATATGCCGGCCCATGCCCGGGCAAATAAAAACCCGCGGAGAGTTTTCCCCGCGGGCACGAACGTCTCCGTTCGAAAGACCTCAGATGAGATTGTACTTGGCCATGAGCCCCAAAGCGATGATGATGGCGACCCAGATGAGGGCGACGATGACCGTAAGACGGTTCAGGTTCTTTTCCGCGACACCGGAGGTGCCGGCGTTCGCCGTCAGGCCGCCGCCGAACATATCGGAAAGGCCACCGCCCTTGCCCTTGTGCATAAGAATCAGCAGGGTCAGCAGGATGCTGGCGATGACGACGATGATCTCAAGAACGATCTTGACAATGGCCACGGTTACCTCCGGTCGATTAACTCGTATTTACGATACTCCATGCTCGGGATAAAGTCGATGTCCGTTCGGCTCTATCGTCGGGCCTTTGCCGCTTTGGCGGTGAGGCGCGCGATGGTGGCGAACTCATCGGCGTCGAGCGCGGCTCCCCCTACAAGGAATCCGTCGATATCGGGGCCTTCCTCCATAAGCTGCGTGGCCTTGGACGAATTGACCGATCCGCCGTAGAGGATGCGGATGCGTTCGGCTACGTCTTGTCCATAGACCTCGGCGAGATGGGAGCGGATTGCAGCCGCCGCCTGCTGCGCCGATTCAGGAGTCGCGACCATACCGGTGCCGATGGCCCATACGGGCTCATAGGCGATGAGCATCTGCTCGGCTTCCTTGTCCGAGAGATCGCGAATCACATCCTGCACCTGACCGACCGCGAATTCGAGCTCGATGCCCTGTCTGCGTTCCTCGAAGCTCTCCCCCACGCACAGAATGGGCTTCATGCCGGCGGCGAGCACGGCACGGACCTGGTCGACGATGTTGGCGTCGTCCTCGGGATGGTATTTGCGCCGTTCGGAATGACCAACGATGACATAGGTGCAACCGAGGCTGGCAAGCATGTCGGCGGAGACATCGCCGGTGAAGGCGCCCTGGTTGGTGACGGAAACGGTCTGTGCACCATAGGTGAGCTTGAGTTTGTCCGCTTCGATGAGCACCTGCACACTGCGGATCGAAGTGAACGGCGGCATGAGCGTCACTTCGCAGCGTCTGAAGTCGAAATGGGCATCGCGTAGCGTCCAGGCAAGCTTCTGCACGAAATAGGTGGCTTCAAGATGATTGAAATTCATCTTCCAGTTGCCGGCGACCACGGGAATGCGAGTCATGGAAATCCTTACGCAAGCAACCGACTCCCGTCCCGGCGGCGATGCCGCGGAGACGGGAGTCGATATGGGGAAATGATCAGTCGAGAACGCTCAGGCCGGGCAGAGTCTTGCCCTCGAGGAACTCGAGGGAGGCGCCGCCACCGGTGGAGATGTGCGAGAAGCCATCCTCCGGGAAGCCGAGGTTGCGCACGGCGGCCGCGGAATCACCGCCGCCGACGATGGTGAACGCACCGGCATGGGTGGCGTCGACCAGAGCCTCGGCCACGGCCTTGGTGCCTTCGGCGAAGGTCGGGACCTCGAACACGCCCATCGGGCCGTTCCACACGACGGTCTTGGAGTCGACGATCTTGTCGTGGAAGAGCTTGCGGGTCTCCGGACCGATGTCCAGAGCCTCCTCGTCGGCCGGGATGGCGTCGATGGCGACGGTCTTCGGATCGATGACCGCGTCGTCACCGGCCGGGAAGCCGGGGTTGACGACCACGTCGACGGGGAGCAGAAGCTCGACGCCGTTCTTCTTGGCGGTCTCCATGTATTCCTTGACGGTGTCGATCTTGCTTTCGTCAAGCAGGGAGTTGCCGACCTCGTAGCCCTCGGCCTTGAGGAAGGTGTAGGCCATGCCGCCGCCGATGATGAGGCGGTCGACCTTGCCCAGCAGGTTGGAGATGACGCCGAGCTTGTCGGCGACCTTGGCGCCGCCGAGGACTGCGGTCAGCGGGTGCTCGGCGTTCTCGGTGGCCTTGGAGAGGGCCTTGACTTCCTTCTCGACGAGCAGGCCGGCGGCGGCCGGAAGGTCCTTGGCCACATCATAGTTGGAACCCTGTGCGCGGTGCACGACGCCGAAGCCGTCGGAGACGAACACATCGCCGAGGGCGGCGATCTTCTTGGCGTACGGCTCGCGGACGGACTCGTCCTTGCTGGTCTCCTCCGGGTTGAAGCGGACGTTCTCCAGCAGCACGACATCGCCGTCCTTCAGCGCGGCGACCTTGGCCTGGGCGTCCTCGCCGTAGGTGTCCTTGGCGAGTTCGACGTTGACGCCGAGCAGTTCGCCGAGACGCTTGGCAACAGGAGCAAGGCTGAGTTCGGGGACGACCTTGCCCTTCGGACGGCCGAGGTGGGCCATCAGAATGACCTTGGCACCCTGCTCGCGCAGGTCCTTGATCGTGGGAAGGGCGGCCTTGATACGGCCATCATCGGTGATGGTGGTGCCATCAAGCGGAACGTTGAAATCGGCACGGACCAGCACGCGCTTGCCCTGGAGATTTCCGAGATCCTTGAGAGTTTTCATTGGTATCCTTTCCTGCTGCGGCGCTACGCCGGAACGACGATTGGCGGTTCCCGCGAAGATGCTCGCATCTGCTTGCGCCACTTGCATCTTACCTTGTCGAACGGATAATCATCGGCTTTCGGGACGGAAATGTCGTAGTGCGGAACCGGGGGCGGAGGACAGGGCGGGACCCCGACCGGCCTACTGGTTCTGCTCGGCCTCGGCGCGCTGCTTCTCCACCTTGGTGGCGAGCTGCAGCAGACGGCGGATTCGACCGGCGATGGCGTCCTTGGTCACGGGCGGATCGGCCAGGCGGCCAAGCTCTTCCAAGCTGGCGTCTCGGTGGTCGAGCCTCAGCTGGCCGGCGGCGCGCAGGTTCTCGGGAATGTCGTCACCGAGGATCTTGAAGGCCTTCTGCACCTTCTCGCTGGCCTCCACCGCGGCCTTGGCGCTACGGCGCATGTTGGCGTCGTCGAAGTTCGCCAGACGGTTGGCTTTGCCGCGGTATTCGCCGTCGTTGCGCTTGCCGCTCCATTCACGGGCGGTACGTGTGGCCCCCATGAGCGTGAGCATACGTTCAATGACGTCGGGGTCGCGCAGGGTCACGCGCTCGGAACTGCGAACCTGACGGGGCTTGGCGGAGATGCCGAGCCGGCGTGCGGCGCCGACGAGGGCCAATGCCGCTTCGGAGCCGGGGCAGATGATCTCCAGATAGCTGGCCTTGCCCGGGTCGGAGAGCTCTCCGTGGGCGAGGAAGGCTCCACGCCATGCGGCCTTAATCTGTGCGATGTTGCCGGAGACGATCTCCGCGGGCAGGCCTCGCACGGGGCGCTTGCGGCGGTCGAGCAGACCGGACTGCAGGGCGAGGGCGCCGCCGGCCTTGAGCACACGGACGGAGTATCGTTCGACGACCCCGGTCGGGGTCTTGCGGGCGACCTTGATCAGGTCGGCCTCATGCCCGTAGACCTCCTGAATGGTGCGTTGCAGCCACTGAGCTGATGCCAACGAATCAAACTGGCTTTCCACCACGATGTGACGTTGGATAAGGTGAAGACCGCCGCCGAAGCGAATCATGGCGGCCGCCTGGGCCTTCTTGGCTGCAGGCAGTTCGTCATCTATTGCGGCCAGTTCGCTTTTGACTTCATCTACCAGAGCCAAGAGCTAACCTCCTTTAAATTGTACAGCTTCAATATTGGTTGCACAGCCTTGTTTTCGCGGGAAAATAACATGTGTACCGGCTATCTGTGTTACCGAATCAGGTGGACAAAACAGAGGGTATTCCCACTGTCGCAGCCCAAGATTTCAAGATATGAGATGACGGATTCCCCTCGATGCCGTATAGCCGAAAAAGGGCGGAATCATCGGTGTTTCTTCAGTTCGCGCGCGGAAACGGTGACATTGAGCCCTTGTGAGCGCAAACGCTTGGCCAACGCATTGCTCATCGCCACGGAACGGTGCTGCCCCCCGGTGCATCCGACGGCGATGGTGACGAAATGCTTGTCCTCCCGGGAGTAGCCTTTTATGGCGGTCAGTATCGCCTCGGCATACGAGTCGAGGAATCGTTCGGCACCGTCGCTGGACAACACGTAGTCGCTCACCGGCTTGTCGTTGCCGTTGAGCTCACGCAGCTGCGGCACCCAGAACGGATTGGGCAGGAACCGGACGTCGGCCACGAAATCGGCGTCCAGGGGGATGCCGTACTTGAAACCGAAGCTGAAGATGTGCACCGCCACGGTCGTGGGACCGGTGCCCAACAGGGCGTCGTACAGTTTGGTGGACAGCTCATGAATGCTCAACGACGAGGTGTCGATGACCACGTCGGCCCGTTCCTTGAGATTCGACAGCAGCGTGCGCTCCTCCTCGATGCCGTCGATGAGCCGACGCCCATGCTGCAGCGGATGCGGTCGGCGCACCGATTCATATCGCTGGATGAGCACGTCGTCGGCAGCGTCGAGAAACAGGATGCGGTATTTCACGCCGAGGTCGTCGAGGTGGCTGAATACCTGGGCGAGATCGTCGAAATAGGCGCGGGACCGCACGTCGATGACCGCGGCGAGCTTATGCACCTTGGAACCGGAGGACGTCATCATGTCGACCAGGGGGACGAGCAGGTTCGGAGGCAGGTTGTCGACCACATACCAGCCCATGTCCTCCACACTGTCGGCGGCGCGGGAGCGCCCCGCCCCGGACATTCCCGTGATGAGCAGCACCTCGAAGGAGTCCGCAGGCTGGGGGGATTCGCCGCCCTTGTTTTCGCCGTCGATGTCCGTCGCCATTACAGTACCTCCTCCAGGGCCGTTCGGATGGTTGCGTCGAGGTTCGGCGGGAGTCGGTCGAAATCGGTTCCCGTCATGTATGCGATCTGCGGGATGGCCTGGTACAGCAGCATCTCCTCGCCGCCGATGGCCTTGCCGCCGAGGCTCCTCCATGCCTGGATCAGCTCGGAGGGGCGGGGGTCGTACACCACGTCGAGCAGCACTCCCGGGACCGACCCCTTGGCCAGCCGTCCCAGGCTCATGGCGGTGGAATCCGCCGCATGGGCGGGAATCGTGCTGACGACGATGTTCATGTCCTGCACCGCCTCGACTATCTGCCGCATGGCGATGACATCCACATCCATGCCGAATCCCTGGGCGACGGGGGCCAGCGCGTGGGCCTTCTCCGGCCTGCGGGCGGCGATGGTCACATGCTGTATCTGCATGGTGGACAGCGCGGCGATGGCCGAGACGGCGGTCGAACCGCTGCCGATGACCATGCCGTTGCCCGCCAAGGCCTCGGGGACGGTTCTCCCGCCGTGCTTGAGCACATTGGTCAGGGCGAGGTTGATGCCGGCCACATCGGTGTTGTACAGGCGAATCACCGGCATGCCGGAACCCCTTGACCAGTCGAAGACCGCGGTGTTGGCCACATCGAGCTTCTCCGCCCAACGGTTCGACGGCTCGCCCATCGGCATGATGGCTTTCTTCAGCGGCATCGTCAGGCTCAGCCCGTGCCAGCTGGAATCGAGTTCGCTGATGAAATCGGCAAGGGAGTGCTCATCGACGTCGTGACTGTCGTAGAACCAATCTTCCAGGCCCATGGCCTTGTAGGCGGTGTTGTGGATCAGCGGCGAAAGGGAGTGCGCGATCGGGCTGCCCAGTACGGCGGCGCGATGCCGGATTTCTGTCATGGTGTGCTCCTTGCTTCTCTGCACTCATGCTAGCCCATGGATTGACCATGCGGCCCCGTGATGTTCACCGACGTGCACGCTCACCCGGAAACGCCGCCGTCCGCGGCCTCGTCATGCAACGCGTCGAAGATGGCCGTGGCCTTCTTCTCACCGATGCCCGGGACCTCCATGAGCTCCTCCACGCTTGCGCCGCGCATGACCTTGACGGACCCGAAATGTCTGAGCAGCTTTTTCTGATGGCTTAATCCGATGCCGGGGATGGCGTCCAACGCCGACCGCAGCCCTCCCCTGCTGCGCGTCTCACGATGATAGGTGATGGCGAAACGGTGGGATTCGTCGCGGACGCGCTGCAGCAGGTACATGCCCTCGGACTGCCGTTTGAGGATCACGGGGTAGTCGTCGTCCGGCACCCAGACCTCCTCGAGGCGTTTCGCCAGACCACAGAGCGCCACATCGTCCACGCCGCAGTCGGCCATGGCCTTGGCGGCGGCTGCGACCTGGGGCTGTCCGCCATCGACGACAATGAGGTTCGGCTTGTATGCGAAATGCCGGTGGTCGGTGTTCTGCTGCACGATTCGGGTCGTATCGGCATCCGCATGCCCATCGGCGCCGTCCATATGCGCGACGGCCTTGGCGATCCTCCGCTCGCTGTCGATGCTTTCGCCGGAATCCCCGGCGATGTTGCCATGCCGGAACCGGCGGGTCAGTGTCTCATACAACGCCGTGGTGTCGTCCACCGCCCCCTTGCCGTCCTTGCCTCGGATGGCGAAGCGCCGGTACTCCGATTTCTTGGCGACGCCGTCCTCGAACACCACCATGGAGGCCACTTGGTAGATGCCGCCGACGGTGTTGGAGATGTCGTAGCATTCGATGCGCAATGGCGCCTGCCTGAGGCCGAGCGCCCTGGCCACGTCGTTCATGGCCTCGGTGCGCATGCCGACGTCCTTGATGCGGTTCAGCTTGCTGCGTTGGAGCGACTGCTTCGCATTCGCCATGGCGCGGTCCATGAGATCCTTCTTCTCGCCTCGGGAGACCACGCGGATGGTGACCGTCGATCCGCGCATGCCGCCAAGCCACCGTTCGAGCTCGACGCGCCGTGACGGCTCGATGGGCACGATGATCTCCCTGGGCACCGGTGCGATGGGTGCCAGCAGATCGTCCCTGCCCGTCTGCTCCTGGCGCGCGTTGCGCGACCGGGTGGCCTGGGCCCGGGACGTGGCATCGGTGGCGGTGACGCTCTGCGTCGATCCGATGGCGTTTCTCCGTTCCGAAACGGTGACCGCGGAGCCGTCATGGGAGCGGTCCGCCGACGACGAGGCACGCTCCCCCATCACATCCGAATACACCTGGGTGATGAGGTCGGCCATGAGTTCGTCGTCACCGATATCCTCCACCCGTTCCACGTTCCAGCTTTTCTCGCCACGGATCGTTCCGGCGCGCACGAAGAACGCATGCACGCTCGCCTCCAGTTCGTCTGATTCGAATCCGAACACATCGGCATCGACGTCGGTCCCGAACACGACAGCGTTCTGCTGCAGCACCGTGTTCAGCATGGCGATCTGGTCACGAAGACGCGCGGCCTTCTCGAATTCCAACTCGGCGCTCGCCGCCTTCATGTCGGCGGTCAGCTGCGCCACGTATGACTTGCCCAGCCTTCCGGTCATCACGCCGACGAGCTGTTCGCACATCGTACGGTGCTCCGCCGCCGAGATCCTGCCGATGCAGGGCGCCGAGCATTTGCCTATCGACGCGAGCAGGCAGGGGCGGCCGGTCAGCTGCGCCTTGCGGAACGCGTTGGCGGTGCAGGTGCGCACGGGGAAGCTTTTCAACAGCTTGTCGAGTGATTGCCGCACGTCCCACACCTTCGCGTATGGGCCGAAGTACCGGGTGCCGCGGTGCTTGCGGCTGCGCGTGATCCATACGCGCGGGTACTCGTCGCCGATGGACAGCGCCAGGTACGGGTAGGTCTTGTCATCACGGAACACCACGTTGAACCGTGGATCGAATTCCTTGATCCACGTGTATTCCAGTGTCAGCGCCTCCAGCTCGGTGCCGACGACCGTCCACTCCAGGCTGCGGGCGGTGAGCACCATGGTCTGGGTGCGCGGGTGCATCTGGTACAGCGGCTGGAAATAGTTCGTCAGCCGGTTGCGCAGGTTCTTCGCCTTGCCGACGTAGATCACGCGCCCCTCGCCGTCGCGCCATTTGTAGACGCCGGGCTCGGCGGGGATGTCCCCCGTCTTCGGCCGGAAGAGGTCACGGGAGTCGCCGAGCAGGGGCGCGCCGTTGGCGTTCACCCGAGGCCCGCTCCCCCGCCCGCCGTCGTCCGATATGGAAGGACCGTGGTCCTGGCTGTGCCGCACTTCGTCCGCCGTTCTCTGCCACACCTCGGGCGAATGTCGTTCGAGCATTCCTGAGGCCATGGCTTACCCCAGCATGGGCTTGAGGAACCGCCCGGTCCACGATTCGTCGCATTCGGCGACCTGTTCGGGCGTGCCTTCGGCGACGATGGTGCCGCCGCCGTCGCCGCCTTCCGGCCCGAGGTCGATGATCCAGTCGGCGGATTTGACCACGTCGAGGTTGTGTTCGATCACGATGACCGTGTTTCCCTTGTCGACGAGGCCCTGCAGCACGTCAAGCAGTTTGCGCACGTCCTCGAAGTGCAGTCCCGTGGTCGGCTCATCGAGGATGTATACGGTCTTGCCGTCGGAGCGTTTCTGCAGCTCGGTGGCGAGTTTCACGCGCTGGGATTCTCCACCGGAGAGGGTCGGCGCGGGCTGGCCAAGCCGGATATATCCGAGACCCACGTCCACGAGCGTGTCGAGATAGCGGGCGATGGATGGGTATGCCTTGAAGAAGTCGGCCGCCTCCTCGATGGGCATATTGAGCACGTCGGCGACGGTCTTGCCGTTGTATTTCACCTCGAGCGTCTCGCGGTTGTACCGCTGCCCGTGGCAGACCTCGCAATCCACGTACACGTCGGGCAGGAAGTTCATCTCGATCTTCAGGGTGCCGTCGCCGTGACATGCCTCGCAGCGTCCGCCCTTGACGTTGAACGAGAACCGTCCGGGGCCGTAGCCGCGCACCTGTGCCTCCGGGGTCTTGGCGAACAGCTGGCGGATCTTGTCCCATACGCCGGTGTAGGTGGCGGGGTTGGATCGCGGGGTGCGTCCGATGGGGTTCTGGTCCACGTGGATGACCTTGCGCAGCTGGTCGACGCCCTCCACCCGGGTGTGCTTGCCGGGCACGATGCGCGCGCCGTTGAGTTTGTCGGCGAGCACCGGATAGAGGATGGTGTTCACCAGCGTGGATTTGCCGGAACCGGAGACGCCGGTCACGCACGTGAACACGCCGAGCGGGAAGTTCACCCTGATGTTCTTGAGGTTGTTCTCGCGTGCCCCGACCACGGTGAGCGCCTTCGTCCTGCGCACCTTGCGGCGGCGTTCGGGCACCGCGATGGCGCGTCTGCCGGCGATGTAGTCGCCGGTGATGGACCGTTTGGCGTCGGCGAGATGATTCGCCGGGCCGGAGTAGACGACCTCGCCGCCGTGTTCGCCGGCGCCCGGCCCGATGTCCACCAACCAGTCGGCCTGCTCGATGGTCTCCTGGTCGTGTTCGACCACGATGAGCGTATTGCCGAGGTCACGAAGATGGTGCAGCGTCTCGATGAGCCGTTCGTTGTCACGCTGGTGCAGGCCGATGGAGGGCTCGTCGAGCACGTACATGACGCCCACCAGTCCGGAGCCGATCTGCGTGGCGAGCCTGATGCGCTGCGCCTCGCCGCCGGAGAGCGTGGCCGCAGCGCGTGACAGTGTCAGATAGTCGAGCCCGACGTCGTTGAGGAATCCGAGCCGCGCCCGGATCTCCTTGAGCACCTCGCCGGCGATCATGGCGGCCGAACCGGTGAGCTTGAGCCCGTTCACCCATGCCAGCGCCTTGCGCACGGGCATGTCGCACACGTCGAAGATGGATTTGCCGTCCACGGTCACGGCCAATACCTCCGGCTTGAGTCGGCGGCCGCCGCACTCCTGGCAGGGCACTTCGCGCATGTACGACTCGTAGTACTGCTTCATCGAGTCGGAGTCGGTCTCGTCGTGCCGGCGCATGAGCGTCCTGACCACGCCCTCGAATCCGGTGGAGTACTCACGCAAGCGCCCCCAGCGGTTGCGGTACGAGACCCGCACCTTGAAGTCATGGCCGTACATGATGGCCTGGCGCACGTCCTTCGGCAGGTCCTTCCACGGGGTGTCCATGGAGAACCCCATCTCGTCGGCGAGGCCCTCGAGCACATGACCGTAGTACTGCGACGTCGTCTTCGTGTTCGACCACGGCTCGATGACGCCGTCGGCCAGCGACTTGTCGGGGTCGGATATCACCAGCTCTGGGTCGATCTCCAGCTTGAAGCCCAGGCCCGTGCATACCGGGCAGGCGCCATACGGCGCGTTGAACGAGAACGTGCGTGGTTCGATCTCGTCGAGTTCGAGCTGGTGCCCGTTCGGGCAGCTGCGTTTCTCCGAGAACGGCTGACGTCGTGCAGGGTCCTTTGCGTCGACGTCCACGAAGTCGGCGACGACCACGCCGTTGGCGAGCTTCAGCGCCGTCTCGACGGAGTCGGTGAGGCGCTGCCGCATGCCGTCCTTGACGACCAGACGGTCCACGACCACTTCGATGGTGTGCTTCTTCTGCTTGGTGAGCTTGATGTCGTCGGACAGCTGCGTCATCTTCCCGTCGATGAGCGCTCGGGCGTAGCCGTCGGACCGCAGCAGCTCGAGCATCTCGACGAACTCGCCCTTGCGTCCCTTGACCACGGGCGCGAGAATCTGGAAACGCGTCCTTTCGGGCCGCGACATGAGCGTGTCGACGATCTGCTGTGGCGTCTGCGCGGTGACTAGTTCGCCGCATTCCGGGCAGTGTGGCACGCCCGTCCTGGCGAAAAGCAATCGCAGATAGTCGTATATCTCGGTGATGGTGCCGACGGTCGAGCGCGGGTTGCGGTTCGTGGTCTTCTGGTCGATGGATACGGCAGGGCTCAGGCCTTCGATGAAATCGACGTCGGGCTTGTCCATCTGGCCGAGAAACTGCCTCGCATACGCGGACAGCGACTCCACGTACCGCCGCTGGCCTTCGGCGAACAGCGTGTCGAACGCCATCGACGATTTGCCCGAGCCGGAGAGCCCCGTGAAGACGACCATCCTGTTGCGGGGGAACGCCAGGTCGACGTTCTTGAGATTATGCTCGCGCGCACCCTGTATCACGATCTTTCGGTCGTTGGGCACGGACGACAGATCGGCCACCAACGAGCCTTCCGCCTCCTTGCCGTCGTGAAGCCATGCAACGGATTCCATGGCGGTGTTCGCTTTTGCCACTGTTCCCTACCTCGATGTTTCCTCACCACGTTTTTGCCGCATCCCAGAATACCGCATCACGACGCAATCTTCGAACAGCTGTTCGACGGCGGCGTAAACGCCTCAACGCCGCCTACGAAACACGACGGAAACATGTAGATGAATTCAGCGAAAAACACCCTTGACAGTCCCGTTCCTCCAACGTATCTTTACAAATCAGAAACGCAAAGTCGCGTTTCCGTAAGGAGAAGGGGCCATGTCAACAACAGTGGCTGAACGCAAGGAGATTCCCTCCTACACAAAAGAAGAGGAATCCCGCATCATCAGGAACAAGCAGGGTGTCCCCGTAGGAGTGGAGCCCGATTACAAATGGACGCCGAAGAAGGTGATCATCTGGGTGATCATCACCGCTCTGGGTGTTCTCGCGTGGACGATGATCGCCATCGTCCGTGGCGAGCAGGTCGACACGATCTGGTTCGTCATCGCGGCCGTGTGTACCTATGCGATCGCATACCGCTTCTACGCGTTGTACATCCAGCAGAAGATCATGAAGCCCGATGACCGCAACGCCACGCCGTCCGAACGCATCAACAACGGCAAGGACTTCGACCCCACCAACCGCGTGGTGCTCTACGGCCACCACTTCGCCGCCATCGCCGGCGCCGGCCCGCTCGTCGGACCGATCCTCGCCGCGCAGATGGGCTACCTGCCCGGCACGATCTGGATCATCGTGGGCGTGTGCCTCGCCGGCGCCGTGCAGGACATGCTCGTCCTGTTCTTCTCGATGCGACGCGGCGGCCGTTCCCTCGGCCAGATGGCCAAGGATGAGATCGGCCACATCGGCGGCTCCGTCGCCACCATCATCGTGTTCGTCATGCTGATGATCGTGCTCGCCGTGCTCGCCATGATCTGCGTGAACGCGCTCGCCGCCTCCCCGTGGGGCGTGTTCTCCGTGGGCTGCACCATCCCGATCGCCATCTGCATGGGCCTGTGGCTGCGCTACGTGCAGCCCGGCAAGATCACCGAGGTGTCCATCGTCGGCTTCGCCGTGCTGATCT
The DNA here is from genome assembly GCF_019331695.1 of Bifidobacterium pluvialisilvae. Taxonomy (GTDB): domain Bacteria; phylum Actinomycetota; class Actinomycetes; order Actinomycetales; family Bifidobacteriaceae; genus Galliscardovia; species Galliscardovia pluvialisilvae. The sequence continues at coordinate 124,523 of NZ_JAHBBI010000005.1, forward strand.
TCGTCATCATCGCGGGCCGCTGGGTGTCCGAGTCCTCGTTCGGCCAGCAGTACCTGCACCTGTCCCCCACCGCACTGGTGTGGTGCATGGTCATCTACGGCTTCTTCGCCGCCATCCTGCCGGTCTGGCTGCTGCTGACGCCTCGTGACTACCTCTCCACGTTCATGAAGGTCGGCACGATCTGCATCCTCGCCCTCGGCATCATCATCGTCCGTCCGATCGTCGAGATGCCCGCCGTCACCGCCTTCGCCACCAACACGGACGGTCCGGTGTTCGCAGGCGCCATCTTCCCGTTCCTGTTCATCACCATCGCCTGCGGCGCCCTCTCCGGCATGCACGCCATGGTCTCCTCCGGCACCACGCCGAAGATGATCCAGAAGGAAAGCCAGACCCGCATGATCGGCTACGCCGGCATGCTCATGGAGTCGTTCGTGGCCGTCATGGCCATCGTCGCCGCCATCTCCCTCAACCAGGGCATCTACTTCGGTATGAACACGTCCGAGGCCACCAGCGAGAAGCTCGCCGGCCCGGCCGTCGTGCAGGTCGCCAAGGACAAGGAGGACATCATGGCCGCGGCCGTGAAGAACCTCGGCGTCACCGACGTGCACGGCAACAAGATTCACGCCGAATGGGACTCCTGGGACGCCAACGGCAATGACAAGGTCTACACCGACGCCGACGCGTACCGCCAGCTCGCCAAGGACGTGGGCGAACCCTCCGTCGTCTCCCGTACCGGCGGCGCGCCTACACTGGCCGTCGGCATGGCGCACATCCTGCACCAGATAGGCGGTGGACGGGCGATGATGGGCTTCTGGTATCACTTCGCCATCATGTTCGAGGCCCTGTTCATCCTCTCCGCCGTGGATGCCGTGACACGAGTCGCACGATTCCAGCTGTCCGACGCGTTGGGCAACATCTGGCCGAAGTTCAAGGACCCGTCATGGCGCATCGGCGCATGGTCCTGCACGGCGGTCGTCGTCGCGGCGTGGGGTTCGCTGCTGCTCATGGGCGTCACCGATCCTCGAGGCGGCATCCAGACGCTATACCCGCTATTCGGTATAGCCAACCAGCTGATAGCCGCCGTGGCATTGCTCGTGGTCACCGTGATGGTGGTACGCAAGGGCTTCGTCAAGTACGCGTGGATTCCGCTGATTCCGCTGGTGTTCGACACGGCCGTGACCTTCGTGGCGTCGTGGCAGAAGATCTTCTCCACCGATTCCGCCGTCGGCTACTGGCAGCAGTGGCGTGACGCCAACGCGAAACTGGCCACGCTGACCGACCCCGAGCAGATCGCCATCGAAAAGGCCATCGTGCGCAACACGTTCATCCAGGGCACGCTTTCGGCCGTGTTCCTTGTCACCGTGGCGTTCGTCATGGTATGCGGCATCATCCGCATCGTGCAGACCATCCGCACCAAGGACACCGCCACCAGCGAGGATCCGTTCGTCGAGTCCAACTTCTTCGCCCCGGTGACGATGATTCCGTCCAAGCTCGACCGCAAGCTCGTCAAGGAGTACGCGATCGTCGGCGACCCGGAGCTCATCCCCGGTCTCAGCCGCGAGCAGCGCGACGAGATGGAGGGCAAGGCCAAGCAGCCGGCGTGACATGCGCCCGCCACTAGGCCGATGATATGACATTATGGCCACCGAATCGGATCAGTTCCGTTCGGTGGCCATAATGGATTTCGGGACTGTTTTTCGTGATTGTTCGGGATATCGGACCGAGGAAAACGGTCCAAGGAGATGCAGAGATGAATGTGAATATGACGACGATACGCGACACCTGGCACGAGTTCCGCGCGTTCTGGCGCGACCTGACCGGGGAGAACGCCTATGACCGCTACGTCGAGCGCCACCGCCGCAACCATCCCGACCATGAGCCGATGAGCGAACGCGAGTTCTGGCGCGCCCGCGACGACTTCCACGAGACCCACCAGTCGACCGGCTGCTGCTGATGCCGCCGCTCGGCACCATCAGTATCCGTGGGCGTGCAGGTAGTCGTCGTCGAAGCCGAAGTAGTGGCCGATTTCGTGCATGACGGTTTTGCGTATCTGGGCGACGAGTTCCTCATGGGTGTCGCAGATACGTTCGTGGGGTCCTTTGAAGATGGTGATGATGTCCGGCATCACTCCCCCGTAGCTGTTTGTTCGTTGTGGCAGTGGTATGCCTTCATAGAGGCCGAGAAGTTCGCCGCATGGGTCGTCCATGGTGGCGAGTTCACGTTCGTTGGGTTCGTCGTCCATGGCGATGCCGATGTTGTCGAGCGCCCCGTGGAAGCGTTCGGGCATCAGACCCAACGCTTCCCCTATGGCCGCCTCGAACTCCTCGTCGCTGATTCTCATTGGCGTTCTCTTTCCGTCGTCGCTGATGGTTTCGTTTCCCACTGTTCCCCACCCCTGTGACTTTTGTCCGTCGATTTCCGCGCGATGCATCGACGGTGCTCCCCCGTTCGCGGTTGGATCGGCGTGCAATCCTCGCACAATCGATGATTGTCCAGACCAATGCGGTTTACTACGCAATGGAATGTCCTGCGGACGGAATGTTCACGCCCGCGAGAGAGGAATGGAAAACAGCGTTCAGAGGTTGTTGATGGATAGCGAACTGTTTGAGAGGGCGCCGATTCCGAAGGCGTATTTCAGTCTGGCGATGCCGGTGGTGATGAGCATGCTCGTCACGCTGGTCTACAACATGGTGGACACGTACTTCATCGCGCATACCGGCGATGCGAACATGGTGGCGGGCGTTTCGCTGTCGGCCCCGGTGTTCATGGTGATGATCGCCATCGGCGACATCTTCGGACTGGGCGGCAGTTCGGTTATCTCGCGTCTGTTCGGCCAGCATCGGTATGCGGATGGCAGACGTCTGAGTGTGTTCAGCTTCTATGGGTCGCTGCTGATCGGCGTGTTGATTCTCGTCTTTGGTTTGGTGTTTCGTGGGCCGATCCTGTCGATGCTGGGCGCGAATGAGGCGACGTGGGTCCATGCGTCCGCGTATTACACGTGGATCATCATTGGTTCGCCATTGATCATCGTGTCGATGACGCCGGTGAACCAATTGCGTACGGAAGGGCATGCGGTACCGTCGATGATCGGGCAGATCGCGGGCACGGTGCTGAACATCATCCTCAATCCGTTGTTCATCCATGTGCTGGGCTGGGGTGCGGCCGGTTCGGCCATCGCGACCGTGCTGGCCAATGTGTGCACCGACGCCTATCTCGTCTGGTTCCTCGTGTTCCGTAGTACGAATCTGTCCGTCGATCCGCGGCTTATGCTCATGCGGGTTTCCGGCACTCCGCGCAGGCCTTCGACGAAGAATTACGGCAAGGCGTTCGTGGAGCGGCCGGTGCCGGTGCGTCGCCGTCTGCTGAACATCTCCGGATTGGAGGTCAAGGACATTCTCGTCATCGGCATTCCCGCCGCCATCACGAATCTCACGCAGAGCTTCGGCATCGTCATGGTGAACCTGTATCTGCTGCGTTACGGCAACGATCCGGTGGCGGCCATGGGCATCGCGCTGAAGGTGGTGATGATCGCCGTGTCCGTGTTCGTGGGCTTCGCGTTCGGCGCGCAGGCGCTCATCGGCTACAACTATGGCGCACGCAACATGCGACGGCTGGCGGGCATCCTCAGGTTCTCCTATATCTTCCTCAGCTGTTTCGCCATCGTCATGACCATCATCCTCAGCATATTCGACCGGGAGCTCATGGGCTTCTTCATCAACGACCCGCATATCATCGATCTCGGCGCCGGCATGCTGCGCGTACAGCTGCTGAGCCTCGTCTGCGTCGGCATCGTCATGGTGACCACGTGCACGTTCCAGTCGACAGGCAAGGCCATGGGGGCGTTCATCCTGTCCATCAGCCGTCAGGGCGTGGTGCTGGTCATCGTGCTGGCGGTCGCGTCCCGCATCGGCGGCTATCAGGGCGTCATCGCCTCGCAGGCCATCGCCGACCTGATAACGGCAGCCATGGCGGGAATCCTGTTCGTCGTCATGCTTCCGGAACTGCGTGGCGGCGGGCGGAAGGACATCGCTGCTGGTGTCGCCGGTGAAACCAAGGAGAAGACGGAATCATGACCATTCGACTTCTGGTGATGGACGTCGACGGCACGCTGACCGACGGTGGCATATTCATCGGCCCGGACGGCGAGGCGATGAAGGCGTTCAACGCCAAGGACGGCTACGGCGTCAAGCATCTGCTGCCGGACGCCGGCATCGAACCGATGATCATCACGGGACGCAGGTCACGCATCCTCGAACGCCGTGCGGGCGAACTCGGCATCACGGCCCTCTATCAGGGCGTGCACGACAAGCTGCCGCTATTGCGACGACTCATGGACAAGCGCGGTCTGGACGTCTCCGAGGTCGCCTACATCGGCGACGACCTCAACGATCTGGAGGCCATACGGTTCGCCGGGGTCTCCGGCTGCCCGGCCGACGCGACGCAGGGCATCATCGACGTCGTCGACTACGTGTGCCGGCGGAACGGAGGACGGGCCGCCGTACGGGAATTCATCGAATACCTGATCCGGCTGAACGACGACAGTCGGGGCCAACACCAGGCATTGATGCCCTCGTCGCGATGAACGCACCGACCCGGCCCCGCTGTTCTCCACGCCAATATGTACGCTTGTACAAAACGGCGGTTTCGCATGAGGGGAAACGCCGGCGTAATGAATTTGGGACAAAGGAGCCGCAAATGCCGCGATATGACGTCACCGCCGACCTCACGGCCGAAGGGCGAATCGAATGGGAACGCATGGTGTCGGGCGAGGTCTATCAGGACAGCCATCCGGAAATCGAACGCAAACGCGCCGAGGCGAAGCGGCTGTTCGTGGCATACAACCGAACCGACTACGAAGACGTGGAACGCCGAAGGGAAATCATGGAACGCCTGTTCGCCTCCGTGGGCGACGACGTGTTCATCGAACCGAACTTCCGCTGCGAGATCGGGCGCAACATCTCGATAGGCTCCCATGCGTACATCAACTTCGACTGCGTGATGCTCGACAATGCGCCGATCACGCTCGGCGACTATGTGTGGATCGCACCGATGGTCGGGCTGTTCGCCACCAATCATGCGCTGGACTTCGAGGAGCGCAAGGCGGGCGCCTGCCGGGCGAGGCCGATCGTCATCGGCGACGGCGTATGGCTCGGCGGCCACGTGACGGTGCTGGGCGGCGTGACCATCGGCCGCGGTTCGGTGATCGGCGCCGGGTCGGTGGTCACCCGGGACATTCCCGAGGGCGTGGTGGCCGTGGGCAATCCCGCGCGCGTGGTGAGAACCATCACCGAGAAGGACCGCACCGGATTCCTCGACCGCCTCGCCGCCCGCGACTCCGCGCGGGAAGGCGCGTGAGCCCGCGGTCCGGATTCCCCGCCGAGCGATACCGGCACTCCGGTATCACCGCCCCGGTATCATCGCTGGTGAATGCATACGCCTTTCGGCAAAGGAGCGATCATGGCAGAAGACTTCGAAAACACGCTGGTGCTGGTGTTCCACCCCAATCTGGAATCCGAATCCGTGGCCAACAGGCGACTGGCCGAGGCCGCGCGGGGCGTCGACGGCGTGACGGTGCGTGACGTGTATGCGCTCTACCCGGACGGCGACATCGACGTGGCCGCCGAACAGTCCGAACTGCTCAAGGCCGACCGTATCGTCTGGCAGTTCCCGATTTACTGGTATTCCTCGCCGTCCCTGCTCAAGGAGTGGGAGGACAGGGTGCTCGCCTACGGCTGGGCGTACGGCCCGGGCGGCGACAAACTCGCCGGCAAGACGATCATGTGCGCCGTGACCGCCGGCAGCACCGAGGACGAGTACCAGGAGGACGGCAGGTTCCGCGCCACCATGGACGAAACGCTCAATCCGATGCGCATCACCACCGAATACGTGGGCGCACAGTGGGTGGAACCCTTCGCCGTATACGCCTGCACGCCGGAGGGCCTGACCGAGGAACGTCTGGCCGACGCCGCCGAGCGGTATGCGGAGGTTCTGCGCGCCTAGACGGCCGATGCCCATCCCGACTGTCGTGGGCCGTGGAACCGTGGACTTCGCAGTCGCGCCGGTTCCGCGGCCCGTATCGATTGCCCGTCTTCGGCAGCAGGCCGGTTCAGACGAACAGTCCCACCATCTGCGTGACCAGCAGGATGAGCAGGGCGCAGGCTACGACGAACCACACGCCGCCGACCACGGCCACGCCGATGCCGACGGGCTTGCACCATGAGGGTACAGGCCTTCGCTTGTACCGGCGCCAGGCCAGCCAAGCCAACAGTGCGGCCCCTTCGACGGCGAGCAGAAAGGCCAATCCGAGGCAGACGCCCGCGCCGACGGCCAAGGCGGCGCCCACGCCCAAGGCAACCAGTCCGAGGGTCATCGCGGCCAACATGCCGACATAGAGCACGATCAACAGTATGAACAGCCCGGCGATGATCATCGATTGCTCCCCTCGGTCTCCGATTCGTTCCGTGTCCCCATTATCCCCGCCATATCGGTCCGCCGGCTGTGACGACACCGTCCATCCCCGTTTGTTCATGCCGTGTTCACGTCACCGAACGTCCGTGAGGAGGACATGCGCGTAGGAGTGCATCCGTTCGCGGGTGAGTGGCACATCCGCTCCTCTATGCAAGGTTGTGGTACGTCTCTTGGTCGACGGGTTCGAGCCATTCGTTGGACGCGCCCTCGCGTTTCGGCATGATGGCGACGTGCGCGAACGCCTCCGTCGGAGCCGCGCCGTGCCAATGCTTGGTCTCCGGCGGGATGCAGGCCACGTCGCCGGGCTTCAGCTCGGCCGGTCTCCCCTTCCACGACGGAACTCAAGCACTTGAAGTTAATAGCCGCGGCATATGCCCAAACATACGCTAATCACAGCAGCAGGGTGCGAGAGCGCGGGTCATAACGACCGGCCGCCGGCATGTCGTCGCAGGGAGTGTCGGACGCAAGTGCGCGGAATCCTTCAAGCCGAATCCATTCTCCATGCACGTGAAGCATTGCCGCACACCATCGGTCGTCATACCGTGCCGGGACCGCAACGATGCGGTCGGCGTATGCACCGAAAACAATGACGTCGATGCGCGTATGAGGTCTGGACGGGTCGGCGACGAGTGTCACGCCGTGCCACAGACTCACCACGGCCACCGGAGCCTTCTTCACTCGCTCCCGACACACGAGCCAGAACATCACGGCGAAGGACGCGACGATACCCACCGCCATGATCGCCGGCGAATCGATGCGGATGGGGCTGCCATGATGGATGCTGGAATGGTCTGGCAGTTCACTCATACGGACGCCTTTGAACTCAAAGATGAGCAGGGCGAGGACCAGCATCGCCACGAACACCATGTATACGATGAACAACGCAGATGGCCGCTGGCTGCGCAGCACGCGGGCCGCCAACGTCGGATCCCCACGGATCCATCCCGCGGATGATGTCCGATGGGCCGGACCGACGCCATCCAGGTCCGGCCCATCGGACGGAATGCTCGCGGCACGCCGCCCGTCATATGGAGAATGCCCCTTCACCGGCGCCTCTTTTCCGTACGCATCGTCTTCAAAAAACAAGACTCACCCATCAGCATACGCGGTCATGCCCCGGACAGTCCCCGGCCTCTACAATGAAATATGCCGGACATCGAAACGACAGAAGGGACGGAACCATGGAACTGCGCGTGCTCAGGTATTTTCTGGCGGTGGCCGAGGAAGGCAACATCACATGGGCGGCGCAGTTGCTGCGCATCTCCCAGCCGACGCTGTCACGCCAGTTGAAGCAGCTCGAGGAGGAGCTGGGCGTCACGTTGTTCGAGCGCGGCAGCCATGCCATCACGCTGACCGAGGAGGGACGGCTGCTGCGCGAGAGGGCGCAGACCATCGTGTCCCTGGCGGACAAGACCGAGATCGACCTGAAACGCTCCTCGGGCGAATTGGCGGGCGACATCACTGCCGGCTGTGGCGAGGTGGGCGGCATGACGTATCTGGCGCGTCGCATGGCCGAGTTTCGTAAGACCCATCCGGCAGTGCACTTCCACGTGGTCAGCACCACGGCGGACGTCATCCAGGACCAACTCGAACAGGGCCTCATGGATTTCGGACTGCTCGCCGACCCGGTGGACACCGAGCGGTATGAGTACCTGCACACGAGTATCAGCGACCATTGGGTGGCGATGGTGCCCGACGGGCATCCGCTGCGGACCCGCGAGTCGCTGACGCCGGAGGACCTCATCGGCGAGCCGCTGCTGCTGCCCTCACGCGAACCGGTGCGGCGCGTGGTAATGCACTGGTTCGGTTCCCTAGCCCCGCGGACGATCATCGCCGGCACGTGCAATCTCCCGGCGAATGGTGCGGCGATGGCGGCGAGCGGATTGGGACTGTACCTGTGCCTCGACTACGGCGCCTCGTATCCGGGTGTGCGCGCGATGCCGCTCACACCGACCTTCGAGAGCAGTTCCGTGCTCGTATGGAAGAGGCAGGGCGTCTCCTCCCCCGTTGCCGGTGCGTTCGCCCGGTTCCTTCGCGCGTGACGGAGCCGGTTCAGGCGAGTCTGCGGTACACCTCCTCGTCGACGGGTTCGAGCCACTCGTTGGAGGCCCCTTCGCGCTTCGGCATGATGGCGATGTGCGCGAACGCCTCGTTCGGGGCGGCGCCGTGCCAGTGCTTGGTCTCCGGCGGGATGTAGGCCACGTCGCCGGGCTTCAGCTCGACCGGCTCCCGCCCCTCGATCTGGTAGTAGCCGCGTCCGCCCACGGCGAGCAGGATCTGGCATACGCCGTGGTGGATGTGCCAGTGGTTCGTGCAGCCCGGCTCGAACGTCACGTTCGCGACGTTCACCTGGTCGTCGCCGGCGAGCGGCGCGAGATAGCTTTGCCCTTCGAAATACTGCGCGTAGGCGTCATTCGGCTTCCCCATCGGGAATGCGCTCGGGTTCTCCATGGTGTTTCGTCCTTTCTGTCGTTGTATCGGTATCCATTACACGACCATCGTCGCGTTCGCGCCAATAGCGTCGCCCCATACGTGTCCATGCCTCACGCGCATGGATGGCCATCGAACGACACTATTGGCCGGCTTTCCCCGACCGCGGTTCAATGGGACCGACTTCGGAAAGGACCGCGATCATGAGCGTCAGCACTGCCATACCCGTAACGGACATCCTCACCCGCGACCGGAACGGCGAACCCATCGACCCCGCCGAGCCGGATTACGCCGTCATCGGCCGGATCATCAACGAGACGAAACGACTGTGCGCCGAGCTCAACACCGACTATCACGAGACGGACGAGGTCCACGCGATGTTCGAACGCATCGTGGGACATCCGGTCGACCCCACGTTCCGGCTCAACCCGCCGTTCCACACGGATTTCGGCCATAACATCGAGGTCGGGCGCGACGTGTTCATCAACTGGGGGTGCACGCTGATGGACCGCGGCGGCATCTCGATCGGCGACGGCACGTTCCTGGGGCCGAACGTGCAGCTCATCACTATCAACCATGATCGAGACCCGCGCAAACGCGCCACGACTATCAGCCGGCCGATCGTCATCGGCCGCAACGTGTGGATCGGGGCGAGCGCCATCGTATTGCAGAACGTGACCATCGGCGACGGGGCGACCATCGGCGCGGGCGCCGTCATCACCCACGACGTGCCGGCCGGCGCGATAGCGGCCGGCGTGCCCGCCAAGGTCATCGGACACGTCTGAAGGACGCACCATTCATCGCAGATCAATCTCCGAACAATCCACGCGGACCGCGCCAGGACAATCGCGCACATCAACACATCAGGAGGCAACACATGACGTGCATCGACAACAACAGCTCCACACATGACAACACGGTCACGCCAATCGGCCTGACCACACGCACGCTGGGTACCGGCAAAGCCGCGCTTGAGGTCTCGGCAATCGGTCTGGGCTGCATGGGGTTCACGATGAGCTGGCCGCCGTTCCTGCCGCACGACGAGTCCATCCGCGTGATCCGCACCGCCTACGAGATGGGCGAACGTTTCTTCGACACGGCCGAGGTGTACGGCCCGTTCACCAACGAGGAACTGGTCGGCGAGGCGCTGGAGCCGTTCCGCGACGACGTGGTCATCGCCACCAAGTTCGGCTTCGCGCTGCACGGCGGATTCGGCGAGGACGAAGGCGAGGCGCGATTGGACGCATCCGGCCGCGTGCAGCAGACCGACTCGCGTCCCGAGACGATCCGCAAGGCCGTGGAGGGCTCGCTCAAACGTCTGCGCACCGACCACATCGACCTGTGCTACCAGCACCGCGTGGACACCAAGGTGCCGATCGAGGACGTGGCCGGCGTGATGGGCGAACTCATGGACGAGGGCAAGATCCTGCGCTGGGGCCTGTCCGAGGCGGCACCCGCCACCGTGCGCCGAGCCCATGCGGTCACCCCGGTCACGGCCGTGCAGAACGAGTACTCGATGTGGTGGCGCAAGCCCGAGGAGGAGCTCATCCCCACCCTCGAGGAGCTCGGCATCGGACTGGTGCCGTTCAGCCCGCTCGGCAAGGCGATGCTCGTCGGACGGTTCACGTCCGCCACCCGATTCGCCGCCGACGACTACCGCAGCCGCATCCCCCGGTTCGCGCCCGAGCATATGGCGCACAACATCCGCATGGGCGAATACGTGCAATCATTGGCCGAGTCGAAGGGCGTCGCGCCCGCGCAGATCGCACTCGGCTGGCTGCTTGCGCGGAAGCCCTGGATCGCGCCGATTCCCGGCACCAAGCACATCGACCGTCTGCGGCAGAACCTCGGCGGCGCGGCCGTCACATTCACGCCGGAGGAGCTCGCCGACATCGACCGTCATCTCGACTCGATCCGCATCGAAGGCGCCCGCTACCAGCCCACGCAGGAGGCCCTCACCAACCACTGACCCGGCCATAAAGAGCCTAAGCCCGTCAACGAACAGCAATCGCGAGAATGACGCCGTCGCAATGCAATCAGTGGTTGAACGCCATGACGCCGACGAGCCTGTGCGGCACGTACGGGCTTCCAGGTAGGCGATCTCCTCGTCCGTCAGATGCACGTCGAAGGCGGCGAGCGCGCTGTATGGGGTCATGGCGATGTTGTCCTCATGGCACAGTTTCGTCAGTTCGCGTTCGTCCTCGCGGGCGATGAGGTTGTAGTGGCTTTGGATGGACGCGAATTTGGCCCAGCCGTTCTTTTCGGCGAGCGCGTTCATTTTGGCGAGCTGGCAGGCGTAGCAGTTGGAGATGCCGATGGCGCGCGCCTTGCCGGCCTTGACGGCCTCGTTCATGCCTTCCATGATCTCGGCCATGTCGGTGTGGTAGTCCCACATGTGGCAGATGTACAGGGCGACGTAGTCGAGGCCGAGGCAGTCGAGTGAGCGCAGGAACGCGGGACGCGCGAGCTCATAGGAGGTGTCCGTGACCCACAGTTTCGTGGACACGAACAGTTCCCCGCGCGGAATGCCGGACGCGGCGATCGCGCGGCCGACCGCCTCCTCGTTGAGATAGGCGGCGGCTGTGTCGATGTACCGGTAACCGGCCGCCAGCGCCTCGCCCACCGCGCGCTCGCAGTCGGCGGGGTCGTCCATTTTGCGCGTGCCGCCGACGGATCTGTCGGCGATGTTCCCTCGGCGCACGTCCTCGTTACCGGCGGATTGCCATAAGCCAATCCTTGACGGAACTCGAAACGGCGACCACGTCATACTGGGCGGTTGCGCCGCGCAGTTCCAGCCCGTCGAGCACGGTCGTGCCGGTGATGCGCGCGATGGACGATGCCGTGTCGGCCAGCCCGCTGCCTTCATGCGTGCAGAACGGCGCGATGGTCACGCCTGTCCAGTCGCGGCTTTCGAGGAATGTATAGACGGGCATCGGCATGTCCGACCACCAGATCGGGTAGCCGAGGAACACGGTGCTTGCATGTTCGAGAGCGGCGTGCGCCGCCGTGTCGCCCTGCAGCGTGAACGGCGGCCGCGCATGGCCCTTGCGTTCGGCCGTTGCCTGCGCCACGGCTTCGTCGTAGACGTGCGGGTACGGTTCGACCGGCGTGATCTCGATGGTCGGCGCGCCGGTCCGACGGGTGATCTCGGCGGCGACGTTGGCCGTGTTGCCGATTTCGATCTCCCCTACCGCGTAGTTCTCACCGGTGCGGGAGAAGTATGCGATCACGGCGTTGCTCGGATTGACGGTGCCTCCTGCGAATGCGTGTTGTGTGGCCATATGATGCCCTCCTTCCTGATTCATCGGTCCCGGTCAGGCCAGGCCCTTGCGTTCGTCGACGAGGCGCATGAACAGGTCGACGGTTTCGGGCGCGTCGTAGTCGAAGAACACGCTGGAGCCGGAGTCGAGGCGTGCGATGGCCGTCATGTCGTCGTCCGTGAGCGTGAAGTCGAAGATGCCGAAGTTCTCGCGGATGCGATTCGCATGCGTGGACTTGGTGAGTACGGCGATGCCGCGTTGGACGAGCCAGCGCAGGATCGCCTGCGCCACGGTCCTGCCGTGTTCGGCGGCGATGCGCGCCAGTTCCGGATTGTCGAGGATGCCGGACTTACCCTCGCCGAACGGGGCCCAGGCTCCCGTGCGGATGCCGCGCGCGGCCAGCGCCTTCTGCTCGTCCGCGCGCTGGTGCAGCGGGTTGGCTTCGATCTGGTTCAACGCCGGGGTCACGCCGGTGAATGCGGCGAGGTCGGCGGCACGGCCGGTCGAGAAGTTGCTCACGCCGATTGCGCGGATGCGGCCCTCCTGCTGCAGTGCGATGAGGTCGCGCCATGCCGCGTAGTAGTCGTTGAACGGCTGGTGCAGCAGCACCAAGTCGATGTAGTCGGACCGCAGGCGGTCGAGGGAGCGCAGCACCGAGTCGCGGGTCCTGCCGGCGCCGTAGTTGTCGATCCACACCTTGGTGGTGACGAACACGTCGCGGCGGTCCAGTCCGCTGGCGGCGATCGCCTCGCCGACCTCGGCCTCGTTGAAATAGGACTGCGCGGTGTCGATGTGACGGAACCCGGTCTCGAACGCGGTCAGCACGCATTCCTTCGTCTCGGTTTTGGGGATCACGAAGAGGATGCCCGACGTGTAGTCGAAATAACGTGCCGCGGTGTCGCCGGCAAGATACTTCACGTCGGACAGATGGCAATCCGCACATGGCATTCACTCGAACAGCGTCGTCCAGTCGGAATCGCGATAGTCGGCGAAGCACATGGCCATCTGCTCTTCGGTGTTCCTCGTTTGGGAAGGGTTCGGCAATGCGTCTTCGTCTCGGATGCGCTCGTACCGTTCCCTGTCGAAAGGATCCAGGCAGTACACCAATCCCGTCCAGGCGAGGCTCTGCAGCTCCTTCTCCATTGTGAGACCTCCATGGGTCATGTCAAAAGCGTCAGATTCTCTTCAGTTCGGCCATCGCCGCATAGTGCAGCACCTTGAAGCGTTCGGGCGCGATGCGTTCGAGAAGGCGCATATGCTCCCGCTCCCACGAAGAGACTTCCCCCTCATGCAGGGACGCCCCGATGCCGCGGCATGCCTTCACCCGCCCGTTCCAACTTTCACGCGTGAACGGCACTTCGAGCGTGTACTCCTCGTGATGCACGATCTTGAAACCGTCCCTGTAGCAATCGGGGATGCTGATCGGCCTCATGCGCTCCCCCTCCCCGCTCCAATTCGGGTTGTACTTCAGGATCAGCCGCTCGCTCGCGCCGGCGATCCGATCCTCGAACGGCAACCATGCCATGTACAACACGAGAATTCGGCCACCGTCGGCGAGCATGCGGTGCAGTTTATTATGAATCGCCTCGTGGTCGAAATACCAGAAGCACTGGCATGCGGTGATCACATCGAACGTTCCATCCGGGAAATCGATGCGCTCCGCGGGCATCACCCGGTATTCGACGTTTAGTCCTTCGGAAAGCCTACGTGCCTGAGCTATCTGGTTTTCGGAGATGTCGATGCCGATCCACGAGGCACCATACCGAGCCAGGGCGCGCGGCAGCACTCCCGTGCCGGTGCCCAGATCGAGAACTGTCTGGCCATCGCGGCACAGACCCCGGTCGAGGATCCGACGGTAGAACTCCGAAGGGTAGATATTGCGGTATCGCGCATAGTCGTCCGACACCCGACCCCAGTCGAACGCAGTCCCGTGATCTATGCGCTTATCGACTATCATCCGACCCGCTCGATCGAAGTTGTTTCGCATTCCGATCACTCCAAGCCGCATCCCACGCGCATCGATTGCAACCATATCAGACAGTCAGCCATCGTACATCGCCGGCTGATCGGCATGCCAATACCATTGACCAATATTCAGCTATGTCCCACAGGCATGGCAGTTATTTGGCGCCTCCAGTGACCTCGGGTTTGCCACTCATCAGACCATCTTCCATGTACTGTTATTATAGTACGCATATATTAGTAATATTACTGTTTTTTTACTGTTTTTGCTAATATATGAGTATGTTTGAGTTGCTTGATGAATCCATGCCAGGCGATGTGATGGCCGCCGTGGCGGATCGTATGATCAAACGACGCAAGGAACATGGTCTGACGCAGGCGGCGCTGGCACAGAAGTCCGGTGTAAGCCTGGGATCGGTCAGACGGTTCGAGCAGCTGCATGAAATCTCCTTCGGTTCACTGGTGAACATCGCGTTCGCCCTCAATTGCGAGCGGGACTTCGACGCGTTGTTCTCGCAGCCGTATTACGAGACCATCGACGACGTCGCCAACGCCGCCCGACGTGATGGGAGACGCGCATGACGAGGCCGCTGCCGAACATCGATCGGGTACGGGTCGTGTATGCCGGCGAAACGGTGGGAATGCTCACCATGTCGCCGGAACGAACTCTGGCCTTCGCGTACGACCGGGGCTGGCTTGCGCACGGATTCTCCATCAGCCCATTGAACCTTCCACTGAGGGCCGGGGTGTTCGTGGCGAAACGCGACCCGTTGAACGGCATGTTCGGCGTGTTCGACGACAGCATGCCCGACGGTTGGGGACGCCTGCTCACCGACCGCATGCTGCGTCGGCATGGCATCGACCCGTATTCCGTCGGCCTGCTGCCGCGCCTGTCGATCGTGGGAGACGGCGGCATGGGCGCATTGGAATACGAACCCGCAACGACCATCGAAGACGAATCGGCGGATTCGCTCGATCTCGACGCGCTTGCACAGGAGAGCCTCCGACTGCTGAACACCGATTTCTCGGATGACCTCGACCGGCTGTTCGCTCTCGGCGGTTCATCCGGCGGCGCACGTCCTAAGGTCCTCACCGTCATCGACGGCGAGGATTGGATCATCAAATTCCCATCGTCCATGGACCCGTCCGACATCGGGGAGACCGAATACCGCATCTCGAACCTCGCACGGGAATGCGGCGTCGCCATGCCGGAAACGCGATTGTTCCCATCCGACCAGTGCGTCGGGTACTTCGGAGTCAAACGATTCGACAGAACGCGAGACCTCGACGGAACCGCCCGCAAAACGCACATGGTGTCCGCCGGAGGCCTGCTGGAGACCTCGCACCGCATCGCCAATCTGGATTACGGTCTGCTCATGCGCCTGACCATGCGCATGACCGACAGCGTCGAGGAATGCGAGCGCATGTACCGGCTCATGTGCTTCAACGTGTTCATCGGCAACCGCGACGACCATGCGAAGAACTTCTCTTACCTGTACGACCGGGAACACGGCGTCTGGCGGCTCTCCCCCGCCTACGATCTGACCGAGAACCCGGGCATCAACGGCGAGCACACCACGGCGGTCAACGGCAAGGGCCGTGGAATCACCACCGACGATCTGACCGGCATCGGAGTCCGCGCCGGCATTCCACGTACCCAGTGCCTGTCCATCGTCAAGGACATGCGGGACCGCATCAGAGCAGCCGGTTTCGCCGTGCGGGATTGATACGGTGCGGAATACCGCAAGTCAGAGGTTCAATCCTTCGACCCACTTGGCGAGCTTGGATTCGCTTTCGGAGACGGCGATGCGGCGGCCGTTCACCCAATGGGCGGCGGGCGCGGAATCGTGCAGCTGCACGCCGTCGGCGCCGCGCGTGCTGGAGCCGGAGGTGGCGAACGTGACGATGGTCCTGCCCTTCCAGTCCTCGCTTTCGAGGAACGTGCGCACCACGCGCGGCGCGGTCTCCCACCACAGCGGGTAGCCGACGAACACCACGTCGTAGGGCTCCACATCAATCGGCTCGGCCAGGGCCGGGCGCATCTCGCGATGCGCGTGCTCCACGCTGGTGCGGCTGGCGGAGTCGCGCCAGTCGAGGTCGGCCGGCGTATACGGCTCGGCAGGCACGATCTCCTTGAGATCGGCCCCGATGGCGTGCGCGAGACGTTCGGCGACCGTGCGGGTGGTCCCGCTGGCGGAGAAGTACGTGACGAGCATACGCTTGCTCATGGCAAGATCCTTTCGACGACATTCCTGATATGTATCGTTCTACCGACCTCAACCGTCTGAAGCCAATATCCGATGTCTTGCATTACACCGCATCCACGCCGCAATATCCAATAGTGTCATCCCATGTCCAACCATGCCTTGCGGGCATATTGCGACAAACCGTATTCTGGAAATGCGGCGTTTGTCATATGAATGAACGTGGGTCATGCCAGATCGGCGTTGAACCCCAGACCGTCAGTCGAGGCCGTCGGCAAGGGTTCGGGGGCGCAGCTGGCGCGGGTCGAGCATGCGACGTCGTGCGGTCATGCCGATGCAGATCGCGAAGCCGGCCAGCCACCAGACCACGAGCGTGGCGATCGGCGCGGCGGCGACGCCGGACCCGGTGACGACGGCACGCAGGATCGTCGTCGCGGCATGGGTCGGCAGCAGCGGGACCACACCGGCGAGCCATGCGGGAATCGTGGAGACCACGCCCGTGGCCACGGTCAGCACCATCATCAGCATCGAGGCGATTCGCCCTCCTTGGCCGAAGCTGCCGGCCAACGCCTGGTTGATGGCACCGAACGTGAACGCCGTGACGATCGCCGCCAGCAGCATGCCCATGCCATGCCCGGCGTCAAGGCGCAGCGCCATCCACGCGATGACGCCGATGGCCGCCGCTCCGGTGACCGCCATCAGCGTGCCGGGTAGCACGGCCTTGGACACCAACTGCCATGTCGGCTTGCGGGAGGTGAGGATGTCCCGCGGCAGTGCGCGAGTGAACACGTAGGTGGCCAGGGCGAGTCCCCAGAGGGCCAGAGTGATCAGGAACGTGACCGCCATGACGCCGGTGGACGGTGCGGAGGCGTCGATGCGGCTGGGCTGCGCCACGGTGTCCGCGAGTCTGGTGCGCGCGTACCGGCTGAAGGTCGGTATCTGCCCGAGCGCGTCGCCGAGGCCGTCGGCCAGCCGCTTGGAGCCGTCGTCGAGTTTGCCGGCGCCCTCGCCCAGTTGGGCGACGCCGGTGTCGAGATCGGCCGTGCCGTCGGCCAGCTGCCTGGCGCCGGCGGCCGCCGAGGCGATGCCGGTCTGCAGCGCGGGCGTGGCGTCGGCGAGTTGCTTGGCTCCGTCGGCGACCTGCCGCGAGCCGTCCGCGAGCCGGTTCACGGAGTCGCGCGCGGTGACGATGGCGTTCCTCGCGTCGGCCTTGGCGCCGTCGATGCTTTGGGCTGCGGTGCGCGCCTGCGACAGGGCCTCCTCGATGCCGTCGCATAGGTCGGCGGGGGCGTCGGCATCGCGGCACTGCTGCGCCAGCGGCCGCAGCTGGCTGATGACGCCGGTGGCGGACGGCGTGGTGTCGATCGTGCGAATCGCCTGATTGGCGGCCGGCGCCACGGCGTCGGCGATCTGCCGGTTGCCGTCGGCTACCTGGCGTGCGCCGTCGGCCAGCTGCCTGGTGGATTCGGGCAGTGTCTTGGTCTGCTTGGCCGCGTCTTCGAGTCCGTCGGCGAGCCGGTCGGAACCGGTGACGAGCTTGCCCGAACCGTCCTTCAGCTGTCCGATGCCGTCGGCGAGCCGGGACGTGCCGCCGTGCAGATCCTTCGCGCCGTCCGAGGCCGTGGCGATGCCGTCGTGCAGGGTGTTGAACCCGGTGTAGACGTTCTCCAGATAGGTGGTGAGAATCATGTCGTCGAGTTCGGCGCGGATGCCCTGTGCCGAAGCGCCGCTGGCGTCGGGGTCGAGCACGCCGGAGGCCGTGGATGCGTCGAACCGCACCAGCCCCTGCGCGACCTTGCCGACGTCGCCGCTGGTGGTGGCCTTAGCCGACGCGGCGATCCGCTCGGAGAAGTCCTTCGGAATCGTGACCTTCGCCGCGTATGCGCCGCTGTCCAGCCCGCTGTCCGCGTCTGCCGCGTCCGTGAGCACCCACGTGTAGGCGGAGTCGTCGGCGTGGGTGAGTTGGGCTGCGAGCTGCCGTCCCATCGGCAGGGTCTGGCCGTTGACCGTGACCGGCTCGTCGTTGTTGACGACGGCGGCCATGGCCGTGCCATGGTTCGTCTTGGGCGCGAGGAAGGCCCCGGTGCACAGGGCCATCATGAGCACGGGGATCAGCACGACCGCCAGCCACTGGCGCAGGGTGATGCGCTCCCCGTCGTTCGACGCGGAGACGGGCGTGAGGAACGCCCTCATGGATTCGGGAATCAGAGACATGGTTTCGGCTCCTTGGTGTCAGACGCGGCGTCGGTGGCCGGCGGCGCCCATGGACAAGATCGTGACGCCATCTGCCGGCAGGATGTCGGCAAGCTGCGCGGCGTTCTGGCAGGTCATCACGTAGGTGACGGGGGCTGCGCCGGCCGCCCTTGCGGCGACCATCTCCCGCAGACGGGTGCGGGCCCCGGGGTAGAGGACCGCGTCGGCGTCGTCCAGGAAGACGATGCGGGCGTGGTCGGCGAGGGCCCGGTCGACCGCGTCGAGCGGGCCGGGGACGTTCGCGCATCCGACCAGGACCACGGCCTGCCGGACCTTGCCCGCATGCTGCGGCAGCACCCGTCCGAGCACCTTGAGGTCGCCGCGGAACGTGGTGACGCGTCCGGCCAGGGTGCACAGCAGCGCCGATTTGCCGTTGACGCCGGCGCCCTCGATCACCAGCACGCCTCCGTCGGGCACGTGCACGTCGAGGTTTTCGAATAGCGGGGTCCCGCGGTCGTCGTCCGCCGACAACCTGGCGGCGCTGATCGACTCGTGCGAGTCCGGGGCCGGCCAGTCCCGCAGCCTGAGCTCCTGCGACAGGCCGTCGCCTTCGGCG
The DNA here is from genome assembly GCF_019331695.1 of Bifidobacterium pluvialisilvae. Lineage (GTDB taxonomy): Bacteria > Actinomycetota > Actinomycetes > Actinomycetales > Bifidobacteriaceae > Galliscardovia > Galliscardovia pluvialisilvae. Next base: position 143,656 of record NZ_JAHBBI010000005.1, read on the forward strand.
TCGAACACCGGCAGCCGCCGGTCAATCGCCGCCGGCAGGTGCCACGCGCGTTTGCCAAGCAGGGCGAGCACGGCGGGCACGAACGTCAGCCGGACGATGAACGCGTCGACGAACACGCCCACGGCCAGTGAGAACGCGATTGGCTTGATTGTGGCGGACCCTTCCGGAATGAATGCTGCGAACACGGCGAACATGATCGTCGCGGCGGCGACCACGACCCGGCTGGCCGCCGCGAACCCCTCGGTGATCGCGGCCCGGGCGTCGCCGTGGCGGGCGTAATGCTCGCGGATGCGCGAGACGAGGAACACCTCGTAGTCCATGGCCAGGCCGAACAGCACGCCCATGAGGATGATCGGCAGGAAGCTGATGACCGAGCCCACACGCTGCACGCCAATGAGGTCTGCGCCATGGCCGAGCTGGAACACCCATGAGGTGGCGCCGAATGCGGCCAGCACCGACAGCAGGTAGCCGACGGTGGCCTTGACGGGCACCCAGATCGAACGGAACACCATGGCGAGCAGCACCAGCGACAGGCCAGCGACCAGCATGCCGAACGGCAGCAGCGCACCGCCGAGCTTGGCCGACACGTCGATCGCCACGGCGGTGATGCCCGTGACGGCGGTCTGCGTATCGTACTTGTCGGCGAAGTGCGCCTCCTTGTCACGCAGTGTCTGCACGAGCCGTTCGGTGCGCGGGTCGGACGGGCCGGTCTCCGGTACGATCTGGATGATGCCGGTGTCTCCCTTCGGGTTCGGGGTGGCGAGCGGCACGGACTTGACGCCGGGGATGGCGCGGATCTCGTCGGCCAGATCATTCACCAGTCCGATCGGGTCGGTGCTTTGGATGATGTCCGCCGTGACGATGAGCGGACCGTTGAAGCCCGGGCCGAAATGCTCGCCGATCGCGTCGTATGCGCTGCGGGCAGGGGTTCCCGTCTCCTCCACACCGTTGTCCGGCAGGGCCAGACGCAGCTGGCCGGCCGGCACGGACATCGCGGCCAATGCGGCGACGATCACCACCACGGTGGCCAGCGGCCTGGCGGTGGCCATGCGCACCCAGAACCGGGCGAACCGGTTGGCAGGACGGTGCCGGGATGTTTCACGGCCAGCACGGGTGCGCGGTCGCAGCCGTTCGCCCGCGGACGCCATCAGCGCAGGCACGAGCGTCTCGGCCACGGCCACCGCCACGGTTACGCCGAATGCGGCCGCAAGACCCATCGTCGTCAGGAACGGAATGCCCGCGACCGACAGGCCCAGCAGGGCGATCACGACCGTAAGGCCGGCGAAGATCACGGCCGATCCGGCGGTCGCGACGGAGCGGGCGACCGACTCCTCCACGTCGAGCCCCTGCGTCAGCTGGTCGCGGTGGCGCGAGATCAGGAACAGCGCGTAGTCGATGCCGACCGCCAGGCCGAGCATCACCGCCAGCATGGGCGCGGTGGACGAGATGGTCGTCCACGCGGTCGCGGCGTAGATGGATGCCACGGCGACCCCGACGCCGATGATCGCGGTGAGCAGCGGCATGCCCGCCGCGATCATCGAGCCGAACGTGAGCAGCAGCACGACGAGCGCGATGAGCAGGCCGACGCCTTCGGTCGGCGACAGTGCGGGGATGGCGTTGCTGAACGCGCTGCCGCCCACATGGACCTCGGTGCCGTCGCCGAGTCTCTGGCGGAGCCATTCGCCGTCCGATTCGATCCGGGCCTTGGTCTCGGGCCTGAGGTCGTTGACGGGGACATCGAACTGGATGGCGACGATCGCGGCGCGACCGTCTTCCGATACCGCATCCTTCACGGTGTCCGAAAAGGGGTCGGCGGCCAGCGCGACCTGATCGTAGTCCCCGATCCTTTCGGCAAGCTCGCCGACGGCCGTACGGTTCGCGGGCGTGTCGACGGGCTTGCCGTCCGGCGTGACCACGACGATCTGCGCCGATGTTCCCGAGACCTCCGGGAACACGTGCTTGAGATGGTCGAGTGCGCTCTGGGATTCGGAGCCGGGGATGGCGAATTCGTCGTTGGTGCCCTTGGACATCGTTGCCATCGAAGTGACGGCCAGGACGAGGACGAGCAGCCAGGCGACGAATACGGTCCGCCGTCTGCGTGACATCAGGCGGCCGAGCCGATACAGGATGGAGGACATGTGGGGGGTCTCCTTGGTCGGGTCCGCGCGTCTCAGCGGCGGACCGGCGTCATTGGGAAATCCGCGCGGGCTACGCCGGAGCGCGGATGCGGAAGGGATGCGAAAACCATGAACAGGGCGCGCAACAGCGCGAAAAGGGCATGGCAGGGCCTGGCCGCCCACGCGAATGGACGAACCGGGGGAAGGAAAAACTGCGGGCGCCGCCTCCGGAGACTACCTGCCGGCCCGGTATTGTTCGGCCGCGGCGAGGTCGGCCTTCAGTGCGGCGGACAGTTCGTCGAGCAGCGGCAGCCATCGGTCGGCGTTCACGGAGCAGATGCGGCGCGTGGCGTCCTTGTTGATCTCGATGAGACCCGCCTGCGCAAGCAGCTTGATGTGGTGCGAGACGGCCGTACGAGACAGCGCTGAGGAATCGGCCAGCTCACCCACGGTCTGCGGGCCGCCGGAGACGAGCCGCACGAGCAGTTGCTGGCGGTTGGGGTCCTTGAGGGTCTCGAATAGAGGAATGCACTGGTTGAGGATCTCCAGGCTGCGAATCGGCTCGTCGCACCGTTCCTGGCCTGCCTGTGCCGTGGTGTCGTCAGCCATCATTTCCGTACCTCTTTTCCTCGTATTGCGTTCCAGTATCGCCATGGCCGGCGACGAGCGGCCGATCCGGCCGACATGGCGCTCCTCACCGGTGTCCCTTGCGCCGGCGTGGCGCGAGCGCGCCGAACCCGTGCTGGCGTATGGCGAACAGAAGGGCCCGCAGTCCGCCGATGCTCGGATTCGGCCTTCTGCCCTGTCCTATGCGGTTCATCTGCAGCTCGAACCAGCTGATGACCAGCACGCCGCCGAATGCCTTGTCGAGCGCCTTGATGCCGGTGGTGATCCACGGCAACCGCACGGTGCCGCGCCAGGCGTTACGTATGATGCGGTTCGGCAGGCCGGGCATGATCACCAGCGGCCGCGCGATGCCGATCATCTGCGTGATGCCGCTGTTCAGTGCGGTCTCCATATCGTCGGCGCTACGGAATCCGCCGGTCAGGGCGATCGGCGCGCGTACCACGCCTTTGAGGCGCTTGGCGAATTCGGTGAAGTACACGCCCCGTCGCTCATCTTCCCTGGCTCCGGTGGTGGTTTGGATCACGGGCTTCTCCAGGGTGCCGCCGGAGATGTCGATGAGGTCCACGCCCATCTCGTCCAGCCGCCGAATCACCCAGATGGATTCTTCCTCGTCGAACCCGGCTGGCGCGCCTTCGGGGGCGCTGGCTGTGGCCGCGATGGGCGCATCACTGGAGTTGATTTTCACCGCGACCGGGAACTTCGGGCCGACCGCCTCGCGCACCGCGGCGACGACTTCGAACAGGAATCGCGCCCGGTTCTCCAGACTGCCGCCGTATTCGTCCGTACGGCGGTTGTCGAGCGGCGAAAGGAACTGGTTGATGAGATAGCCATGGGCGGCGTGGATTTCCACGCCCGTGAATCCGGCCTTTTTGGCGATGCCGGCCGTGGTGGCGAAACGGCGCACGATGTCGCGGATCTGCGTCACGGTCAGCTCGCGCGGCGGCGCGAAGAACCGCGCGTAATCGCCATCCAGTTCTCCGGCGCTGGGTGCGTACGGATGCGGGTTGATGGTGGCCGGCGACTGGCGTCCGGGATGGTTGATCTGCATCCAGCAGTGCGTGCCATCGCCGGTGCCGGCCTTGGCCCATCGTCGCAGCATGTTGAGGTCGCGTTCGTCTTCGACGGCCACGTTGCCCGGCTCGCCGAGCTGCGTGCGGTCGACCATCACGTTGCCGGTCACCAGCACGCCCGCCCCGCCCATGGCCCAACGATGGTACAGCTGCACATGTTCCTCGGCGGGCGCGCAATCCCGGCCGGCAAGCGCCTCGTTCATGGCCGATTTGTAAAAACGGTTCTTCACCGTGACGCCACAGGGCAAGGTCAATGGTTTGGCTACGTTCAATGCGCTCGTCGCCGACATAACGCTCTCCTATGTTCAGAGGTCTAAATGTTTAAGTGTTTCGACATATAGACAACACGAAGCCGTGGACAAACGACGAGTGCGGTACGTTGCCGACGCCATCCAACGTGTCATCGTCCGAACACTCCACGAAAAAAACGGGAGGCGAAACGCGTGTGAGGCTAGTGAACGTTCGCCCGCCGTTTCGCGGCGGGAATATGTACGGTGATGGTGGTGCCTTTGCCTTTGGCGCTGTCTACGTCGATGAAGCCGCGACTCAGGTCCACGGCGCGTCCGACCATCGCCATGCCGAGGCCGTTGCCCTGCGAGGCGCGCGGGGTGTCACCCCGGTAGAACTTGTCGAACATGTGGGCGATCCCGTCGGCTGTCATGCCGCAACCGTCGTCGCTGATCTCGACCGACACCATGCCCGGCTGCGTGCCGCCCGCACCCTGCGCCGAACGCTGGCGCACGCTCACGTGACCACCGGGTTCGGTGTATTTGAGCGCGTTGCCGAGGATGTTGCTCCAGATGAGCGTGGTGATGCCGGGGTCGGCGTGCACCATCGCACGGTCCTCCATGTCTCAATCCAAGTCGATGTTCCTGGTTGTGAACAGTTCGTCGAGCGTGAGGATCTCGTCGGTCAGCTGGCGGGTCAGATCGTAATCGACCGCATGGGAGACGATGGCCTAGCTTTAGAGCTTGTTGAGCTTGAGGATGTTGGCGACCAGTGTGTCGAGCCGCTCGGATGCGGCGATGATGGTTCTCGCGCATTCCTCACGACGGGTCTTGTCCATATCCACGTCGCGCATCATGGTCGCGTAGTTCTTGATAACGGCCAAAGGATTTCAAATCTCATGGCTTACGTTCGAGACGAAATCGTTAGCACGATCCAGCCGGACAACGGGCCGGAGACCATGCTATGCCTGGCGGGCCTGACCGGTTGTTCCCTATCGTCCATCATTCTCCCCTCGTCCATCCGTCACGAATCGATCGATTCCGTGCCCAGAGCCGACTCACTGGTTCGGCACGGCCTTGTAGCCGAGTCCGCGAACGGTCTGGATGGTGAAATACGGGCAGTCGGCGAACTTGGCGCGCAGGCGCGTGATATACACGTCGGTGACGCGCAGGTTGTTGTCCGCGTCCTGACCCCAGAACTCGTCCATGAGCTGGCCGCGCGAGAACACCTGACGCGGGTAGCTCAGCAGCTTGTACAGGATGTTGAACTCGCGCACGGTCAGTTCCACCGGTCTGCCGTCCCACTGGGCCGACATCTCCCCCGCGTCGAGCACCAGCCCGCCCACCTTGAGCTGTTTGTTTTCCTCGATACCCGCGCGACGCAGCAGCGCCTCGACGCGCAGCACCAGCTCGTCGAGCTCGATCGCCGGCCCGTTGCGTTCGACCGTGATCCTGCGCATCCGTTTGGCGAGCAGACCTGCGCCCAGCCAGCACAGGAATCCCGGAACCGCAGGCGCGACCATCAGGACCATGAGCCCATTCAGATACGCGAACGTGGCCCCGCCGAGGAACACGCATCCCACCAATCCGACGCACAGACCGACGATCGACGACTTGCGGACGGGCGCCTGCTCCAAGGTCTCCAGCTCGCGCATGTGCGCGTCGAACTGACGTTGCAGACGGATCAGCTTGGTACGGTTCAGCAGATTCCGGTCGCGTTTGAAGTTCAGCATGCCGCCGCGCCCGAAACCGTCCGGAAGCCAGCCGAAATTCCGGTAGGCGTCGACCACCATCGACTCGTGCGCGCCACCTACGCGCACGGACGTGTATTCGTAGCCGACGAAGTCCGGGGCCGCGCCCGTCGATTGCCGTCCCACAGTAAGCTCCCCTCGCTCGCAGACACATGATTCATCCATGCGGCCGACTCTAGGGAGATTCGTCAACGCGACGTTGATCAAGTGTTAACGAGGTACGAAAAGCCAACGATCGCAACGGTTCTCGAGGCTTTGCGAGAATTTTCCACGCTTGGTACGCCGTTTCATGAGTTGTCAACAGTCCATGAGCAATCGGCAGGAAGTCGAACCGTAGCCTGTGAACCGTCAATCACGACGGGAACGTCCCGTCGGAAGGATTGCAACATATTTCACGAGAAAACGAGAAAGGTCGTCATCATGACGAAGAAGAACTTCATCTCCATGATTCTGGGCACCATCGGCGGCGTGCTGTTCGCCATCGGCATGTGCATGGGACTGTTGCCCGAATGGCACGCCTTCAATCAGGGCATCGTCATCGGAGCCGTCGGACTGGTCGTGCTGGCCATCATGCTCATGGTCCGTCGCAGAATGGAAGGCAAGCCGATGATCGTCCCGCTGAGCGGACGGACGATCGGCATCACGCTCCTGGCCATCGTCGGCGCGCTCGCCCTCGGCGTCGGCATGTGCATGACGATGATCTGGAACATGCTCATCCTCGGCATCATCGTCGGACTCGTCAGCATCGTGCTGCTGCTCACGCTCATCCCCCTCACCAGGGGACTCAGGGACTGAGCCATCCCGAATCCGCAGCTTCGCCGGCACCGCGTTTGTATACTTGAGCGTCATGGAATTGACGATCAAGCGTTTTGACGAACTGGATGCGCACGAACTCTACGACATGCTTCGGGTGCGCATGTCGGTGTTCGTGGTCGAGCAGCATTGCCCGTATCAGGACATCGACGACGTCGACCCGCACTGCTGGCATGTGTTCATGCACGATGATGCCGGCATCGCCGCCTACTGCCGGGTGGTCGATGCCGGCGTCACCTTCCCCGAAACGGCGATAGGCCGCGTGCTGACGACTCGGCGCGGTCAGGGCCTGGGAGCACTTATCGTCAAAGCCGGACTGCAGGTCGCGCAGGAACGCGCCGGCGCGCGCAGCGTGCGCATCGAGGCGCAGTCCTACGCCAAGGGCTTCTACGAGAAGCTCGGCTTCACGCAGGTCTCCGACGAATTCCTCGAGGACGGCATCCCCCACATCGAGATGCTGTGGCGTGCCGACGCGGACTGACGACACGGTCCGACCATTCGGCGTCGTCCGATTTGAACGCGCGGTACGACCCCGACCAGGCCGCGCACGGCCGCGCCTCCCGGCTCATGCGTCCCAACCCGCAAGGAACGATCCGCGTTTCATCGCGTCGTCGCGGTACTGTTTGCCGAATTCGTCGATGAGTCCGTGGAACTCCTGCAGATCAGCGACGGTCAGGTTCGTGCCCAGCACCACGGGCGAATAGGCCCTGTGGAACGCCGCATAGCCGGCCGGAACCGCGAATCCAAGGAACGCGAACAGACGCCGCGCGTAGGTGTCGGCCACGAAGGTGCGGCGGGAGAACACGTACAGCATCAGATCGTCGGCCGTCTCGCCGCCGACGCCGAACAGGCCGAGCAGTTCGGCCCGCAGCTCGGCGTCGGGCACGTCCGCGACACCATCGGGCCTCGCCCCGCAGCGCTCCACATACCACCGGCTCAGCGTCTGCACCGCTCTGGACTTGTTGACGTAGAAGCCCGACGGCCGTATCAGCTCCTGCAGGCGCATCCGGTCCATGCTCATCAACGCATGGGGTTCGAGCGCGCCTTCCGACTTCAGCGCCGCAAGCGAACGGTCCACATTGCCCCATGCCGTGTTCTGGGTGAGCACCGCGCCCACCATGATCTCGAACACGGTGTCCGCCGGCCACCATCCGGTCGGCCCGAGTTCCCCCGCCATGGTGCGGTACAGGGCCTCGACGGTTTCAGGCGTGGGTATGGGTCGCCCCTGTCCCGCACTTCCACCGTCCATCGACCATCACTCCGTTCCGTCCGCCATCCTCCGATGCCTTGGATACACCAACGATAGTAGACGCAGGCACGAGGAGATCCCTTAACGATCCCTCCATCGTGTGAGTTCGAACAGCAACACCCAGACGAGCAGCAGGGCCGAGGCGAGGAAGACGACGCGCAACGCCACGTCGAGCGACGGCAGGAACGTGGCGACGACGCCGAACACGGCCACGCCGATCGCGCCGCCGACCTGGCGGAACGTGTTGAACATGGCGGAGGCGATGCCGGCCTGCGAGCCATCCACGCTCTTGAGCACCACGCCCGCGGCGGCCGGCGTGGTGATGGCCGCGCCGAACCCGACGACGCCCAGCCCCACGGTGATGACCCCGACGGGAATCGGCGCAGGCGCGAGGAACTCGATCAGGAATCCGGCGATCATGACGGCAAGGCCCAGCGTGATCGAGAACTTCGAGCCGCGCGCGGTGATGATCCGCCCGCCGACGACGTTGCCGAGGATGGTGACGAACGCGGACGGCACGAACACGAGCCCGGCGGCGAACGCGCCCATATGCAGCTGGTTCTGCAGGAACATCGTGCAGATGAACACCATGCCGTACCAGTTGAAGATCATGATGAAGCCGATCTGCAATGCGACCTGCATGTCGCGTACATGGAACAGGCCCAACGGCATCATCGGGGCCGCGGCCTTCGCCTGCGAGACCAGGAACGCGACGAGTGTCGCCACGCCCACGACCAGCAGTGTGAGCGTGGCCGGATGCGCAAGGCCGAGCGGGCCGACCTCGATGATGCCGGCCACCAGCGCGGACAGGCCGACGAGCGCGAGCGTCTGCCCCGTCCAGTCGAACCGGCGCGGCCGCGTCGGCGACGGGGCGATCCGGCGGCATGCGGCGAGGATCATCAGGCAGAACGGCACGTTGATGGCGAACACGAGACTCCAGTGGACCGGCGTGAGCAGACCGCCGAGCAGCGGACCCACCGCGGATGCCGACGCGCCACCCGCACCCCACAGGGCCAGCGCCCACGCGCGGCGTTTCGGATTCGGATTGGCCTCGTTGATGAGCGCCATCGAGGCGGGCAGAATCAGCGCCGAGGCGACGCCGAGCACGCAGCGGCCGACGACGAGCGTCGTCATCGAGACGGCGAACGTGCAGAACAGCGATGCGACGCCGAACAGGGCGGCGCCGGCGATGAACAGCCGTTTTGCGCCAAACCGGTCCGTAAGGCTGCCGGCCAGGAGCAGCAGCGCGGCGAACAGGAGCGTGTAGCCGTCGACCACCCACTGCTGGACGGCCATGTCGCCGCCGAGCTGCGCGGCGATGGTGGGCAGGGCGACGTTGACGATGAGCACGTCCATGCCGGCGAGGAACGAGGCGACCGCGGCGGCGGACGTGGCGAGAGCCGACGACAGACGGGTGGACTGGAACGTATGCGTTTCGATGGTATCGATCATGGCTGGTTGTGGAATGATGGAGTCGTTATATCGTTCTGGTTATTGCATCAGCCATGATATCGTCAGACAGCATTGGAATGTCGCCGTTCGTGGATGATTATGGTTTATGAGGCATGAACCATAAGTTCATGGAGTCCTGTACAATCACGGCAAAGCCATCACGTTCCGGCCGATGAGTGCGGTGCCATGTTCACGACGAGGGGCGTCGACTACCCCTCAGTCACTGCGAGACAGCTCCCCTGACAAGGGGAGCCGAGACGTGTGCGCATCACAGCGATCACGGAAGGAGCCGACGATGTACGACAGGAGACTGGACGCGATTCTCGCGGCGGCCGAGCTTGGCAGCTTCGGCCGGGCGGCGGCCCGACTGCACATCTCCACGCCGGCGCTCATCAAGCAGGTCACCGGCTTCGAACGGGAGCATCGTCTCACGCTGTTCCATCGTGGCCGCGGCGGCGTCACGCTCACCGACTCCGGCACGGCGCTGGTCGCCGATGCCCGCGACATCATCCGGGACTGCGAGCATGCGCTGCGTCGGGCGCGGCGGCTGGAGCACGGCGGTGAGAGCATCCGGATCGGCGTCTCCCTGCTGCGTCCGGCCACGGCGCTGCTGGACCTGTGGCCCCGGCTCGCCCCGGCCATGGCGGCACACCGGCCACCGATCCGGCTGGAGCTTGTGCCATTGTCGGATGCGCCGGACGGGTTCCTCTATGAGCTCGACCATCTGGGCGACACCGTGGACGTGGTGGTCACGGGATTCTCCCGCAACGACTGGCATCACCCGTGCCAGGTGCTGCAACTGGCCGAATACCGGCTGTGCATGGGCGTGCCGCTGTCCAATCCTCTGGCGAACCGCGCCCGGCTCACCCTCAACGAACTCGCCGGCCAGCGCGTGCACCTGCCCCCGGTCGGCGGAGGCGACGTTATGGACGAGGCACGGGCCATCCTCGCGGGGAATCCCGACGTCACGCTCGTCGACCTCAAACGCTACGAGTTCGACGTGTTCAACGAATGCGCGCAGTCCGGCGATCTGCTGCTGGCGAAGAGCATCTGGGCCAACTTCCATCCGTCCATCCGTCTGATTCCGATGGACTGGGACATCACCGTGCCGTACGGTCTGCTCTACTCCCCCACGCCCACGTCGGCAGTCCGTGATTTCGCGGCCGCCGTCGCCGAAATCGCCGGCCCGACGACGCAGCGGCCGTAAAACACACCGGTCAGAGCGCGGACCACATCGCCGCGCGCTCGGCGCGACGGCCGAAGGCGAGATAGACGATGACCGCCAACGGCACGACCACCAGCATCACGGGGAAGAACCACTGGATGTCGACCCGCGCATACAGCATGCCGCCGATCATCGGCCCCAATGCCATGCCCAGGTCGAGACCGATATAAAACGTGGCGTTCGCCTGGCCGCTGTGTCCGGCGCCGCCCAACCGCACGGCCGACGACTGCGCCACCGAATTCATCAGCCCATAGGAGCCGGCCATGCACAGCGCGGCCACCATCATGACGACGTCGCCGCGCATGACGGCGAGCGCCAGCAGCGTGCCGGCCATGCACAGTGAGCATGCGGCAAGGAACCAGGCGAACGACAGGCGGTCGAACAGGTTGCGCATCGCCATGCGCAGGACCAGCAGCGCGACCGCGTAGCAGGGGAAGAACAGGCTCGTCTCGACGGCGAGACTACGCGCATGCACGTAGGTGACGATGTAGGACTGTGTGGCGCAGTACGGGATCGCGAACAACATGAAGATCAGGGTGACGGGAATCGCGCGCACCGAGACGATGGCGTCGAGCACGGCCCGGAACCCATGCTTCGTCGAAGTCGGAGGATTCGCCGGAGAGGTGGCGGTCGCAGCCGGCCTGGGCGCGCCGCCGTCGCGCACCAGCATGACGATCACGGCCATCAGCACGGCCATCACCGTTGATACGACGCATGAGCCGCGGTATCCCGCCATCTGCTGCACCTTGATGCCCAACGCGGGTCCGACGGCCATCGCCAGGGCGTTGACCATGCCGTAGTAGCCCATGCCCTTGCCGATGTGCTCCAGCGGAATCAGCGAGGTGAGCCAGGTGGCGAGGCATACGGAGACGCAGGAGAAGCCCACGCCGTTGACGATGCGGGCAAACAGCAGCGCCGTGGGGGACGACGCGCATGCGTACCAGACGTTGGCGGCAATCAGACAGCATGCGCCGAACCCGACCATGCGCCGTTTGCTGATGCGGTCGGCGGCCGTGCCGGCAACGGGGCGGAGGAACAGCGAGACGGTGTTCATGGCGCCCGCCACCAGGCCGGCCATCTCGCCATTGGCGCCCAGGTGATGCGAATAGCCGACGATGATGGGCGTGACCAGCATGGAGCTGCCCATGTAGAAGAACGCCGCCGTCATGATGAGCAGCACGTCGCGTCCCAATATGGATTCGGTTCGCCGTCCCTTTCGCATGGTCCTTCGCTCCTCGCTTCCCTGTCGCCTACGTTGTCCACGACAACCGTACGTGCCATAACGATACGTGTGACGGGTGTTCACGGCAGCGTTCGGTTCACGCGTGTGACCTTCGTGTTCATACACCGGTCATCGGACGAAGCCCGGCCGTCTCACCGCCCGTGGCGATAGTCACCGTTTGCGGCAGAAGACGACGGCCATCACGAAGCCGACCGCCGTGAGCGCGATCATGGCCCAGAACGCCACGTTGACGCCGACCGGATTGTTTCCGCAGGCGACCATGACGGCCACGAATATGGCCGAGCCGAGCGCGCCGGCGATTGTACGCAGCGAGGTGAGCAGGGCGCTCGCATCGCTGGCGTAACGGCGTTCGACCGAGGCGAGCCCCCATGTGGCGGCGGGCATCATCACCATCGCCACGGCGACCGAGCGCACGGCGAACACGAGAGCGATCCACCAGATCGGTGTCGCGTCGGTCAGGAAGCCGAACGGGACCATCGTCACAGCCAGCAATGCCATGCCGCCGACCGCGAGCGGACGGATGCCGAACCGGTCGAACACGCGCCCGGTCACCGGCGAGGAGACGGCCATGACGAGCGATCCGGGCAGCATCGACAGGGCGGAGACCGTCACGGACGCCCCGTCCATCTGCTGCATGTAGATCGGCAGAATCGTGGATCCGGCGATGAGCACCGCGTACAGAAACATGCTCAGCGCCACGGCCACGGTGAAGTCGCGTACCGCGAAGATGCGCAGCTGCAGCAGCGGATGGCCGACATGGAACTGACGGATCGCGAACACCACAAGGCAGGCCAAGCCGAGCGCGAGCGCGCCCGCGACCTCGAGACTGGCGAACGGGCGAACGCCGAGGTTGCTGGAGCCGAGTTGGAGGCCGGCGAACCCGAACGCGGAGAGAATAAAGGAGAGCACGTCGAGATGCGCGTCGCTCGAGGTCTTCAGCACGTTGCGCATGAGGGGCGTCGCGATGACGAGCACGATGAGCGAGATGCCGCCGGACACCCAGAAGATCGACTGCCAGCCCCAATGGTCGACCATGAGACCGGCCAACGTCGGCGCGATGACCGGCGCGGCGGAGACCGCGAGCCCGTAGAAGCCCATGGCCGTGCCGACGCCGGATTCGGCGTACAGGGCGAGGATGATGACCTGCGTCATCGACAGGGAGATGCCCGAGCCGAGCGCCTGGACGATGCGGGCCGCCATGAGCAGTGGGAAGCTCGTCGAGACGGCGGCAAGCAGCAGGCCGCCGGCGAACATCGCGAGGCCGGTCAGGAACAACGGTTTGGTCGGGAACCGTTTCATCATGAAGGCGGTGGCGGGGATGATCACACCCATGGCGAGCGAGAAGCCGCTGGTCAGCCAGTTGCCGAGCACCGCCGAGATGTTCAGGCTCGTCATGATGGCGGGCAGTGCGGTGGTCAATGCGGTCTGCGCGAACGCGCCGGCGATGCAGGCGGCGAGCAGCACCGCGAAGATCGCCGTGCGCTGTCGGTCGGTGATCGGGTGGCCGGTCGTCGGAGTCACGGTCTCCTTATGGCCGGAGGTGGTATGTGGTTTCTGGGATTGCTTGGATTCGATGAATGTCATATCTCGTTGTTCCACTGGTCGGTTCGTTCGTTCCGGTTCTACCATCATGGCTGTTCATTGTTCCGTCTGTTTTCCGTCCGCCGCAATCGTCATCGCCCGTTCCGGCCATCGTCTGCGCAGCAGCATCCACAGGCCGATGAGAATCGTCAGCGCGCCCAGTGCGACCGATGCGGCGGCCATGATCGCAACGCGGTCGTTGCCGTGCCAGGATCGCCATCCGAGATACAGGCGGGCCGACCGGCCCGCAAGACCGTCGCCGCGCCGCGCCGTCACCTTGCGCGACATCGACTCCAGTACGGGCGTCTTCCGCCCGGACGATCCGCGCTTCGCCATCATCCCTCCGTTCCCCTGCTGCCGTCGCCCCACCGTATGGGCCGAATCATAAAGGAGTGTTGAGGAAATGTTGATGGAATATTAAACGTTCGTCCGGCCCGTCGACGATTCGGCAGGGTGTTCGGTATCATGGACGGTTGGACTTTTACGAGAACGACGATACACGACTATCAATCGGCAGGTGAACCATGGCAATTGACGCACAGGGACTGGAGATCCGCATCGGGGCACGCACGCTGCTCAACCCCACGGACTTCCACGTGGCGAGGGGCGACCGCATCGGCCTCGTCGGCCGCAACGGCGCCGGCAAGACCACGCTCACCCGCGTCATCACCGGCACCATGCTGCCCACCGCCGGCAAGGTACGCGTCACCGGCAAGCTCGGCTACCTGCCGCAGGACACGCACACCGGAGACCAGGATCAGACCGCGCTCGACCGCATCATGAGCGCCCGCGACATCAACACCATCCTCACCCGCATCCGCAAGGCGGAGAAGGAGATGACCGACCCGGACCCCGACGTCATGGAGAAGGCCATGCGACGCTACGACAAGGCGCAGCAGGACTTCGAGAACGCCGGAGGCTACGCCGTGCAGTCCGAGGCCATCGTCATGGCCGAAAGCCTCGGCCTCGACCAGGAGGTGCTCAAACGCGAACTCGGCACCCTCTCCGGCGGCCAGCGCCGACGCATCGAACTGGCGCGCATCCTCTTCTCCGACGCCGACACCATGATCCTCGACGAGCCCACCAACCATCTGGACGCCGACTCCATCGAATGGCTGCGCGGCTACCTGAAAAAATTCAACGGCGGCTTCCTCGTCATCTCCCACTCCACCGAACTGCTCGACGAGGTCGTCAACAAGGTGTGGCATCTCGACGCCCAACTCGCCCAGATCGACATGTACTCCCTCGGATGGAAGGCCTACCTGCACCAGCGCGCCGTCGACGAGGAGCGACGCCGCCGCGAACGCGAGGTCGCCGAAAAGAAGGCCGAACGCCTCATGAAGCAGGGCATCCGCCTGCACGCCAAAGCCACCAAGGCCGTCGCCGCCCAAAACATGATGCGCCGCGCCGAAAAACTCCTCGAGAACACGTCCGAGGCGCAGAAGAAGGAGAAGGTGGCCGACATCCGCTTCCCCGAACCCGCACCCTGCGGCCGCACCCCCATCATGGCCAAGGACATCTCCAAGGCGTTCGGCTCCAACATCGTGTTCGCCGGCGTGAACCTCGCCATCGACAAAGGCTCCCGAGTCGTCATCCTCGGCTACAACGGCGCCGGCAAGACCACCACGCTGCGCATCCTCGCCGGCATCGACAAGCCCGACACCGGCGAAGTCGTCTTCGGCCACGGCGCCAAGATCGGCTACTTCGCCCAGGAACACGACACCCTCGACAACGACGCCACCGTGCTCGAAAACCTCACGCACGTCGCCCCCGACCTCAACGACACCCAGGCGCGCAGCATCCTCGGCTCGTTCCTCTTCTCCGGCGACGACGCGCTCAAACCCACGCACGTGCTCTCCGGCGGCGAAAAGACCCGACTCGCGCTCGCCACGCTCGTCACCTCACGCGCCAACGTGCTGCTGCTCGACGAGCCCACCAACAACCTCGACCCCGCCTCCCGCGAGGAGATCCTCAAAGCCATCGCCAAATACGAGGGCGCCATCGTGCTCGTCACCCACGACGAAGGCGCCGTCAAGGCGCTCAACCCCGAACGCGTGCTGCTCATGCCCGACGGGGATGAGGATCTATGGAGCGACGACTACCTCGACCTGGTTGCCGAGGAGTGATGGAGTGTTTTCTGCGTTGTGGCAGACTCGACGTACCATCGTACGCCTTCGTCCACCACGCCTTGAAACCACACGCATCACTCCACGGCAACCCACAGCGGGGTAATCGACGTACCGCCGTACGCCTTCGTTTTCCGTGCCTTGCCGCCGCACACGTTATTCCACGGCACCCCCACGGCAGGCGCATGGGGACTCGACGTACCATCGTACGCCTTCGTCCACCACGCGTTGAAACCACACGCATCACTCCACGGCAACCCTTGGCGGGTCGCGTAAAAACAGAGGGGCGCGTCCACGCCGTCGTTTGACGGACCGTGGACGCGCCCCTTTCGCGGTTGAACGGATGAGGACCTACTGTTTTGCGGCCAGCTGGATGCCCATCGACTGTTCGTCGGCGTTGTAGGTCAATGACAGGCGGCTTCCCGACTCGCCGTTGAGGTATGCACTCGTGTCATCGGAGGATTCCTCGGTGAAGCCCTTCTCCCTGCAGGATTCGATGTACTGCTTGAACTGGTCCTGACTGATGCCGTAGACGCCGTAGGAGACGTCGTCCGCGTTGGCGTATTTGTTAAGGATGAGCCTGGACTTGGGTTTGGGCAGCGTCTTGGTCAGCGCATCATCCTTCCAATTGACGGCGTCCTTCACCTCGCTGCCGATGGTGGTCTTCTTGTTGACCATGTCGTAGGTCGCATGCCCGATCTTGTCGGCGCTCTTGAAATACAAGACGGTCATGACGTCGGGCTCCATGATCGGCAGAAAATCGCCGATGGCCTTCCAACCGCCCACGGAACATCCCCGGTTCTCCGCGGTCTTGCCCGATTCCAGCAACAGGTCGCTGGTGCATTTCAACGGCTGGTCCTTTACCAAGGCGTATCCCTCGTCGTCCATGTCGAGATTCCTCCTCAGTTCGGCGAACGCGGCAGTCCTCTGCTCTTCGGTGGCGTCGCTCTTCTGCCGGTATGCCAACTCCACCGAGACCACCGTGAACCCGGTGTCGTTGGTATAGGACATGGCAAGCTGGCGCATGCCGTCGATCGGCGTGGACTCGACCGAATACTTGATCTTCGACAGATCGATCTTCTTCACCGCCGCCGTGGTCGACTTGGCGGAATCGCCTCCCGCGTTCCCCGAACCAGAACCGCAGCCGCCCAGCATGGCCGTGGACGCGATCGTCAGGCAGGCCACGATGCCCCTCGTCACCGTTTTCATACTCATCGTTCTCTCCTTTTCGCCAATGTCGACCCTGTTGTCGACGTCAACTCCACTATACCGAGAATCATGTCAGTGAATTAGCTATATGACATACAAATAACCGTTTGTATAACAAATAGCCTTTCGTTGATGTGATTTCGATATCGCTATCGAATCCATGATTCCGCGTCCTGCGTCCTTCCGCATCAGTCGGCAACTGATTTTTTTTGACGACGTCCGCGAGACCTCGGCCCCGTCCGATGGGCGTTTGCGCGGTGGTCGTCACGCAGACGCCTATAGTGTGATGACGTAGAGTCATCACGTATGGATTATGAGAGGGTGAGCTGCTGATGGGAGAATCAGCGGAGACAGTGACGAAGACCGCAATCAGGGAGCCGGAGCACAAGGGGGCGGCCGTCAAGGCGGCTTTGGCGGCGAACATCGGCGTGGCCGTGTGCAAGGTGGCCGCCGCGATCTTCACCGGATCGTCCGCCATGCTGTCCGAAAGCGTGCATTCGGCCGCCGACTGCTCCAACGAGATCGTGCTCATCATCGGCGAGAAGGCCTCGCACCACAAGACCGACGGTGACCACCCGTTCGGCCTCTACCGCGCGAAATACCTCGCCTCGTTCGTCGTAGCCACGCTGCTGTTCTTCGTCGGCGGCTTCTACTCCACGTCCGAGGCCGTCAAGAAGATGCAGCTCGTGCTCGCCGACCCGGCCGCGCATACGGCGAACCGGTTCGAACTCGCCGTCGCCCTGGCGGTCTGCGTCATCAGCGCCTGCTTCGAGGGCATGGGCCTGCACAAGAGCATCCTCGAGGCGCGCGAGCGCATGGACCGCATCGGCATGAAGCGCATCGGCTTCCTGCGGTTCTGGCGTCGCACCAAGTCGGCCGAGCTCGCCTCCGTCATCATGGAGGACACGCTCGCCCTCATCGGCCTGGCGTTCGCCGGCGTCGGCATCGGCGTGGCCATCATCACCGGCGACGAGCTGTGGGATGCGGTCGGCGGCCTCATGGTCGGCCTGCTGCTCATGGTCGGCTCCGTGCTCCTGGCCACCAAGTCCGGCTCCCTGCTGCTCGGCGAGACCGTCGACTCGGAGACCCGCACCAAGATCGTCGACGCCGTCACCTCCACGCCGGGCGTGGAACGTCTGCTGAACATGCAGACGATTCATATGTCAGAGGATGACATCCTGCTGTGCGTCAAGGTGCAGACCTCGAAGCTGGACCGCGACTACGACGTGCAGACCGTCGACAAGATCGAGAACGCCGTGCGCACCGCGCTGCCGTGGTACCGGTTCGAGATCTACGTGGAGCCCGACATCTACCGCCGCGACCACGACAGGTCCATCGCGGAAGGACGCTGACCCCCGCCTTCCCGGCGAGGCCGCCGTCCGCGCTACTCGACCGACTTGAGTGCCCCGAGCATGTCGACGTCCCGCAGCCGGCGGAACACCAGCCATCCGAGCGCGGCCAGCACCACGGCGACCACCGCGGCCGGTGCCGCGAACGCCTGCCATGCCAGGGCGGGGTCGAACATGACCTCGTCCGGCGGCACCACGTCGATGATGTACCGGTGCAGGGCCGATCCCCCGGCGTATCCGGCCAGGATGCCGAGCACGGACAGCAGCAGGGTCTCCCGGTAGATGTACATCGTCGTCTCCCCGCTGTGGAATCCCAGCACCTTGATGGTCGACAGCTCGCGGATGCGTTCCGACACGTTGAGGTTCGTCAGATTGTAGAGGATCACCACCGTCAGCAGCGCGGCGACGAGGATGAGCACCTCCATGATCTGGTCGAGCGAGTCGACGATGGTGCTCACCTGGTTCTTCGATGTCGTGTTCTGCACCACGCCGCGGACCCCGTCGAGACTCATGAACGAGGCGCCCTGCCGCTTCGCGTTGGCGATGGATCCGTCACGGAGCCTCACCAGATACGCGTTCGACCGGTATGACGAGTGGAACGCGTGCTCGTAGCCGCCCGAGGTCATGACCATGACGTGGCCGATGTACATCTCCGAGACGCCGTCCACACGCACCCGCCGCTCCACTCCGCCTTCGTCGGTCACGGTGATGACGTCACCGGCCCTGGCGTGCAGCATGGCGGCCATGCGTTCGGAGATGACGGCGCCGCGGTCGGTCAGCACCCGGGGGTCATGCGAGACGCGGTCGCGCAAGGTGACGTAGTCGCCGAAGTTATAGGCATCATCGGTCACCAGCAGCGTGATGCTCTGCCTGTCGTTCTCCTTGCCGGCGATACGGCTCAGCTCCTCATACCGGATGGGCGTCGAGTCCGATACGGCATCCCGTCTCATCGCCTTGGCCACCTCATCGCGCTGACTCTGGTTGTTGTCGGATTTCTCCGCGACGATGAGGTCGTAATGGATGATCTCGCCGAACTGGCGCTCGCCGATCTGGCCGATGGACGCCTGTACGCCGAGTCCCGTGGTCAGCAGGGCGACGGCGCCGCAGACGCCGAATATCGTCATCAGTCCGCGGGTCTTGTATCGGAACAGGTTGCGTGCCGTCACCTTGCGGGTGAAACTCAGCCTGCTCCACAATGGCCGTATGCGTTCGAGGAGAATCTTCGAGCCTTTCGCCGGCGGCTTGGGCAGCAGCAGGCCCGCGGGTTTTTCGCGAAGCTCCCGGAAGGCCGCCAGGCAGGCCGGCACGACGGCGCTCAGCCAGGCCAGGCCGAACGCCACGATGGTGATCGCCGGATGGAACATCAGGGTGATGCGCGGCATGGTGAATCCCGTACTGTATGCATGGTTCACGATGAGCGGCAGCAGCGTATGCCCGGCCGCCACGCCGATGATCGTGCCGAGCGTCGAGGCGGTGAACCCGTAGAACACGAATTTCTTCATCACGTCCGCGTCGCCGTAGCCGAGCGCCTTCAATGTGCCGGAGTTGACGCGCTCCTCGTCCACCATGCGTCCCATGGTGGTGAAGGTGACCAGGGCGGCGACGAAGTAGAGGAAGATCGGGAAGATGCCCGCGAGTCGGCCGACGATGTCGGCGATGATCTCGTAGACGCGGTAGCCGTTCGAGGTCAGTCCCTCGCGCCGACCGTCCACGGAGTAGGCGGGGACGTCGAGCGAATCGATTTTCTCGCGTGCAAGCCGGATGGTGTTCTCCGCGTCGGCGATCCTTTTCTCCGCCTCGGGTTTGGCGTCGTTGAATTCCCGCAGTCTGGTGTCGTATTCCTCTTCGGCCTTTTCGATGCTGCGCCTGCCTTGGATGAGCTGGCCTGCGCCGCTGCCTGCCGTGCCCGTGGATGCGGAGACTGCCGTGCCGAGTTCCGTCTGCTTGTCGGCGAGCCGGTTCGCCGCGTCGGTGATGGCCGCGGCGTTCCTCTGATATTCGGCGCTCCCCTGCTTCAGTCTGCCGGCGGCGGCGTTCCACTGTTGCAATGCGGTGTGGTATGCGCGCAGTTTCGTGTTGTATGCGTTCACGGTCGTGTTGTAGGCGTCGACCGCCTGATTGTATTTCGTGCTGACGTTGTCGTATACGCCGCCGGTCAGACCGGTGTTCTCCCATTGCCGCAGCAGGGTGCCGGTCTTGTCGAGCACCTGTCTGGACGCCTCCAATTGGGTTCGTGCGGCGTCGAGCTGCGGTTTCGCCTGCGACAGCTCCTGCCATGAGTCGCTCAGCTGCGTCTGCCCCTGCGTCAACTGTTGCGCGCCGGCCGCGAGCTGCGTCTGCGCGCCGGTCAGCGCGGAACCGGCGGCGGCGATCTGGGCGACGGCGCCGGAGAGTTCGGCCGATGCCGATGCGGCCTGGTCGGCGGCCTCGCTGGTGCTGTCGGCCATCTGGTCCTTGGCGGATTCGATCTGCCGTTTGGCTTCCGCAAGCTGGCGTTCGGAGTCGTTGAGCTGCTTCCTGGCGTCGTCGACCTTCTTCTGCGCCTTGTCGATCTGCCTGCGCCGCTCCTGTCGTATGGATTCGGCGCGAGCGGCCGGCTGGTTCGTCAGCCGTTTCGTCAAATCGTCCTTGTGGCTTTGCACGCGGTCCCGATAGCCGGTGGTCCAATAGTCGATGCCTTGGGTGTCGTCGAACATGACCCGGCCGATCATCGTCACGTCGGAGTCGAAGACGGCCGGCGCGACCACGGCGTATCCGTCGAGTTCGCCGCTACCTGCCGTGGACTGCCCCATGTTCAATGTGGATACGGTCTCGCTGGCGTTGACGAAGCCCACCACGGTGAACGAGTCATGGGTAAGCACGGTGTCGCCGGCGACGTCCGGTTGTTCGGTGACCTTGATGGTGCTGTCGACGGCGAACCGGTCGCGTTCCTTCGAGTCCAGGGCAATCTCCGTCGCCGTCCTTGGCAGCCGGCCTTCCACGATCTGATAGGTCGACACCCGTTGCGGCTTGGAGTATATGCGCAGGCTGTGGTCGCTGCCCCGGATGGTCACGTCCTTGAAGTAGCCGAATTCGGCGTCCCTGACGCCGTTGGTGCCGCGGATGACGTTCTCGTCGTCCTTGGTGAGCCCGTAGTCGCTGATCACCGTGACGTCGGCGAGGTTGTGGCCGTTGTAGAAACCGGCGCCGGCGGCCTGCATGTCCGGGCCGGTGACGACCAGGCCGACCAGGGCGAACGAGCCGAGCATCATCAGACTGACGATGGAGAGGAACCTGCCCTTTGACTTCGCCAGCGTCTGCCGTATGTCCTTCCACAGCATGCGTTTGCGCACCGGGATTCGTCCCCGCCGCCTGCCGTGCCTGCCCATCATGCCCGTCACCATTCCAGGTCCTCGATGCTCATCGGATGCGTGTTGACGTCGATGGACTTCACCCGTGCGTCATGCATGCGGATGACCCGGTCGGCGATGGGCGCTATGGCGGAGTTGTGGGTGACGATGACCACGGTCGCGCCCTTCTCCCGGCTCTGGTCCTGCAGGATGCGCAGCACCTGCCTGCCGGTGTTGTAGTCCAGGGCGCCGGTCGGCTCGTCGCACAGCAGGATCTTGGGGTTCTTCGCCACGGCGCGGGCGATGGCCACGCGCTGCTGTTCGCCGCCGGAAAGCTGTGCGGGGAAGTTGTCGACGCGGTCCCCGAGGCCGACGTCGGCGAGCGCCTGCACGGGGTCCTGTGCGTCGGGCACGATCTCCGACGCCAGCTCCACGTTCTCGCGTGCGGTCAGGTTGGCGACGAGGTTGTAGAACTGGAACACGAATCCGATGTCGTATCTCCGGTAGTCGGTCAGTTGGCGGGCGTTGTATCCGGAGATGTCCCTGCCGTCGATGATGACCTGGCCTTCGGAGTTGGTGTCCATGCCGCCGAGGATGTTGAGCACGGTGGATTTGCCCGCCCCGGAGGCGCCGAGGATGATGGCGAGTTCGCCTTGTTCGATGCCGAAGGTCACGTCGTTGTTGGCGACGATGGTGGTGTCTCCCATGTGGTAGCGCTTGAAGCTGTGGACCATCTCGATGTACGCCATGGGTCGTCCTTCCGTTCCCCGTCGAACCGACGGCATGTGTGAGTGAACAACATGTCGATTTATCTGCCCTGATTGTAGGAACGCGGATATGGCGCCGGCAATCGTCAAAACCGTTGGAATTGTTCATAATGAACGGTTCCGCAGAATCTGTTCACTTCATTCGTCGATGAACGACATGTTGATATAATCGGTCGGAACCCGGCATTCGACGACGACGCGGGAGCGAGGAGGCGAGTCATGATGACGACGGTCCAAAGGCGGACGAAGACCGAGACGAAGATCAGGGACGCGTTCATCGAGCTCATGCAGGAGAAGGGGTTCGAGGCGATGACGGTCAGCTCCATCGTGCGTCTGGCCGACATCAACCGCGGCACGTTCTACCTGCATTATCTCGACAAGTTCGATTTGAAGCAGCAGCTCATCGATGACGCCATCGACGACCTGGCCGAGATCCTCGTCGACTCCGACGCGCGCAGCGGCAGGAGTGCGGTTGGCGATGTGCTGGACATCTTCCGTACGGAGGCCATCGCCGAGGCGCTGCGATACGTCAAACGCGAGTACGCGTTCTTCGATGCGATCTCCCGTTCGGGCAATGACATGCAGATGTATGACCGGTTCAAGGACGTGCTCAAACGAATGCTGATATCGCAGGCGAAACGGCTGGATCTCACGTCCCACACGTTCGCGGACATCCCCCAGCCGTACGCGATGGAGATCCTCGTATCGTCGGTGTCGTCGATCATCTGGCTGTGGATCCGGGGCGGCTGCAAGGAGACCCCGGAACGGATCTGCGCGATCATCGAAAGGAACAAGACCATGGCGCCGCTTGACATCCTGCGGTGACGGATTGCACGCCGCCGCACCGGCGTCGACGCCACACATCCACGGCATCCAAGGGGACACGCGGCCGGTGGGGAATCGTCAGCCCACGGATACATACGATACGGATGCATAAACGAGACCCCGGAGCTGTGTTGCAAACCCCGGGGCCTCATGGTTGTATGGTGTCTCCCATAGTCACCTCTTCAATTGTCGGGCGGATGGATATCCGCTGTTGTTTGGTTATGGTTGTTCGATCATCGCTCCACCTCTACTCCGCCGTCTCTGTTCTGCGGCGCTTCTTCCGTTATGTCCTGCATTCGTCCGGACGTGTCTTTTCGTTTCCTTCTTCGATTATCGCGACCTCGGTCCGTCGCCTCATGATGACCACCTCGTCATCGTCTCTGCCTCATCAGGTCGCTTCCTCGCGCCCCTGCCGAAGATTGGAACTCGACATCGCAATCGAACACCGCATCGTGTTCGATTTCTTCCGTTATCCTTGGTCGAATATTTCCAACCTTCGCTTCTAGTATAGCATACGTATGCAAAAATAGTGCCGATATCATTGTGATACCAACGATAATTCGGCCTTCGTGCGCAACCGTTCGGTTTTGTTCGATTTTTCGGATGTCGTGATGTATGAGAGCAATAACATGTGATTCATAACATACCGACGGACTCGAAATATGCCACGCATGTCCATTTCGGGAAGCGCCGCGTCCGGCAAATGGACGTATTCACGCCGGGACCGCGGGTATAACCGCCATAAGTGTTTGCGCCACCTGCTATAACCTTGTCTTATGACACTGCTGCAGCTGAAATACATCGTCAAAATCGTCGAATGCGGCTCCATGAACGAGGCCTCGCACGAGCTCTACATCTCCCAGCCGGCGCTCTCCTCCGCCGTCAAGGAGCTGGAGAAGGAGATGGGCATCGAGATCTTCACCCGCTCCTCGCAGGGCATCGCCCTGACCGTCGACGGCGCGGAGTTCCTCACCTACGCCCGCCAGGTGCTCGACCAGTCCGCGCTGCTCGAGGAGCGCTACAAGAACGCCAAGCCGCGCAAGCAGCTGTGCCAGGTCTCCACCCAGCACTACATGTTCGCCGTCGAGGCGTTCGTCGAGCTCATCAACTCCATCAAGTCCGACGAGTACGAGTTCACCATCCGCGAGACGCGCACCAAGGACATCATCAACCAGGTCGCCAACATGCAGTCCGAGGTCGGCATCCTCTACCTGTCCGACTTCAACAAGGACGTCATCGGCAAGCTGCTGCGCGAGAAGCACCTCGAGTTCCATCCGATCTTCCGCGCGGGACTGCACGTGTTCCTCTCCCGCTCCAACCCGCTGGCCGGGCGCAAGAGCCTGACCATGGAGGACCTGAAACCGTATCCGTGGATCCAGTACGAGCAGGGCGAGGAGGGCAGCTTCTACTTCGCCGAGGAGGCCGTGTGGCCCGAGTACTCCCCCAAGCAGATCAACGTGACCGACCGTGCGACGATTCTCAACTTCATCGTCGGTCTCAACGGCTACACGGTCTGCTCCGGCATCGACAACGAGGACCTCAACTCCGAGAAGATCGTCACCGTACCGCTGGAATCCGACGAGAAGATGCTCGTCGGCTGGATCACCAACGAGCGTGCCAAGCTTTCCAAGGCCGCCGAGGTGTATCTCGAGAAGCTCAAGTCCGTCATCGCCGACCACGGATACACGCTGATCGACTGACCGCCGGACGAACGGACGACGGTCCCGCAAGGACGAAGAACAAGGGCTGGTTGCATAAGACATTCACCCTCTTATGCAACCAGCCCTTTTACGTTTTGGACTCGCCCACCCGCATCGTCCATGCCGACGATGCGACGCTATTGCAGCTCCCCCGCGTCGATCATCACGCCGTCGAGGAACCAGTAGTCGTGATGGTCGCCGACCAATGCGGTGAACGGCTTCAGCTCCACGCCCCGCTCCCCGGCCTTGCGCAGCAGGTAGTTGCGGATGATCCACGGGTCCTCAAGCACCCCGCTGCGCAATTCGATGATGTCGTTGATATACCGTTCGTCCACATCGAAGTATTTGGCGAGGTCCGCCGTGGTGAGCCCCAACAGCCCGAGATTCTCCTTGAACTCGCGAATGGTGTTCCTGCGTTGCGTCATGCTCAGCGACATCGCATGCTCCCCCTGTTCCTAGGCAATCTCCACACCACTGTACCCGCTGCCGCGTTCACTCCCCGCGGCGGTATCGCAAGGAGTGAACGCGGGCCGGCTCCCGATGGAGTCCGACCCGCACGGAATACCAACGATTCACGCGGCCGGATGATGTCGCATTCCGCGCGTCTGCGATTCACTCTTCCACGGGGTGAGAAAAGAGTGAATCACGGGAACCGAGGCTACTCGCGGACCAGGCGAATCCTCTCGACGCCTTCCTTGCTCGTCTCGCGGTAGAGCACGAAACGGTGGCCGATGGTCTGCACCAGTTCGGCGTGGAGGCGTTCGGCGAATTCCTCGCCGGCCTCCTTGGCGGTGTAGCCGCAGCCCTCCAACAGCGAGCACTTGATGAGCTCATGCGCCTCGAGGCTTTCCTCGGCCTGGGCCACGGTGGCGTCGGTGATGCCGTTCTTGCCGATGATGAGCTCGGGCTTGAGCTTCTGGCCGAGCGAACGGAGCTGCTTGATCTGCTTCTTGGTCAATGCCATGAGTGGATTCTCTTTCTTCGGGATTCTCAAAAACGTTGTGAACAAGCCACTGTATCATGCGGCGTTGAGGTTCACGCGGCCGCCATGAGCCCGCCGGCCCATTCCCTCAGCAGCCGGCCGGTCTCCTCCGGACAGTCGATGTGCAGGTTGTGGCCGGCGTTTTCCAACACCACGAACCTCGCGTTCGGATAATGCGGCAGCAATGCCCGCTGGTCCTCATAGCCGACAATCTGGTCCTCATGACCGGTGACGATGAGCGTGGGACCCGTGAACGTGCCGAACACCTGCTCGGGCACGTCGTTGAGGAAATACCGATTGCCGAGGCGTTCGCAGGCCCCGCGGTCGCATAGGCGCTCG
Organism: Bifidobacterium pluvialisilvae; assembly: GCF_019331695.1. Taxonomy (GTDB): domain Bacteria; phylum Actinomycetota; class Actinomycetes; order Actinomycetales; family Bifidobacteriaceae; genus Galliscardovia; species Galliscardovia pluvialisilvae. The sequence continues at coordinate 169,637 of NZ_JAHBBI010000005.1, forward strand.
CCCGGGAGGATGAACCGCTGGTAGCGTCGCCATGCCTCGAACGACTGGTTGACGCCCATGGTGACGAAATCGAAGACCTGTTCCTGCGGCAGTGCATGGGTGAGTTTCGGATTCGGGTCGGCGACGACGTGTTCCCCGACCCGGCGATGCGCATGACGCGGGTCGACCACGGGCGCGATAAGGGCGAGTCCGAGCACGCGCCGCGGCTCCCGGGCCAGTATCTCGCGGGCCAGGGCACCTCCCATGGAGTTGCCGACCATGGCGAAGGCCGTGCGGGGACCGATGACGTCGTCGATGGTGGATTGCAGCCAGTCGGCCATTTCCGGCAGTCCGCCTTCGCCGTCCAGCGCCGGGGTCCTGCCGAAGCCCGGCAGGTCCAGATAGATGCGGCGCGTCGTATCGGGGAAGGCGCCGTCCAGGAGCATCAGCGAACGATGGTCGACGCCCAGGCCATGCACGAATATGACGGGGATGCCGTCCTTGTGCGCGTCATTCCCCTGTATGACCATGTTCGCCTTCGGCCACGTCATCCATCGCCCTTTCGTTCGTTTTCCGGACGAGACGATGATACGGACATCGGCGAACAAGTCGTCGCAATCAGACCGACGGGCTCAGGCCGATGAGGCGCCGTGGGGCCGGATGCCCGCTCTGTCCAGCAGACAATACCACTGGGCAACGTGTTGACCTGTAATATGACGGCGCCCTACGCAGCTCTGTCGCCGTCGCCGACCAATCATGCGATCATTTCTTCGCGATGAAGAAGAACCGGCGGAATTTGAGGATGACCTCGCCGTTGGCCTGCGGCACGTAGGCGGAATTCACCCGCCAGGCGACCTCCTGCTCGAAGCGTTCGGCGGCCTTGCCCGATTCGTCGCGTTCGTTCAGCGCCGCGATGTAGCGTTGCATGCGGGCGCCCTTGACCCATTCGACGAGCGCGTCGGCGGACGGCATGCGATGATAGTAGGTCGTCTCCCATTGGGTGAAGTCCGAACTGGTGGCGGCGAGGATGTCGAAGTATTCCTCGGGCCGCAGGGTGCCGTTCTTGCCGCGCAGCACGTCGCCGAGATCCCAGCGCGGGTCGTTGGCCACCTCGTAGATGATGCTGAACAGCGGGGTCTGCTCGACCATGGGTATCTGCACGGCGAGCACGCCGCCGGGGTTGAGCGACTCCATGAGCTGTGGGATGAGCAGGCGGTGGCCGGGGATCCATTGCAGGCAGGCGTTGGAGAACATGAGGTCGTAGCGGCCGTGGAGGTGGTGCACGTCGCCGAGCAGGAATTCGATGCCGGGATGGTTCTTCTTGGCGCTCGCAATCATGTTCGGCGAGTTGTCGATGCCGAACAGCCGGGATCCGGGGAACGTGCGACGCAAGACGGTGGTGCTGTTGCCGGGACCGCAGCCGAGGTCGGCGATGATGTTCGGGCCGGGAATCACCTGCTTGACGCGTCGGGCGAGGTCGATGGACGGCTGGGTCCGCTCCGTCTCGAATTTCAGGTATTGCTCGGAATTCCAATCGGACAATGGGCTCACACTCCTTAGGCCCCGCAACGACGTCGTTCGTCAGGCGCTCCTGTGCCAGTGTATCGCCAGCCATGGCCGGCGACACCGCCGGGGGCGCGGCCCGCGGGAACGTTCCGGGGCGTTGCGGTAGACTCGCACCATCGTGCCCATCGAACCGTATCCGGATTGTGAGGAGACACAGACATATGAGCGAGGCTTCCCCCGTGACCGACGTCATCTTCGATTTCTGCGGCGTGTTGCTGGACTGGCGGTGCCGCGCCTGCCTGGAGGGGCATTTCCCTCCCGACGTGGTCGACCGCATCTGCGCCGACGACGACCCGCACGGCTTCTTCCGCTACGAGGACCGTATGGACGCCGGCGAGGACGTCGCCGACATCATGCCCGACGTGGTGCGTGAGCAGGGGGAGTACATCGCCGGCATCTTCCGCTACTACGTGGATCATTACGGCGATGCGCTGCCCCGCATGCTGCCCGGCATGGAGCGGCTGCTGCGGGATCTGAAGTCCGCCGGCTATGGCGTATGGGGCCTGACGAACTGGTCGCACGAGACCATCCACATCGCGTTCGACAAGTTCCCGCAGCTCGGCGAGCTGCTTGAGGATACCGTGGTCTCCGGCATCGAGAAGCTGCACAAGCCGAACGCCGACATCTACGAGCTGGCGCTGAGCCGTTTCGGACTCAAGGCCGAATCCTCGGTGTTCCTCGACGACACCGCCAAGAATGTCGCCGGCGCGCAGGCGGTGGGCATGCACGCGTTCCGTTTCACCGACGCCGATCAGGCGCGCAGGGATCTCGCCTCGTTGGGCATGAGGTTCTAGTCCGCCTGCCGCCCCGCTTTTCGCCTCGACCGCCGTATGGACGACAAGTCGGGCGGGGCGTTTATCGCGTGTGCGCCCAGTCGACGACGGCCTCGACGTTGTTGCCGTCGGGGTCGAGCACGAACGCCGAATAGTATCCCGGATGATAGTCGCGGGGGCCGGGCGCGCCGTTGTCTCGTCCGCCGGCCGCGAGCGCGGCGTCGTGGAAGTCATGGACGGCCTGCCGGCTTGGCGCGAGGAACGCGATGTGGGTGACCGGTGAGGGGGCCGCCCCGTCATCGCGGTCCGCCGGCGAGATGTAGAAGTCGGAGTGCTCGGTTCCGTCGTCGACGCCGAAACCGAGCGTGGGCTCGTGATGGGCCTTGACGACGTAGCCGAGCGGCCTGAGCGCCTTGGTGTAGAAGTCGATGCTGCGATTGATGTCGTGTACCTTGAGGGTGAGATGGTCGAGCATGGCGTCCACTGTACGCCGCCTTTGCGTCATCGGTGTTCCATGATGCCGGGGAACAATCGTCTCGACGTCATTCGGGAACGGAAAGGGGTATGCCCATGTGCAGGAGATTCGCAATCGACCTGGATTGGGATGCCGTGGCGGAGCGGTTCGCCGTGGACGGGGAGGAAGTCGACGTCCCCGCCCTGCCCGGGCCTTCATACGGCGTCTCCCCCAAACAGACCATCGCCGTCGTCGCCCAAGGCAGGGACGGGCGCCGTCATCTGACCGGCGCCAAGTGGTCGCTCATCCCCCGCTGGAGCACGACTGACGACCTGCCGTATCCCACGTATAATGCGCGGGTGGAGTCAGCCGCGTCCAAGCCGACGTTCGCCGATTCGACGCGTGCCATGCGTTGTGTCATCCCCGCTTCGGGATACTTCGAATGGCATGGTTCCAGACCGTTCTATTTCCATGCGGTCGATGAGGCCCCGCTGCCGATGGCGGGTCTGTATTCGTGGTGGCGCGCCTCCTCCTCGGCGCCATGGATGCTGACGGCGACCATCATCACCTGCGAGGCCGTGGCCGGCCCCGCGACCGTGCATGACCGCATGCCCATGATGGTGACGTCCGGGGTGCGCGACGCCTGGCTGGATCCGGCCGTCGACGGCTCGACGCTGCTGTCCCGGGTTCACGACGCCGGAGAGTCGTTGTCCCGAGCGCTCGCCTTCCATGAGGTCGCGCCGTTGGACGGCGACGGGCCCGAACTCATCCGGCCCGTCGTCCGTGAGGAACCGTTGCGACTGTTCTGACGCCGGTCCGTCGACGCGGTCGTCATGCCGCCGTTTTGGCGGCATCAGGCGTTTCCATGGCGGCGACGCGTTTCCTGCGGACCCAGTTCGGGGCGGTCATGCGGCCGTGACGTTGCAGATGGACCAGTATGGCGATGGCGAGGCCTCCCAGCACCAGTACCGGAATGATGCTGGCTTCAAGGCCGAAGGTTCCGCCGGTCAGCAGTTCCGGCCCGTTCCAGCGTGCGACCAGCCACGACCGCTGCGCCCCGGTGCCGGAGACGATCGAACCGAATACCGGGCCTTCGGCGATGTTCCACATGGCGTCGAAGCCGATGCACCACCATAGGGACCGCGTGGCCAGATAGATGGCGCCGAACAGCAGTCCCGCCTCGATGGCGATGGCGATGCCGCCCCACAATGTGCCGTCCGGATTGGTCACATGCAGCAGACCGAACACGAGTGCGGACACCGCCACCGCGCCCCATGATCCAAGCCCCTCCTCCACCAGGCGCAGCAGGATGCCCCGCATCATGATCTCCTCGGCCACGCCCGCGACGAGGCCCAGCGTCAGCAGATCGGCCCATGGATCGTATCCGGCGTTGAATCCGACGATCCGGTAACCACCGAGCAACGCGATGACGCCGATGCAGACGGCGATGCAGACGAACGACGCAACGGCTCCACGCACCAGGTCGAATGCCCGGGTCGGAGCCAGCTCCATCGGGGGGCGGCGGCCTTCCATCGCCAGCACGACGACCATATAGGCCACAATGGCGCCGAACAGTTCGGCGCATGATATGAGCGTCATCTCCGTGGAGGATGAATCGGCCGAGGAACCGCCCGGCAACGAGGCCCCGCCTCCGGAGCCAACCCCGACGAAGGCGATCACCACGGCGACCAGTACCGCCACGAATACGATGCCCCGCAACGGTGCGCTATACCGTTTCCTCTCTTTCCTTCCATACCTGCGTATCGGATGGTCTCCGGTCAGCAGATCATCGTCGCGGAACGGAAGGCCGTCTCCCAACAGTCTTATGTGCGCCTCGCGCGTTCTCCGGCCGGATCGTCTCGTATCGCCCATCGCAATGTCCCTTCTCGCAATACGGTGTTGGATCTATGCCGTTCCAGTATCGCATCGCTCCGGTTCCGACGCCATGCCCCGGCTCAGCAAGAGGCTTCGCCGAAAGCGGGGGGGCGGTCAGTCCTTCGGATGCACGGCATGGTGGCCGCCGTGCGCGTGCGTGGGAGCGGGTTTGGAGCGTACCTTGGCGGTGAGGTATTCCGATTCGACCTTCCATACGGTCACGCTTCTGACCTGCGCGTCGGTGAATTCGACGTGGGGCATGTGCGCCTGGTGCGCCATGAGCAGCCGCAGTCCGCGACGGCATTCGTCGAGGTCGTCGACGATGGACGCGATGCCGTTGCCGACGATGGATTTGAACGATTCGCCCCAGTTGCATGCCGTGCGCCCCTCGACCACCGCGCAGTCCGTGCGCATGGCGAACGCGACCGGCAGATGGTTGCCCGCGGCACGGATGGCGTCGAGTTTCCGGCCACGCGGCGCCGAATGCATCCATAACGCAAGCCGGCCGTTCTCCCGGTCGTATTCATAACCGAAGTTGACGGGCACGACGGTCAGCCCCTCGGCGTCCGTATATGCGATGTCGACGATGTCGCAGCCGTCGATGATCGCGGCCATGGTCTCCGTGTCCGTGACCTCACGATCGGCCCGCCGCATCGGACGATGCTCCCCCGCAATCGTATGCTCGTCCTCGCGCCGGCGCACACGACCGGGCACGTCATTCTCCTTTGCATAGTCCACACTCATCATCAGCCTCTTTCCCGTTCCGTCGCGGTATCACGCCACTGCATCATGCCATGTCCTTCCCGTCCGTAAGCATACGGCAACCGGCTCAGAGCACAGAGGAAGGAGCAGCCTGAACCGCGCGTCAGCGCCGGGTCTCGCGGATGGCGGCCTTGCAGGCCCATTTGGTGAGCAGGTACTGCCCGTAGCAGCTGATGGCGATGACGCCGGCCATGATCGCTGTGGACGCGACCGCCGACATCAGGTCGTCGCGGCCCTTCAGCGCCTTCCATGGGCATGCGCCACGGCGCCCCTCTTCCACAATTTCCGGGGTGATGTTCTCCGTTTCGTCGTCCGTCCCGTTGACGCCGTTGTCGTCGCTCATGGCAATCCCCTTTGATCGAGCGTATATGTCGTATCGGGTTCAGCTTAGCAAGACCTCTGACGCATGACGTCCGTATCGTCTTCGCATCGTCGTATGGGGCCGATGGCCATCATGCGATGGCGTTTCTCGCCTCGGCGGCGATTTGCGTCAGGGCGTCTGCGTCGGGGATGGTGGCGTGGGCGCGGCAACGTATCCATTCGCCGAAGATCTCTATCAACGCGTTGACGGCGACGGTGTAGCCGAGCCGGGTCGCGAACCCCTCCGCGTCGTCGTCATCCGGCGGGAACATGTCGGCGAGCGCGGCGGACCATTGCGGGATTCGGGAGAACAGGGCGCTGCGCAGGGTGTCGGTGCCGTTGATGATGGTGAGACGTCTGGCGAGCGAATCGTATCGGGCGTCGTCGAATCGGGAGACGATGGCGTCTACGACGCCGGCGGCCATGTCGGACGGCGTTGTGGCCGCCGGCGAGCCGTTCCGTATCGTCGCCAGCGCCGTGGCGAGTTCGTCGCCTTGCGGCATGTCGATGACGATGTCCTCTTTTCTGGGGAAATACCGGAACAGGGTGATCGGGGTGACGCCGGCCGCGTCGGCTATCCGCTGGACGGTGACGTCGTCGTATCCGTGGGCGAGGAAGAGCCTGATGGCCGATTCCTGGATGCGGGCCCGGGTGCGCCGTTTCTTCTCCCGCTGCCATTGCTCGCGTGATGAGACGGCCTTCGCCGAGACTCCCCTGGCGTTGCTGTGCTCCGATGTCATGCCTTGGCGTCCTTTCTCGAACCCTTTCATACTATGCCGTATGTCATTTACTTCGTCGTAATGGACCGCGGCCGTATTGCCCGTTCGGTGAGGCATGCGGTCATGGCCGTTTCGATGGCGTCGTGTACCCGGCGGTGGCGAGATACAGCACCCATGCGAGGGGCATGGCGAGCATGAACAGCGGGTAGAACCATGTGATGGGCATGTTGCCGTAGAGGAATCCGCCGATGATCGGCCCCAGTGACATGCCGAGATCGATGCCGGCGTAGTAGGTGCTGTTGGCGATGCCGCTGCGGGCCTTGCCGGCGATGATGACGGCTTGGGATTGGGTGACGGAGCTCATGATGCCGTAGCTGCCTGCCATGAGGATCGCGGCGCATACCAGCAGCAGGTCGTTGCGCGTGAGATCGAGGCAGAGCAGCGTGGCGAGCATGAGCAGCGAGCAGACTCGCATGAAGAAGCGGAAGCCTTTGGTGTCGAAGAGGTCGCGCAGTGTGATGCGCATGATGAGCAACGCGATGGCGTAGAGCGGGAAGAACAGGCTTACCTCGACGGCGAGGCGCCGTGCGCCCGTGTAGGAGACGAGGAACGACTGCGTGGCGAAGTATGGGATGGCGTACAGCATGAACACGAGCGATAGCGGTACGACGCGGGGTTCGACGATGCTGCGGATGCCGAACCGGCGCGGGGGGCGTCCCGTCTTCGCGCCCCTGTCCGGTGGAGTGGCCTTCCGGGCGGCCGGCCGGCCGCCGTTGCGGACGAACAGCACGGAGACCACCATGAACACGGCGACGACGGCGGAGATGAGGAAGGTGTGCCGGTATCCGATGACCTGCTGCGCCTTGATGCCGATGGCGGGTCCGATGGCCATGGCCAGCGCGTTCATGGTGCCGTAGAGCCCCATGCCGGCGCCCATGTGCCGGATGGGCAGCAGCAGCGACATCCATGTGGCGAGGCAGACCGAGCAGCAGGCGAAGCCGACGCCGTTGACCATGCGTGCGGCGATGAGCGAGGCCGGGCTCGTGGCGAGCGAATACCAGATGCTGGCCACGAGGTAGAGCGCCGAGCCGACGCCGACGAGCATGCGTTTGCTGGTCCTGTCGGCGAGGTTGCCGGCTATGGGACGGCAGAACAGGGCGACGATGTTCATCATGCCGGAGACGACGCCCATGAGCGCCCCGGAGGCTCCGAGATGTTCGGAATAGCCCGCCATGAGCGGTGTCGCGAGCATGTTGCTGGCCATGAAGCAGAAGGTCGCGACCATGACCAGGATCACGTCCCGGGTAAGCAGCCTGTCGTCGTTGTTCTTCGTCAACGTTCTCATCTCCGGAAAGGATTCATATGATATCGGCATCAATGCGAAAGCCCTCCCCTGCCATCGGGGAGGGCCTGCATGCGCGGGTACGCGCGTGGCGCGCGTCAGGCGCCGTAGCGTTCGAGGTAGGCGTCTGCGGCGGCCTTGATATCGTCCGTCACGTACGGCGTTCCATCCGCAGTCTTGATGCGCTGGCCGGCCTCGAAGATCTCGCGCACATCGGCGATGGCGAAGACGGGGAAGCCGAACTCCTGTTCCACGGCCTTGACGGCGGAGAGGTCGGAATCCTTGGTCTTCTCCATGCGGTCGACGGAGAGCACGAGACCCACGACCTCCACGTCGGCCTCGGCCTTGAGCTTGGGGATGACCTCGCGCACGGCGGTGCCGGCGGTCATGACGTCGTCGACGAGCAGCACCTTCATGCCGTCGGCCAGCTGGGTGCCGACCATCATGCCACCGTCGCCGTGGTCCTTCTTCTCCTTGCGGTCGAAGGTGTAGCCGACCTCCATGCCGTGGGCGGAGGTCAGGGCGATGGCGGTGGAGACACCAAGCGGGATGCCCTTGTATGCGGGACCGAACACGGTGTCGATGTCCTTCGGAAGGTTGCCGGCCTCGATCTCGGCGGCGATCTTCTCGGCGTAGAACGCGCCGAGCGTGGCGATCTTGCGGCCGTCGTCGAAGGCGCCCGCGTTGATGAAGTACGGGGATCTGCGGCCGGACTTGAGCGTGAATTCGCCGAACTTCAGCGCCTTCGACTCGAGCAGGAACTGCGTGAATCGGATGTCGAGCGATGCGGTGTCGGTCATGTCTTTCCTATCTCCTCCCGCTGGCGGGAGGTGTCGCGAAATGACGGAGGGTGGTTCCCACCCCGGTCGCCCGAAGGCGATGGCCCCCGCCAGCAGGGGCCGTGCATTGGAATGGTCGTGCTCGGGTCAGCGCCAGGTCTTGCCTTCGGCGAGCTTGGCGGCGAGTTCGGGTCGGTCGTCGAGCAGGTCGTCGAGCTCGCAGGCGACGCGCAGGGGCGCCACGGGGTCGAACAGGGCGGCGGCGCCGACCTCGACGGCGTTCGCTCCCGCATACAGGTATTCGAGGGCCTTCTCGCCGGTGTCGATGCCGCCGAGTCCGATGATCGGGATGTCCGGGAGCGCGGTGCGCACCTGCCATACGCGGGCCAGGCCGATGGGCAGCACGGCCGGACCGGATACGCCGCCGGTGACGTGGTCGATGATCGGCTTGCCGGTGCGGGTGTTGATGCGCATGCCGACGACGGTGTTGATGAGGCTCAGCGCGTCGGCGCCGGCCTCCACGGCCGCGCGCGCGGGCACGGTGATGTCGGTGACGTTCGGCGTGAGCTTGACGATCAGCGGCTTGTCGGTCATCCTGCGCAGGCGGGTGATGAGCCGGTCCAGCGCCACCGGGTCGGCGCCGACGCTCAGTCCTCCGGAGACGTTCGGGCAGCTCACGTTGATCTCCAGCATGTCGGCCGGGGAGTCGGCGAGCTTGGCCACGACCTCGGCGTAGTCGTCGTCGCAGTGGCCGGCCACGTTCGCCACCACGTTCGCGCCGATCTTCTTGAGCTTGGGCAGGTCGTCGACGAGGTAATGGTCGACGCCGGGGTTCTGCAGGCCAACGGCGTTGATGTTGCTGGCCGGCCCTTCAGCGGTGCGTACGCCGGGGTTGCCCTCCCACGGGACCGGGGAGACGCCCTTGGTGGTCACGGCGCCAAGCTGGCTCACGTCGTAGAACCAGCGTACGGCCGCATACTGGAAGGTGCCGGACGCGGTGCCGACGGGGTTCTTCCATGGCACGCCGGCCACCACGGTGGGGTGCTTCCACTCGTGGTCGTACAGGTCCACGGTTTCGGTTTCGGGATTCGCTGCGGTCGCGGTCATGGCCATCACTCCCATCCAAGCTGCTCGCGGGTGAATACGGGGCCGTCCGCGCAGACCTTGAGCCTGCCGTTCACGGTGTCGGTGGTGCACAGCACGCAGGTGCCGTACCCGCAGCCCATGCGCTGTTCGAGGCTGAGCTGGCAGGGCATGTCGCGTTTGGCGGCCCACGAGGCCACGGCCTTCATCATGGGCAGCGGCCCGCAGGAGAGGATCACCGGGGGCAGGTCGCCGTCATGCAGTTCGTTCTCGATGCGGTCGAGCAGCGTGACCACGTTGCCTTCCGATTCGTCGATGCTGTAGGTGCGGTCGGCGTAGCGGTCCACGTATTCGTCGGCGAAGTGGTTCTTCCTGTAGCCGAACACGGCGGTGGATTCGCTGTTCTCGTCGCCGGCGATGTGCTGTGCGGCGTGGATGAGCGGCGGTACGCCGAGTCCCCCGGCCACCAATACGTAGTTCGCCGGCTTCTTGGTGTCGAACGCGTGGCCGAGCGGGCCCATCACGTCGATGACGTCTCCCGCCTTGAGCCCGGCAAGCTCGCCGGTTCCCTTGCCGACGACGGCGAAGATGAAGCTCACCAGATCGTCCTGGATCTCGCTGATGCCGAACGGACGCGGCATGGGCTTAAGCGGATCGTGGGTGAAGAAGTCCACGAACTGGGCGGGCCGGCCGTGCGCGGCGATGTAGGGGTCGCGGATGGTGAGACGTATCACGCCCGCGTCGAGTTCGATGACGTCGGCGATTTCGACGGTGTGGCGCGGCGGGAAGAACCCATGGCTGACCGCCGCGTCGACGACGGCCCTGCCATGTGCCAGCCGTTCCTCCGTGGCGGTGGGAATGAACGTGTCTGCGGTCAAGGTCTTCAGCTCTCCTTCTCGGGTTCAGTGCTGCAGGGCGGAACCGAGGTCGTCGCGCATGCGTTCGGCGGCTTCGCGTGCGCTTTCGCCGACGATCTGCAACGCCTCGTCAAGGTCGAGGTCCTCGCCGTAGGCGGGGTTCTTCTTCCAGGCGCCGATGATACCACGGGAAGAATTCACGATTGCTCCCGATCCGTTGCCGTCGAACATGCGCGCCACATCGGCGGCGGTGCCGCCCTGTGCGCCGTATCCGGGCACGAGGAAGAACGTGTGCGGCATGCGTTCACGCAGCAGCGCCCCCTCTTCGGGATGCGTGGCTCCGACGACGGCGCCGGCACGCGAGTAGCCGTGCCCGCCGATGGTGTCCGCGCCCCATCGTTCGACCAGGTCGGCGACGTGTTCGTATACGCGGCCGCCGTCCTTGAGCTCCAGCTCCTGGATCTCGCTGCTGGACGGGTTCGAGGTGCGTACGAGGATGAACACGTCCTTGTCGTTGTCCCTGGCGGCGTCGATGAACGGGGTGATGCCGTCGGTGCCGAGGTACGGGTTCACGGTTACGGCGTCCTCATACCATTCGGATCCGAACTGGAATTCGTCGCCGTTCTCGTCGTAGTCCTCCACGTCGGCGGCGAGCGCCGCGGCGTTGCGCTGCACGTTTTCGATCTCATCCTCGCCGGCCACGTCGGCGAACCGCAGCGGGAAGCCACTCAGGTGGTGGGCGTAGGCCTCGGCCGTGGAACCGATGTCGCCGCGCTTGACGTCGCCGAGCACGTACAGACCGTTGTCCTGCGCGTACTTGCAGGTGCGCGCGTACATCCACAGTCCGGCTTCGCCCAACGCCTCGTACATGGCGATCTGCGGTTTGACGGCGGGGACGACGTCCTTCACCGCGTCGATGATCGTGGTGTTGAACTTGAGGTACATGGCGGCGAAGTTGATGGACCATGCGGCCTCGGCCTCCATGGGATTGCCCATCTCGCTTTCGCTGACGGTCGCCTCGCGCGCGTGGTCGATGAGCTGTTTGGGCAGCAGCGCCGGCTTCGGGTCGAGTCCGACGACGCTGGGGTTGTTCTTCGCCGCGATGGCGTCGATTAGGCGGTCCATGAGTGTCCTTTCCGGGGGAACGAATTGTGAAGCGGGCGAATAGGCGGGGATACGCCCTATAGGCGGCTGAAGACGAGTTTCGAGCCGATGACGGTGGCGAGCGGACGGCCGGTGACGTCCCATCCGCCGAACGGCGTGTTGCGTGCCTTGGAGTGGAAGCGCTCGGGGTCGACCTTCCATGCGGCGTTCGTGTCGAGCACGACGAAGTCGGCGGTTTCGGGATGCTCCACCATGCTCAGGTCGAGCGTGCGGCGATTCCCGCCCCTGCCGCTCTCGTCGAGCATGGCGTCGATGTCGGCGGGCTTGTGCCCCATGAGCCGCTGCGGCGCCGTGGCCATGAGTTCGATGAGCCGCCTGTCGGAGATGTGGCCGCCGTCGACGAGCACCTTGTGGCATACGCCGTAGGCGCATTCGAGGCCGATGATGCCGTTGGGGGCCTCGAGGAAGCCGCGCTCCTTCTCCTCGAGCGTGTGTGGCGCGTGGTCGGTGGCGAGCAGGTCGACGGTGCCGTCGGCGATGGCTTCGATGGTGGCCTGCCGGTCGGCCTCCGAGCGCAGCGGCGGGTTCATCTTGGCGAGGGTGCCGTATTCGAGCAGCGCCTCGTCGCTCAGGGCCAGGTAGTGCGGTGCCGTCTCGCAGGTGATGGGCAGTCCCTCGGCCTTGGCCTTGCGGATGGCGTCAAAGGAGATGGCCGTGCTCACATGCTGGAAGTGGATGTGCACGCCGGTCTCGCGGGCCTTCTCGATGTCGCGGGCCACGATCTTCAGCTCGGTGTCCTCGGGGATTCCCGGCACGCCGAGCTTGCGGGAGACGGGGCCGTCGTTGACGGCGCCGGTGTCGTGGTGCTCGCAGTGCTCGATGAGGTAGAGTCCGGACTCCTTCGCCATGCGCAGCACGTCGTCGAGGATTTCGGGAGTGACGGCCGAGCCGTCGTCGCTGATCGCGGTGATGGGATGGTCGAGCTGGGACTGGTCCTTCTCCCCCTCGGCCACGCCGCGGATGTACCAGCGCCAGTCGTCGAGGTCGGTGGGCTCATGCCCGGCCCGTCCTTTTGACGCGCATACGCACAGGTCGTAGCGCACCGGAAGGTTCACGTCGTGGGCGGAGTCGTAGTGCTGGAGGAAGTCGATGACGTTGTCGAAGCCCTTGCCGAGCACCTCCTCGGCTCCGGGCTGCTCATGGTCCGTGACTTTCACGCCGTCCAATGCCGGCACGGTGTTCGGCATGATGAGCACGGTCGTGTATCCGCCGGATGCGGCGGCGGCCGCCCCGGAGACCATGGACTCCTTGTATGTCTGGCCGGGGTCGCGGAAATGCACGTGCGGGTCGGCGAAGCCCGGCGCCAGCGTGAGCCCCGTGGCGTCGATCTCGCCGTCGACGATGGCGTCGTCCTCCCGCAGGAGCCTGGCCCCGTCGGCTTCGGGAACCACCAGGTCGATGGCCTCGCCTGTGTTCCACACGGTGATGTTGCGCAATGTGAGCATGTGCGTTTCCTTTCACGTCGATGCGGCCGCCGGCATGTCCGTCGACGGCCGCGCCCCAGGGGACCTGACTAGAACTTGGCTTCCTCGTCGCAGTAGTCGCAGCGGTATTCCTTGCGTTCGGAGTGCACGAGGTGGAAGCGCTGCTTGATGCCGCGTTCGATGGTGGTCACGCAGCGCGGGTTCACGCAGCTGATGACGTTGGTCACGTGTTCCGGCAGGTTCGGGGTGAGCTTCTCCACGATCTTGCCGCCGTGCACCACGTCGACGGTCGCCTGTCGGGCCACGAGACCGAGCACGTCGAGGTCGATGTCCTGTTCCCCTTCGATCTTGATGATGTCCTTGGAGCCGAACTGGTGGCTGGTCGTGTTCATGATGAGCGCGAGACGCGTCGTGGCCGGGTTGATGTTGAGATAGTTGAGCACCTTCAGCGCCGTGCCGGCGGGCACGTGGTCGATGATGATGCCTTCAGTGATGCTGGTCACCTCCATCAGGCGGCCACCTCCTTCGCGTTCACCGCGTCGATGCCTTCAGGGTCGAATCCGGGCAGTTCGTCGCCCAGCACGGAGCATTCGAGCGCCATGCGCATGAGCATGCCGTTCTTCACCTGCTCGAAGTATGCGGCGCGCGGGTCGTGGTCGACCTCCACGGCGATCTCGTTGACGCGCGGCAGCGGATGCAGCACGGCCATGTCCTTCTTGGCGAGCCTGAGCTTGTCCTCGTCGAGGATGTAGGTGTCGCGCAGGCGCAGGTAGTCGTCCTCGTTGAAGAAGCGCTCCTGCTGCACGCGGGTCATGTACAGCACGTCGAGGTCCCCGATCACGGAGACGAGGTCCTTGACCTCCACGTACGTGCAGTTGTCGGTGGCGTTGATGCGGTCGATGACGTACTGCGGGGTCTTCAGCTCGTCGGGGCTGATGAGCACGAAGTTCACGTTGCCGAAGCGGCACAGCGTCTCGATGAGCGAGTGCACGGTGCGGCCGAAGGTGAGGTCGCCGCACAGGCCCACGGTCAGGTCGTTGATGCGGCCGAAACGCGACTGCAGGGTGCACAGGTCGGCGAGCGTCTGCGTCGGATGCATGTGCCCGCCGTCGCCCGCGTTGATGACGGGGATGTCCACCGCCTCGGACGCCACCAGCGCGGCGCCCTCCTTCGGGTGGCGGATGGCGACGACGTCGGCGAAGTTCGCGACGGTCTTCAGGGTGTCGGCGATGGATTCGCCCTTGCTGACCGACGACTGCTGCGCTCCGGCGAAGCCGATGACACGGCCTCCGAGACGCAGCATGGCGGTCTCGAAGCTTAGCCGCGTGCGGGTGCTCGGCTCATAGAAGAGCGTGGCGATGACCCGGCCGTCGCAGGTGTGCGAGACCAGTTTGCGATTGGCGTCGATGTACTGCGCCTTGCGCAGGAGAAGCTCGATCTGCTCGGTGCTGAGATCGTCGAGCGTGACGACGCTTTTTCCGATGAAATCCTCGCTCGGGGATAAAGATGACATGCGCGCCTTTCCGTTGCTGTTTGGATTCAGGCGGCCACAACATCGTGCGACCTAATCAAGTCTAAATTCCCATAGGGACGGAAAGGCGCGAAAGTAGGACACGCGTTGTTTATGTTGGCTTCAGCGTCCGTTCATCCGGATGGCGATGGTCCGTCAGCCCCGGTCCTCGCCTTGTCCGTCCGCGGCCTTCCTGACGGCGGCGACCTCCAGCTGGTCGAGGAAGTCGGTGAGGTAATGGATGACGCGGCGTCCGCCCGCGAGCACACGCTCGTCGACGGCCTGGTTGCGGCCTGCCTTGAGCTGGGTGACGATGCGGTCGCCCTGATGCTCGCGCCTGGCACTGAACCTGCACAGCACCACGGCGTCCTCCGGCGGCTCCTCGCAGATGGAAATGGCGTAACGGGCCACCACGGCCGCGTCGTCACGGTGGGGAAGCTGCTGGTTGATGAGCATGGCAAGCGTCTCCATGACGCGGCGCTGGCCTTCGGACGCCTTGATTTCGTCGTTGACGCGCACGGTCACCGCCACGCCGTTGAGATCCCTGGACGGCTGGTCGGCGCAGATCACCGCCTCGAGGTTCATGTCCTCGATCTCGGTGTCGGCGTCGAACGCGTAGTAGTAGCCCAGCGTGCTGAATCCGTCGGCGTCGGTAGTGGGTTTGGTTGCGTCATCGCTCATGGTCACGGCTCCTTGTTCCGGAAGAAAACGTCTACGCACAGCATACCGGATGACCGCCGGAGACGGCTGTAACGACAGAGCCTCCCTGGTCCTGCATGCGGGCCGAATGATGGCAGCGTTTTGTCGGCTTTCTCGCTCGATGCAATCGCCCGAAAGCACGCGGTGCCTTACAGCACCGCGGTCCTGTAATTACAGACTGCCTGACGGCAGCGTTCCCCTAGCCGATTTGCTCGATACAATCGCAAATCGGCACGCGGTGTCTTACAGCACCGCGTCCCGCAATTAGTGACTGCCTTCGGCAGCGCCTTGTCAGCCAATCGGCTCGATGAAATCGCCGATTGGCACGCGGTGCTTTACAGCACCGCGTCCGCTTGCATGAGGTAGACGTTTTGGCGCATCATCTTGGCCTGGCTTCGCGTGATCTCCTCCTCCTCGAGCATCTCGCGGATGGTCTCCAACTCGAGACGGAACGTCTGCGTGCGCACATCCTCGACGCCCTGCCTCGACGGCAGCGACGACAGCGTGGGCAGCGACGACGTCCTCGCATGCAGCGTGCTCAATGCGGCACGGTATTCGCCGATCAGTCGTGCGATGATCTCCGCGTTGTCCACGTCGGTGAGCACCTCGTCCTTCAGATGCCCGATGGTCGCCTCGAACAGTTCGATTTGGATGCTGCGCATCATATCGGTCTTGTGCGGGTCCAGTCCGGGTGTCACACGGGCCAGCACGGCCCAGATGCGACGCAGCAGAATCATGGCCTGACGACGCGGCTTGGCCTGACGAATCTGGATGTGGTGGCCGCCCGAACCGGTCAGATGGTTGAGCGAGCTGTTGAGTCGGGTGATGAGCTGCTCGGCGGCCTCCTCCTTCTCGGGATGCTCCTCGAGCAGGTTGTTCAGCCATTCGCGCTCCCACTCGAGCGTCGCCACACGCACCTTCTGCTCGCGTTTGATGGTCTCCTGCGGCACGGCGAGCTTCACGCGGTCGATGCGTTCCGTGTAGGAGTGCATGACGGCGCGGACCTCCTCATGCGTCTCCGGGCTGTCGAGTTCGGCGATCTTCGTGAGCGTGCGGCGCAGCATCTCCACGTTGTCCTTCGCGTACTCCTCGCCCATCACGTCGTCGTCGCGGGGCGCGAGCATCGGCAGGATGATGTTCGCCAGCACCAGCGACACCACGATGTATCCGGAGACGATGAACAGCAGGGCGCTGCGCAGGGGGATGTGCGTGGCCTCGTCGATGCCGTTGGGCAGCGTGAACGCCAACGCCAGCGAGATCGTGCCCTTGGGTCCGCCGAACGTCATGACCAGGGCGCTGTGAATGCGGTCCCGCGTCAGCTTGCGGCGCTTGTGCGTGGCACGGTCCTTGGTGACGCGCAGCATGACCAGCATCCACAGGAACCTGATGACGAGCGACACCACGGTGAGCACGAGCACTGCCAGCACGAGCATCCCACTGCTCACCGATTCGTTCTGCCAGCTGGACCGCATGGCGATGGGCAGCTCGAGGCCGAGCAGCACGAACACGGCGCCGTTGAGCGTGAACTCGATGAACTGCCATACGGAGTTGGACACGAGGTTCGTACGCGCGATGTCGCTGCCGAACCCGTATCGCTGGAAGGTGATGAGCAGACCCGCGGCCACGACGGCCAGCACCCCGGAGACGTGGATGTGCTCGGCCGCCACATATGCGGTGAAGGGGATGAGCACCTCGATGCCGATGCGCAGGGTCATGGTCTCCATGCGGTAGCGCCGAAGAATCAGCACCAGCCGGTTGAACAGAACCCCGGCCACGATGCCCACGGCGACGCCGCCGAAGAAGCTTGCGGTGATGCCTTCGGCGAACTGGGAGATGGAGAACGTGCCGGTCAGCGCGGCGAGGCACGCGAACTGGAATCCCACGATGCTGGCCGCGTCGTTGAACAGGCTCTCGCCACGCAGCACGTTCAGCTGGCGTTCCGTCAGCTTCGCCTCCTTGCTCAGCGAAGCCACGGCAACGGCATCGGTCGGGCCGAGCGCGGCGCCGAGGGCGAGCGCCGCCGCAAGCGGCACGGCCGGCCACAGCACGTGCAACGTCACGCCGGAGACGACCAGCGACACCAGCACAAGCCCGATGGCCAGGGACAGGGACGGGCCGAGGTCCTTGGCGACCTCGCGCCGGGGCACGTTCCTGGCCTCGAGGAACAGCAGCGGCGCGATGAACAGGACCATGAACAGCTGGGGGTCGAGTTCGAGGTTCGGCAGGAACGGCGTGAAATACCACGCCACGCCCAGCGCGATCTGCACAAGCGGCGTGGACACGCGCGGGATGAAACTGCTCAGGGCCGAGGAGATCAGCACCACAACCAGGATCTCGAGCACCAGGGTAAGTTGGGCCATACGGCGGGGACCCTTTCTTCTCTCATATTGACAAAACCTAATCAGAATGCTAGCAGTCGGACGTTCGTTCATAACGACGCATTCTTTACCGGCGTATTACGCCCCCTCAACGTCTCCCGTCGCCGTCCGCACGTCGGTCACAGCCCCGCCCGTTTGAGCTCCGAGACGAGTCCGACATAGAATTCACGCACGTCGAACCCGGCGATGTTCTCCCGGTTGAGGTCGATCATGTCGGCGTGCGATATTCCCCTCTTGCCGTTCGGCTCCAGCCATATGAACCGCCTGCCCCAGGGGAACGACGGCTTGGCGACCAATCCGTCGTTGGGGCCGTCGAACCATTTGACCAATGGATATGTGAAGTTCAGGGGGAACTTGCCGGTCGTCGCATGGGCGAGACGCGATCCGACGCTTTGGCAGAGGATGCCGGGGAACGGTTCGAGGCCGATCTGCCGGTTGATGCGTTCGCAGCCGGTCTGGGTAAGGTCCCGTACGGCGGCCATGAAGTCGGGGCTTGTGTCGCCGAGCCGTGAGGCCGCCGCGTTGTAGGCGTGTTCGACCTTGCGCTGGGCGGATTCCGGAATATGGCCGAGCAGATAGTCGGCGAAGCCGCAGCCGCGGTGGGGCGTGTTGATGGTGGTCAGCGAGGCCACCCATTGCCCGACGCCGCAGCGCGCGATGGCGTATCGCATGTCGAGTCCGCCTTTGGAGTGGGCGATGACGTTGACCTTGCCGCAGCCGGTTTGTCCGATGATGTCGCGAATGCGTGCGGCGAGTTCGGCGGCGCTGTCCTCCACCGAGGCGGCGGACTGGTGTTCGCCGTAGAAGATGCGGGCTCCGTTGCGTTCCAGTTCGGCGGGTATGCGCCCCCAGTAGTTCAGTGCCTCGGTGTCGCGGAAGAACACGCCGTGCACGAGCAGTATCGGGTAGCGTGTGGCGCACACCCGCGCCGTTTCACGCCTCCGGTCGAGTGTGTTCTTGGCCGTCTCGAACCGCACCTCCTCGGCGACGGTGCGGATGATGAGCCGCAATGCGACGAGGTTCGCGATGGGAATCCATCCGCACAGGATGCCGATGACGCGGATCTTCAGGCCCAGCTGCACCGACGTGAGGTAGACGGCGATGATGCCGGCCCAGAACACGACCGATTCGACCAGTGCAAACGCGCCCAGTGCAACGGCCCATGGCACCCAATGGTCCGGGATGGCGAGGACCGCGGTGACGATGAAGGCGAGTCCTCCCAGCAGGACGGTCCACCAGAAGACGCGCAGCATGGCCACGCCGAACCGGCAGACGGCGATGCGCCGGCCGGCGCCTCCTCCCCTGTTCCCAGTGTTCGTTCCGCCGTCGAATCCCTCACGCCCGCTGCCGCCGGCAGCCCGTCTCACGTTGCTCATGTCTCCATTGCACCACTGGCCATACACAACACGGACCGTAACGTCCACAATCGCATGGTGGAATCATCATACGATTACTAAACATCATGTCGTCCAGTGTTTTTCCTTGTTTTTTCCGACGATTTTCAGCGTTCGGTAACGTAATGTCCATCAAGTACGGGGGCCTTCTCCTACAATGGGCGGTGGGAAATCAATCATTCATGGACAGCGAGGTGTCATGGCAATTCAATCGACGATCACATTGAACAACGGCACGGTCATCCCCCAGGTCGGTCTGGGCGTGTTCCAGACGCCGGACGGCGACGTCACCGTCAACGCCGTGCGGACGGCGCTGGAGGCCGGCTACCGGCATATCGACACGGCGATGATCTACCGCAACGAGGCCTCGGTCGGCGAGGGCGTCCGCCGTTCCGGCGTCCCCCGCGAGGACATCTTCGTCACGACGAAGCTGTGGAACGACGACATCCGCGCGCATCGGGCGAAGGACGCGTTCCAGGAGAGCCTCGACCGGCTCGGCATGGACTATGTCGATCTGTATCTCATCCACTGGCCGGCGGACGGCTGGCAGCAGGCGTGGGACGACATGCAGGAGATCTACGCGTCCGGTCGTGCGAAGGCCATCGGCGTAAGCAACTTCCATGAGCATCATCTCGACGAACTGCTGAGGAACAGCGATGTGACGCCGGCGGCCGACCAGGTCGAATCCTCCCCGCAGTTCCCCAACCAGCCGCTCATCGATACGTTGCATGCCAAGGGCATCGCGGCCGAAGCATGGAGTCCGCTCGGCGGCACCGGCGGCAGTCTGCTTGCCGCGCCCGCCCTGGCCGAGATCGGCGCGCGATACGACAAATCGCCGGCGCAGGTGGTGATTCGCTGGCATATCCAGCGCGGCGTGGTCGTGCTGCCGAAGTCCACGCACGCCGAACGCATCAGGCAGAACCTCGACGTGTTCGACTTCACGCTCTCCGCAGCGGACATGGCCGCCGTCGACGCGTTGGCCACCGGCAAACGCAACGGTTCCGACCCGGACGATTTCTCGTTCTGAGCCATTCCGTCCCGGCCTTCCCGCAGGCCCCGCCAAGGGGCCTGCCCCAAAACCCATCTCCGAGGAGACAATCGCAAAGGAGCGGTTCCATGTCGTTCGCCACGGTCCGTCAGGACATCACCACCATGAAGGTCGACGCCATCGTCAACGCGGCCAACACCCGGCTGCGCATGGGAGGCGGCGTCTGCGGCGCGATCTTCCGCGCGGCCGGCGCCGAGAAGATGCAACGGGCCTGCGACCGGCTCTCCCCCATCGAGACCGGCCAGGCCATCGCCACCACAGGCTTCGGCCTGCCCGCGCATTACGTCATCCATACGGCTGGCCCCATCTGGCATGGCGGCGACCACGGCGAGGAGCGTCTGCTGCGCGACTGCTACCGCAATTCGCTGGTGCTCGCCGACTCGCTGCATTGCGCCAGCATCGCCTTTCCCCTGATTTCCAGCGGCATCTACGGGTATCCGAGGGATGAGGCGCTCAATGTGGCCGAGGATGAGATTCGTTCCTATCTTGCCGAGACGCCGTCGACGGGCATCGACGTGTATCTGGCGCTGTTCGGCTAGCGCAGCACCGGGTCGGCGAAGCGGCGGTTGACGAGCACGGGCAGGCTCACCCTCGCCGAACGCAATACGTTCCGATGCAGTCCGGCGGTGATCATGCCGGGTTGCGCCCCGACGTTCGCGACCGTCTCGCCCAACGGGTCGATGATGCGACTCAGGCCGATGTTCTGCCCGCTCACCTCGCTGCACGCCAGCACATAGCAGGTGTTCTCCACCGCGCGGGCGGCGGCCATGAGCGCCCAATGCCGCTCCTTCAACGCGCCACGCACCCATGCGGCACTGACCGTGATGACGTCGGCGCCCCGTACGGCCAGCGAGCGCGCGGTTTCGGGGAACCGCACGTCGTAGCAGGTCATGACGCCGATCTTCCAGCCGTCGACGTCGACGATGGGCGGCAGGGAATCGCCTGGCGACACGGTGTCGGATTCCTTTTCCGAGAACGCGTCATAGAGATGCAGCTTGCGATACGTGGCGACGATGTCGCCGCCGCGGATGGCGAGAAACGTGTTGGCCACGCGGCAATCGTCGCCGATTGTTCCGTTCCGTCCGCCTTCATGCACCGGCACGTGCACGGTGCCCATGAGCGTGACGCCGGTCTCTTGGCTGATGCCCCGCAGCCCCGTCACGAACGGCCCATCCAGCGGCTGCGCGTGTTCGGCGACGAACACGCCGTCGCCTCCGTCGCGTGCGATGAGCCCCTCGGGCAACACCAGCAGCCGTGCGCCGGCCTCCTCGGCCCGCCGCGCATAATCCCGTATCGTCGCCAGATTGGCGTCCGGCTCGGGCCCCACGGTGAACTGCGCCACCGCGACCGGCAATACGTCGTTCATGATGTCACCCTCCGTCACTGGTCTGTGCGGCTGTAGTTGACGGTGAAGTCCTTGCTCACCGGCCGTATCTGGGGCATACGCAGCAGTGGGCTGAACCAGCTGGTGTCGAACCGCTGGTAGATGTCGAGCCCCTTGCCCAGGTCGATGATCCAGCCGGTGTCGGTTTTAATGAATCGGTCGTGGATGTTGTCCTTGAATTCGTAGGTGAGTATGATGCCGTAACGTCCGTAGTTGGTTTGCACCGTTTTCAGATCATCAAGCTGCTGCTCCGTGACTGGGCCGTTGCCTCGCTCCTGGTCGGTGATGAGATGGACCTGGATCTCCTCGGACCGGTCGGAGGACCGCAGCACGGTTTCGAGAAATTCAGCGAGGTTGCGGACCTGATAGGGCTTGCGCACATATGGGTCGCAGACCTCGATTCGTTTCGCCCCGACGAGCCAGGGGCCGAACAGTTTGTCGTAGCCCGCACCGATCTGGCCTTCCTTGTATTCCCTGCGCCCGGGTTTCGCCTGGAGGGCGAGCAGTTCAAGACGTGAGAGCCGCGATTGGCGCGCGGGCGCTGCGGCGGAGGCTCCGGAGGAGACGGGGCCCGCATCCCCCGGCTCCCTTGTTTTCGTCTCCTCTGATTTCGGTTCGGCGGATTCCGTCTCGGAATCGGCTTTGCCCGGTCTGCCGCGCCAGTACAGTTCCGGATATTCGGTTTCTTCCAGCGTATGCACGGGAACCTGTTCGCCCGAGCCGACTCTCGTGTATGAGAAGTCCACTTCGGCCATGGTGGGGTCTATGCGGCACAGCTGGTCCTTGACGCGTTTGCGCCCTTCGATGGCGCAGCGCAGCAGCGTCTCCATTTCCTCCGGCGTGGCCTTGCCTGTCGGGTGGACGAGTTCCATCAGTCCGGAGAATGTCTTGCGGATGCCGTCCTTGTCTCGTGTGGACAATGTCGGCGACAAGGCGAAATACCGTTCGTATGCCCCGCCGTAGTCCACGTCCCGTAGGTTGTGCAGCATCTCGGCCAGATAGTCGACCACGAACCCGTATCCGCGGGTGAACATCTCACCGCGAATCTGCTCGAACTCCCAGCCGGGCACGTAGTAGTGGATGCGGTCGAGGAACGCCGCATCGTGGTACTGCCTTGGCAGCTCCTCGAACAGGTCGGAGTTCTTGAGCATGTAGGGCACGTTGTGCGACGTGTTGCCGACGAACACCATGGACGCCTCGCCCTGCAGCGTCTCCACGCCACGGGAGAACGATTTGTTGGCCATGTAGTTCTTCATGATGTCGACGAGCGCCTTGTCGGCCCGTTTGGCCTTGCCCGCGAACTCGTCGAACGCGACCGTGTCCCAGTATCCGACCAGTCCGATCCTGCCGCTGGCGTTGTTGACGAACAGTTTCGCCGCCGTCACCTCGCCGCCGGAGATGAGCATGCCATGCGGCGAGAACTCCGAGTAGATGTGGGATTTTCCGGTTCCCTTGGGACCGAGTTCGACGAGATTGTAGTTGCGTTCGACGAACGGGACCATACGCACCAGATGCAGCAGTTTGGCACGGGTGCCGAACAGTTCGGGGTCGAAGCCGATGGACTGCATGAGCAGGTCGATCCACTCGTCCGTCGTGAACCGCGCCCGCATGGCGAGATAGTTCTCCCTGTCGTCATGGGACATCTGCACGGGCGCCAGCTTCTGCAGCCGCCACGGCACCTCATGCGGATCGCCCGAATACGCGTAGCCGAGCGTGCACATGCACCACACGCCCGAAACCAGCAGCTTCGGATTCTTCTTCACGGTCGCCGAATCGACGACCACCTCGCTGATGCCGAGATTGGAGAACGCGGCCTCATACCGGTCGTATTTCTCGTTCAGCGCCACCTGGACCCGGTCGATGATGGAGTAACGGCCACGCTCACGGATTCGCGATTGGATGAGATTCGCCTCCTCACGGTGAACATAGTTCTCCGCGAGGATCCTGCGCACGCTGTCCATGCCGCCTTCGATGCTTACGGCATCGGCGGTAGCCGCGTATTTACCGATAAGATATTCGAGCACATATGAAGGAACCGGCGCGTTCCCCTTGATTGCGCCGACCAGGTCCTTGCGCACCACGCATCCGGGAAACGTCTCGACGATCTTGTGGTCGAGCTCGGACCCGTTTGCCGAAGTCGTCGCACTGTCTTCCGTTTTCGTCATATATCCACCTTCATTCCGCAGGCTTCATGTCCCGTCAGAAGTCGAATCCGTCGTCGGCGAAGAGACTGCGTTTGAGCAGATAGTCGGCCTTCTGTTCCAGCATACGCCGCTGGTTGCTGCCGGCAATCCGCTCGGACAGACGCAGCTCCACCATCGTGTCGTTGAACCGGTCGGCCTCGCTCGTCAGCAGGAACGTCGCCGCCACATGACGGTCACGCGCCTCGGGGCTT
This sequence comes from Bifidobacterium pluvialisilvae, assembly GCF_019331695.1. Classification (GTDB taxonomy): domain Bacteria; phylum Actinomycetota; class Actinomycetes; order Actinomycetales; family Bifidobacteriaceae; genus Galliscardovia; species Galliscardovia pluvialisilvae. The sequence continues at coordinate 193,582 of NZ_JAHBBI010000005.1, forward strand.
TCGGACCGGAACGTCAGCGGCACCTCGTTGGAGATCGGCACCGCCTCGCCGCCGCCGACGCCATACAGTCCCGCGAACACGGTGCGTTGCGCCACTTTGTCGCCCACCGGCTCGGTCTGCTGGAACTCCACGGTCAGCTGGCCGGTGGTGATGCGGTCGGTCCGTTGCAGAATACGGAACTCGACGGGTCTGACGTCCTGCGCCGCCGACCGTCCCTTGCTGATGCGCACGACCGGCACGACGATCTCCTGCAATGAGGCGCCCCCATGCACGTACCGTACGCCGCCGCCCTGTTTCCGCAGCCGATGGATGGAGACGGGCACCTGCACGCTCACGCCTTCGCCGGCGGCGTCCTCGATCCCGAGCTGCGAAGCCGTGAACGTGGTGAACGAGGGGGATTCGGCCAGATTGGAGCCGATGACGAACCGTCGTTTGCGCTGCCATACCGCATCGCCCTTCGGCTGTTCGCTCAGCCATTCGCCATCGGCCACGTCATGGTCCTGGTACAGGAACCCATGGTCGGCGGTCACGATCATGTTGGTCACATTCGCGTTCGCCAGCTTCTTCACGATGCCGTCCAGTTCGACGATGGCGCGCTCGCAGGCGCCGAATGTGGCCGCCTCATCGCCTTCGCCGGCATGGTCGATCGTGTTATGGAACACGTACAGCACCTTATGTGATTTCACCAGTTCGCGGGAACCCTCCCGGTTGAGCCCCATCAGCGTTTCGTCATCCACCGCCGCTCCCCCGACCTTCGCGAGGATGGCGTTCCTGTTTCCCATGCCCTGCGACGGCATGCCGTCGACCAGCACGGAATAATGGTCGTTCGTGCTGAACGCCAGCGTCTTGTGCGGCAGCAGCGCGGCCATGCCCAGTTGCGTGTATGAGGGCAGCACGCCCAGCTGGGCTTCGACCGTCGCGTTCCAGCGGTTCTGCGAGCGCATCCGGTCGGCGAAGGATTGCGCCACCTCGTATCGCAGCGCATCGGAGATGATGATGGCGATCTTCCTGCCGCCGTCCACGGTCTTGCGCACATGCTTCCGGTAGAAGTCCTGTTGCGCCGGAACATCGTCGATGCCCCAATGGTCAAGCCGGTCGATCTGCCGTTGCCAAGTCTCACCAAGCCGGGACTGGAACCGCGAATACCGTAGTTCCAGATCATCGCGGATGGCCGATGCCTCCGCGCGCCTGCCCTGCCGCTTCCATGCGCGGATGAACTCACGATACGCCTGGTCGGCCTGGTACAGGCGTTGCGCATACATGGAGAATCCCCGCCCGGGCGAGTCGATGTCGTCGATGATCCCCTCACCTTCGTCGAGCATGGCGCGAAGCCGGCTTGCCGCGCCGATGGCCTCGTAGTCGATCCGATAGTCGTCGTACCAGATGTGGGGCGTGCGCTCGCGGATGATGGCCTGCACGTCGTCGTCCGCTATCGTCTCGTTGCCGATCTCCTGGTACAGCAGGGTCACGATCTGTTCGTCGACTTCGCTGAACAGGGAGCGTCGGACGAGTTTCTTCAATGGCATCGCGACGATGTCGCGGCTGAGCATGAGTTCGTCGAACACCTGTTCGGAGAGTTGTTTGAACGTGTCGGTGAAGGTGCGGTCGTTGCGCCAGCCTTCGAAATCGCGCCGGATGTTGGCGTATCGGTCGGGGCCGGCGTCGCCGTCGGAGAAGTCGTTCCATGCGAGCTTGAACAGCCATAGCACGAAGTCCTTGACGGTCGGTACGCTCCCGCTCCCGCCGGCGGGAGCCGTCGTCAAAGACGACTGAGGGTGGATGGGCGCTTCGGACTCCTCGTATGCCGCATACCGGTATATGCCGGTGGTCCCCTTCCAATGGAATTCCAGCAGTCCTGCCTTGCGGATGCTTTCGATGCCGCTGTCGTCGTCTTCGGCGTATTGTTCGAGCAGCCGTCGCCAGATGTCCTGCAGGCTGTTGCGTCCGACCGGCAGGTTGAGCAGTACGGCGATCATCTTCGCCTGCATGGTTCGCGCGTCGTCGTCTGCGCTCATGCGTTCGGCGAGCGTGTTCACGTCGCCGTCATCGTCGAAGAACGGTTTGGTGCGCCGCATCACGTCGAGCCATGCGTCGCGGGTCTCGCTGCCGGCGTCCTTGGGCATGGTCTCGTTGAGGATGAGCATGAGCCGGTCGGCGGAGAATACGGGGCCGTAGGCAAGTTCAAGGTCAAGCAGCCAGTTGTGTTCGTCGTCGGGATGCCGGTTGCCGGGTTCGGCGGCGTTGCGGTAGATGAGGAACTTGGTATCGGGCTGTTCGCGCAATACCCGGTATTTCACGCCGAATGGGTTGGCGTTGGTGAGTCTGATGAGCTCCACATCGCGTAGTGCGGCGCTCGTCGCCGTTGGCCCGATGAGCGTTTCCACGGTGTCGGCGTAGGCGCCTTCGTCATCCTCCCAGAACACGATGCGCCCCTCGCCGCTCTCGGATTCGGCGTATTTGCCGAATCGTGCCGCCAGCAGTGAACCCAGCTGTTTGTTGCCACCCATGTGCGATCCTCTTTCGTTTCCTGGTCGTCCGGTCATGCCGCGGTCCGTCGGAGATATTCCCGGAGGAACGGCACGGCGAAATCGACTTCGCCGCGTTCCGTCTCCCGGATCACGTACGCGTCGAGCAGACGTTTGCGATAGGTGGCGGCGTAGTTGGCGCTCTTGCCCATGCGTTCGGCCACCTCCGCCGTGGATACGGCGCCATCGGACGGTGCCATCGCCTCGAGGTATTCCCGGTCCTTTGGAGAAAGGCCGTGGAGTTCGGGAATGCAGACGGCGTTGTCGAGGTCGGTTCTCGCCTCGGATATGCCGCCGTGAACATCCTCGTCGTCGATGACGTCGGATTCCCTCATGTCGGCCGCATCCCAGATATGGTAGCCGACCAGTTGAATCATGTACGGGTATCCGGAGGTCGCCTCGGCCGCCGTCCGCAACTGCTCATCGGTGATGGTCATGCCCGAGGCCGTGAAGGTCTCGGCGAAGGCGTCCCGGACCTCGTTGACGGGAATGTCGGCGAGCACGTTCGTCCTCGCCCGGCGCAGGAAGGTGATCACCTCATCGTTGAACAGGTCGGAGACCATCTGCGGCAGTCCGGCGAACACGATGGCGATGTTGCGGCGCTCGCGGATCTGATGCTGGATGGCCGTGGCCATGGCGATCATGTCGGAACGTTCCGCGGCCTGCGTCTCGTCGATGGTGATCAGCAGGCCGGCATGGCGTTTTTCCAATGCTTCCAGCCGCCCGGACATGGCCTTGCGCAACGTTTCGGGCATGCGTTTCGGCGAGAGTTCCGCCTCGCCCAGGCTGATGCCCGCTCCGGCGAAGTTCACCGATGGTTTGATGGTGAAATGGTCCAGAACAGAATCCTTGGAGCGCAGTTCGTTGACCAGCCGCTCGCACAGGCCCTCCGACGCGGTTTCCTCGATGACGTCCCATTTGCGGGCGCGCGCCCTGTCGCCGAACACGGTGAGCATAACCGTCTTGCCGGTTCCTCGCGCTCCGGTTATCAGCATGATGCGTCCGGGGGCTCCCACGCCGTTGTCGAGCCCTTTCTCGAAATCGCGGATGACCCTCTTGCGTCCGATGAGCAGCGGCGGCTCCCCACCGGCCGTCGGCTTGAACGGGTTCTCCTTGGCTCGCATGGCGGCGCTCCTTCCCTGCATCGGCCTTGATTCATCCTGAAATCAAAACTATCAAAAGAATCAAAAATTTCAAAAGAGCCAAAACCCATTCAGTCGCACATCACCATCCAGCACGGACGAGACCGAGGCACGATAGACATTGATTACGTAAATCAGTATCACTACCAAGGAACTTTCGAATAGCCCTGCTTCATCCGTTCGATGGTTTGCCCATCGGCAATCTGCCTAGTGAAGTGATTTCCACCGGTCATCGTAAATGGCGATATAGATGCTGGAATGGTCGATGTAGTTTCGATGCACCACCGCATTGACGATGAGCGCAATGGCATCGGGTGGTATTTCATACACCTCCTACCGATATGCGCCAATCACTGACACGGAATCCAATTTAATTGGAGTTCCAAATTCATACGTTTCAGCTGTCTTCTAACAGCGGCTAATGCAACTTTGCTGAAAAACGGCAAGTTCGGCTTACCGGTCTTACGCTCTTTCACTATGCCAAATATGACTTTTGAGATGGAATGCTTTCCGGGCCCCGAATGTGATGGAAGGAGAAATTCTCCAGCAGGGAGGCCATAATCGTTCGCTGCTTCTTTGATTTTTTCATTAGCTACTGCTATAAAACCATCTCCATCAACTTCAAGAGATGCGGCAACGAGACCTTGGTTAAACAAATGGCTCATTGCCGACGACCCAGAACATCGTTTAATATGAATTCGCTCTCCAGAATCAGAAAGAATATCGCACAGTTCTTCCCTGCTGTTCTTTCCACTGCCATAAGGAATCAAACGACGATCCATCAGCAAATATCGTTTCTCAGTTTCAGACTCGTTTAGCTTTTTCTGAGCCTCGTAATTATATCGAGCCTCATGCGACAGCTTCTTCTCTGTATTGTTCTCATAAACTGACACAGCTTCTTCCTCAGAATTGTACTCTTTCAAATACGGAATAAAAGCTGTATCAGATGGCGCAATAGACCTATATTCTTCTTCGATTTGCTGTACATAATCCTGCGCAATTTCATACCACTTACCCGCAGTGACGCAATAATTCTTTCCGTTGTTTAAACGAAGTTCTCCAACTAAACATGAAGCAGCAGACCACGACTGGATTTCATTTCCACTGCGTGCATCAACCGCGGAAATCTTCTTCGACCGCAATTGCCTATATGACTCAAGTTTCTTATGAAAGGTTGCGAGAACCTCTTCCATAAGGATATCCTCGTGTAAGGGAAGCTTGCCTTCGCTGTCTTTTCTTTCACCGTAATATCGGAATCCTGCTACATCTTCCCAGTTCAACACATCTGGGACGGTCATCCACAAATCACTCGTCACACTGGCTTTTTCTTTACCGGATGTAATAATCGCAATGGCTTCTTTCCAAAGGCGCTTTTCCATCTCAGGATTATTCACCGAGGCAATGTTATCTATCCAATCAAAGTTTTTCCGATATCGGTCACTTCGATATAGATCATATACTTTTACCAAAAAAGAGCCCACCGTATTTACATTCACGAGTTTAGTCATCGACAATGAATCAGAGCCGGAGACGGTCCCCTCCAATAAATCGCCATCTTTGCCCTTGGCAGTCGTCGCGCTTAACAGGCTACGCTGCACATCAAGAGAAAACTCCTCAATCGAAGATGCTCTTGGCATCTGTTCACTTGAGCGTCGCGCGCTGCCAGACACATCAGTAAACTTGATGGTTCTCAGCGCATTCTCGTCCACGGAATTAAGCACACATTTCAAACCGAAACGTTCTTCACAAACTTCCCTATTTAGAAAAGATCTCCCATATCCAAATGTGATTGCAAAAAAACGTCGACACATTGTTTCTCCACAGGGGATGGAAACTGGTACGGTCAGAACTGCTCCCAGACTCGAAATTGTTAAAGAATCGTCCCCTGAAATAGACGAAGAAAAGAAGCTCAACAGCCAATCTGGTTTATGATCATCGTTCCTACGCACATGTAATTCATATCCGCTAGGCATTTCATCAAGCTGAATCGCGGGAACATTTTTATCAACGATGTCGTTTGGAGATACTCCTTCTTTAATTAAAAAGATAGACATTTTGGTCTTTTTCGGCAGCTTTACCATAGTTTCCTCTCCTAGACTTCGGCAAAATTCAATTATTTAGTCCATGGTGGGGCCAGGTCCAGGTGGCGACGTCTTTGCGTTTGCGCTCCAGGGCGGGGATGGCGCGCAGGGCGTCGCCGAGGCGAAGATAGTTGACGAGCACGCCGTCGTCGAGGTCGATGTCGAGATTGCGGGTGGCGAGCGGGTAGAGGATCTTGTCCTCGTATTCGCGGCATTCCGTGATTGCGGTCCTCATTCTCTCCCCCGCGCGCACGTCGCTGGCCAAGTCGGAGGCGAGCAGGCGGGACGACTGCGCGTCGAGCTTGGCCACGTAGTCGCGCAGGTAGCCGAGCACGTTGCTCGTGGTCTGCGGCGTGTACCGGTGCAGGTAGACGAGCGCCTTGAACGAGCCCTTGTTGTCGCGCCGGCTCGAATACATCCAGTAGATCGGACGGCTCTTGTACGTCTTCACATGGTCGGCGTAGAAGTCGTTCACGAAGTACTTGCGCAGGGTCTTGCCGAGCATGGATTCGATGTACGCCACGTTCTCGCTCAGACGTTCCTCGCCGTAGACGACGGACAGGAACCTGCGGAAGCGCGAGACGATGTCGTCTTCGAACCATTCGTCCGCAGTGACCGGGATGACGTTGTCCTCGTCCGGCATGAAGCGCGGATCCGGCACCTCACGCAGGTAGTCGTCCAACGTCTGGCCCTGCGAGGCGAGCACCAGACCTGGCTTGTCGAGACTGTATCGGCCGAACATGCAGCCGACCGCATAGGAGATGAGCTCCTTGACGAGGTAACGGGCCATGAGCTGGTCACGCTCGGCAGGGTCGGCCTTCGGGTAGGCGAACGCCGGATTGCGTTTCAGCGAGACGCGCTCCAACGGCACGTCGCACGGCACTTCGTCACGCACACCATACGCGTCCGCCACCAGCTCGTTGTTGCGGATTTCATGCTGACGCTGCTCCTCGGCCACCGTCTTGCAGGAGTCGATATACGCCGCAACGATCTCCGCCAAGCTCCGCCCCTGGCCTCCGCTGGCGGGGGCTGTCAGCGCAGCTGACTGAGAGTGGTCAAACCGGGCTTCCCCCTGAGGGGAAGCTGTCGGCAACATCGACTGATGAGGGGCCTTTGAGTTCCCATCCCCCACAATCGGCAAAGAGGCAAAATCCCACGAGGTCTCGTAGGAATCCCAGTCGGATTTGGAAGTGGAGATGAGGAATTCAACATTCTCATCATCCTCATCGTCCATATCCTTCAACTCATCAGCAATTGGCAATGATGCAATCTGCCCAACTTGAAAATTTACTGTTGGAGCTATTGCCGTCAATTGCGTATACAAAATTGTGGAATTCTCTATTCCTAGAATTCTTCTCAGGATGTTTTCGCTTGCAAAAATAGAACTACCAGCAACATCAAAAACAAAACCTGAAGGGTAATAGCGGAAAGCCGGTGCTGCGCTACTAACAAAGGACCATGATACAGATGGTCGGAAATAGTAATCACGTCCGTCATGTCTGAAACCAGATAATGACTTCATATAAGTCTGCCCGTGAGAATCATACCGAATAACAAATTGCTGATTACCATACCACTTCCTAAACTCACCGCCCTTGTTGTAAGGAAACCAGCCCGTAGCTTTCGATGCTTCATCTCGAGACTTACAATCACGAATAAACTTTTTATAGCTTACTTCATGCCACTGTCTCAATAATGTGTTGTTATTACCAGTTGACATCCCATGCTTGAGTTGTGCGAGATTGCCCAGTGGCTTTCCCTTCGTGAATGTGGCACGCATCGCGTCGCTCAGCCAGTACACGATGGGCGAACCGGGAATGCGGGTGAAATCGGACTGGGAGACGGTGAAAGTGGCTTCTTGATTGCCTCCGCGCATAATCTGAAGGAATTCCGCTTTTTTACGTGAGGAACCGTTCTGAGATAGTTTGATGAACCGAGTCTTATGGGAGGCACGTCGGGCTTCTACTATAAAAGCAGCATTTGCGCCAAAGATATCGGGATGATTGGAAATATCTCGGATATGAACAAAACTTGAAATCGTATGACGATGAATCAGATCATTTCGCATAGCCTCAAATGACTTGATAAACATCCATGTATCGCCAATGACTGTTCCGAACAGACCATCCGAATCAGTCAAGGAACCATAGCGGTAGTAGAAACAAGCCATCAGGTCGGCTTTGCCGTCCTTGTAGTTGTGGTTCACGTAGTCCTTGAGTTCTGGACCCATGTTGTTGTTGCCCATGTAGGGCGGGTTGGCGACGACAGCCATGTATTGGCACGCGAGGTAGCGGGTCTGGATGAGGACCGCCTTGGCCTTGCGGGCGAGGGTTTCATGGTCGATGAGGGTGTCGGAGCTCAGGAGCATAGGTTGGGCGGAGACGGCATCACCACCCTCAGGCCCGGCTTCGCCGGGCCAGCTCCCGCCAGCGGGAGCCAAGGACGCCTCATCAGAGGGGGCCGACTTCGTCGAAACGGCGAGATTTGCGAGATCGGCTGGGGGTTGGATGAGGGAGCCGGTGATGTCGGCCTGGGCATACGTGTTCCAGATCTCAGGGTCGAACTCCACCTGATACATACGGTTGAGCTCGCTGACCTCGTCTTCGGTGAACGACACCTTTTCGATGCGGCGGATGTGCGGGCGCATGCCACGGTTGCGGCGGAAGAACCGGCGGTAGCGGTCCCGCGCCTTCATCAGCAGCGCGAATTCGGCAAGGTTCGCGGCACGTTCGTCGATCTCCATGCCGTAGAGGTTGTGCTCCAGAATCAATACGGGAATCTCGTTCGGGCTGTAACCCTGCTCCTCATAGATGTCGTAGAGCAGATCGAACGCGTAGGTGAGCATATGGCCGGAGCCGCAGGCGGGGTCGCATACGGTGAGGTCTTCGGGGGATGTGATGGTGGGGAGATCCTTCGACTCGCTCCGCTCGCTCAGGATGACAGACGGATTGGATTCGCTCTGGGTGACAGACGGATTGGATTCGCTCAGGATGACGGAGCGGGCAGGTTCATTTTGGGTCACCGGGGAAGCCGGAGAGATGTCGGTCTCTCCCCCAGTCACGCTGCACGTGGCAGCACCCTTGTCAGAGGGGGTCGAGGGGGTGATGTAGTACTCCCACTGCTTGGGGAGCCGGGATTCGGGGTGGGATCTGGCCCACAGGCGGCCGACGGTGTTCTGCACCAGGTAACGTACGATCCAGTCCGGGGTGAACAGCTGCGTGGCGGCCGGTATCTCCGCGGCCCCGGCCTTGTTGCGCTTCTTGAAACCGGCCATCACCTCGTCCTTGCGTTGGGAGATGTAGAACTGGTACAGCCAGCCGATGATCTCCACGTTGCCGTGCCGCTCGCCAGCCTCATCCACCGTGATGCAGTCCTCCGGAGTCATGGCCTCCAAGGCGCGGCGCAGCACCGAGCCCGACGCCAGCAGATCCGCCGGCATGAGCAGCTCGTCCACGCCACGGTCGAGGTTCTCCTCGCCTTCGAACATGGAGGGAATCGCATCATGCCAATGCCGGCAATACGCCTGCAACAGCAGACCATACGCCTCGCCCTGCGGGTCGTCGCTCGCACGCGTGCCGTCAATCAACGCCTCGACCGCACCTCGCACGCCGGCCGTGCGGTTCGCACGGTTCTCCTCGAACACGGCCGGATCATACACGCCGCGCAACGCCTCCGACAGCACCTGCGGCAGACCGTTCACATCGGCCACGTCCTCCGCCGACACCACATGCGAATCCGTATATCCCAGCACATCCATGTACCGCAGGGCGATGATGCGGTTGAACCACCGGTACGCATACCGTTCCGTCACGGCCGCAAAACCAGTGTCGCCACCGCCTTCTTCCCTGATGATCTCCTCCAAGCGGGCGACCACATCCGGCTGGTCCGCACGGGCCCGGGAGAAGGGTTCCAACGCCGCTCTCATGCGCACGGCAATCGACGTCATCAGCTCGGTGCGGGATTCGGCGGCGAACGCCTGGAGTCTGTTCGTATTCACAGCAGGATCTTCTTTCCTTCGTTGATGGCCTGGATAAGGGTGCGTCGATAGGATTCGAGGAAGGCATCCACGTCATGCTCGTTCTCCAGCGCGGCCACCGGCTTGGGAACCGGAATGGTGGTGATGACCACGCTCTGGCGCACGGCGGATGCCGCGGAATTTCCATCGTCGAGAACGGTTCTGGCGACGTGGCGACCGGGGCGTTGCGATTCCTCTGTCTCCTCGCCGGCATTCGGCCGCCCGGAATGGTCCGCCGAATCGGTGTCGGCCGTCTCGTCAGACGAGATCCCGTGGGATTCGGCTGCCGCCTCATTCCTGCGGGCAAGCGCCTCGTCCAGCTGCGTCATCAGCGTGGCGTACAGGCTCTGCTGCACATAATCCGCGTTCTGCCGGATGTCGGCGATGTACTTGGCGCCTCCCGCCTTCCCGGCGAACTCATCCAGCTTCCGGTCCACCGACCGTCGCATCGGCTCGTCCACGCTCGCGTACGAATCGGACTGCGTGACGCTCTCACGCACCGATTCGATGACGGCGAGCGCCTGCGAGCGCTCCTGCTCGACCAGCCGGGCCAATGCGGCGCGTAGTTCGTCCACCATGGTCCTGAGCTGGTTGATGCGGTTGCCCTGATGAAGGTCCGGGTCGTTCGCCAACGCCAGTGCGTCGTCGCGTTTCCGCTGGAGTTCCGCCGACGCGAGCGTGAAGTTCGATTCGTTGTCATGCAGGTATGCCATGCAGTCGTTCAGCACGGATTTCTGCGCGCCGTTGAGTATCTGCCGGATCGGCGAGATGATGTCGTCCTTGTCGTCGAGCAGTTGCTCGTCACCGTCGTCCTCATCGTCGGTGACGAACGATTCGAGCATCCACGGGTCGCCGTGCGCCACCACCCGGTTCAGGCGCGCGATGACGTCATCCAACCGTGCGGTGAAGGCGAACCGGCTGTTGACGTCGCGCAGGTGCCGCAGGTCGACGGCTTCGTCGCCGAGCGCGTCGCGTACCGTCGATGCCAGGGCCGGCGGGTCGGACGGCAGGCCGGATTCCGGAGCGTCGAAGTAGTCGCTGTAGAATCGGCGCAGACGGCGCACCTTGGTCGCATCGTACTGTTTGGGCACCTCCACGACGATGGAGCTCTGCTTTTTCGTGCTGGTGATCGCGGCGACGGCTTCGGTGCGTTCCACCTTGCGGCTGTCGATCATGAGATTGATCTGGTCCATGCCATACAGGTGCAGCAGGCAGGCCAATACCGCGGCGTAGGGCCAGCCGTACGGCGGCTCGCTGTAATGCGCGATGACGGCGTGCACCGTGGGCTTGATGGTCTTCGACCGCAGGATGAACGAGAGCACGTCCTGTGCCGGGGCATCGATCTTGGACCGGGCATCCGAGGTTCCGGGCAACGTCGCCCCATCCGGAATCTCGGCGTCGCTGAGCACCTTCGCCAGACCTTTTTCGTCGTAGCGGACGCCGGCGAGCATGGTGAGATTGGGATAGTATTTGCCGACCATCAGACCCATCGCCTCGGCGATGCGACCCTCCGCAGTGGTGGACTTCAGATCAAGCGGCAGGCCGTTGTACGCGAACACGGCGTTCATGATCGATTCGCGAAGGGCGCCGTTCAACATGCGCCTCATCATCGACAACACCGTGTTCTTTTCTCCGATGATGCGCATCCGCTGCTTGGAGGTCTCCTGGTTGCGCAGGTTCAGCTTCACGTACTTCGAGGTCTTCAAATACATGACGGCATCGTTGGTGAACGTCTTCTCATCGGGCAGGATGATGCGCACCACATTACGTTCGCCGGCGCTCTGCATGATCTTGGCGTCCACATCCGTATCGTCCAACGGCGTCACCAGATGCAGTACCGTCGCATGCGTCTGGCCTATGGTCGACCCGTCGACGGTCAGGCCGTAGCGGAACGGCGCCTTCTGCGGCCCATACTCGATGCGATGCGTGCCGCCGCCGAGAATGTCCACGCCGAGGATCTCGCCGATGAACAAGCGGATGTCGCCGTCGTTGACGTCGACGTTCTTGATCTCCTTTTCGATCTCCTGCTCGTCGTTGGTCAGGTATTCGTAGAACTCGCCGTTGCGATGCACGTAGTTGCCGGACTCCAGCACATCGAGCACGCGGCGGATGCGGTTCTCGAACTCGGGGATGTTCTCGTCGAATCGTTCCAGCACGAGCACGCGCAGGTTGCGCACCGTGGCCTTGAACCCCTGCACGTGCTTCACCATGAGCAGTGCCTTGAGCAGGGCGAGGGCGAGCGGCTTGTCGTCGTTGTCGGGCAGTTGGCTGTTCGCCTCGTTGATGCGGTAGTTGGCCGAGGTCTGCAACGTGCCGGCGATGCCGTCGTAGAACCTGCTGAACGGGATGATGCTGCCGAATGGCAGGTTGCGGCAGGCCATGAGCGCGATGCTCACGGTGCTGAGCATCGAACGCTCGCCCACGGACCGGTGCGCGCCCTCGAAGAAGCCGGCGTCCGACATGCCACGCATGGCGTTGTGGAACAGGCCGAACTCGTAGTTCATGAACGGGTACGAGTCCACGAAGTCGTCTTCGGAACCGAACTTGTTCGTACGGAACTGCTGGGCTCCGCCCTCGCCCTGGAAGTCGAACAACGTGCCGAGATTGCCCTGCTGGCGCGCGAACAACCGCTCGATCATCGGCCGCGCCTCATCGGTCTTGACGAGCAGACGCTTCTGGATCACCTCGATGGCGTCGGTGCTGTCGAGACGCATGTTGATGTCGAACCTGCCCTTGATCTTCGTCAGGTCGATGCCCTGGTTCACGGTACGGCCCTCGATCACCTTGTCAAGGTCCTCCTGCGAGGTGACGAACACCCATGCGCGGCCGTTCGTGCGGGAGAACAGCTCCTCGGTCACGGTCTGCAGGTTGAGCATTTGTTCCGGTTTGCCGCCGACGAACTGGCCGACCTCGTCCACGAGGAACAGGATGCGATGGCCCGGCTCCTGCGCGTCCAGCCAGGCGTTCACGTCGTCGGCGAAGTCGGCGATGGTGGGCCTGTACTGCGCCTGATAGTCGGCGATGATCAGACGGTCGTCACGCACCGGCTTGCCGGTGGCCTCGGTGAACGCCTCGCTGATCTCCTCCTCCCAGAACTGGGATTCGGCACGGCCTTGCTCCCACGGCTTGCCGACCTTCTGCTCGAACAGCTTTTTGAACGCTTCCAGCTTGCCGTTGTTGTCGAGGTCATGCTCGAATTTGGCGATGTACCGGTTCGCGCCGAAGTAGCCGCGCGACTCGTTGAACACGCGGACGAACGCGTCGGTCAATGCGTTCGGATTGTTGTTCTGCGCCTTGCTGTCGATGTTGAACAGCAGCGAGGTGGCGGGAATCTCCAGGTTCCGGCGCAGCAGCGCCTCAAGCGTGTTGTTGCCCGCGTCGGCCGCCTTGCGCATGAGCGTATGCACGGCCTGATCGCGTGGCACCATGGTGGCGGCGTCGGAGAACGCGTCGGGCACATCGCCGAGCACATGGGAGAGAATCTTCAACAGGTGGGATTTACCCGAGCCGAAGTATCCGGAGATCCACACGCCGTTCGTGTGGTGCGCGCCCGGCTCGTTGTATTCGTCCAACAGCATCTCCATGCTGTTCTGAATCTCGTTGGTCAGCACGTATTCGTCGATCTCGTCCCTGAGGTTCTTGTCGTCGCTGGCCTTGACCACGCCGTCGATGCGTTGGTCGATGTTCTTGACGAACATGCTCCGCAACGTCATCATGCCGGCTTCCGATTCACTCCCCATGTTCGCTCCTTTGCCTGTATTCCTCTGATCCGTAAGCCTGTTTCATATATGCTCGACTTGCATTCGCATTGTCGGCCTGCCGTGCCGATCACTGCCCGCCAAGCGGGTCCTCCATACCGTTGAGGCTGAACGACCGGTAGTAGTTGTCCGCTCCGAGACGGTCGAACAGGCGCATCGTGGAGACCATGCTCGCAGTCTTCGCATATGTGCCGGGAAAGAACAGCACCACGGGACGCGACTGCTCGAACACCAACTGGATGCGTTCCATCAGCGTATGCGTGCGGATGTACGGATACACCCTGCCCACCCCGGTGATGAACACGATGTCGGCCTGATGCCGCTCACGCGCCTCACGGTATCGTTCGGCGATGGCATTCATCAGATCGTCCTTGTCGGGGCTGAGCTTGTCGACCAATGACTGGAGGAACATGTCGCCCACTTCCCCATCCGGGGACGCGCGGTGCAGACGCGGCTCCTTCTTCAGCACACGGTCGAAGATGCGGCTGTCCCTGAGCACCCCGATCGCCGTGTCGTAGAGGTCGATGACCAGCACACCCGGAGCGATGTCACCGGGGTCCGGCGTCATGCCCTGCAGACGATTCGTCAACTGCGCGATGCGCCGACCCACCTCAAGCTCCCTGTCGGGCGGATACGCATAGATGTAGTTCGCCGGTTCACCCGCGGTGTCGCTACCGTCGCGGAACGACCGCTTGCGCATGATGGCGAACAGGCTGTCGAATTCATGTTCGATGTCGCGCGGATCGCGCTGCACCGTGTTGGAAACCGCCATACGTGTACGCTCCTCCCCTACAATCCGGGCTCGCCCATCGGAAAGAATCCGAACGATTCCGGCCTGTCTCCCAGCATATCGACAATCTCGGGACTCAGCAGGGAAGGCACGACAAGATTCCCCCGCTGTTCCAGAAGACCGGCCTCGAACATGGCGCGGAACACGTTCTGCCGCAGCTTCTTCGCCGTGGACTCGCTGAGTTCCTCCAGCTCCGGATGCCACATGGCCTTCTTCAGCACAAAACGGTCATAATCCGCGTAGGTCACGGTCGGGGTTCCCATCAGATAATGATCCCTCAGCACTTCGTTGGCGAACTCCCCTACCAGCGTGTAGTGCCGGCACATCGCCACCCACATGAGTGCGGCACGATCATCCGCCGCAGTCCCCTCATCGGCAAGATAACGCAGCTCTTCCCCCGCGAGCGCGCCGAGCCGCTTGACCGTCTCGCTGGCGATGCGTTTGCCAGCGGCAAACGTGCGTACGCCAAGCATATTCTCATCCGTCACGATTCGTCGAGCAGCCGTCCAATCCTTCTGATCCAGGAACACACGCGCCACGATGACGCCCTGTGAAGCCAGCAGACCGCCGACCGTAAACGACAACCGATATCGTTCCGCCATCGGCACGCTCCTTCCTGTTTCACGCGAATATTTCAGCTTACACCATGACGACGGCTCTTATCCTCGTCACTCACCGACATCAACACGGTCATTCATTGATGCCGCCCGCCCACACCGTCTCCACTGGCGTTCCCGGCAATCCGGTGAATGACCATCATACCGTCCCAGTACACTCGAATTCATGGACACCCCTCCGAAACCACTGCTGCATGAATTCGAGACCATGTTCGACGACGTCCCGCAGATACTGGATCGCGCCCTCGACTATTGGGAGGATGGCCGCGTGGGCACGGTGGAGGAGATCGCGCCCGCATTGTTCCATACGGTCGTTGCCGGCAGCAACGCCGTCTCCTATGACGTGGATATCCGTCTCGACGCCGGCGGTCGTAACGGTCGCGGCAATCAGACCGACGACCAGACCGATGAGGACGATGATACGACCTTACGCACCATCATGCCGCATGTGATGTCCACGGCCTGCACATGCCCATACCATACAACCCCATACTGCAAGCATGTGGGCGCCGTACTGTATTCATTACGGGCCCGATTCGAGGACAGGCCAGCGGATCCGTCATCGCATGACGACCCCTCCGCATGCGATCCCAAGACCATGGTGCCGAAGCATGTCCTCGACGGCATACTCAAACGCATCGACGAACAGGCGCGTGAATCGGACGGCCGTCACATACTGTTCTTCTGGTCGACCGCGTGTCTGCGCTATGCCGAACAGCTCCGCGCCGACGAGGAGACGCCCCTCATCCCCGCCAAGGAGGCCGGCCGCATGATTCTCGGACCCATGGATGCGTATCATCGCCGACTCGGCCGAAACGACGACGGCCGTGACGATTCCGACGACGAGGACCTCGGCGACGAGTACGGACTGCCGCCGATGAGCATATACAGTGAGACACACCGGCATGGCATGTATGATGAGGCGCTGTCCGGCCTGCATATCGTGGCAGACAACGCGCTGCATTCCACGGATTATGCGAACGCATGCCTGAATCTCGCCATCTGCATGGGGGCGCTGGCCGCGTTCACGAATTCCGTGGACGACGACCGTCATGAACTGTCCAATGAGAACGACCAGCTCGTCAACCGGATCCGCTGCTATATGGAGAACGTGGCCGCGTACGCCGACTCCCCGACCGCGAGCATCGCGCTCGGAGAAATAGCCAAAGCCGCCTATGAGCCGGAAATCCAGTTCTACGACCCGTCGAACGCCGCCATGCTGTTGGCGGGCTCACTGGCCTTCGCCCGATACGAGGACAAGGCGGTGTGGGCGTACGACGTGATCGACACGGCGATCGAAAGGCTCGGCCCCGCCCATGACGGCGAGCTCCCCCACGACGTACTCGTCACGCCACGACATATATTGCATAAGTACGTGCTGATGGTGGCCTATGACCTGCGCCGGCTGACCGATGACGAAGCCGGCTGCCAGGAGCTGTGGGACGCCCATCCCACGTGCGCTCCCCTGCTGCTGATGCATGCGATCGTGCTGATGCGCCGGCAACGGTTCCATGAAGCCTACCGTCTCGTCGACGATTATCTCGGCCAATGCGCAAGCCAGCCGGAAGCCGACAGGCAGATCGTATACAACGGTCTGCTGCAGGGGCTGCTGCCCCACGGATGGCATTCCCTGCTGGAAGCCTGCGCGGAAGGCATGAACGACGCGGACCGTCTGGCGGACGTCTACCGTTTCGTCATCATCAACGGCAATGACAGAGCGGACATCGGATATGTCTCAAGACTGCGCCGTCTGATGACCATGAACGGCGTCTCCGACGCGGCATGGCATGATGAGGCAAAGGCCCTGGCGCGAAAATGTTCGAGGAACATCGCCGACCGCATTCGCACACAGCCTGAAATCCCTGCGGATGCGGTCGGCCCGGAACGGCGCAGCAGCTGGCGTAATCCCGCATACGAGAAGCTCATCGTCGATGAACGGCTGTCCGACGCGGCGCTCACCTACTGCACGACCATCCACTATCCCCCGATGCCATTGCTGAAGACGCTGGCAATCGGCCATCCGGACGAGGCACGGCAGATCATCTACGATGCGCTGCCGGAAGGGGCGCTGGATGCGCGAACGTTCATCACACGGACCGGCCGTCGCGGCATGAACGCGCATCGCGCCACCTACCGGCAGGTGGCGAAGCAGCTGCGTCGATACGCCGAAGTGTTCGGAGAGGATGAGATGCGCGAACTTGCGAGGCGCATCGTCGGACAGTATCCGAACCGCAAGGCGTTGCGTGAGGAAATCGCCTTCGCACTGTAGGACCGTCGGCATCGTCGTGACCGCCTTCCGCATGGTCGCAAGGCGGTCACATAGGTGCGGTCACTCCCCCGGTTTCAGCGCGGAGGCGAGCAGCCCTCCCACCACGGCGATCATGGCGTCCCGTTCCTCGGGGTCCACGTCACGCGCCGCCTGGATCATCGACGGCATGCTCTGCCGCCAATGCGCGGTCAGCTCGCCGAACGTATGGTATCCGCCGGATTCGAGAATGGAGAACAGGTTCTCGATGAACATGCGACGTCGTTCGTCATCGTAACGGTTCATCCACCCGTTGATTACGTCGGCCACGTATCGGGCGCTTGACGACAGTCGTGGAACGGTGACGAACCGTCCACTATCCACCTGCCAGTTCAAGGCGAAATGCTGCATGATGCCCATTCCGTCGCTGCTCACCACGGTGCAGCCGTTTTCGGCGTCGGCACGTGATTCGAACAGCATGCCGATGATCGACGATTCCGGCACCGTCTTATGGATGCGACCGGATATCCGCCGGAAGCCCGCCGAACCGGTGAACGAATCATCGAAACCGGGCCCGTCATGGGAGTATACGGCCACGATGCGGTCCTGCACGTCCGCCGGGAGCATGGATGCCGCATACACCGCCAGATTGCCGCCTTTGGAATGTCCTCCGATCATGATCATCCCATGCCATCGTTCGGCGATCTCACGCACATACCGCGCCGCCGCTTCCTGTGAGGCCACGGGACGGCGGAAGGCCATCATGAAGTCCTCTTTCCATCCGACGATCGAACTGTCGGTGCCGCGGAACGCGACGTACAGCAGCCCGTTGCCCAGGTCGAATGTGGTGGCGGAGAACTGTTTCGCGCTTTCCGGGTCGGACTCGCTCATATAGCCGCCCACACGCACGTTACGCCAGCGAGGGCTTTCGCACATCGCACGGACCAGGTCCACGTTCATCTGCGGCGACCATACATGCTCGAACATCGCCTCGTAGCATTCCGACCGCAGCAGCGTCTGCAATAGCACCATGCCTCTGGCAGGATAATGCGGCACCACAACCGGCATGTGCGCATAGGCGAGCTGTGATAATACCAGACTGTCGGTTTCGTTGAACGGGCGCTTCTCGAAATCGTCGAATGACGACCGGATGTCGTCGATGATGTTCCCCATAGTCTGATCCTTCCCACGATTGCCTATGCTCATGATACGTGGGGATGACAGCGTGCTCTTCGTGTTTTTGAAGGGTCTCGAATGCGATGAGAATGCAGTGAGATCGAGGAATGACGGCAATGCCATGTTTGGGTTTTGCCTGTGAGGGCATGCGCATATACGAAAACAGGGGTTTCGAGGATGTGCTCCCCGAAACCCCTTGTGAAGTTGTGTTTGCGGCGGTGTGCTACTCTCCCACACCCTGTCGGGTGCAGTACCATCGCCGTGCCGGGTCTTAGCTTCCGGGTTCGGAATGGGACCGGGCGTCTCCCCCGGGCCATGACCGCCGCAAAATCTGTTT
>NZ_JAHBBI010000006.1 GCF_019331695.1 Bifidobacterium pluvialisilvae
CGCCACCGGCGTCGACGCCTACGAAAGCGGGTTCGGCATCAGAACCGGCTGGGCCGGACGCTCACACTAACCTACCAACACGCCAACAACACGCGCGAATAAGACCCACGTTTTGACCCTTAGCCCGAATTAACGGAAAAATGGGGGCATAATCCCTTATCAGAGTAAGGGTAACAGCTAGGAACCGGGCCACGACCCGGCAACCGATGCAATTGGGCCCGCACCACATATAGGGACGCCCCAAGCCGATCCTTCATGAACGGATTCGCCGACGTGGCCCACGGCGCGGATATTCATCAGCCGCGAAATACAGCTGCGAAATACAAAAAACCTCATCCGAAGATGAGGTCTTACTTGATGGTGCCCCCTCAGGGATTCGAACCCTGGACACGCGGATTAAGAGTCCGCTGCTCTAACCAACTGAGCTAAAGGGGCAGTTCCTTGCTGCGGTGTCCGCCGCAACGAGAGATAACTATACTCATAAACTCGACTGGAGCAAATTACGGCGTGTCGCAAGGTTTTTCAACGGATTTCGACGCACTCTTTTTCGGTCATGGGAAAGAGTGCATCGGCTTGTGTGCACATGAACACGGTTTCCCTGCCGAATACGTCAACAACCACACAACCATGATTGATAATGTCCGTTCGCAATTCACTCTTTTAGCACCCCGGAAAAGAGTGAATCGGCAAGAGCTGTCCTGGGCGTAACCGAAACGTCATCGGGGCGGGGTATTGACATTCCCATGACAGAACAGAATTCCACACCGAACGACGCCAAACCGGCGGACACCGCAGCCGCCCCGACGAACGCAACCACCGCACCAACCACCCTGCCGCAGAACGCCGAGCTGACGGCGAACCAATTGGGCGAATACTCCGCCCTGTTCAACGCCGACCGCGCGAACATCGTGGCGGCGACGGCGGCCACCAGCAGCGGAGTGCTCAAGGCGGCCACCGACTACCGCGGCCTGCGCGCGCTGCCCCGCGAGTTCTCCATCGAACTCAAGCAGGGGTCCATCACCTCGCAGCGTCATTCCGGCCGCTGCTGGATGTTCGCCAGCCTCAACGTGCTGCGTCAGGACGTCATGCGCCGCTGGAACCTCGACGACTTCGAATTCTCGGAGACATACCTCTTCTTCTACGACAAACTCGAGAAATCCAACCACTATCTCGAGAAGGTGCTGGAGACGCTGGACGAGCCGACCGACTCGCGCCTGTTCCAGGCCATCAACGACTATCCGGCCGACGACGGCGGATGGTGGGCGATGTTCGCCGCGCTGGCCGCGAAGTACGGTCTCGTGCCGAAGTCCGCGTATCCGGAGAACGCGAACTCGCGCGATTCGGACGCGTTGACGCAGTATCTCAACGCCAAACTGCGCGAATTCGCGCTCGAACTGCGGTCGGCCCATGCGCGTGGGGAAGGCGCCGACGAGCTGCGCGGCCGCAAGAGCGCGATGATGAACGTCGTGTACCGCATCGTGGCCGTGGCGTTGGGCGAGCCGCCGCGGTCGTTCGACTGGGTCGTGCGCGGCAAGGACGACGATGACGCAGACACGAAGACCGGGGATGCGACGGCTGAAGGCAAGAGCGCCGACGCAGGAGCAACGGCCGGCGGCAAAGACTCCGGCGGCAACTCCGCCGACGCCAAGAAGTCCGACGCAAAGAAGCCTGACGATGGTTTCGTAAAGGGCAAGGTCATTGCCGAATACGGCATCACGCCGATGGCGTTCTATGCCAAGTATGTGAAGCAGGACCTCGACCGCTACGTCGGTCTGGTCAACGCGCCGATGAAGCGCACGCCGTTCGGCAGGCTGTATCGGCTCGCGCACGACGGCAACGTGGTCGGCGGCCAGCCAATCGAGTTTGCGAACGTGCCGCTCGACGTGTTCAAGAAGGCCATCATCGACCAGTTGCGTGGCGGACGGCCGGTCTGGTTCGCCTGCGACTGCGACCAGTTCGCGCTGCGTGGCGAGGGCGTGTTCGACCGCGCGACAGTGCGCGTGGAGGACCTGTTCGGCATCGAATACACGATGGGCAAGGGCGACCGTCTGGAGTACGGCGTGAGCCCGTCGAACCATGCGATGACGCTGATCGGCGTGAACCTCGACGCCGATGGCAAGCCGAACCGCTGGAAGATCGAGAACAGCTGGGGCAAGGACGCGGGCCGAGACGGCTACTTCACCGCGACCGACGCCTGGTTCGACGACTATGTGAACGAGGTGGCCATCCACGACGACGTGCTCGACGACGCGACGAAGGCGATTTTCGGCACGAAGCCGGTAATGGTGCAGCCGTGGGAGCCGATTTCACGCGCCACCCGGTGCATGTAGGGAAGCCCGGGCCGCCCTCGCGCACGGCAGCCACCCGTTGTTGATGGCTATCTTCATGTTCTGGGGTGAAACGGCGGCTTTGCGAATAGCTATCCGCAACTTCTGGGGTAGCAATCACAGCAATTCGGGGTATGCCCGTTGGAATTCCAATGGACATACCCCGAAGTTTGCATTCATACACCCCAGAAGATGGAGTTGGATGTCAGGCAGGGAGCCGGATCACACGATCTTGGGCATGGGGGTGGTGAGGGACTTCGTGAGGTTCACCTGCACGATGCCGGAGCCGGCGCGCACCTCCACCTTCTTCAGCGTGACCGTGCGGTCCTCGGCGGCGGCGGTGTCGTCGTCGGTCATGGTG
The DNA here is from genome assembly GCF_019331695.1 of Bifidobacterium pluvialisilvae. GTDB lineage: Bacteria > Actinomycetota > Actinomycetes > Actinomycetales > Bifidobacteriaceae > Galliscardovia > Galliscardovia pluvialisilvae. The sequence continues at coordinate 2,689 of NZ_JAHBBI010000006.1, forward strand.
GCCGGGGACTTCACGGCGCACACGGCGAAGTCGTTGAGGTCGCGGCCGAGGTTGGCGACGAGCTCGCGGGCGTCGGCCAACGACTCCTCGAAGCCGGGCTTGAACACCACACGCTCGGCGGGCACGCCATACGCGTTCTCGGCGATCCAGCGCACGGTGTCGACCACGTCCTCGCCCTTGTGGCTGGCGGGCTGCGACGGGGTGTCGACGGCGTCGAGCGCGGTGATGAAGCCGTCGAGCTGGTCGAGCAGGCCATCGCCGCCGTCACGGAACAGGTTGCCGATGATCGGCTTGCGGAAGCCGAGTTCGGCGGCGGTTTCCTGCAGGGCTGGAATCTGGTCGTCCTCGCCCTCCCAGAGGTTCACGAGCGGGAAGGTCGGGATGCCGAGCTTCTCGAGACGGTTCACGTGGAACGGGTAGCGCCACTGGCGGTCGGGGTCGTCGCGCCAGGTGGTGGCGCGGGTCACGACGAGCGCGGCGGACGGCCACTGCGCGCCGTATTCGCGCGAGGCGATGTCGAGCCACTTCTGCGCACCGGCGTCGGCGCCGTAGCCGGCCTCGACGATCACGACGTCGTGCAGGGCGCAGGCCATCTCCACGGAGACCAGAGTCGGGATGCCGACGGACACGTTGGCGAACGGGCCGCCGTGCACGTACACCGGGGAGCCGTTCACGGTCTCGGTGAGCGCCGGCTTGACGGCGTCGGTGAGGATGTTGGTGATGCGCCACATGTCGGTCAGTTCGGCGAACGTCACCGGCTCGCCGTCGATCGTGCCGGCGATCATCTTGCCGACGCGTTCGGCGATCTCGTCCATGGAACGGGAGAACACGACGATCTGCATGAGCTCGCAGGTCGGGGTGAGGACCATCTTCTCGGCCACGTTGTTCTTGTTCTTGCCGTAGTCCACGGCGATGGAGCGCAGCGAACGGCTCGGCACCTCGGAGACGCGCGGCACGAGCACGGTGTCGAGCTTGCCTTCGTCCACGGCCTTCTCGGCGAAGGAGACGAGCAGGTTCTGGGCCGCCTCGATGGCGCCCATCTCGCCGCACAGGCCCCAGTCGATGATCTCGGGGTGGGTCAGGGAGGCCTTGCCGCCGCCGGAGGCGCCGCCCTTGGAACCGGCCGCGGTGATGCCCATGCTCGGCTGGCGCAACACGGCGGTGGCGTCGATGCCGTGGTGGCGCAGCGCATCGATGAGCGCGATGGTGGTGGTGGTCTTGCCCTCGCCGCGGCTTGCCTTGAGCGGGGTGTCGGCGGTGACGAGCACGACCTTGCCGTGCTTGCGCGGAGCGTCGGGGTTGTTCTTCAGATAGTCGAGGTAGCCGAAGGCGTCGATCTTCTTGACGATGCCGTACTGGCTGGTGAAATCATCGATATTGGTCATGATTCTCCTGTGGATATGCGAGGTTATGCGGTTCGGTTCGCGATGCGGACCGTATGATTCGCAACGTTTCTAGCGTACAACACGAGTTGGTTCGACAGAATAGGGGATTCGCCCATCGGAACGCAGGAAGCGACAGGGCGGTGGACAGTCCGAGCAGGGCGGGAGCCGATTCGCCCATCGGAACGCAGGAAGCGACCCCATACGGCAAAGCGCATCTTTAATGGCACAGCGTATCCCGCTTCGTATCTCTACGTGCTGGACTTCCTGTCACGTGACGGACCCTGCGTTACGTGCTGGACTTCCCCTCATGTGCTGGACTCTGCGTTACGTGCTGGGACGGCAAAATCACGATTGGCGTGATTCCAACGTTTCTGTTCCCCTCACACAACGCCAAGTCCAGCACGCACAGCAAAGTCCAGCACGCACAGCAAAGTCCAGCACGCAAGGGGATTATCCTGTCTGCCAGCGGGGTGGATTCACGAGACCGGACGACGGGGACACAGCCGGACTACGGGGGGCGGATTCCCGAGACTAGACGACGGGAGGACACGGCAGGCCGGCAGGGAACACGGCCGGCAAGCGGGAGGACACGGCGCCCCGCCGCCAGCCGCCAGCGACGCTTACTTGAACGCCAGCGACGCTTAGCCGCCCGCGTCGCCCGCCCAGCCAGCCAGCCCGTCCGGCCCGCGCCGCCTAGTTGTCGCTGAGGTGGAAGTCGTTGCGCATGTTCATGCTGGCGGTGTAGAGCACACCGGAGAGCAGCGCGTCAGTCTCGGCCTTGAGCTGGTCGGCCATGGTCTGGTTGGCGGCGGCGAGCACCCCGCGCACCTCGGGGTTGCGCGTGGCGGCGATGATGGCGTCGGCGTCGCGTTCCCCTTCCACGGCCTCCTCCTCGTCGGCGAGATCGTCCAAATCGACCGGGTTCTCGTCGAGGCGCGCCACCTGCTCGTCGGCGGCGGCCAGCATACGATGCCCGAGTCCGCCGGTCTTCTCCTGGTAGCGATCGATCAGCGACGACGTGGCCGCGAAGTTCGCGTCGGCGAGCGCGGCGATGAGACGGTTCGCCCAGTAGAAGTTGTCGGAGTCGACGTGGTCGGTCGTGTCGGCGAGGTATGCGGGCGTCACGTCCACGTTGGCGTAGAACGGCACGAGCGTGTTGAACGCGTTGGACCCGTACGCCATCCACTGGATGGACCGGCAGGATTCGGGCCGGTACGGGCGGATCTGCATGACGGCGAGCTGGCTCTGGCGGTTGATGCCGATCGGGCGCAGGCTGCCGCGCGTGTGCTCGTCGCCGAGCGTGCCGTACGGGTCGTACGGCGTGCCCTGATAGTGCGAGCTGAGCACGTACTTAACGTCCTCGATGGTGATCTTGCGCTCCGGCTGGCGCGCCCACGGGATGTCGTCGCTGTCGGGGCGGTGGGCGGCGTCGGGTCCATCCCACACTTCGTCGTACGGGTTGAGGAAGCGCTGCATGAACCATGCGCGCGGCGTGTTGTACACGTGGTCGCGGTCGGAATGCGATCCGAACGCGTCGCGCGGATTGAACGGGGAGACGCCTTCTACGGCGAGGTCGAGATGGTTCCGCGCGATGAATTCGCCCAGATCGGCGGAACACATGTGCTCCTCCTGGTCGCCGAGCGCGTCGTCGAGGTCGAATTCGTCGATGCCGAGCTGGTTCGGCATGGTCACGTAGGCGTCGTCGGGCACGCGCTTGGCGATCCAATGGTGCCCGCCGACGGTCTCCAGCCACCAGATCTCGTTGACGTCGGAGAACGCGATGCCGTTCATCTCATACGTGCCGTACTGTTCGAGCAGCGCGCCGAGGCGTTCTACGCCCTCGCGCGCGGAACGGATGTACGGCAGCACGATGGTGAGCAGGTCCTCCTCACCGATACCACCGGGGACCTCCGGCTCATAACCGTCTTCGCCCTCCTTGCCGCGCGCTGGCACGAGCTCGACGAGCGGGTCGGCGCCGAGCACGCGCTCGTTGGTGGTGAGCGTTTCGGTGGCGCTCATCGCCACGTTGGCCTCGTTGACGCCGGCCTCGCCCCAAATGCCCTGCTTGTTGACGGCGTCGGGGACCGACGTGTATTGCATCGGATCGTCCGGCAGGTCGATTTCGACGTGGCTGATGACGGAACGATAATGACGCGGCTGATCGTCGGGCTTGACGACGACGAACTTCTTCGACGTGAACTCGCCCTGCTGGGAGTCCTCGTTGCGGGCGATGATCGTCGACCCGTCGTAGCTGGCGTTCTTGCCTACCAGAATCGTGGTGCACGACATGGCTGTGGTATTGCTCCTTTGATTGGTGATTGCTCGTGATGATTCGTGATATTGATACGTACGTAGGGAGGCCGGGAGGATGGGCTCACGCCTTGCCGGTGAGGAAGATGGCGTCCTGGTCGGGCACGTCGCCCGCCGCGTTGGCGTTGCGCAGCGCGTGGACGAGCTCGTTCATCCAGAATCCGCCGCTCAATCCGGGCAGCGGCTTCTTCGTGGCATAGACGTGCAGATAGTAGTCGTGGTCCTTGTCCGGCGGCTGCGGGCCGTTGTACCGCATGGTGGCGGCCGGATCGGTGCCGCCGACGAACGGCGACGCCTGCGACGTGCGTCCCTGCAGCGCCTCGGGAATCATGGCTACCATCTGCCGGGAGAAGTCCGGCGGAATCTGCAGCGCATGGGAGTCGTTGAAGTCATACATCAGCGCGGCGATCGGCAGGTTGGCGACCGTCCAATGGATCCATTCGAATCCGCAGACGGGGATGGAGTCGGGGTCGGTGAACGTCCAATGCAGGTATTGCGCATCGGGCGCGACGTCATCGACGTAGAACGGGAAGGAGACGACGGGCACGCCGGCGGCCTGGTATTCCGGGTCGGTATGCTTGGCGAACACGTCGGGAATCGTGGTGAAATCGGCGGAAATCTTCATAACCCAAGCATAGAACACGAAGCGACGCCCGGTATGAACAAGTCCCCCGCTCAGCGCGGCGAGGAGGCGGGCCCCACGCTGCCGCGGACGAGCAGCGCCGTGGGCAGGGCGAGGACGTTGCCGCCAATCGTCGCATGGCCTTCCGGCAGCCTCAGCGTCGCCATGTCGTCGGCGCCGAACGTGTTCAACGCGTACAATCCCGATTCGCTCATACGCAGCAGCGCGCGCACGCCGACCGCACCGATCTGTGCGCGGGGTATGGTGATGGCCGTCAGCTGCGGGCGGACGACCGCCGCGATCGGCGAATCGTCGAACGCGATGACCGACAGATCATCGGGCACGCGGACGCCGGCCTGTTCCAGCCATGCCGTCATGCCCGCGGCGATGGTGTCGTTGTAGGCGATGACCGCGGTCGGCATGGACCCGTCGTCGCGAAGCCCATCGACGGAATGGCCGGCGGACCAGCCGTCATGCCGTCCGATGCCGTGGTCGAGCATCATGCGGGCGGCCTGTTCGCCACCCTGCGCCGACGAATCCACGGGGCCGATGCGACGCACCGTCAATCCCAAGGACCGGGCGGCGGCGCGGACGGCGTGCAATCGCGAACGGTCGGCCCACGATTCCGGCCCGGAGACGTAGACCACGGCCGCGTGCCGGTTCGAGGCCAGCAGCGACACCGCCTGGGCGGCGCCGGAGCACGCATCCGGCACGATGCTGGAGACGCCGTCCACGGGTCGGTTGAGCACCACGAGCGGCACGCGTCGCGCCAGATGGGCGAGCCGTTCGTCGTCCATGCGGTCGGAGGCGATGAGGATGCCGCGCGATGTTTCCGCGACCTCCTCGACGAACGACACCTCCCATTGGCCGCCACGGTTCGATTCGATGACGCTGATGGCGAGGCCCGACGCGTACGCCTCGTTCTGCGCGCCGCGCAGCAGGGCCGACGAGGCGGCCGCGTCCTTGACGACGAGGCTGATGATGCCCGAGTTCCTCATCGGGCGTTTGCGATACGGGCGGTAGACGTAGCCGAGCCGGTCGGCGGCCTGGCGGATCTGCGTCACGGTGGCGGGGTTGACCCGGTCGGGGTTCTTGAACGCGCGCGACACCGTGGACGGCGAGACGCCCGCCTCGGCGGCCACGTCCACAAGGCGCACGGGGCGGGAGGGAGCGCCCGAACCGGCGTCGACCGCATCGGCCATGTCGCTCATGCCATCTCCTCCCCCGGTGCCGCCTCACCGCCGCGCCGTGACGCTGTCTGAATCACCTCACATCTTAGCCGCGGGGCGTTCGGCAGCCGGCATCTGGCCGCAAACTCGATGTTCTGGGGTGGTGAAGACGGTCCGCGACCACCTATCCGCAACTTCTGGGGTGATTCCGGAGGATATTCAATCTATGACGCCCCATATTCCAACGGCCCTACTTCGCATATCGACGTACGAGGCCCCAGAACATCGGGTTAGGTCCTCTCAATGCGGTCAATCACCCCAGAAGACGGAGATTGGTCCGAGGTCACAGCACGAGTTCGTGATGACCGGCGGCGAGATGCTCGGTGGAGACCGTTCCCTCCGGGGTCAGCACCGTGGCCTCGGCGTGGTCGGGCACGTCGATGGTCACACGCACCGCGCCGGCGTCGGCACCGGCACCGGCCGCAGGAACCCCGGCCCCGCCAGCCGTCACGTGCTCGGCGCGCACGGTGATGGGCCCGCGCACGGTGGGCACGGTGGCGGCCGCCGAATCCACGGCCCCGCGCTCGCCGGCCCCGCCCAACTGCGGACGCACCTCGAACGTGGCGTATCCGGGTGCGGTCGGGCGGATGCCGAGCAGTCCCTCGGGCAGCAGGTACGCGGGCGAGGCGGCCCACGGGTGCGAGTACGTGGTGTTCGGCTTGTTCGCCACGTCCCATGCCTCCATAGTGGCGCCGGCGCCCTTGTCCATCATGTTCGTCCACGTGCGCAGCCCGTCGCGCGCGGCGATCAGCGCCGTGGCGTCCGCGCCGAACCCCGCGGCGTACAGGCCGGCGAGATACACGCTGGCCGCATACACGCTGCACGCCATGCCCTTGCCGCGCAGGAACGCACCGACTGGCCCCCGCTGCTCGGCGGGCAGCTGCCCGAACGCAAGCGCGAACGCCGAGGCGTGCAGGGAGTGGTGGGCGATGCGCTCGCCTGAGGCGTCGTTCGTCAGCCCGTCCACGTAGGCGCCGGCTTCGGCGTCGTAGAGGCGTTCGTGCATGGCGGCGCGCATACGGGCGGCGATGCGAGCGAATCGCGAAGCGTCATCGTCGTGTCCGAGCGCGGCGGCGATGTCGGCCATGTCGGCGAACGTCTGGGACGAGAGCGCGTTGATGACCGTGTTCACGCGGCCGAACACGAATCCGTCGCGTTCCACGGGCGGCCAGTCGATGAGGTCGCCGTCGGTGTGGCTGGATTCGCCCGGGTCTTTGACGATCAGCCCGGAGGCCTCGTCGAGGTGCTTGGCCGGCAGCAGGGCGACGAGCCGGTCGTATTGGCCGGCGATCTGGCGTGTCGAACCGGTGCGCATCCATGCGTCGTGGGCGGCGAGGATGAGATACAGCGGCCATTCGGTGGGCCACGTGCGGTTGGCGATCAGCCAGTCGACGGAGTATTCGGCGAGCGCGGGCGCGTCGTCGACGGCGAGGTGCGCGTGCTGCTGGAGCCATGCGTCGCCTTCGTATGGCGCGCGTTCGCGCGTCCATGAATCGGCGTAAATGTTGCCGTTGGTCGCTTCCATGGTGTTGCGGCAGAAGTTCCAGACGGCCTCCAATGTGGCGTTCGACGAGGTGAACGAGGCCGCGGACCGGTCGAACGGGTAAATGAGCGCGGCGGCCTCGACGCGGTCGTCGGCGTCGGCGGCCGCACCGTCGTTGCGGTCGCTGTCTGCGACGCCGTCCGCAAGCCGGCGCACCGCTTCGGCCGAGTCGACGGACGGGATGATCTCCACATATCGGAACACGCGCAGGCCCCATGTCTCCATGGTCGTCGCCGTGGTGCCGTCGCCGAGATGCCAGGTGTCCTCGTAGTTGTTGAACGCGCTGAGATGCCATTTGACGGACCCGTCGGGGTTCAATACCTCGCCGTAACGAATCTTGAGGTCGGCGGGGCCGTGGCCTGCGGACAGCGTGATGCGCACGCCGCCTTCCCATGTGCGCCCGAAGTCGAGGATGAGATGGCCGTCGTCGGTCAGGCGGGATGATGCCGGGACGTGGTACTGCACGGTCGGCTTGTCGGTGGGCGTGGGCAGCAGCATGGCGAAGTCGCCGCGGACGGCGGCGGGCGTCCAGTCGGCGTCGTCGAATTCGGGCGTGGCGAATCCGAATGGATAGTTGCGCGCCTGCACGTTTTCGGCCGGGGCTTCGAAATACTGCGTGCCGACGGATGCGGAGTCGGGGTAGACGGCGGTGCCGGGCAGGGCGCGCCAGTCGGGGCCGGTGCCGTAGTGGGCGGTCTCGCCGTCGGCGAATCGCACGTCGAGCTGGGCGATGAACCGCTGGTCCTCGACGGTGTAGGCGATGGCGCCGATGGCGTTGCTGCCGGCGTGTAGCAGGCCGGTCACGTCGTAGCCGTCGTAGCGGGCTTCGTCGCCGATGGGGAAGGTCGGCCCGTAGCCGACGAACGTGCCGTTGACCCAGATCCGATATACGAACTGGCGGGCGGCGCGCGTGCTGGAGGCGGTCACGTTGAGCGTGGCCCATGCGATGGGTTTGTCGGGCAGGGCGGCGAGGCCGCGCAGGAACGCCCAGCCACGGGAGTTGTGTTCGTCGGCGGCTTTCTTGTCGCCGACGAAGAACGAGTCGTCGGTGGCGACTTCGGTTTCCTCGGGCAGGTCGAATTCGGCGGTTTCGTCGACGTTGCCGGGGGCCGCCGCATCGTCGGGCACCCAGATGGGCGCGGCCCGCCAGTGTTCTCCGGCGCCCGTGCCGAACGTTACCGGTTCGGACCATGCGGAGACGCGGCCGTCGGCGTCCCAGACGCGCACGGCCAGCCAGTAGCGCGTGGACGCGGGCAGTTCCAGCCCGTCGAGGACGACGTTTGATTCGCCGGCGTAGTCGCGGCGGCCGGAATCCCATATGGTTTCGCCGGACAGCGGATGGTCGGTGACGATGATCTGGTACGAACGCCAGTCGACGACGTCGGCGTTGTCGTCGGCGACGTCGAACCACCACCGTACGCCGACCGTCGATTCCGGTGCCAAGTCGACCGGCGCGATGCGATCATTGATGCGGATATGGACGGGGATGCCGGGAAGGTCCACCGCTTCGGACGACGTGCCGGACGTCATGGCGTCGATTGCTGCATTGCTGTTCACGTTGCGCTCTTTTCTGAACATCATTGTTTACGATTTGCCAATGATGATAGGAACGTGAGCGCGCCCATGACCCGTTTTGCACCCCGTTTGCATCTTTTGTCGGTTTTGCAGGCCCTTGATGGCGGATAATCATGCGGAGGCGCGCCTGCGACGGCATTCGCACGCGCGCACGGGAACCGACCGAGAATGGGTTAACGACGCGCGGGCGGTGCGGGCATGTACGGCGCCGGGCCCCTCATCGTGGGCCCCTGATTCGGATACGGCATGGCGCCGCCCATCGGAACGGCGGGCATCGGCGGAGCGGCGGGGGTCTGGGGAACGGCGGACGAGGACGATGCCCGCACCGCCTTGGACACGCCGGCCAGCATGACGATGGCCGTCACGAGGACCACCAGATAGAACAACGCGCCCAATATGGAACTGATGCTGTTGGCGGACGCCAGCCGCGAGGCATACTCCTCGGGACCGATCTCCTGGCGCTGCATGCGGTATGTCGCCCACTGTCCCGTGATGGACATGCCGGCGCTTCCCACCTGCAGCAGGGCGCCGACCGCCAGTCCGACGACCGGCATCACGTGCCAGCCGGAGCCGGTGATGGAACGGAGTCTGCCGCCGAGGGCCGTCAGCGGCAGGAATACGGCGAGCAGGAGCATCACCGCGTTCACGGCGGAATACAGGTTGGAGCTCACCACCCAGGCCGCCGAGACCCGTCCCGTGCCGTATGTCACGCCTTGGAACGTATAGACCAGCAGGCTCACGATGGAGGCGGCGAAGACAGTGAGCACCCTGCCCCGCACGCCGTGCCCGGTGTTGGCCGGGGCCGTCTTCGCGCGGGCGGATGCGGTGAGCAGCAGCGTCGTCATCACGCACAGTCCCACCCCGAACAGGATGGTCATCGCCGCATACAGCCAATGCCGCGACGCGCCACGGCCCAGCGTCCTGACGACCATGCACACCACATACAGCGCCGTCAGCACGAGCGCCGGAGCCAGGCCGCCGCCCGCGCTCCTGGCCCGGCCGGTGCGCCCGGCACGTCCGTTCCCCGAGTCAGCCATCAACGGCATGAACAGCGCCAATCCCATGTACAGCGTCAGCCCCGACGCGGCGCCGCCCACGACTCCGGACAGCATCGCCGCCGTCATGCCCGACGGACCGGGGAACAGCATGAACGCGAGCGTCGTCAGCGGACTGTAGAGCAGACCGCACACCGCGCCCACGATCATGCCCGTCAGCGGCGCGCGCATGGCCCGCAGCGCGGGGACGGACTCCGGACGGGTCGTTCGCCGGGCCGCTGCCCGTGGCACCGCCTGGACCGGGGCCGGCCGGACCGGCATCTGCTGGGCCGGAGCAGGCGCAGGCATGTGCGCGGACGGCCAAGGCCGAACCGCGGGACCGGCCGGCGGCGCGGCGGCTCCCGGCATCGGTCGTTGCATAGGCGACTGCGCCGCACGACCCGGCGCAACCGGCAACGGGCTTCCGCACCTCCTGCACAGTCGATCATCGTCGGCACATGGCGCGCCACACCGCGTACAGACTCTCATGCCCACCCCTTCCACTGGTGAATGCCGAAGAATCCCCATGCCGTCCCGCCATCCGCCACCGTCCAACCACATACGGCCCGGAGGCAGGCCCCCGCATCGGCCCTTCACCTCTTCATGCTACGCCGCGGCATCGCAACGGAGTCGGACGCCGCGCGTCACACGATCAGCGCGCAGAACAGGGCCTCGAACACGAGCAGCGGATTGCCGTTGCCGACGAGCCGACGGCGTGCGACGGCAACGGCCTCGGCACGCGCTATGGCGGCCTCGCGGCTTAATCGCGAAGCAAGGTTCGCGATCGCCGTCCGGTTCTCCTTGTTGATCAGCCCGACGGTGTCTTCGGCGCCGTTCTGCAATACGGCCACGTCACGGTACACGCTGGCGATGGAGTTCAACGCGCGGTCGAGCACGTCGCGGCTGCGGCGTGTGGTCCTGCGTTTGACCTCGTCCTTCTTGCCGATGGCGTTGTACATGCCGCGGATCTTCGGAGGAATACGGTCCTTCTCCCCCAATCCGTTGACGCGGCGGAACTCGACCTGGTCGCGTTTCACCTGACGTTCGATCTCCTCGGCGGCCTGTGCGTTGGCGTCGGATATCAGATGGTCGGCGAGCAGCACGGCGTCCGACGCCTTCGCCAGATTCAGCACACCGACGACGAGCGTGTCACGGTCGGTCATCACACGCTCGTTGGTGGCGTACAGCCGTGCGATGCCGATATGCCCTTCGGACAGGCGCGCGGCGCGGGCGGCCACGTGTTCGGTGAACCGCCGCTTCTCCGGCAGCGTGGGATTCACCGTGGTCATGAGAAATTCGGCGACGGCCTGCGTCGACGGCACGGCGAGGTTGACGACCCGCGTGCGGGAGCGGATGGTGGGCAGCACGTCCTGCGCGCTCGGGGCGCACAGCAGCCAGATGGTGTGCTCGGCCGGCTCCTCGATCTCCTTGAGCAGCACGTTCGTGGTGCGTTCGAGCATGCGGTCCACGTCCTCGATGATGATGACGCGCCACGGCGCGGTGGCGGGCATCTGCTCGGACGTCTCGATGAGCCCGCGCACGGCGTCGATGCCTATCGTGACCTTGTCGGTGGCGAGCACGGTGACGTCGGGATGTGTGCCGGCGAGCACGTGGCGGCAGGTCGAGCATGCGCCGCAGCCGTGGTCCGGGCATTCGAGCGCTGCGGCGAACGCGCGCGCCACGTTCGACCGGCCCGATCCGGGAGGGCCGCAGATCAGCCACGACTGGGCGATGTCCGCCGGGTCCTTCGCGATGCGGGACAGCAGTTCGACGGTGGGCCGCTGCCCGACGATGGCATCCCAGACGCTCATCGTGATGCCTCCCCGTAGCCGAACAGGTCGTCGATGTCCACGCGAATCTGCGTCCATACGGTTTCGATGGGCTGCGCGGCGTCGATGATGCGGAAGCGCTCCGGCTCGGCCTTCGCCAGGTCGAGGAACGCCCGGCGCGTACGGTTCTGGAAGTCGTCACCGGCCGATTCCATACGGTCCTCGTCGTGCTGAAGCCTGGCGTGCGACTCGGCCGGGTCCATGTCGAGCAGATACGTGCGTACGGGCAACAGGTCGTTCGTGGCCCACAGGCTCAGGTCGCGGATCTCCCTAGCAGTCAGTTCGCGGCCGCCGGCCTGGTAGGCCAGCGACGAGTCGAGATACCGGTCGGTGATGACGACCTCGTCGCGTTCGAGGGCCGGGAGGATGGTTTCGGCGACGTGCTGGGCGCGGTCGGCCGCGAAGATGAGCGCCTCGGCGCGCGGCGCGATGTCGGCGGCATCCTCGGCCACGTTCCGCAGCAGCAGTTGGCGCAAGGTGGCGCCGAGCGGCGTACCGCCCGGCTCGCGTGTGACGAGCACCGTGCGCCCGCGCGATTCGAGATACTGCCGCAGCCGTTCCACCTGCGTGGTCTTGCCGACGCCGTCGACGCCCTCAAACGAAATAAACAATCCAGCCATGCCCCTACCGTATCGGCCGACGCCAACTTTTTCCGGTCCTGTCGCAGGACCTCGCAAGCCTATCTCCGACTTCTGGGGTGAGATTCGATGGAACCCGGAGTATCGCCGTTGGAATATCAACGGTCATACTTCGGGTTCCGGATTTCATCACCCCAGAAGATGGCGGTAGCCGTTCGACACGAGAAGAATCACCCCAGCAGACACGGATTGCAACAATCAGCCCCGGCGTTTGCCGCTGCTCAGCAATGCACGCGCCGGCTCCCGCATGACGTAAGCCCAAAATCCAACAGTGGAGCTAACCCATCTCCCCATGGGTTTGTGGGTCTGACCGGCCGTCCAAATGGGCTTGTGGGTCTAATAAGTCGCCCCAATGGGTTCGTGGGTCTATCCGTTCACGAGGAGCACGTTTTCGACGTCTTCATGTATGCCGCAGACCCACAAACCCCTTTATGAACGATTAGACCCACGGTCCATACGGCGTGTAGACCCACAAAACCGATCCCAAAAACGGATAGACCCACAAAACCTATTCCGCTTGGCCGGACGCGGCCGCAGAACTCATTCCACTTGAGCGCAGGCCCACAAATCCAGAAATCATCCGGCTTTGTGGGTCTGACCCGGCCGCCCAAATGGGCTTGTGGGTCTAACCGCTCGCTTCAACACGGGTTTGTGGGTCCAATGGGCCGCCCCAACGGACTTGTGGGTCTATGACATACGCGAGAAGCCGGTTTTGATGGTCCTCATGTATGCCGCAGACCCACAAACCCCTTTATGAACGATTAGACCCACGGTCCATACGGCGTGTAGACCCACAAAACCGATCCCAAAAACGGATAGACCCACAAACCCGGTTGTCGCCGGGTTTGTGGGTCTAAAGTCAGCAAGCCCGAGCCAGTGGGTCCGAGTGGTCGAGGCCACGAAGGTGCCCCGTTGGATACGGTTGCCACCGGGCCAGTGGATCTGAGCTGGTAAGCCTAGATCCAGCGAGCCCGGGACCGGTGAGTCTGAGCCGTCTGACCTAGAGCCGGTGAATCTGAGCCGGCAGACCTAGAGCGAAAGGCTAGAACCGATGGGCCCAGAACCAGTAAACCTAGAACCAGCGAGCCCGAGTCAGTAGGCCTGGGACTACTTGGATTTCTTTCTGGCGGCGGGGGCCTTGGCGACGACGGCCGGGCGTTCGTAGCCCTCGTTCGCGACGAGCCATTCGATATCCGACTTGACCGTGGACGCGGTGGAGCCGATCTTCTCGGCGATGCGTGTATTGGCCCAGCCCTTGCTGGCGTACTTCTTCACCTCGGCGCGGCGTTCGGCGCGCTTGGCCTCCACGGCGCTGACCTTCGGCGCGGCCTTGGCCGACGACTTCGCCGACCGGCCCTTCGCACCGCCTCGGCCGCGCCCACGCCCTCGCGTGGAGGGGCCCGCGGCACGCTTCTCGGCGAGCAGGCGGAACGCGTCGGCCGGGTCGATGGATTCGGGCGAATACTGCCTCGGCAGCGTACGGTTGGTCTCGCCGTCGGTGATGTACGCGCCGAAACGGCCGTCCTTGATGGTCACGGGCTTGCCGGTCTCCGGGTCGTTGCCGAGCTCGCGCAGCGGCGGCTTGGCGGCGCCACGTCCACGGCCGCGGCCGTACTTGGGCTGGTCGAACAGCTCCTTGGCCTTGGCGATGTCGACGGTGAAGATCTCGTCCTCCGAACCGAGCGAACGCGTCTCGGACTTGCCGTCCGCGCCGGTCTTGGTCAGGTACGGACCGTAGCGGCCGTTGTTGGCCAGCACCACGGCCTGCGTGACTTCGCCGGTCTCGGCATTGGTCTGCGGCAGCGTGCCGACCTCGCGCGGCAGCGACAGCAGCTTCAGCGCGTCGTCGAGCGTGAGCGCGTCGGGGTTCATGGTCTTGAACAGCGACGCCATCTTCGGCTTGGAGGCGGCGTCGGCGCCCGTGCGGCGCGAGGAACGCCGCTTCGGCGCGGGCTTGCCCTCCTTCGCGGCCTCCTCCTCGGCGGCCTTGGCGGCGGCGCGTTCGGCCTCGGCCTGCGCCTGCTGCTCCGGCGTGATGAGCGCCACGTACGGCCCGAACCGTCCCTTGCGCAGCTCCACGGTGCCGCCGGTCTTCGGGTCGGTGCCGAGCACGCGCGGCCCGCCGGAGTTCGTGGCGATGAGCTCGTGGCCCACTTCGGGCGTCAGCTCGTCGGGCGCCAGCGTGTCGGGCAGTGAGGCGTGCTTCGGGTTGCCGTCGGCGTCGAGGTTCTTCGTGTCTTCAAGGTACGGGCCGTAGCGGCCCACGCGCACGTGCAGCCCGTCGCCGATGTCGATGGTGTTGATTTCTCGCGCGTCGATGTCGCCGAGCTGCGCCACCTGCTGCTGCAGGCCCTGATGCGCCTCCTCGGCGGAGCTCACCGTGCCCGCGCCGGTGCCGAAGTAGAAGTGCGTGAGCCAGTCCTTGCCGGTCTCCTTGCCACGGGCGATCTGGTCGAGGCCGTTCTCCATCTGCGCGGTGAACTGGTAGTCCACGTACTGCGGGAAGTTCGTCTCCAGCAGTTTGATGACGGAGAACGCCAGCCATGACGGAATCAGCGCGCGGCCCTTCTCGTACACGTATCCGCGGTCGATGATCGTGGAGATGATGCTCGCATACGTCGACGGACGGCCGATCTCCTTGGCCTCCAACGTCTTGACGAGCGTGGCCTCGGTGTATCGGGCCGGCGGCTGGGTCTCATGCCCGGCGGGTTCGACCCCGGCGGCGGCCAGTCGGTCGCCGACCTTCATCGGCGGCAGCGAGGCGTTTTCGGTGCGGTCGGTCTTCCTGCCGTTCTTCCTGGCCGCGGCGCCGGCGCCGGCATCACCCCCGCCATTGCCGCCATTGCCATTGCCGTGTCCCTTGCCGAACACACGCAGGAATCCAGGGAATTCGATGACCGTGCCGGAAGCCTGGAACAACGCCTCGCCGCGCGAACCCGCTTCGGCGCCGAGCCGCACGGTGGCGGTCGATCCGGTGGCGTCGGCCATCTGCGAGGCCAACGTCCGCTGCCAGATGAGCGTGTAGAGCTTCAGCTGGTCCGGCGGCACGCGCGAGGCGAGTTCGTCGGGCGAACGGAACGTGGATCCGGCGGGACGGATGCATTCGTGCGCCTCCTGCGCGCCGGCCGTCTTGGTCACGTACTGCTTCGGTCCGTCGGACAGATATTCCCTGCCATACAGCGAGCCGACGGCGTCGCGCGCCGCGGCGATGGCCTCCTGCGAGAGCGTCACCGAATCGGTTCGCATATACGTGATGTAGCCGTTCTCGTACAGGCCCTGCGCCGCACGCATCGTGGCGCGCGAGCTCATGCCGAGACGATTGCCGGCGGTCTGCTGCAGCGTGGATGTGGTGAACGGCGGCTGCGGACGACGGCGATACGGCTTCGTCTCCAGCGAACGCACCGTGAACGGCCGCTCGCGTA
Organism: Bifidobacterium pluvialisilvae; assembly: GCF_019331695.1. GTDB lineage: Bacteria > Actinomycetota > Actinomycetes > Actinomycetales > Bifidobacteriaceae > Galliscardovia > Galliscardovia pluvialisilvae. The sequence continues at coordinate 18,276 of NZ_JAHBBI010000006.1, forward strand.
CGACGGCGGCCACCTCGTTGGCCAGCGCCTCGTCCATGACGACCGGGGATTCCTTGGCGGCGGCCGCGGTCAGGTGCCCGTCGGCGCCGAAGTCCTTGGAGACGGCGAGACGATTGCCGCCCAACGCCACGAGCCGCGCGTCGAATCCGGCGTCGGCGTCACCGGCGGCCGCGCCTTCCGCGGCGACCAGCGTCGCGATGACGTCCCAATACGCGGTGCGCACGAACGCCATGCGTTCACGCTCGCGTTCGACGATCAGCCTCGTGGCCACGGACTGCACGCGGCCGGCGGAGAGTCCCGGCCCGACCTTGCGCCACAGCACCGGCGACAGCTCGTAGCCGTAGAGCCTGTCGAGCACGCGTCGCGTCTCCTGGGCGTCGACCATGTTGTCGTCGACGTCGCGCGTGGCGGTCAGCGATTTCTTGATGGCCTCGGGCGTGATCTCATGGAAGACCATGCGCTTGACCGGCACCTTGGGCTTGAGCGTCTGCACGAGATGCCATGCGATGGCCTCGCCTTCGCGATCCTCATCGGTTGCGAGATAGAGTTCGTCGGCCTTCTTCAATGCGGATTTGAGTTCGGCGACCGTCGACTTCTTGTTGTCGTTGACGATATAGTACGGCTCGAATCCGTCGTTCACGTCGACGCCGAACTTGCCGAACTTCTCCTTGCGGCTCGGCGGCACCTGCGAAGGCTGGGCGAGGTCGCGGATATGCCCCACGGAGGCCATGACCTTGTAGCCCTTGCCCAGGTATCCGCCGATCTTCTTCGCCTTGGTGGGCGACTCGACGATGACGAGCTTGGTACCGGTAGTCATGGGCCTCTCCTTCTTGTTCAGCCTGTAAGCCTGTCAGCTACAGAGCATCATAACCATGGTGGCGGTCAGCGTCGTTTCGGCGGCGCCGGCGGCGCGCCGACCAGACCGGCTTTCGACAACGGCGCGGCGGTGACGTGGCGCAGCGCGAGCACGGCGCCGAAGACGAGCGTGGCGACGGCGAAGATCAGCACCGTGCCGGAGACGCGCGCCCCGTTGGCGGCCCAGCGCGCGCTGTATTGCAGACCGGGGCCGAGCTGCCAGACGAGATACAGTCCGTAGACCGTGGCCATCAGGCCGCCGACGATCATGACCGTGCCCACGATCTGCACGGTGGCGGACGACATGCGGGTGCCGAGCGGGTCCATGCCCGAGCCGCGCGTGCAGGCGAGCATGATGAGCGTCAGGCCGCCGACGAGCAGCACCGCCATGATGACGTCGGACGGACGGTGCGCGCCGATGACGACGACGGAGCAGCCGACGAGGACCGTGTACAGGGCGCCGAGGATGGCGAACAACGCCCGCAGGACGCGCGGCACGGCGCAGGCGAGCGCGACGGCGGCGACGGCGGCCATGGCCGTGTGCCCGGACGGCGCGGTGTTGCCGACGTTGAGCTGCGACATGTTGAGCAGAGGCCTTGGCAGCATGCCCTTGAGCAGTTCGGCCGCCGCGAACGCGACCACGGCGAGGACGAGCAGCTGGACGAGCAGCCGCCAGCGTTTGCGCGAGACGACGATGACGGCCGCCACGATGCCGATGATGACGTCGATGACGGCGGAGAACGCGATGTGCAGGCCGCCGAGCGACATCGATTGCGCCAGGAGGCCGGCGGTTGCGGACAGCCAGCCGGGCAGGCTGGAGGCGAAGCCGGCGTAGGCGAGGTTGTCGTATTCCTGGCCGCCCATGGTCTGCACTGCCGTCCACCAGACGACGATGGCGGCGGCGACGCCGAATACGCCGAGTACGGCGGCGAGGACGATGCTCGATCCGCGCGGGCGGGTGTCAAGCGGGTCGGCGCCGGAGGCCACGTCGATGCGGGTCTCGGACGCCGGACGTCGGCGGGACGTGCGGGACGTGGGCCGTGCATCGGCCTCCGTGTCGTCGCCGTCCGTATTGGCGGGATTCGTATTGGCAAGGTCCGTGTCTTCCGCCCCCGGTCGTCGCGCCGGCCCCCCGATCGGCTCGAACGACACCGGCATCGGCGACCGTGACGTCCCCGGCGCATCCGCCGGCGCCGCTCCCCCGGTCGACGACGTCGATGACGGTTCCGCGGGCGCGCCCGGCGTCGCCTCGGGCTCGCCATCCAACGGTTCGAGATACAGTTTCGTCCGCTTCTTGTCACTCATAGTCACGACTTTACGGCCGGAGGCGGCGAAACGATCCCGCCCGACCCGAACCATCCCGTTTTGTTCACCAGACCCGCGAATTTTCAAACCATGGAACATGGCCGATGGACGGGGATAGATCCTTCGACTCCGGCCTGCGGCCTCCGCTCAGGATGACAGCGGTGCCCGGCACCCCCTCCGCCCAGGATGACAGACCGTTCCACCTGGGCGAGCAAACTATCTCCATCACTCTGAGCAAGCAAAATCTCTCTATCACTCCAAACGAGCAAAATTTCTCTGTCGCTCCGAGCAAGCAAAATTTCTCTGTCATTGTCATTCTGAGCGAGCGAAGCGAGTCGAAGAATCTACCCAGCCCGAAAATTGGAAAGGCCTCGGACACTATTGTTTCCGAGGCCTTGAGTGCGCCAGACAGGATTCGAACCTGCAACCTTCTGATCCGTAGTCAGATGCTCTAATCCATTGGGCTACTGGCGCATGTTCCGCATTGGAACCGGGGTTCCAACCGAACGACTCGAATACAATAAGCCAGTGATGAATTCTGCGCAAATTCGACGTTACATACGGCGTGTCGCCAATAATCGCAATGAAACGCAATGACCGGCATGCCGGGTCGCCAAAGAACCCCGGCACGCCGGTCACAATTTCTTCACAGACGTCAGCCGATGGCCTTGATGGCGTCGATGATGAGGTTCCAGAACCCGTCGAAGTCGAGCTTGACGGCGACCTGCGTATGGCATTCGTCGGCGCTCGGCTCCGGTCCGCGCAGGTCGGCCACGGTCATGCCGAGCGTCAGGTCGCCGTGGATCTCCACGTCGAGCGGGCAGCGGCGCGTGGCGACCACGTCGGGGTCGATGAGGTAGGCCACGGTGCACGGGTCGTGCACGGGCGGGTCGACGAAGTCCTGGTTGCCCCGGTACGCCTCGCGGAAGAAGTCCATGAGACCGCTGGCGAAATGCGCGAGGTCGGTGCCGATGGCGTCGATGCGCCCCTGCACCTCGGGCGTGCACAGCGCCTGATGCGTCAGGTCGAGGCCGACCATGGTCAGACGATGCCACGGCTCGTTGAACACGATGTGCGCGGCCTCGGGGTCGGTGGCCACGTTGAATTCGGCCACGGCGCTGCAGTTGCCGACGTGGTAGCCGCCGCCCATGAGCACGACCTCCTTGACGCGGTCGACGATCCTCGGTTCGAGACGCACGGCCATGGCGATGTTGGTGAGCGGGCCGGTCGGCACGAGGGTGATGGTGCCCGGCTCGTTGTTCATGATGGTGTCGATGATCCAGTTGACGGCATGGCCCTCGTCGAGCGGGCGGCTCGGCTCCGGCAGCTCCACGCCGTCGAGGCCGCTTTCGCCGTGCACGGCGGCGGCCACCTTCAGCGGGCGCAGGATCGGACGGTCGCAGCCGGCGCGCACCGGCACGTCCGTGGCGTGCGCGGCCTCCAATGTGGCACGCGCGTTGTACGTCACCTTGTCGAGGCTCTGGTTGCCGCCCACGGTGGTGACGCCGATGAGGTCGATCTTCGGGTTGCCGACGGCGAGCAGGATCGCCATCGCATCGTCATGTCCGGGATCGCAGTCGAGGATGATCTTCGTCGCATCCGCCGTATTCGTCATGTTCGCTCCTTTACGAATCCTCATTGCCCGTTGCATGCCGTTGCGCGATATGCGCATCGGCGATATCACCCTCGGCGGCGATGAATCGATATCGTCAGTAGTCGATGTCGCTGGCAGTCGATGATGATAAAACGCTACACCAGCATTGTAGGCCACGGCGGGAACTCCCCGACGGCATTGCGCCGCACGATTATGACGCCGCCGGCAAATTGAACGGATGCAAGGGCGCGGCGCCGACCGGAGTGAACACATGTCAACATCCGCATAGGCTCATGGCATGCGCGTATAGGCCATCAAGGCGCAATGGCAAGGAATCGAAAAACGATGATCGAGAAGCAATAATCGAGAAGAAAAAGACCCCTACGCACCCGCCAGAGACCGCTTACCCTTGCTGCATTCCTGCCCTGGGGGGATTGGGCGGCGTAACGCCGCGTAGGAGCCGAGTAGTCACTATACAGCAAGACCGACGACAATACAACCACGCGCCCCGGTGCGGACCAACCGCGTGACCCGGCGCAGGCCAACCGCGTGACCCGGCGCAAGCCACGTGACCCGGTGCGGGCGCACCCGGTCACGGCCATCCACAACCGTTGCGATTTCAACGATTGCTGAATCACGTGACCGGGCATAGGTGCACCCGGTCACGCATAACACGCACCCGGTCACGACCGACGGTCATAACGCGCACTTGGTGACGCCCAGCGCCCGGGTGTGCACCCGTCCGGCCGGAGCCGGCATGTACCATGGAACAGCAACCGAACCATGTGAGAAAAGTCGAGGAAATCCATGGAATCCAACTTCAGCAACACCGATCTCGTGATCGTCGGCGCGGGCCTGTTCGGCCTGACCGTCGCGCAGCAGGCGGTCGAGCATGCCGGCGCCCGCGTGCACATCATCGACGTGCGCGACCACATCGGCGGCAACGCCTACTCGTATTTCGACGACGAGACCGGCATCGAGATCCACAAGTACGGCGCCCACCTGTTCCACACGTCGAACGCGCGCGTGTGGGAGTACGTCAACCGCTTCACCGAGTTCACCGACTACGTGCACCGCGTGTACACGACGCACAACGGCGAGGTGTTCCCGCTGCCCATCAACCTGGGCACCATCAACCAGTTCTTCCACGCCGCCTACACGCCGGCCGAGGCGAAGAGGCTCATCGAGGAGCAGGCGGGCGAATACGCCGACATCACGCCGAAGAACCTTGACGAGCAGGGCAAGAAGCTCATCGGCAAGCCGCTCTACGAGGCGTTCATCAAGAACTACACGGGCAAGCAGTGGCAGACCGACCCGGCCGAGCTGCCGGCGAGCATCATCCGCCGCCTGCCGGTGCGGTTCAACTACAACAACCGGTATTTCAAGGACACGTGGGAGGGCCTGCCGAAGGACGGCTACACCGCATGGTTCGAGAAGATGATCGCCGACCCGCGCATCGAGGTGTCGCTCGGCGTGGACTTCTTCGACGAATCGCAGCCGCTGAACAAGAAGGCCATCCAGGAGGCCGGCATCCCGGTGGTCTACACCGGCCCCATCGACCGGTACTTCGACTACGAGCTCGGCGAGCTCAAGTGGCGCACGGTCGACTTCAAGGAACGCCGCTACGACGAGGACGACCACTTCGGCTGCCCGGTGATGAACTACGCCGACGCCGACGTGCCGTTCACCCGCGCCATCGAATTCAAGAACTTCAACCCCGAACGCGCGGACTCGTACAAGCCCGGCAGGACGGTCGTGTGGGAGGAGTACTCGCGCTTCGCCCGCCGCGGCGACGAGCCCTACTACCCCATCAACACCGAGGACGACAAGACCATCTACGCGCAGTACCAGGCGAAGGCCGCGCTGGAGCCGAACACCGTGTTCGGCGGCCGTCTCGGCACCTACAAGTACTACGACATGCATCAGGTGATCGACACCGCCCTGACCGCCTATGACGAGCAGGTCGCCCCGCTGCTGCGCAAGTAGGTTTTCGGCGTCCGGGCCGTACCGGACGTGGCACGGAATGAAATAATGCGAATTGTCTGCGTTCCGTGCCGAAATTTCGTGGCACGGAACATCCGGAGAGGAAATCCGTGAGTTCCGTGCCGCGATTCTCAGCCGTCACCATCAGAGCTTCATTGCGATTCCAACGATGTTCAAACCGCATCGGCGCATATTCCCGGCAGGGGACAGCCAATGGTAAAAGGATTGCGTTCCGTACCACGGGATTCAGTCAGGGAACGCCAAGACGGCATCAATACGCAACTCCCTGCCACCAAATCACGACGCGCAAGGCGAGTCACGGCCGAAAAGCCGCCACTCCTACTCCAGGTTCACGGGGAGGCAGTCCTCCTCGCCGTAGCCGTTGGCGTCGCACCATGACTGTGCCGCGTCCACGGTGCCGAAGCCCTCGCCGGAGAGGATCACATAGTATTTCGTCGTGTTGGCGTCGTATGTGGGCCAGTCGCCGGACCAGATGAGCAGTGTGTTCGGATGCTTGTCCTTGAGCGAGATGTACTGGGCGAGGATGTCGCGGTACGTCCACGTCTTGCCTTCCACGTGCACGCCCTTGAGTTTGCTGGACAGCTGCGTGGTGTAGGTGGAATAGAATCGCTGCGCCTCGGGCTTGTCGTGCTTGATCTGCCATTCGAGGGCCTTGCGCGCGTTCTCCTCGGCCTCGTCGTCGACGGTGCTGTCGCCGCCGACCGTGCCGGACTGGTCGGAGGGGCCGTCGTATGTGGACGAACCGTTGCCGCTTTTCGCGGCGTAGACGTACTTGATGATGAGTTCGGACGGGTCATCCGCCAGTTCGCTGGCCGGACGGTAGAACTGCGTGGGCGCGTATGAGAGTTTGATCTGCGTGCCCGAGCCGGTGACGGATTGGGAGTTGCCGCCGGAGAAGTCGAAGATGGCGTCGGCCACGGTATTGCCGTCGGAGTCGCGCAGGGTGATGCGCGTGTCGGCGTCGTCAAGCGTGGCCGGGGCGTCGTCGGGGCAGTTCGACGTGACGAGGACGGTGACGACCAGGTCGTTGCCCACGCTTTCGACCGATACGACCTTCATGTCCGGTTCGGTGCCGCAGGATTGCGACGACGAGCCGTCCGATGATGAGGACGAGCCTGACGCCGACGCCGCCGAGGTGGCGCCTGTGCCGTCATGGCTGGCGAATGGTCCTATGGACAGCATGCTCATCGTCCCGAGGACGAACATCGCGACGAGGAGGACGACGGCGACCGCCAGCCCTCCGGCGAATCCCGCGTTGCGATTGCCGTTGACGGCGGCGGCACCTGTGCCGGTGCCGGTGCCGCCGCCCGCCGATGCGACGTCGGCGCGGGCGCCCTCCGACGCCGGCAGGGTGCCTTCGGCGGCCATGGGACCGGAGGCCGATGCCAGCGGTTCGGCGGCCAGCGGCCGTCCGGATTGCGGGTCCACCTGGGATGCCCGCGACACCGGCACCGCGGCAATCGGCGACACCGCGGAAGCCGGAGCCGCGGCAGAGACCGGTACGGACGTCGCCGCATCCGGGGCCGCCGCATCACCCGCGACCGCCGCCCCGCATTGCGTGCAGAACCTGTTGCCCTCCGGCACCGTCGCATGGCAGCGCGGGCAGAGGGTCGGCTGCACGAAGGGGACCGCCGGCAGGACGCCGCCCGGGTCACCCGCCGGCAACGGCGCCCCGCAGTTCTGGCAGAACCTGTCGCCCTCGACGATGTTCGCGTGGCATTTGGGACAATTCATGATATCCCCCTTCGCTCTCATGCCTACTTCCGTAGTGTAGGACGACGAAGCGAGGAGAGGAACCGCCGGCGGCGGACCTCGCTCAGTGCTCCTTTCTGGCGGGCGACGGCGTGGCGGCGGCGGACTTCGTCGAAGACTCAGCCGAAGCCGAAGAGGACGACGAAGACGACGGCGTCGCCTTCGCGTTCTTGCGGTCGTCGCTGTCGTGGTCGCTGAACTCGGTGGGCGCGATGGTCGGGTCGGGCACGCCGGCCGCGTTCTTGGTGCCTTCGGGCATCTCGCTTTCCGCCTCGAGTTGGCTGACCGACCGGTTCTCGCGCGGCAGCGACATGAACGCCGTGTCCCTGAGGTATCCCTCGCCGGCGGTGATGTCGTACTGGATGAGCTTGTAGTCCTCCAGCAGCTCCTGCGTGGCGGCGTCGGCCTTGCTGATGTCCACGCGGTTGCCGTTCTTGTCGAGGTAGAGCGCCTGCCCGTCGGGGATGCGCGACCAGCTCTGGATCTTGTTCACCACGGGCGGTTCCATCGCGGGCACCTTGTCGTGCAGTTCGGTGAGGAACGCGAGGTAGGGGCTTACCTTCGCGTTCATGTGTTCGGCCGCCTGCGCCATGAAGTAGTTCGGCGACGTGATGGACGATGTGCCGGCCGGCAGCTTCGTGCCGTGCGACTGCGACGCCTTGTTCGACCAGATGAAGTAGTCGGTCTCGTGCAGCGCCACGGAGTTGTTCGAATCCGACGATGCGGACGCGTAGATGCCGGGCAGATGGTCGCCGTAGAAGATCACGGTGATCGGCTTGCTGATGTTGTCAAGCTGGTCGAGGAAGCTCTTGGTGGCCTGATCGGTGTATTCCACGCCCTTGGCGTACGTCTGGATCTGCGTGGTCTCGTCGAGGCCGAGCGGCGAGTCGGTGGTGCTGGTGGCCTTGAACTCGTTGTCGTTGTACCAGTTGTCGTAGTTCATGTGGTTCTGCATGGTCAGCACCGAGAGGAACTGGCTCTTGTCGGTGTCTATTTTCTCGAGCAGGCTCTGGTAGGCGTCGGAGTCGCGCACGTACGGCGAGCTGTCGATACGGTCCTGGTGGGCGATCACGTCGGGCTCGTTCAGCGTCCAGAAGTGCGCGAACCCGAACTTCTTGTAGTTCTCCCGTCGGGAGTACATGGAGGATTCGTAGGGGTGGAACGCCTGGGAGTCCTTGCCGCCGTTCCACAGCTGGTTGTAGGTGGGCGTCCATTTGAGCTTGGGGATGAGCTGCTGATAGGGCGAGCTGAGGGAGGCGTCGAAGTTGGCCATGGAAAGGCCGGTCATCGACATGAACTCCATGTTGGCGGTGCCACCGCCGTAGCCTGCCGACAGCATCCTGCCGGACGTCGTGGTCGTTTTGATCCTGCGGATGTTCGGCATCGGATCCTTGTTGAGGCTGAGTCCGGGCACACGCGTCGGGTCGGAGAACGATTCCGACAGCACCATGATGACGGTGCTGTCCTGCATGTTGGATTCGCGGTCCTTGTTGATGGTCTCCGCCTCGGCCGCGTATTTCTTGGCGATCCTCTTCATCGTGGCCTGCGAGTAGTCCGCCGGCTCGTCCATGACCTTGGGGTTGACGAACCGTGCGAAGCCCATGAGCGTGCCGTTCGCCTGGGCGTCCTGCACGGAATCCCAGAGCTTCGGCGAATCGCCGAACGACTGGGCGAACGAATTGGACCACGATCCGGTCGTGCCGAGGCCGGCGGCGAACAGGCCGACGAACAGCGACGGCAGCATGACCAGGACCACGCGCGTGGTGATGGAGAGCCGGCGGTCGTCGAAGTCGACGAACCGCCGCCGTCCGTCGCGATGCCGCAGCGAATAGCAGATCACGATCATGGCGAGGAAGAATATGGCGGCGTTCATGAATATTCGTCCCGATCCGGTCGGGATGAACTCGGTCATGTTGCCGGCGTCGCTTTTGAGGAAGCTCAGGTCGGACGGTTTGATGGTCTCGTAGCGGGCGCCCACCTTGAACCGTTCCGCCACGGCGCAGAACCCCACGATGGAGAGGAACACGGGCGTGGCCGTCCAGAACCGGTTGATGACCATCAGCAGCGCGAGATACACCATGCCGAGCAGCAGCATGTTCAGCAGGAACTGGAACTCGCCGCTCGTCCACATCTTGGAGATGAACCCGCCGAAGCCGCGCAGCGGCTCGACCGTCCACGCGCTCCACTGCAGCAGACCCACGGCCACGGTATCGACGACGAGGAACGCGATCACGTAGAACCACCACGGCAGCGGCTTGTGTTCGATCAGCCGCACACGGCCGTCGGCGACGCCGGCGTCCGACGCGGCGTCGTCATGCGCGCCGGCGTCGTCATGCGCGCCGGCGGCGTCATGCATGTCGACGTCCGTGCCGTCGTCCGGCAGTTTTCCGTCATCGCGCACGTTCTGGTCCACGGTCACGCGCAGTCTCCTTCTGATCATCGTGATATCGCGTCCATCGTGATATCGTCAACACCCATCGACGACCGGCATCGGGGATATCGGGTCACAGTCAATCACAGTCAATGTATTCCGCCAAGCGGTCAGTGTAACCAACGAACCTGAAAAAAGCGGAGAATATACACCTTTCCATGGGTTTCGCGTAACGCGTACGGTAGACGGACGGTGAAATATCAACGATATTTCAGCGTTTACGGCCGGTAATCGTACGAATCCTATGAACGTTTGACAACGACGGCGAACATCCCGAAGATTTGCGGGGTAGCCTGAAAGTTATGGCTTCCCAGACTCGTCGATCAATCAGATCAGCCGCTTCCTCCCCCAGAATGGCGGGAAGCACGGTGAACAGGCCGGCATCGCATACGCCGAACGCCGGTGGGTCGCATCGACCTCCGAAGAGGAAGAAGAAGCATAGGATCCTCAAGGGCATCCTGCTGTTCTTCCTGCTGTGCATCGCGATGGGTGCCGGCACGTTCGCGTATCTCTACGCGACGACGGAGGTGCCCGACCCCGAGAAGATCGCCATGGCAGAAAAGACCACCGTCTACTACAACGACGGCAAGACGGAGATCGGCAGCTTCGCCGAGCAGAACCGCGAGATCATCGACTGCTCCGCCCTGCCCGACTACGTGGGCAACGCCATCGTGGCGTCGGAGAACCGCACGTTCTGGTCCGACAGCGGCATCGACCTGCGCGGCATCGGACGAGCGCTCGTGAACAACGTGACCAAAGGCACGCGCCAGGGCGGTTCGACCATCACCCAGCAGTATGCGGAACGCTATTACCTCGGCGAGACCACCACCTACAAGGGCAAGGTCAAGGAGGCGTTCCTCGCACTGAAGATCGCCCAGTCGCAGGACAAGGACAAGGTCCTGTGCAACTACATGAACACCATCTACCTCGGCCGCAACGCGTACGGCATCCAGGCGGCGTCGAAGGCGTACTTCAACAAGGAGGCCAAGGACCTCACGCTCTCCGAGGCGGCCACGCTGGCCGGCATCATCCCCTCGCCGAACAACTGGGACCCGGCCAAGAACAAGACCATGGCCGAACAGCGGTTCAAACGCGTGCTCAACATCATGCGCGAGGACGGCTACATCACGGCCAAGGAGAAGAGCGAGGCCAAGCTGCCGAACACGGTGAAGCAGAAGACCAACAACATCTACCAGGGCACCAAGGGCTACCTGCTCATGATGGTGCGCAACGAGCTCGTGAACTCCAAGGCGTTCACGGAGACCGACATCGACACCGGCGGCTACAAGATCATCACCACCATCGACAAGGCCAAACAGGACCTCATGTACAAGACGGCCACGCCGACCGACCAGTCCAAGGGCATACCGTCCGGCGTGCAGGTGGGCAGCATCTCGGTGAACCCGAAGAACGGCTCCATCATCTCCATCTACGGCGGCGAGGACTTCCTGACCCACCAGCTCAACAACGCCACGCAGGCCACCTACGAGGTCGGCTCCACGATGAAGCCGTTCGTGCTGCTCTCGACGGTGCAGAAGGGCGTGAGCCTCAACACCGTGTTCAACGGCAACTCGCCGCGCACGTTCCCCGGCATCACCACGCCGATGAGCAACTCCGGCGGGGCGAGCTACGGCTACATCAACCTGTACCAGGCGACGGCCAACTCGGTGAACACCGTGTACATGGACCTCGCGCAGCATCTCGGCTCGCAGACCATCATCGACACGGCGCACACGGCCGGCATCAAGGGCAAGATCGCCAACGACGCCTACACGGCGCTCGGCAACTCCGGCCTGAGCGTGATGGACATGGCCCGCGGATTCTCCACCATCGCGAACCAGGGGCAGAAGCCCACCGTGCACATCGTGCAGCAGGTGAACAATTCGTCGAACAAGGAGCTGTACAAGGGGCCGACGAGCGCGGAACGCGTGTTCGACGCAAACGACGTCGGACTCGTGGTCAAGGCCATGGAGGGCGTGATCCAGTACGGCACCGGTTCGGAGGCGAGCTCCATCGGCAAGACCATGGCCGGCAAGTCCGGCACCGCAAACGACGCCAAGGCCGTGAGCTTCGTGGGCTTCACGCCCAGCACGCTCACGATCTTCGCCATGTGGAACCCGGCGAAGGACGGCTCCGCGCAGGAGATGCCGACGTTCGACGGATACCAGAGCGGCATGGGATACCCGGCGCACCTGTTCACGCTGTATATGTCGCAGGCGCTCGAGGGCGTGGCCGACGAGCAGTTCCCCGAGGCCACGGACGACGGCACGGTCGGCGGCCCGGACGGCACGTGGGGCACGGGCACCGGCTCCTCGTACACGGGCGGCGGCAGCTCGAACTCGAACTCCGACAACTCGGGCAACGGCTCGGAATCCGGGTCGGGCACCGAATCCGGCAGCGGCTCCGACACGTCGGGCGAATCCGGCAACAGCCAGCAGGGGCAGGGGTCGGGGTCCGGCTCGGGCTCCGGAACCGAATCCGGCGGCGGATCGTCGAGCACGCAGCAGGGCGGCAGTAGCAGCGGTGGTAGCTCCACGCAGACGGGCGGCAGTTCGGGCGGCACCGGCGGCGGCACCACGGGCGGCGGCTCAAGCACCGGCGGCACCGCCACCGAGGGCGGCAGCACCTCCCAGCAGCAGGGCCAGACCAACAACAACTCCCAGTGACGCCAGTGCCGCGTGGGCGTGCATTCCCACACACGTCCACACACGTCCACACACGTCCACACACGTCCACACACGTCCACACACGTCCACACACGTCCACACACGTCCACGCAAGGATTGAATAGATTGGATTTGTGGGTCTGGCAGGTCGTCCCAACACGGGCTTGTGGGTCTGATGGGCCGTCTCAACGGGTTTGTGGGTCCAACGGTTCATAAGTAAACGTTTTCCGACGTCCTTATGTATGCTCTGGACCCACAAACCTCCTTATGAACGATTAGACCCACGGTTAATGAATGGGCTGGACCCACTGATGGGTTTGGGTCCGCTGTAAACCCGGCCGGATAACGGCCTAGACCCACAGACCGGCTCCCACTTGAACGGACGGACCCACAAATCCGGCAATCATCCGGTTTTGTGGGTCTGGCAGGTCGCCAGCATGGAGTTTGTGGGCTTGGAAGGTCGTCCCGATAGGTTTGTGGGTCTATGACATACGTGAGGAACCGGTTTTGATGGTCCCTGTGTATGCTGTAGACCCACAAACCTCTTTATGAACGATTAGGCCCACGGTTAATGAATGGGCTGGACCCACAAAACCGGTCGGACGATAGGTTGGACCCACAAAGTAACGGTCTAGACCCACAGAACCGATTCCACCTGATTGGCTAGGCCTACAAAACCGATTCCATTTGACCAGATAGACCCACAAAACCGGTCAGGCAACGGGTTGGACCCACAAAACCGATTAATAGACCCACAAAACCGATTCCATCTGATTGGTTAGACCCACAGACCGGCTCCCACTTGAACGGACGGACCCACAAATCCAATGACCTGATGTAAATGACCTGCCTGTTTACGACGAGAGGGGTCGGACCACTTCCTCGAAATGGAAATGGTCCGACCCCTCTCAGCTGTATCGGCCTCTATACGGCTAGTGGTCTACCGGTGCCGTTCGGCTCGGCTCAACGCTCGGAACGGTTGATGGCCGAGATGATGGCCTTCAGCGAGCTCGTCGTGATGGACGAATCGATGCCGACGCCCCAAATCACCTGGGATTCGGGCGCGTCACCGATCTCGCACTCCACGTAGGAGGCGGCCATGGCGTCGGTGCCGGCGGTCATGGCGTGCTCGACGTAATCCATGACCGACACGTTGATGCCGAGCGCGCCGATGGCGTTGAGGAACGCGGCGATCGGACCGTTGCCCACGCCGGAAAGCTGGCGTTCGACCGGCTCGGCCGTCTTGTCGGCACCACGGTCGAGCACCGTGGCCTTGAGCACGGTGTCGGAGCCGTCCTCGCCGGAGGAGACGGAGACCTTGAGGAGCTTGAGACGGCCCCACTGCTTCAGCGTCGCATCGGTGGTGTCACCCACGACATGACCGGCAGCGGTCTTGCCGCCGGACTCGACCGGAAGGTACTCGTCCTTGAAGAGGCGCCAGATGTCCTCATCCTTGACTTCCTTCTTGGTGTCGTCGGCGTACTTCTGCACGATCTTGTCGAACTCCACCTGAAGGCGCTTCGGCAGGTCGAGGTTGTGGTTGGTCTTGAGCAGGTAGGCCATGCCGCCCTTTCCGGACTGGGAGTTCACACGGATGATGGCCTCGTACGAGCGGCCGATGTCCTTCGGGTCGATGGGCAGGTACGGCACCAGCCACACGAAGTTCTTCAGGTCGGCGCCGGCACGGTCGGCGGCCATCTGACGGGCCTCGAGGCCCTTCTTGATGGCGTCCTGATGCGAGCCGGAGAACGCGGTGAACACGAAGTTGCCCGCGTACGGATGACGCTCGGAGATCTTGATCTGGTTGCAGTATTCGACCGTCTTGCGAATCTCCGGCACGTTGGAGAAGTCGATCTGCGGGTCGACGCCCTGCGTGAGCAGGTTCAGGCCGAGCGTGACGAGGTCGACGTTGCCGGTGCGCTCGCCGTTGCCCAGCAGGCAGCCCTCGACGCGGTCGGCGCCGGCGAGCACGCCCAGCTCGGTGGCGGCCACGCCCATGCCCTCGTCGTTGTGCGGGTGCAGGGAGAGCACGATGGCGTCGCGGTCCTTGAGGTGGGTGGAGACGTACTCCACTTCGTCGGCGAACACGTTCGGCGTGGTCATCTCGACCGTGGCCGGCAGGTTGATGATCATCGGGTGCTCGGGCGTCGGCTTGATGACGTCGATGACGGCGTTGCACACCTCGACGGCGTACTCCGGCTCGGTGCCGGTGAACGATTCCGGCGAGTACTCGTAGTAGAGGTCGATGCCCTCGGCCTCGCCTTCGAGACGCTTGCACAGTTCGGCGGCGTCGGTGGCGAGCTTCTTGATCTCCGCACGGTTCTTGCGGAACACGACCTCGCGCTGCAGCACGGAGACGGAGTTGTAGAAGTGCACGATGGCGCGCTTGGCGCCCTTGAGCGCCTCGTAGGTGCGGCGGATCAGGTGCTCGCGGCACTGGGTGAGCACCACGATGGTCACGTCGTCGGGGATGAGCTCACGTTCGATGAGCATGCGGATGAAGTCGAAGTCGGTCTCCGACGCGGACGGGAAGCCGACCTCGATCTCCTTGTATCCCATGGAGACGAGGAGGTTCCAGAAGCGCAGCTTGCGTTCGGAGTCCATCGGGTTGACGAGCGCCTGGTTGCCGTCGCGAAGGTCGACGGAGCACCAGCGCGGCGCACGCTTGAAGGTCTTGTCCGGCCACGTGCGTTCAGGGAAGCTGAACGGCACCTGGAGTTCGTAGGACGCGTACTTGTTGTACGGCATCCTGCTCGGCTTCTGCGGGGTGCCGATGAATCGCGCGGGAGGCAGCAGCGGGTCGTTGTTCCCTCCGTTGGATGCCGCCGCAGCAGCCGCAAGATCGAATACCGATTCAACGTCGGGGTTATGATCCTGGCCCATAACTTCCTCCTTTTCCGTATAATGCAGCGCCGGTTGCGCTGCCGTTTTCCATTCGGCGGCCCAGTCGGCAGATTCGGCCGGCTGCCGCCAACTTCCCCAGTCTACAAGCCGGCGACAACAGAAACACCGTGTGGGCGGGACGAATCGGTGAATACGCGGCCTTCCCGCCGATTCGTCCCGCGACGACGGCGACGGCGACGAATCATCGAATCGAATACCGAGGCATCCGACGCGCGCCTACACGATGCGACGGTGGGCGGCCCAGCGGGTGAGCTCGCCGCGGTTGGAGAGCTGGAGCTTGCGCAGCACCTTGGAGACGTGGGTCTCGACGGTCTTGATGGAGATGAACAGTTCGGCGGCGACCTCCTTGTAGGAGTAGCCGCGGGCTATGAGCCGCATGACCTCCTGCTCGCGGGGGCTGAGCACGTCGATGTCGATGTCGTCGTCCAGGTCGCCGTCGAGGTCGGGGGACGGTGCTGCGGCCTGCGACGCCGTCGACTGCGGCTGGCCGGGGCCGAGCGCGTTGAGCACGAATCCCGCCAGTTTCGGGCTGAACACCGCATAGCCCTCCGCCACCTGGCGGATGGAGGCGATGAGGTCGTCGGCGGTGATGGTCTTGGTCACGTAGCCGCGGGCGCCGGCGCGGATCACCGCGCCCACGTCCGCCGGCGCGTCGGAGACCGACAGCGCCAGATACAACGTGCGCGGCGCATGCGGCACGCTGCGCAGGATGATCTCCGAACCGCCGCCACCCTCGCCGCCGGGCACGTGCACGTCGAGCAGCACCACATCCGGCTTGGTTTCGGCGATCATCCGCACCGACGACTCCACGTCGCCGGCCTGCCCCACAATTTCGATGTCGTCGGCCGATGCCGTGATCGCCGAGATCACGCCCGCACGGAACAGGTCATGGTCGTCGACCACGCCGATACGTATCTTCCTGCCCATCGTCGCCACTCCTTTCCGCTCCCATTATGGCCATGATGGCCGAACCTCGAGTTGTGGGTGTTTGTTTTCCGATCCGAGCGTTCACGCCTACGGAATTTCAACGTTTTCACATCGCCGAACCACTGTTTCGCCAAATAGAAACACCCACAACTCGCCCATTCAGCTTCTCAACGGCTGGGTGAGCCGCACCTCGGTGCCCCAGCCGGGGCGGGAGACGATTTCCGCGGTGCCGCCGGAACGCTTCATGCGGCCGAGAATCGACTCCTTCACGCCGAGATGCCCGGCCGGCAGACGGTTCACGTCGAATCCACCGCCATGGTCGCGCACGAACACCTGCACGCGTCCGCCACCGGCCTCCATATACACGGAGATCGGCGCGGCACCGTGTTTGGCCGCGTTGTTCATGGCCTCGACGGTCGCATACAGCAACGCCTCCAGATTCGGCGTGTAGGCGCACTCCCCCACCACGACCACCTCGATGGGTTTCTCCATTGCGTCCTCCACGCCGGCTGCCGCACGTTTGACCACGCGCGACAACGGCTCCTGGGCGTCGGGAGGCGGCACGACGCCGGGTCCTGCCATCGGCGAACCGGCGGATACGGTCTGGCCCGCAGATCCCTGACCCGCCACGGCCGACGGTCCCATCGCCGCCACGCCCGTCGGCGCCGGCCCGCACGCTCCCGCAGGGCGCCCGGTCATGCCCATCGAGGAGGCCGCCGCCTCCGGGTCGCCGTACAGCCATTCGCGCAGTTCACGCTCCTGGGCGCGCGCGAGCGCCGCCACCTTGGTGGCGTCCCCGGATTGCATCTGGATCAGCGCCAGCGTCTGCAGCACGGAGTCGTGGAGCCGGGAGGCGATGTCGGCGCGCAGTTCCTCGCGGGCGGTGCGTGCCCGCTGCATCCCCAGGTCGGAGACCAGGTTGATCCACCATGGCGCGATGATCACGCCGATCGCGACGATCATGACCAGCCCGGCCGCCGCACCCTGGATCAGCGCCACCAGATGCAGCACCGTGCTGAACATGACCAGCACCCCGGCGATGGTCGTCACCATGCTGGCCACCGTCACGACGATGGTGATGCGGCTGGTATGCGTCTCCGGATGCAGCTGGTCGTCCATGACGAAGCTCATTTGCGCCCACCCGATGGTCACGCCGATGAACACCATGGCCAGCCCCACCACGACACGGTCCGGGAGCCCCGCCATCACGCCCCAGACCGCCAGCCCAACGGCGAGCACGCCCACCAACGCCGTTACCACGCCGACGGTCGCCGGCCTGACGTTGCGCTGGGATTCACGCAAACGGCTCGCGGCGTCCACCAGCGAACTCAGCGTGGTGCGACGCAGCGGCGAATCGTAGGAGGGCTCGGGCGCGGCGGGGCCTCCTACACCGTTTTCCTTTGTGGAACGGTTGGTCCGGACGGGCTCATCCATGACGCTGTCAGCTCTCCTTACCGGGTACGGGATCCTTCGACTACGGCCTACGGTCTTCCCCCAACTCTAACAATCCGCGCATCGCCCGCCGACGTCGTTTCGGGGTTTCCTCCCCTGAATCAGGGAACGTTCAGGGTGTTCCCCCATAGCCGTGGATGTGGTTTTGCGGTGGAATGGAACCAACGACGTAATCGATTGCCATGCGAAGCGCCATCCGAAGAGATTGGAAACGAGATGACCTCCTATAATCAGCAGCCTTCCGGCGGTCCGAAGGCGCCGCCGTACCAGCCCCAGCAGCCGAACATGGGCGCCGGCCCGAACGGCGCAGGCCCAGACGGCACCGGCACCGGCCCGAACAACGGCTACCGTCCCGACCGTCCGCTCGGCGGCGGGTTCTTCAGCTGGATCCGCACGCTGGGCTTCAACCGCAGCTCCGAGCGCTGGCTCGGCGGCGTCTCCGGCGCCATCGCCGGCCGTCTTGGCTGGGATCCCATCATCATCCGCATCATCTGGTTCGCGTTCTTCTGCGCGGCCGGGTTCGGCGCACTGCTCTACGGCCTGGCCTGGCTGCTGCTGCCGGACGAACGCGACGGCACGATTCTTCTGGAGGAGGCGCTGGTCGGCGCGAAGTTCCCGGCGTCGTTCTGGATCGCCATCGTGATGATGATCATCGGCTGCCCCGGCAGTCTGTTCGCCATACCGTTCATCTCCATCCCCGTGTTCATCATCCTCGTCATCGTGGCCGCTGTGCTGTACAACCGCGACAAAAGCAGGAACGGGACGGCGGGGAACGGATGGGCCGGCGGCAACTCCCGGGCCACGAATACGACAGGAGCCGCCATGCCCAAGGCGCAGAAGCCATATGCCACGTATGCCAATGCCTCTCCCGCCGGCGTCGGACCATCCGGCGCCCCCCGGCAGCCGTTCACGGCGCCGCAATCGCCCGCCCCGCAGTTCCGTCCCGCCCCTGCGATGCGGCCGGTGCCGCCGGTCGTATACCGTCGCAAGCCGGCCGGCCCGGTCGTGGTCGGCGTGACCTCGGGACTACTGATCCTGTCGCTGGCCGCATTGCTGTGGTTCCTGTTCTTCGGCGGCTTCGCCGACATGCCGTCGCCGGTGATGATGATCTGCCTGTGGATCCTCGGCGCCACGTTCGTACTCGGCATCGTCACCATCATCGTCGGCTTCTCCGGACGTAAGTCGGGCGGCCTGATTCCCATCACCATCCTCGCGCTGATCGCTTCGATGTGCGCGTACGGAGCGATGCCGGCGTACACCGCCGTGGCGAACCATGTGAGTGGACGGTACGGCGAGTCGGCGATCCGTACGACCGCGCACTATTCGTCGTCGGATTTCTACCAGCTGCGCAGCAATGGCCTGCAGGCGGTGTCGTCGAATGTGACCGTCGACCTGTCGGATTGGCGCACCGTCTACCCCGAGTCGTCGGACTGCCCGGCCGGAGACTTCCCCATCGACGCGATGTCGAGCACGGTGCGCGTCATCATACCGAACAACTGCCAGGCCCGCTCGAACATGAACCTGATGTTCGGCACCGCCAGCACATACAACGTGTCGGGCGCGTCGGACGTCAGCAACGATCTGGTGCTGGTCGGCGACGCCGCGTTCTCCAGCGTCAGCGTCACCAACACGGAATCGGCTTCGAACGACGCCTACACCGATCCGTACGAATACTGACTCCATGAACCGGACCGTACGAATTCCGATATTACGAAATACCGACGAATCATCAATCATGAATCGAGACCATCATGACCATGCAGCGTTTTCCCCGTGGATTTTCCAATGAACCGACGATGATCATCAAACAGTCGGATGACGGCGGCGACGTCACGGCGAACGCCGCCGCGTCCGCCGCCGACACGACGCCATCTGCCAGCGGCGCGACGACACTGGCCAGCGGCGCGACGACACAGACGTTCCCGGCGACGGTCGATCGTCGCGCGGCGTCGGAGGCGCCGACGCAGGCGATCGACCTGGACCGTGTCCGCGCGCAGTCGGCCGACACGGAGGCGATGCCTCCGGTCGCCGAGACGCAGGCGATTGCGACGGATTCGGCGGTGACGGAACGGACGGCGTCGGAGCAGACCTTGACGAAACCAATCGCCCCGACGCCGATCATCGACACGACGATCAACGAACGTATCAGCACCACGGAACCGTTGGATGTCCAACTTGCCAGCGTGGCACAGCCGGAATCGGAATCCGATGATGCCGCGACGAACGACAACAACACGACGGACGGCAACCGTACGACGGACGCTGCCGCCGCATCCGGCGGAAACGATGACCTGCCGACGCAGCCGATGATCGGCAAGCCGGCGGTGAATCTCGCCGGCACCGGTCAGGCTTCCGATGATGCGAACACCGGCACCGGTGCGACCGGCGGGCCCGCGTCCGGGCCGCAGGCGGCGTGGCGGCAGCAGGCGGCGGCCGCGCAGGGCTATGCCGATGAGGCGCAACGCAACGGGTACCCGGGATCGGGCGAGACGGCACAGGCCACGGCCGGGCCGCAGTACGTGAACTATCCCGGCTGGAACCAGTACGCCGGCAATCCGAGCGCGCCGTATACGCCTCGTGTGGAGTACAAGAAGGGACCGAGCACGGCGACCGTCGTGTGGGGCACACTGCTCGCGCTGTTCGCGTTCGGCGGGCTGGCCAGCACGTGGCTGTTCGGTTTCACGATGTCGCCGACCGTCTGGACGATGCTGGCCATCGCGGCGCTCGTGGTGATTGGTCTGGCGCTGGTCATCGGCGGCGTGGCCTCGGCCATTCGTCGCAGGAAAGCGACGAATGCGGCCGACGGCGCGGCGGGACCGCGGAAGGCGTAGTACGCGACGGATGCGGTCTGCATCAACGCATACGACGACATCCGGTCATTCGTGAACGCCATGGTGGCTCACGAATGACCGGATGTCGTATTGAATCGGACGATGAATCGGATGCCGATACGAATATCGGCATCCGGTCACTGGTAGTGGAACAGCGAGACGCCGAGACGTGACATGCAGTATGCGTTGCCCAGCCATGTGTGCTTGCTCGTCGGCCATACGGCGCCGAGACGTGGCGCGTTCTGGCTCATCCAGATGCTGGGGACGCGTCCGTCGTTGCTGCGCGAGCCGAGCAGGTTGAACCCGTTCTTGTGCACGAGCCAGTCGGGATGCTGGGTGGCGATGGCGAGGCCCTCCTCGAGGGTCAGCGGCAGACGGCCGTCGGATTCGACGAGCTTGCGGGCGATGTCGGGCTCACGGTTCGTGTATTTGGTGCCGGTGTGCGGGTCCACGACGATGTAGAACGGGCCTTCCGGCGGTTCGAAACCGTCCTGCGGCATGAAGCTGGCGATGTCGCGCGGCGGCATGGTGGTGAAGCCCGCCATGCGGTTGATGCTGGTTCGCGCGATCAGTGATTCCGGGGAGACCAGCTCGCGCGTGGGGACGAGCAGGATGTTGGCGCCGAGGTCGCTTTTCGACAACGCGTTGATGATCGGCGTTGCCAGCGAACGGAACGCGGCCGCCGTCATGTCGGCCACGTCGGGGTAGCCGAGGGCCACGATGCGATCCAGCTGCTTTTGCGCTTCGACAGATGCTTCAGACATGTCTACAGTATCCCCAGCGATAGTGACATATGTGGCATCTGCCGTCATCCTGAGTGAGGGCCCCCGCCGGCGGGGGCTGGCTCGGCGAAGCCGAGACTGGGGGTGGTCGGATGGCTGAATGCGGCAACCGACCACCCCGAGCGAGCGGCGTCTCTGCCGTAATCCTGAGCGAACGGCGTCTTCTGTGTCATCCTGAGCGAACGCAGCCCTGTCTGCCGTCGCCTTGAGTGAGCCATATTGTCATCCTGAGCGAGCCATACCTTTTGTCATCCTGAGCGAGCGCAGCGAGTCGAAGGATCTTTCCCGCACAATGGCGAGTTCAAGATCCTTCGACTACGGCCTGACGGCCTCCGCTCAGGATGACAGAGGACAGCTGATCACAGCTGATTGGCACAGTGCTAATCGTTCGCAGATCAGATTTGATCTGCGAAGTGCTTCTTCGCGACGACCTCGGCGAGTTCGATGGCGTTGAGGGCGGCGCCCTTGCGCAGGTTGTCGTTGGTGATGAACATCGACAGGCCCTTCTTGCCGTCGACGGCCTGATCCTGGCGGATGCGGCCGACGAAGCTCGGGTCCTTGCCGGCGGCGAGCTGCGGCGTGGGGATGTCGTCGAGCACGACGCCCGGGGCCTTGGCGAGCACGGCGCGGGCCTCGTCCGGGGTGACGTCCTTCTCGAATTCGGCGTTGATGCTCATGCCGTGGGCGGTGAACACGCCGATACGCACGCAGGTGCAGCTGGCCTTGAGCTCCGGCAGGTGCAGGATCTTGCGGCTCTCGTTGCGCAGCTTCTGCTCCTCGTCGGTCTCCTCGCTGCCGTCGTCCACGATGGCGCCGATGAACGGCACGGCGTTGAAGGCGATGGTGCGCACGACCTTGGTGGGCTCGGGGAAGTCGATGGCGGAACCGTCGAACACGAGCTTGTCGGCGCCCTGGTCGATGGCGGCCTTGGCCTCGTTCATGAGCTGCAGCACGCCGGCGCGGCCCGCGCCGGAGACGGCCTGGTAGGAGCTGACGATCAGTCGCTTGAGGCCGAACGCGTCGGACAGGGCCTTCATGGCCGGCATGCAGGCCATGGTGGTGCAGTTCGGGTTGGCGATGATGCGGTCCGGCACCTCGTCCAGGTCCTCGGGGTTGACTTCGGCCACGACCAGCGGCACGTTGTCGTGCATACGCCACTGGGAGGAGTTGTCAATCACGTAGGCGCCGGCCTCGGCGAACTTCGGGGCCCACACCTTGGAGGTGCCGCCGCCGGCGGAGAACACGGCGATGTCGATGCCGGAGAGGTCGGCCTTGGCGACGTCCTCCACCACGATGTCGTGGCCGCGCCAGTTGAGCACGGTGCCGGCGGAGTGCGCGGACGCCATGAAGCGCAGATCCTTCACGGGGAAGTCGCGCTCGTCGAGGATGCGACGCATCACCATGCCGACCTGGCCGGTGGCGCCGAGCACCGCTACGTTTACACCTTTGTCATTGATCTGAACCATGGTTCGTTCCCTTCTGCCCTACTGGTTCCTACACGATTCCTATGCGACGTGTCGCCGTATCAGCGGCCGGTGCCGCCGTACACCACGGCCTCCACCTGGTCGGAGTCGAGGTTGAACTTGGTGTGGATGGCGCGCACGGCGTCCTCGAGGTCGGCGAGCGGCACCATGGCGGAGATGCGGATCTCGGAGGTGGAGATCATCAGCACGTTGATGTTCTTCTCGCTCAGCGCGCGGAAGAACGTGGCGGCGATGCCGGAGTGGGTCTTCATGCCCACGCCCACGAGCGCGACCTTGCCGACTTCCTTGTTGATGTCGACGGATTCGTACTTGAGCTCGTCGCGCTTCTCGTCAAGGACCTGCTCGATCTGGCGCAGCTGGGATTCGGAGGCGGTGAAGGAGATGTCTGCAGTGCCGGTGGAGGCGGCGGCCTGCACGATCATGTCGACGTTCACGCCGGCTTCGGCCAGGCTGGTGAACACGGAGGCGCTCACGCCGGGCACGTCGGGGATGCGGCGCAGCGTGATCTGCGCTTCGCTCTTGTCGTGCGCGATGCCGGAGACGACCGGGTCTTCGGGGCCGAGGTCGGGGAACAGGTCGCCCATGGACTGGTTATCGTTGGTCATGATTACTACTTTCGCGTGTTGTACGGATGTGTTTGCTAACGGATTGTTCGGATCGCCGTGGATCACTGCAGGTTCGGGATGCTGCGCGGATCGGCTCCCTCGGGCAGGATCAGCGTGCCCGGACGGTGCGAGAAGGAGCTGCGCACGTGCAGCGGCATCTTGAACCGTTCCGCGTATTCGACGCAGCGCAGGGCCAGCACCTTGGAGCCGCAGGCGGCCATTTCGAGAATCGCCTCATAGGAGATGGCGGGGATGCGCCGGGCTGTCGGCACGATGCGGGGATCGGCCGTGAACACGCCGTCGACGTCGGTGTAGATCTCGCACACGTCGGCGCCGAGGGCCACGGCCAATGCCACGGCGGAGGTGTCGGAGCCGCCACGACCGAGCGTGGTGGCATCGCCCTTGACGTTGATGCCCTGGAATCCGGCCACGATGGCGACGTCGCCCTGGTTGAGCACCTCGGCCACGCGCTTCGGCTTGACGGCGCGGATATGCGCGGCGCCGTAGCGGGCGTCGGTGAGGAATCCGGCCTGCTGGCCGGTGAAGGAGTGGGCGCGCACGCCCTGCGCGTGGATGGCCATGGCGAGCAGGCTCATGGAGATGCGCTCGCCGGCGGTCATGAGCATGTCCATCTCGCGCTCCGGCGGCTTGGCGTCGATGTCGAGCGCCTGGTCGATCAGATCGTCGGTGGTGTCTCCCATCGCCGAGACCACGACCGCCACATCGTTGCCCTTCTTCTTGGTTTCGATGATGCGCCTGGCCACACGTTTGATCGAGTCGGTGTCGGCTACCGACGAGCCGCCATACTTCTGAACGATAAGTGCCACGTCAATCCAATCTCGTGAAAAATCTGCGCCAGTTCTGGCCGTTGCCGCTGCGCGCACAAGTACGCAACAGTGTACGCAAACGGCAAGATTATAGGGCTTGTGTAACGAATCGACGACTGGATTCTCCACATTGTGAGCGGACCGTATGACCGGTTGCGTCAAACGCACCGCATCAATCGTTTAATGCGGCATTCCGATGGACCCCGATACGACGGCGACGGCGTTTCCCGACGAGGGTCGGTGATGCCCGGGCCTATGCCTCGCGCCGTCCGGCGAGCGCGCGGCCGAGCGTGACCTCGTCGGCGTATTCGAGATCGCCGCCGACGGGCAGTCCGCTGGCCAGCCGCGTGACCTTGACGTCCAGGGGGCCGAGCAGCCGTGCGATGTAGGTGGTGGTGGCCTCGCCCTCGATGTTGGGGTTCAGCGCCATGATGACCTCGGTGACCTCGCCGGATTCGAGGCGTTTGAGCAGCTGGGGGATGCGCAGGTCGGCGGGACCGACGTTGGCCATGGGGTTGATGGCGCCGCCGAGCACGTGGTAGAGGCCGCGGAATTCCCGCGTGCGTTCGATGCTCATCACGTCCTTGGGCTCCTGGACCACGCAGATGATGCCGCGGTCGCGGCGCGGGTCCACGCAAATGGAGCAGGGGCTGGTCTCGCACACGTTGCCGCAGATCTCGCAGAACCGCACCTTGGCCTTGACCTCCTGGATGGCGTCGGCGAGCTCCTGGGCCTCATGGTCGTCGGAGCCGAGCAGGTAGAAGGCGATGCGCTGCGCGCCTTTCGGCCCGATGCCCGGCAGTTTGGCGAATGCGTCGATGAGGTTCTGGATTGCGCCGTCATAGGCCAATGCCATGGTCGTTCCTTCCGTTGGTTATCGTGCCGTCATTCGTCGCCGTCGGCGTCGGTCTTGCGCTTGGCGGCGATGTTCCGCGGGTTTCTTGGGTCGTCGGGGGCGAGGTCCTCCACGGTCTTGACCTCGAACATCTGCTTGAGCGCATCAAGGCTCATGGCGTTCGAGGAGCCGAGCGAGGCGTCGGTCATGGAGTATTCGTCCTCGTCCGGGTCCACGGCGGGTGCTGCGGGCTGTGGGGCGGACGCCGGCGTGGGGCCTCCCGGTGCCGGGCGGGGCGGGGCGGCGGCCGTCCGCTGAGCGTTCGGGTGGAAGTGCTGCATCTGCTGCGGCTGTGCGGGTGGCTGCTGGGCCGGGGACGATTGCTGCGGAGCCGTCGCGGCCTGCTGCGGGGCGTCACCGGCCGTGGGCATGGCCCAGGGGTCGGTGTCGTCGCTCAGGTCGGGGACGGCCACATGTTTGGTGTGCGTCTGGCCTTGGGGAGTGCCACGGTGCGGCTCCGTATGCGACAGGTCCTCATACGACGATGCCGGATGGGCGGACACGGCCCAGGGGTCGTCGGACGCGGCCGGCATGGCCGCATCGGCCGGGGAGGACGGAGCATCCGGGGATGACGGGGATTTCTCCGGCGTCGTGGCGGGAGCGGGTGCGGCCCAAGGGTCGTCGTCGGGCAACGGGGCTGGCGCCTGCGAGGCGGCGGCGCGGCCGACCCGGTGAACGTCAGCGTCGTCGGACGCCGCAGAGGCGTCGGCGGTCGCGGCGTCATGCTCGCGAGGCTGTGACGCGGCCGAGGTCCCGGTGCCGGAGACCGCGGCGGCGCTCATCCGTTCCTGCAGCAACTGAGCCTTGATCTGCTGTTGCTGCTGGGGGCTGAGGCTCTTCCACGGCGCGGATTCCTGACCGTCCGCCATCTTCTTGGTCGGAGCCAGTCCCACGGTGGGGCCAAACATCTTGCGGGTCTCGGCGCGGAGGATGTCCGTCACCTTGGTGGTACCGTCCACGCTCTCCTCAGCCATGGCAAGCGCGAAGGCGTATTTGTCCAGCGGCTTGTTGAATTTGATCCACAGATACACCTTGCCGGTCTTGGGATGCGGGGCGAGCTTGACGCGCGGCACCTTGGTGCGGTCCACGTATTGGCGCACGTCCTGCGGCAGGGCGGCGACAAGGGCGTCCCATTTCTCATCGGGGGTTCGCGTATCGTCGGCCGGGTGTTGTTCGGCGTCCGGGGACGGGGTGGTCTTGTCAGCCTGCGTCGGGGCCTGCTGTTCCGTCGGGGCCTGCGCGGCCGGGGCCGGAGCGACCGGGGCGTGCGCGGACGCCGGTGCAGCCGGTTTGGATGCGGCGGGGGATTCGGCGCCGGGCTGCGGGGCCTGCTGCGTGCGGCGACGACCGATGAAGCCTCCGCGCGCGGCACCGGACTGTTGGGGTGCGGCGGCAGGCGCCACCGGTGTTTCCGCGGATGCGGCCGGCGTAGTGGTCGTCTGCGATGACCGGAACGGCACCAGCAGTCGTGCGGCAAGCAATTCGAGCCGCATGCGCGGCGACGTGGCACCGCTCATCGAGCCGAGCGTCGAGTTGATGACGTCGGCGATCGACGTCAGCCGCTCCAGACCGAGGGCCTTGGACTGACGGCGCAGATCGTCGATGTCCTCGGCCTCGGCGTCGTCGCTGAGCACGGATTCGGCACGTTCCCCGGCAATGGTGAGCACCAGCAGGTCACGCACGCGCGAGAGCAGGTCCTCGACGAACCGCCGCGGATCGAATCCACCGACCACGACCTTCTGCACGACGCCGTAGAGCTTCTCGCCGTCCGCGTCGATCACGGCGTCCACGGCTTCGGAGATCAGCGCATCCGGCGTGAAGCCGAGCAGGGCGATGGCGGCATCATGGGTGATGACGTTGTCGACGGCGCCGACCATAAGCTGGTCGAGCACGGACAGCGTGTCTCGCATGGATCCGCCACCGGCGCGCATGGCGAGCCTGAGCACGCCCGGTTCCGGCTTGATGCCCTCCTTGCCGCAGATCTCCTCCAGATACGGGCCCATGACCTCGGGCGGCACCAGACGGAACGGGTAGTGGTGGGTGCGAGAACGGATGGTGCCGATGACCTTCTCCGGCTCGGTGGTGGCGAAGATGAACATCACATGCTCGGGCGGCTCCTCCACGATCTTCAGCAGCGCATTGAACCCCTGCTGCGTAACCATGTGGGCCTCGTCGAGGATGAAGATCTTGTAGCGGTCGCGCGCGGGCGCGAAGCCGGCGCGTTCACGCAATTCACGGGCATCGTCCACGCCGTTATGGCTGGCCGCGTCAATCTCCACCACGTCGATGGAGCCCGGGCCGCCGGTGGCAAGGTCCCTGCAGGATTCGCATTCGCCGCACGGATGCGAGGTCGGCCCCTTCGCGCAGTTGACGCAGCGGGCGAGGATGCGCGCCGAACTGGTCTTGCCGCAGCCTCGCGGCCCGGAGAACAGATAGGCATGCGTGAGCTTGCCCTCGTCCAGGGCGCGGGACAAAGGAATGGTGACTTGGTCCTGCCCTATGACGCCGTCGAAGGTGTCGGGGCGGTAACGCCTATACAATGCCAAAGCCATAATGCAAACCCAATCTTTCCTAAATCCAATCCACTGTCAACGGTGGACCAAGTCACCATGCCATCTCGTCCAGGCCTCGCGCTCGATGAATCGCGCTCGCATCGCCTACAGACAGTCCACCGGACTGTCTGCCTAACGGCTCAGCTTGGTCCTGCCCTATGACGCCGTCGAAGGTGTCGGGGCGGTAACGCCTATACAATGCCAAAGCCATAATGCAAACCCAATCTTTCCTAAATCCAATCCACTGTCAACGGTGGACCAAGTCACCATGCCATCTCGCCCAAGCCTCGCGCTCGACGCATCGCGCTCGCATCGCCTACAGACAGTCCACCGGACTGTTTGCTTAACGGCTCAGCAAGTCACCATACTACTTTGCAGGGTCCGCCCGACGCATAAGCCGGAGTCGGCAAACGACGGGAACAGGCGCGGCTGCGTCAACCGTGTGCGCGAATATGGTGTGCGGTTCATCGAAGACTCCAGAGAAGGGATCTCACCATGCCGCACAACGGCAATCCAGCAACCGACGCCGACAACGCACCGACCATCAAGACGACGCAGTCCATACTCACCCCGCAGATCAACGTCAACGCCCTGACCCCCGCGGAAACCGAGGAGGCCGTGGAGAAGGCCGGCGTCGGCAAGACGCATCTCACCGGAGGCAAGGCCTTCGTCTCCGCCATGTTCGCCGGCGCGTTCATCGGCTTCGGCGCACTGTTCTTCCTCATCGTCACCTGCGACCCGGCCATGACCTGGGGCCCGAAGCGGTTCGTCGGCGGCCTCGCCTTCTGCATGGGACTCGTGCTCGTGCTCTGCTGCGGCGCCGAACTGTTCACCGGCAACTCGCTGATGGCCTCCGACATCGCCGCCCGCAAGATCAGCTGGGGCGCGCTCGCCAAGAACTGGGTCATCGTCTGGTTCGGCAACCTCGCCGGAGCCCTGCTGCTGGTCACGCTCATCGTGTTCGCCGGCACCATGGGCCTCAACGACGGCGCCGTAGGCAATACCGCCGTGGCCACCGCCGCCTCGAAGATCACCCCGGACTGGGTCACGCTGTTCTTCCGCGGCATCCTGTGCAACATCCTCGTCTGCCTGGCCGTGCGCATCGGTTTCTCCGCACGCTCCGTCGGCGACAAGGTCCTCGGCATCCTGCTGCCCATCGCCGGCTTCGTGGCCATGGGCTTCGAGCACTGTGTGGCGAACATGTTCTTCCTTCCCGTCGGTCTCGCGGCCAAGCTCATGGGCTTCGGCGCCTCGGCTGCGGGAGCCGGGGCCGTGACCGTGCCCGGCATCCTGTACAACCTTTCGGCGGCCACGCTGGGCAACATCGTCGGCGGCGCCATCTTCGTGGCGCTCGCCTACTGGTTCGTCAACGCCCGACGCGCCAACGCCCCGGCGACGGCCGACGACACCGCCACATCAGCCAAGTAGCGGAAGCCAGACGACAATCCATCGACGGGGCCGGCCATGCCGTGGCACCGCGGCCGAGCCCGGCACGATGAGGCGACGCGTCGCGGCCCGTCGCAGGCGCATCAGCCACAGTCCTTCGGTCCGGCCCTGGCCCGCGCCGAGGCGTCGACGACGAACGGCACACGGGTCGGCACCGCGGCCGTGACCGTCACATCCTCGCCGGTAATCGCGCAGCCGGTCAGGCGGGCGCGGTTGGCGGCCGCCGTGGAGCCGCCCTCCGCACAGGGGTCGCCACTGGATTCGTAGAGCGCGGTGGCCGCCGCGAGCGCCGCATGGTCCGCCGCGGTCTGCGCCACGGACCGGCAGTACAGCACGTTGCCCACGGCCAGGATCGTGGACAGCAGCATGGCGGCGGCCATCACCAGTCCGACGCCGACGACGGTACCGGACCCCTTGTCGGCACGCATCCATGCGCCGACGCCCCCGCATCCCACGCTATTCATGCCGGATTCCCGCGGCCTCGCCCCTGCCTTCCGGCAGGACCACGCCCAACGGCCCAGGCAGCACGGGGCATCGCGTCGTCACGATGACCATGCCTCCATTCACCGTCGTCGTGGCACTTGCGCCGTTCCCTGCGATTCGAGCCACGACCCCGGCGACGTCGGCGGACCCATCGCCGGCCACGACCAGTTCCCTGGCGGCGGCACGGGCGGCGTCCTGACAGTTCATGTTGACGATCACCGCCCGTGCGGATGAGAACAGCATCAACGCGACCACCATCACCGTCGGCAGCACCACGGCGAACTCCGCGGTGACGGTCCCCCGGTCCGAGCGTGCCAGCCCGCGTCGGACCGGGTGCCATCGTCGTGCGATGCCATTGCGCGCCATGCCATTGCGTACCATGTCATCCCGTCGTGCGGCGTTCGTCATCGTCCCTGCCTTTCGCGTCAGACGCTCAGGGCCTGTTTGACCAGATTGGTCAGCAGCGTCCTCACGGTTCCGGATTTCAGAATCGCCACGAGCAGTCCGGCGAAGCCGGTCGCGGCGATCATGACGACGGCGTATTCGGCCGTGGCCAGTCCTTTCTCCGGTTCCGCGGTCAACGTGCGCAGCCGCGCATCCCAGAGACATATCGTCGTTCTCACCCGCCGGGTCAGGTCTCCCGGCCGGCCGCTTATATCGGGTCCATGATTCAGCCCGTCTGATCGCAGTCGTTCCATCATGTCCGTCCTTTCCGGCGGTCAATCGTCCGCCTTTCTTGCATCGGTCTGTGTGTTCCGGCTTCGAAGCTGATTCCAGTGTGCCGTATTCCGCGCCGCCTCCCCATGGTTTTCCGACAATGTTGACGAACGTGGATAAGCCCTACTGCCGCTTGGAAAACCAGACTGTGGATAACCGTACGGCCATCCACATCGGATGGTTCCGTCACCCTCCGGCGAACGACACGATGGAGGGGACGACTCCGATGAGTATGAACGCCGGCAGGAAGCACAGCCCCATGGGCACCAGCACCCGCACCGACAGTCTGGCGGCGTTCTCCTCGATCGAGCGCCGTTCGTCCCTGTCGATCTGCTCGATGGTCGTTTCGATGCGCAGCAGCGGCGAGATGCCATGCTTCCACGATGGCGCCAAAGCCTCGCGTATGGTGTCCAACGCCCTGCGGTGGCGACTGTCGGGCACGACCACGCCCCAGGCGTTGCCCCAGTCCGCACCACGGTTCAACGCGTCCGCGATGGCGATCAGATGCGCGCCCAACACGTCATCATCCGGCGCGGCCGACGCATCGTCGTCGCACAGGACGCCGCCGATGACCTCCAATGCCCGGGGGATGGACGCCCCCTGACGCACCGCCACGGCGATCATCTCCAGCAGCAGCGGCACCGACGGGCCCCCATCGCACGACGACCGCGCCAACGCGACGGCGCGATGTCCTCCGACATGCAGATACGCCGCCATGCCGGCCATGCCGGCCGCCAGCAGTTGCCAGACCATTCCCATACGAATCCCCCTTACCGCATCATGACGCCCCGCGAGCGCCCCGCGACGACCGACCATCCGCTCCACCGCCGGAGCGCCCGCCGACATCGTCGTGCAGACGACGCATCAGCGCCCCCACCCACGCCAATCCCACGGCATAGCACAACGCACCCAGCGACAGGCACAACAGCCCCGGCATGGTGCCGAACAGGAACGCCAACGGCCGGGCGCCCAGCATCTCGCCGAGCAGGACGGTCACCGCCGGCAACGCGGACAGCAGCCTCACCGTGGACCGGGGCATGGCCATCGCCTTCGCCTCCAGATCCTCCACAAGCCGCGAGCGCGCATACGATGACGCGACGGCAGACAGGCACCGCACCGTCTCGCATCCGAGCCGCTCACTCACCCGGCATGCCACGAACACGTCGCGGGCGACGCGACGGGCCTGCTCCGGGGTCTCGTCATCGCCGCGCCGATGCTCGAACACCTCCACGGCACGCTCCTCGGTGACGGCTGCCGTGGCGAACCGACGGCCGGCAAGCTCCTCAAGCGCCCCGGACGCGGTGCCGCCATTGCGGATGAACGCGCTCATCGACGACAGCGCGGCCGCCAACCCCATGCGACTCACCGACCGCACGGCGACGTCGCCCAGGCCGCACAGTCTGCGCCACGGCGACGTCACATCCCATAGCGAACACCCCACAGCCAGGCCCGAGGCCACCGCGGCCAACACCGCCATCATCGGCGACGCTCCGGCAGACAGGGCGCCGGGGAGACGCCCCCGCCGGCCAATGGCACATCCCACCGCTCGGCGAACGCAGGCCATCCGGCATGGTATGCCGCCGGCCCCACACCGTCCCATTCACACAACGCGCGCCCCACCAGACGGCCGTCATCATCCACCTCCAGCACACCGATCTGGGCCAGACGGCGCATGCCGTGCGGCCGTTCCAGATGCAGCACCGCATCGAACGCACCCCATGCCAGCATCGCCAACGCCTCCGGGCGCAACCCGGCCAGCAGACCCAACGTGGTCAGCCGGGCCGGCACCCGGTCCACACCATCGGCATGCAACGTGGCCATGCCGCCGTGATGGCCGGAGTTCAACGCGCGCAACAGGTCCGCGATCTCCTCGCCACGGCATTCCCCCAGCACCACACGATCGGGCCTCATGCGCAGCGTGGCCTTGACCAGATCGGGCAGTCCCACGGCGCCGGCGCCCTCCACGTTCGCCTCCCGCGCCACAAGTGACACATGATTGCCGTGGTCGATAGCACCGAGCTCGCGAATCTCCTCCACGCTGACGATGCGTTCGCCGGCGTCGCACGCGGAGAGCAGCGCCTTGAGCAGTGTGGTCTTGCCGGTGCCGGTGCCGCCGGTGATGAGCATCGTCGCCCGTGCATCCACCAGCCGTCGGAGCAGCGTCATCCACGTCTCGGGGAACATGCCGGAGCCGCACAGCGTCGGCAGGTCGGATGGCACACGGTCCGGGAATCGGATGGACAACGCCGCTCCCTGCTCCACCAACGGCTCGATGACGGCGTGCACACGGATGCCATCCGGGGTGGCGGCGTCGGCTATCGGCCGTGAATCGTCGAGCCGGCGCCCAAGCTGGGCACACAGCTGCACGGCGTAGTCGCGCACGATGCGGGGTGAGCGGAACCCTATCGGCATGGCGCGCTCCTCCATGCCGTCGCCGCGGTCCACCCATATGCGTCCTTCGCAGGTCACCGCCACGTCGGTGATGCCCGGCTCGCGCAGCACTTCGTCGAGCGGCCCGAACACCACGGTCGCGCGTCGGCCGCCGCCGGCGTCAAGGCCGGCGGCCATCGCAACACCTCTCCTCCACCCGGTCGCATATGTCATCCAGCAGCCTGCGATACCGTCGAGGAATCCTGGAGATGCCCAGCCCGGCCAGCAGTCCCTTGCCCAGACTGCCTTTCCGCCGTATCACTCCGGCCAGAGGCACCTTGAGATAGTCCTTGGCGTCGCGTTCCGTCACCACGCCGCCACGGCCCGCCCCGAACGGCCGGACGCCAACGAGCAGCAGCGGCGCATCCGCCGACGGCATGACGGCCGCGCCCTCCTCGTCATGCGCGCCCGCGTCCCTCATCCGTGCCAAAGCTCCCCGGGCGCGCGCCAGTCCGAGCACGCTGAGCTCCACCAGCATCACGTGCAGGGCGATGGGCACCTTCCGCCAGTCCGTCGCATGGCCGGCGTCCACCATGACGACGTCCCGGCATTGGGTCAGCGCGTCCACGGCCGCCTCCACCTCCCACCAGTCCGGGTGACCGTCGTTCCAAGGGTCCGAGGCCAGCATGGGCAACCCCTCCCATTGGGGAAGCTCATGCAGCAGCGACTCGGGCTCGATCCTGCCCAGCGGCGCGCTGACGCCGCTCCAGCGGAGTCCTCCCTCGGATTCCTGCCCCAGCAGCACATCGATTCCGCCCGCGGAGAAGTCCATGTCGACGACCACACATGTCCGGTCGCGTTTCATCAGGGTCCGTGCGCACATGGCCGCGAACGTGCTGACGCCGATGCCACCGCTCGCCGATGAGAACACCACCATGCCCGGCCCGCCAATCCGTCCGGAACCCGGCCCACCGTCGAACGTGTGTCCCGATGGAGCCGCCGCTCCCCGATCCGCTCCGCCGCGATCACGGCCACGGCTGCGGCTGCGGCTGCGGCTGCGGCAGCTCCCGTGCGCGAGACCGTCCTCGCGCCCACGGCCATCCCCGAGCCCACGGCCGTGTTCCGTCCGACGCGGCACCGCCCCCGGCGGGGAGGAGCGCGCATAGAACCGCTTCGGCCGCGGTGTCGGCAACGAATCCATCCCCGCCGGCAGCGGGATGCCGCCGACGGAGACGCCCGCCCCGCGGATGTCGCGGCCGCCTCCGGAAACCCCGCGATTCCCGCCACCGGTAGCGCCAATGCCCGCATCCGCATCGGCGCCCGCGACCCGTCCCGCCGGTCGCACAGCATCGTTGATCATCCCGATATGCACAGCATTCATGGTCCGATTGTCGCAATGCCGGTCATGCCGGCACCGGGTTTTTCGGCAATGTTGACGGATGGACCACCCTCGACCCGAGTTATCCACATTCCGGAGCCGTCCTCATCCACAATCGTCCAGTCCACGACCACTCATGACCATCCAGAACCGCCCACCGTCGGCGGCACTCACCCACGCCCGGCCATGCCCCCATCCACATTGTGAACGCTCCATCCACCATTCGCGCGTCGGACGTCAACGACAAATCGACGACGATCCCCGCCATCGGACATCAATCATCCATCAAACGCACAGAACATATCGCGACGACCATGCCGAACGCATCGAATCCGCCCACATCGAAACAAAACCGAACGCCGCATCTCCCCTCACGCCACGGAACCCCCGCAACACCTCCGCACAACGGCGGACCCACAAAAAAACCATGGAAAAACCGATGCCCACGGCTTGCGAAACACCGCATCGGGTGGATAATAGAACTACAAGCAAAACAGAACAGCGCGGAGCCCACAAGAGTAGATGATCACCAAGGTCAATGATGTTGGGCGGATTATATAAGACTTACCGCCACGACGACGATGTTGTGTAGAGATTCCGCATGTACGTGATGCTTGTACATAAAGCCGGTTCCCATTCGGGGGCCGGCTTTTGCATATCCGCACGCCGTTCCTTCCCATGCCCTTCCTTCCCACCCCGCGCGCCGTCCCACCCCGCGCGCCGCTTCCGCACCCACCCCGCGTGCCTCTCCCGCGCGCCCCTACCGCACCATCGCCCCGCGCACACCCATCGCATGTCCACAACTCAGCCGCTACCCTTGGAAGGGTGAACACGGATACGACAACGCAGAAGGCACGGCGGCACCGGACATCCCCGCACGCACGCCCATTCGCGCATACGCGGCGCGGCGCAACGTCCCTGTCACGCGGAGAATCCGCTGCACAGTCACAGCCCCTGTCCACCCTGCCCAGGGCCATCGGCAGCCCCACCGTGCTGGGCTGGGCGCTGCCCATCCTGATGGCGGTCTTCGGCGGACTGCTGCGCTTCATCCGTCTCGGCTCGCCACGCGCCGTGGTGTTCGACGAAACCTATTACGTCAAGGACGCGTGGACGATGATCATGACCGGCGAGCCGCGCAACTGGCCGGAGAAAATCAACGGCACCGCCATCGACACGCTGTTCGCCAGCGGCCAGCATCTCAACGGATGGCTGGCCAGCGCCGAATACGTCGTGCATCCCCCGTTCGGCAAATGGTGCATCGCGCTCGGCATGCAGCTGTTCGGAGGGGCGTCGAACCCGTTCGCATGGCGCGCGTCCACGGCCATCGCCGGCACCATCGCCATACTCATCCTCTGCCGCGTCATCCTGCGGTTGTTCCGTTCGCTGCCCATGGCCCTGCTCGGCGGCTTCCTCATGGCGATCGACGGCATGGGCATCACGCTGAGCCGCACCGGCCTGCTCGACAACTTCATCATGGTGCTGGCGCTCGGCGCCTTCGCCTGCATGCTCGCCCACCGCGACTGGGCACGCGACCGCCTCCGCAAGGCCTACGAGCGGGAATCGCGACGATACCAAGCCAAATGGATTCCCCGCACCACACTGTTCGCCCGCCCGTCCGGCAGCGGCAGCCCACGACGCCGCAACGCCCATCGACACGGCTCCCACCATTCCGCCCCCGGCCCCGACGCCGGCATCGACGCAGATTCACGCCCCGCTCCCGACTTCCTCCTCGACTCCACCGGGCCGGTCGTCGCGTTCTCGTGGTGGCGTCTCGCCGCGGCGGTGCTGCTGGGCCTCGCCACCGGCGTGAAATGGTCGGGAACGTACTTCTTCGCCGTCTTCTGCGTCATCAGCGTGCTGTGGGACGCATGGGAACGCCACCGGGCCGGATTCCGCGGCTGGCTCGCCACCGGCATCTGGAAGGACGGCATCCTCGCCGCCGTCTACATGGTGCCCGTGTACGCGCTCACCTATCTGACCACATGGGCCGGCTGGTTCGCCCACCCCGACTCGTACATGCACGACTGGGCCGCGACCAACCCCGGCAAAGGCATCACCTGGTTGCCGGAATCATGGCGGTCGTTCGTCGAATACCACGTGCAGATGTGGCAGTTCCACACCACGCTCGACGCGCCGCACAACTACAAGGCCAATCCGCTGACCTGGCCCATCCAATGGCGGCCGACCAGCTTCTACTGGCAGGAGCTCGCCGGCCATCCCGGCCTGTGCTCGCTCAGCCCCGATTCGAAATGCGTGGCCGCCGTCACCTCCCTTGGCAATCCGCTGATCTGGTGGCTTGGCTCACTGTGCGTGATCATCGGCATCGTCATCGCGATCGTCAACCGCGGGGATTGGAAAATCTGGGCCGTATTGGCCGGCTTCCTCGGCGGATGGCTGCCATGGGCGCAGTATCTCAATCGCACCACGTTCACGTTCTACGCCATCGTCATCCTGCCGTGGATCATCCTCGGATTCGTATACGTGGCCGACTGGCTGCACCGGTCGCTCGACGCGTTCTCGTTCTGGTGGATCATGGGCGGCGTATTGTTCATCATCACATTGATATCGGCGTTCTTCTACCCCATATGGACGGCGATTCCCGTACCGTATGAATTCTGGTTGTCGCATATGTGGTTTGAGAGTTGGATCTGATGATGACTGTTATCGCATTGCAAACCACATACGCGACCAGCGCGCTCGATACATCGCGCGCCCCTCGCCTACAGACAGCCCACCGGGCTGTCTGCTGCACGGCTCGGCTTATGTGGTTTGAAAGTTGGATCTGATGACGACTGTCATCGCATTGCAAACCACATATGCGACCGGCACGCTCGATACATCGCGCGCCCCTCGCCTACAGACAGCCCACCGGGCTGTCTGCTGCACGGCTCGGCTTATGTGGTTTGAGAGTTGGATCTGATGATGGCCGTCATCGCATTGCAAACCACATATGCGACCGGCACGCTCGACACATCGCGCGCCGAATTTTCTAAACTGGGTATCAGGACGGCCACCGACCGCCGCGGAACAACGATCAGGCACCGGTCGGCATGACCAGACACGACAATCGGGGAAAGACATCATCATGGGACTTGGCAATGTTTCGGAACGACGCGCCCAACCGCCGCAGGTCGGTGTTTCCGTCGTAATCCTCGCGCTCGGCGACCCCACGGCCGCAGCGGACGGCGAACCCGCCGCCGGCCGCCGGACCGCCGCCAAGTCCGCCACAGCCGGCGGGGACCCCCATCCCCGGCTGTGGCTGCCGCTGGTCCGCCGCATACACCAGCCGTTCAAAGGCATGTGGGCGCTGCCCGGCGGCGGACTGCGCGCCGACCGCTCACTCGAACAGGCCGCCTACGCCGCCCTCGAATCCACCACCGACCTGCATCCGCGATATCTCGAACAGCTCTACACGTTCGGAGACCCGTCGCGGTCACATGGCGGACTGCCCATGGTGTCCATCACGTATTGGGCGCTGGTCGAGCATGCGCAGACCCGCGACCTGACGACGGCGGACAACGTCGCATGGTTCCCCGAGGACGCCCTGCCCGAGCTCGCCTTCGACCATCGCACCATCATCGACTACGCGTTGTGGCGGCTGCGCAACCGCATCGAATACCCTCAAATCGCCACACGGCTGGTCGGCGAGACGTTCACACTCGCCCAGCTGCACGACGTCTACGAGGCCATCGCGGGCGAGCCGATAGACCTGCCGAACTTCCGTCGCAAGATGCTCGCCTCCAAGCAAATCGAGCCGACCGGGGAGAAACTGCGTATCGGCAGGCACCGCCCCGCATCCGTATACCGCTATGTGGACGCCGTTCCGACATCACGTTCCACGACGTCGCCGGACCTGTTCGCCATCGGCGGACCGGATGCCGTCGCCACGCCGCGTGCCCCCGAGGCAAAATGTGGCAAAATAGGGCAGGCGGTTCATTCCAATGCTACGGAAGACGCCGCGGAAACCGGCGATTCGGGGGCAGACGACATGACGCAGCAGATACATGACGGCACTATGGCATACGGCACGACGACGCATGACGGCGTCGACCAATCCCAGTCGTCCGACGCGGCCTGGACCGACGCCGACCGCATGAACCTGCGCCCGATATACGCATACAGCAACGACGCCACCAGCAAGGCGGCACGGCTGGAGGCGCTCGCCGCGCTGATTCCCTCCGGAGATCGCTCGGTCTCCTGACGTCTTTCGGCAAGGACTCCAGTCGGCATTATGGGCCCCTCCCCCGCCGAGCACTCCCCCGCCGGCCGCGTTCCGCCGCCATTCCAACGTCCCGGATTTTGTAAGGATTTGGGCGGCAGTTCCGGCGCGGCATGG
Organism: Bifidobacterium pluvialisilvae; assembly: GCF_019331695.1. Lineage (GTDB taxonomy): Bacteria > Actinomycetota > Actinomycetes > Actinomycetales > Bifidobacteriaceae > Galliscardovia > Galliscardovia pluvialisilvae. Next base: position 56,872 of record NZ_JAHBBI010000006.1, read on the forward strand.
CGAAAACCCCGCACGATGCTAGGGTGGTTCACGATTACGGACATTGTTCGACATACCATCCAAAGACTTAAGGGGCTTATCAGGGATCGTCATGGGTTTCGTCAATTTCATTCTTGAACTGCTGAAGGATCCGCGCGCCGCCATCGCCGGCTGGATCGCCATGGGACCGGGCGTGGCCTGCGGATTCATCTTCCTCATCGTGTTCATCGAGACGGGCGTGGTGTTCTTTCCGTTCCTGCCCGGCGACTCGCTGCTGTTCGCCGCCGGCGTGTTCGCGGCGCCCGACGCCGCCACCGGCCAGTCCGCGCTGCCGCTGCACATCCTGCTGCCGGTCGTGTGGCTTGCCCCGATCATCGGCGACCAGTGCAACTACTTCATCGGCCACTTCTTCGGCCGGCGCATCATCAAGTCGGGCAAGGTCAAGGCCATGACGCCCGAACGCATCGAGAAGACCGAGAAGATGATCGACAAGTGGGGCCCGCTCGCCGTGTTCCTCGGCCGCTTCTTCCCGTTCATCCGCACGTTCATGCCGTTCATCTCCGGCATCTCCGGCATGCGCTGGAGCCGCTTCACGCCGTTCTCGGTGCTCGGCGGCCTCACCTGGTCGTCGTTGTTCACGTTCCTCGGCTACTTCTTCGGCAACATCCCCGCCGTGCAGAAGCACTTCGAGCTGGTGATCGTGCTGATTCTCGCCGTCTCGCTGCTGCCGACCATCATCGGACTGCTCAAGGCGAAGTTCGGCAAGAACAAGAAGCCGGCCACGGCTGGTGCGGCCGGCGTCGAAGCCATCGAGACCGTGGATGCCACCGGCTTCAGCGACTCCACCCCGCGCCACGCCGCCTGAGCGTCACCCAAGTCGGGCCAATGCGACCGTTACAGCCGTAACGGCCACCGATGGTTGCTGGTCCGAGCGCACAACCCGTCCGGAATCTCCCGCCGGACGGGTTTTCATGTCCAAAGCCCGAGTTGTGGGTGTTCCATTTCCGAAATACAACGTCACCACCACGCAATTGCGCCATTTCCCGGCACCGCCCATGGCATTCCCCTCAATGCAAACACCCACAACCCGAGTTTTCGCAATGAAAACGAAGAATATGGAGGAAGCACAGCCCCAAAATCCGAGTTATGAGGCTTTCTTCGGCGAAACCGCGCATCGTCGCCCAGCGATTCCGCCATGTTCCAACGTCGCCTCCCACGCTTTCCACCCGGTAAGCCTCACAACTCGAGTTTTCGCGGAATGGAAGGCGCTTGAACCTCATGAAATCCGTGTAGCAGCGTCCAGATGCCCGCAATGTGGAAGAATCGTGGACCTCCGGCCGACACGAATTGCACGATTCCCATTTGCGTATTAAAGTAGGGCAAGTTGTCGCGTAAAGCACAACAAACCCTTGGGGCTATAGCTCAGTTGGTAGAGCGCTTCGTTCGCATCGAAGAGGTCGGGGTTTCGACTACCCTTAGCTCCACGAAGGCCTTCTGCATTCATTCCACCGCGGAAGGCCTTTTTTTCATATTCCGTTGAAATTCCAACGGTTTCGGCACCTTTGCCACGCGAGCGGCAATTATCGTCTTCCTACCTCATCCACATCCGCAAGGCGGATTCAATGGTTTTGGCCTATAACCCTATAACCCATGATTTGTGGGCCTATCCGCTCGCGAAAATCGGAAAGTGGGTCGAATCGTTCGCGTAGAAAGGATTTTGGGGCCCTTCATGTATACCCCAGACCCACAAGTCTCTTAATGAACGGATTGACCCACGGTTAATGAATGTAGTAGACCCACTAATCCGCATTGCGAACGGTTAGACCCACAAAACCCAAGCCGATAGACCCACAAAACCTAGGTGATCGGCTCCGCACACTTCATCACAAACGGTTAGACCCACAAACCTCGTAATGTGAACGGTTAGACCCACAAACCCTGTAAGAACGGATTGATCCACAGGCCCTCAGCCACAAACCTCCAGACCCACAAAACCGCCATGGTTTCTTCAGGGAAATCCCAGAGTTCCACATCGTTACGCCAAGAGTCACGCGGTTATATAAGAACTGTCAACGGAAACGCCACAACGGCAACGCGAGGCGCGGACGTTGATGGGATTCTTCTCCTCTGGAATCCGATAACAATAATTGAACCCCTCTTTCTTCTCTCTTCCTCTCTCGACCCCGGTGCCCAACCCACCGGGGTTTCTTTTTGCCCGGCGCACGACCGACCGCACGCACGACCGCGCGCCCCGCCTACCTACACCCGCGTGGCGGTGGCGCGCAGGATCAGCGACGCCTGCAGCATGGAATGGGGGTCGGCGAGCGTCTTGCCCTGCATGAGCGTCACGAGCTTCTCGGCCGACATGCGCCCCATGAGCTGCGGATCCTGATGCAGCGTGGTGAGTTCGGCCATCGACGAGAGCGCGTTGTCGTCGAAGCCCACGATCGCCAGGTCCTCTGGCACGCGCAGCCCGACCTTGCGCAGCGCATACATGAGCGCGATGGCGAAGTCGTCGGTCTCCACGCATACGGCGGTGGGCCGCTCCCGCTTGGAGATGATGCGGTTGGCGGCCTCGGAGACGGCGTCCTGGAAACTGCGGAACTTGCCGAAGTCGCGGCCCTCGAACAGGCTCAGGTCGTCCTCCTCGTAGCCCATGGACCGCGCGGCGTCGAGGAACGCGCCGGAACGGAGTTTGGCGCTGAATTGGAAGTCGGGGTTGTCAGGCATCTCCACGAATCCGATGCGCTTGTGGCCGAGCGAGTTGAGCAGTTGCACGGCCTGGCGCATGGCATTCATGTCGTCGACGCGCACGGTGGCGCTGTATCCGCCGACGGCGCGTGCGTCCAGTCCGACCGAGGGGATGGTGAGGTCCTCGAGGATGCCGACCTGCTGCTGGTCGAGCATGATGGAGACGACGATCATGCCGTCGGCGTTGCGGTTGCCGGGCAGCTGGTCGAAGAACCGGCGCAGGTCGGCCTGCGTGCGCACGATGAGGGGCACGAGGTCGTAGCCGGCGTCGGACAGCACCTCGTAGGCGCCTTGCATGGCCGCCGAGTTGAACCAGGTGTTGAGCGAATCGGTGAACACCATGGTCACGCGCATGGTCTTGCCGCTGGCCAGTGACGAGGCGCTGCGCGAAAGCGTGAAATGCAGCCGGTCGGCGACCTCCTGCACGCGCGCCCTGGTCGCCGCGCTGACGCGTCCGGTGCCCCGCAGCGCACGCGACACCGTGGATTCGGACACCCCCGCGGCCTGTGCCACATCCTTCAGACTCGTCACGACGTTCTCCTTCTTCGTTCGCCATTCCCCTGGCGGTGTCATGGACGAAATCCGCCAATGTCCCCGACTCCGCCATTTCGTTTGTCTGCGCAAGATTTGCGCAATCCCTCCTCTTTTTACCGCAATCATCGTCGGACATGCAAATGCCGGGACCATGGCAAGCGTTTGCTCATCGCCCGTTCCGCGCCGGCATGCGTCCCGACGGTCCGTGCATGCCCGCGCGGCCGTCATGGCGCCGTCGCCGGCATCCGACCGGCGCACGGCCACCGTCATCGATATCAGAAAAACGTTTGCAGTATTATATTTCGTAATTTTCATCATGATTTGCATGACAATTGCGCAAGCGCTATCATTATTAGCGTATCCACAGTGATACGACCACAATCTACGACCATACGATTCACCGATTTTCCCCATTCCGAAATCCGAATCCAGCGACGAAGGAGTCCATACATGGTAGATGCATCCCTCTTTTCGATGGCCGCGCTGAACGCGCACCCGGCCGCGAATCCCGATGCCGTGCTCAGCGGCGACCACTGGCGCATCAGTCTGATCACCGATGCGCTCATCCGTTTCGAATGGTCCGATTCGGGCCGGTTCGTCGATTCGCCGACGCAGATGGCGTTCAACCGTGACTTCACGGCGGCGCATGGCGACGACGCCCCGCGTTTCACGGTGGTCGAACGCGACGGGTGGCTGGAAATCGATACGCCGAGCCTGCATATCTCGTACAACCGGAAGCCGTTCACCAAGGAGGGGCTGTACGCCACGGTCAAGGGCGTCGCCACCATCGACAACACGTGGCATTACGGCGACGAGCAGCTGCGTAATCTCGGCGGCACGTACCGCACGCTTGACTGGGCGAACGGCCGCATCCCCGTGGACGACGGCGTGAACAGCACCGACGGATGGGCGGTCATCGACGATTCCGATTCCAACATCATCATCGAGGCCGATGAAGTGGGCGGCCACGCCAATCCGTTCGGCACGTGGGTCGTGCCGAAGCCGGAGCCGACGACCGACCTGTATCTGTTCGGCTACGGCCACCGCTATCGCGAGGCCGTGCACGACTTCATCAAGCTCACCGGCCCGACGCCGCTGCTGCCCCGCTTCGTGCTGGGCAACTGGTGGAGCCGGTATCATCGCTACACCGAGACCGAATACCGCGAATTGGTGGGCCGGTTCGAGGCCGAGGGGCTGCCGTTCACGACGGCCGTCATCGACATGGACTGGCATCTGGTGGACGACGTCGACCCGAAGTACGGCTCCGGTTGGACCGGTTACACGTGGAACAGGGATTTCTTCCCCGACCCCGAACGATTCCTGCATTGGCTGCATGACCATGGCATGAAGACCACGCTGAACGTGCATCCGCGCGATGGCGTGCGCGCGTTCGAGGACGCCTACACGGCCATGGCCGAGGCGACGGGCGTCGACCCGGAGACCGGCGAGGCCGTACAGTTCGACCTGACCGATCCGACGTTCATGGCCGCGTATTTCGACAGGCTGCATCATCCGATGGAGGACGAGGGCGTCGACTTCTGGTGGCTGGACTGGCAACAGGGCGGCGTGACGCGTCAGCGCGGCCTCGATCCGTTGTGGATGCTCAACCATCTGCATTATCTGGATTCGGCGCGTGGCGACGCGGCGCGTTCGGGCGAGGATGACGACCCGGCGCAGCGGATGGACGCCCGCCCGCTCACGTTCTCACGGTATGCGGGGCCGGGTTCGCACCGTTACCCCATCGGGTTCTCCGGCGACACCGTGGTGACGTGGGAGTCGCTGAAGTTCCAGCCCGAGTTCACGGCCACGGCGTCGAACATCGGCTATGGATGGTGGAGCCACGACATCGGCGGCCACATGTTCGGCTACCGAGACGAGGAGCTGGAGGCGCGCTGGTACCAGCTGGGCACGTTCAGCCCCATCAACCGCCTGCATTCCACCGATTCGCCGTTCAACGGCAAGGAGCCGTGGAACTTCCACACCGAGGTGCGCGACGCCATGGACGCCACGCTGCGGCTGCGTCATGCGCTGATCCCGTACCTGTATACGATGAACTGGCGTGCGGCCCGCGAGGCGGAGCCGCTGGTGCAGCCGTTGTATTGGGATTACCCGGAGATCCGCGACGCCTACAAGCTCACCGACGAGTTCCTCTTCGGCACCGAGCTGCTGGTCTCGCCGATCGTCACGCCGATTGACCGCGACGTGCAGATGGCGAAGGCCGATGCGTGGCTGCCGCAGGGCGCATGGTTCGACTTCTTCGACGGACGGCATTACGTGTCGAAGCCCGTTGATGGACGGCGCATCGAGGCGTGGCGCGGGCTCGATCGCATGCCCGTGTTCGCCAAGGCCGGTGCGATCGTGCCGCTGCAGGAGCTGCCGGAGGCCGGTGGCGCGGATGGCGGGCGTGCCGGACTGAATTCGGTGGCCAATCCGGAGGCGCTGCGCGTGCTGGTGTTCCCCGGTGCCGACGGCGAGTTCACCATGGTCGAGGACGACGGCGCCGCGGAATCCGCCGTGCGCACGGCGACCACGCGTTTCACGTGGAACATCGCCGGCGGCACCGGCGCGGGCAGTGCGTCGTTCGTCATCGGCGCGGCCTCGGGTGAGGCGGCCGGCGACCCGTCGGCCATCCCCGCCGAACGCTCGTGGACCGTGGTGTTCCGCGGTATGAAGGAGTCCGCCGTCACGGTGTCGGCAAACGGCAGCGCGGCGGTCGAGGCTGAAACCGTCTATGACGAGGAGACGCTGAGTCTCATCGTCGAGATCCCACCGACCCCGACCGACGAGACCGTCACGCTCACACTGACCGACGGTGCGTCGGTCGCCGAGAACCCGACGTCCGCCGACGTGTTCCAAGTGCTCAAGGACGCGCAGATGTACTACCTGACCAAGGAGAAGGCCAAGGCGATGGTCGACGACCTCGGTGTCGCCGCCCTGCCGGGGCTGGCCACCCTCGAGGACCTGCATGGCGTGGACGAGAGCCGCTACAACGACTCGCACATGCCCCAGTCCGTAATCCAGGCCCTCACCGAGGTGCTCACGCGGGAATAGCGGAACACATACGTCACTCGGCACGAGAGGCGTGACCGGGTACACCCACGCCGAGTGACGACACGTCGAAATCGTTGGAATTGCAACGTTTTATAAACAATGTGACCGGGCATACCCGTGCCCGGTCACATTGCACGACCCCGGTCACACGGCATGCACACCTACTGCGCGGACTCCCCGGCCAAACGCCGCTTCACGAAATCGCCGAGCAGCTGCGGGGTCACGCCGTCCCAGGTCTCGATGCACGCGAACTGCGGGCCGTTCTTCGACGGCGGGTTGTCGGAACGGATGTAGCCGGTCAATGCGATGGTGGTCGCGCCGGCCGCGGCCGCCGACTGCAGCCCGACCAGGGAATCCTCCAACGCCACGCATTGCTCGATCTCACCGGGCACGGCGATGCCGAGCTTGGCGGCCGCGGCCAGATACGGCGCGGGATTCGGCTTCTTCTCCTTCACGTCGTCGCCGCACACATACGTGGTGAACACGCCTTCGGGCGCCTGTGCGATGGCCGACTCCGCCATGGCGCGCGGCGACGCCGTGACCAGCACGTTCGGCACGCCGGCCGCATGCAACGCCGACACCACGTCGAGGGCGCCGGGAATCCACGGCATATGCTCCATCTCACGCTTGGCGACATACGCGATGATGCCTTCGGTGAGCTCCTCCACACCGAGCTTCGTGCCGCGCTCGATCATCTTGCGCGCCACGTTCGGCACCGGCGTGCCGGTGACCGCCCAGCCCATCTCCTCGCTCCAGTCGCCGCCATACTGCTCGGCATACCACAGCTCGGCCTCATGCCAGATCGGCTCCGAATCGATGAGCGTGCCGTCCATATCCCAAAACACGGCGCGAGGCAGCACGCCGTCATACGTCGTCGTCAGAATCGTCATAATCCAACTCTAAAAAACAGCCCCAACAAACCCCGGATGAAATCCCGACACACCCCGACGAACGCCGACGCCGGACCGGCCGGCACGGTATGCCACGCCGCACCCGTGCCGTACACTGGAATCACAGTGAGCGAAGGGGGTCATCATGGGATTGTTCGGCAACGGCAAGGGCAATGACGGCGACCACGACGCCAACGGCGGTTCGGACGGCTACGTCTCCCCGTTCGACGACCAGTCGGATTACGTCAATATCAACAACTCCTCATATACGAGCACGCATGACGACGGCAACGCCACCATCAACGCCAACAGCCATGGTTACGGCAACGTCAATATCAACGCCGGGAAACGCGGCAACGCCACCAAACGGCCCCCGTCGAGTGCCGATGCGGCACTGCGCGGCAACGCCCGGTACCGCTCCAACGCAGGCGGCACCGGCACCGGCATCAACGCCAACGCCGAAGGCCACGGCGGCAACATCAGCACCCCCATGCAACGCGCCTCGGCCCCGACCGCAGCGAAGCGCAAGCACCCCATCCGCATCATCCGCAATCTCATCATCGTCATCGTCGTACTGTATCTGTTCACCGACGTGTTCTCCGGCATCGGACGGCTGCTCGGCATCGGCGGCGGCAGCAGCCGTTCCGGCACCTCGTCATCCACATCGTCGTATATGCCGCCGAAGACGACGAAACCCATCACGTACAAAATCCTCGACCGCACCGGCAACCTCACGTATCTCGAACAGTCCGACAAGACGCTCAGCGCCGATTTCACCATCGTCTCCGCCCAGCGCGGCCCGAAGAGCTGCAACGGGCAGAACACCGTGCTCGTGAAATACGAGGCGAAGAACACGTCGAAAACCGACATCGACATGCAGTCGTACCTGTCGTTCGACGTCTACGATTCCGGCATCGGACTGCGGCATATCGGCTGCTTCGCGGGAGGCGACCCGGACGGCTACGACTTCTCCGACACGATGCGGAAGATCGCCCCCGGCTCCTCGCTGGGGTTCATGCAGGCGTACGAGCTGCGCAATAACACCGACACGTTGTTCGACGTACGCATCGCCAACCACGCGCGCAACACGCCGACGTCGATCGGCGCCTCGTTCACGCTGCCCAAGGATTCCAAGGCCACCGACGTGACCAAGCCCGGCAGTGTCGTCAAACCCGACATGCCGCAGGGCTTTACGTTGGGTATGACGCGGCTGACCGGCGCATCGTACCGGTCCGATGACATTCTCGGCGCCGGACGGCAGGTGGATATCAAGGCGGTGCGGGCCGTCAAGGGGCCAAAGACCTACAAGGGCGTCGACACGGTGATCGTGACGTACCAGTGGGTCAACCGCACGCCGATACCGTTGGAATTCACCGACGCCGTGACATCGACGGCCTATCAGGACGGCGTGGAACTCAAGCCGACCGTGTTCTCGGACCCGTTCGCCGGCTATTCGGTGGCGACGCGCGACGCGCCGGTGATGGAGGACGTGCCGATGACCACGACGATGGCGTACGAGCTGCGCAACGGCTCGCAGCCGGTGACGACGTCCGTCAAAGGGTACGCCGGTCTCGACGGCAAGACGCTGAAGAAGGAGTTTTCGCTGGAGTAGGGCGGAATGGGGCGGTAGGGCGGAATGGGGCGGAGCGTCCAAGAGGAGATCGACTACCCCTCAGTCCGCCTTCGGCGGCCAGCTCCCCTGACAAGGGGAGCCCCTGCGGGAGCCCCGCCCACGCCATCACTCCCCTCCGCACACTAGGAGCCCCTGCGGGAGCCGCCCCATACTGTCATCCTGAGGAACGTCCCGTATTGTCATCCTGAGCGAACGCCCCTTACTGTCATCCTGAGCGAGGCGCAGCCGAGCCGAAGGATCTCCCCTCCGTCCAAACCGCCTCGACAGATTCTTCGGCTACGGCCTACGGCCTCCGCTCAGAATGACATGGGAAACCCCAATCAGTCTCCGCTCAGAATGACATGAGGAGCTCGCTAGCCCCGCTTTTTCGGGCGGTTCTTGCGGAGGATGTCGATGACGATCCACACCGACAGTAGGAACGCCACCACATACCCCATGAATCCGATGACGGGGATGCCAAAGATCACCGGCTTCATGCCGGCGTAGTACACGATGGACGATCCGACGAACAGGCCGACGACGATCAGCGCCATCGTCAGCCTGTCGACCATATAGCTCAGCTGACGTATCGGCTCCTCGGAACCGACCATCTCCACGTTGGCCTTGAGCTGACCGCGGGTCAGCATCCGTGCGGCGGTGCGGGCCTCGGCGAGCGCGCCCAACGTGCCGTGCAGCGCCTTCTGCCCTTCGATGGCCAGCGTCTTCGTCTCCTCCTTGGCGGCGGAGCGCAGTCCGCGTGTGTTGGCGATATGCGCGGTGATGATGGCGATCATGTCGGTGTCGGGGAGGAATTCGTCGAGCACGCCTTCGAGGGTGACGAGGCCGCGCGCCACGGTCGTGACGATGCCGGGCAGTTCCACGTGGTGCTTGCGCGAGAGCTGCACGAGCGCGGTGACGAACGCGCCGATGTCGAGGTCCTGGAGGCTGACGGTGCCGAAGTCCTGCACGATGGCGTCGAGGTCGGACAGCAGGCCGGGATAGTTGACCTCGGTGGTGTCGGATGGGCCGGCGAAGCGGAGGAACGCCTCGGCGAGGGCGGGCGAGTCCTGCTTGCCGACGGCGAAGATGATGTCCTGGAGGATGGACCGTGTGCGTGCGGAGAGACGGCCGGTCATGCCGAGGTCGATCATGACGATCTGCCCGTCGCGGATGATGATGTTGCCGGGGTGGGGGTCGGCGTGGAAGAAGCCTTCGTCGAGCACCTGGGCGGCGTAGTTGTCGACGAGCTTGTTGCCGATCTCCTCCAGCGAGTATCCGGCGGCGACGAGCTGGTCGGGGTGCGCGACGGATATGCCTTCGACGTAGTCCATGACGACCACGTGTTCGGTGCACAGGTTGATGTAGGGCTTGGGGCAGTCCATGTACTTGTAGTCCTTGGCGAATTCGCGGAAGTCCACGAGGTTGCGGGCCTCGATGAGGAAGTTCGTTTCGGACTGGAAGCTTTCCCAAAGCTCCTCGATCACGCCGTTGAGGTCGATGATCTGGGCGGATTTGATGTATTTCGTGGCGCGGCGGGAGACGGACCGCATGATGTCGATGTCCTGCGCCATGGTCTCGCGCACGCCGGGACGCTGCACCTTGACGGCCACGTCCTCGCCGGTGACGAGCCTGGCGCGATGCACCTGCGCGAGCGACGCCGATCCGAGCGGCGTGCGGTCGATGGATTCGAAGACCTGGTCGACGGGGCGGTGGTATTCGTGGGCCAGCGTGTCGAGCACGGTCTCGTAGGGGATGGGGTCGGCGTCGGCGCGGAGTTTGGCGAGTTCGTCGCAGAATTCCTGGGGGAGGATCTCGCTGCGCATGGAGAGGTTCTGGCCGACCTTGACGAAGGTGGGGCCGAGCGCCTCGAACATGAGGCGCATTTTCACGGGCGTCACGCCGTGGAAGATGTCGAACTGCCGGGCGATGCCGAAGATTTCGGCGAGGCGGTGGAGGCGGCCCTTGCGCGTGAGATGGTATTGTTCGGCGAACGTGGGCCGTTTGGGACCGAACAGGCCGATGGTGTGTTCGGCGGCGGCCTCGTCGTGTTCCTCGCTGACGGGCGTGCCGGAGATGGCGTCGAGCACCTGGTCGTCGGTGAGCAACGGGTCGTTGGGGGCGTCGGTGACGGGCGGCGTGACCGGCGTGGCGTTGTCGTTATCGGACGGTGCGCCGCCCGTCGTCGAGGTCACCGTATGCGTCTCCTTCGTCTCCAATGCCATAGTTCACCCATGATAGTCGGCTGTGTATCCCGAGCGGAGCCGCACACCCGCCCGGCTTGACATACGTATCGCCGGGTTTATTCGGCCTGCTTGTCGTCGTCGGCGCCGGCGGATTCGGCCGGCGCATCGGTCGGGGCGGCCGCGTCGGGCGTGGCCTCGCCGTCGCCCGTGGCCGTCTCCGAAGCGGCCGCGGCGGCCTCCTTCGCGGCCTTTTCGGCCTTGATGGTCTCGGCGAGCGCGGCGACCCTGGCCACGTAGGCGGCGCGCTCCTCGTCGCTCATCACGGTGAGCCGGGCCTTGAGCGCGGCCTCCTTCACATCGTCCACGGTCTCGCGGGCCTTCGCGGCGGCGTCCTGCGCGCCGGAGAGCGCGTCCTTGGCGGCGCCCTGGGCCTTGCGGCTGAGTTCGGAGTTCAGCACCTTGCCCTGGTCGACGGTCAGTTCGCCCTTTTTCACGAGGTCGTCGACGATCTGCTGGCCCTTTTCGGCACCGGTGGCCACGGCGCCCACGCCGGCCAGGAAGATCGTACGCAGTCCCTCACCCAGATCGTTGAAGTTGAAATCAGCCATGATGTCGCTCCTTCACGTCGTTTTCGGCGGCGTCCGCAGGCGTTGCGGCCTGCGACCGGCGGCGGTAGGGCCGGAGGATGACGCCGTCGCCATCGTCTCCAACTTTACCGCAGCGAAACGGTGCGTTTGCGGACACTCGGGCCGGTTTTGTCGAATCTGACCGGATACGTATGCGTGACCGGGCACAGTTACGTGACCGGGCACGGCTGCACCCGGTCACACGTTCAACAAAACGTTGCAATTGCAAGGGTTTGACGACACCGTGACCGGGCACGGGTATACCCGGTCACACGATGCCGCACCCAGTCACGCCGCGCATGCGCCCTTACCGCGGTCGGCTGGCGGCCACGCGCCGCGCCTCCTCGGCGAACCGCCCCAACCGGTCGAGCTCCTCCCGCGCCGCATCGTCCACATGCGGCTCGAACGCGCCGTAGCGTCGTTCGGCCGCCTTGGCGATCAGGAAGTCCGCGATCTTCGGGTTCTTCGGCAGCAGCGAACCGTGCATGTACGTGCCGATGACGTTGTGCACGCGCGCGCCCTCGGTGTGGTCCTCGCCGTTGTTGCCGCGCCCCTCGGCGTTCACGTGCCCGAGCGGCGCCACGCCCTCGCGCAGGAACGTCTGCCCGGAGTGGTTCTCGTATCCGATGACGTCGCCGAAGTCGCTGGAGTGCTCCACGAGGTTGCCTATCATGCGCACGCCCTGGCCGACCGTGTACGCGCCGATCACGCCGATGCCGTCGAGCCGCTTGCCGTCGGACGTCTCGAAGTATTCGCCGAACAGCTGGTACATGCCGCAGATCATGAGCATCGGCACGCCGTCCTCGGCGAGCGAGCGCAGCAGGTCGGCGCGGGTGAAGAAGTCGTCGATGATCTTGCCCTGGCCGCTGTCCTGCCCGCCGCCGCCGAGGATCATGTCGACGCGTTCGGGCCATGCGTCGCCCTGGTTGTAGTAGTGCATCACCGGCTCGTATCCGTACAACGCGAGCCGCCTACGGATGACGAGCACGTTGCCCGAGTCGCCGTAGATGTTCATGTCGTTCGGATACAGGCTCATCACGTCGATGGGACGACGTTCCGTTGCCGTCGTTTCGTTCGTCATCATCAGCTCCTTCGTTCCCGCTATTCGCGTCCCACGCCGGCGTCGGCGACCGTGGTCAGATGGCCGAGGTGCGCGCGGACCTTCAGCATGGACGTGTACGTGCAGTAGATGCGCTTGGGGCGGCCGGCGTCCCTGGCGAGGAACGCGTCCACGGCGGCGTCGATGTCGGGGTTCACGTCGCCGACCGCGACCTCGTCGTAGCCGAGGCGCAGCGCCATGTCCCATGCGCGCACGCCGGAGACCATGCCGACGCCGGTGCCGCGCAGGCCGGTGAAGTCGACGTCCCACAGCCAGCTCATGTCGCGGCCGTCGGCGTATTCGTCGTTGATGACGATCATCGTGTCGTGGCCGGCCGGGTCGAACGACGTGAGCGACAGTCGGAAGCCCATCGGGTTCTTGACGAGGAGGAGTTCGACGTCCGTGCCGTTGACGTCGATGGATTCGCCGCGGCCGAACGCGGGCGTGACCTCGGCGACGGCGGCGATGAGGTCGTCGTCGGTCGGATGGATGTCCTTCGCGATGACGCCGGACGCGTCGATGGCGTCGGCCGCGACCGCGCGGACGACGGCGAGCGCCGCGGCCGCGTTGAACAGGTTGTAGACGCCTTCGAGGCGCACGTTGGTGGAGTAGACGCGGCCGTCCATGAGGAAGTCGGCGTGATGGTCGCCGACCTTGGTGAGCGTCACGTCGGCGGGCAGGGCGTCGTTGGCAGGTCGGCCGGCGTCAGCGCCACCATCGCCGACGTCCGTCTTGTGCATGTCGTCGTCGGTGGGGAAGAACGAACGCAGGTCGTCGGAGAGTCCGAAATAATAGACGCCGGTATGGTCGGGCACGACGTCGGCGAGGCGTGCGATGCGCGGGTCCTCGCGGTTGAGCACGACGGTGCCGGTCGTGGTCTCCGCCACGTGGCTGAGCAGGCGGGCGGTGTTGTCGATTTCGCCGAAGCGGTCGAGCTGGTCGCGCATCACGTTGAGCAGCAGCGCATAGCGCGGCCTGACCTGGCGGACGAAATGCACGGCGTAGGCCTCGTCGAGTTCGAGCACGGCGATGTCGGCGTCGAGCCGGCCGCCCATGGAGACCTCGGTGAGCAGCGCGGAGACGACGCCGCGCGTGAAGTTCGATCCGGTGGGGTTGGTGAACACCCTGAGTCCGAGGCTGCGCAGCATGGAGGCGACCATGCGCGTGGTGGTGGTCTTGCCGTTGGTGCCGGAGACCAATACCACGCCGAGCGGCAGCTGCGCGAGCGTGCGCGCGAGGAAGCCCGGATCCACCTGTTCCACGACCTTGCCGGGGAACGCGCTGCCGCCGTGCTTGAGCAGTCGCGACAGCGCGCGCACGCCCTTGCCTATGGCGGGCGTGGCGAACGCGTTCCACGGTTTGCGCGGGGCCGCGGTGCGCTTCACATCGACGTCGTCGGCCGCGAGTCCGGCCTGACCATTGCTTTTCACCATCTCATGCCTTTCCGATTCGCCACCACCATAGCAAGCCGAGGTCACACGCCCTGCTGCATGTCCTGCGGCATGTCCTGGAAGCGGGAGTTCGCGCCGAGGAACGCCAGGTTGAACGTGTCGGTCGGACCGTTGCGGTGCTTCGCCATGATGATGTCGGCCTCGCCCGGACGGTCCTCCTTGTCGTAGAAGTCGGGCCTGTGCACGAGGAACACCACGTCGGCGTCCTGCTCGATGGAGCCGGATTCTCGCAGGTCGGAGAGCTGCGGCTTCTTGTCGTTGCGCATCTCGGGGCCACGGTTGAGCTGCGAGAGGGCCACGACCGGCACCTCAAGCTCCTTGGCGAGCAGTTTCAGCGCTCGCGAGAATTCGGAGACCTCCTGCTGTCGGCTTTCGACGGCCTTGCCGGAGCTCATGAGCTGCAGGTAGTCGATGACGACGAGCTTGAGGTCGTTGGTCTGCTTGAGACGGCGGCATTTCGCGCGGATCTCCATGAGACTCATGTTGGGCGAGTCGTCGATGAACAGCGGCGCGTCCTTGAGCGTGCCCCAGAAGTTGTTGAGCGTGTTCCACCGTTCCGGTGTGATTTCGTCGGCGCGGCGCAGCGCGCCCAGCGGGATGTTGGTCTCGGCGGAGATGATGCGCTGCGCGAGTTCCGTCTTGCTCATCTCCAGGGAGAACACGACGGTGGTCAGATGCTCGTGGAGCGCCGCGTGCCGTGCGAAGTCGATGCCGAGCGTGGACTTGCCCATGGCGGGTCGGCCGGCCACGACGATCATCTGGCCGGGCTGGAGGCCCTGCGTCACGTTGTCGATGTCGCGGAATCCGGTTTTGACGCCGGTGTTGATGAGGCCGTTCTGCAGGGCGTCGAGCTGGTTGAGGGCGTCTTCGACGACGGGTCCGATGGCCTGATAATCCTGCCGTACCTTGCCGACGCTCATCTCGTAGACCTCGGCCTGGGCGAGGTTCACGATGTCCTCGGCCTGCGAGCCTTCGGCCGAGTATCCCATCTGCGCGATCTTCGTGCCGGCGGCGATCACGTTGCGCAGGATGGCGCGCTGATGCACGATGTCGGCGTAATACGTGGCGTTGGCGGCGGTGGGCACCGAGGCGACGAGGCTGTGCAGATAGTCCGCGCCGCCGACCTTGTCGAGGTTGCCTTCCTTGAGCAGTTCGTTGGCCACGAGCACCGCGTCCACCGGCTGCGAGGCGGAGAACAGGGTGATGATGGCGTCGTAGACGGTCTGGTGCTTCGGCTGGTAGAAGTCGGTGACGTCGATCATCTGGCTGACTTCGCCGATGGCGTCCTTGCTCATGAGCATGCCGCCGAGCACGGCCATTTCGGCGTTGTCGTCGTGCGGTGGGATGCGGTCGAAGATGGGGTCGCGGTCGGCGTGCGATCCCCCGTCGCCGCCGCGTTCGTTCCTCTCAAACGTCTGTTCTGCCATGGTCCCGATGGTAATGCGGCCGCGGCGGTTCCATCGGCCGCCGCCGCATACCCACAAACGAACATCACACGACGCCGGCGTGGATGCCGGCGGATATCGTTGGATACGCCGCCGGATATCGCGAATTCCCGGCACATGCACTTTTGCGGCATGCATGATTGTTGCCATGCAACGTAGTGGATGATGGATACGGCAGACATTTCATACTGCAAACAACGGTTCGGGGAGTGAACGATGCCGATGTTGTGTTTACCCTGCCGTAACTTCGTTGTGGAGAAATCCCCAGTCATACCCATGGTTATCCACATGATGTGGATAAAAAAGTTGAGTTATTCACATTTTAGGCGTGTTGCCGTGGATAACACCCGAAGTTTTCCACATACTGGGGATAACCATGTGGAAAACTTGGGGATAATCCACTGGGGATGATTCGCTGAGTTGACAACTCACTACGTACCGTATATAGGACAGCTACGCCAAAACCTAACATTATTCATGTTCGTTTTGATGGTCGTTGTTGCCAACTGATAAACCGTTATGGACAGCGATGAAGGAACAGGGACGAAGCAACCAGCATGATGAAGGAGACGGCATGACGACGCAAGGCGAGACGGACGACGAAACGACCCGCGACGATACGGCGAACGAGACGCGGGGCGCCACCGCACGCCGGCTCGCGGCATTGGCGATTCCGACGTTCGGCCAGCTCATCGCCGAGCCGACGTTCATCCTCATCGACACCGCCATCGTCGGGCATATCGGCGACGCGGCGCTTGCCGGGCTTTCCATCGGATCGACCATCATCCTCACGGCCGTGGGACTGTGCATCTTCCTCGCCTATTCGACCACCGCGCAGGTGGCCCATCTGCTCGGGGCCGGACGGCGGCGCGAAGGATTGCAGGCCGGCATCGACGGACTCTGGTTGGCGCTGCTCATCGGCGTGGTATTGGGCATCGGCCTGTTCGCGGGCGCGGAACCGTTGTGCCGGGCGCTTGGCGGGCAGGGCGCGGTGCTCGACCAGGCCGTGCGGTATACGCGGGCCGTGGTGCTCGGCGCCCCCGGCATGTTGCTCGTGTACGCGGCGAACGGCATCTTCCGAGGATTGCAGAAGGTGCGAATCACCTTGGTGGCGGCAGTATCCGGTGCGGTGGTGAACACGGTGCTGGAGCTGCTGTTCGTCATC
Organism: Bifidobacterium pluvialisilvae; assembly: GCF_019331695.1. Taxonomy (GTDB): domain Bacteria; phylum Actinomycetota; class Actinomycetes; order Actinomycetales; family Bifidobacteriaceae; genus Galliscardovia; species Galliscardovia pluvialisilvae. Next base: position 73,658 of record NZ_JAHBBI010000006.1, read on the forward strand.
GTGTTCGGCTGGGGCATCACCGGTTCGGGCGCGGCCACACTGATCGCACAATGGTTCATGGGGCTGTTTCTGGTGGTGCCGGCGGTGATGTGGTCTCGCGCCGATGGGGTGAGCCTACGGCCGCAATTGGCGGGAATCATGGCGGCGGGAGGCGACGGACTGCCGCTGTTCGTCCGCACGCTGGCCATCCGCGTGGCCATGGTGATGACGGTGGCGAGCGCCGCCCGCATGGGCACGCACGTGCTCGCCGGGTTCCAGGCTGTGAACTCGTCATGGAACTTCGCGATGAACGTGCTGGATTCCGTGGGCATCGCCGGCCAGACGCTGGTGGGTGCGGCGCTCGGTGCAAGGAATCGCCGCCGGGCGCGCGAGCTCACCCGGGCGACGGGTGCCGCGGGACTGGTCGTCGGCACCGTGCTCGGCCTGGCGTTCGCGGGCGTGGGCCTGTTCGCCGGGCGTTTCTTCTCCCCCAGTCCGGCGATTCAGCTGCTCACGGCCGTCGGCATGGTGACGATGGGCCTGTTCTTCCCGCTGCAGGGTTGGATGATGGCGCTGGACGGCATTCTCATCGGCGCACGTGATTTCCGGTATCTTGCGGCCACGTGCACGGCCACGGCGGTCGTGTATGTGGCGGCGCTGTTCGCGGTCGTGCGGTTCGTGGTGCCGGCATTGCCCGGAGATGTGGCGCGCACGGCGGTGTTGTGGCTGGCGTTCAACGTGGTGCTCATGGGCGGGCGCGGCCTGGCGAACGGCCTACGCGCCCGCGGCACCGCGTGGATGCGGTGAGAGGGCGGTGGGTTTTTGAAATGTCCGGCCTACTCCCCCGCCCCCGCTGGCGGGGGCTGGCCGCCGCAGGCGGACTGGGGGTGGTTGGACACCAACTCAGCTTCCCGGCCTGCTCCCCCGCCTAGGCCTTGTCTCTGGCCCGTACCGCGTCGGCGCGGGCGGCGGAGTACATGGCGCCGACGAGGGACGCCCGCCACTTCGACCACCCGTATTTCTTGGTGATCTGCTCGCCGGCCGTGGCGCCGAGCGATGAACCGTCGGCCCGCGTGAGGTCGAACAGCATGTCGAGCATGAGCGGGTCGTTGCCCAACCGTTCGGCCAGTTCGGCCGTGGCCGCCTCGTCGTCGGGGCTTTTCGTGGTGGCGAACTCGGAAAGCGTCAGATGCTCGCGTACGAGCGTCGTCACCATGGCGATGGTCTTCTCGTCGAACATCATGCGTTTCATGATGGCCGGCACGTGGCGCGCGCCTTCGGCCGCATGGTCGCTGATGCGCGGCCGCTTGCCGATGTCGTGCAGGATGCCGGCCATGAGCAGCACGGTGTAGTGTTCGTCGTCGTAGCGTTCGCCGGTCGGCGCGGTGCGGCCGAGTCGCGACACCACTTCGACCATGTGCCGGTCGATGGTGTACCGGTGCGCGGCCGAGGCGGACGGACGGTTGCGGATGCCCAGCCATTCGGGGATGAGCCGTCCGGGGATGTCGACGAAGTCGAGCTCCTCCCACGTGCGCAGCAGCGCCGGCCCGGTGGCGAGCAGCCGGACGAATCGGTCGCGAGATTCGGGCAGCCATGCGGTGTCGCGCAATGCGCAGCGTTTGATGTTCGTCAACGTGCCGGGGGCGATGGGCAGGTCGTTTTCGGCGGCGGCCACGGCCACGCGCAGGGCGAGCGTGCGGTCCTTCGTCGGGTCGGCGCCGGGCGCGAGCACGGCCTCGCCCTCATGCTTGGCGACGCCCTGGGCGATGATGTCGAAGCGCGGGGCCTCGCGCCGTCCGCCGCCGCGCGGCTGGAAGATCTGGAAGAACGAGAACCGCGGCTGCTCATGGGTGAGCGAATGCGCGGCACGCGAAGCCGTGGAGTCGAGGGCGAACGCGATGCGGCGGCCGTATCGGGCGAGCACGGTCTGCATGTTCTCGATGGATTCGCCGTCGCGCTGGTCCGGGTCGGGAATCGTCGGGTCGCTCAGGCCCATCATCTTCGCCACCTTGACCTGATAGGCGGGCAACAGCATGTTGGTGTCCTTGTTGGCGGCCAGGTGGATGCAGTCACGGGCGTCGAGCAGATGTTCGACGGCATCGTCGTAGCTGCCGTGCGGCCTGTCGGCCAGCCATGAGGTCGCCAATGCGGAGACGAGCACGGTGTCGCGCAGGCCGCCGCGCGCCTCCTTGATATCGGGCTGGTTCAGATACGGCAGTTGGCCGAACCGGTCGAAGCGTTCCTTGGCGGAGTCGGTGAGTTCGGGCAGTCGCTTGCGTGCGGCCTTGCGCCATCGTTCGAGAATCGAGTCGGCGGTCGCGCGGATGAGGTCGGTGTCGCCTGCGACGGGCAGCACGTCAAGCCAGCCCATCGCGGCGGGCAGGTCGGAGTCGGTCACGGCCTCGCACTGCTGCCGCGTACGGACGGAATGGTCGAGGTCGAGTCCGGAATCCCAGAGCGGATACCAGAGCTTGTCGGCCAGTTTGGTCACGTTGGCGTCGGATATGGCGTGGGAGTCGTAGATGATGACGAGGTCGAGGTCGGAACAGGGGCCGATCTGGCGGCGGGCCAGCGATCCGACGGCAGCGAGTCCGACGCCGTGGTCGGGAGCGTCCGCACCCATGGATTCAAGGGCGTCGGACCAGAGCTGACGTAATGATTCGAGGACGATGTCGACGCGTTTGGCGCGTTTCTCCGCGCCGTTGCGGTATACGCCGTCGTCATCCGGCTGGCTGACGGCGACCAGTTTGGCTTTGAGACCATCCACTGCAGAGGTCATTATGTTGTCCGTTTCTTCTAGAAAAAATTTACGACGTTGTTGTCATCATCACGCCATCGGACCATGTCATCCACCCCCAGTCCGTCGTTCGACGGACAGCCCCCGCCAGCGGGGGCGGAGCCGTGGACGATATGGTGGTCATACGACGAAGTCCCCGTGACGGCGAACCGTCGCGGGGACCTTGTCATCAAATGCCATCGATCAGAACGACCGGAATGGAATCCGGACGATCCGATAATCAGATCGCGGCGGAGCCACTCTCGCCGGTACGCACGCGGGTGACGGAGTCAAGCGGTGCGACCCAGATCTTGCCGTCGCCGATGGTGCCGGTGGCCGCGGCCTTGGTGATCACGTCCACCAGGGTTTCGGCGTCGGCGTCGTCGGACAGCACCTCGACGCGAATCTTCGGGATGAGGTCGACCGTGTATTCGGCACCGCGGTAGATTTCGGTGTGACCGCGCTGACGACCGTAGCCGTTGGCCTCGGAGACCGTCAGACCGTGAACGCCGGCGGCTGCGAGAGCTTCCTTGACTTCGTCGAGCTTATGCGGCTGAATGATTGCGGTGATGAGTTTCATCTCACTTCACTCCCTTCAGGATGGAGCTGGCAGTACCAGCGAAATCGTAAGCACGCTCGCCCTGATCCGCCAAGTCGACGCCGCCGACTTCCTGGGCCTCGGTGACGCGCCAGCCGACGGTCTTCTCGAGGGCGAAGGAGATGATGGCGGTGATGACGCCGGAGTAGAGGATGGCCACGAGGGCGATGACGATCTGGACCAGCAGCTGCTTGTAGTCGCCGCCGGCGAACAGGCCGGTGCCTTCGCCGAAGAAGCCGATGAGAACGGTACCGGTGAGACCACCGACGCCGTGCACGCCGACCACGTCAAGGGAGTCGTCGTAGCCGAGCTTGAACTTCACGCCAACGGCGAAGCAGCACAGGATGCCGGCGATGAAGCCGAGGACCATGGCCCACAGCGGGGAGACCACATCGGCGGCCGGGGTGATGGCGACCAGGCCGGCGACCATACCGGAGGCGGCGCCCATGGCGGTGTAGTGGCCGGAGCGAATCTTCTCGGTGAACAGCCAGCCGAGCGTTGCGGCGGAGGTGGCGGCGGTGGTGGACATCCAGGCGTAGCCGGCGGTGCCGTTGGCGCCGAAGGCGGAACCGGCGTTGAAGCCGAACCAGCCGAACCACAGCAGGAAGGCGCCGAGCATCACGAACGGCACGTTGTGAGGACGGAACGGCTCCTTCGGGAAGCCCTTGCGCTTGCCGATGATGAGCACGGTCACCAACGCGGCGACTGCGGCGTTGATGTGCACGACGGTACCACCTGCGAAGTCGTGGGCGGCGGCGCCGATGGCGGTGGAGATCGGGCCGTCAGGAGACAGCAGGCCGTGGTTCCAGACCATGTGGGCCATCGGGGCGTAGTCGAACGTGATCCACAGGGCCACGAAGATCATCCACGTGCTGAACTTGATGCGTTCGGCGAGCGCGCCGGTGATCAGCGCGACGGTGATCATGGCGAAGGTGACCTGGAAGCCGACGTCGATGCTGTGCGGGTAGGCCGCATCCTTCACGTCGACCGAGCCGAAGACGCCATCCGTGGCGACCATCGTGTCCTTGAGCAGGAATCCGGAGGCGGGATCGCCGAAGATTCCGGCGACGTCAGTGCCGGCGTAGGCGATCGACCAGCCCCACAAAGTCCAGATGACACCCGTCACGGCGAGTGCCGCGGTGGAAAGCATCAGCATGTTCAGGATGGCCTTGGCGCGAACCATGCCACCGTAGAAGAACGCCACACCAGGCGTCATGAGGAAAACCAGGGACGCTGACGTCAACATCCATGCTGCATTACCGGTGTCCATGAAACCCTCCCTCTCTCTTGTATCTATCTGTCCGTTATTCGTAAATTCGGTTCCGTCAACGGCGAAACCATCGTCTGTATGAAACGACGCTCGCATTACCCCAGCAATTACGTCGTGTTACGGAGGTGTTAACCGACAACGGAACCGTTACATCGTTCCGTTGCGTTTTCAGGAAGTTTTTTCGGCCGAAAACGTTGGAATTCGTACGAGGGAGGATAATGTTCGACCCCGTCGCGGCGATGACGCCGCGCACGGGGTCGCGAATTCACATTGGTTCACAATATGACATCCAAAGGATGTCCATATACCGAAATCATCCGAACGATGCCTGATTGCAGTCATCCCAGACGAAGGCCATAGGCACCGTTTTTGTCATCCTGAGCGAAGGCAACCAGCACTGTTTTTGTCATCCTGAGCGAAGGCCGCAGGCACCCTCTTGTCATCCTGAGCGAAGGCCGCGGGCACCTTCTTGTCATCCTGAGCGAAGGCCGCAGGCCGGAGTCGAAGGATCCCAAACCCGCACCAGGATTCTTCGACTCGGCTCCGCCTCGCTCAGAATGACAATCGCGGTCCGCCTCGCTCAGAATGACAGCCGGGAACTGAGGGGGTCTCCTCAGGAGCGGCGACCTCTCATCCGAGAATGCCGCTTTCCATCCCGGCTCCCCCTGCCGCCAGGGGGAGCTGTCCGCGCAGCGGACTGAGGGGGTCGCCTCAGCAGCAAAAACCTCTCATCCGAGAATGCCGTCCACGAAGCCTTCCGGATCGAACGGCGCGAGGTCGTCGGGGCCTTCGCCGAGGCCGATGAGCTTGACGGGCACGCCGAGCTCCTTCTGCACGCTGATGACGATGCCGCCCTTGGCGGAGCCGTCGAGCTTGGTGAGCACGATGCCGGTGATGCCGATGGCTTCGGCGAACACCTTGGCCTGCGCCATGCCGTTCTGGCCGGTGGTGGCGTCGAGGACGAGCAGCACCTCCTCGACGGGCAGGGTCTTTTCGGTGACGCGGCGGATCTTGCCGAGCTCGTCCATGAGGTTCGCCTTGTTCTGCAGCCGGCCGGCGGTGTCGATGATGAGCACGTCGGCGTTCTGCTCCTTGGCGGCCTTGGCGGCTTCGAACGCCACGGACGCGGGATCGGCGCCGTCCTTCTCGCTGCGGATGACCGGCACGTTCACGCGACGACCCCAGGTTTCGAGCTGGTCGGCGGCTGCGGCGCGGAACGTGTCGGCCGCGCCCATGACGACTTTCTTGTCTTCGGCGACGAACAGGCGGGCGAGCTTGCCGGCGGTGGTGGTCTTGCCGGTGCCGTTGACGCCCACCATCATGATGACCGACGGGCCGGCGTCGGCCGGACGGGGACGGCTGGCGTTGAGCGAACGGTCCGTGTCGCGGCCAACGAGGTCGAGCAGACGGTCGCGCAGGAGGCCGCGCACGGCTTCGGGCGTCTTCTCGTCGTTGATGCGGGCGTCCTTGCGCAGTTCCTCGACGAGCTGTTCGCTCGCGTCGGCGCCGACGTCGGCGAGCAGCAGCGTGTCCTCGACGTCCTCCCAGTCGGCTTCGGAGAGGTTGTCCTTGGTGAGGATGGCGAACAGGGCCTTGCCGAACGGGTTGGCGCTGTTGGCAAGGCGGGACTTGAGGCGGGTGAGGCGCGACGCGGCCGACTCGGGCTTGACGACTTCGGCCTTGGGGGCGGGTTCGGGTTCGGGCTGCGCCGGCTTCGCGGGTTCGGGCTGCGCCTTCTCCGTCTGCGCCGGCTGTGCGGGCTCTTCGGCTTCCGGCTCGGCCGCCTCGTTTTCGGCCTCTGCGGCCTCCGGCCCGGCCGTCTCGGTCTTGGCTTCAGCGGACTCCGGTTCAACTGCAGCGGTTTCCGGTTCGGCTTCGACGGCCTGCGCGGATTCCGCCGCTTCCGGCTCCGGAGCGCCCACGGCACCACTCTTGCGCGACTTGTTCACGGCCACGGCGATTATCGCGGCGATGACCACCACGGCGACAATGCCGATAATCAATAACGTCATGCTATCCATATCCCCAACCCTATGTGTCGGAGGGGATAATCACCCAACACTCGCCTGCACGCAACCCAGCTCATGCGCCCAACCCCATCCGGCCCATGCTTCCCAAACCCCTCAGCCATGGGTCATAACGCACGGTTACGAAAAAAAAACTACGGATGGCGATTCCCCGCGTAGGCTTTGCCACAAGGATGCGTTACACCCTACGCGAGCCGTGTAATCATCCCGAGAGACACACCCCACCGTCATCCCACGTAAGGCGTAACGTTGCCCATTATCCCGAGCGAGGCACCCACCCTCATTGTCATTCTGAGCGAGGCACCCCACCCATACTTTGTCATTCTGAGCGGAGGCCGTCGGCCGTAGTCGAAGAATCTTGACGCAAACAGAAGATTCTTCGACTCGGCTTCGCCTCGCTCAGAATGACATGAAGAGAGTTAACGGTCCCCTCCCAGAATGGCATAAAGAGAACCCAACGGCCCCGGCCCCACCCAGCGCGGCGGAAAAACCCAACGCATCCGACTGAAACGACGAAGGCACCACCCGTATCCGTACGATGACGGAACGGGACTCGCGAGACTACGCCTTACTTGGCGGGCTTGGCGTCCTTTGCCCCGGCCGTCCCGGCCTCGTCACCGTCCTGCTGCTCCGCGTCGCTCGCATCGTCCGCATCACCGGCGTCACGCAGGGTGCGCACCTCCAGCACGGTGGAATCGTTCACATACACCGGCGTCTCCGATGTCGAATCTTCCCCGGCACCGGCCGCGGAATCCCCGCGCTTGCCGGACGGCGTGAACGCGATATGCGTGCCCACCACACGCGGCTTGCGATTGCCGTTCACGTTCTCGTTCTCCATGGTGTACAGAAAATCACTGCTGTGGGAATCACGACGCGCCTGGCGCAGAATGAACACAATGAGCACCGCAAGCACGCAAACCCACGCAAGAATCACCAGAAGCATCGACATACCAAACATTGTGGCACTTCATCCGGAGATTACCCAAAAACTACACGTAATCATCGCCGCTTGTTTACATCACCGTTGCGCCCCCGTTATCAAGGCCGGTCCGCCACCGCATCATCACCGCCGCGCCGCACGTCACTACAATACGAAAGTATGGCTACCACTTCGAGAATGACGGCATGGCAGCGGCGCGAGCAACTCATCGCCGTAGGGCGGTCGCTCTTCGCGGCGAAGGGCTTCGAGGCGGTGAGTGTGGAGGAAATCGCCGCCACGGCGAAGGTGAGCAAACCCATCGTGTACGAGCATTTCGGCGGCAAGGAGGGCCTGTACGCCGTCGTCGTCGACCGTGAGATGCAGACGCTCACCGAATCGGTGATGGAGACGCTCTCCCGTCCTGCGCAGGGCTCACGCCAGATCGTGGAGAACGCGGCCATGGCGTTCCTCACGTATATAGAGGAGCACACCGACGGATTCCAGGTGCTGGTGCGCGACCGCCCGACCACCGACCCGTCCGGCTCGTTCAATTCCCTGCTTGGCGACGTGAGCATCCGCGTGGAGGACCTGCTCGTCACCGCGTTCAAACGTCATAAGATCCCAGCGAAGGGCGTGCCGTACTATGCGCAGATGCTCGTCGGCATGATGGTGTTCACCGGCCAGTATTGGGCCACGCATCGCAAACTCGGCAAGGACCAGCTCGCCGCATACATCGTGAACCTCGCGTGGAACGGCCTCTCCAGCATCGAGGCCAAGCCGACCCTGCGTTACGTCGGCAGCAACATCGACAGGAAGGCCGCCAACGCGACGGATTCCGCCTCCGCCAGTGTCGATTCCAACGTCACGTCCACCGCATCCGATGGACGACGTGCTGACGACGACGAAATCACGCCCACATCCATCTCAACGGATTGACGGCGATGGATTGCGTCGCAATTCTTGGCATATTGCAGCGTAATCCATCAGAATCCGCCCTTTCTCCATGGATTACGATGCATTTTGTCGAAAAAACGTCGTCGTCCATCACGATTTCCGTTCTCTAATTCCAGAATCGTTGAAATTGCAACGTTGTAAAAAATCCGATACGTCGATTTTGATGGACCGCAACGCATTTCGTCGAAAATGCAACGGATTCCATCGAACACCGGCAATCAGACCCCAACGAACGGATTCCTTCGCGTGACAGCCTCCTGCGCTAGGCTCGGTCGTATGGAGTTGCAGTTGATTGACGAGCACGATTACGCCAGGACGATGACCGAGACCGTGCTGCCGGCGTTGGCGGCCTGCCGCAGCGAGGGATGGATGGAGCCTTCGCATGACGCCGACCTCGCGCCGTTGGATTCGCTGCGAACGGCCCCGACTCCGAGGCAACCGAAGCGCGGCACGCCCGGCAGCCCGATCTTCGGCGAGCACGGGGAGCTGGCCGAGGTCATCAACAACGCCAAGGAGGATATCAAGGCCGACGCCAGCGCCAAGGCCGACGCCATCCGCATCCGTAACGTCAACGTCAACGACAGCCCGACCAACGCACGCTTCGCCGAGGACGCCAACGTCGGCGCCGGCAACGCCGACCGTGCCGCGGCGAAGGCCGTCGACCATACCGGCCAGCTGCATTACGTCTGCTACGACGCCGCCAAGTTCGACGCCGTCCGCGAGCACGGGGCCACGGCCACGTTCCGCGGCGCCGTCGTGATCTCGCATGGCTTCACCGAGTTCGCCGAAAGGTTCGCCGAACTGGCATGGTATCTGCTGCTCGACGGCTTCAGCGTCTGCATCCTCGAACACCGTGGCCACGGGTATTCGCCGCGCGACGTCGAGGATGAAAGCCTCGTATGGATCGACGACTGGCATCGCTACGTCGACGATCTTGCGAAGTTCTGTTCGACAATCGGCCAGGATTATGCGCTTGGCTCGCCGCTGTACCTGTATGGTCATTCGATGGGCGGCGGCATCGCGGCGGCGATGCTGGAACGCTACCCCACGATCATCGACAAGGCGGTGCTCTCCGCGCCGATGATCGCCCCGAAGACCGGCATGCCGCTGTGGCTTTCGCCGTGGATCGTGGAACTGGCGTGCGCCGTCGGGTTGAGCAAGCATATCGCGCCCACGCAGCAGTATTTCAGCGAGGATTTCGACGAGCAGTTCTATCGCGGTCTGAGCCTGCCGCGTGCCCGCTGGGTGCATGACCTGCGCGTGAAGCATCCCGAATACCATACGAATGCGGCCACGTTCGGCTGGGTGCGCGAGGGACTGCGCATGTACCGGTCGGTGCTGCGGCCGTCGGCGTGCGCCGAGGTGGAGGCGCCGCTGCTGGTGTTCCAGGCCGACAACGACTCGTATGTGCTGCCGCAGCCGCAGAACCGCTTCGTCTCGCTCGTTCGTGCCGGCGGATGCCCGGCGCAGCTGGTGCATCTCAGGGGCTCGCGCCACGAGATGACGACCGAACGCAACGAGATCATGCGGCAGTACGTCGGCCGGATTCTCAAGTTCCTGCACACCCCGCTGGCCGAGGAGTAGGGCTACATGATCCCGCTGGTGATGTTGTTGTCGAGCAGCCACTGGCGGGTGTCGTCGAACTCGCTCAGGCTCACGGCGTGGTCGAGCTTCGGATATTCCTTGAGCTTGAGGTACGTGTTCTCCTCCAGCCATGCGCTCAACGCGTTGTGCTGGTTGCGCGGCACGACCTGGTCCTTGTCGCCGAACGCGAAGAACACCGGGATCTCAAGCGCCGCAAGCGCATTGTCGTAGGGCGCGGTGCCGGCGACGATGCCCGGCGCCATGAAGCCGGAAAGGCATACGACCGCGCGGTATCGCCTGGGGTTCGTGCGCAGCAGGTGCACGGCCACGAGCCCGCCCTGCGAGAATCCGAGCGGCACGATTTCGCGGTCGGCCGGAACGTTCTCCGCCACCCAGTCGTTCACGGCCTTCGCGGCGGCGTAGGCGTCGTAGTCGAGGTCCTCGCCGGTGGGCACGGAATCATGCAGCCAGGTGTAGCCTTCGGGGGCGTATTCGGCGAACTGCGGCGGCATCGGCATGGGCGCGCGCAGCGACACGTAGTCGTTGTAGGGCGCAATGTAGCCCATGAGGTCGGCGATCTCCTGCTCGTTCGACCCCCAGCCGTGCATGATGAGGAACATCGGCTTGGCGGGGTTGGCCTTGCCGTCGCCGCGCGACCATTGCGCGTGCGTCACCGTAAGCGGGTCTCCGAAATGGCCGGGCACTACGTCGGACTCGCGTCCAATCAGATTCGTCTTCTCGTCGTTAGTCATACAACCACTATATGTGCCGGCAATCGCGACGACATTCCACAATATGTGCCGTTGGTCACAGTTGCGGCGGCGCATGGACCGAGGCGCGCCGCATGGGCCGCACGGCCTGCGTGACGTACGTCCTACATCAGCTTGGTGCTTTCAAGGTTGCGGATGATCCAATCGTTCAGCCGGATCACCGGCTTGCGCAGCACGAGGCCGAGCAGCAGCGACGGGATGATGAACAACGCCAGCATGACCAGCTCACGCCAGTATTCCGTGCCGTACGACCCGGCCATCGCCGCATGCATGGCGGCGATGCCGTGGGGGAACGGCAGGAACGGATACAGCGCCTGGAAGAACGGCGGCAGCGTCTCTATCGGGAACGTGCCGCCCGAGCCTGCCACCTGCATGACGAGCAGCACCACGGCGATGGCCTTGCCGATGTCGCCGAACGACAGCGCCAACGTATAGGTGATGTTCGAGAACACGATGCCCGAAACAAGGCACACCAGCAGGTACTTCATCGGATCGATGGCCTGCACGCGCAGATAGTACAGGTCTCCGCACGCCACCAGCGCGCTCTGCAACGCCGCCATCACCGCGAACGTCAGGTATCGGCCGAAATACTCCTCGTGCAGCCGCAGCGGAGGCAGGCCGTGATGCGCACGGCAGCGGACCAGGCGGTCGTCCATCATCGCCCGGATGTCATCGCGGCCGCGGTCCGACATCGCCACCTTCATCATGGCGACGAGGATGATGGACCCGACCCAGATGGACAGGATCGTGTAGAACGGCGCCATCGCCGAACCGTAGTTCGCGATGTGGTAGACGGCCACTCGGTCGAGCTTCACCGGCGACGACAGCAGCGTGGCAAGAGTGTCGGCGTCGACGTTGGTCAGACTGCCGAGTTTCGCGGGGTCGCCGTTGTTGTAGAACGCCACGAGCTGGTTGCTCAGGGTCTGCAGACGGTCGGACGCGGCGGCGAGGCGCTTCGACGAACGGTCGAGCAGCGTGCGAATGGAGGCGATGGAGGTCGAGGCGTCGCCGGATACGCCCTGCAATCCGTCGACCGTCGTGGCGAGATCGTCGGCCACGGCGCGCGTCTGCGTGTTGAGGTCGCCGATCGACGACGCCAATGCGTCGAGCTTCGGCTTCAGGTCGGCCTCGTATGAATCCTTCACCGTCGTGATGGATTTCTTCGCCGACGCCACCTGCTGCTTGAGCGTCTTGCGCTGCGCGGCCGCGTCGTCGACGCCGGACGCCAGCGAAGCCTTGGCCTTGCGCAGGCCCGCGGCGAGGTCCTTCTGCGACTGCCGTGCGTTCTTCGCGGCGTCGAGTACGGCGGCCAGCGCCTTGCCGGCGGCCGCGTCGGCGCCGACACCGTCGTTCTTCTGCAGGTCCTCGAGCGCGGCGATCAGATCGTCGTATCCGCCGGCCGACGTGTCGACGCGTTTGGCGAGCGCCTCCAACTGCGTCTGCGCGGCGTCGGAATGCTTGCCGATGGCGTCGAACGACGCGTCGAGTTGTTTGTCGACGGCGTCGTAGCCGGCTGCACTCTGCTTCAGCGACGTGTTGAGCACGTCGGCCGTGCCGCCGAGCGCATCGTCCAGTGATTCGACGCCCTGCACGGCCTGGTTCAGGCCCTTCTTCGCGCCGTCGACCGACGAGCCGGACGATGCGATCAGACTGTTCGTGGAGGCGATGATGTCTTCCGACGCCTTGAGCAGCTTCGAATACGACGCCACCTGCGCCGATGCGCCGCTGAGCTGGCGTCCCATCGTGTTGATGTGGCCGGTGGCCGTGCTCACATAGTTCTTCATCTCGTCGCTGTTCGAATATCTGAGCAGCGTCGACATGAGGTCGATGCCGACCTCGCCGATGGTCTTCGAGAACGTGCTGTCGATCTGGCTGACGATGGTGGTCGCGCCCTGGTCGGTGATATGCGGCGCGATGGCGTTCGCCTTCTCGTTGAGATAGTACTTGAGCTGCGTATGCCTGACCTCGGGCGAGAACAGCGTCATCATGTCGGCGCTGAAGCTTTTCGGAATCACGATCGCCGCGTAGTAGTCGCCGGAACGCACGCCGTCGACGGCCGACGACGAGTCGGTGAACACCCAGTCGAGCTGCCTGTTGGCGCGCAGTGTCGATATGACCGTCTCCCCCACGTTGATCTTCACGGGGATGAGGTCGGATTTGTATCCGGCGTCGTCGCTGGCGACGGCCACCTTGAGGTCCTTCGTATTGCCGTACGGGTCCCAACTGGCCGCGATGTTGAACCATGCGTACAGCGACGGCACGATGACCAGTCCCATCGTCACGATGATGCCGATGACGTTGCCCGTGGCGTTGCGCACGTCACGCAGGAAGATATGCCAGATGTTGCGCATCAGTCGTCATCGTCCTTTCGTGCGGCCTGGTCGGTCGGCTTCATTCGTTCGGTCAGCTCACCGTCGGCATCGGCGGCGACCTGGCCTTCCACGGCCCGGCTTCCGGCACGTCTCTCCCCCTCCGCGCCGTGCCGCGCGTATGCGTGCGAATGCGGGTTGAGGCGGCGGATGACGGTACGGCGGAACTCGTCTCCCTCCATCACGCTCATGTCGATCTGGCGGGCGAAGCTCTCGTACATGTATTCGACCACGATGAGGTAGATGTCGATGAGGATGATGGACGTGATCCACGCCACGAGCATCATGATCTTCGACTCCACGCTGAACATGAGCACGAGGAACACGAGCGGAAGCACGCAGATCATGATCAGGCCGGCGCGGATGAGGTACGGATAGATCTTGAAGAACTGGTGGGCACGGCGGCGAATCTGGTCGCGATACTCCGTGACGCCCATAAGCAGCTTGATGACGGCGACGAGGCGGAATCGGTCGTTGGTCATGGTGTTCCTCTCGGCGACCATGAGGTCGGTGGCCCACAGGCGGCGGTCGAACAGCGCGTTGAGGTTGAGCATGTACGGGCGGCCGACGACGCCGAGGAGCAACGCGGCGGCGAGGAACCACACGAGCGAGCCGAGATCATGCCAGTAGTTGCCGCCGTAGGCGCCGCCGATGGTCTCGCGCATGGCGTTGATGCCATAGGTGAACGGCAGGAACGGATTGAGCCGCCGGAAGAAGTCGGGCATCATCTCTATCGGATACATGCCCGACGAGCCCGGGATCTGCACGATGACGAGAATCACCGCCACGGCCTTGCCGATGTGTTTGAGCGAGACGGCCAGCGCATAGATGATGTTGATGTAGACGAACGAGATGACGACGCCGGCGAACACGAACGCGGCCGGATTCGTGCATTGGATGCCGATGATGAGGTCGCCGACGGTCACGATGAGCGCCTGCAGTACGCCGACGGTGACAAGCAGCAGCCAACGGCCGAAATATGCCTGGGATGCGTGGAACTTGCCAAGCCCCTCTCTGTCGACCTCAAGCTTGTAGATGGCGATGAGCACGAAGCCGCCGACCCACAGCGCGAGGTTCGTGTAGAACGGCGTGACGGCCGAACCGTAGTTGGCCACCGGGTAGAGCGTCTGCGTGACGAGTTTGACCGGCGACCCCATGAAATCGCCGATCTCGTTGCCGTCGAGGTCGAAGTGCTTGGCGATGGACTGCCATGTGGCGGAGCTGGTGAGCGCGTTGACGTCGGTGCGCGTGGTGTTGAGCCCCTCGGTCACGGAGTCGAGCGATTTCGAGGTGTCGGCGAGCGTGCTCTTGGTTTCGTCGAGCGTGGATTGCAGCTGTTTGACCAGCGCCTGCGTCTGACCGACGGTGGAGTTCAGGCCGGCGAGCGTGCCGGAGAACGTGCCGGTCATGGCGGAGAACGAATCCATGCCGGCAAGCAGCGACGGCGTGACCGTGGTGTTCAATCCGTTGCGGGCGGTGTTCAGCCCGTTGATGCCGTTGGTGGCGGCGGTGCCGACCGCGGAGGCCAGCCCCTTCGTGGCGTCGATGCCGGAACCGGTGATCGTGGCGCTGCCGGACGAAATGGAGTCAAGCAGCGTCTGCTGGTCGTCGAGCTTGGCGTCGACGGCGTCGAGTTGGTCAAGCAGCTTGGTTTTCTGCGCTTCGGTAAGTATGGCGGAATCCTGTATCTGCTTGCGTATGGCAGCGACCGTGGTCTTGCCGCCGGCGATGGCGGCATTCGGACCGGCGACGGCCTTGTCGATGTCGTTCTGCGTGGCGGTGAAGCCGTTGACGAGGCCGCCGGCAGCCGTGTTCGCGGAGACCTGGATGCCGCCGAGGTCGCCGGTGCCCTTGAGCATGGCGGCGTCGAGCGTGTTCGAGAACTGCAGCGACTGCTTGCGGGTTTCGCCGAGCGCATCGTTCGCGTTCTTCAACGCGGTGTTCGCGGTGGAGATCTGCCGCTTCAGGGATGCCAGCGACGTGTTGGCCGAGTCGAGGGCGTCGCCGGTCCTGCCGAGCGTGCCGGTCAGGGAGTCCATGGCGTCCTGCGCGGCGGCGACGTCGTCGATGCCCTGGCCGAGCTGCCTGTCGATGTCGGCCGTGCCCTTGTCGACCTTGGACTGCAGGTCGCCTCCGGCCTGACGAATCATGGAGACGACCGCCGATGTGACGGTGGAGATGAACGTCTGGTTGATCTGCCGGTCGATGGTGTTCGCTCCCGTGTCGGTGATCTTCGGCGCGGTGGCGTTCTTCTTCTCGTTGACGTAGTAGGTGATGGTCGGGCGGGCGGATTGCGTTGCCGTGGTTGACGTTGCCGACGTGGATTTTGTCGACGTGGAGTTCGAGGAGGCGCCCTTCACGTCGACCGTGCCCAGCAGGTCCTTGCTGAAATCCTGCGGGATGACGATCGCCGCATAGTATTTTCCTGACGCGACGCCGTCCCGCGCCTCGTTTTCGCCGACGAACCGCCATCCGAGCTGATGATTGTCTTTCAGCTGTTCGACGACCTGCTCGCCGGCGTTGAGACTGCCGGCGAAATCGCTGCTGGCGCCTGCATCATTGTTTGCCACGGCCACCTGGATGTTGCCGGTGTTCGAGTATGGATCCCAGTTCGCGATGATGTTGAACCACGCGTACAGCGAGGGGATGAGCGCGACGCCGAGCGTGATGACCACGGCGACCGGATTTCTCAGCAGACGAAGAAGATCGCGCCGAAAAATCCGCAAAATCATCCGCATGTCATCCGCCTCCGCCACGTATTCCTCCGCACAGTATAGGCAATCCTCCGGTCGTCGCGGACCGAATGCGCTGCCGGCCATCGGAATCGCACGGATTTTGATGGACTATGACGCATTTCGCGCGAAATACAACGCAGTCCATCACGAATCATGGATCACCGAATCAGAAACGTTGCAATTTCAACGATTCTCGATTGCAATCATCCGATTGCCGATGGACTGCGTTGCATATTCGAGAAAATGCAGCGTAATCCATCGAAATGTCCACGATTCTGATGGACCGCGTTGCATTTTCGCTCAAACGCAACGTCGTCCATCGCACCAGACGGACTGCACCTGCCACGTGGCGGGATCAAGCAGCAGCACATCGGCCGCGAAGCCGGGGGCGAGCAGGCCGACGGGTGCGCCGGTGACATCGTTGGGACGGTCGAATCCGAACGCCTTGGCGGGAGTCAATGTGGCGGCCTCCACCGCGTCGACCGGAGAGATGCCCAGTTCAAGTACGGCGCGGCTGACCGCACGCTCCAAAACCAGCGTGGATCCGGCGATGGCGTTGTTCGATACGAGTCGCGCGTGACCGCCGACCACATTGACGTCGAGCGCACCGAGCCGATAATGTCCGTCCGGGCAGTCGGTGGCGGCCATGGCGTCGGTGACGAACGCCGTGCGATGCGGCGCGAACCCGAAGGCCAGCGAGACCATGGGATTCTGCACGTGGAATCCGTCGTTGATGAGTTCGATGGTGACGCGCGGGTCTTCGACGGCGGCGGGAATCGGACCGGGCTCACGATGATGCAGGCCATTCATGGCGTTGAACATATGGGTCATGATGCTCGCGCCGGCGTTGAACGCACGGACGGCGGTCTCGTAGTCAGCGCTGCAATGACCGACTGCAGGAACGACGCCGGCGGCGGCGAACCGCCGTATGGCGTCGATGCCATGGTCGAGTTCCGGGGCGATGGTGATCTGCCGCAGACAACCGTCGGCGGCGGAGAGCAGACGGTCGACCAGTTCGGGAACGGGGTCACGCAGACAATCGGGATCGTGCGCGCCCTTGCGCGCGAGCGCGAGGAACGGCCCTTCGAGATGCGCACCGAGAATATCCGGCCTGTTCGGCATGAGTCGGCGGACGGTCTCGAGGTTGGCGCACATCGTATCGATAGGGTTGGTGATGAGGCTGAGCACCTGTCGCGTGGTGCCATGGGTCATGTGTCCGGCTCGGGCGAGCGCGATGGCGTCAGGGCCGTCGTCGAAGGCCGTGCCCCATGCACCATGGGCATGGATGTCGATGTAGCCGGGGGTCATGATGCGGCCGGCGGCGTCGATGACCGGCAGACTCGAGAAGGCAGCGGGAATGCCGTCGGATTCGGGAGTGGGGGCGGCGTCATCAGTGTCGATGGCGACGATGACGCCGTCTCGCACCGCAATCCAGCAATGGTCCTGCACGCCGCGCGCGTCGATCTTACGCGCGTCGCGAATCACGAACGATTCCGGAGGTCGACTCAACGCCTCGCCGATGGCGTTTGCACGACGGCGACGCGACAGCCCCGCCTCACATTCCGGCTGTGTCTGTTCCGCCTGCATCCGTTCCGATTGTGTTTGCTCCGATTGTGTTTCACAATCCATTCCCATACGACCTCGCGCTCCTTGCATTCGGTATATCGACGTCATCAAATCGGAGGATTCGACTCAGATGCCCTGCCAGGCCGGCTTGTGCGCGTAGGCCCAGCGGTAATAATCCTTGTTGCGCAGGCGCGAGGCGGCGGCCTCGTCCACGATGACCGTGGCATGCGGGTGCAGCTGCAGGGCCGACGCGGGGCAGAGCGCGGAGACGCCGCCTTCGACGGTCTCGGCCACGGCTTCGGCCTTGCCGTCGCCGAACGCCATAAGCACCAGATGACGTGCCTTCATGATGGTGCCGATGCCCTGCGTGATGCAATGCGTGGGCACCTGATCGATGTCCCCGTCGAAGAACCGGGCGTTATCGATGCGGGTCTGCTCGGTGAGCGTCTTGATGCGGGTGCCCGAGGCGAGCGAGGAACCCGGCTCGTTGAAGCCGATATGGCCGTCGGTGCCGATGCCGAGAATCTGCAGGTCGACGCCGCCTGCAGCGGCGATGGCCTCATCGTATTCATGGCCCGCTTCCCGAATGGTGTCGAGGTTGCCGTTCG
The DNA here is from genome assembly GCF_019331695.1 of Bifidobacterium pluvialisilvae. Lineage (GTDB taxonomy): Bacteria > Actinomycetota > Actinomycetes > Actinomycetales > Bifidobacteriaceae > Galliscardovia > Galliscardovia pluvialisilvae. Next base: position 91,813 of record NZ_JAHBBI010000006.1, read on the forward strand.
GCACATGGACCTGATCGGGATTGAGGCCGAGCGGCTCCACCACGGTACGGGTGATGACGCTGCGATACGATTCGGGATGGTTCGGGTCAAGACCGGCGTATTCATCGAGCGCGAAGCCCCGCACTCCCGACACGTCGATGCCCTCGTCCTTGATGAGCTGCGCCAGATGCCGGTATCCGGCCAACGGGCTGGAACCCGTGGCCAGTCCGAGCACGCAGTCCGGCTTGGCCTTGATGAGATCGGCCACGCATCGCGCATAGATCTCGCCGGCCTCGTCCTCGTTCTTCACGATGATGACTTCCGCCATGATTCCTTCTTTCTGTTGGAGTGGTGTTGAGAACGCCGCCGCAGTCGCAGCCATCGGCTTTCACGACTGCGGCGGCAGCGTCATCTACACACTCGCCGTGAGCGACGTGCGCGGTGACAGATGCTCGTGGAAGAACGCCATCATTGCGTCATTGAGTTCTCCACTGCCGGAGTCCCACGTCATCAGGGGATAATCATGAGGGATACGCTTGCCGTTGACGGCCCGCAAATCATGCAGTTCATGATCGCAATTCATCGAACGCAGCAGCATCGTTGCATACAACGAGTCGTTTTCCAGAAAATCATCGGTACTGGTGGAAAGCCATACCGGCGGATATGCAATCTTCCGCATCAACGCTTCCGTACGCTCATATGGGGTTCCTTTCAACCGCGATATCAGCGTCCGGAACACCGGTCGCAGCTTTTCGAACAATTCACCGGAATCCGGATAGGACGAATCGAACAGATGGTCATACACCAGCATGCCGGATGTGAAGCCAACCGACTGGAACCGGACATGATGCCCGTCAATTCCCAGAAGAGCAGCAAGCTCTTCATTGGTCTCGCACGCCAGCAGGAACGTTCCCAGTAACGCACCGGCGGAATCACTGACCAAGAACACCTGTTCCGCCGACAGCTGCCAGCCACCGCCGTTATCCAACAACCACTGCAAGGCCGATGACACGTCAGCCAACATGTCAAGGAAATCACCGCCAGGAGCCAGCGTGTAATTGGGGCACACTACGGCGAAGCCTCGGCTGGCGAGCTGAGCCGCGTATACATTCTGAATTTCCTTGAACGAATAGAAGAATGCACCACCGTGAATATTGAAAATGACTGGAATGTCACCATCGCCGCGCAAATAAGCGTCTTTCGGAAGGAAAATGTCCAGCTTATGAGCGCGTTCTCCATCGACCATATAGTCGATATCCGTGAATTTCATCACGGTATCAGGTAACGCGCTGCGGAAATCCAGCCGACGTACATCACTGAACGCGTAGCTTGCTCGATGCTGCCGCACATACTCAACGAAAACACGATATTCGTCGTCATCATCCGGGATGTCGGCGGTGTCGGGGAGATCTTCGTCGAGATAGGTCCATGTCCGAGCCAGCCGCTCCTGCAGTGAAGTCAGAACACGAGTTCCGTTCGTGGCATGGATGTCTTCCAACGTAAAGGGGATCCCATTGACAGAGAACGTCGTTGTCTCATCATCGCGATAATTCATCGTTTCGACCTCACTTCAGCTCGGCCTTCATATCCTCAAGCTCTACACCGTTGGTTTCCGGCAGGAACTTGACGACGAAGAAGAAGCCCAGCAGCGCCATCAACGTGTAGAAACCATATGTCCATCCAAGACCGATGCCGTCGCGCATGGGTGGATAGATTGTGGTGATAAGGAAGTTGAACATCCAGTTCGCCGCAGTAGCGACGGCTTCGCCCTTGGCACGAATACGATTCGGGAAAATCTCGCTGATGATGACCCAGACGGCGACGTTCGTGGTGGCGCAGCAGACCAGGAAGAACGCGTAGGTGCAGATAATGGAAATCCACGTCCACGTAATCGACAGGCTCAACGTGCCATCGGCATTAAGCTGTCCCTGGCCGAAGCCGATAGCCGTAATGCCAAGGAACACCGTCATCAGCAATGTGCCGTATTTCATAAGGTTGCGACGACCGACCCGATCGATAAGCACCATGCCTACCACTGTGGCAACGGCGGCGAGGGTCGCACGCACAACAGCGATGGTCAGTGAGGCCTGCTCACTGAATCCCAGCATATTCCACAAGCTGGAGTCGTACAGCATGATGATGTTCTGGCCATTGGCCTGAGCCAGCAGGACGAAGATGATGGAAATCCAGACCACGCCTTTGAGACCGAACGTCTTGCCACGCAGTTCCTTGAAGGAAACCTTCTTTTCGTTCTCTTCGCTCTGGAACGACTTCTGAATCTTGGAAATGGTCACATCGGCGTTCTCGTCTCCGATGACATCGACCAAAATCTCCCTAGCCTTGGCAATTTCACCCTTCATGACCAGATAACGGGGAGTCTCCGGCAAAGCGAAGCACAGGAAGAACATGATGACGCCAGGCAGAGCCGTGGTCACCAGCATCCAACGCCATGCATCTATTCCCATCCAGAATGGCATTTCAGCGCCGCCGGATGCCACGACATAGATATCATTGACGACCAGCGACGCAATAATGCCCAGAGCAATGGCCATCTGCTGGAAGCTGGTGAAGAAACCGCGCCTTGCCGCAGGGGAAATCTCCGATATATAGGCGGGACCGATTGCCGAAGTGAAACCAACGCCAAGACCTCCGACAATGCGGAAGATGATGAACATGGTAAAGTTCGTCGTCAAGCCTGTCACCAAAGAAGCTGCCACAAACAATATGGCGGCAAGTTCCAATACGCGAATTCGTCCCATGCGATCGGCGACCACGCCGGCGAACCAGGCACCGAACACACATCCCAGCAATGCGCTGGAAACCGAGAATCCGCTCATGGTACTGCTGAGTGCAAAACCGGAATCCGGACTGGCGATTGCGGTCACGGCACCGTTGATGACTGAAGTATCGTATCCGAACAGGAAGCCTCCCACGGCTCCGATCGTGCAGACAGCAATTAGCTTGCCTTTAAGCTTTCCATCGATTTGAGGCTGAGCCTGTTGACTCATGGTATTCTCCTTTGCCTGATGATGAACCTCGTCGTTCATCAGTAAGCCCCAATCGTATTGAGCGGGCATTCTCCGGTCATCGGCGACAGGGCTATGGGCGTGACGCAAATGAATGATTTTGTGACTTATGACGCAAGGCTCTGTTGTCGCGCCTGAGGGAAGCCTGATAACAATAAGAGTGGAGGCGAACTGACATAGCGCAGCCGCCGATATCGCATAATCGCGCCAATGGAGGTGCTCATGAGTTTTGCAGGCATAAGCCATCAGCATACGGTAATGTCCGTGGACATCGGTGGAACCAAAATCGCCGCCGGTCTTATGCAAACCAATCTTGATGAACAAGCAAAGATACAGAATGCACCGACACTTATTCGACGGTGTGTTCTGCCGACGGAAGCGCATCTTGGCGGCGCCTTCGTATTGCAACGAGTTGCACAAGCCATCCGGCAATGTCTAGACGCCGGCGAAATTCCCTTTCCGCTACTGGGAATCGGCGTAGCAAGTGCAGGAGTCATTGATGGCAACGGATCGGTACTGTCGGCTACATCGCTAATCCCCGGATGGGCCGGCATCCGGCTGCAAGCCGAATTATCCACAGCGTTTGATTTGCCCGTAGCTGTTATCGGAGACGTACAAGCGCATGCTCTAGGCGAGGCACGCTGGGGATGCGGGCGGCAATACCAATCGATGCTGGTCGCCGCCATCGGTACAGGCATCGGAGGAGCGATAATCGTCGACGGGAAATTGATACGAGGCGTTCATGGCGCCTGTGGCCATATTGGTCATCTTCCACATCCCGATGCCAGCGGGATACCCTGCTCGTGCGGACATGAAGGTCATGTGGAATCAATCGCTTCCGGCACAGGTATCGCCGATAATTATCGACGCATCATGCAACAGCGTGGACAAGGCACGTTCCCATCCGATATCAACGGACGTACTGTCGCCGAACTGGCCACCCATGGTAATGCAGAAGCTGCGCGCAGCATCGCTACAGCCGGCACAAGTCTTGGCGATGTCCTTGGCGGACTCATCAATGTTTTTGACCCCGACGCCGTAATTCTTTCCGGTTCCGTGGTTCAATCCGGGGAACGTTGGATGAAGTACGTGGAATATGGCATCCAACGGCAAGCTCTGGGTCTTCTTTCCAAAACACCTGTCTTGGCGGGGACACTCGGTGGGCAAGCCCCCCTAATCGGAGCTGCAGAAGCTTTGTGCGACAAAATCTCGAATATCAAGCAAGGAGCGGAAATATGAACATCAGCGACACCTATTCCAAACGTCTCATTGATTCGCTTCATGGGAAACTGATAGTCAGCTGTCAAGCGTATCCAGGTGAGCCGATGCGGCATCCCGAAACCATGGCCCAGATTGCCCGATCAGCGGAAATCGGCGGCGCCGCCGCGATTCGATGCCAAGGGCTGGCCGACATCAGCGCCATTAAGGGTCAAGTGAAGGTACCAGTCATTGGTATCTGGAAAGAGGGCGATGACGGCGTATACATAACACCGACACTGCGTCATGCCAGGGCTTGCATCATGGCTGGAGCCGATATCGTGGCGCTTGATGCCACGAATCGCCCACGCCCGGACGGCCTGACACTGCAACAAACCGTGCAGCAGCTCAAGAGCGAAGGCGCAATATTGATGGCAGACTGCGGCTGTATTGAAGACGCTGATGCTGCCGTGGACGCTGGGGTCGATATCATCTCCACCACACTGGCGGGATATACGGGCTCACGCGTCAAGACAGAAGGACCGGATTATGAACTGCTTGCTCAAATGCTGGAGCGGCACCCCCATATACCGGTGATATGCGAGGGGAGAATACATACCCCTGCCGATGCAGCAAAAGTCATAGGCATGGGCGCCTGGGCAGCAGTCGTCGGCACTGCCATCACCCACCCCATGACGATAACCTCATGGTTCGCCGATGCAGTAAGGTCTTGACGGCACGTACATAAACCAGTGGCCTAGGCAGGGAGCGATATGCAATACGTTGAGGGTACTAATCAGGAGCTATTGACAGCATCGCCGCAATTCCCTGCCTTGGTCATCGCGCATCAGGGGTTCGACAAGGCACGACTTCACTGGCATGAAGGATTTGAAGTAGTGTACGTTCGGCGGTGTCGGGCCACAGTGGTGAAAGGCACCCGACGCTCAATGCATCATTCCGGCGATGTAGTGCTGGTTCCCCCACGCTGCCTGCATAGCATCGAACTTATCCAGGATCCCCAGCAGCCATCTGCTATACCACAGGCACTTTCCGTAACAATCTCCCCCACCGAGCTGCTTCCGTCATACCCGTATATTTCTCAAATCCAGCAACAGCTGGATTATGAACACATTGGAGAGGACAACCATAAGCGGCTGATGGAATACTGCGAACAAATATTCGTGGCGTTGGCCAGCGGCAAACAGACACGATTCCTCGAAGCAAATTCATGGTTTTACTCCATGCTTACCAGCATCTTCAACTATGCCAAGCCATTGAATGCATCAACCCAGGAAAACATCGAAGACGAAACCATACTTCAGGATGGGCGAGTCATTAAACGAATACGCCACTACGTGCAGCGTCATTATCGTGAATCATTATCCACCGCACAGGTATCTCAAAAATTCGGATATTCAAGAGAGCATTTCTCAAGAATATTCCGCAGATACTCCGGAGTAACGTTCAAAGATTACGTAACGCGAGTGCGCTTACTGGTAGCCTGCGATCTGCTCACCAATACGGACATGCCAATTAATCAAATAGTGCGTGAATCCGGATTTCCAAGTTCTCAGACCATGCGAGGCGCGTTCGATCGCGAATTTGCATGTACGCCCAGCGAATACCGTGCCCGTTCAATCGAAAAGTGAGAAGAAACGATCAATGCGAATCAAAGGAGTAACGAGCCATCAGTTCTCGCAAACGTTATAACGCTGATATGGCATGAGCTCTTAATTAATTGAAAACACAGCCAATTCATCGGCCATCAGCGCCCAGACATACCGATGGATTGCGACGATTTTCGGCCTATATGCAACGTAGTCCATCGAAATCAAGGGAATTTTGATGGACTATGACGCATTTCGCGCGAAATACAACGCAGTCCATCACGAATCATGAACCGGAAAATCAGAAACGTTGCAATTTCAATGATTCCCGATTGCAATCATCCGATTGCCGATGGACTGCACCGCAATATCGACGAATCGCAGTCCAATCCATCAGAATCACGCAGGTTTCGATGGACTACATTGCATATTCAAGAAATCGCAACACGATCCATCAAAGCCGGCATGCTTCCCACGAATTCCGATGGGCCTCAACGGAATCGAACTCAAACGCAGCGTCGTCCACCGCGCCTTGATGCGCCTTGACACGCCTTGACACGCCATAACCCACCCTGTTGCCCTGCTGACTTGCCGCCCAGCCGCCCTGGCCGACCACCGCCGGCCACCGCCGGCACCGCTTCTCACCCCGCCGAAGCTATACTGGCTTCATGAACGATTGCTTTATCACTCGCGATTTCGTCAATGACGACGCATCCGCAACCATCACCGACTACGGCGCCCACGTGCTCGACTGGACTCCCAACGGCCAGCCGAAGGTCCTCTGGCACCCCCGTGCCATCACGCTGTCGAACGGGGTCGCCATCCGCGGCGGCATCCCGCTTGTGTTCCCGTGGTTCAATTCCGGCTTCGAGAACGGCCATGTGGCCGACAAGCAGCCCAAGCACGGGTTCGCCCGCATCTCGTTCTGGCATTTCGACGAGGCGTCGTCGTCGAACGCCGTCGCACGATACACGTTGACGTCGGACGACGTTCCCGACGACCTGCTGCGCACGATGGGCGGCGGCGAAAAGGCCTCGTTCCACGCGACGTACGAGGTCCGTTGCGGCAAGGAGTTCCAGGCATCGTTCACCGTGACCAACGACGGCGAGCATCCGTTCTCCTATGACGAGGCGCTGCACACGTACCTGCATGTGGGCGATGTGCGCCGCATCAGCGTCACGGGCCTGGAAGGCGCGACGTATTTCGATACGACGATCGAAGGGCATCCGACACGCGTGCAGCCGGACGAGCCCATCACGTTCGACGGCACGATGACCGACAGCATCTATCAGGCCGCCAGCGACGGAGAGAACGCCGTCGTGCGTGTGCATGACGAGACGCTCGGCCGCACGATCGTGGTGGAGAAGAGCGGTTCGCACAACACCGTGGTGTGGAACCCGGGCGAGCAGGGAGCCGCCGGCATCGGCGACATCGCGAACGACGAATGGCCCGGATTCGTCTGCGTGGAGGCGGCCAACAACCACGGCACGCCAGTCACACTCGCGCCGGGCGAATCCCATACGCTGTCGCAGACGCTGCGCGTGGAGTGACGACGGAGTAGGCGGAAGTGACCGTGGAATAGGAACGGCGCACCATAGGAGATGATGCCCGATCACCGTCCCGTATGGAATGCCGTAAAGACCATATGACATAGCTGGGCCGGTGCCGCACAGGATGGCGGCACCGGCCCGGCTTGTTGGTTTTCCTGTCCAGCCTCGGCGATGGACGCCGGGGCATCGGATATCAGTACCTCCGCAGGCGGGAGATGTGGATGGCACCGCCGGCCACGCCGAGGACGATCAGCGCGACGACGATCAGCATCGTCGGGTCGGAGCCGGTCCTGGCCAGTCCGTTGTTGCCGGACTGCGCGGCGGAGGCCGAAGCCGGGCTCGAAACCGGAGCGGCCGCGGTCTCGCCGACCGTCACCGGCAGTTCGGCCTTGAGGGCCTTGCCGTCGATGGTGGCGGTGATGGTGATGGTGGCCTTGCCGTCCTTGTGGGCGAGCAGGGTCTGCTCGTTGAACGCCACGGCGTTGGCGGCGGCGCTCTTCGGCTTGTTCTGCGCGGACTTCGGGGCGAAGCTCACGGTCTGCGGGTCGGAGGACTTCCAGTACACCGGCTTGCCTTCGACGCTCTTGCCTTCGGCCACGGCCCACAGCTTCTGGGACGCGCCCTTCTTGAGCTTGAGCGACGTGATCTTCTTGCCGTTGGTGTCGGTGAAGTAGAGCGCGGGCTTGACCACCTTGCCGTCACGGACGGCGACCGGCAGTTCGGCCTTCAGCTCCTTGCCGTTGACGGCGGCGGTAACGGCGATGACCACGTTGCCGTCCTTGTGGGCGAGCAGGGTCTGCTCGTCGTAGCCGACGGAGGCGGCACGGCTCTTGCCGTTCTGCGCGGACCGGTCGCCGGCCTTCGGCTTGAAGCTCACGACGCTGGGGTCGGAGGACTTCCAGTAGACCGGCGCGCCTTCGACGTTCTCGCCCTTGACGTAGGCGCGCACGACCTTCTCGTCGTTCGGCTTCAGGGTGAGGGACTTCAGGGCGTTGCCGTCCTTGTCTGCGAGCGCGATGGCCGGCTCGGTCGGCTGCGGCTGGTCGGCTGCGGCCACGGTGAGCGGCAGGGTCACGGTGGTTCCGTCGGTGGCACCGGTGACGATGAGGGTGGCGGCGCCGGCCTGGGCGTCGGCGGGCACGGTCACGGTCAGGGCTGCGGTGTCGCCGTCCTTGACGTCGGCGGAACCGACCTCGGCGTCGCCGATCTTCGCGGTGAGCTTGGTCTCGGCGGGCACGCCCAGCGAGGTGAGCGTGAGCTTGGAGAAGTTCAGCGTGAAGGATTCGCCGGCCTTCACCTTGCCGTCGGTCGGCAGTCCGGTGACGGCCACGGCGCGGCGGTCGTAGCGGGGCTTGAGCGGCGAGTTCTTGGAGATGTAGTCGATCCAGGCGTCACGGTCGACGAGGCCCGTGTCCTTGGTGTTCGTGCCCTGGGCGAAGGCGCGGAAGTTGTCGCCGCCCTGCAGGAGGAACGAGAACGAGCCGATGCGGTATTCGGCCTTCGGGTCGAGCGGCTTGCCGTTGATGGTCACGGACGTGATGTGCTCACCCTGTTTGGCGTTCGGATCGTAGGTGTAGGAGACGTTGTGGGAGAGGCCGAGCTGCAGGTACGGGCGCGAGGGCGTGGTGCCGTCGGTCGTGGTCTGCCACTGCTGCTCGAGGGCCTCCTTGAACTGGGCGCCGGTAAGCGTGGTGGTCCACAGGTTGTTGAGGAACGGCAGTACGGCGTTGGCCTGGGCGTAGGTCACGGACCCGTCGGCGGCGAGCGCGCAGGAGGCGTTGTCGCCGGTCTTGCACAGTTCGGCGCGCAGTCCGCCGGGGTTGACGACGCCGATCTGGGCGCCGCCGCGGTCGGCGGAGGAGAGCGAGTCGAGCAGGGAGTCGGCCACGAGATTGCCGAGCGTGGACTCGGAGCCGCGGTCGTCACGCTTGCCGTCGGCGAAGGCGGTGGTGATGTCGGCGTCCACGGAGCCGACCTTCTTGTTGCCTTCCTCGGTGCCCTTGGCCACGGCGGCATCCACGATGCCCTTGACCTTGGCGGTCACGCCGGTCTTGTCGGCGTCGGCGAGCTGCTGGTCGAAGTCGGCCTTGCTCGTGCCGCTCGGCACGCTCGGGGCGGCCACGTTGCCGAACTTCTCGTAGCTCACGGCACCGCTCTGCTTGTGGTAGTCGAGCACGACCTGGCCGACGTTCGCGGCGTAGTTGCCGGTCTGGATGACCGGACGGTTGTTGTGCGCGGTGTCGGTGTAGGAGTAGGCCATGTGCGTGTGGCCGTTGAAGATGGCGTCGACGGACGGGTCGGTGTCGCCGACGATGTGCTTGAACACGGGGCTTGCGGTCTTCTGCTCGTCGATCGTGGGCTTGCCGGTCTCGACGTTCTCGGACTCGGGGGCTCCTTCGTGGTATTCGGCCACGAGCACGTCGGCCTCGCCGTTGGATTCGTCGCCGTCGGTGAGCTGCTCGGCCACGCGGTTCACGGCCTCGACCGGGTCGCCGAAGTCAAGGTCCTTCACGCCGCCGGGAGAGACGAGCGTCGGGGTCTCCTGCGTCACGGCGCCGATCACGCCGACCTTCACACCGTCGACGTCCTGGATGCTGTATTCCTTGAGTGCCGGGGTCGTGGTGCCCTTCTTGTACACGTTGGCGCCGAGGTAGTCCCACTTGGCGTTGCGTGCGCCGTCGGCGCCGATCACGCGGTTGGCGAGGTCGTCGTAACCCTGGTCGAATTCATGGTTGCCGACCGACGAGGCCTTGAGGCCCAGGGCGTTGAGCACGTTGATGGTCGGCTGGTCCTTCTGGACCGACGAGTTGAACAGCGAGGCGCCGATGAGGTCGCCGGCGCCGAGGAACAGCGACGAATCCGGGTATTCGGCCTTGAGCTGCTGCACGGTCGATGCGAACGGCACGGTCAGGCCGGTGTCGATGCGGCCGTGGAAATCGTTGACGTTCAGCAGATTGATGGTGGCGGTGTCGCCGTCCGCGGCCGGCTTGGCCTCGGCGGCCGACGCGGCCTGCGCGGGGACGACCACTGCGGCGAACAGCATCGCGGTCGCCAGCAGCCCTCCCTGCAAACGTTTCATAATCCTCATTGTTCTTCCCCTGTCTGTAGTCCCGCCATGAATCGAATAACCCACGCGAACGTACACATAGACATGATTCACGCTAGGACCGCTACGACAACGCGATACGGCGGGAAGGCAACGGACGGGGCAACACCATATGAACAACAGAAGCCGACTACGTAGTCGCAGTCGGCTTCCATCACGTATGCCGCCGCTTGTCGGCGACGGCATACGTTGTTGCGTTTAGCGCAGCACGTCGTACATCAGTGACGGCGACGATGAGCCATACGCATGGATGCGAATCCGATGCCGAGGATGACAACCACGGCGAGCACGATGCCGCCGATCGCCGCGCCGGTCTTCGACAGCGCGCCGCTCGATGCGGCCGGGCCGTTGGCACCGGACTGTCCGTTGGCACCGGCGTTCACATTCGTGCCGGCGTTGGAACCGGCGTTGCCGTTGTCATTGCCGGGAACACTGCCCTGACCGGGCTTGTTCGGCTTGTTCGGCTGCTGTCCGCCGGGCTGTTCACCGCCGTTGCCTCCGGGCTGCTGCGAGGCCTCGGTCTTGAGGCCGACGACGACCGGATCGTGGTCGGAGGCGCGGAACTGGTCGGCGACATACAGGTTCTTCGCGTTGTAGTTGTAGCGCGAGTACTCCAGGGCCACGGATTCCACGGAGTTGATGTTCCAGATGTCGGCGCCGGTGACGTCCTTGAGCGCGGCCGCGTTGGCGAAGATGTGGTCGAGCGAGCCGACGCCTCCGTTCGTGTTGCCCTTGTCGTCGGTGACGGTGTAGGCGTACGTGTACTTGCCGGTCTTCTCGCTCACCTGTTCGCTCAGGTCGGTGTATCCGGCGCCCACGATCTTCTGGATGGGCTTCTCGGCGTAGTAGGCGTTGAAGTCGCCCACGAGGAACACCTTCTCAAGACCGAGCTCGGACCTGACCGAATCGGTGAACTTGAGCAGCGCGTCGGCCTGGGCCTGACGCGTGTAGTCGGCGTTGCCGGAACCGTCGCCCGGGTCCTGGTTCTGCTCGTTGCTGGCCGAGCCCTTCGACTTGAAGTGGTTGGCCACGACGAGGAACGCGTTCGAGTCCGCGGCGCCCGCGGCCTTGAACGCCTGCGCGTCGGGCTGGCGGCCGTGTTCGTAGCCGTTCTTGCCGTTGAAGGCGTCGGAGTCGGTGAGGATGTGCGTCTCGCCCACGGTCGCGACCTTGGCGGGCTTGTAGATGAACGCGGTGCGGATCACGTCCTCGGTGTCGAGGGCGGGCAGTGTCTTCGGGCTGGGCACGTAGGCCCACGTGCCGGCGCCGGCCTCGGCGTTCAGCGCGTCGACCAGCGTGGAGAGCGCGTAGTCGCGGCGGTTGCCCTTGAACGAGTCCGGCACCACGCTGGCGGCCTTGGCGGAGTTCTCGATCTCCTCAAGCGAGACGACGTCCGCGCCGAGCTTGTTGATGGCCTTGACGATCTTCGCGCGCTGACGTTCCATGTTCGTCTTGTCCCAGGCGCCGCGCACGTCGCAGTTCTTCGCGGTCACGGGGTTGCCGGCGCGGTCCACGTAGGCGTTCTTCGTGGAGCAGCCGGTCTCGTCGGCCGTGGTGGAGAAGTAGTTGAGCACGTTGAACGTGCCGAGCTTCACGTCACCGCCGACGGTCTTGAGGTCCGGGGTGTCGGTGCGGGTGTTCGAGAACGTCACCGGCTGCACGTCCTTCGCGTTGTCGCCGGTCAGGCGCGTAGTCGGCTGGAAACGCCACGAGTTGTTGCGGTAGTCGAACACGACCGGCTTGTCGAACGTCACCTTTTCGCCCACGCGCACGGGCCGGTCGTTGCTCAGGTACGGCAGCGGCGTATTGGCGTTGTCCGGGTACTTCGTGTCGAGGAAGTTGCGGCTGGAGCCGTCGTCGAGAGTGACGCTTTCGGATTCCAGACGGTCGACTTCGGCCTGGTATGCGGCGCCGGTCTTGGCGTCGCCCTTGAGTCCCTTGACGGTCGGGTTGAGGAACGGCGTCTTGGCGGCGGCCAGTCCGACCTCGCCGTACTTGTTCGTGTTGTACACGTCGGAGACGGTGTAGTCGCCCTGCGGGGCCACGAGCATGCTTTCGAGGCTCTCACGCTGGGTGTCGTTGGCCGGGAACGCGACCTTCGCCGGCGTGGGGTCGGCGACCTTGTCATTGAGCTTGGTGGCCTTCGTGGCGTTGAGCTCGGTCAGGCCGTAGTATTCGCTGACCTTGCCGCTCACCTCCACGTAGTCGCCGGCCTTGAGGTTCCTCGTGTTCGTGCCGTCGTAGACGAACAGCCCGTCGGACGCCTTGTGCGTGGCGAGGTTCACGTCGCCGCCGGTCGCCGGCGTCTGGATGGTGTAGCCGTTGAAGCCGCCGTCCGGGTAGGTGGCGGTGACCACGCCCTTGGTGGTCACGGTCTTGTCGACATACGGGCTGGTGTCACCATCGCCCTGGATTTCGGCGATGGTCTTGTCTTCAGAGGGCTGGGTGCCGGGGTCGGGGTTCGGCTGCGAGCCGCCATCGGTGACGTTGGCCTTGCCCGGCGTGATCGTGGCGCTGAGCGTGAAGTCCTTGCTGTTGTCGTTCGTGTCGACGCCGTTCGTGCGGTCAAGCGACTTGACGTCGGTGTTGGACGTCGGCGCCGTGGCCGCGGCCTTCTCGAACGTGTTCGTCGCGCCGTATCCGAGCGCGTCGACGATCTGCGCGTTCGCCGTGGTGTCGCCGGTCGCGGGGCTGAGCTTGTCGGTGGTGGCGGCGAACAGCAGCGTGCCCTTGGTGCCGCTGGCGTTCAGGCCGGTAGCGTCGACGTCGGCCGCCGGCAGATCGGCGCCGTTGTCGCCGTTCGACCCAGCCTTGACGAGGTAGTATCCCTTGGATTTGATGGTGCCGGCGAGGTCGGCGCTGGAGTTCGCCGCGCCCGTGCCCGCCGACGAACGGTACTGCAGCGACGAACCGGTCAAATCGATGTCCTTGTCGGTCGTGTTGTACAGTTCGACGAACTTGTTCTTGTATGCGGCGCCCTTGCTGCCGCCCGAAAGATACGCCTCGTTGATGACGACGCCGGCGTACGACGACGCGCCGGCGGACGGCTGCGAGCCGCCCTCATCGGCGGCCGCCGTCTGCACGGGGATGACCGCCACGGCGAGCAGCATCGACGCCGCCAGCAGCCCTCCCTGAATACGTTTGATGAATCGGTCCATGTTCTTCCCCTATTGATTCCGTAGACGGATATCCGCCATACGAATCCACGCTATCGTCGCAACGGCAACGGAACGCGGAGGGAAGATGAATCACGCAACGCCTTTGGATGAACAGCGAAAGTCGATTACGTAGTCAGACGACAGGATTGGAAACATCGGTGCCGACGGCGGCACCGATGTCGCGACGGGCATCGTTGCAGCCATGGGCTTCGAGGGTGTTGAGACGATGCTCCACCGAACGCAGGCTGCGGCGAATCTTTTCGAGCAGGAGCACCTGCTGCCTCATCAGCATTTCGATTTCGGCGAGGTGACGGCCGTCGTCGGTGTTTTCGGCCGAAAGATCGGCCTCCACCGGGGAGATGGCGGCGAAGTCGGACGGCTTGGCGACGGGTTCGGCGTTCGCACTGATGTCGACGCCGAGTTCGGCAGCGCGGTCGTGCCAGCGGGCGATGCAGCGTTCGATGCGCTTGCGTATGATCGAGGGGCCGAGGCCCGCTTCCCGGAAGATGCGCGTAGGCGAGTCGCCGGCGGCGTACCGCTGCACTACGTAGCGCTTGAACGTGTCGCTGTAGTAGATTCTGTCGCTCATCACCGATTCGACCGCGGGCAGCGATTCCAGATAGGATTTCATCTCCGAATCGATTTCCTTGTTGGCCATGGCGACGCTCCTTTGCATGGAAAATATAGGCGGGATTACACGGATGGGATGAGGCGCCATCGATGGGATGGCGCTAATGGCACGGCACGAAGGCAGCGCACAGACGCCAGTGGCCAGGAATCCATCGGACTCCCGGCCACTGATGATTCATGATTCGCGGCCGATCAGGCCGGCTGCGGAATCATGCGATCAGGCGTTCAGCATGCGGCTGGCCTTGCGGGACTTGGCGAACACGGCGGCCGCGGCGCCGGCGAGCAGCACGCCGAGGGCTGCGAACAGGGCGATGCCGGCGGCACCGGTCTTCGGCAGCTCGGTGATGTTGCGCACGTTCTTCACGGCGTAGGTGTCATCGTCGGTCTTGCCGCTCAGGCTCGGGGCGAGGCCCCAGGCGTCGGCGCCCTCGAAGTCCGTGGCCTCTCCGCCGGAGATGGTCACGTAGAACTTGGCCATGAAGTTGGCGAAGCCTTTCGGAGCCTGGGTTTCGGTGACGAGGTAGCGGCCGTCGGCGAGGCCCTTGAACTCCACCTTGCCGTTCGCGTCGGCTTCGGCCTCGGCGTTGGTCGGGGTCACGGGCACGACGTCGTCGGTGTCATCGTCATCGGCGGCTTCGATCTTGAACCTGGCGCCGTCGAGGGCGTTGCCCTGGGCGTCGGTCTTGACGAAGTCGAACTTGCCGAGGGTGAGGTTGGTGTGGTCCTTGACCTCGGTGCCGTTGTTGTTCACCGAGACGTCGTTGGTGACGGGGTCGGTGTCGGCAGTCACCTTGGCGGAGTAGGTCACGACGACGGTCTTGCCGTAGTAGGGCTTGGTGTTGTATTCGGCGTTGGCGAGCAGCTTGGCGAAGTCGATGGTGAAGGACTTGGCGCCATCGGCGGTGAACTTGGCGGCATCGGTCGTGTCGTCGTAGGTCAGGTCGTAGTCGGTGCCTTCGGTGACCTCGGTGCCGTCGACGGTGACCTTGACGTCCTTGTTCACGTCCTGGCCGGCGCCGGGCGTATCGACGATCTTGAAGGTGTAGTCGGCGAAACCGGTGGTGATGGGCAGCTGGGTGGTGACGGTATAGTGCACGGTCTGGCCGGTGGAGACGGTGTTGTCCTTGTCATCGGCGGTCTTGGCCACGGTGGTGATGTGGTTCTTGAGGTTCACCTCGGCGGCGGTCGTCGGGTCGGTGATGACCTTGTTGGTCTTGTCGAGCGTGCCGGAGGAGACGACCATGGCGGCGGACTGCGCGGTCAGGACCTTGGCATCGTTGTCCGTCGAGGAGGCGGCGGTGTCGAGGAACAGGTACACGCCGGCCGGCAGGCTGACGGTCTTGGTGTTGTCGGCGTCATCGGTCAGCGTGGCCTCGGTCAGGTCGGTGGCGGCCAGGGCGTTCTTCAGCGCGTCGGCGAACTTGCGGGTGGTGCCCTCGTTCCACGGCTTGGCGGCGGACTGGTTGAGGCCGCCGGTTTCGAGGCCCATGGCGTAGGCCATTGGATCGACGCCGGTCGGAACGGTGATGCCGGCGGTCTTCAGCGCGGCCTCGATGGCGGCACTGTGGCCGTTCACCGTCTGCACGCCATAGGCGGAGGCGGTGGCATCGGCGGTGTTGGCGTCGTACTGCACGTAGTCGGCGAGCTTGTAGTAGCTCAGCGAGCGGTTGCTCCACTGGGCGGCGTTCTCCACCGTGAACTTGAACGTGGCGTTGCTGGTCACCACGCCGGTGTTGGCGTCGGCGTCGACCGCGTTCGCGGTGGCGCCGCCGAGGGCAAGACCGCCGAGCAGCGTGGCTGCAGCGGCGATTCCTGCGAAGAGCTTCCTCATCTTCATGAGTTCTCCCTTTCTGTCTTCCTGTTTGGTTGTTGCTGTTCTGCAATCGCGGAGGGCTCCGGCCCGTTCAGGAGCCTTCCCCGATCCGCAAATCCTGTTTGGTTATGACGAGCGGCTGTGACCGCTCACGCACCCACCCTTTTATTCTAGGAGCCTTAACCCCCCGAAGGGCGTTCAACCCCCTTAGAGGCTGATGGTCTGGTGGCGTCGCCTCCACTCGCGGTAGATGCCGCCGGACAGCAGGCCCATCACTGCGAGCGCCGCGCCAAGCAGCAGCCAGTTCATGGCGGTGGTGCCACCGGTGAACGGCAGCGCTGCGGTCTCGGCGTTCGTGTTCACGAACATCGGCGGCACATCGTCGCCGGCCAGTGCGGTGCCGTCGGCGGCCGTGTATGCCACGGCGGCCTTCAGCGAGCCGTCGTCCTGCAGCGTCACGGTCACCTTGGCCTTGTACTGGCTGGAGTCATAGAAGAGCTTGTTCGTGGCGTTGTAGTGCCGGCCGTTCACGCAGTCGCTGGCGGCGTCGCCGGTCAGCTCGCACAGCGTGTAGGTGAACGTCCTGGATTCGGCGCCCTCGAGGTCGGTGGTCGTGTATGTGATGTCGCCGAAGTCGGAGGTCACGTGCCGGTACGAGTCGGAGCCTTCGAGCCCGTCGCCGGTCGTCTTGTCGACGGTCACGGCGGCGTTCTTCGGGGCGGGGACGTTCGCATCCTGCGAGGCCTTGATGGTGAAGCTGTCGCCATCGGCGGCGCTCTTCCAATCGCGGCCCTTGATGGCCTTGCGGAACTCGAACTTCGCGACCGTCTTGTTCGGCTGGTCGGCGATGCGGGCCATCACGGAACCGGTGACGAGGGCATTGAGACGCTTCTCGCCCAGATCGACGCGGCCGACGCCGGGCTTGCCTTCGGCATCATCCTGCGTGGTGGTCGGCATGAGGTAATCGGTGTCGGTCACGTACACGAGGTTGCCGCCGTCGGTGCGCGGCTCGTACTGGAGCACGGTGTTGGGCGAGCTGCCGTACTTCACGCGAATCGTGGTGTCGGCGTCGGCCTCGGCATTGTCCACGACCTTGCCGTTCACCACCTTCGCTGTCTTCACGCTCTTGCCGGTGGTGCCGCCGAACGCAATCGAGGAGTTCTCGTCCTCCGCGCTGGAGTACAGGCCGGCCTTCAGCTTCAGCCAGGTGAGCGTGCCGTCCACGGAGCCGGAGGCGCCGTAGGTCGCCATGGTCTTCACGAGGTTGCCCACGCCGCGGACCACGGTCACGCCGTCGTCCTTCTGGCCGGCGTCGGCGAACACGCCGTAGTCGTTGATGACGACCTTCACGGGCCTGGTGTTGAGCTGGTAGCCCTTCGGCTGTTTCGTTTCCACGATGTAGTAGGTGGAGTCGTTGCTCAGCATCACGCCGTCGTGGTTCGGGAACGTGCCGTTGCCGTTGAATCTCGGCACCACGAGGCCGGCTCCGTTGGTGCTTGTCGACCTGTGGTCGGCCGTGGTCAGCGTGTCGACCGGCTGGCCGCAGGTCCGCTGCACCGTCTCGGCGGACGTGGCGTCGCAGTCGGCGTTGCCGGTGGCCTTGTACAGCGCGAACCCGGCGCCGTTGAGCGGGTTGCCCTTCTCGTCGGTCTTCTGCACGGAGACGGCGTTGCGGATGTTCGTCACGTAGAGCTTCACGGCGAAGGTGCGGGTGAACGACGCCTTGCCCTCGTCGGCCAGCAGATGCGTGTTCTCGGCGGTGACGCTCTTGGAGTCACCGGCCGAGGACCAGTAGAAGCCCACGGAATACTTGGCGGCGTCGCCGTCGCCGCTCCAGTAGTAGTAGTCGCGGATGTCGCCCGGCAGGTCGCTGAGCAGCACGTCGTAGGATCCGCTGGACGACATGCTGAACGTGTGCGGGCTCTTCCTGAACGCCTGCATCACGGCGGGCATGTCCGCCTCGCCGCCCTGGTTCTCCGAATCGGTGACGTTCCAGCCATCGATCTGGTTGCCGTAGATGCCGCGCCACTTGCCGTCGTTGTCCTTCTGGAACACCACGGCGAACAGCGTGCCGTTCTTGAGATCGTCTTCGTCAAGCGAATGACTGGTGCCATTCTCGGTGTAGTACATGTTCTCCGCGTCGGGAGCGGACACCTGCACCTGGGCCATGGCCAGGGAGCCGGTGTCCCATGCGTTGCCGTCCGCACTGGATGTGCTCGGATCGCTGACGAGCACGCCGGTGTCGATGCTCGTTCCGGCGCCGGTGGATTTGTTCTTCTCGTATTTGAGATGCATGTCGCCCGACTGCCGGTAGCCGTCCGGAACCTTCGTCTCCCGGAGGATGAAGTGGTCGGTGCCGTAGTCCTTGACGACCTCGTCCATGAAGATCGGGGCGCCGGTGGTCTGGTCGACGAGGTCCAGATCACCGTTCTCGTCGGTCTTGCCCGAGGCGACGGCGGCCCTCGTGTCGCGATACGAGGCGTCGGTGGTGTACAGGGTGAATTCGGCGCCCGGCACGGCCTTGCCGGCCTGGTCCACCTTGACGATGTTGCTCTCCGGAGCGGTGACGAGGTTGAACTTCAGGGCCATGTCGGAATCGAGGTGGCCACGCTCCATGTAGAAGAACTTCAGCGTGTGGTACGTGTCGTCGGCGAAGGTGTCGCCGCGCCAGTTGGCGGCGTTGCCCGTCTTGCCCGCGGCGGCGTACAGCTTCTTGAGCGTCGTGGTCTCGGTGGAGCCCACCACCTGGTTGTTCTTGTTCAGGGTGGCGCGGGTTACCGTGCCGTCGTGGAAGTTGATGTTCAGCGAGGAACGGTCGTGGACTCCGCCGAGGTCGCCCACGAGCACGTCGTCGATGTACACCCAGACGTCGTCGTCGCCGGAGAATTCGTAGGTGACGTCCTTGTTGGTGCCGTCGACGGTGCGTCCGTCGTTCTTCTGCACGAATCGGCTGTTCATGCTCAGGCCCATGTAGTGGTTGAGCGCGGGACCGGCCGACTTGACGCTGTCGTTCATCACCAGGTTGCCGGAGGAGTCCGTCACCGGCCTGCCTTTGGACGTCTTGAACACGTCGGCGGCCGTATTGAACGGGAAGAACTGGCCGGGGGCGGTGTTGGAGCTCGTGTTCACGGCCTTGCCCTTGTACAGGCGGAACGAGTTCGAGGACTTGTCGTAGGAGGCGAAGTTCTTCTGGCTGTCGTACGTGTAGTAGCCGTCCTGCAGCTGGAACAGGCCCTTCACGTTCGTGTACGAGCGCTTGCCGTTCTGCGCCGACGTGTTGAACAGGTACGCCAGCGACTCGTCGCGCAGAAGGCCCGTGGTGGTCGCGCCGGCCTTGAGCTTCGGGAAGCCGTCGTCCAGTGTGTTGTAGACCATGCCGGAAAGGTAGTGACCGTTCGCCAGAGGGGCCTTGTTCCTGGTGGAGTTGTACTTCTTGTACATGTCCATGTCGCCGCTGTAGTCCGGATTGGTCTTGTCCCAATCGGCCTTCGACCAGCCGGCCGCATCGCGGTTGAACTGGAGCTGGTGGCCCTTGTTGATGCCGGTCTTCCAGTACATGCGCGGGTAGTACTGCGCATCTGCGGCGTTCTCCGAATACCACCAGTAGCCGAACAGGTTCGTGGTGGTGCCGGCCGGGTTGCGCACGTCGTCGGTCTCGATGTAGTCATCGAAGATGCTGTTGTCCACGCCGGTCGTCGGGCGCTTGCAGTTCGGCTTCGAGTTGAATTCCGTGTTGGGATTGAAGTCGTCGCCCGTGTATGCCTTGCAGTCGACCAGTTCGGAGTCGGAATGCTCGGCATCGTCGGCGGCCGCAACCTCGGTGTCCTTGGATTCCTTGGACGACTTGGACTCCTTGGACGACGCCTTGGTGCCGGCTGCGTCGGAATTCCCGGCATCGTTCGTCGTCGTGTCGGCTGACTTCGTATCGTCCGGCTTCGCGGCGGCCTTGTCATCCGTCTTGGCGGAGTCGCCGGTCTTCGTGTCGGACGGCGTCGCGGCTTCCGTAGGAGTCGCGGAGGCGTCGGACTTCGTGGAATTCGTGGCATCATCGGTGGCCGACGACGTCGCGCCCTGCTGGGCGTCCGCCGTCTGACGGCCCGTCGCCTGCCCGGACACCGTCTGCTGCGATTCGGATGCGTACGTACTCGCCGCGGCCACGCCGGTGATCGCCATGGAACCCAGCGTGCAGACGGCTACCGTCGAGGCGACCAGCGAACGCCACGAGCTTTTGGGCTTCAGCGAACGCCAGAAACGCATACCCTCCCCCCGAGAGGATGTACTCTTCGGAAACTTCATACCGACCTCTTCCGTCTTCTCTCTGCGAAAACCTCAAAAACCTACTGCGAGTATGACTTCGTCGGCATTGATACCCACGGACCGCGAAATCCCCTCGCACAAAGACCGAGTATACCCACCCCACCCGATTGTCGGGAGGAAATCTCATTCCACGAAGTCCGTATTGTCTTACATAACATTGACGTCCCCCGACATATGAAATTCTCCCACCACCCCCCATTGCGAAATCGACCACACGTCATTCCCCCTGATTCATCAAGGCGGCGAAGATGGCCATCACGGCACACCGAACGAATATCGTTGCATTTGCTGGGAAATCCATCGTCATTGATGAATCTTCATCGAATCACGGCCGCAATACGCACTACCCCACATCCACCCTTGGAGGGAATACGTCATGAAACCATATGCACGACACGCCCGCATTACGGACGCCGGATACGAATCGTGCCCGAACCGCAGAACGGTTCGGGCACGCGACGACGTTTATATCATCGTTTTTCTTTACATCATCGTTTCAATCCCCGATACATCAGCCGATGTATCGGTACACGACGATCAGTACACACGACGCGGCTGGAAGCCGGCGTCGCGCAGGGCGGCGAGGATCTCGTCGATATGATCGGGGCCGTTGGTCTCCACGGTCACGCCGAGCGCCACGGCGTTCGTGTAGTGGTTCGACGCCTTGAACTGGTCGTGGTCCAGCGCGATGACGTTCGCGCGATGCTCGGCGAGGAGCGTGGCCACCTTCACCAGCTGACCCGGCGTATCGGGCAGGTCGACCTCGAAGTTCATGATGCGGCCGCGGGCGATCATGCCCTTCTGGATGACGGCGCCCATGGTGACGGTGTCGATGTTGCCGCCGGAGACGATCGGCACGACCACATGCGGGCCGGGGGCCGCGGCGAACTTGCGCGAGCGCAGGTTCAGGTGCTCGAGCGCGGCGAGCGAGACGGCGCCGGCGCCCTCCACCACGAGCTTGTGCTTCTCGAGCATGAGCAGGATCATCTCGTTGATGTCACGCTCGGTCACGGTGACGAGGTCGTCGAGGAACTCGTTGAGCAGGGCGAACGTCAGGTCGCCCGGATGCTTCACGGCCACGCCTTCGGCGGAGGTCATCACCTGGTCGGCCTCGACCACGCGGCCGGCGCGGAACGAATTGAGGAACGCGGGGCTGCCCTCGGGGATGGCGCCGATCACGCGCACCTCGGGACGGAACGTCTTGATGGCGAGCGCCACGCCGGCGCCGAGACCGCCGCCGCCGAGCGGCACGACCACGTCGGTCACGTCCGGCACGTCGTCGAGGATCTCCAGGCCGATGGTTCCCTGGCCGCACAGCACCTCGTAGTCGTCGAACGGCGGCACGTAGATCATGCCCTCCTGCTCGCTCAGTTCACGGGCCTTGGCGGCGGCCTCGTCGAACACGTCGCCGTAGAGCACCACGTCGGCGCCGTACGCCTTGGTGGCGTCGACCTTGAGCGGCGGGGTGATCTGCGGCATGCAGATGGTGGCCTTGGCGCCGCGTTCACGGGCGGCGTAGGCGACGCCCTGCGCGTGGTTGCCGGCGGACGCGGTCACGATGCCGCGGGCCAGTTCCTCTTCGGAAAGCGATGCGATCTTGTTGTAGGCGCCACGGATCTTGAACGAGCCGGTGACCTGCAGGTTCTCCGGCTTGAGCAGAATCTTATGGCCGGTCATGGCCGACAGCGCGGGGGATTCGATGATGCGGGTGTGCCGCGCGGTGCCCTTGAGTCGCTTCGCTGCGAGCTTGAGCTCCTCGGCGTGGTCGCGCTGCAGATTCTTGAGTACGTCTTTCTGATCCATGGGGTTCATCTTAGGGCGCCGCATCAACAACGAGAGCGGTTTTCGCGGGGGTCGTCCCGCAATTCGGGCAGCGGGCGCGAAGCCGCGCCGCGTCGACCGCGCACTAATGCAACGAAGGATGCCGCCCCCTGGCGAACTCGTGCAGCGAACGCCAAAGAACGGCAAGAATCAATATGGTCATCGCGATCACTTCACCACGGAATCGGCATCCGATGCGGATTCCCCGGTCACATCGTCGACCGGCATGGTGACGGTGACGTGAATCGTCCGCGGCGAAGAGGCCTGCGAGGAAGCCATGGCTCTCGTCGGTCTCGCAGGCACGGCGGCGAAGAACCTGTCCGCCACGAACCGGAAGATATCGATCCGGCTGACCATCATCTCGTCCATCGCGCTCATCTCCCCTCATATTTGAGTCGCGCAACGTCGGCCAGCGAATCCCCGACCACGAATCACAACAACCACGAATCGAATCGCCAGTTCACGAATATTCACGAATCGTGAATCACAGCCCATCGTCGGATTCATGTCCGCCGTTGTGATTCACAACCTACGAGGGAAAACCACAGTTCCCGTTGCCCCTCGGTTTCGCCGGTGTTACCGATATCGGGCCGTTCAGCGGAGCATTCACCGCTTCCCGGCGAAGAAATCGGCGAGCAGCGCACGGCATTCGGGTTCGCGCACATCGCCCACCACCTCGGGCATCGAACCCACATGCGGGTCGCGCGGCACATCCCACACCGAGCCGCATGCCCCCAGCTTCGCATCCCACGCGCCGAACACCACACGACCCACATGCGCCGTCAGCACCGCGCCGGCACACATCGGGCACGGCTCCAACGTCACCACCAGCGTGCAATCGCTCAGATTCCAACTCCCCCGCGCCAACGCGGCCTCACGCATCGCCTCCACCTCGGCATGCGCCAGTGGATCGCCGCCCTCCTCGCGGCGGTTCCGCCCACGGCCGATGACCGCGCCGGACGCATCCACCACCACGGCGCCCACCGGCACATCGCCGTGTTCGGCCGCCTCGGCCGCCAACGCCAGCGCCTCGTCCATCATCCGCCGATCCCTGATTCGCCGATATTCGCCACACATGCGCCCAACTCTACCCAACACGGCTCACCCGGCCCGCCAGGTCTCCCCCAATCGGCTTCCCGATACGGCGGTTCCGATACGGCGGTTTTACGGTCCGCAAACGGCCCCACCGTCGATTTCAGCCCCAAACCGGCTCCATCACGACGAATATCGGCGGACAAAACCGCAAAACTCGCATCCCGACCGCGCAAGGCAGCGTGTACGCACCATCCCACCCACTAAGCTGAACAGTATGACTATGGAACTGCATGTTGTCTCCCACCCGCTGGTGGATCATAAGCTCACCGTGCTGCGCGACAAGAACACGCCGTCCAGCACCTTCCGCGAACTCGTCACCGAGATCGTCATGCTCGAAGCCTACGAGGCCACGCGTGACATTCTCGTCGAGGACAAGCCCATCGAAACCCCGGTCGCCCCCATGGTCGGCAAGCAGCTCGCCAACCCGCGCCCCATCATCGTCCCGATCCTGCGCGCCGGACTCGGCATGCTCGACGGCATGGCCAAGATGATCCCCACCGCCGAAGTCGGCTTCCTCGGCATGAAGCGCGATGAGGAAACCCTCCAGATCATCACCTACGCCAACCGTCTGCCCGACGACCTCACCGGCCGCCACGTCTTCCTCGTCGACCCCATGCTCGCCACCGGCGGCACCATGATAGACGCCATCCACTACCTCGCCGAGCGCGGCGCCCGCGAAATCACCTGCATCGACGTGCTCGCCGCCCCCGAAGGCCTCAAGCGCCTCGAGCAGGAAGTCGACCCCGCCATCAACTTCAAGGTCGTCGTCGCCGCAGTCGACGATCACCTCAACGACAAGGCGTATATCGTGCCGGGTCTCGGCGACGCCGGCGACCGCCTTTATGGCGTCGTCGATTAATGGAGCGTCTTCCGCGTTGCAGAGGGTTCGACATACCTTATGTACGCCTTCACCCTCTGCACCTTGAAGACACACACATTAATCGACGTCGCCCCCAGTAGGTGGCACGCCTTCAGCCGGGTGGGTGGCGGCTGCGCCGTCGCAGCGGATTAATGCGTGTGGCCTCTAGGCGCGGACGGTGAAGGCGTACAAGAGTACGTCGAACCTTCCGCAACGACGAGGACGCTCCATTAATCCACTACACTTGGGCCCTATGCGAATCGACATCATCGGCGTGGGCAAGATCAAGGAACGTTATCTGCGCGACGGCATCGCGGAATATGCCAAGCGTCTCGGCCGCTACTGCAAATTCAACATCATCGAGGTGGCCGACGAGAAAACACCCGAACACGCCAGCGACGGCGTCGAACGGCTCATCAAATCCAAGGAAGGCGAACGCATCGCCAGGCACCTGCGCGACGACGCCTACGTCATCGCCCTCGCCATCAACGGCAAACAGCTCTCATCCGAACGGTTCGCAGCACACATCAACGACCTCGGCCTGCATGGCACCAGTCATATCCAGTTCGTCATCGGCGGCTCCATCGGCCTCGACGACGCGATTCTCAAACGCGCGGACTATCTGCTCAGCTTCTCGAAGATGACGTTCCCGCATCAGCTCATGCGCATGGTCCTGGCGGAGCAGATCTACCGCGCCTACAAAATCAACGCCGGCGAACCCTACCACAAGTAGGTTCGCCGGCGACGGACCGGCTACACCCCCGGGACGAAGGCCTCGAAGATCATATAGTCGAAATACTCATCGGAACGTTGGAATTCCAACGAACTACGCACGGTCCACGACACGGTCTTCGCGCCAAGCTTGCGGGCGAAGCGCACCTGCGGCAGGTCGCCGCCGTGCCAGTCGTACGCCACGAAGTCGGGACGCCCAAGCCAGTTGAACGCCAGCAGACCACACAGCCATTCACGCCAGTCGCCCTTGCCGAACGCGACGTTCTCGGCAAGCTGGCCGCGGTTCACCGACGGCCGATGCTTGCGATACCAGTTCACCGCGCCCGGGTGGAACGATTCGACCACGTATGCGCCGGGATACGCCTGCAGCAGTTCGTCGCCCTTCTCCATCAGCTCCTCGGCGGCGTCATCCCAGCCGTAGTCGTCGAACTTGTATTCCACGATCAGCGGCACACGGCCGCCGACGACGTCCAGCACGTCGGAGAACAGCGGCACATGCTGGTAGTAGCCTTCCGGCCGCTCGTCCCACCTGCCGTCGCCGCGCGCCACGGCCGTCGCGTCGCCCGACTTCGCCGGCGCGGGGAACAGCGGGATGTTCTTCAGCTCCTCATACGTCAGGTCCTTGATCCTCCGCGGATCGCCGGCCACACGCTTCAGGTCGGCGTCGTGCACGACCACGACCTGTCCGTCGCGGGTCAACTGCAGATCGAGTTCGATGCCGTAACCGGCCACGCATGCCGCCGCGAACGACGCGAGCGAATTCTCCGGCGCCACCGGCCCCTCGAACGATTCGTCGGCGTACCCGGCCTTGATGGCGCAGCGGCGCGCCAGGTCGACGTAGGCGCAACGCTCGTTCACGGTGCCGACGTCGAGCCCCGAACCGGCGTCGTGCAGACCTCGGTGCGCGTACTTCACATGCGGGATGGCCGGCACCTTGTTCTGCCGGGAGTCGATGAGCGAACGCGGCGCCAGTGCCCACGCGCCGATGCCGGCCGCCACGCCGCCGGTGATCGCCACGCCGGTGATCGCGGTTCCGATTCCACGCCTTCTGACCAGTCGTTTTCCAGCCACTGCGTTCTCCTTTGCACCTCGTGTTTCACGCCTTGTCTTGCGCCATGCGTCGCACTGCCGCAATGCCGTACGCCGATTCGGCACCGACGCCGTCGCCTCACGGCATGCGTCGTAACCCAACCGAACGGTTTTCCCGATACAGTGTGCGGCTAGAACTCAGTCTAGTTCGGATTCCGGTGGTTTCGTCGGCACCGAATCAGACAAAACAGGCGCATATGACGATTGCAGGAATATTGCAGGAATGCCGTTGGGCAAGGGAGGCGTTGATGCTCAGCACATTGGATATGTTCTCCGTCGGTATCGGACCGTCGTCGTCGCATACCGTCGGCCCGATGCGGGCCGCCTGCGCCTTCGTCTCGTCGCTCGTCGAGCGCGACCTGCTGGCGAAAACCGCCCGCGTGCATGTGACGCTGTACGGCTCGCTCGCGCAGACCGGCCTTGGGCACGGCACCGACCGCGCCGCCCTCGCCGGTCTCGAGGGCAAGCAGCCCGAGACCGTCGACCCCGACGACGTGCTCCACGATCTGGACCGCTGCTCGGATTCCGGCCGTTTGCTGCTCGCCGGCACGAAGGAGATTCCGTTCGACCGTTCCGACATCGAATTCGACACCTGGCATGCGCCGCGCCTGCATCCGAACCGCATGCTGTTCCGCGCGCTCGACGCCGACGGCCATCTGATCGTCGAGGACGTCATCTATTCGATCGGCGGCGGATTCATCGCCTATGAGGACGAGCTGCAGAGCAAGGTCCGGGGCAAGGGACGCGGCGGCAGCGGCAATGCCGGAGCCGGGCACAACGACGACAACGCCGATGACAACGGCGTGACCGTGCCGTTCCCCTTCTCCTCCGCCGCCGAGCTCATCGCCATCTGCGAGCGCGAACGGCTGTCGATCGCCGACGTGGTGTGGCGCAACGAGGCCGCGTTCCGCCCGGAGGAGGAGACACGCGTGAGGCTGTATTCCGTGTGGAAGACGATGCGCGACTGCGTGCGCAACGGCTGCACGAGCACGGAGCGCACGCTGCCGGGCGGGCTGCATGTGCCGCGGCGCGCGGCGACGGTGTATCAGCGGCTGAAGCCGCGCAGCGCCGATATCTTCGACGGCCACACCGACCGCAATATGCTGCTGTCGCGCGCGTCGGACGCCGAATGGGTCGATCTGTTCGCGTTGGCCGTGAGCGAGGAGAACGCCGGCGGCGGCCGTATCGTCACGGCGCCGACGAATGGGTCGGCGGGCATCATTCCGGCGGTGCTGCATTATTACTGGTGGCTGGTCGACGGCGCGAATCCCACGGGGGTCGTCGATTTCCTGCTTACGGCGGCCGCGGTCGGGTATCTGTTCAAGCGCAATGCGTCGATTTCCGGCGCCGAGGTGGGGTGCCAGGGCGAGGTGGGGTCGGCCTGTTCGATGGCGGCGGCCGGATTGTGCGCCGTATTGGGCGGCACGCCGAAGCAGGTGGAGAACGCGGCCGAGATCGGCATCGAACATAACCTCGGCCTGACGTGCGACCCCATCGGCGGCCTGGTGCAGATTCCGTGCATCGAACGCAATGCGATGGCGAGCAACACGGCCATCAATGCGGCCCGTATGGCGTTGCTGGGCAACGGCTCGCATATCGTGTCGCTGGATTCCGCGATTCGTACGATGAAGGAGACCGGCCTCGATATGAAGAGCAAGTACAAGGAGACGTCGCGCGGCGGCCTTGCCGTCAACGTCACCGAATGCTGAATGTCATACGGCCGGGTCGCGAAAACCATTTTCCGTCAGAGGGGCATCACGGCCCCGGCACACCGCACGCGTCGTCGCCGCACGGACACCCCCTCCCTCGTCGATTTCCGCCCACGCCGGCGGAAAACAAGGGAAAATCAAGGAAAAGCTGTAAGGAACGGACACCGCCGAAGAGAAAACAACCCCTTTCGTTTACAATGACGATGAACGAAACTTGAGAAAGCATGGGAATGACTGCAGTAGAACCACCTCATTCTGGCACGCGCAAGACCACTTTGGCCGAAGTTGCGGCTGCGGCCGGGGTTTCGCTGGCCACGGCCTCGAAGGCTCTGAACAATCAGCCGCGCGTAAGCGATGCCACACGACGACGGGTTCAGGAAGCTGCGGAAAAGCTGTCATACATTCCCAATGCGCAGGCGCAGTCGTTGATTTCCGGACGTACGAATTCGATTGGCGTCATCACATCCGATCTGACCGGCCGCTTCTGCACGCCGATCCTGCTGGGCGCCGAGGACGAGTTCGGCGTCACCTCGAACACGGTGCTGCTGTGCAATGCGCGCGGCGATGCGCTGCTCGAACGCAATCATCTGTCGTTCCTGCTGTCCCGCAACGTCGATGGCCTGCTGATCGTGGGCGACGAAACCGACCCGCGTCCGCATCTCGACGTGCCGGACAACGTGCCGGTGGTCTACGTGTACGCGCCGTCGGACAACGCGGACGATTGCTCCGTCGTATGCGACAACGTCGAGGCCGGCGAGATGGCGGTGAATCATCTGCTGTCGTGCGGCAAGCGCAAGATCGCCATCATCGGCGGCAGCGATACGACGCCGAACGCGCATAATCTGCTGCTGGGATCGCCGAGTTCGGCGCAGGCCCGTCTCAACGGCTCGCTGAAGGCGTTGCATGAGGCCGGATTGGAGCCGGCGGGCCCGGTTCGTTTCTCGCAGTGGACGGAATCGTGGGGTCGCGCGGCCACACGACTGCTGCTGGACCAGAACGTGGATTTCGACGCCGTGGTCTGCCAGTGCGACGGCATCGCCCGCGGCTGCATGGACGTGCTCAAGGAACGCGGCATCAGCATCCCCTCGCAGGTGGCGGTCATCGGCCACGACAACCGCGATATGCTGGCGCCGGACGCCGACCCGCCGCTCACGAGCATCGACAACTGCCCGGAGGAACTGGGGCATGTGGCGGCGCGTGCGCTGATCGACGCCATCAACGGGCGGCCCCATCACGGCGTGGAAAGCATTTCGTGCCGTCTGGTCCAGCGCGAATCCACCCTGCCGATGTAAAAATCACGCTCCAACCGCATTCGGGTTAGAGAAGCAGAGGGCCGGATATATGATTGCCGACCGTAAGCTTGGGAGGCGAAGCCTCCCGGCCGAACGGCCTTGAGTGTGTCGGTAATCATATATCCGGCCCGACCTATCCGACGAAAATCAGATGGTCCTCTGCCATACGCGCATCTGGCCCTCGCCGCGGTTGGCCCATGCGTAGTACGGGATGAACTTCACCGTCGCGGCCTCGGTCTTCTGGGAGCCGGCGGGCAGGTAGAGGTCGTCGGATTCGTCCTGGATCTCGCGCACGCCCTGTTCGGTGATGGTGCCGACGCCACCGAGGAGTTCGGGCTTGAATTCGTAGGTGCCGGAGCCGGGCTTGATGGCGTAGAGCCACAGGTCGCCGTCGTTGTCGGCGGATTCGGCGGTGTAGACGAGCGGGCCGCGGGTGACGGCCACGCGGCCGGCATCCTCTGCCACGCGGGTGTTGGCACGCAGCTCCTTGACGGTCATGTCGAGATCGAGGGCGATGTCGGTCTTCTCGCTGGCGATGGGCAAGTACACGAAGCCGTCTTCGGGCTCCACGCTGGTCTCCTCGCCGTTGACCGCGAGCGTGAATGCGCCCTTGGACCATGCGGGGATGCGGATGCCGAAGCGGAATTCGGCGCCTTCGGGGTTGTCGATGGTGAATTCGACGTGGCCCTCCCACGGGAAGTTGCTGCGCTGCTCGATCACCACGCCGCCCTGGAACGTGGCCTTGTTGGCGATGAACTGGTCGGCGAGGATGGTGCCGTCGTCCTGCACCGCGTAGATGTAGCGATCCACGGAGGCGATGAGTCGCGAGAGGTTGGCCGGGCAGCAGGCGCAGGCGAACCAGCCGGCGCGTTCGGCGAGCACGTGGCGGAAGTCGGGGTTGCCCTTGAGCTTGCGCGGGTCCACCTCGAGCGGGTTGACGTAGTAGAAGTGGCGGCCGTCGAGCGCCATGCCGGCGATGGAGCCGTTAAACAGCTCCTTTTCGAGCACGTCGCCATATTCGCCCTTGGGCTCGAGCTCGAGCATGCGGCGGGCGAAGAAGCTCATGCCCACGGAGGCGCAGGTCTCGCCATATTCGGCGTCGTTCGGCAGGTCGTAGTCGTAGGTGAACGACTCGCCTTCCTTGGTGGTGCCGATCTGGCCGGTGACGAACATGCGCTTGTGCACGACGCTCTCCCAGAACGTGTGGCAGGCCTTGAGCAGGCTGTCGTCGCCGGTGAGGCGGGCGATGTGCGCCATGCCGGTGCACAGGTACATCACGCGCACGGCGTGGCCCTCGGCGTCCTGCTGCTTGGTCACGGGCTCGGCGGCCTGGTAGTAGGTGCGGGGCAGGTACTTGATCTGTTCGAAGAAGTCGCGGTCCCAGCCGTCGGCCTTGTTCTGCTTGTCGTAGAACTCCGGGTCCTTGCCGCGCACATGGAGGAACCAGCGGCCGAGTTCGGCGTACTTGCTTTCGCCGGTGACCTCGGCGAGGCGGGCGAGCGCGAGCTCGATCTCGGGGTGGCCGTCGGCTCCGTGCACCTTGCCGGCCTCGTCGCCGAAGTGCTCGCCGATGCAGGCGGCGATCTTCCTGGCGATGTCGAGGGCCTTTTCGTTGCCGGTGGCCTCGTAGTAGGCGACGCCGGCCTCGATGTAGTGGCCCATGGTGTAGAGCTCGTGGGACTGCTGGATGCGGGCGAACTTGCGGTCGGGCCACTTGATCTGGAAGAAGGTGTCGATGTAGCCGTCGGGCTGCTGGGCGGCGGCGATGAGATCCACCACGCCGTCGGCGATCTCCTTGAGGTCGGCGTCGTCGTGGTCCTGCAGCGCGTAGGCGGCGGATTCGAGCCACTTGTAGACGTCGGAATCCTGGAACGGCATGCCGTGGAACTTGCCTTCGGCCTGGTCGGCGGCGATCCTGAGGTTTTCGACGGCGTAGCTGAGGGTGTCGCCGGTGGTGGGGTTGCCGCCGGGGTCGAGCGGGAGGTCGACCTCGATCTGGTTGGTGATGACCTGCCACTGGTAGGGCAGGACCTTCTTGGCGACGAGGTCGCGGTAGTTCTTCCAGAATGCGGAGGTGACCTCGACCTTGGGTGCTGAATACGTCATGGATGTTCCTTAAATATCTGCCTTACTTGGCGGCGGCTTCGGCCTTGGCGTGACGCTCGGCGAGCTCGGCCTTGATCTGCGGCTCCATCTTCTCGAACTTGCGGTAGAAGCACATGATCACGCCGACGATGATGTACACGATCACCGGCAGCCAGATGAAGCAGAAGCTGATGGCGGACTGCGCACTGGCGGACTGCACTTCGAGATTGGCGTCGTAGCCGGCGGCGCCCATGATCTCGAGCGGGAGGAAGGCGCCGAAGCCGGAGCCGACCTGGATGCAGAAGGCGGAGCCGACGGCGGTCAGGAAGCCTGCGGCGTGGACGCCGGTCTTCCATTCGCCGTAGTCGACGGTGTCGGCGAGCATGCCGAACGGCATGCCGATGGCGATGGCGGCGCCGAGCACGCCGACGGTCCAGAAGATGACCAGCAGCGGCACGTTGTGGCCGGCGAGCGGCATGAGGGCCTGGCCGAGTCCGCCGATGATGAGGCCGATCTGCATGGTGAGGGTCTTGTTCTTCAGCTTGTTGGCGAGGATCGGCATGGCGATGGTGCCGACGAGGCCGAGCACCTGCACGCCGTTGAAGATGGAGGTCAGGTCGCGGTTGTTGAGCACGTACTGGGCGTAGTAGGTGGAGACGCCGTTACGGGTGGACTGGGCGACCCAGTAGATGACGAAGGCGACGACGAGGATGATCCACGGCCAGTTGCCCTTGGCGGCCTTGAGGGAGTCCTTGAGCGGAATCGGCTTGTTGAGTTCCGGACGGTAGTTGTGCTCGGTGAGGTTCTTGAAGGAGAAGAGCAGCAGGATGATGGCGACGATGCCCCAGATCGCGGTGACGATCATGAAGCCGGTCTTGTCGCCGCCGCCGAACTTCACGCCGAAGAAGCCGACAAGCGGGATGGTGAAGGACGAGGTGATGAAGGAGCCGATCTGACCACCGGCCATACGGAAGGAGTTGGCGTTGTTGCGCTCAACCGGGTCGTCGGTGAGGTTCGGCAGGATGGCGGTGATGGGCGTCTGGATGCCGGTGTACACGGCGCCGGCGGCGAGGATGTACGTGATCAGCGCGTACCAGAACTTCGGGGCGCCTTCCGGCAGGCTCGGGGCGGTGAAGGCGATGAACACGGTGACGGCGAACGGAATGCACAGCCACAGGAACCACGGACGGCTCTGGCCCCACTTGGTGTTGGTGTGGTCCACGATCGATCCCCAGACGACCGCGGAGATGGCGTCGGCGAAGCGCGCCACCAGCAGGATGGTGCCCGCACCCAGGGCGCCTGCGGCCGGGATGTGGAACACGTTGGTGTAGAAGTACATGATGTACGACGAGATCGTCACGTACAGCAGGTTGCCTGCCATATCAGTGAAGGAGTATGCGATTTTCTCCCTCACAGAATGTTTCACTGAGGAGCTAACGTTGCTGCTCATAGTTTTCTCGCTTTCGTTGCGAACGTTTGTCGAAAATCATATTAATTATTTTCGCGTTTGCGAAAAGCCTTTTCCTTTTGCTATCATGACAAAGTCTTTTGAGATATGACACTGCCCGACGCCGCGCATCACGCCTTATGATAGACCGCGCATGCACCGGCGGACAACGCGGAAACCGCCGGAACCTTGCCGCTCAGGTGCGCAACCGCGTGCGCAACGGTGGATTCGACGGAATCATCCGACGATGCGGCACCGACCGGCGGCAGCGTCATCTCCGGCAGCGACCCGACCGTTCGAAGGAGCACCTATGAACAGCGAATTCATATCGATATCGTGCATTCCGTCGCCGACCTTCATCGAAGGCGACTACGCGGTGTTCCAGCCGGGCGACCGGCACCCCGACCGCAGCACGCTGCCGTATTTCATCTTCATCGTCGTCACGCACGGCCGGCTGTTCATCGCCGAGGACGGCAACAACATGACCGTCGACGCCGGCGAAAGCGTCGTTCTGCTGCCGAATCATCATCATTATTCATGGAAGTCGACCGCGGAGACCACGGAATACTACTGGCTGCACTTCGCCGCCACCAGCGCATGGGACGTCGGGCCGCAACCGACGCCCATGCGCTCGTCGATCGACGTGCCGATCCTGCATTATCACACGCCGCAGCCGACGATGTATCTGCTCAGACAGCGGCGAATCGAGGAGCCGCAGCCGTTGTATTCGCTGTTCAACCGCCTGTTCTCCGCCAGCACGAGCGCGATGCGGAACAATTTCTGGCCGACGCAGCAGCTGTTTCTCGACGTATTGCAGACCGTGCAGATCATGGGCGAGGAGGAGTCGACCACGTTCCAGCTGGCCGAAAAGGTACGTCGCCATCTCGATGACCATTTCAGCGAGAACGTGACCTCGGCCACGCTTTCCGAGGCGTTCCATCTGCACTCGAGCTACATCATCCGGTCGTTCAAGGCCGCGATGGGCATGACGCCGAACGAATACCTCATCGCCTACCGCATGGAGCACGCGTACAAGGCGCTGTCGAACACCGACATCCCCGTGCAACGCGTGGCCGAAATGATCGGCTATCCGAACGCCAGCTACTTCTCCACGCTGTTCCGCAAGCACTACGGCATGCCACCCAGCACGGTGCGGTCGCTCAACCTCGTCCACACCGGCGCCCAGCCGCACCCGGTGGACGTCTGATCACGTCGCGCCCTGCCGCACAATGAAAAAACGCCGGTCGTCGCGGAACGACCGGCGTTGAGAACCACGCGAAAACGCGCGCGGACAAGCAGATAGGAGCGTATGCCGATAATCGGCGGCGGATCATCGTGCGGTGATCTGCAGGATGGTGCGTCGGTACGGCGACGGCTCGCGCACGCGGCGCACGCGCTGCACCTCGATGACCTCGCCGTCGGCACCCGCCTCGAACACGACGTTGCCCTCCATACGGCGACGCAGCTGGCGGTTCTGCCGTTTGAGCTGGCGGTTCTCCTCCATCAGCTGGAGAATCCTCGTGATGCCGGCGAGATTGATGGACTCCTCCTGGCTCATGCGCTGAGCCTGGGAAAGCCTGTCGATGTCACGCAGCGAATAACGTCGGGCCCCGCCCGGCGTACGCTGCGGCACGATCAGCCCAAGACGGTCGTACTGCCGCAGCGTCTGCGGATGGATGTCGGCCAGTTCGCCGGCCTGTCCGACGCTGAAGATCGGAAAATCGACGTTCAGACCGAGCTCCTCGGCGGCGTCAAGACTGACGCGCTCGGCCACGAGGGCCTGGGCGCACATCGTGTACGCCTTGCGAAGCTTCGGTGCGATCCTTGCCATAATCGATCACCGCGTCTTATTCGCCAAGACGTTCGGACGCGACGCGATCGGCGAAATCGCTGCTGGCGGCGTCGAATTCCTTCAGCGTCTTCTTCTGCTTGAAGCCCAGGCCCTCGGGCACCTGAATCATCACGCGGCCGACCAGGTCGCCGTTGCCGCGCGGGCTGGCCACGCCCTTGCCCTTGAGACGGACCTCGGCGCCGCTGGACGAACCGGCGGGCACCTTGAACGTGACGACGTTGCCGTCGATGTCCTTGGCGGAGACCTTGCCGCCCAGCGCCGCCTCGGCGACGGTGACGGGCAGGTCCATGACGATGTCGCGGCCCGACATGCTGAACTTCGGGTCGGACTTCACATGCACGGCCAGGTACAGGTCGCCATGCGCGCCGCCATACTGGCCCGCGTGGCCCTTGCCGGCCAGACGAATCTTCTGGCCGTCCTTCACGCCGGCGGGGATATGCGTCTTGAACTTGCCGCCATCCACGCTCAGCGAGACCGTGGCGCCCTTGACCGCCTGACGCAGCGTCAGGTTAATCTTGGAGTTGCGGTCCTTGCCACGCACCGGCTCCTGCGGTTCGCGATAGCTGCTGCGGCCGCCGCCGAATCCGGCGCCCGGACCGCCCGCGCCGGCCGCGCCGCCGAACGCCTGGAAGATGTCGTTGAGATCGGGGCCGCCCTGGCCGCCCGTGGAGAAGCGGATGCGCGAGGAGCCCTGCGGGCCGCCCGCACCGCCGCCGAACATCGAACCGAAGATGTCGGAGAAGCCGCTGGCGTCGAAGCCGCCCTGGCCGGAGCCGCCGGCGAAGCGCGCGCCGCCCATGCCGAACTGGCGGATGGCGTCGTACTTCTGACGCTGCTCCTTGTTGTTCAGCACATCGTAGGCCTCGGAGATGTCCTTGAACTTCTCCTCGGCCTCCTTGGTCTTGTTGAGATCGGGATGGTACTTGCGGGCCAGCTTGCGGTAGGCCTTGGTGATCTCCTC
Organism: Bifidobacterium pluvialisilvae; assembly: GCF_019331695.1. Taxonomy (GTDB): domain Bacteria; phylum Actinomycetota; class Actinomycetes; order Actinomycetales; family Bifidobacteriaceae; genus Galliscardovia; species Galliscardovia pluvialisilvae. The sequence continues at coordinate 127,138 of NZ_JAHBBI010000006.1, forward strand.
TTCGGAAGCGTCCTTGGAGACACCGAGGACCTTATAGAAATCCTTGTTCAGCCATTCATTCTCAGCCATCTCCATGTCTCCTTTCTAAAAGAATCTGATGTATTGATATTTCGTTTCCAATGCTGTGGTCGAGGGAGGGCGGCATACATTGCGCGATACACTCAAGGCCGTTCGGCCCCGCGTCCGGACAAGCCGGCCGCTAGCCTACGATCGCGCAACGTACGCCGCCCTCCCTCTTAGGTACAGCCGCATTCACTGCAATGTTCCTTTGCCGGCAATCCACATTGATCAGGACCGCCGGCAAAGGATTTTTATAACGCCTCTTGGGAGGGAGGGTCAGTTCTGCGGGGAGGCGACGACGACGCGGGCGGCGCGGATCACGCGGTCGCCGATGCGGTAGCCGGCCTCGACCACGGTGTCCACGGTCTCCTTCTCGGCGTCCGGATCCGGCTTGTGCAGGATGGCGTCGTGCTTCGTCGGGTCGAAGTCCTCGCCCTTCTCGCCGAACTTCTCCACGCCGAACTTCTCGAAGGCCTTGTCGATCTTCGCGGCCACGGCCTTGAAGGAGTCGTCCATCTCGCTGTGCTCGCGGATGCGGTCGATGTCGTCGAGCGCGGGCAGCAGCGCGGTCAGCACGTCGATGATGCCGTGCTGGCGGAAGACGTCCTTCTCCTTGGCGCTGCGGTTGCGGAAGTTGATGAACTCCGCGCGTTCGCGCTGCAGGGCCTCGAGGTAGTCGGCGGCCTCCTTCTTGGCCTTGCCAAGCGGGGTGAGCTCGTCGGCGTCGTCGGCCTTGGCATCGCCGGAGCCGGCCTTGGCGTCAGCGGCGTCAGCGCCCTTGGCGTCGGCGTCGGCCTTGTCATCCTTGCTGGCGGGGGCTTCCGAGGAGGAAGCGGCGGCAGAGCCGGCGGATGCCGGGTCGTTCTTCAGCGACTCGGCATCCTCCATGTCGTTCAGGTAATCGTCCTTGTTGAACTCAGACATGATTACTTGTTGTCCTTGTCGTCATCGTCGTCCACGACCTCGGCGTCCACCACGTCGTCGTCACCGCCGTTGGAGGCGGAGCCGGCGGCACCGGCGCCCGCGGCACCCGCAGCGCCTGCGGCGCCCTGCTGCGAGTACAGCGCCTCGCCGATCTTCTGGGCGGAGGTCATGAGCTCGGTCTGGGCGGACTTGATCTTCTCGATGTCGTCGCCCTTGAGGGCTTCCTTCAGGGCGTTCACCTTGTCGGTGACCTCCTTGGCGACCTCGTCGGAGACCTTGTCCTTGTTGTCGTTCACGAGCTTCTCGGTCTGGTAGGCGAAGGACTCGGCCTGGTTGCGGGTCTCGGCGTCCTCCTTGCGCTTCTTGTCCTCGGCCTCGTGGGCTTCGGCCTCCTTGACCATGCGGTCGATCTCGTCCTTCGGCAGGCCGGAGCCACCGGTGATGGTCATGGACTGCTCCTTGCCGGTGCCCTTGTCCTTGGCGGAGACGTGCACGATGCCGTTGGCGTCGATGTCGAAGGTGACCTCGATCTGCGGAACGCCACGCGGAGCCGGAGCGATGCCGGTCAGCTCGAAGGTGCCGAGCGGCTTGTTGTCGCGGGCGAACTCACGCTCGCCCTGGTAGACCTGGATCAGCACGGACGGCTGGTTGTCCTCGGCGGTGGAGAACACCTCGGAGCGCTTGGTCGGGATGGCGGTGTTGCGGTCGATGAGCTTGGTCATGATGCCGCCCTTGGTCTCGATGCCCAGCGAAAGCGGGGTCACGTCGATGAGCAGCACGTCCTTGCGGTCGCCCTTGATGACGCCGGACTGCACGGCTGCACCGACGGCCACGACCTCATCCGGGTTCACGGACTGGTTGGCTTCCTTGCCGCCGGTGAGCTCCTTGACGAGCTCCTTGACGGCGGGCATACGGGTGGAGCCACCGACGAGCACGACGTGGTCGATCTGGCTCACGGAGATGCCGGCGTCGGAGAGCACGTTGTTGAACGGGGTGCGGCAGCGGCCCAGCAGGTCGGAGGTCATTTCCTCGAAGTGGGCGCGGGTCAGGGTCTCGTCCAGGTGCACCGGGGTGCCGTCGGGCGTCATGGCCAGGTACTGCATCGAGATGCTGGTGGAGGTCGAGGAGCTCAGCTCCTTCTTGGCCTGCTCGGCGGCTTCCTTCAGACGCTGCAGGGCGATCTTGTCCTTGCTCAGGTCGACGCCGTACTTGTTCTTCACTTCGCCGACGAGCCAGTCGATGATCTTCTGATCCCAGTCGTCGCCGCCGAGGCGGTTGTCGCCGTTCGTGGCCTGCACCTGAATGGTGGAGAAGCCGTCGTCGTCCTTGCCGATCTCCAGCAGGGACACATCGAAGGTGCCGCCACCGAGGTCGAAGACCAGGATGCGCTCGTCCTCCTTGCCCTTCTCAAGGCCGTAGGCCAGAGCGGCGGCCGTCGGCTCGTTGATGATACGCAGCACGTTCAGGCCTGCGATCTTGCCGGCGTCCTTGGTGGCCTGACGCTGGGCATCGTTGAAGTATGCCGGGCAGGTGATGACGGCGTCGGTCACGGGCTCGCCAAGGTAGGCCTCGGCGTCCCTCTTGAGCTTCATCAGCACCTGGGCGGAGATCTCCTGCGGCGTCCACTTCTTGCCGTCGATCTCGACCGTCCAGTCGGTGCCCATGTGACGCTTGACCGAGCTGATGGTGCGGTCGACGTTCGTCACGGCCTGGCGCTTGGCGACCTCGCCGACCAGGATCTCGCCGGACTTGCTGAAAGCCACGACCGACGGCGTGGTGCGAGCGCCCTCGGCGTTCACGATAACGGTGGGCTGGCCACCTTCAAGAGTGGCGATGCAGGAATTCGTGGTTCCCAAATCAATACCAACTGCGCGTCCCATAATGTCCTCCTATGGTCTAGGTTCGTTCTACGTTTATCGCTCAAGCTTCCGGCCTCGGCGACCCCCGCGACCGACTGCGTCGATCGTCGAAGCCCGGTAGGCTTTTTCGCTTTCCAAAACTTGAGCCTACACCACTCAACTTTGGAAGTCCAACTTTTATTCCAGATATTCAGGAAATTTTTTGCCGGCCCGGTGAGGGCTATCGGAAAACCGCCGGCAATGCAGGCCCAAGACGCCGAAATCCGCGAATCACGATGCCTTCCGGTCGTTTTCCCGACGGAAAACGACCTTTGTGCACCATCAATCGCGGATTTCGGGGATTTCAGCGGATGACCGGATGATGACGGTCGGTCGATCGGTCAGTCAATCGACCGACCGTCCATCAGTCGATCAGTTGCGGGAACGAGCGAACTTGACGGCCATGCCGCCGGCCACCAGGGCCAGGGCGAACAGCAGCACGCCGAGCACGGTGGCGCCGGTCTTGCCGAGCGGGCCGTTCTGGCTGGCCTCGTTCACCTTGCCGGAGGCCGGCTTGCTGTTGTTGCCGGCGTTCGGGGTGACCTGGGCGCTGCCGCTGCCCTCGGTGCCGTTCGGACCGTTGAAGGACTTGATCTCCACGCTCTTGCCGGACTGCTGGCCGGTGACGGTCAGGCTGTACTGGGCATCGGAGGTGATGAACTTGCTCAGGTCGAGCACGGTGGTGCCGGCGGTCTGCACGCGCAGGCCGGAAAGCGGCGTGGAGGCGTCGGATGCGGAGACGACCTTGCCGTCCTTGTCCTTGAGCTCGTAGCGCAGCACGGCGTCGCCGTTGAATCCGGTGATGTCGAACACCTGGTTCTTGTTGTCCTGAGCCTTCACCTCGGCGCCCTTGGAGAGCTCGTTCTGGCCGGCCTTGTCGGTGGCGAGGCCGAGCGCGTGGCCGATGGTGTAGAAGTTGTCGGTCTGGTCGGTCAGGCCGTCGACGCGGGAGGCGCCGGGGCCGGAGGCCGCGATGCGCAGCTGGGTGCCGGTGTGGCTCATGTTGCCCTGGGCCTTGCTCGGGTCGGCCTTGCCCTCGACGTCGCCGCTGGTGTCGGAGCCGTTGCCGTACAGGTCCTCCTCGGAGGTGCCGTAGGAGATGGTGGTCTTGGAGCCGTCACGGTTCTTCAGCACGGTGCTCAGCGCGTAGATCGGCTGGGACTCCACGATCTGGGAGGTGTGGGCGTGGTCGGCGGTCACGATCACGAGGGTGTTGCTCAGGTCGATCTTGTTCAGCGCGGCGGAGATGGCCTTGTCGAGGTCGTCGGTCTCGCCGATCTGGCCGCAGGCGTTGGCGTTGTGGTCCTGCTTGTCGATGGACGCGCCCTCGACCTGCAGGAAGTAGCCGTTGTCCTTGCCGTTCTTGTTGTTCCGCAGCAGGTCGATGGCCTTGCTGGTGAAGTCGGCCAGGGAGGCGCCCTTCTTGCCGAGCCACTTGTCGTTCACGCTGCACTCGGTGGGGTTGGCGTCCTTGGCGGGATCCTGCTTGGTGGCCACGGACGGGTTGAACTGCGTGGGCAGGTTGCCGTCGCCGAGCAGGGCGAGGACCGGCTTGTCCTGGTTGGCCTCGCCGAGGTTCCTGAAGCCGTCCACGTCACCGGACTTCACGGTCTGGAAGCCCTTGTCCGCGGCGTCCTGCCACAGGGTCTTGCCGGACTGGTCGAGCTGGTTGAAGTACTTGGCGCCACCGCCGATGGTCACGTCGGCGCGGGTGTCGAGCAGCTGCTCGGAGATGGAGCCGATGCCGCCGTTGGCCTTGAGCTGGTTGGCGAGACAGCTGCCGATGCCGGCCGCCTTGGCGTCCTCGAGGTCGACCTTGCCGTCGCCGTTCTTGTCGGTGCCGTCCCACTTGCCCTGCGGTCCGTAGCAGGCGCGCTCGGAGGAATGGGATTCCAGCACGGCCGGGGTGGCGTCCTGGATCTCGGCGGTGGTCACGTTGCCCGTTGCCTTGCCGGCGGCCTTGGCGAGCTCGATGAGGTTGAGCTGCGGGTTGCCTTCGACGTCCACGTCGACGGCGTTGTTGTAGGTCTTGGTTCCGGTGGACCAGCCCGAGCCGGAGGCGGAGGAGTCGGTTACCGGGGTGATCACGCCGGCGGTCTTGCTGCCGGTGAGCTGGCCGTTCTTGTCCTTGGCCATCAGCGAATCGTTGGAGCTGTTGCCCAGCGAGAACGTGGTGTACTGGCCGGTGCCGGTCTCCACGCCCTTGTTCAGGTTCGGCTGGCCGATCTTGTCGAGTCCGTCGAAGCTGCCGTTCACGCCGTGCAGGTAGTTGCGGGCCACGGTGATCTCGGAGTCTCCCATGCCGTCGCCGATGAACAGGATGACGTTCTTGGCCGTGGCGTTGCCGTAGATGCCGGCGATGCGCTGCGCGGCGCCGTGTTCCTTGAGCTGCTCGACGCCCTGCCCGTCGGCCGCGTTGGCCAGACCGGCGAAGCCGAACAGCGTGGCCGACGCGACAAGCGCGGCGACCGTCCCCTTCAAAGCTTTGCGAGTGTTCACTTCCATACCTCGTTTCCGTCTCATACGGCGAAGTGAACGTTCGGAGCACGACGGCCGAAACCACCGGACGCTGCTGGATTCCGACTCGCGCACCGCGTCGAGGGAGCATCGCTCCCTATCCGGCACGCTAACCGGCCAAAGCATCCGCAACACGGACGGGGGACGACGGGGAGATGAACCCCCGCAAACGGCGCATGAACAATCGGGGAACACCGCGCGCTACTCGCACCGCCAGATGCAGAACGAACGCGACGGAATGGCGATCTGCCGCTCATGGCCACGCGAATAGCTTTCCCAGTTCGCCTCGCCGCACGCCTCGGCCCCGCGAGAGCTGAACACGCACTGCCATGCCGAGTCGTCGAGCGGCGCGAACTGCCCCCAGTCGTTCATGGCCCGCAGCGCCGAGACGTTCTGCCATGCCATCTGCTTCGTGGGGTTGACCGTCACGCAGTCGCCGCCCACGCGGAACACGACCACGGAGTCGTCGCGTTGCGGCACGATGCGCGACCCGCCGAACACCGACGGATTCCGCCGCCGCCATCGAATCAGCGCGGAGTAATAGTCGACCAGGCCGGCGAGTCGGCGGGCGCGACGCCAGTCCAGCCAGTTCAGCGCGGCCGACTGGTTGTATGAGTTGTCGCAGCCGTGCTTGGTGCGCGCGAATTCCTCGCCGGAGAGCATGAACGGCACGCCGGCCGACATCATCACGATGCCGGCGGCCATGCGGTTCGCCTCCATGATGTCGCCGCTCAGGCTGGGGTCGGCGTCGTATTCGGCGTCGGTCGGGCCGGATTCGGCCGACCAGACGCCGCTGCCGGAATCGACGCCCGAACCGCCGCCGAACTCCCCCACATGACCGAACGCGACCGAACGCATGGCCATGCACAGCTTGTCCCATAGCGTCAGGTCGTCGTGGGAGGAGACGTATTGCACGAACTGGCCGACACTGGCCACCTCGACCTCGGTGCCGCGCCACGCGTCGACGGCGTGGCGGACGGCCGGCGCGAATTCGCGCGCCGCGCCGGAGACGTAGCCGGGCTTGTGATGATGGAAGATGTTGCCGCGGATGGAGTCGCGCGAATCGTCGCTGAAGAATCCGATGCGCGGGTCGAGCCGAGAGAGGCCGCGTTTGCCGGCGAGCACGACGTCGGGCGAGACGGCGGTCATGTCGGCGGCCCACGGCTCGCCGTACATGATCTTCGCGGCGCCGCCCGGCAGCGCGTCCAACCGGTCGCGTATCGCGTTCATGGTGTCGACGTCCATCAATCCCATCAGGTCGAATCGGAAGCCGTCGATATGGTATTCGCGGGCCCAGTATTCCACGGAATCGACGATGTATTTGCGCATCATCGGCCGTTCGGAGGCCATGTCGTTGCCGCAGCCGGAGCCGTTGGAGAGCGCGCCGCCGGCGTACCGGCGGCAGAAGTAGCCGGGCACCATGCGTTCCAGCCAGTTGTCGGCGCCATACATGTGGTTGTAGACCACGTCCATGATGACCTTGAAGCCGTTTCTGTGCAGCGACTGGATCATCCGCTTGCATTCGCGGATGCGCACGGCGCCGTCGAACGGGTCGGTGCTGTAGGAGCCTTCGGGAACGTTGTAGTTGACCGGGTCGTAGCCCCAGTTGAAGGGCTTGTGCGCGGGATCGGCATCCGGCCTGGAGGCCTCACGCGCGGCGGCCTCGTCCACCGAGCCGAAGTCGAATATCGGCATCAGCTGCACGGCGGTGACGCCCAGGCGCCGCAGGTACGCCATGCATGTGGGGAATTCGCTGGTGTCGTCCACCCTCGTCTCGTCGTGGGTGAACGCCAGGTAGGTGCCTCGGTGTTCGGCGGGGATGCCGCTGTGAGGGTCGTTGCTGAAGTCGCCGACGTGCGTCTCCCATACGACGAGTTCGCTCAGCGGGATGGTCGGGGCCTTGTCGTCGGCCCATCCCTCGGGGTCGGTCCGTCGCAGGTCGACGACCATGCTGCGGCGGCCGTTCGCGCCGGCCGCGCGCGCCCATGGGTCGGCCGTGCGGGATACGTGACCGTCGGGGAAATACGCCACGTAGTCGTAGAACGTGCCGTGGCCGGCGCCGTCGATATGCACGACCCATGTGCCGTCGGGCCGGCCGTCGGCGCCCATGCCGGGCGCCATCGCATAGGTGGCGTATGGCTGGCGGGAGACGTCCGCGTCGCCTTCCTCGCCGGTGCTGGTGCTCGGCGGCAGGGCCGACTCGGCGTGCACGCCCGTGGTGCCGGCGACGCCGCAGCCGCTGCCGCAGCAGTCGCCGCCGTCATGGAACAACCGCAATTCCACGCGGCTGGTGGTCGGCGCCCATACGCGGAACGTGGTGCCATCGCGATCGGCGCCTTCCGTTTCCCCGCCTCGGCCGCCTTTGCTCGCCGCTCGTTCGCCGTCGGGAATCGCCCCCAGATCGTCGCCGTCGTACGGCTGCAAATCGTCAATCGCCGGAATACCCGAAACACTCATCTCGCACCCCCGTTGGCACATCGCTTCCACACAGCAATCTACCAGCAGGGGCAAAGACCTCCTACTTCGACACCTTGCCTACTTCGACACCTTGTACCGGTAGCCGCGGTGGTTGGGGTTGAGGTAGTCGCCCTTGCCGAAGAGCTTGTTGCGCAGCGTGCCGGGCGTGTATTCGGTCTGGTAGACGCCGCGCTCCTGCAGGATCGGCACCACGTAGTCGATGATGTCCTCGAACGTGCCGGGGTTGGTCACGTAGGCGAGGTTGAAGCCGTCCACGTCGGTGAGTTCGGCGATGCGCTGCAGCTCGTCGGCCACCTGCTCGCCGGAGCCGACGACGACCGGGCTGTTGCCGCCGATGGCGCGGCGCACGGCGATGTCGCGCACCGTCCAGCGCCTGCCGTCGTCGCCGGTCACCTTCTGCATGTTCGCGGCCGTGGACTGGATGGCGTTGGAGTCGATGCCGTCGAGCGGCTGGTCGAGGTCGTACTTCGAAAGGTCGGTGCCGATCCAGCCGGAGTAGAGCGTGAGCGCGCCCTCGGTTGAGGCGTAGCGTTCATAGTCGTGGTACTTGTCCCACGCCTCCTGCTTGGTGTTCGCGGTGATGGCGGTGAGCATCATGAAGATTCGGGCGTCGTAACGGCCGCGGCCGGCGGCCTCCAGCGCGTCGCGCACCTTCTTCACCTGCGGGGCGACGAGTTCGGGCGTCGGGCCGGTGACGAAGATGGCCTCGGCGTTCTCGGCCGCGAACTTGATGCCGCGCGGCGAGGTACCGGCCTGGAAGATCACGGGCGTGCGCTGCGGCGACGGCTCGCACAGGTGGATGCCCGGCACGTCGAAGTATTCGCCGTGGTGGTTGATCTCATGCACCTTCGTGGGGTCGGCGTACACGTCGTTCGCCTTGTCCTTCACGACGGCGTCGTCCTCCCACGAGCCTTCCCAGAGCTTGTAGAGCACCTCGAGGTATTCGTCGGCGTAGTCGTAGCGCTTGTCGTGCGGGATGTCCTGCTGGCCCATGTTGCGCAGAGCGGACGGCAGGTAGCCGGTCACCACGTTCCAGCCCACGCGGCCGTTCGTCAGATGGTCGAGCGAGCTCATGCGGCGGGCGAACGTGTACGGGTGCTCGTAGAAGACGCCGGCCGTCACGCCGAAGCCGAGGTTCTCGGTGGCCACCGACATGGCCGAGACCAGCGTGGTCGGGTCGTTGATGGGCAGCTGCGAGGCGGTGCGCAGCGCGGAGTCCACGTTGCCGCCGTAGACGTCGAAGTATCCGACGAGGTCGGCGATGAACATCGAGTCGAACTTGCCGCGTTCGAACAGCTTCGCCAGTTCGACCCAGTGGTTGATGTCGGTGTAGTCGGCGGAACGGTCGCCGGGGTAGCGCCACATGCCGGACGACTGATGGCCCACGCAGTCCTTGACGAATCCGTTGAAATGAATCTGTCGTTTGGCTGCGTTCGATTCGGTGCTGGCGGCGTTGGTCCCCACTGCGACGTCCTTTCATGGCGGCATCCTCGCGGCATCGTTCACCGGGGATGCGTTCGGCGGTTTCGGCGCACGCCTCCCCCGGCGTGCGTCATGGCTATCGCCATTATGGCGCCCGCGCATGGGCCGAAACCCCCAAAATCGCCAACCGCCGTATAGACGTTGCTTATCAACGCTTATCAAGCCGCGGAATTCAGCGTCAGTCCCCTATCGGGCCTCTGCCGGCCTCCATCGGTCTCCCTCCGGCCCTCCCGTCAGTCTTCGATGGGACGGACGGCGATGCGACGGGAATGCAGCGCCTCGACGATGTCGTGATGATGGGTGGAGACGAGGATGGTCTTGCCGGCGGCGACGAACCGGTTGAGCACACGCACGACGAGGGCGGTGTTGCGTTCGTCAAGACCGTCGGTGGGCTCGTCGAGCACCAGCAGGTCGGGGTTGAGCGACATGCAGCAGGCGATGGCGACACGCTTCTTCTCGCCGCCGCTCAGCCGGTACGACGCGCGGTCGGCGAAGCGTTCGAGCTCGAACAGCCGCAGGACGTCGCGGGTCCGCCGCCGGATCTCATCGTCCGGCAATCCCATCTGCGCGGGCCCGAACGCGATCTCCTCCCCCACCGACGGGCAGAACAACTGGGTTTCGGAGTTCTGGAACACGAAGCCGATGCGCTGATGCAGACGCCTGGCGAACGTCTTGTCGGCGAGGGCGGCTTTGGTGATGGCCTCGCCGTCGAATCGGTATTCGCCGGAGTCGAGGAATTCCAGACCGTTGAGGATGCGCATGATGGTGGTCTTGCCGCTGCCGTTGGGGCCGAGCAATGCCACGGATTCACCACGGCCGATGGTCATGTCGAAGTCGCGCAGCACCACACGCGGCGGGTCTCCCTCCACCCCCGGATACGCGAAGCATGCCCCGCGCAGCTCCGCCAAGGGCCGTTCCGCCTCGCGCACTGTGCTCACCATCGCTCCTTTGGTCCTGAATCCCGAATCCGACTTCGACCACGCCGATTGCCTGCCTTACCGCTGACGTTGCCAACGGAACGCCGTTGCCGATGACGGCCGACGCTACCCGAAATATACCGCCGCCGCAATCATCGCGGCAATCATGGCCGCGTAGGCCGCGTTCGGCGCGGTCAGCCAGCGTTGCTTCGGTATGCGGTATTCGCCTTCGAACCCGCGGCAGAGCATGGATTCGCCCATCTCCCTGGCGCGCCGGTTCGCCAGCAGGAACACGGCGCCGAGCACATGCCCGGCCGAGGCCATCTTGCGCCGGTCGCGGCCGACGCTGCGCAGGCTCAACGAGTCGAGCAGCGACAGCATCGACCGGCCGAGAATGTCGATGAACTGGATGGTCACGTCGCAGACGTACACCACCGAGTTCGGCACATGCAGCCCGCGAAGTCCCGCGATCAGCCGGTTCCATGGCACCGTCCTCGCCAACCCGACGGTCAGCGACACGGTAATGAACGCCCTGATGAACAGCCGCATCGGCGAATTGTATTGCCCGAGAAATATCGCCGGCAAGGCGACCAGCGAGCTCAGTGCGGCGATGCCCAGGCCGGCGAACACCACGGTTCGCATCAGACGCACCGGCCGCACGGCCAGCACGGCCAGCACCACGGCCAACAATATGTAATCGAATATCATATTGCTGGTCAGATTGGTGCAGACGATGGCAATGACCAATCCCAGCAGACGCAACGACGTGGAGACGTTTCCGAGCGCCCTGTCGATCGGACCGGCGACCAGCTCGGGCTGGCCGCCATCGGCGACGGCGGCCAGCGTCCTGCCGAATACGCCCAGGTTCCTTTCCACGAACGTCGACCGGTCATCGGCCGGCTCATAGGATTCGGAGACGCCCAGCCAATCGGGGAACGACGTCGGTTCGCCATCCACTCCGGTCACGCCGTCTTCTTGCCGTTCGCGCCGCCGACCGCAGCACCCAGCAGACGGAACACAATGGTCATCACGGCGATGCCGATGACGGCGCAGAGTATATAGCCGGCCCAGTCGGGAAGCCCCTGCATGGAGTAGTCCGGCAGCAAGGCGTTCCACGAGAATCCGTTGGCGATCCGGTCGGGCACATATGCCAGTCCGGTCGCGGCCTTGAACTCCTCGGCCCCCCATTCGCCGTACGCGGTGCCGGTGGCCAGCAGTCCGATGGGTGAGATGACGGTCAGCGCTCCCAGGCCAATCCACACCGGCGTCTTCAGACCGCCTGCACCATGAGTCGCGACTCCCCCACGTTCCGTAACGGCATCGGCCACAATCTCCGGCGCCGCACGACGCACGAATTCCACGACCGCCACGGTCACGATTCCCTCGACGATGCTCGCCATGAGCAGGTGCGGAATCAGCATGGCCGGCACCGCAATCGCCATCGGATACGGGAAGTACAGCGCCTGACCGGCGGCATCATGGAACAGCACCGGCTGCACGCCGAGCTCAAGCGCCACCATCAGCGCCGCCGCCGTAAGACCGATGTATGCGCCGGCGAACACCGCCACGCGGGTCTTCCATCCGTCATCAAGTATCTTATGCAATAACGCGTATACGCCATAGGCCACGAACGGCAGCACGAACGCCATGTTGAAGCAGTTCGCGCCATAGGTGATCAGCCCGCCGTCGCCGAACAGCAGCGCCTGCAGCAGCAGCGCCACCGAAACGGCGACCGTCGCGTACTGCGGTCCGAGCAGGATGGCGATGAGCGACCCTCCGACCGCATGCGCCGTCGTGCCTCCGGGGCACGGCACGTTGAACATCATGATGAGGAACGAGAACGCCGCACCGGCGCCGAGATACGCCATCTTCTCGTGGTTTGCGTGCGTCATCACATATTTCAGGCACAATGCCCACACCGGAATCATGATGAGGAAGAACACCAGCCCCGTCGACGGCGACAGATAATTATCGGGAATATGCATCGCCAGGGTGGCGGTGTTGTCGAACGTGGTCATTTTCGGCCCTTTCCTTCAGGATTTCGGGCCCAAAGACCCGAGAAATATGGTAGACAAGCCGATTTCACGCGTGTAAACGCCACATATCCAATGCGTTGTTTCGTTGCGATTCCAATGAAAATCAGGCATACCGGCATATGGGACACGCCGGCGGGGCAACGGTCGCCGTCGGTGATTTTCCCGTTACATAAGCGGTTTTTTTCGGCATTATTCTTGGCGGCAGATTTTCATGGCGATGCTCGCGAAAGGAATTCACATGATAGCTGACCACATCAGCGGCAACATCATCGAGAACCCGCCGAAGGACGGCAAGCTGAGCGTGCCCATCACGTTCGACTGGTTCGAGACCGACAAGAAGCGCATGGCCAAGGTTGCCGAGGACGGCACCGAGTTCGGCGTGATGGTCGGCCGGACCATCAAGGACGGCGACGTGCTCGCCGAGACCGACGACAAGCGCTACTACGCGAAGATCAACACCGCGCAGCTCATCGAGATCCCCGTCTCATCGATGAAGGAGATGGGGCGCCTCTGCTTCGAGCTCGGCAACCGCCACCTGAGTCTGAAGGTGGAGGACGACCGCGTGCTCGTGCCGTACGACCATCCGACGATGGAATACACGAAGAAGATCGGCTTCGAGCCGCACATCATCGAAGGCGGATTCGACGGATTCCTCATCGTCAAGGCGCACGCCGGCTCGGGCACCATCATCCCCGGCACGAACAAGACCACGGGCGACGTGGCCGAGGAGGAGCAGGAGGCCGCGGCCGACGAGGCGTGGAAGAGCGAGCATGACGGCGGGCACGAGCACGGTGACCACTCGCACGGCGAACATCATCACGAGCATGGCGAGCACGAGCACGTCGCCGGCGAATACGAGGTCAACGGCGTGCTGCATCGCCCCGACGGCACGCACAGCCACGACGGCGGCCACACCTGGCACAGGCACTGACCGGCCACAACCCCATCCATCATCCATCCGCACTTCCGATTCCGCGAAAGGAGGAGCAATGGCGCAAGCGGCAACCGCGACCATGAGCGACGACGAGATCGAATCGCGTCATCTCGCCATGTTGCAGGTGTGCGACAGCGTGTTCCCCATCGGTGCGTTCGCCTTGTCGAACGGCATGGAGACGTTCGTGCAGCGCGACTTCCTTCGCAAGGGCCCTGATTTCGAGCAGTATCTCAAGAACTATCTCGAGGTCGCGCCCTACAAGGAAATCGGCCAGATGGTCATCGCCGGCAAGTACGCGCAGGACGCGCGGCTCTCCGCGAAAGGACTGGAACGCAAGATCACCGAATTGGACGAGCTGGCGTCGGCGCTGCAGTCCGCACGCGAGATTCGCGAGGGCAGCGAGCGCATGTGCGCCCGGCTCATCAAGCTCGTCGACAAGATGGATGCGGGACAGGGCGTCGGCAATGCCGACATCGACTCGCGCAGCCCGCATCTGTCGACGTACCGCTCGCTGATCGCCGCCGGGCGTTGCCGCGGCCTGCACTCCATCGCGATGGGCCTGTATGCGGCCGACCATGCGGCGAGTCTGCGCAGCGCGGCGGTCACGTATGGCTATTCGCTCATCAGCGCGCTCACCATGTGCGCGGCGAAGGCGATTCCGCTCAGCCAGTTCGCCGGTCAGGTGGCATTGCACGACTCGTTCCCGAACCTCGTGCATGCGGTCGACGTGGCGTTCACGCTCAGACCCGACGACCTCGGCATCTCGGGCGCCTATCTCGACATCGCCGCCATGCAGCACGAGACCCTGTATTCGAGGCTCTATATGAGCTGACGGCACCACGCCGCACCGCATCAAACAACACAAAGGAGAATCCCATGTCCTACGTACGCATCGGCGTCGCCGGCCCGGTCGGTTCCGGCAAGACCGCCCTCATCGAACGCCTGACCCGCAAGATGGCCGACGAATACAGCATCTGCGTCGTCACGAACGACATCTACACCAAGGAGGACGCCGAGTTCCTCATCGCGAACTCGCGCCTGCCCGAAGACCGCATCGTCGGCGTGGAGACGGGCGGCTGCCCGCACACCGCCATCCGTGAGGACTGCTCGATGAACCTCGAGGCGTGCGAGGCCATGGCCGAGGCGCACCCGGACGTCGACATCATCTTCGTGGAATCGGGCGGCGACAACCTTTCCGCCACGTTCAGCCCCGACCTCGCCGACGCCACGATCTATGTGATCGCCACGGACGAGGGCGACAAGATCCCGCGCAAGGGCGGCCCCGGCGTCACCCGCTCCGACCTGCTGGTCATCAACAAGGCCGACCTCGCGCCGCTCGTGCACGCCGACCTCGACGTGATGGCCCGCGACAGCAAGAAGATGCGCGGCGATCGCCCGTACATCTTCACCGATCTGATGGGCGGCGCCGGCGTGGACGACGTCATCAATTGGATAAAGAAGGACGTCCTCTTCGAAGGCAAGTAACCGTTCATTCCACGCCATAGCCCATGCCTTAGGTTTCGAGGATCACCATGCCCAGCAGCACCTTCCGTCTCGCCACCGCGTTCCGCAACGGCCGGACCAAAATCGACGACGTGTATTTCGAGGCGCCGTTCAAGCTCATGACGCCGTTCGTGAACGGCCGTCATGCCGACTTCATCGTGATGCTCGCCTCGCCCGGTTTCCTCAAGGGCGACGACGCGCATATCGTATGTGATTTCGGCCCCGGCACCGATTCCACGATGAAGACGCAGAGCTACGAGAAGGTGCTGGACACGGCCGACGGCGAGGCGAACCGCACCATCGACCTGACCGCGCGAGGCGACGCGAAGGCCGTGTTCCTGCCGTTCCCGGTGATTCCGTTCCATAACAGCACGTTTACGAATGTAACCAAGGCACATATCAGTCCCGAGTCGACGTTCGTATATGCGGACGTAGTCACATGCGGACGCGTGGGCATGGGCGAGCGCTGGCAGATGCGACGTTTCACGAACCGGCTGCGCGTGACGCTTGACGAGTCGCTGGCGTCGGAGGAGTATCGGGAGGCATTGCACGCCGCGGATTCAGCGTCGAAGCCCCAACCGAAGCGCGGCCGTCCCCGCAAGCCGGAGCATCGTTCGCAGCTCGTGTTCGCCGACCGGCTGCTGCTCGAACCCGAGCACTTCGATTACGAGGAGATGGGCATGTGGCGCGAGTACACGCATTGCGGCGTGCTGTACGCCCACATTCCCGAAACCGACCCCGGCTACGACCCCGACGCGCTGTCCGACGCCGAGCATTCACCGTACGCCGCGTCGTCGGGTGCGGCGACCGGCTCGAAGGACCCGAGGCTGATTCCCGATACCCGCCAGCGCATCGCCGCCGCACGCGTGGCCGCCGAGGATGCGCTGATCGAACGCATCCGAACATTCGCCGAGGAAACGAACTTCGAGGGCGAATTCGGCGCAAGCCGCGTCACGAACGGCATCTGCATCCGCATCCTCACCAGGCGCGGCGACGACGCCTTCGATTTCATCAAGTCGGCCGCCGGCATCATCGCCGCGTAAGGCGATATTCTTCTTTTTCGATTTCCCGGTCTGGGGCTGGCTCAAATCAATCTCAACCAGCCCCAGACCAGCCCCAGCCGGTCTCAGAACAGGAAGTAGCGCTGCGTGAGCGGCAGCTCGTTCGCCGGATCGGAGTGGATGAGCTCGCCGTCGACCGTCACCTGGAACGTCTCGGGGTTCACCTGGATATCGGCCAACGTGTCGTTGAACTTGAGGTCCTTCTTGCCGACCGTGCGGCAGCCGTGCACCGGCAGCACCTGACGCTGCAGGCCGAGCTTGCCCTTGATGTCGTCGTCGATGGCGGCCTGCGAGACGAACGTCGCGCAGGAGCTGCCCAACGCCCGTCCCAGAGCGCCGAACATGTCGCGGTAGTACACGGGTTCCGGCGTCGGGATGGAGGCGTTCGCGTCGCCCATGCGCGAGTAGGCGATGGACCCGCCCTTGATGACCATCTCGGGCTTGGCGCCGAACATGGCCGGCTGCCACAGCACGAGGTCCGCCATCTTGCCGACCTCCACGGAGCCGACGTAATCCGAAATGCCGTGCGTGATGGCCGGGTTGATGGTGAACTTCGAGACGTAGCGCTTCACACGGAAGTTGTCGTTGCGGTTGTTGTCGTGCTCGTCTTCGGGGAGCGGGCCACGCTGCTTCTTCATCTTGTCGGCGGTCTGGATGGTGCGGGTGATGACCTCGCCCACACGACCCATGGCCTGCGAGTCGGAGCTCATCATGGAGATGATGCCCATGTCGTGCAGCACGTCCTCCGCGCCGATGGTCTCGGGGCGGATTCGCGAGTCGGCGAACGAGATGTCCTCGGGAACGTTGCGGTCGAGGTGATGGCAGACCATCATCATGTCGAGATGCTCGTCGACGGTGTTGCGCGTGAACGGCATGGTCGGGTTCGTGGAGCTCGGCAGCACGTTGGGGAAGCCGGCCGCGCGGATGATGTCGGGCGCATGGCCGCCGCCCGCGCCCTCGGTGTGGTACGTGTGGATGGCGCGGCCCTTGAACGCGGCGATGGTGTCCTCCACGCAGCCGCCCTCGTTCAGGGTGTCGGTGTGGATGGCCACCTGCACGTCCATCTCGTCGGCGACGCCGAGGCAGGTGTCGATGACGGCGGGCGTGGAGCCCCAGTCCTCGTGGATCTTCAGGCCTGCGGCGCCGGCGCGGATCTGCTCGCGCAGCGGTTCGGGCGAGGAGTCGTTGCCCTTGCCGAGGTAGGCGATGTTGACGGGCAGCGCCTCGGCCGCTTCGATCATGCGGGCCAGGTGGAAGGCGCCGGGGTTGCAGGTGGTGGCGTTGGTGCCGTCGGCCGGACCGGTGCCGCCGCCGACCATGGTGGTCACGCCGCCGGCGAGCGCGGTGCGCACCTGCTGCGGCGAGATGAAGTGGATGTGGGTGTCGAGTCCGCCGGCCGTTACGATCATGCCTTCGCCGGCGAGAGCCTCGGTGCCTGAGCCGACGGCCAGGCCGGGCGTGACGCCGTCCATGGTCTGCGGGTTGCCGGCCTTGCCGATGGCCGAGATCTTGCCGTTCTTGATGCCGATGTCGGCCTTGTAGATGCCGGTGTAGTCGACGATGAGGGCGTTGGTGATGACGGTGTCGGGCGATTCGGCGTCGAGCTGCACGGAGCTTTGGCCCATGCCGTCGCGGAATGACTTGCCGCCGCCGAACTTGAGTTCGTCGCCGTAGTTCGTGTAGTCCTTTTCGACTTCGATGATGAGGTCGGTGTCGCCGAGGCGTACGCGGTCGCCCGTCGTCGGGCCGAACATGCCGGCGTAGTCGCTGCGTGTAATCGTCTTGCTCATGATTTCAAGTCCTTAAATCCCCAAAAATCCTTGTTCCTTGGCCTTGGCGAATGCGGCTTCGCGTACGGTCGGGTCGTCGAGCCTGCCGTCGACGAGGGCGCTGAAGCCGTGCACTTCGCGCGTGCCGGCGATGTCGATGAGCTGCACGCGGTGCGATTCGCCCGGTTCGAAGCGCACGGCCGTGCCGGCGGGGATGTCGAGTCGCTTGCCGTAGGCGGCTTTGCGGTCGAACTTGAGGTATTTGTTGACTTCGAAGAAGTGGAAGTGCGAGCCGATCTGAATCGGACGGTCGGCGGTGTTGACCACGTCGAGTTCGATGCTTTCACGACCGGCGTTGATGGTGAGGTCGCCGTCGGCGAAGAAGTATTCGCCCGGCTTGAGCTTTTCGGTGGTCTCGATGGGGTTGTGCACGGAGACGAGCTTGGTGCCGTCGGGGAACGTGGCCTCGACCTCAACGACGTCGATCATCTCGGCCACGCCGTCCATCACGTCTTCAGGCTTGAGGAGCGTGCGGCCGTACTGCATGAGCTCGGCGACGGTCGCGCCCTCGCGCGCGCGTTCCACGCATTCGGAGCTGATGAGCGCCACAGCCTCCGGATAGTTGAGCTTCACGCCGCGGTTTTTCCGTTCCTTGGCAAGCTCGCCCGCCTGATGCAGCAGCAGCTTGTCGATCTCCCTAGGAGTAAGTCTCATCAGACCCCCATCGCTCGATATGCCTGTTTCGTCGGTGGCGGGGCGCCGCGCATTAGCGCGCAAGCCCCGCCACCGCCACGAATTCGGGGATATTGTATGGCGACTATGAGAACGGGAGGTTTCCTGAAGAATCCTGATAAAAAAGTAAAATACAGCATGTGTCTAGCAATTACATCTACCAAAGTCACTCGGATTTCAATCTAAGTGATCACAACATTAAAATGTCCAAAGACGAAGAAATCAAACAACGACAACGCTTAAGTTCCTATGGTTCTTACCGCCCAGAAAAATGCATGATTTGCGGAACAACATTTCAGGACCAACGGCCATGCAACTCACATTCAATTCCGCAATTTGTATTAAAGAGCCTTAACAATGGCGCGTCTGGCAACGATAAGTCAGGGCAATTTTATCCACTTAACTCGTTTCTTCAAATTCCGTGGGTAAATAAAGTTAACGGCCGCAATAACACCGGCACTTTTTCGCTATTATGCAAAAAATGCGATGGCAGCTGTTTCCAAAACTACGAACGCGCTGATATCTATACAAAGTCATTGCTTGGCAACGCTAACCTGCAAACAATTCTCAACGAAATTGCAATGAAAAACTACCTATATTCGTACTATGACGCAAAAAAGACGATTGCCCGAATAGAAAAAGAGTTGCGGCAGGAGGAAACCTCTTCCTTTACATCAAGGAAAGAATTGAACCGTCGAATTCAAATCTTAAACCAACAGCTTGATGCAGAAACAGCTAATGCCAAGGACAGCTTTCAAGGATTCAAGAACACATGCAGTATTAGAGCCAAATTACAATCTAAGCCATCTACGATACTTTATACAGTAGATTTCTACCATCAATATAATCGTCTTTTCCCCTTAGCTTTTCAAGGGAAAATCACTATTGAATACGATTGCTGGGGCAATCATATAAACAACTTATTTGCTTTTGATCAAGCGACTCAGGATATGCATTTATGTATTTTTCCAATTCGCGGGACCACCATGGTTCTTTCTTTTTCAAGACGTAAGGATAAAAAGATACAACTCATACGCAAGAATCTCAATAAGAAGAAAGTCGATGAAACAGCCAAAGCATTAACCGCAATGGCTATGACTGCATCGGGAAATTTTGCCGTGTATATCAACACACCAGAATCTATATTCAATAACCAATATTTACGGTCATTGGCGGGGGAAACAGGAACCATTCTTACTCATACTTACACTCAAAATAACAATGTTTCCCCATCGCAAGCACAGAAATTAGCACACCAATCTGTGAGGGAAAACCACATTACAGGAGCCCGGAAACATCTAACTGACTATTTAAAAATCCCCAATAAACTCATTGGACTAAATAATGTTTGACGTGAGGATGAATATTTGCGTATCGTCACAC
Organism: Bifidobacterium pluvialisilvae; assembly: GCF_019331695.1. Taxonomy (GTDB): domain Bacteria; phylum Actinomycetota; class Actinomycetes; order Actinomycetales; family Bifidobacteriaceae; genus Galliscardovia; species Galliscardovia pluvialisilvae. Next base: position 146,832 of record NZ_JAHBBI010000006.1, read on the forward strand.
CGCAAATATTCATCTTCCTTCATATCATCTTTCATCCATATCAACAACTTTCACCACCCACAATCCCCTACTCCCCAACACAAAACGCCGCATATAGCGGTACGCTGCGGATGCCGTTGTCGACTCCGAAATTCTTGGCCGAAAGACGCAACACCTTATCAGGCTCATATTTGCCTAGGTACACCGACAGACTCCGCAATCTGGTGTTATCGGGACGACTTCACCCCACCGGCACACCGGCGACACTGTCGTTCATCTGCATGATGAAATCCACCTCGGCAGTGGCGCCGCTGGTCCAATACCGCAACAGTATGCGGCCGCCGCAAACACCAACCACACATCCACCCTTTTATATCTTTTTATAAGTTTTATATCTTTTATAAGTTGGAAGGCATAAACCCGAATAAACGTTGATATTCCAACGTTTCTGCCACAACGACACCAATCCCCGTTGTGACCCCTAAATAGACCTTTTAACTACCCTTTTCTCAGATCACCGAGTCGCCTCAGCCAAGCGTCGGTAGATATCCGATGGCAGGTGCCGGTTTCCGAAGCCGCGCACTCGGATGCCGAAGTCCGTACGCCGATACACGATGCGCATGTCGGCGCGAGCCCCCTGGAAGCGGTGATGCTGAAAATGGTAGGACCGCCATTGCGCGAGACCATACTTCAACGCAGCGCCTTCCACGCGGCCGGCGACGAGTTTGGCGAGTGCATCATGCACACTGACGACTGCGGTCTTGAATTCGGCTTCGTCCGGCCACACATATGCCAGCAGAATCACGTCATCGGACAACGATTCCGGATCCATTTCCACACCATCAACTCCGGCGAGAATGGCAATGGCATCGGTAAGCAACGCATTGGGAATAGCCATCAGGCACCAACTTCGCCGGATTTACCTTCGCCCACCCCGCGCGCATCATCCGACTGGGCATCACCAGTATCACCAACATCACCGGTCGAAGAATCCCCATCGACCCCATCAAGGAACTCACGCACCTTGTTGCCGCGTCGAAGAAGGCTCTCCTGTGCGGCCGCCGCAAGTGCTTCGCCGGACTTCCAATCCTCTCTGGCTCCACGAGCAATGAACATCTGCTGTACGGCGACGCGCTCCACCTCAGACTCCAGCACGTTGATGGAATCCAGCAGTTCGTTCATCGCATCGACCGACACCAGATATCCCGTCGTATCGGAACGATCCACGATCTCCATGATGCCCTGCTCCACCAACGATTTACGCCACGCGTTCGACCGCGCCAATTCCGTCAGTCCGATGCGAGAACCAGGTGCTGCCGCCTCGCGCAACGCCTTCGCACGCTCCTTGATATCCGTCATCGCATACCGCCTTCCACCGCACTTACCCTACTCCGGCCGTCATCACCGCCGACTGCAATCACTTGAGCCGCAATATTCAATCACATTTTACATCATAGAATAATGTGATTTCAGGCAACACAGAAAAAGGCGGGGCGGTCGCTGCCACGGACAGTTACAGCAACGGCCGTCCCGCCGGAACAGACCTTCCCCGACGGGCTTCGATGCCGGCGTCAGGGAAGGAGCATTGAAAGGCGCGCCACACGAGATGCGGCGCATCGCACGGGTCGAGGGACATGCGGAACGAGCAGACCGTATGACGCACGCCCCGCCATGCCGCGCGACCGCACACCGCACCTACACGCGCATGGCTTCCTTCGCGGTCTCGACCTGGTCGGCGCCGCCCTTGCCGGAGGCGATGAACCGGCCGGATGCGAGCACATGGTACGTGTCGCAGCGTTCGACGGCGAACTGCACCTTCTGCTCGACCAGCACAACGCCGATGCCGCGGTCCTCCACCATCGAACGGATCGAACGCTGGATGTCGGCCACGATGTTCGGCTGGATGCCTTCGGTCGGCTCGTCGAGAATCATGAGCTTCGGCCGCGTAATCAAGGCCCTAGCAATCGAGAGCTGCTGACGCTGGCCGCCGGAGAGCAGGCCGGCGCGACGACCGGCAAACTCCTTCAGCACGGGGAACGCCTCCACGGCCTCGTCGTAGCGGGCCTGCGCCTCGGAACCGTAGCGGTCGGCGACCACATGCAGGTTCTCGTCGACGGTCATGGTGCCGAACGACTGCTGCCCCTGCGGCACGAACGCCATGCCCGCGCGGATGCGCTGGTTCGGCGCGGCCTTGGTCACGTCCTTGCCGTCGAACTTCACCGAGCCGCCGGTGGCGGGCAGCAGACCGAGAATCGCCTTGAGCAGCGAGGTCTTGCCGGCGCCGTTGTTGCCGATGATGCTGACCCATTTGCCTTCGGACACGTCGAAGCTGATGTCGTTGACCACGGTCACCTTGCCGTAGCCGGTGCTCAGCCCGTTCACTTCCAACATTGCCATTAGTTTTCGCCTCCGCCCAGGTAAATGCTTACGACTTCGTCGTTGTTCTGAATCTCTTCAACGCTGCCTTCGGCGAGGATCTCGCCTTGATTGAGCACGGTGACGGAGTCGGCGAACTTGCGCATGAATTCCATGTCGTGTTCGACGATGATGACCGTGCGGTTGCGGCTGCATCGCTTGAGCAGCTCGCCGGTCTGCTGCCGTTCCTCGGGGGTCATGCCGGCGACGGGCTCGTCGAGCAGCAGCAGATGGGCGTCCTGCACGAGCAGCATGCCGATCTCGAGCCACTGCTTCTTGCCGTGCGGCAGGATGCCGGCCGGCTTGTAGGCGTCGGAGGTCAGGCCGGTGACGTCCATCATGTACTGGATGTTCTGCGAGACGCCCTTGACCGGCCGGAACAGGTCGCGCGTCTTCTTGCGGAACCCTTCGGCCAGCTGCAGGTTCTCCAGCACCGACAGCTCTTCCACGACCGATGCGGTCTGGAAGGTTCGTCCGACACCGAGCTTGACGATGTCGTTGGGCTTCCTGCCCAGCAGCTGCTCGCCGCGGAATTTGGCGGAGCCGGTCGCCGGCGTCAGGCCGGTGATCGCGTCGATGATGGTGGTCTTGCCGGCGCCGTTCGGGCCGATGAGGAATCGCAGATCGCCATGCTGCACCGTAAGGTTCAAGTCCTTGACGGCGACGAATCCGTCGAATTCCACATGCAGGCCCTGGATTTCGAGATAGTCGCTCCACTGGCCGCCACGGTCGTCGAGCACGGAAAGCTCGTCCTTCAAATCCTGCATGCGCTTGCGTTCGGAGACGATCTCGTCCTTCATGCGGCTGACTTCGTCGCGCATCTGTCGGGCCTCGTCGCGCAGCTGCTGTGCCTCGGCGCGAAGCTGCGCGGCATCGGAGACGTCGTTCTTCCCGGCCTCGTTGTTCTTCTCGGTCACGTCGCTCACCTCTTCCCTCGTATCGATTCCGTCGGTTCCGTCGATTCCGCTCATGCTTCCACCGCTTTCGCCTCGGAGGCCACGACCGCCACGTCACCGACGGTCGAGCCGGCACCTCCGCCGAACCTCTCCTTCAGCCACGGCCACAGGTCCTTGGCCTGGCCGAGTCCGTACGGTGCGAACGCGATGACGAGGATGAAGATGAGGCCTTCGATGTACGTCCAGGCGGACGGATAGGCGTCCGACAGCTGCGTTTCGGCGAAGCGGATGAGCAGCGTGCCGACGACCGGGCCGAGCAGCGTGGTTCGTCCGCCGATCACCACGCCGGCGAGCATCAGGATAGACGGCGTCACGCCGATGTCGGACGGCGAGATGATGCCGACGACGGGCACGAACATCGCGCCGCCGATGCCGGCGAACATGGCTGCCAGCGAGAACGCGAAAACCTTGATGGACGCGGGGTTGTAGCCAAGGAACTTCATGCGGTTCTCCTGGTCGCGCACGCCGATGATGAGCTCGCCCATGAACGACCTGCGGATCCAGCGCACGATGAGCACCATGGCCAGCACGAGGAACGCGCAGATGTAGTAGATCATCTGCTTGTTGGCGGGGTCGGTGAGGTCGTAGCCGAAGAATCCGGAGAAGTCACTGAGGCCGTTGGCGCCGCCGGTGGTCTTGGACTGTCCGACGAGCAGCACGGAGAACGCCGCGACCAGCGCCTGCGAAAGAATCGCGAAGTAGGCGCCGCGCACGCCGCGTCCGAACACGAGGATGCCAAGCACGGCGGCGACCGCGCCGGGGACGACGGCCACGCCGATCACGGCGACGACGGGATTGCGGAACAGGTCCCAGAATCCCGGCAGGTCGGTGATGCCGTACTGCGCCATGAAGTCGGGCACCTGGCCGGGGCCAAGCTCCTCGAGTTTCAGATGAATGGCCATCACGTATGCGCCGAGGCCGAAGAACAGGCCCTGTCCCAGCGTCAGCATGCCGCCCTGGCCCCAGGCCAGTCCGATGCCGACGGCCACCATCGCATAGCACAGGTACTTCGACAGCAGACCGAGGCTGTAGCCGCTCAACACGGCCGGCATGAGGAAGATCAACGCCACGGTGACGACGATTCCCACCCATACACGATATTTTTCGAATACGGCGCCAGCCGACTTGTCGCTGCCGATGCCCTGAACGATACCGTTGCTCATTGCAATCCCCTTCCCTTACGCCAGATTCCTAGAACGGATGGCCACAAGGCCCTGCGGGCGGAACTGCAGGAAGATGACCACGATGAGGAACACCGACATCTGCGCGATGGACGACGACGTGGGCAGTTCGACGGCCGACTGGCACAGGCCGAGCACAAACGACGCGATCACGGCGCCCTTGAGCTGGCCGACGCCGCCGGCGACGACCACGAGGAACGCCTGCACGATGAACGAGGTTCCGAAGTTGTAGCTGATGGAGTTCAGCAGGCTCAGTGCCACGCCGGCCACGCCGGCGATGCCCGAGCCGATGAAGAACGTCACATGGTCGACGGCCTTGGTGGAGATGCCCGACACCTCGGCGAGGTCGCGGTTCTCGGAGGTCGCGCGAATCTGGCGTCCCAGCGGCGTGAGCTTCAGCACTGCGTACAACGCCGCCACGCACACGATGGCCAGGATGAAGATGAACAGTCGGGCGGCCGGGAAGCTGTAGCCGAAGATGGTCACCGGCTTGGTCAGCGCCTCGGGGGCCTGCGCATACACGCCGGTCGAGCCGAAGATGTCACGCGCGACTTGCTGCAATACCAGCGAGACGCCGAACGTCACGAGCAGCGTGTCCAACGGCCTGGTGCGCATGCGTTCGAGCAGCAGCACATCGAGCAGCAGGCCCAGCAGGCCGGCCACCACGAATCCGACGACCAGCGCGAGCGCCAGCGACGCCGCGTTGCCACCGATGAGCGAGCTCATCACGTAGGCCGTGTAGGCGCCGGCCATCATGAACTCGCCGTGGGCGTTGTTGATGACGCCCATCTGGCCGAAGGTCAGCGACAGGCCGAGCGCGGCCAGCAGCAGAATCGATCCGTTCGACAATCCCGCGACTATCTGCGGAAACAACATATTCATAGCGGTTCCTCTCCTTGGCTCCCGATCACTCGCCGGACCCGTCCGAACCGGACGTGCTGGCGCTGAGGCTCTTCGCCCAGTCATAGGTCTTCAGATACGGGTCGGGCGCGATGGGCCCGTCGGACTTCCATACGGTGTGGATCAGCTTGTCGGAGCCGATCTTGCCGATGTACGACGTCTTGTAGATGTGGTGGTTCTTGCCGTCGACCTTCACCTGGCCTTCGGGGGCGTCGAACGTGACGCCGTCGGCCGCGGCCTTGACCTTGTCCACGTCGAACGACTTGGCCTTCTCGACCATCTTCTTCCACAGGTACACGGACGTGTACGCGGATTCCATTGGGTCGGAGGTCGGTCGGCTTTCGCCGTACTTGGCCTTGAAGTTCTTCACGAACTTCTTGTTCTCGGGGTTGTCGAGCGTCTGATAGTAGTTCCAGGCGGTCAGCTGGTCCTTGACGTTGTCGACGCCGATCGAGGCGACCTCCTCCTCGGCGATGGACATCGAGATGACCGGCACCTTGTCGGCGGAAAGGCCGGAGGCCTTGTATTCCTTGAAGAACGCGACGTTGGAGTCGCCGTTCAGCGTGTTCACGACGGCGTCGGCACCGGAGAACTTGAGCTTGTTGACGATGGTGGTGAAGTCGGTCGATCCCATCGGGGTGTATTCCTCGCCGACGACCTCCATGCCGTTGCCTTCGGCGTAGGCCTTGACCACGCGGTTGGCGGTCTGTGGGAACACGTAGTCGGATCCGACGAGGAACAGCTTTTTATGGCCCTGCTCCTTGAGGTAGTCGAGCGCGGGAACGATCTGCTGGTTCGGGGCGGCGCCGGAGTAGAAGATGTTCGGCGAGGATTCCATGCCCTCGTATTGCAGCGGATAGAACAGCAGCGCGTTGTCCTCCTCGAAGACCGGCAGCATGGCCTTGCGCGAGCTGGACGTCCAGCCGCCGAACACGGCGGCGACGCACTGCTTTTCGATGAGCGTGCGGGCCTTTTCGGCGAACGTGGCGGGCTCGGACTTGCCGTCCTGCTGTTCGATCTGGATCTGCTTGCCGAGCACACCGCCGTCCGCGTTTATCTCGTCGACGGCCATGTGCAGCGAATCGCTGACGGTTTTCTCGGAGATGGCCATCGTTCCGGAAAGCGAGTTCACGAAACCGACCTTGATGGTGTTGCCCGACGTGTCCACGCACGACGTGGCCGAGGCGTTCGACGCCGAGCTCTTGTCGAGGGCCTCCTTTTCGGCGACGGTGCGTCCCCATCCGCAGCCGCCGAGGCCCATGATCGCGGCGACCGCGAGGGCCGCCGCTCCGGCGCGCAACGCTAGTGATGTTCTGCCCATGCGTTCCTCTCCCCTTTACCCTATGAATGCAACAGGGAACAGCATGGCAACGTTCGGCATCGAACGTGTTGCCCGATTATTTCGATTCCGTCTCGAAGATGACGGGCAGGTTACAGAGTGTGACGCAGACTCCATATATACGCAACGTCCCGTCCGGAATGTTGAGTCCGGACGGGACGTTGCGATTGCTATTGGTTTCGGCCGCTACGTCGATGATTTATTCGGCGTTTTTGGACGAACCCGCCTTGGACGGCAGACGCACGCCGCACAGGTCCTCGCCCTGGCCGGCGAGCACCGCGCCCGGCGTGAGCTCAAGCGGGTTCGACGACGTGGCGGCGAACACGGACGCGGCGGACGTGGATGCGGCGGATGCGTTCGCGGATTCGGATTCGAGTGCGGCGGCGCCACGGGCGGCCTCGATCGCATCCTCCTCGGTCTCCACGAACTCCTTGCGCTGGTAGTAGAGGTCCTCGTCCAGCTGGTTCTCGCTCGCCGCCACGGCCACGGCCGTGTTGGCGGCGCCGGCCACGTTGAGCGCGGTGCGGCCCATGTCCACGATTTGCGAGATCGGCTGCGTGATGGCGATGAACGGCACCGGCAGGCCGGCCGCGGCGAACAGCGAGGTGGCGGTGATGGTGGCGGTACCGGGCACGCCCACCGTGCCGATGGATACGAGCAGCGCCAGCACCACGAGGAAGCCGTACTGCGCGGGCGAGTAATCCAGGCCCTGCGCGTTCACGGCGAACACGGCGAGCAGCACGGGCCACACACCGGCGCAGCCGGGCATGCCGAGGTTGGCGCCGATGCCGGCCACGAACGACGCGATGTCGCCGGGCACGCCCGCACTGCGCAGCTGACGCACGGTCACCGGAATCGTGCCGATGCTGCTTTCGGAGGTGAACGCCACCACGCCGGCGGTCCAGAACGTCTTGAAGAAGTACACCGGGTTGAGGCGGGTCACGCCGGCCAGCACGAGCGGCTGCACCACGAACAGCTGCAGCGCCATGGCGATGTACGCCACCAGCAGCACCACGAGCAACGGCAGCAGGGCCGCCACGTCGCTGCCGCTCACGGCCGCGGCGATGAGCGAGAGCACGGCGTAGGGCGTGAAGCCGACCACGATCTGCGTGGCGCGTGAAAGCACCACGTTGCCAGCGTCGATGAACGCCTTGAACGGCGCGATGGCCGCGCGGGCCTTGTCGGTGGCGCCGGCGGCGTTATAGGCCACGGCCACCAGGATGGCGAAGATCACCACGGGAACCACCTGGTTCTCGGACCAGTTCGCGGCCAGGTTCGTGGGGAACAGGTTCACGATGGTGTCGAGCACGGCCGGCACCTCGCGCTGCTGGTAATCGGTGGGCAGCGTGTACTGGAACCCCTTGCCGATGCCGAACGCAAGCGACAGGGCGAGCGTGATCGCCGCCGCCGTGAACGTGTTGAGCAGCAGCAGGAACACGGCCTTGATGCCGATGTTCTTCAGTCGGATGGATTCCCCGAGGTTGGTGATGCTGGCGATGATGCTGAACAGCAGCAGCGGCACCACGATGGCGGAGATCACGTTGGACCACACGGTGCCGAACGCGGCCACGTAGTCGGTGTGCCCCTTGAACAGCACGCCCATGCCGATGCCCAGCGCGGTGGCGAGCAGCACACGCGCGGTGAATCCGGCCTTCTTCTTCACGCTCAGCAGTCCAAGTCCCGCGAACAGGACGACGGTGACGCCGAGCGCCACCCAGTTGAGTGCGATGTCTGACATTGCCTCGATATTCCCCTCGTATATATTCTGCGAAAAATTACAATTCAGCGATTCGGACAAAATACCATACCGTCTTCCGATATCGCCGCCGGCTATAAACCGTCCATCTTGCGAGGTACTGTTAGAACGTTCAAATCGACATGACGAATATGCGTTCCACTATCGCGACCAACACTTGCGACACCGACGTCAGTATTGGATTGCGCGACGAACACACGAATCGATGATGAAAGGGGACGTCAATGACGGCGAACAACGAGCATGACGACTGGTGGAAGCAGGCGGTGGTCTATCAGGTCTACCCCCGCAGCTTCAAGGACATGAACGGCGACGGCCTCGGCGACATCGCCGGTGTGACCGACCGCATGGACTATCTCAGGGAGCTCGGCGTCGACGCCATCTGGCTGTCGCCGTTCTACCCGTCCGAACTGCATGACGGCGGCTACGACGTCATCGACTATCGCAACGTCGACCCGCGCCTCGGCACGATGGACGATTTCGACGCGATGGTCGCCGCCGCGCATACGGCCGGCATCAAGGTCGTCGTCGACATCGTGCCGAACCATACGGCCGACAAGCACGTATGGTTCCAGGAGGCGCTGGCCGCAGGACGCGGCTCGGCCGCCCGCGAGCGCTATATCTTCCGCGAGGGCCGCGGCGAGCACGGCGAGATCCCGCCGAACGACTGGGAGTCGATCTTCGGCGGACCGGCGTGGGAGCGCGTGGATGACGGCCAGTGGTATCTGCATCTGTTCGCCAAGCAGCAGCCGGACCTCAACTGGAAGAACCCGGAGGTGCACGAGGAGTTCCTCAAGACGCTGCGCTTCTGGTCGGACCATGGCACGGACGGCTTCCGCGTGGACGTGGCGCATGGCATGGCGAAGGACCTGGAGTCGAAGCCGCTGGAGGAGCTTGGCCATTGGTCCACGCTGGACCAGTTCAATCCGAACGGCGACAATCCGCTGTTCGACCGCGCCGAGGTGCACGACATCTATCGCGAGTGGCGCAAGGTGTTCAACGAGTACGATCCGCCGCGCTTTGCGGTCGCCGAGGCGTGGATCGCGCCGGAGCATCAGGCGCTGTACGCCTCGCCGGACGAATTGGGCCAGGTGTTCAATTTCGAGTTCGCGAAGGCGGATTGGGATTGCGCTGCGATGCGCGCGGCCATCGAGGAGGGCCTGGCTTCGGCGGACCGTTCCGGATCTACGACCACGTGGGTGATGAACAATCATGATGTGCCACGTTCGGCGAGCCGCTACGCACTGCCGCAGGTGAAGACGCACGTGTATCACCAGATGGCGCAGGCGTGGCTGCTGCGCAACGGCGACCTGTTCGACGAGGACCGCGAGCTGGGCACGCGTCGTGCGCGCGCGGCGGCGCTGATGGAGCTTGGCCTGCCGGGTGCGGCCTATATCTATCAGGGCGAGGAGCTGGGCCTGTTCGAGGTGGCGAATATTCCGTGGGACCGTCTGGAGGACCCGTATTCGCGCACGAGCCGCCATCAGTTCGCGGTGAAGGGACGCGACGGCTGCCGTGTGCCGCTGCCGTGGACGGCGTCGGACGAGCCGTCGCTGGCCGCGTGGAGCGACGAGAAGATCGGCAGCAGTGACGACAGCAACGCGGACGGCCGCAACGCGAGCCTGTGGAAGTTCGGCGACGGCCGGACCGGTACGTTCGGGTTCTCGCCGGCCGGCTCGAAGGCGGAGCCGCATCTGCCGCAGCCGCTGTGGTTCAAGGATTTCGCGGCCGACACGGAGGACGCCGACGCCGATTCCATGCTGAACCTGTATCGTGCGGCATTGGCGCTGCGCCAGGAGCTGCTCACCCCGACCGGCGACATCGGCCTCGCATGGCTGGATGACGAGGTGGGCGCCGGTGCGGATGCGGCCGCGCGCACGGCGATCGCCTATTCGCGCCCGACCACGGACGGCCGCCGGTTCGCCAGCATCACCAACTTCGCCGCCGAACCGCTCGCGCTGCCGGCAGGCGAGGTGAAGCTCGCGTCCGCCCCGCTGGTGGATGGCCGTCTGCCGCAGGACGCCACCGCCTGGCTCCTGCTGGAGTAGGCATAACTTTTCCCTATAGCCGCACGGCTCCTCGTCCATCGCCCAAATGTTATAGTGGGGCTCGCTTGGACGAGGAGCTTGCATGACACACGTATTTCGGGTCGGTACCCGCAAAAGCCGGTTGGCGCTGCGCCAGACCGAGCTCATCATCGACGCCCTGCGCGAGCGTCATCCCGAATGCGAGTTCATCGTCAGGCCGATCGTCACCCAGGGCGACCGCGACCTGAATTCCAGTCTGCAGAAGATCGGCGGCAAGGGCGTGTTCGTCAAGGAGATCGAACGCGAACTGCTTGACGGCACCATCGATTTCGCCGCCCACAGCCTCAAGGACGTGCAGCCCGTGCTGCCGGAATCGTTGACGCTCGGCTGTTTTCCCAAGCGTGACTCCCCGTTCGACTGTCTGATTTCCGCACGGCCGTTCTCCGGCATCGATGATTTGCCGCAGGGCGCCCGCATCGGCACGAACAGCCTGCGACGTCAGGCGCAGATTCTGCGGCTGCGGCCCGATATCGTCATCGTGCCGATTCGCGGCAATGTGGAGACCCGTCTGCACAAAATCGAAACCGAGCATCTTGACGGCGTTATTCTCGCCGAAGCCGGATTGAACCGTCTGCGCCCGGATCTGAGCGGATATCACCGTCTGTCGCTGCGCGATGTGATTCTGCCGGCGGCAGGCCAGGGCGCGATGACCGTGGAATGCCGAGCCGACGACGCCGATACACTGACGATGCTCGCCTCCGTCGACGATGATGCCACCCGCGCCGCCGTACATGCCGAACGCGAGTTCATGACCGCGCTCGGCGGAAGCTGCACGTTCCCCATCGGCGCATACGCACGTTACGAAAGCAATCAACTCACATTTGACGGCCTGGTGGCGTCCGCCGACGGCCGCCATTGCTTCACCCGCCATCTCACGGGAACGGCGGCCGACCATCTCGGCAAGCAGGCCGCCGAATCACTGATCTCCGCCGGCGCCCTCACCTATTTACAGTAGCCATTTCACCCCGAACCATTCAGCCCCGGCTCCCCTCAAGATTGAGGGGAGCCGTCGGCAAAGCCGACTGAGGGGAGTTGACACAGACTGCAAAATCACATCATTCCCCCGACCCATTCACACAACTCCTGCTTGAGGCGTCGCGCGCGGGCGGGGTCACGTCCTTTGGTGGAGACGGTGAGCAGGCAGTCGTCGGTTTCGATTTTCGCAACGTTATAGAAATCCGACTGCGCGGGGTCGCCGACGTTGTTGGTCAACGGAACGCCGGCGGCCTGGGCGTCACGCACGACCTGTGCGTTCACGTTGGCGTCGTCGGTGCACGCCAGCACGACGAACGGCACGTCGGCCGCCATCCCATCGCCGGCCGCGAGGATATCCCCAGACTTGTAGGACTTTTCCCGCCAATCCACACGCGACCGGTCGATGCGCGGATCCAATGCGGGACTGATGACGACCACCTTCGCGCCGCAATGCAGCAGCGTACCGACCTTGCGTGCGGCCACGGCACCGCCGCCGACCACGAAGGCAAGCCGGCCGCGCATGTCGATGTTCACGGGGTAGGGATGCTCGGGAAGCCCCGATGCCACGCCGCTCACGACCGTCCCGACCCGGCCGAGTCCGATGACGAGGCCGCGTCGCCGCCGGCGGCCCCATCCTCCAGCAGCGAGGCCACGCCGCCGACCACGATCAACGCCGGAGCACCCAATCCCGCCTTCTCAACGGTCGCCTCAATACCCTGCAAATCGGATTTCACGGCGCGCTGGTTCTCGCGAGTGGCCCACTGGATCACGGCGATCGGCGTATCGGCAGGCTTGCCGTTGGCCAGCAGCTCGCCGACGATGCGCCCCAGCGACTCCATGCCCATGAGGAACACGAGCGTGCCCTCCATATGCGCGATGTTGTTCCAGTCGAGCTCATGCCCCGCGCGCTTGCGATGGCCGGCGATCACATGGAAGCTCGACGCATAGTCGCGATGCGTCACCGGAATGCCCACCGACGCCGGTCCGGCGATGGCGCTGGTGATGCCCGGCACCACCTCCACCTGCACGCCGAGGCCGCGCAGATACTGCTGTTCCTCGCCGCCGCGGCCGAACACGAACGGGTCGCCGGACTTCAACCGGACCACACGCTTGCCGTCGAGCGCGAGCCGCGCCAGCAGGTCGTTGATTTCCCGCTGCTTGACGGGATGATGATGCGCGGACTTGCCCACGTCGATGCGTTCGGCGTCCTCACGCGCGAATTCCAGCAGCTCCGGATTCACCAGCCGGTCGTACACGACGGCATCGGCCTCCTCCAGCCGACGCTTGCCGTGCAGCGTCAACAGCTCCGGATCGCCCGGTCCGGCTCCCACCAACGACACGAGACCCTGCCGCTCACTCATGACATCTCCTTCCGCACCATGACTCGACGTATCTCAACCATCTATTGTCAACCATGCCGGGCATGGCCTCCGCACACGCGCAACGCACCGCAACACCGCAAATCCGGCGATGTATCGCCCGTCATAACTAACCGATATAGGCTATACCCTTCCCGGCCCGGCGAACACGCCATCCACCGCATATTCTTGAAAGTCGGAAACATCAGGGGGATTCATCATGTCATTGGTTTTCGACCGTCATCGTCGCCTGCGCACCAGCGCGGCGATGCGCGGTCTGGTACGCGAAACGACCGTCACCAAGAACGACCTCATCATGCCGGTGTTCGTCGACGCGACGATCGACGGCGTCGCGCCGATTCCCTCGATGCCCGGCATCAACCGCTACGGGCTCGATGCGCTGCCCGACGAGATCAGGGCCATCGAGGATCTGGGCATCACGTCGGTCATCGTGTTCGGCATCCCCGACCATAAGGACGACGTCGGGTCCGACGCTTGGAGCGACGACGGCATCGTGCAATGCGGCATCCGCGTCATCAAGGCCGTCTGCCCCGGTCTGGTGGTGATCGCCGACGACTGCATGTGCGAATACACGTCCACCGGCCATTGCGGCATCGTGCGCGACGGCGAGGTCGTCAACGACGAATCATTGGAATACATCGTTCGCATCGCCGTCAGTCAGGCGAAGGCGGGCGCCGATATCATCGCTCCGTCGAACGCCATGGACGGTTATGTCGCGGCGATTCGTCAAGGCCTTGATAAGGCCGGATATATCAACGTTCCAATCATGTCGTATTCGGTTAAATATGCATCGAGTTTCTACGGACCGTTCCGCGACGCCGCCGATGGGGCGCCGCAGTTCGGCGACCGCAGCGGCTACCAGATGGACCCCGCGAACCGGCTCGAGGCCATGCGCGAGGCGGCCAGCGACGAGCGCGAGGGCGCCGACTTCCTCATGGTCAAGCCGGCGATGGCGTTCCTCGACATCGTCCGCGACATACGCAACGCCAGCAATCTGCCGCTGGTCGCGTACAACGTCTCGGGCGAATACGCCATGATCAAGGCGGCCGCGGCGAACGGCTGGATAGACGAGGCACGCATCGTGAGGGAGACGCTGACCGGCATCAAACGCGCCGGCGCCGACCTCATCATCACGTACTTCGCCAAGGACGTGGCCGCACGCATCGACCGCGATGAATGGTGACGTCGACCGGCATCCCGACAACGGCATCACGACAACGACATACGGCAATGAGAGAATGCTACCGGCAAGGAGGATGACATGACCGTGCTGATCACGTATCCGCAGGACCATATCGGCGAAGCACTGCGTCGGCGGCTCGACGACGCCGCGCGCCCTGCCGGAGGCGTCGTGTACTGCCCGCTGCGCAGGCTGCAGGCCACCGTGCCGAGCGAATCCGATCTGCGCGCGATCGCGAGCAGCGATTATCTGATCATCACGAGCAATTTCGCACTCACGCTGTATCTGGAGCGTTACCGGCATCTCAACTGGCTGGCCACGGTCGTGGTGCTGAGCCGCAAGATGGCGACGCAGGCCGAACGATACGGCCTGCCGCACGTATTGACGCCCGACGAGGAGAACCAGCGGGGACTGGCGCGTCTGCTGGCGACGCTGCCGCACGCCCGCATGGCGATGCTCGGCGGCGACCTGCGCGTGCCGCACGACCATATCCCCGAGGAAATCCCGCGGATTCGCATCTACGAGAATATGTGGAACGATGAATTGGAGCAGTCGGCGATCGAGACGATTGCCGACGGTGCCGGAGCGGCCCATCCCATCGACCGCATTCTGGTGACGAGCCCGTCGTCGTATCGGCGGCTGCGGGCGATCATCGGAAAAATCCCTCATCGTTTCGCGGAGAATCCCACGTATTATGCGTTGGGCCCGAGTACGGCGGATATCATCCGCGAAGACGGCGGAATCGTCATCGTGCCCGAATCGAATGATGTGCTGAGGCGGGCCGTGGAGCTCATTATCGGCAACCGCTAGGTACACGAATCGTCGGATACCGGCCGCGAAAACCTTTTTTCGCGTGGCATCCGACGATTCGTGTACAAGGAAGAAACGGAATTTACAGCATTCCCCACGAACGCGCGTATTCCACGCGCACGGCGAAATCATCGGCGGTGAACCCCGCGTCGTACAGCTGCTGTTCCAGCTGCTCGAACGCGGCGCCGTCGCGTTCCGCGCGCAGCCCCTTCCACGAGAGCGCCAGCTGCCAGTCGCCGTCCTCGTCGGCAGGGCTCAATTCCCGTAATTTCGCCAATACGCGCTGCGCGATCTTCGCGCGGTCGATACGCTCCTGCAAGTCGTTCGTCGCGTCGTCGATGCTCAGTCCCGTGCTGCGGAACGGCCTGCCCGTAAATGGGATATCGACGATGACATGCCAGACGACCGGTAGATTCATGGGGTTCTCTTTATCAAAGAATCAAGGCCTCGCAACCCGGGTTTTCGTCACGATACGAACACTCGTATCGTGACGAAAACCTGGGTTGCGAGGCCGGCAAGATCAGGCGACCGGAATATTGGCCCAGAAGCCGGGCAGCAGCACGGCCGAGAGCACGAATCCGAGGATGATGTTGACGACCGCGCCGATGCTGAACGCGGCGATGGGCTTCCACCCGAGCGACGACAGCTGCTTGAAGCGAGTCGTCAGACCGATGGAGAGGAACGTGAACGTGAAGGCCCACGTACGCAGCTCCTTGACCGGCGTGATCAGGTCGCTTGTGATGCCCGCCGAGGCCGAGGCGCCGGCAGTGGCGATCACGATGGTGAGGAAGATCGACGCCACGAAGAAGCCGATGACGAACTTCGGGAAGCGGTGCCAGATCTGCGCCACGTCGAGCTTCTGCTTCGGCAGCTTCGTCACGTCCTTGCCGGCGGCCTTGGCCTCGGCCACGCGGTCCTGACGGTCCCAGTAGGTGATGGCCACGAACGCGAGGATGAGGCACCACACGCCGATGAAGATGTCGCGGCCGACGACCTTCATGAGGGTGAACGCCGCGATGCCCTGATCTCCGAAGCTGGCGGCCGCGGTGATGCCGGCCGCGTCGGCGAATTCGGAGGTGCCGACCCAGGCGCCGGCCACGCCGTCCGCCAGACCGAGCGCCTTGCCGAGGCCCGTAAGCAGGAAGATGGAGATGATGGCCCACACCACCACGATGGAGATCACCGCGGAGACGTGCTCCTTGCGGGTCTTGACGGCGCTGCCCACGGCGATGCCGGCGGAGACGCCGCAGATGGAGCCGCCGGCGCCGAGCGTCGCGGCGAAGCGCTTGTCGAGGCCGAACAGACGGGTGGCGGCGAAGTAGATCACGAGGAACGTGGAGACGGCGATGAACGTTGCCTGCAGGAACGCGACCGGACCGGCCGAGATGATGGTGGTGAACGGCAGCGTGGCGCCGAGCAGCACGATGCCGACCTTCACATAAAGCTCGGTACGCAGGCTGCCGCCGAAGAATCCTTCGAGGTTGAGGATGTTGCCGAGCAGCAGGCCCACGACGAGCGCGACCAGCGGCGCCTCGAGATTGTAGGAGTTGGCGAACTTCGAGGTGCTGAACACGTTGACGGCGAAGCTCAGCACGAACAGCGCCACGAATCCGCCGAGGAACGCCGGCACCCTGAGCCTGAGGAAGCGTGCGGCCACGCCGAACACGACGGCGAACAGCGCGAACAGCGCAAGGATGTTCGGCCAGCGCTGCGCGAGACCGGCCGCATGGGTGGTCGCGCCGTTCTTCACGACGTCGCCGCCCTCGAACAGGAACGACCAGGATCCCCAGCTGGGGATCTTCGCGGCGAAGATGTTCAGCGAGCTGCCGGCCGCCCACAGCACGAACGCCAGCACGACGATGCCGAGGCCGATGAACACGGCCCACCAGTCCTCGCTGCCGAGGATCTTGTTGCCTTCGGCGGCCGCCGGAACGGTCTCCTTGGCCTTGGTCTTGGCCTTCGCCGCCGCAGCGGCGGAAGGCGTGATGGATGTAGTCACGATGCTCTCTCCCCTTGTTGGTGCGACGCCGGTTCCGGCGTCGGTCCGATGATTTCCCTTGATTCGAATCCCGCCGAACGACGATCGACATCCCCCGATATCAGGCCGTCATCCGGTGTTCGTCTTCGATGCTAACGGGGCGGATCGGCCGCGCGCAAGCTTGGAATTAGTGGAAAAAACAGCGTGCCGCTATCGAAAAATCCGATAGCGGCACTTTGTTATATACGGCGATAGATTCGCATTATTACGTAGTTTCCCAGTTGATGCGACGACCGTCCCACCCGACAGCCGGTCGCGACGACGCCTACTCCTGCGCGAAGAACTCCTGGTATATCGAGTCCTTGGCGCGGTTGAACCGTTCGCCGACGCGAGTGCGCGGCGTTCCCAGGTCGACGTGCTCCACGCGCTTGATCTCGCCGGGATGTGGCTTCATCACCACGACGGTCTCGCCCAGATACACGGCCTCGTCGATGTCGTGCGTCACGATCACCATCGTGATGCCTTCGGACTGCCAGATGCGCAGCAACTGGTCCTGAAGCTTGATTTTCGTAATCGCGTCGAGCGCGCCGAACGGCTCGTCGAGCAGCAGGACCTTCGGCCGGTTGGCGAGCGCGCGGGCGATGGCCACGCGCTGCGACATGCCGCCGGAGAGCTGCTTGGGCAGCGCATCCTCGAATCCGTTCAATCCGACGAGATCGATGTTCTCCTGGATCAGCTCGTCGTTGTGCTTCTCCGAGTCGGGCAGCGCGAACCGGATGTTCTCGCGCACGGAGAACCATGGCAGCAGGCGATGGTCCTGGAAGACGAAGCCCTTGTCGCGGCCGGGGCCGGGAATCGGCCGGCCGTCCATCAGGGCCTCGCCGTCGTATTCGGTGTCGAGGCCGCCGATGATGCGCAGCAGCGTGGATTTTCCGCAGCCGGATGGTCCGATGATGGAGGTGAATCCTCCGCGCGGCAGCGAGATCGAAACGTCGTGCAACGCCTCGACCGGCCCGTGTTCCGAGGGGAACACCTTGGTCAGATGTCTGATGTCGATGATGTTGTCGGCGTTGCCGCCGTCGATGTTGTCGTTGTTGTCGCTCATGCCACGCTTCCAGTCGTTTTCCGGGTCGGTGCCTTGGTCGGCGTCTTGCGCGCCGTCGGCGTTATGCCGCGCGCCTCACAGCCAGTTGACGATGCGGCGGCGCTGCCATTCGACGACGTCGTCCATGAGCTTGCCGACGATGCCGATGATGAGCATGGCGAGGATGACCACGTCGGGGCGGGACATCGAACGGCCGTCGGAGAGCATGAAGCCGACGCCGCTGGTCGCGCCGATCATTTCGGCGGCGACCACGCAGATCCATGCGCCGGAGAGGCCGAGGCGGATGCCGGTGAGCATCTGCGGCAGCGCGGCCGGCACGACGACCTGGCGGATGAACCGCCACTTGGGAATCTCATAGACGCGGCCGAGTTCGAAGTAGCGCTTGTCGATGCCCTTGATGCCGTCGACGAAGTTGACGAACATGGGGAAGAACGCGCCGATGAAGATG
The DNA here is from genome assembly GCF_019331695.1 of Bifidobacterium pluvialisilvae. Taxonomy (GTDB): domain Bacteria; phylum Actinomycetota; class Actinomycetes; order Actinomycetales; family Bifidobacteriaceae; genus Galliscardovia; species Galliscardovia pluvialisilvae. Next base: position 165,320 of record NZ_JAHBBI010000006.1, read on the forward strand.
ATGTAGACCTTGGAGTTCTCGCCGATGCCGAACCACAGGATGGCCAGCGGAATCCATGCGATGCCGGGGATGGGGCGCAGCACCTGCATGACCAGGTCGATGAAGCGTTCGAATCGTCGCGAGACGCCGGCGGCGACGCCGAGCACGGCGGCCGCGACGAACGCGACGAGGAATCCTTCGAGCACGCGTGCGATGCTGACGGCGATGTTGAGCCACAGCTCGCCGCTGCCCGCGTATTCGATGGTGGCCGAGACGATCTGCTGCGGCGTGGCCATGGCGTAGGAGGCGCTGCGTGCGCCGACGAACGCCCATACGGCCACGAGGATGACGGGCAGCGCGAGGTACAGCGCCCATTTGCCGGCCTTGGCGGAGACCTTGCCGACGACGCCGTTCCCGGCCGCCGTCTTGCGAACGGCGACGGGCTTTGCAGCGGCACCCGCCGCGGCGCCGGTCTTCACGGCGGCGTCAACGGTTTTCTTCGGCTTGACGACGGTCGTCACGCCCGAGGCCGCCTTCGACGCCGCGACGGTAAACGATGAGATTCCTGTCAGCACCTTTTCCACCATGTGCGATCATTGCCCCTTAGTCGTATCGTTCGTATTCGTGGTTTTCGAGTTGACGTTTGCGGTCAGGTAGCCGGTGTCGATGAGTTTGTCGACGTCCACCTGGGATTTGAGAATGCCGTTCTTCCACGCGAAGTCGGCGACCTCGCGGATGGCGGCGATGTCGTCGGGCTTGAGCTCCGTGGTGAACGTGAAGTGCTTCCAGATCTTCTTGAGCAGGTCGGCGCTGACGCCGAAGTCCTTGGCCACGGCGTTGGCGGCCTTGTCGGGGTCGCTGTTGATTTCGTCGGCGCCGCGCTGCACGGCGCGGTTGTAGGCGCGCACGATGTCGGGATGCGCCTTGGCGTAGCTGGTCGTGAAGTAGGAGACCATGTTGCCGCGCTTGACGCCCGTGCCGTCGGCCAGCACGCGGGCCGTGCCCTCGGTTTCGAGCTTGGTGACGTACTGCTCCCAGATGACGATGGCGTCGACGTTATGGGCCTGGATGGCGGCCACCTGATCCTCGGCGGAGAGGTTGGCGGTGTCCACGTCGTTGAGGGTCATGCCCTGTTTGGCGAGCAGCAGCGCGAGCAGATGCTGCGCGTACGAACCCGTGGCGTAGCCAACCTTCTTGCCGCGCAGGTCGGCGACCGTTTTGATTGGAGAGTCTTTGGGGACCATGATGGCGAGCGCCTTCTCGCCGTAGGCCACGTTGGAGACGATGGTGACGTCCTGTCCGGTGGATTTCGCGATGACGGCGGGCAGGTCGGCGGCGTATCCGACGTCGTCGTTGCCGGCGGCCATGGCCTCGTTCACGAGCGGGCCGCTTTTGAACGAATCCCACGTGTAGGAGGCGTGCTCCTTGGCGAGCTCCTCCTTGAGGTAGCCGAGCTCGTGGGCCACCCAGACGTCGGAGTAAAGCGGGTAAGGCTGGGCGGCGATGCGCAGGGTCGTGGTGCTGCCGTCGGAGCCGGCGTTACGTATCGCCTTGCTGCCGGCGTCGGCGATGTATTCGCTGGGCCATGCGCAGCCGGCCAGCGCCACGGCCATCACGCCGGCCAGTATGACCGCCGTGATGCGTGTGATCGCACCGCCGATTCGTGACCGCATGTGTTCCCCTTACCGCCTGTGCCGAAGATGTTTCGGACTTTGGAGCTTCCCCGTCATATACCGCCGCGTACGGCGTTCCTCGATGGGAACCGTATGCGTTGCGGCTTGATTTCATTATTCCTGCGCAATATGTCGGCGACCACGAAAATCGGCATATTGGGGTAGTCCAAAAATCTTGAGCGGTTTATTAACCGGCACGATTCCGCGGTTTTGCATGATTTCATAAGCAGCCGCTATAGCGGGGCGGCCTGTCGACCCGACGACGTCCGTTACGGTGGTTGGCGAAGGGACCGGCCGGTAACGGACGGAGGATGAATTGAACGCGTGGCGGTTCGGGGGAACCGCCGACGTTCCCAACGAAAGGACGTCATATGACGTCGATTACACGATCAACCACACTCGAGGCCGATGCGTCGGCCGCGCAATCGCAACCGATATCGCAATCGAAGGCCGCCACGAGATTCCTGGTGTTCCCGGTCGTCACGCTGATTCTCGCGCAGATGGGCACGTCGGGAGACAACGGCGCCCTGGCCATCGCCACGTCGGCGTTGACGACGCAACTTCATGCGAACATGGCGAGCATCCAATTGTCGAACATGATGTATCCGCTGATCGCCGGCTCGTTCATGGTGGCCGGCGGCTTCATCGGCACGTTGTTCGGTTGGAAGCGCACGTTCCGCACGGGTGCCGTTCTGTGCGCGATCGGCGAGCTGATTTCCGCGATTTCGCCGAACATCGACGTGTTCAATTGGGGCGGGCGTACGTTCGTCGGTCTTGGCGCGAGTCTGCTGATTCCGTCCGTGCTCGGTCTGATTCCGAAGATCTACAAGGGCTCGCAGCGCACGCTTGCGTTTGGTTGCGTGGGCGCGGCCGCGGGCGGTTTCTCGTCGTTTCTGCCGCTGGCGCTCGGCATCATCATGGGCGTGAGCGGTTTCCGCGTGGTGTATGGCGTGCTGGCCGCGTATTTCATCGTGCTGCTGCTGCTGTTGTCGTTCCGTCTGCCGCCGATCACGAAGACGGAGGTCAATCACCGGTTCGATGTGCCGGGCGTTACGTTGGCTGCCATCGGGTTCTTCCTGGTGTTGTTCGGATTGTCGCGTATTTCGGCGTGGGGTCTGGCGAAGGCGTTCCCGCAGGCGCCGTTCACGGTGTTTGGGTTGTCTCCGGCGATTCCGTTGGTCGTGCTTGGCGCCGTTGTGCTGGTCGTGCTTGGTTTCGTGGAGAAGGGCGTGGAGGAGCGTAATGGCGTGGCCTTGCTGCCGCAGTCGTTTTTGAAGACGCCGCAGGTGCTTGCCGGCCTGTATGCGTGGCTGATCACGTTCCTGTTCCTTGGTGTGCAGGGCATTCTGATGGGACCGTATCTGCAGTTGGTGGCCGGATGGTCGCCGGCCAAGGTCGGCGTGATTTCGGTGTTGTCCGGTCTGCCGACGATTCTTGTGGCGATTGGTCTGCCGAAGCTGTTGCCGGATGCGAATCCGAAGCGGGTGATTCAGTTGGGATATGTCGTCATGATTGCGGCGCTGATCATCCGCTCGTTCTCGATCACGTTGCATAGTGCGATTGGTTGGCTAGTGTTTCTTGGCACGATCATCACCGGCATCGGCGTCGGCCTGATCAATTCCCAGGCGTCGAATGTGGTGGCGTTGGCGGTGAACGAGCGTGACGCCTCGCAGTCGGGCGGCGTGCAGGGCGTGGCCCGCAATATCGGCCAGGCGTTGGGCGTGGGTATTCTCGGCGCGGTGCTGCTGTTCGGCATCACCGCGAACGTGGGTAATGCCGTGCGCGGTTCCGATGTCATCTCGCCCGAGGTCGCGAATGCGGTGACGAGCAAGAGCATCACGCTGGTCGGCGACCGGCAGTTCGAGCAGGAGATCGCCGACGTGGACGCCACGCCCGCGGAGAAGGCCGAACTGGTGAAGATCAACGCCCGGGAACGCTACAACGTCACGAGGGTCGCGTATATCGTGGCCGCCGTCATCGTCGCGTTCGGCCTGTTCACCACCCGCGGCATCACCAAGTTCAAAGAGGCCGAGGAGCGTAAAAACTGATATGCCAAGCCACACTCCACAGCTCTTCCGCAACGGCGCCATCCTTACGATGACGCCGGGGTTCGAGCATCGTCCGCTTCCAGAAGCGTTGCTCACCGACACCGACGGCCGCATCGCGTTCGTCGGTTCGCTCGACGACGCCCGCACGCGCGCCGCACGTATGGAGGCGCATGTTCGCGAGGTCGATCTGCGGGGTGCCGCGCTGCTGCCGGGACTCATCGACGCGCATAGTCATTTTTCGGGAATATCGCAGTATTTCACGGCCGCCGACCTGACCGACGCCACGTCCGTCGACGACATCGTCACCCGGCTGCAGGACTTCGCCACGCATAGCGACATTCCGCTCGACAACGGCGTGATTCTGGGCGTCGGATACGACAACACCACGCTTGCCGGGCATCGGCATCCCACCCGTCATGATCTCGACAAGGTGACGACGGATGTGCCGGTGCTGGCCGTGCACGTCTCCAGCCATATGATCGTCGCCAATTCCAAGGCGTTGGCGATGGCCGGCATCACGCGAGATACGCCGGACCCGGCGGGCGCGCGCTTCGGCCGTGAGCCCGACGGCACGCCGGACGGCCTGTGCCAGGAGCCGGCCGCCATGTTCGCCGTCTATCGTGCGCTCGACTCCCGTATGAAGATCAATCCGCTGGTCTTGGCCGATGCCATGCAGGACGAGTATCTGTCGCATGGCATCACCACCGCGCAGGATGGCGCGACGACGGCCGGCTGGGCCGACAATCTCGCGTTGCTGGCGTCGGCACGTCGGCTGCGTCTGGACGCGGTCGCGTATCCGATGCATGGTCAGGACATCGACGGCATTTTCGACCGTCACCGCGGGTATGTGGGATCGCATTACGTCAATCATCTGCGGTTCGGCGGCGTCAAGCTGATTCTTGACGGTTCGCCGCAAGGACGGACCGCCTGGGTGAGCGAACCGTATGCGCCCGGTCCGGAGGGCGATGACTTCCACGGCAATCAGGCGCTTGACGATGCCAACGTTCGTGCGTTCGCCAAATGGGCCATCGACGATGGTCTGCAGGTGATGGCGCATTGCAACGGCGACGCGGCGAACGAACAGTTCCTTGACGAATACGGCCGCGCGTACGACGAGTCGACGAACGCACGCAAGGACGAACTGCGTCCGGTGATGATTCACTGCCAGCTGACGCGCCGCGACCAGCTTTCACGTTTTAACGACTATCATATGATTCCTTCGTTCTTTGTATCGCACTGCTGGTACTGGGGGGACGTGCATCTGAAGAACTTCGGCGAGGAGCGCGGACGTCGTATCTCCGCGGTGCGCGACGCGGCGGATTTCGCCCTGCCGTACACGTTCCATACGGATTCGCCGATCATCCGGCCGAACCTGCTGGAAGCGGTCTGGTGCGCGGCCGCCCGACGGACGAAGTCGGGCGTGGAACTCAATCCGGCGCAACGGGTCGACGTGGTAGACGGCCTGCGCGCCATCACGGCCAACGCCGCGTATCAGTACGGGGAGGAGCATGACAAGGGCACGCTGGAGGTCGGCAAGCTGGCCGACCTGTGCGTGCTGGAACATAATCCGCTCGCCGTGCCGCTCGATGCGGACGGCGTTCCCGACGAATCGCTGCGCCGGCTTCGCGTACTGCGCACCTACAAATCCGGCACCCAGATCTGGCCCCGCTGACCCCGCCGTCACAAGCCCCGCCGACAGAGGGCCGACTGGGCAAATGTCTCCGCCCCCCGCCGGCGGGGGCTGGCTGCCGTCAGGCAGACTGGGGGTGGCCTGACACCACCTCAGTAATGCACCAACCACCCTCAGTCGGCTTCGCCGACAGCTCCCGCCAGCGGGAGCCGAGCCACCGTCACCCCAAGCGGAGCCGCCCTCGCCATCCCAAGCAACACCGCCCCACTGTCATCCTGCGCGACGCCACACCTCCCACTGTCATCCCGCACAACGCCGCACCTCCCACTGTCATCCCGCGCGGCGCCGCACCTCCCACTGTCATCCCGCGCGGCGCCGTACCTCCCACTGTCATCCTGCGCGACGCCGTACCTCCCACTGTCATCCTGAGCGGAGGCCGAAGGCCGGAGTCGAAGGATCTCAACCACACCCAACAGATCCTGCGACTCGCTACGCTCGCTCAGGATGACAGGAGGGGGAAGGCTCGCTCAGGATGACATAAGTCCCGCTATAACCCAGGATGATATAAGTCCCCCACTCAAATCCCACAAACCCCAATAATCCCAACGATTTATGAGGCATCATAAGCAACTCCTATACAGCATTCGGCATAAAACGGCCCGTCAATACGGTCGCCGCCGTTAGGCTGAAATCATTGTCGTATTCGCTGGGATGTCGGATACGACGCCAAATAATTGATGGGAGACCAACACCGATGACCACAGCAGTACTTTCACCGCAGGAAACGCGAATCAAGGAGCAGATCGAGCACAAGCCGGTCAAGCTCGAACATCATACGCGCGCGAACGATATCCTCGCCCGCATCCGCGCCGAGAAGCCGCACGTCGATGTGGAACGCGGCCTGCTGTTCACCGAAAGCTTCCGCGAGACCGAAGGCGAGCCGCTCGTGCTGCGCTGGGCGAAGGCGCTGTACCACTACGCCGAGAAGGCCACCGTCTACGTGGACAAGGACCAGCTGATCGTCGGCCGCGGCGGCGGCGAGGGCCGTTACGGCCTGCTGTATCCGGAACTCGACGGCGATACGCTCGACCTGGCCATCAAGAAGCTGCCGACGCGCGAAAGCTCGCCGTTCGACATCGACCCGGCCGACGCGAAGATCATCGTCGAGGAGATCGCCCCGTACTGGAAGGGCAAGACCTTCCACGAGGATCTGGCCAAGGCGCTCGGCCCCGAGACCATGAAGCTCACGTACAATCCCGACGAGGCGCTGACCTCCCGTTACGTGGTCAACGAGACCGCGTCGTTCCGTTCCAGCCTCCAGTGGGTGCATGACTACGACATCGTGCTGAAGAAGGGGTTCGGCGGCCTGAAGGCCGAGGCCGAGGCCCGTCTGGCCGAATTGGACGAGTTCTCGCCAATCGACAACTGCGAGAAGCGCCCGTTCCTCGAGGCGGAAATTTTGACCGCCGACGCGATCATCCTGTGGGCCAACCGTCACGCCGACCTGGCCGAACGTCAGGCCGCCGAGGAGACCGATCCGAAGCGCGTCGCCGAGCTGCGCCGCATCGCCGAGACCTGCCGCTGGGTGCCGGAGCATCCGGCCCGCACGTTCTACGAGGCCATGCAGAGCCAGTGGTTCACGCAGTTGTTCAGCCGCATCGAGCAGAAGACCGGCACGATTATCTCCAACGGCCGCATGGACCAGTACCTCTACCCGTTCTACAAGGCCGACAAGGAGGCGGGCCGCATCACCGCCGACGAGGCGCAGGAGCTGTTCGAATGCATGTGGGTCGACATGGCCCAGTACATCGACCTCTACCTGTCCGACGCGGGCGGCGCCTTCAACGAGGGCTACGCGCACTGGGAGGCCGTGACCATCGGAGGCCAGACCCCGGAGGGCTATGACGCGACGAACGAGCTGACGTACATCCTGCTCAAGTCGAAGCGCGAGTTCCCGCTGAACTACCCCGATCTGGCCGCGCGCATCCACACGCGCTCCCCGAAGCGCTATCTGCGCGAGGTGGCGCTGACCATCAAGAGCGGCGAAGGCTTCCCGAAGCTGCTCAACGACGAGGACGTGGTGCCGCTGCTGCTGAGCAAGGGCGCGAAGTTCGACGAAGCGCTCGACTACTCGGTCTCCGGCTGCGCCGAATGCCGCATGCCGAACCGCGACACCTACACCAGCCCGAACGCGTACATCAACTTCGCCGCCGCGCTGGAGATGGTGATGTACAACGGCCGCATGCTCAAGTACGGCGACGAGGTGCTGGGTCTCCAGACCGGCGAGTTCGAGGACTTCACGAGCTTCGACGACCTGTTCGCCGCGTTCCTCAAGCAGCAGAACAACCTGCTCAAGCACGCGTTCATCCAGCAGCATGAGATCATCCGCCTGCGCGCCGAGCACTTCGCCACGCCGCTGGGCTCGATGCTGCAGAAGCTGTGCCGCGACTCGTGCATCGACCTGCACCAGCCGAAGATCCCGGGAGGCATCGACCTCGGCTATCTCGAGTACATGGGCTATGCCACCGTCATTGATTCGCTGGCCGCCATCAAGAAACTGGTGTTCGAGGAGCATGTGCTCAGCCTGCACGAGCTCAAGGAGGCATGCGAGCACAACTTCGAAGGCTACGAGGTGATTCGCCAGCTGCTGAAGAACGCCCCGGCCTACGGCAACGACGACCCGTACGCGGACGAGATCGGCAAGATTCTCGACCGTACGGCGCAGGAGTTCACCGCCAAGTACTCCGAGCAGATCGGCGTGCACATGGACATCCGTCTGGTGCCGTTCACCAGCCATGTGCCCTTCGGCAAGGTCGTTTCGGCCACGCCCGACGGACGTCAGGCGTTCACGCCGCTCTCCGACGGCTCGTCCGCCGCGCAGGGCGCCGACCATGAGGGCCCGACCGCCATCCTGCTGTCGAACTACCTGACCAAGAACTTCGACCACAACGAGCACGCGGGCCGTCTGCTGAACATCAAGCTCTCCCCGGGCTGCGTGGCCGGCAAGGAAGGCACCGAGAAGCTCGTGGAATTCATCGAGACCTGGCGCGACCTCAAGCTGTGGCACGTGCAGTTCAACGTGATGAACAACGATACGCTGCGTGAGGCCCAGAAGCATCCGGAGCTGTACCGCAACCTCATCGTGCGCATCGCAGGCTACTCCGCGTTCTTCACCGAGTTGTCGAAGGACCTGCAGGACGAGCTCATCTCCCGCAACGAGCAGGAAACCTTCTAACCCCCGGCTTCCTCCGACGAGGAAGCCGCCATGCGCAGCATGACCGAAAAAGCAATTCCGCCTCGGCTCCCTCTGACGAGGGAGCTGTCAGGCGAAGCCTGACTGAGGGCTGAGCCGTCAAGCGGGCGGTCCAGTGGACTGCCCGTAGGCGATGCGAGCGCGAAGCATCGAGCGCGAGGACACCCCTCTTGCCTCGGCTCCCTCTGACGAGGGAGCTGTCAGGCGAAGCCTGACTGAGGGAGAGACCGCGGCGACAGCCGCAAAAAACATCCATCGGCCACAGGCCGATTCCACATTCCGATTCCATCCCATCACCCCACAGAAACCCATCATGCAGCAATCCCTCACCAGCCGAATCCTCGCGGACCGCGAGCAGTCGTCACGCCCCACCGGCGAATGGCGCCGCCTGATGCCCAAGGATTCGGCCCTGGTGTTCAACATCCAGCATTATTCGCTGCATGATGGTCCGGGAATCCGCACCATCGTATTCCTCAAGGGCTGCCCACTACGCTGCCCGTGGTGCAGCAATCCCGAATCGCAACGGTTCGGCCCCGAGGTCAGCTATGTGGCCGACAAGTGCATCGCCGCCATGGGCTGCGACCGCTGCGCCCTCGCCTGCCCCTCCGCCGTCACACCCAATATTCCTTCTGGCTCCCCCTCCCAGGGGGAGCTGTCGGCGAAGCCGACTGAGGGGGTCAACCCGCCCAACAGCACCACTTCTCCCATCACCCTCAACCGCCCCACTCTCGACCGTCTCGACCTCACCGAACTCACGTCGTTCGCCAAATCCTGCCCGTCCAAGGCGCTCACCCTCGAAGGCAAGCCGATGACCGTCGACGAGGTCCTCGACGTCGTGGAACGCGACGAGGTCTTCTTCGACCGTTCCGGCGGCGGTCTCACGGTCTCGGGCGGCGAACCGCTCGCACACCGCACGTTCCTGACGAATCTGCTCGCCGGCGCCCACGAGCGCGGCATCACAACGGCCATCGAGACCTGCGGCTATGCGCCCTACGCGTCGTTGGCGAGCGCCGCCGAGCATCTCGACACCATCCTGTTCGACATCAAGTCGATGGATTCGTCCGTGCATCGTGAATGGACCGGTTTCGGCAACGAACGCATCCTTGATAATTTCTCCCGTCTGTGCGTCGACCATCCCGAGATGCCGAAGCTGGTCCGTACGCCCGTGATTCCCGGTTTCAACGATTCGCGCGAGGACATCGCCGCGATCATCGATTTTCTGCATGGTCTTGGCGGTCGCGATGCGAACATCACGTATCAGCCGTTGAAATACCATCGTTTCGGCGAGGGCAAGTATCATGCCTTGGGCCGCGAATACCCCATGGGCTCCGTCAAACTCAGCGACGATCTGTTCAACGAGATCCGCGACGACGTGCTCGCCTCCGGCCTCGCCGCCGACGCCCTCTACCACGACGACGACCGACTACCCAAAACTTGAGTCATCATCACTCAACTTTTTCACTCCCAGCAAAATTCGGGAACACTATCCGGGAATACCGGTTGGGTGAAGTGAAAGGACAAGGCAGGAGCTCCGGAAGGGGTTCCGAGGACGGCCACGATAAACCGAGCGCCCGCGAGGGAGCTTGGGAAGCCAACCCGCCCTACTCCAAGATTTCAATTCAAGGAGTATTGATTATGGCTATGTTTCCGGCTTTGATGAATGACACGATGTTCTCGGATCTGTTTGACGACCCGTTCTTCGAGGGCTGGCGCTCCGCGGGTAACAACGCCGCGGCCGCTATGCCCACCACGATGATGAGCACGGATGTTCGTGAGACCGACAAGGCGTACGACGTCGATATCGATATGCCTGGCTTCGATAAGGACGACATCAACGTTGAGCTCAACAACGGCTACCTGACCGTTTCCGCCCACAAGGACGAGGACCACGGCGACAAGGACGACGCCGGCAAGTGGCTGCGTCGCGAGCGCTACGTCGGCACCTGCTCTCGTAGCTTCTACGTCGGCGAGGACGTGAAGGAGTCCGACATCCACGCCTCGTACAAGAACGGCACGCTGTGCCTCGAGGTTCCGAAGATCGAGGCGAAGCCGCAGGTCGAGGCCAAGCACCAGATTGCCATCGAGGGCTGATTTTCTCCCCGACGACACGAACGTTATCCCCAGAGTTTCGTCGATTGTGCACATCGCATGGTTGACGAGCCCCGGTTGATGCTTGGATTGTTCCGTCGCCGTCTCCGCCCTACGTTCTCTACGCGGACTAGATTGACGGACCGGCGAGGAAACAAGCCAAGTCATATAAAAGCCGTGATGATTGTGACGACAACCATCACGGCTTTTTTGTTTTGCATGTCGTTTTCCGCGCGTATGCGTGACCGGGTGCACGTCCGTGTGACCAGGTGCATATCATGCGTGACCGGGTACACCTGCACCCGGTCACGGTCATTGAAAAACGTTGAAATTGCAACAATCTGATATTGGCATGACCGGGTACACCTGCACCCGGTCACGATGCCCCGCACCCGGTCACACCCTCCCCTACTGGTGAATCGCCGCGTCGACGCGCGTGACCAGTTCGCGGTATTCGCGCGTCGACCGCACCGCTTCGATGTCCTCGGGACGCTCCGGATCGCGCGGGATGTCGACGGGGATGTCCATGAGCACGGTGCCGGGATGCGAGCTGAGCACAATCACGCGTGTGCCGAGGAATATCGCCTCGTCGACGCTGTGCGTGATGAAGAACACGGTTTTGCGTTTCTCCTGCCAGATGCGCCGCAGTTCCACCTGAAGATTTTCGCGGGTCAGCGCGTCCAGGGCGCCGAACGGCTCGTCCATCAGCACGAGGTCAGGGTCGGCGGCCAGCACGCGCGCGATCTGCGCACGCTGCTGCATGCCGCCGGAAAGCTCGTACGGCTTACGGTCCGCGGCGTCGGATAGCCCCACGATATGCAGGTATTCCTTGGCCGTCCGCGCACGCGACGCCGCATCGACGCCCTGGACCTTCATACCGAACTCCACGTTGCGCTGAACGTTCAGCCACGGATACAGTTGCGGCTTCTGGAACACCACGCCGCGTTTGGGACTCGGTCCGGCGATCTTCTCGCCGCCGATGAGAATCTCGCCTTCGGTGGGCTTCTCGAATCCGGCGAGCATGTTGAGCAGCGTGGTCTTGCCGCAGCCGGAACGTCCGACAACGGTGATGAAGTCGTGCCGGCGGATGGCGAAGTTGATGTCGTTCAGCGCGGTCACGTCCTCGCCACGGTCGGTGTGGAACCGTTTGACGACGTGCCGGATGTCGACGGCCACGTCGTTTGCCGCACCTACCGTATTATCGCCCGTCGTACTTCCGGATGCGATGTTGTCGCTGTCGCTCACTTGGCGGAGACCTCCTTTATGGCGTCGGCATAGAACGCCGAATCGTAGCTGCTGTTCACCGAGTCCACGCCGCCCTGCGATTTGAGGAACTTGGCGGTTTTGGCGAACACGTCCGGCAACTGCGCGAAGCTCTTCTCCTGGTCGGCGGCGGCGAGGTACGAATACCCCTTGAGCTGCTGCTTCACCTGATCAGGCTTTTCGTTCAGTTGCACGGCGATGGAGTCGATGGCGGCGGCGTCACCGTCGCGCACCTGTCCGACGGCATGGTTCTCCACGGCGGTCCAGGTCTTGAGCACGCCCGGATTGGCCTTGACGAACGCGCTGGTCGCGAGTTCGAGATCATAGGTCGGGGCGCCGGTCTTCGCGGTTTCGGCGCTCGACGTCACGGTTTTGCCGCCGTTGGATTTGAGTTCGCTGAGCACCGGATCCCACACCCAGGCGGCGTCGATTTCACCGCGCTGCCAGGCTGCGGGCATCTTGTCCGGGTCGAGGTTGACGAGCTTCACGTCGGAATCGTTCAGTCCCGCGTCGGACAATGCCGACAGCAGCGAGAAGTGCGACGTCGATCCGAACGGCACGGCGATCGTCTTGCCTTTGAGGTCCTTGATGGACGACACCCCGGAGTCGCGGGTGACCAACGATTCGGCATCACCGATCACATCGTTGATCCATACGACCTGCACCGGCAGGTCGAGAGGCTTGCTCACGGCCTTGACCGACGGGCTGGAGCCCAGCAGCGCGATATCCAGCGACTTCGCGCCGAACGCCTGCAATACGTCCGCTCCCGAGTTGAACTGGCTCCATTGGATTTTCGCCTTGGGCAGGCAGTTCTCGAGCAGCTTCTGGTCCTTGACGACCAGGTCGGCGTTCGGAATGGCCTGCCAGCCGACCCGCAGCGTGCCGGTGAAGTCGTTGTTCACGTCGGTCGGGCACTTGCCGGCGGCCGATGACGCGCCGGAATCCCCCGTGTTGCCGGCTATCTGATCGGCGGTCTTCATCTGCCCGCAGGCCGCCATCGACAGTACGGCCGCCCCCACGGCCAGCAACGACAGCGCCTTGCGTGTCAGAGTCTTGTTCAATCCGATAGACATAGTTATCCCCCTAGTTATTCCTACATTCCACATACCCCTGGCTCCCTCTGACGAGGGAGCTGTCAGGCGACGCCTGACTGAGGGAGAGACGCGAGCCACGTCCACGCATTCCACCTCGGCTCCCTCTGACGAGGGAGCTGGCCGCCGAAGGCGGTCTGAGGGAGAGAAGACACGTTGCCTCGCCAGACCGTTCACCACCCCTCAGCCCGACATGCGTCGGCCAGCTCCCCTGACAAGGGGAGCCCCTGCCGGGCACGCATCCCGTCTCGCGGCCCTACTCCTTGCCGACCCACGGCGTGAGCACGCGGATGACGAGCTGGATGATGCCGTCGAGCACCAGCGCGGCCACGCCGATCACGAGGATGCACGCGATGGTCAGCGGCGTGTTCATCTCGGTGCCGGAAAGGTACGCCAACGCGCCGATGCCGGGGATGCCGTTGTTGAGTTCGGCGGCCACGACGGTCGTCCATGCGAATCCGACGGCCAGACGGATGCCGTTCAACACCGACGGCAGTGCGCTCGGGAACATGACCAGGGCCACGAGCTGGGCCCGGTTGGCGCCGAGCGACAACGCCGAGTTGATGCGGTCGCGGTTCACGCTTTTCAGTCCGTCGATGGTGGCGAGCACGATCGGCGGGAACGCGGCGAGGAACAGCAGCCAGATCTTCGTGGTGTCGCCGATGCCGAACCAGACGATGAGCAGGCCGATGTAGCCGAGCGGCGGCAGCGCACGAACGAAGTTGATGTACGGCATGATGAGCCGGTTCAGCCAGCGCACGCCGGACAGCACGAATCCCAACACCACGCCGACGACGATGGACAACGCAAGTCCCACGCCGATGCGTTCGAGGCTCATGAGCAGATGCTGCCAGAGGAAGTACTGCTGTACACCGCAGACGATGCGCGTGGAGCCCGCCGCAATGGGATTGCACGTGTTGGCGCGCACGAACGCGTTCCACACGGCGCCCGGGCTGGGCAGATACAGCGGGTTGACGAGCTTCGCCGCCGTCACGGCCCACCATGCCGCCACGAATACCAGCAGCGATACCAATCCCTGCGCCTTGCCGACCGGCAATTTTCTCCGCGCGACGGCATTGTTTCCAGGTTCCGGCGCAATGGAGCTGATACGCTCCTTCACCTTGCCGGCAGGTATGCTTACTGCGGTCATAGTCGTTCGTCCCCTTCTGCGTTTCCGATTGCGTCCCGCCGTCGTTCCGCCGACGTCCCGTATTCGGCGACCCATGATGTTGCATCACGAGGAGGCGAGCAGTCGGAATCCCCATGACATCCTGAAATCTTCAGCTTCCCCAACCAACCGGAAAGCTTGCTCCCCACATTAATCCCGCCGCATGGGCCCGAGGCCCGATATGGCGAAAACGCTTATAGGCTTTCGCTATGACGTATTCCCAATCGTTGATTTCCCTAGTAAAACACAGGTCGTTGTCGTCTTTTTCCGTAAATCGTTTTCTGCGTATACTGCCAATCAGCCTACGACAATCGTAGTGTTTGCAATCGTTATTTCATACGAGGGGGATGTCCATATGAGTAGTCTGTCCGGCGAGGAAGTCGCGCGCCTGCATGAGGAATACGTGCTGCAACCATGGGCCAAGCAAGGTGCCCCGGCCACGCCGGTCAAGCGCGCGGAAGGCATCTACTTCTGGGATTATGACGGCAAACGCTATGCCGATATGAGTTCGCAGATGGTGTGCTCGAACCTTGGCCATCAGAACCAGGTGGTCGTCGACGCCATCAAGAAGCAGGCCGACGAACTGTGCTATATCGCGCCGAGCTTCGCGGTCGAACCGCGTGGCAGGCTGGCCAAGTTGCTGGTCGACATCGCCGGCGCCGAGCATTTCCAGCGGGTGTTCTTCACGCTGGGTGGTTCGGATTCCAATGAGAACGCCATCGAAATCGCGCGGTTCTATACGGGACGTCCGAAGATTCTCTCCTGCTACCGGTCGTACCACGGTTCCACGCTGGGTTCGGCGTTCGCCAGCGGCGACTGGCGTCGTTTCGCCTATGAGACGGGCGGCGCCGCCCCGTCGTTCGTGCATTTTCTCAATCCGAGCGTGTATGAGGACGGTTTCGACCGTACGCCGGAGGATGAGGCCCGTTGCACGCGGCAGTATCTTCGCCAGCTGGAGCAGCAGATTGACTATGAGGGCCCGGAGACGATCGCCGCAGTGCTCATGGAGTCGATCGTGGGCGCGAACGGCGTGCTGATTCCGCCGAAGGGCTATATGGAGGGCGTTGCGGAACTGTGCCGCAAGCATGGCATCCTGCTGATCTGCGACGAGGTGATGGCCGGGTTCGCGCGTTCGGGGAAGATGTTCACGTGGCAGAACTTCGATCTCGTGCCCGATCTCATCACGTTCGCCAAGGGTGTGACCGGCGCGATGGTCCCGCTCGGCGGCGTGATTGCCAGCAAGGAAATCTCGAAGTTCTTCGAAAGCCATCCGTTGCCCTGCGGACTGACGTATTCGGGGCACCCGCTGGCGTGCGCGGCCGGCGTCGCCGCCACGCAGTACTACCTCGACCACGACATCTGCGCCCACGTGAAGCAGCTCGAAGGCGTGCTCAAGCCGCGTCTTGAGGAGTTCGCCGAGCGTCACGCCTGCGTGGGCGAGGCCCGCTGCATCGGCCTGTTCGCCGCGCTGACGCTGGTGAAGGACAAGACGACCCGTGAGCTGTTGGCCCCGTATCACACCGCGAACGGCCGCATGCCCGCCATCTTCGCCGAACTGAAGAAGCGTGGCTTCTACACGTTCGGCCGCGAGTCGAACCTCAACGTCTGCCCGCCGCTCATCATCACCGAGGACGAGCTCAACGAGCAGCTCGATATCCTCGACGAGGTCCTCACCTGGGCCGACCACGAATTCTGCGAATAGCCCCATGTCATCCTGAGCGAGCGCCCCTCCCTGTCATCCTGAGCGAGCGCCCCTCCCTGTCATCCTGAGCGAGCGCCCCTCCCTGTCATCCTGAGCGAGCGCCCCCCTTCACCCTTGTCATCCTGAGCGGAGGCCGTAGGCCGGAGTCGAAGGATCTTCAATCAACGCAAAGATCCTTCGCCTCGCTCCGCTCGCTCAGGATGACAGCAGTGAGTACGAAAAGGCCCGCGTGGTGCAATATGCATCGCGCGGGCCTTTTCCGTTCTGCCGAAGCCCCCGTCAGCTGTGCAGCGGCTGCTTGCGGTCGGGATACAGTTCCTCCGAAAGGTGGTTCACCGCGCGCGGCACCTCGCCGAAGCCCGCGGAGATGAGCTTCACCTTACCCGGATAGTTCACCGCGTCGCCCACGCCGTAGATGCCCGGCACCGACGTCTCCAGGAACTCGTTCACCTGCAGGTCGCCGCGCTTGACCGGCAGTCCCCAGTCGCGCAGCAGATGGTTGTCGGACGTGAACCCGTAGTTCACCAGCAGGGCGTCGACGTGCAGCGACGGCTGGTCGTCGCCCTTCACCTGCGCCAGGTCGACGCGCAATCCCTCGTTCTCGTCCACCACGTCCACGAACTTGTACGGGGTCAGGATCTCCACGGAGGATTCCTTGAGCTGTGCGACGCTGGACTCCAGCGCACGGAAGTTGTCGCGTCGGTGGATGAGCGTCACGTGGGCCGCGATCTTCTCGAGTTCGAGAGCCCAGTCGATGGCCGCGTCGCCGCCGCCGGCCACGACCACGTTCTTGCCTTCGAAGTCGGCCAGCCTCTTGACGAAGTAGAACACCTTGTTGCCGTCGAGTCCGTCTCGGTCGTAGTCGATGGCGAGCGGTCGGGGTGCGAACGCGCCGCTGCCGATGGCCACGATCACGCTGCGCGTGTGCACGGAACGGGTTTTCGTCGTCAATACGAACGTGCCGTCGTCGAGCCGTTCCAGTCCCTGCACCTCTTCGTTCACGTGTACGCCGATGCGGTCGCCGAATGAGTCGATCTGCCGCTGCAGGTTGGCGATGAGTTCGGCGCCGGTGCCGGAGACGAAGCCGGCGATGTCGTGGATCGGCTTCTCCGGATACAATGCCGCCACCTGGCCGCCCAGCTGCGGCAGACTGTCGATGAGCTGCACGCTGAGATTGCGCATGGCCGAGTAGAACGCCGTGAACATGCCGACCGGGCCGCCGCCGATCACCACGACGTCGGTCGTTCCACCGTCCGCGGTCACGTTATCGGTATCGCTCATAATCGAAAATCCCCCATGAATCATAAGAAAACGGTTGACGATACGCGTCAGTATACGGATTCATCCCCGTCCGCGAAACGATGCCACATTCCCGCGAATCGTTGGAATTCCAACGATTGATAACGACTCACAAATAGAACCGTCACCGCATTCGACGCCCACGTAACACGACCGACGTCATATAATCGTTGCAATTCCAACGATTTGACGCGTTTTTGGCACCCTTCGCCCGTTTTGACAGCCACCCTCGCGGATTTGTACGCTTCCGTCTTGTTACAAGACATTACAGGGCCAGTCGTCGCTGCCATCGACACCGACATCGACGACGCGTTGGAAGGGGACGAGCCGGGGCCATGAGTTACACCGCAACCTGGGCGGATCAGAAACTGAACGCCAACGAGATCAGCAAGCTCAAGGAGGACGGCCTTGACGTGTTCAAGGACCTTCCCGAACTGGTGAAGAAGCCGTTCTCGGAAGTCGATAAAAGCTACTTCATGTACTTCAAGTACGCCGGTCTTACGGTGCAGAAGCCGCAGGACGAGGGCTACTTCATGATGCGCATCAAGATTCCCGGTGGCCGCATCAACATCAAGCAGGCCGACCATATCGCATGGATCGGCGAGCATTACGGCCATGGCGTCATCGACCTGACGACCCGTCAGGCGGTGCAATATCATTGGATTCCGTTCGCCGAGCTGGTCGATATCTTCGCCGGCATCGAGAACGTGGGTCTGACGACGGTCGGCGCCGAGGGCGATATCACGCGTAACGTCATCGACAACACGCTGTCGGGCATCGATCCGAACGAACTGTTCGACACCCGTCAGACCGTGCTTGACGTGTACCGTCGCTTCCAGGGCAACTACGACTATTCCAACCTGCCGCGCAAGTTCAAAATCTCCATCAGCAGCAACCTGTACAACGCCGCCGACGCCGAGATCAACGACCTGGCGTTTGTGCCGGCGACGAAGCGCATCGGCCGCCATACGGTCAAGGGCTTCAACGTGAAGGTGGGCGGCGGCCTTGGCATGAAGCCGTATCTGGCGCAGCAGCTCAACATCTTCGTGACGCCGGATCGTGTGGCCGACGTGGCCGAGGTGGTCTGCCGCATCTACCGTGACTACGGCTATCGTCGCAGCCGCTCGAAGGCCCGCCTCAAGTTCCTGGTCAAGGATTGGGGTGCGGAGAAGTTCGAGGACAAGGTGCGCGAGTACATGCCCGACCTGCAGACCAAGGGCCGCGACCGGACCAAGGGTTGGAACAACGGCAACGCGCTCGGCGTGCACCGCCAGCTGCAGAAGGACTTCTATTATGTCGGCGTCTCCGTGCCGTCGGGCCGTATTTCGGCCGATGATTTCAAGGCGCTGGTGGACGTGGCCCGTGAGTACGGCAAGGATGAGATCCGTTTCGACCACTGCCAGAACATGATCATCCCGTGGATTCCCGCGGACAGGATCAAGGAGGTCGAGGCGCTGCCGATCTTCGAGAAGTTCTCGCTGCACCCGCATCTCATCGCCGACTACGGCAACACGTGCACGGGCGCCGAATACTGCAATCTCGCCAACACGCTGACGAAGTCCATCTTCAAGCCGCTGGTCGAGGAGCTTGACAGCCGCTTCTCGTTCGACAGCCCGTTGAACGTGACGATGACCGGCTGCGGCAACAACTGCGCGCACCGTTCCATCGCCGACATCGGCGTGGAGGGCGTGCACGCCCGTACGCCCGACCGTCAGCATGTGCCGGGCTTCAAGCTGTCGGTGGGCGGCAGCCTGGTGAACGGCGGCCATTTCAACGAGCAGTTGAAGGGCACGTTCTCCCAGGCTCAGCTGGCCGATTCCATTTCGGCGCTGCTGGCCGACTACCGCGACAACCATGAGGGGTCCGAGACGTTCTACGAGTACTACTCGCGTACCGGCACGGACCACTTCCAGGAAGTTTTGAACAATTACACCGCAACCATTCCCGCAACGGAGGTACTGAGATAATGAGCACCAAGATCATCTTCACCAGCGCGACTGGCAACACCAAGGAGGCCGTCGAGCTTCTGGAGGAAGCCCTTCAGGACCTCGATCAGGACGTTGAGGTGTTCGATGCCGAGGACGGCGTGGAAGTCGACGAGTTCTTCGATGACGCCGACAACTACGTCGTGGCCAGCTGGAGCGACGGCGACAACGGCGAGGTCCCCGGCGGCATCGTGGACTTCTACGACGACCTTGACGGCTACGACCTGTCCGGCAAGAAGGTCGCGGTGCTGGGCACCGGCGACACCAGCTACCCACACTTCTGCGCGGCGGTGGACATCTTCGAGAAGCTCCTCAAGGAGGACGGCGCCGAACTCGTGGCCGAGCCGCTGAAGATCGAGCTCGCTCCCGATGACGACGCCATCGAGAAGATCAAGGCCCTCGCCAAGACCCTCGCCGACTGAGCATCTACTCTCTGTCCGCTGGGATGGGCGATATGCGACGCGCCTCTTCTTGGCTCCCCTCTTGGAGGGGAGCTGTCGGCACAGCCGACTGAGGGGAGGCCACCCACCCCAACCCTAAGTACGAGAGCCGGCGGTCATGACATCCTCGTGACTGCCGGCGTTTTAAGTACTCCCTAGTGCCGATGGGGCATATGGTGCCCGACCGTAAGCTAGTGAAGGCGTCTGCTAGGCTTGCCAAGCAGACGTCGGAACGGCGGCCGAACGGCCTTGAGTGTGTCGGGCACCATATGTCCCACCGGCGCCCTCGCACCACCCAAACGCGTCATTATTCACCAGTCCAAAGGAGCACCCCATGACCACCGGCTACCTCTACGTCCTGCATGGACGCCGCGGCAAGATTCCCGAGTCGAATCTCGAACTGCTGGGCGATTTCATCAAGGACGCCGGCCAGAACGGTCGTATCGCGTTCCTAGAGGGCGAGGAGCAGACGTTGGAGGATGGCATCCGTGTGTTGCAGGCCGGAAACGACCATCTGGTCATCGTGCCGGTGCTGTTGTATTCGGCGACGCATATGCGCTGGGACATTCCGCAGCGTACGCGTGAGGTCATCGATCCGAATGTATCGCTTGAGGTGACGGAGCCGTTGGCCACGACGAAGGCCGTGCATGATTATCTGCTGGATTTGCTGGGCAGGGCGGTGAAGGAGCATCCGGAGCGCAAGGTGCTGCTGGTGGCGCATGGCACGCCGCATTTCCCGGAACCGTTCGAGCAGCTGACCTCGCTGGCGGAGGATATCGAACGCCGTATCGGTGTGCCGATCATCTGCACGAATCATATCGGTTCGCCGCGTATCGAGGATACGTTGGCGCATCCGGAGGCGCAGGGTCCGTTGATTGTGGAGCGTCTGTTCCTGACGGATGGTCGTTTGGCGAATAAGATCAAGGCCCGTGTGGAGGCGTTGAACGACGATACGGTGTTCCTGCCGACGATGGAGGATGATCCGGTCATCGTCGACGCCATCAAGGAGCGTCTCGCCGAACTATAGCCGTCCCTTCTCCCAACGTTGTAGCCCTATCCGTTTTGTGTCACTATCCGCGTTGCGGCTCTATTCGTTTTGTGGTCCTCTCCGTTTTGTGTCACTATCCGTTTTGTGGGTCTCTCCGTTCATTAATCGGTTTGTGGGCCTAATGAAACGGATTCGTGGGTCCAACGGAACGGATTCGTGGGCTCACCCGTTCCCTATCCGGTTTTGTGGGTCTAAAGAAATGGTCTTGTGGGTCTATCGGATTGCGCTGCGGGATTTGTGGGCCTAGCCCATTCAATAACCGTGGGTCTATCCGTTCATTAACGGGTTTGTGGGTCTACGACATACATGAGGAAGCCAAAAACACCTTCCTCGCGAACGCATAGACCCACTTTCATTTTTCGCGACCTGATAGACCCGCAAATTGGAATCATGGGATAATGGTGCGTATGACTGATTCCCGTGAAGATGCACTAAGCCCTACCGCGCGCGACATCGTGGAGGGCATCGATGCCTTCAATGAGAAAGTGACCGACATGCGTAAGAATTTCGAAGCCGATCCCGATGATGCGATCGACAAGCTCGTCAAGCTCGCTTTTCCCGCGGTCGCCGGTTTTGTGGCGAGCAAGGCGTTGGAGATGATGTGGAACCACGGGACGCCCAAGCATGCGCCGAAGATCGGCGTCGTGCGCGGCATGGTCAATTCGGCCGTGTTCGCGGGGATTTCGGCCGCCGTGGGCGCAATGGTCTCGCAGGCCAGTGAGCATGGTTCCCAAGCGCTGGTGAATCGTCGTCACCGTAAGAACCGTTGATTCCGGCTGTATCCCCAAAGTTGTTCCGATAATCACCATATGACTGGTGACGTGCGCCCTAACTATTCAACAATACTGAAACCGGTCTGCCGTATCCCGTCACTTCACCGATGATGAAATGCCCCTCCGGCTTGGCCGCTATCGGTGCCAGAATCGATATATGGCAAATACCTCATATGATCTTCATAATCCGACCATCGAGACGCTGCTGAATCGTCGTTCCATTCGTGCGTTCGCCGATGAGGCGATTCCGGACGATGTCGTCGATACGTTGGAATCCGTGGCGCAGCATGCGGCGTCAAGCCAGTATCTCAATGACTGGTCTGCTATTCGCATCTCCGATTCGAAGACTGCTGCGAAACTGGCTGAGATTGGCAAACAGCCGTATATCGCACAGGCGCCGTTGCTGTATGTTTTCGTGCTGGACGAGCATCGCAATGCGCAGATCGCCGCGGCGAAGGGCGTGGACGTGGATTCCGATGCGTTTACGCTGAACGGCAGCTACCGCTTCTCGCAGGCGCAGAACGATGCCGTCCTGGCGTTGCATGCGATGGAGACCGCGGCATATTCGCTGGGCTTGGGTTGTGTGATTCTGGGTTCGTTGCTGAATGATGTGGACGCGTTGATTGATGTGCTGAAGCTGCCGAAGTACACGTATCCGGTGCTGGGTTTGGCGATTGGCAAGCCGGCGCAGGAGCCGGCGTTGAAGCCGCGTATGCCGAAGAGTGTGCAGTTCTTCGAAAATGAATATCCCCAGAGTTTCGATGATGTGTTGACAACCATCGCTGATTTCGACGCGGATGTGCATCAGTACTATGATTTGCGGAACACTGAGCGTCCGGTGGATGCGTTCAGCGACCAGATTGCGAAGAACGCCGTGGCCGATATGACCGGCCGCACGGTTGGAGAACCGGCCGCCCGTCAGGGGTTCCGCTTGGACAGGTGAATCCGGCTGTGTAGTAATCGCTACCCCTCAGTCTGCCTTCGGCACCAGCTCCCCTGACAAGGGGAGCCGAGGGTTCGAGCCTCAGCCCGACCAGCCCAGGCCAGTTCCCCTGACAAAGGGAGCCCACGCTTCCGCTATCACACCAGTAGCCGCCCCTCCATAGCCTCCACCTAGCGGGAGGAGCGATATGTGTTTCCAGACCGTAAGCAGCGAAGGCACCTGCTAGGCTTGCCAAGCAGGTGCCGGAGTGAGGCCGAACGGCCTTGAGTGTGTCGAGAAACCTGTACCGGCCTCTCGCCTACGCGCCAGCTATGACAGTCAGCGGCGCCGTGGCTTGTAGCCTTTCTTGCGTGAATGCGGCTTGATCTGCTGGTTCAGCGGCACATGCACCCATGAGTTTTCGGGTGAATGGCTGGTGAGGTGCCATGTTCCGCAGTATTGGCAGCGGTATACCCAGAGTTGTGCGCCGCGTTCGATGAAGCTTTGTTCCGCCGCATGCTCGGCCTGCGCCTTGTCGTGATACATGATTTTGGATGAGGTGGCGCAACGCTTTGGCGTGAAGAAGTGCATGACCGCCATGATAGAACAGCCTCCCCGACGTATCGGAGTCTGGCCGTGCATTGTTGTCTGGATATGGGAAAACCCCAAACCATTGGTTTGGGGTTTTCGTAACGTGTGTTGCGGCGGTGTGCTACTCTCCCACACCCTGTCGGGTGCAGTACCATCGCCGTGCCGGGTCTTAGCTTCCGGGTTCGGAATGGGACCGGGCGTCTCCCCCGGGCCATGACCGCCGCAAAATCTGTTT
>NZ_JAHBBI010000007.1 GCF_019331695.1 Bifidobacterium pluvialisilvae
GAACAAGCCAACCCGAAAAGTCAAGCACCCCGCCGGATTAACACCCAAAACGTTAATCACACCCCGACACGCAAGACCGGAGAACACCTCACCACGGATTTAAGACCCACGTTTTGACCCTTAACCCAAAACGGCGGAAAGACACCACAAACCGGGAGCAACGGGGATATCGGCACGGAATCTCCGGGTGGAATGGCTGTTTTGGCTGGGGTTGACGAGTGAGATAGGAAGGCGATTGGCTGCCATCCCACATATAGGGAACGTTTATAAAAATTTGGGAGCAATGCGCATGCGCACGGTCCAATGGGTTGTACGATGAATATCGGCGATTGGTTCAGCGATGAAACCAATCCATAAACCGCATATAACTGAACGAACCCTGACCGAACACGTCCATGACGGGACGCGCCCGGCCGAGGCAAGACCAACCACTCAAAGGAGAACACGATGGTCTACAGGATGATTTTCAACCAGACGGCGTATTTCGGCCGCGGCGCGATCAAGGAGATTCCGGAGGTCGCCAAGAAGCACGGCTTCAAGAAGGCGTTCATCGTGACGGACCCGGTGCTGCTGGAGACCGGCACCGCCAAGAAGGTCACCGACGTGCTTGACGCGGCCGGCCTGCCGTACGAGGTGTTCGACAACGTCAAGCCGAACCCGCCGGTGGAGTGCATCCAGGACGGCGTGCTGCGCTTCAAGGCCTCGGGCGCGGACTTCCTCATCGGTCTGGGCGGCGGCTCGCCGCAGGACACGTGCAAGGGCATCGGCATCATCACCGCGAACCCGGAGTTCGGCGACGTGCTCTCCCTCGAGGGCGTGGCCGACACGAAGAACCCGAGCGTGCCGATCTTCGGTGTGCCCACCACCGCGGGCACCGCGTCGGAGACCACCATCAACTACGTGATCACCGACACGAAGAACAAGCGCAAGTTCGTGGCCGTCGACCCGCACGACATCCCGATCGTCGCGTTCGTGGACCCGGACCTGACCGACTCCATGCCGCGCGGCCTGAAGGTCGCCACGGGCCTCGACGCGCTGACGCACGCCATCGAGGGCTACATCACCCCGGGCGCGTGGAGCCTGTCGGACTGCCTGTCCATGCAGACCATCCGCATGATCGCGAAGAACCTCGCCAAGAGCGCCGACGGCGACGTGCCGGCCGGCGAGCAGATGGCGTACGCGAGCTACATCACGGGCATGGCGTACTCGAACGTCGGCCTGGGCCTGGTGCACGGCATGGCCCACCCGCTGGGCGGCCGCCTGGGCGTGGCGCACGGCGTGGCCAACGGCATCCTGCTGGCCCCGGTCATGGAGTACAACAAGGACTACACGGGCGAGAAGTTCCGCGACATCGCCGACGCGTTCGGTGTGGCCGACGCGTACACGGGCGATCTGGAGGCGGTGCGCGAGGAGGCCGTGCAGGCCGTGCACAAGCTGACCGTGGACCTGAAGAACCCGACGAAGATCTCCGAGGTGGGCGCCACCGAGGCCGACCTCGAGCCGCTCGCGCACGACGCGTTCAACGACGTGTGCACGCCGGGCAACCCGCGCAAGGCCACCGAGGAGGACATCCTCGCCATCTACAAGAGCCTCATGTGATCTGACTCCCTGTCATCCTGAGCCGGAGTCGCGGCACCCACTTTGTCATCCTGAGTGGAGTCGCGGCATCTGCTTCGTCATCCTGAGCGGAGTCCGTAAGGACGAAGTCGAAGGATCTTGTCCGCATTTTGGATTATGCGTCGAGATCCTTCGACTCGCTCCGCTCGCTCAGGATGACAGACAAGGGGAGCGTTTGCTCAGGCTGACCAAACATGGGGGAGTGTTTGCCTGGGATGGCAAAGTAGAGGGGCGATCGGTGGAAAGCCGATGGTGGTGGTCTGTGCTGCAGAGTGTCCAGCCACCCCCGGTCTCGACTTCGTCGAGCCAGCCCCCGTCAGCGGGGGCAAGCCAACTCGAACATCCCTTACTCGTGCTTCTCGTCGTACTCCTCGTCGGTGGGGGTCTCGTCGTAGAGCTCGTGCCCTTCCTTTTCGGCGAGTTCCATCTGCTCGTTGATCCACGCCGCCTCGGCCGGGTTGATGTCAGCCGTGTTCAGCACCTTCTGCCACACGGGATAGAACAGGTGCATCACCGGATACATGGCGGTGAACAGGATCTCCGGCTTGTGTTTGCGCCAATGCTGCGGATGCGCGTCGAACGTGTTCTTGAACCGTCGCATGTAGTTGCGGAACGAGCCCAGCGACGTGTCCATGCGGCGGGCGCTCATGCCGGCGATCATGCGCGGCGAGTACACGGTCTTCAGCCCCTTGCCGATGAGATGCAGCGACACGTCGATGTCCTCGTGCATCACGTCGGCCTTGTCGCGGCACACCTCGTCGGCTATTTGGCGCCATGCGGTGGCGCGGATGGCCATGTTCGAGCCGAACAGCAGCGGCTGGCTGCCGTCCGCACGGTAGATGCGTTTGCGGATGGAGTTGTCGCCTTTGAGGCCGAAGCGTCGCGACGGCATGTCGTAGTACATGACCGGGCCGGTGGCCCCCATGGCAGACGGGTCCTCGGTGAAGATGCCGGAGACGACCTCCACCCAGTCGGGCTTGATCATGCAGTCGGCGTCGAACCTGCCGAGGATGTCGCCGGTCGCATGGTTGAGGCCGTAGTTGCGGGTCGGAATCAGGCCCTGCTCATCGTTCTGGTCGAGAAGGATGACGTTGTCGTCGGGATGGTCCTCGATGAACCTCTTCACGATGGCGGCGGTGTTGTCGGTCGAACGGTTGTTGACCACGATCACTTCATGGGGGCGAACCGTCTGCCGGGTGGCGTTGAGCAGGCAGTCGGCGATTCTCTCTTCTTCATTCCATGCCGGAATCACAATCGAAACGGTAAGCACGTCTTCAGGATACGCGGGACCGGGGATTCGCACACCGTCCCCGTGCGTATCGGGACGAGGCGTTTGTCATCTCTCGCGTGAATAATGACGTCTATGAGTGAACGGCAGGATGAACGTTTCGATCTCGCGGCGGTGTTCCCCGGCAAGGGCGATCCCCGGCGGCCTCCCGAATGGTTCGGCCGTGGGCTGCTGTATACGGCGATCGCCGTGTTCGCCGCGTATTTCGTATGGACCACGTGGGACAAGGTCAGTTCGATCGTCCTGTACGTCGTCATCTCGATGTTCATCGCGCTGGCCGTGGAGCCGGTGGTCCGGTGGCTGGTCATCCACGGATGGCGTCGCGGCGTCGCCTCGGGCGTCACGCTCGTCTCGCTGGTCATCATCCTCGCCGGGCTGCTCACGCTGTTCGGCAACATGTTCGTGCAGCAGCTCGTCGGCATGGTCAAAAGCCTTCCCGGCCTGTACACGCAGATCGTCGACGTCATCGAACGGCAGTTCCATACGAAACTCGACCTGGAGGCGCTGGGCGCGGAGGTGTTCAAGAACCTCCAGACCAGCACCGTCACCAACTTCGCCAACCAGGCGCTGAGCACCACGTTCTCCCTGCTCAACGCGTTGCTCGGCATCATGACGGTGATGCTCGTGACGTACTACATCTCCGCGGCGTTCCCCGCCATGCGCCGAAGCCTGTGCCAGTGGATCGCGCCCAAGAGCCAGGAACGCTTCCTTGTGGTGTGGACGGTCGTCCAGGACCAGATCTCGAACTTCCTGTACAGCCGCATCATCCTCGCGGCGATCTCCAGCGTCTGCATGTCCATATTCATGATGAGCCTGAACATCCCGTACTGGCTGCCGCTGTCGGTGTTCTGCGGCCTGGTCTCGCAGTTCATCCCGACCGTGGGCACGTACATCGGCGGCGCGCTGCCGGTCGTCTCCGCGTGGGGCACCAACGGCGTCAAATACGCGCTGTTCGTGCTCGTCTACATCGTCGTCTACCAGCAGATCGAGAATCTGATCCTCTCGCCGGCCATCTCCCAGCGGACGATGGATCTCAACCCGGCCATCGCGTTCCTCGCCGTGCTGGCGCTCGGCTCGGTGTTCGGCGCGCTGGGCGCGTTCCTCGCGCTGCCGTTGACGGCCAGCTTCCAGGCCGTGTTCAAGGCGTACACGAAGCGGTACGAGCTCATCGACTCGCCGTTGCTGTCCGATCCGAAGCCGGTCAAGAAGTCGACGATGGTCAAGGGCGTGGAGGCGTTCAACGAGCATGTGGTCAAGCCGATGAGCGACCATATGCCGCGTGCGGCAAAGGGGTCGAGCGCGCGCGTGCGCACGCACGACGCCACGGTGAGCCGCGAACTCGATTACGCGCACAATCGTCTGGAGACCTACGCCACGAGCGAGGAGCTTGACGAATCGCAGACCGTGGCGATCCCGAAGAACTCCGTGACGCCGGCGTCCGGCGGCAAGCCCGACCTGAATCATGATGACGACGCCTCCGTCGTCGCCGATGTCGTCGCGGGGAACGACAATACCAACTCGAACGATACGACATCGTCGGACGATGCGACGTCGGACGATGCCGACGTCGCGGGGAACGAGACGACGTCCGATGACAAGACGACCGGCCGTAGTGCCAGGGAGGAGTGGCGCTAGATGGCCCTGCTTGCTTTCATCGACATATTGCTGGGTGTGGTGGGCACCGTCGGCATGGTCTACCAGGTGGTGTGCGTGCTGGCGTCGTTCACAGCCAAGCCCCGGAAATTCCCCGAGGCCCCACGGGACAAACGGTATGCCGTGCTGATTTCCGCCCGCAACGAGGAGCAGGTGGTCGGCAACCTCATCGACTGCATCCAGAACCAGACGTATCCGAGCGGGCTCATCGACATCTGGATGGTGGCCGACAACTGCACCGACGACACGGCCGGACTGGCGCGACGCAAGGGATGCCATGTGATCGAACGCTTCGACCAGACGCAGATCGGCAAAGGCTACGCCCTGACGTTCCTGCTCAACCGCATGATCGACTCGGGGGCGAGCAAACGGTACGATGCGTTCTTCGTGTTCGACGCCGACAACAAGCTCGACAGGGAGTACTTCGCGCAGATGAACAACGCGTTCCAGTCGGGCTTCAAGATCCTCACCAGCTTCCGCAACTCCGTGAACTTCGACGACAATTGGGTCTCCTCCGGCTCCGCCCTCTGGTTCGTGAGGGAGTCGAGGTTCCTCAACAACTCGCGCATGATCTTCGGCTCCAGCTGCCACGTGGGCGGCACCGGATTCATGTTCTCCAGGGAGATCATGGAACGCAACAGCGGATGGAAGTTCCACCTGCTCACCGAGGACCTGGAATTCACCATGGACTCCATCCTGCACGGCGACCGCATCGGCTACTGCGGCACCGCCATCCTCTACGACGAGCAGCCGGTGACGTTCAAGCAGAGCTGGCGGCAGCGCCTGCGCTGGTCCCGCGGCTTCCTGCAGGTGTTCCGCTACTACGGGCCGGCGCTGGTGCGACGCGCCATCAAGGAACGTGACTTCTCCTGCGTGGACCTGACGCTGCTCATCTGCCCGTTCACCGCGCTGTCGGTGATTCGCACCGTGCTGGCCGGCGTGTTCATCGCGCTCGGGTTCGTGTCGCTGCAGAGCCAGCTCGACTCCATGAACATGTGGATCGTCGGCGGCGTGGCATCTGTGCTCGGCATGATGCTGCTCGCGGCCATCACCTGCATCGCCGAACGCGACAAGATCGACGCCACGAACAAGGAGCTCGTGGCCTACTGCCTGAGCTTCCCCATCTACCTGCTCAGCTACATCCCCATCTCCTTCCAGGCCATGTTCTCCAAGCCGGGATGGAAGCCCATCGAGCACCGCGGTCACTGACGGCGGTAAGCTGGTTGGGCGACAACGCTTGACATCCGAACGAATCGAACGAAGCGAGGCAAGGCCGTGACCGAATCGGCAATCGACTCAGGGACCTCAATGGCGGCGAGGCCGTCCCGGCGCGCGGCGCGTCTGCAGCGGCGCCGGGTGGCGCGACGCAAATGGGTGGTGGCGGCCAGCGCCGTCATCACCGTGGCACTGGGACTCGGCTACGCGGTCGCCGACGCCTACGACATCGCGCCGGGGCCGCTGAGCCTGGAGCCGGCACGGACCGTGCGGTTCCCGCAGGCGGCGTCCGCCGTGGCCGCCAAGCCGCTGGTCGGCGCGGTCGGCGAGGGGAAGGGCATCGACACGGCCGGAGCCACGGCCCTGGTCGACAAATTCGCCAAAGCCAAGGGCGTCGGCAAGGACTTCTCCATCATCATCGCCGACGCGCAGGGCAAGCCGGTCGTGGAACGCAACCAGGGCGTCGCGCGCGAACCCGCCTCCACGATGAAGACCCTCACCGCGTTCGCCGCCACCGCCAGCCTCGACATGTCGTCCACCCTCGACACCGAGACCTATCTCGACGGCGACACCCTCGTGCTCAAAGGCAACGGCGACATGCTGCTCGGCGAAGGAACCGACGACGCACGGCACATCAACGGACGTGCCGGCGTGGCCACGCTGGCGCAGCGTACCGCCAAGGCGTTGAAGGCCAAGGGCGTCTCCACGGTGTCGGTGGCCTACGACGACTCGCTGTTCGGTTCCAAACGGTTCCCCGACACCATCGCCGAGAACAACGAGGGCAACGACATGCTCTACGCGGCGCCGATGTCGTCCATGGCCATCGACGAGGGACGCAACTGGAGCGGCACGACCAAGCCGTCCGACCCCGACGTCGAATCGGCGTTCCCCACGCGGTTCGCGGACTCCGCGGCGAAGACGGCCGAGACGTTCACGGCCCAGCTCAAACGGCAGGGCATCACCGTCAACGGCGGCATCGCCAAGGGCACGGCCCCCTCGGGCAAGCCCATCGCCTCGGTCAGCTCCGCCCGACTCAGCGAGATCATGGCCTTCATGCTCAGGAACTCCGACAACACGGAAGCCGAGCTGTTCGGCCGCCTCACCGCCCTGAAGACCGGCCAGGACAACTCGCCGGAAGGCGCCGCCGCCGCGGTGAAGGCCGCGCTGGAGAAAGCGGGCATCGACACGACGGGCATCCGCATCGCCGACTGCTCCGGGCTCTCCGCCGGATCCAGGCTCACCGCCACCACCCTCATGCAGGTGCAGGCCAAATACATCGAGACCGGCGACACCACCGCCCCGGCGAGCGAAGGCCTCGCGGTCAGCGGGCTTTCCGGCACCGCGGCGAAACGCAACATCGCCAGATCCGCCGCCGGGCTCGTGCGGCTCAAGACCGGCACGCTCGGCAGCGTGACCTCCATGACCGGCAACGTCTCCCGGACCTCGGGCGGTACCCTCGTGTTCGCCGTCATCGTCAACAATCCCGAGAACATGTGGGAAGCCATACTCGCGGTCGACGACCTCGTCGGCCACCTGCCGGAGCTGTGACATGACCTACACGCCCACACTGCGACAAGCCATCGGCGAGGTGCGCCGCAACCTTGAATCCATCGGCGTCACCCGACAGTCCCCACGCCTGCGCGAACACGGCGACCACACGCCCGAGCCCGACGCCCCGCTGGTACTCGTCGCATGCTCGGGCGGACGCGATTCGCTCGCCCTCGCATCCGTCGCCGCCACCGTATGCGGCACCCTCGGCGTACGCTGCGGCGCCGTGATCGTGGACCACGCCCTCATCGCCGGCTCGGCCAATGTGGCCGCAGAAGCCGCCGAACGCTGTCGCGGTTTCGGCATGGAGCCGGTCGTCGTGCGCCGCGTCGTCGTGCGCCCCACCGGAGCCGGCACCGAGGCGGACGCCCGCAGCGTGCGATACCAGGCGCTCATCGACGCCGCGAAAGCACACGGCGCCGCCACCGTGCTCCTCGCCCACACGCGTGACGACCAGGCCGAAACCGTGCTGCTCGGACTGCTGCGTACCGTGGGCCTCGACGCGCTCGCCGGCATGCCGGCGTCGATAACGCGCGACGGCGTGCTCTTCTCCCGCCCGTTCCTCGCCCTCACCCGCGCGCAGACCACGGAGATCTGCGAGAGCCGCGGCATCACCTGGTGGGATGATCCCACCAACGGCGACCTCGCCGACGAGGGAGGGCTCTCCACCGACCTGCCGCTGCGTTCCCGCATACGGCAGGCGCTCCTGCCGTACCTCGTTCATCTGACCGACGCGGACACCGTGGGCCATCTGGCCCGCAGCGCGCAGTTCGCCCAGCGGGACAAGGACTATCTGGATTCGCAGGCCGACCGGCTGTACCGTCGGTCCGTTACGTTCAACGACGATGACGGGAAGACCCGTGACGCGGGCCGTTCCGGGCACTGGCTGGCCCGCATCGACGCGCGCGAGCTGGCCGGGCAGCATCCGGCCATGCGAAGCCGCGTCATCGCACGCACGCTCGCCGCATGCGGCGCCGGCACGTCGTCGCGGCACGTCGACGCCATCGACGCGCTCGTCGCCGACTGGCACGGCCAGGGCGCCGTGCGTCTTTCCAGTTCGCATTCAGCGTTCCGTCAGGGTCACGTCATTCTCGTGTGCCATGATAGAGTGCATGAAAATCGCTGATATCCAGGACGACATCGCTGAGGAGCTCATCAGCAAAGAGCAGATCGATGCCAAGATACGAGAAGTGGCCGCCCAAGTGAGTCATGACTACGCCGGCAAGAACCCGTTGCTGGTGGCCGTGCTCAAGGGGGCCGTCAACACGCTGGCCGCGTTCTCACAGGCGCTGAGCATTCCCGTGACCATGGATTTCATGAGCCTTTCCAGCTACGGCTCGGGCACGGAATCCTCCGGCACCATCACCGTGCGCCAGGACCTGTCGACGGATGTTCGCGGTCGGCACATTCTGATCGTCGAGGATATCATCGACTCGGGCATCACGCTGCACTGGCTGATCGGCGAGCTGAAGCGGCGGGGGGCGGCCTCCGTCGAGGTCTTCGCGCTGCTGGAGAAGCCGGCACGCCATGAAGTGCACATCGACGTGAAATACAGGGGATACGAGATTCCCGACAAGTTCGTCGTCGGCTTCGGTCTCGACTATGACGAGCGCTACAGGAACCTCGATTCCATCGCGGTGTTGAATCCCAAGGTGTATCAAGGAGAACAGCAACAATGAGCTTCCCAGGGCCGAATCGCAACGATAACGGCAACCCGTTCAGGAATCCCGAAGGGGGACGAGGCAACGGCGACAAGAAGGGCAACGCCAACCGGGGCGGCAAGAACGGCAAGGGACAGCGTCCGTTCTGGCAGTCGCCGTGGATCTGGGCCACGCTGCTCGTGCTGCTCGCGGTCAGCGGATTCCAGATGTTCTCCATGGGCGGCACCCAGACCATCAACACGCAGGACGGTCTCGAACTGCTCAAGGACGGCTCCGCCAACTACGCCGAGATCACCGAAAGCAAGCAGACGGTGAAGCTGGAGCTCAAGGAGGACTTCCACAAGAAGGACCCCGACACCGGCAAGGACCGCAACTACGGCAAGAACGTGCAGTTCTACTATGTGTTCGCACAGGGCGGTCAGGTCTCGCAGGCGGTGCAGAAGGCCGACCTCTCCAAGGGCTGGACCTCCACCGTGCCGCAGACCAGCATCCTGACGTACCTGCTCACGTCGCTGCTGCCGTTCATCATCATCTTCGCGCTGTTCTGGTGGCTCATGAGCCGTATGCAGGGCGGCGCCGGCGGCGGCATGTTCGGCATGGGCGGCAAGAAGAGCGCCAAGCTGCTTGAAGGCGAGACCCCCGACACGAAGTTCGCCGACGTCGCCGGCGAGGACGAGGCGCTCGCCGAGGTCGAGGAGATCAAGGACTTCCTCAAGGACCCGTCGAAGTACAAGGCGCTGGGCGCCCGCATTCCGCGCGGCGTGCTGCTGTATGGCCCTCCCGGAACCGGTAAGACGCTGCTGGCGCGCGCCATCGCCGGCGAGGCGGGCGTGCCGTTCTACGCCATGGCGGGCTCCGACTTCGTGGAGATGTTCGTCGGCCTCGGCGCCTCCCGCGTCCGTGACCTGTTCGACGAGGCGAAGAAGAATGCCCCGGCCATCATCTTCATCGACGAGATCGACGCCGTCGGCCGCAAGCGCGGCTCCGGCATGGGCGGCGGCCACGACGAGCGCGAGCAGACGCTCAACCAGCTGCTCGTCGAGATGGACGGCTTCAACAACGACACCAACCTCATCATCATCGCCGCAACGAACCGTCCCGACGTGCTCGACCCAGCCCTGCTGCGCCCCGGCCGCTTCGACCGCCAGGTGGCCGTCGAGGCCCCGGACCTCGCGGGCCGCGAGGCCATCCTCAAGGTGCACGCCAAGGGCAAGCCGTTCGTGCCCGACGTCGACATGCACATGATCGCCGTGCGCACGCCCGGATTCACCGGCGCCGACCTGGCCAACGTGCTCAACGAGGCCGCCCTGTTGTGCGCCCGCGCCGGCGCCCAGCTCATCGACAACCGCGCCATCGACGAGGCCATCGACCGTGTGATGAGCGGCCCGCGCCGCCGTTCCACCGGCATGGCGCTCGACGAGCTGCGCAACACCGCCTACCATGAGGGCGGCCACGCGCTCGTCGCCGCCGCGCTGCACAACACCGACCCCGTGACCAAGGTGACTATTCTGCCGCGAGGCCGCGCCCTCGGCTACACGGCCGTCATGCCCACGCAGGACCGCTACTCGCAGTCCCGCAACGAGCTGCTCGACCAGATGGCCTACGCCATGGGTGGCCGCACCGCCGAGGAGGTCGTGTTCCACGATCCCACCACCGGCGCCTCCAACGACATCGAGAAGGCGACGAACATCGCCCGCAAGATGGTCGTTGAATTCGGTTTCTCCTCGCAGCTCGGCGCCATCAAATGGGCGTCCGACGACGACCAGACCACGGTGATGGACGGCCTGAGCCCGCGCAAGTACTCCGACCGCACCGCGCAGATCATCGACGACGAGGTGCTCAAGCTCGTCGAGACCGCGCACACCGAGGCATGGAACGTCATCAACGAGAACCGCGACGTGCTCGACGAACTCGTGCGCCAGCTGCTCGTCAAGGAGACGCTGAACGAGAAGGAGCTCGCCGTCATCTTCTCCAAGGTGCGCAAGGCCCCGGTGCGCGAGGTGTGGCTGTCGAACGACCGCCGCCCCGACTCCGACCTGCCTCCCGTGCCGATTCCCGAATCGCTGAAGAGGAGCATGGCCCAGGCCACCGCGGCCACGCAGCCCAGCCAGCCGAACCAGAACGGAGGAGCCACCGCCTGATGGCAGCATACGATGAGGAAGGCGTGCGCCGGGCCGTACGCCTCTACCTGAAATCCATTGGCGAGGATCCCGACCGCGAAGGCCTGCTCGACACCCCGGACCGCATCGCCCGCGCCTCGCGCGAGATCTTCGCCGGACTCCAGCAGGACCCCAAGGATGTGCTGTCCGCACGGTTCCGCGTGGACACCGAGGAGATGGTGCTCGTACGAGACATCGAACTCTATTCGGTGTGCGAGCATCACCTGCTCCCGTTCCACGGCGTGGCCCACGTGGGCTACATCCCCTCCAAGGAGGGCGTGACCGGGCTGAGCAAGCTCGCCCGACTCGTCGAGGTGTACGCGCGGCGCCCGCAGGTGCAGGAACGGCTCACCCAGCAGATAGCCGACGCGCTCATGGAGCACGTGGACGCCCGCGGCGTCATCGTCGTCACCGAATGCGAGCACCTGTGCATGTCGATGCGTGGCATCAAGAAGTCGCAGGCGCGCACGGTCACGTCCGCGGTGCGCGGCGTGCTCAGGAACCCCGCCACCCGCGCCGAGGCCATGAGCCTCATCTTCTCCCAGCACTGACGTGGAGACGCGGATGCGTTCGTGGGGAAGATCCTTCGACTCCGTCGCTTCGCGACTCCGCTCAGGATGACAGAGGGAGGGGGCTCCGCACGTCATCCTGGGCGAGTGTTCACCCGCAACTGTCATCCTGAGCGAGCGAAGCGAGTCGAAGGATCCTCCCGCCATCAGACAGCTCCCCGGCAAGGGGAGCTTTTGCACATTACGAGAAAACAGATCACAAGAAGGCACGGCATGAGTGAATCAACCGATTTCAAGGCATTGCATGACTCCGACCGCACGCTCGTCATGGGCGTGCTCAACATCACCGAGGACTCGTTCTCGGACGGCGGACTGTGGCTCGACCCCGACAAGGCCCGCCGGCACGGTGCCGACATGATGGACGACGGTGCCGACATCATCGACATCGGCGCCGAATCCACGCGCCCCGGCGCCAAACGCGTCAGCGAATACGACGAGATGGCCCGCGTCACCGGCGCCGTCAAGGCGCTCATCGCCCATCCCGGCGCCGTGCTCTCCATCGACACCACGCGCGCGTCCGTCGCCTCAGCGGCCCTCGCCGAAGGTGCGCAGATCATCAACGACGTCTCCGGAGGCCGCCTCGACAAGGAGCTGCCGCACGTCGTCGCCGACCACGACTGCCTGTACATCGTGCAGCACTGGCGCGGCTGGCTCGCCGGCTCCCACGACGGAACGGCCCCCGACGCCGACACCTCCCACTACGAGCACGGCGTGCTTCACGACGTACGCGACGAACTCATGCGCCAGGTCGACGACGTCATCGCCGCCGGCGTCAAACCCGAACGCATCATCATCGACCCCGGCCTCGGCTTCTCCAAGCCCGGCATCGAACACAACCTGCCGCTGCTCGCCGGCCTTGACGCCTTCAAGGTAACCGGATACCCCGTGCTCATCGGCCAATCCCGCAAGCGCTTCATCGGCGCCATGCTCGCCGAGGCCGGCATCGACGAGCCGACCATGGCCGACAAGGACGACGTCACCGCCGCCCTTTCCGCCCTCTGCGCCGAACACGGCGCATGGGCCGTGCGCGTCCACGACGTCCGCCGTTCCGTCGCCGCCGTCAAGGCGGGCGAACTCTGGAGGCGGTACGCCGCCGCCTAAGCGGCCCGACCGCCCGCCGACCACCCGCTTAGGCCATTCGTCCCCCATCCCGACCCCACCAAAGGAACCAAACCATGGACTCCATCCGACTCACCGGCGTCCGCGCCGAAGCCACGCACGGCGTCCTCGACTTCGAACATGTCGAACCACAGCCGTTCGTCGTCGACGCCACCATGTTCCTCGACCTTGCCGAGGCCGGCGCATCCGACGACCTCACCGCAACGGTCGACTACGGGCAGATCGCCAAACGCATCGTCAACGTCATCGAAGGCGAACACGTCGACCTCATCGAACGGCTCGCCACCAAAATCGCCGACTCCATCCTGCTGTCGCATCGCATCCAACGCGTCATCGTGACCGTACACAAGCCCAACGCCCCCATCAAGGTGCCGTTCGGCGACGTCAGCGTGACCATCGAACGCGCCCGCGACCCCGAACCCGGTGAGACCACGCTTGCGGCGCAGATCGGCGCGGCCGCCTCCGGCAACACGGACGTCGCAACGGCGAACGGTGCAACGACGAGCGCCGCCGCCGACGCGGCGTCGAACCCCACAGCGTCGAACCCCGTCCACACCGCCATCGTGGCCATGGGCGGCAACATCGGCGACGTCGAACAGACGCTGCGCGCCGCCGTCGTCGCCATCGACGGCGTGCCCGGCAACCAGGTCAACGGCATCTCGCCGCTCTACCGCACCGCCGCATGGGGCATGGAGCCGGGCACGCCCGACTTCCTCAACGCCGCCGTCGAACTCACCACCACGCTCGACGCCGAAACGCTGCTCAACGCCCTCCAGACCATCGAATCGGCCCATGGACGCTCACGCGAGGTCCACTGGGGCTCCCGACCGCTCGACCTCGACATCATCGACTTCGACGGCGAGACCCGCGACGACCCGCACCTGACCCTGCCGCATCCGCGCGCCTGGCAACGAGCCTTCGTGCTCGCCCCCTGGGCTGATCTCGAACCCGAGGCAAGACTCGCCGGCCCCCACGGCGGTCCGATCGCCGAACTGCTCGCCAGCACCCCGGACCACGACGCCATCGAACGCGTCTCCGACAGCTGGATACTCGGCGGCTCCGTCGACTGACCCCAAGGAGCATGGCATGAAAATGAGACGCACCCCATGGTGGCAGTACGTGGTGGCCATCGTCCTCGGCACCCTCTGCGGCGCCACCCTGGTGAAGGCGACCGAACACAGCGCCTACACGCTCATCGGCGCGCCATGGCTCGTCTCGCTGCTGCTCGCCATGCTCGGCACGCTCGTGTTCGTCATGTCGTGGCAGGTGCATAAATACGTCAAAGGCGAATTCAAGGCCATGAACATGGACCGCGCCGTCAACACCCTGCTGCTGGCGAAATCGCTCGGCGTCGCGGGAGCGGCGCTCGCCGGATGGTATGGCGGCCAGCTGATCATGAGCCTCGGCCATCTCGAAGCGGAATTCTACAGCGACGCCGCGCTCGAATGCGGCGTCGCCACCGTGATCTGCCTCATCGACATGGTCATCGGCATCGTGGGGGAGCACTGGTGCCAGCTGCCGCCCAAGGACGGTCCCGAACATCCCAAGACCAAGGAGGCGGAACGCCGCCGCGGTCTGGCGCCGGCCGCGGGAACCCCCGCCGGCGCCGCCACCGGCACGGCAGGTACGACGGCCGGCGCCGCCGAACGGTCGCGTTCGACGCACGGTCCGAAAACGCGCAAACGGTCCGTATGATGATCATGCCTCCCATTGTGTGCCACAATGGGAGGCATGACACGTTATGATCTACGCACCGTCCCCGACGGGCGCGACATCGCCTTGAGGGCCGTTGACGACGACGGCCGCATGCGCGTCGTGCACGTCTACGGGGAGGACGAGCAATACCCATTGGCCTCGGACAGGTACTATACGAATCTTCCCAACCTGTTCCTCGACATCCTTGACATCCTCGACGGCAACACGCCACGTTTCGAAGAAGGGCGGGACGCGGACGACGCCTTCGACGACGGCAAATCCATCAGTCTGAAGAACCTCACGATACGCGCCTCCCACGCGGCGGCGGACGGCTCCGGCAACGCACGCCGGTTCAAGGACGCACGGTCGCTGTGGGCGCTGATGAGCAACCACGTGAACGTCGGCGTCAAACGGCCCGACGACGAGCCCATCGTGGACGTACGTCGCAATCGCAACTGGAAGAAAAGCCAGCCGCTGCGCAACGTGCCGGCCGACCCGGGCGCATGGTTCCTCTCCAGCGTGTACTCCCGCTCGAACCCGCGCAAGAACCCGGTGATCATCTACCGCGGCATCGACGTCATCTTCGACGCGCTGCTCGCCGAACTCGACGAGACAGCGGCGCCCGACATCGCCCGCGCGCGCGACGCCATCACCGTGAACCTCGACTATCCCACCTATGCGGAGATCGCGGGCGCGCTCGGCGACTCCAACATGCTCGTCTTCCACAACGACCAATCGCTCGCCGACTGGATCCGCGAGCAGGCCAAGGCGCAGGACATCGTCTTCCCCGATACGCCGGCGCAGGTGATGGTCAACCCCGACCCCGCAATCGACGAGGACGACCCGAGATATCTTCCCGCCGATTCGACGATGACGATGGCGCACCTCGCCAACGTCATCGCCCCGCGCGACTGACGGGCGCGGGAACTACGTTCCGCCTCTCCCATCGTCCTGAGTGAGGCGCCGTTTTTCCACTGCCATCTGGGGGCGTCTTTCCCACTGTCATCTAGGGGCGGGGAGCGGGGCAGTTTTCCCCTGTCATCCTGAGCGCAGTCGCGTAGCGACGGAGTCGAAGGATCTTTCCCAGCCAGTCCGGAGAAGATCCTTCGACTCGGCTGCGCCTCGCTCAGGATGACAATGAGGGTGCCCCGCTCAGGATGACAGGGAGGGTGCCCCTCAGGATGACAGGGAGGGGGCCAGCGCGCGCCCCGCTCGGGATGACAGCAACGGCGGAACGTTATGCGACCGTGTTTACTCCCCGGCCTCCTCCGGGTTCGGCACGCGCACCATGGCCTCCTGGCTCATCGCCGCCACCAGCGTGCCGTCCTGCGCATACACCTTCGCATAGCTCAGGCCGCGGCCATGAGCCGCGGTCGGCGTATCCTGCACATACAGATGCCATTCGTTGACGTCGATGTCGCGATACCACCACATCGAATGGTCGAGCGTGGCGAACGAGATGCCCGGTGTCATGAAGCTCAGGCCGGCGCGGCGGATGATCGGCTCCATCATGATCTGGTCGCATCCGCACGCCAGAATCGCACGGTGGCACAGCTGAGGCAGATCCACATGGCCGTCGGCGCGCATCCATACCATCTGACGGCCGTCGTCGCGCCGCGACGCCGTCTCATCGCTGCCGAGCATCACCGGCGCGTTCACATGACGGATGTCGAACGGCGACTTGGTCACGTAATAGTTCGCGAACTGCGAATGCTGGGCGTACGGCTCCATCAGCTCCTTCGCACTGGTCAGCGACTCGGGGTCGGGAACGTCGGACGGCATCGGATCGGAGAACTCCACGCCCTCCTGACCACGCTTCTGGAAGCTGGCGATGGCCGTGAGGATCGGTCCCTTCGACTGCGTGGCGTTCACACGACGGGCCGAGAACGACCGGCCGTCGCGCAGGTTCTCCACGTCGAACAATACGTCCTGGCGAATGTCGCCGGCGGCGATGAAATACGCGTGGATGGAATGCGGCAGACGGTCCTCGGAGACCGTGCGCGCCGCCGCGACCACCGACTGCGCGATGACCTGTCCGCCGTAGACGCGGCCGGTGGGGAAGTACAGGCTTTCCCCGCGGATGTACGTGTGGTTGCGGTACGGAGAAGGTTCACCCAGCCGCAGCACCTTGATGAGATGGTTGAGCGGTTTCTGGTCGTCCGTGGTCATGAATCCCTCGCTTGTCATGTTGTCATGCAGTGTTGCCATGCAATGGTCGACGGCGTCTGCGGCATCGAAGCGCCGGCGTCGTTTTGCGTTCCGAAATGCAGTCTATCCGTGGCGCGTAAAGAACATGAGGACCGTTTTGTAACAAGTTCGTGAGGTAGATGAACAGCAAATGACGATGTGGCGGCTGGCGTCGGGGAGGCTGGCGGTGCGCGGGCTGGCGATGTGGCGGCTGGCGTCGGGTCGTATGGCGGCAGGTTGGGTGGTGGCGGGTTGGCTGGTGATGTGCGGAATGACGGCGGGCCGGCGGATGGCGGGGCGGATGACGGCGACCGGCTGTTCGCCGCGTGGCCGTGGCAATGACGGAGGATGCTACGGAGGGTGTGACGACGGGCGCATGATGGCCGCGACGGCGGGTGCGCGTTCGCATATCGGAGTCGGCATGATGCGTTTCCGCGGGTATGCCGTGCCGGTGTGCCATGCGCGCCGGTATCTCGTTTCCGCCGGGGCCCCGTTTGACGATGGACCGCGTCGCATATCCGCAGTTGCGCAACGTAATCCATGGAAATCCGATGATTGCCGATGGAACGGGACGCATATCGTCCGATGTGCGGCGCTGTCCATCGCAATTCGACGGGTCGACGTTTACGACCGTTGAAATCATGCGGTTTTCTTGATCCATCCGTTACCGTCGCGATGGACCATGCTGCATAATCGCGGATTTGCATCGTAATCCATGGGAAAATCGTGGATTTCGATGGATTGCGTTGCTTTTCGTCGGATTCGCGACGTGGTCCATGACAAACCGACGGTCATCGATGAATTCGATGGATTACGTTGCGGAATCGCGAAGATGACATGCGGTCCATCGACGTCATCCCCATGCGAGAACAACGACCTCCCAAGCGCCAGATCAACGACATCTGATTGACGACGTCAAATCAGCGACGTCAAATCAGCGACGTCAAATCAGCGACGTCAAATCAGCGACGTCAAATCAGCGACGTCAAATCAACGACGTCAAATCAACGACGCCGGGTCGACGACCTCGGAACAACGACGGCGCAACGAATCACCGTCGCGTCTTTCTTGGAATACGGCACAGCTTCCGCAACGGCTGCGCTGCGACGTGGAAGTCCACGGGCACGCCGTGGCCGACCAGCAGCCTCGCCACGCGGAACGCGAACAACGCCCGTGAGTCGTCGTCACGCAGCGCATCCGCGGTGACGACGAACACGATCCAGCCGTCCAAACGCAGCCGTTCGCGCTTTTCCCGATCCCGCCGCCACTGCCGTTTGTCCGTACGATGATGGTCGCCGTCGTATTCCACCGCCACGCGCGCACTGGGCCACGCCATATCCAACGTCATCTCCGCACCCGAACGGAACGTCATCCCCGGCACGACGTAATTCGTTTCCGGGCAGGGGACGCCATGACGTACCAATACGAGTCTGCACATCGTCTCCTGCGGGGAACGCACGTCCATCCGCGCCAATTGCAGGGCCATGCGGCAGAACAGTTTGCCGGCGAACGACGACGAACGTTCGAGAAAGTCATGCAGCCGGCGCAACGGGTCGTCATGACCGTCCATCATCATACGGAGGACGATGGCGTCGGTGAGCGCGACGAACCGCGCCAGATCGACGAACCGGGCCATCTGCGCCCACGTGTGCATGAGGTCCAGCGTGTAGACGGTGGGTGTCAGTTGGACCTGCGCGTTGCCGTCGAACTCGGCCCATACGTGGGCGACCATGGTCGTTGAGTTCATCCGTCGACCGCGGATGCTGGCGACGGAATGCAGTTTCGTCGTATCGAGCGAGCATTCCTCGGGAACCGGAACCATATGGAGTTCCAATGCGGTGGTGAGGCCGAACAAGATATGACGGTCGGCCCGTTGCGTCTCGTCGATGCATCGTCGCAGGGTGTCGCGGCATCTGGCGGCGAGATCGTCGCTCATGGAGGTCGGCGGATTGGCCTGGTTCGGTTGCGTGGTGCGTTGTGCTGCCTGCTTCGGCCTGGTGGTGTGTTGCTGGTTTGTGTGTCGGAGTTGGTCTGTGTGCTGCCGGTGGTTGGCGTGCTGCTGGCTGTGTTGTTGGCTGTGCTGCTTGTGATTCGGATTGCGCATGGTCGTCCCCCTGACGGAAATGCTGGCGTCGATGTCGCGGTTCGGTATCGGTTGCCTTCACGCTAACGGAAAACGGCGGTTCGGAGGGGTGAAAACGGAAAATGTGGATAACTTGCCTGTGGACGATGTGCCTGTGGATGATGTGCCTGCGGAAAACCGTCTGATTTCATCTTGGGGAACGCGACCGTGCGTCCCGCCGGCGTCGATCCGGATTCGTTTGTGACGACGTCGGGGATGAGGCGCCGCGATGATCGCCTATCCTGGCCGGGCCTTGCGATGATGCGGTTCTTGTGCACAGCCGGCAGGGGCATTTGAGAAGTCGCGATGGATTGCGTCTCGTTTCGTCGGTTTTGCGTCGTGTTCCTTGGATGTTCGATGATTTGCGATGGATTGCGTTGTGATTTGGCGAATATGCGGCGTAGTCCATCG
Source organism: Bifidobacterium pluvialisilvae (assembly GCF_019331695.1). Taxonomy (GTDB): domain Bacteria; phylum Actinomycetota; class Actinomycetes; order Actinomycetales; family Bifidobacteriaceae; genus Galliscardovia; species Galliscardovia pluvialisilvae. The sequence goes on from NZ_JAHBBI010000007.1 coordinate 19,245, forward strand.
CAATTCAGACGGCCGACGTTGAGGACCGTTGGAATCATGCGGTTTTGTGAATCCGTCCGTTACCGTTGCGATGGACCATGCTGCATAATTGCGGATTTGCGGTCCGGTCCACTGAAGAACGGTGTTTTTCGATGGATTGGAGTGCGTTTTGACCATTTCGTGGTCCGGTCCATCGTGATTCGACCGGGTGGTTTTCGGGACCGTTGGAATCATGCGGTTTTTGGAATACGTTCGACGACGTCGGGATGGACTGCACTGCATAATCGCGGATTTGCATCGTAATCCATGGGGAATTCGTGGATTTCGATGGATTGGACCGCGAATCGGGAAGAATGCGGTCGAATCCATCGGGGAAGGGGCTCGTGATGAATCGGACTACAAATCGGCGAGAGGGTGACCGAATCCATCGGAAGGGGAGTTGGGGACGGCCGACATTTATCGGGGATTGGCGGGACCGCTGGAATCATCTGGGATGGGGGCTTTACTGGAGGGGGCGTCATGTGCATCCGGAGGATAGCCGTCGTCTGCGGCCGGATGCGCGCGGTCGTTGGGATGGCAGTGACGGAACTGCCGCCCCGACCACCGATAACGGGTCGGATGAATGCGCGCGGTCGTTGGGATGACGGCTTGGTGGTCGTCCCTGCATGTGGGATATGTCGTCGTTCGCAGTGATTCAATTTGCATATGCTCGGTTTTCGTCGCATAATTGAAGCGCTTCATTGAAACGCTTCAATTCAACATTGTCCGCTGCGATGATGCATGGGCCGCTACGGTGCGGCTACGGTGATATCGAAGAAAGGTGCCGATGATGGCGAATACCGAAAAGCTTGACAAACGTTACTGGAAACTGGCGAGAAACGCGGGCATAGCCTCGTATCTCGACGCCGCGCTGCTCGTCTCCGCGGGCGTGGCCCTGCCGCTGTGGCAAAGTCACTTCTCGCTCAGCCCGTGGTGGGCCGGCGCGGTGAGCACGATCCTCACCCTGTCGGTCGCCGTGGGGTCGTTCTTCGGCGGTCGCCTGTCCGATCGTTTCGGCCGCACCGTCGTCTTCAACATCGACATCCTGTTCGTGGTGGTCGGTGCCGCGATCATCGCGTTCGCCCCCAACCTCACCCTGCTGCTGGTCGGCATCATCATCGCCGGTCTGGCCTCCGGCGCGGATCTGCCAACCTCGCTGGCCGTGATCTCGGAGCGAGTGCCCCGCGAGCATCAGGGCCGCGTGGTCTCCTCCACCGAGATTTTCTGGATCGCCGCCATCGTGATTTCGCAGGGCATCGGATTCCTCGTCTCCGGCCTTGACATGACCGGCGTGAGCATCATGTTCCTGGTGATCGCCGTCGTGGCTCTGGTCACCTGGCTCGTACGTGTGGCAAGCCCGAGCTTCAAGAAGATCGAGGAGGATCTCGCTGAGGAATTCGCCCACACGCAGGTCGACGCCCACGCCAGCGACGCCCAGCAGGCGTATCCGCTGGGACAGCTGCTGAAGAACCCCCGCTACCTGATCCCGCTCATCGGCCTCGCAGGCTTCTATCTGTTCTGGAACCTGCCCGCCAACACCTGGGGGTCGTTCCTCAACTACTATCTGGTCACCATCGGCGGCCGCAGCCAGTCGTTCGCCACCGCCGCAGGATTCTTCGCGAATATTCTCGGATGCCTGGTGCTGTATGGCATCTACATCCGTCTCGCCGATACCCGTCACCGCTATTCGATGATGCACGTCGGTCTGATCCTGTGCATCGCCGCCATGGCGGTCTCCGCCTTCGCCGGCGGCACCTGGATGATTTTCACGGTGTGCTACTTCGTCTACTGCACCGCGAACATGTTGCACGGCGAGCCGCTCTACAAGGTCTGGAGCCAGGAGCTGTTCCCGGTCAACGCCCGTGCCACCGCCACCGGATTCACCTACGCGATCGTGCGTTTCATCACCGCGATCTTCGGATTCGTCACCCCGGCGCTGATGGCCGTCTCCCCGAATCTGCTGCTGTGGATCCTCGTGGCCTCGCTGTGCCTGTCGTACGCCTCGGCCTTCGGCATCATGAGGTTCATCAAGGGCCGCGGTATCCCCGACCCCGCGCTGAACCCCGCCGCCGTGGAGAATGCCGCCGTCGGAAACGCCTCCGTCACGAACGCCGCAACATCGGCGACCCGGTGACGGCCGGGCGGTAGCCGGCAACGCCCGTCGATGAGGCCGGACCGTTCCCGAGCCCGGCCTCATCGGTCATATGCAGAGAAAGTCGCGGAAGGAAAGAACAGATGTCTTTGGATACCCGTCACGTCGATCCCTCGATCGAAGTCCGGAACGACCGTCGCGAGGCCGGCCATGGTGCCGGGCGCGGTTCCGGTCACAGTGCCGGTCATCAGGATAGTCATATCGCGGAGGTGAGCGTCGAACATCGGCACGGCGATGCATTGGGCATCGGCACGGCGACCCCGCGGATCTCATGGATCTATGATTCGTCGGTCGACTCCGTCGCCGGCCGCCGGGCGACCGTCCGCATACGGCGAGGTCGTCCCGGTCTGCCGCTGCGGGAACGGGATTTCGACGTCAAAGCCGATGCCAACGTGCTGATGGACTGGCCGGACGGTCCTCTGGGCTTCGGCGAGCAGGCCAGAATCTCGGTGGCGCTCGACGACGGCGACGCGGACGGCGATGCTCGCCGGGACCGTCCATGGTCCGACGAGATCGTCGTGGAGCCGGGCATGCTCGCCCCGGTCGACCGCAAGGCCGCGATGATCGGGCCGGGATGGTACGAGCCGACCAGCGATTGGCGCCACGCCCCGCTGTTGCGCACCGAAACCACGCTTCCCGACCGCCCGGTTGCCGCGCGGCTCCACCTTTCCGCGCTTGGTCTGGTGGAGGCCGAGATCAACGGCCGCAAGGTGGGGGAGGACATCCTCACCCCAGGATGGACCGTCTACGACCACCGGGTGCACTACCGGACATACGACGTCACCGAGCTGATGCGTTCCGGCGGCAACGGCATCGGTCTGTGGCTGGCCGACGGCTGGTACCGGGGGCGAATCGGATTCTGCGGCGGCAGCGTGAACACCTACGGCGATCGTCTCGCCGCCTACGTGCAGCTTGAAATGACCTTCGCCGACGGCTCGACGCGGACGCTGGTCTCCAACGCCTACGACGGGCGGTGGAAGGCGAAGCGCGGGCCGATCGTCTACAGCGGTCTGTGTGAGGGCGAACGGTACGACGCGCGGCTGGCCGCCGAAGGATTCTCCAAAGCCGGGTACGACGACTCCGACTGGGAGCCGGTGACCGAAGTACGGTTCGATCCGATGCTGCTGGAGGCTCCCCGCGCGGAGCCGGTGCAGGCCATACGGCAGGTCGGCCCGCAGTCGGTCAAACCTCTCGGCGAGGGATCGTTCCTGCTGGATTTCGGTCAGAACTGCACCCAGCGATTAAGACTGCGCATGCACGGACTGACGGCGGGCAGCGAGGTGACCATCCATCATGCCGAAGTGCTGGAGACGAACGGCGAACTGTCTTTGCGGCCGCTGCGCCGTGGCATGCAGACGGACGTCTACGTCGCCGACGGGCATGACGGATGGTGGGAGCCGAGGTTCACGATCCACGGATTCAGATATGCACGCATCGACGGATGGCCGGGGAATCTGGATCCGGACGACGTGCTGGCGGTGGCCTACGGCACGTCGATGCAGCGGACCGGATGGTTGGAAACCTCGAATGCCATGGCAAACCGTCTGCATGACAACGTGGAATGGTCGATGCGATCCAATTTCGTCTCCATTCCCACCGATTGCCCGCAGCGGGACGAACGACTCGGATGGACGGGGGATGTCACATTGTTCGCGCCCACCGCGGCCTTCCTGCACGACGTGGATGCGATTCTCGCCGACTGGATGGACGATGTGGCCGTGGAGACCGAACGCTGGGGCACGGTGCCGTATTACGTGCCGTTCATTCCTTTGGCCGAGTGGAGGGTTCCCGAGGCGATCGCCATCTGGGGGGACAGCGTCGTCATCGTGCCCTGGTCGCTGTATATGGCCGGCGGTGACGAACGGATGCTGCGGGAGCAGTACCCGCTGGCCCGGCGATGGGTCGAGGAGGTGCGCGGCTACCTCGCCGACGACGGCGTGTGGGACCGGCGGCCGAGCCTGATGTACGGCCAGCTCGGCGATTGGCTTGATCCGACCGCGCCGCCGGATGATGCGGCCCGGGCGATGACCGCCAAGGAACTGGTGGCCACGGCGTTCTTCCAGCGTTCGGTGCGTCTGCTGGCCGACATGGCGTCCGTGCTCGGCGATTCGACCGCGGCGGACGATTACCGGACGTTGGCCGGGCACATCCGTCGGGGCTTCCTCTCACGGTTCGTGCGCGCCGATGGCCGGATGACCTCGGACACCCAGTGCGCGTACACGCTGGCGATCGCCTTCGATCTGCTCGACGGGCATGACGAACGGCGGCAGGCGGCCGGCGACCGTCTTGCCGAACTGGTGAGGAGCGGCGGCTTCACGGTGGGCACCGGATTCGCAGGAACCCCATACCTGCTCGACGCGCTGTGCGACACCGGGCATGTCGATGTGGCCTACCGGCTGTTCCTCGCCGAACGATGCCCCTCGTGGATGTATCAGGTGCGCATGGGCGGAACGACGACCTGGGAGCGTTGGGATTCCATGCGCCCGGACGGGTCGGTGAACCCGGGGGTCATGACGTCGTTCAACCACTATTCGCTTGGCTCGGTCGCCGACTGGATGCATCGGACGATTGGTGGAATCACGCCGCTGGAACCGGGATGGCTATCGTTCCGGGTCGCTCCGCGGCCCGGCGGCGGCATCGATTCGGCCCACGTGACGCACCGTTGTCCGCTTGGCATGATCGATGTCCGCTGGAAGGTGGAAGACGGCGTGATGGCCATGGATCTTCGGGTTCCGGCCGGTGGGCGAGCCGTGGTATGCGTGGGCGACGAGCGTCGGGAATATGCGGGCGGATCGTATCGTCTGCGGTTCGGCTTCGACGTGGCGTCGTAAGTCGGTTTCGTACGGTGCTGGCCGCCCCTCCGCGTTGCCCTCCATGGTGTAGAGTTCTAGCCGAATGGAATTCGGTCGGATTTGGGAGGCGACATGGCTCGGGTGACCATCAGTGACGTCGCAAAACGTGCGGGAGTGGCCATGGGCACCGTGTCGAACATGCTGAATCACCCGGAGAAGGTGCGTCCGGAGACTCGGGAGATCATCAGCCGGGCCATCAAGGAGCTGGGGTTTGTGCCCAATCGCAATGCCAGCGTGCTTGCCGGAGGACGGAACCCGGTGTTCGGTCTGGTGCTCACCGGTCTCGATCACGCCTTCTCCCTGCAGGTATCCCAAGGAGTCTACGATGCCGCGCGGGAGGCCGGGTTCGATCTGATGATCACCAGCGCCGACAATGACGACATCCTCGCCAACCATTACGTCGACTATTTCCGTGGGGCGAGGATGTCGGGCATCATCGTGGAGCCGAGGCCGGGCGCCGACTGGCGCCCCGACTGGCCCGACGACATCCCGACGGTGGTGTTGGATTACCGCAGCGATTCCTGCGATCTGTGTCAGGTGTGCGCCGACAATGTGCAGGCCGGCGTGGTGGCGGCCGAACACGCTGCCCGCATCGGTCGCCGACGAGTGGCCGTGATCTCGGCGTCCGACGACATCCAATCGCTGAACGATCGTTGGCGGGGCATCCGATCGGTGGCCGACCATGCTGAAATCATCAATGTCGACGACTGGCGCAATCCCCGTTCCGGATATGAGGCCGGGGTTCTTCTGGCCGAACGGGACGACGACATGCGGCCGGACTTCGTCATCGCGCTGACCGACGTGTTGGCGGCCGGATGCATCGACGGCGTGTTGAGCCGTGGATATTCGGTTCCGGACGATATTGCGGTGATGGGCTGCGACGGCAATCCGCTGGCTTGGGGCGGGCCGATCCCGATGACCACCATCGAGCCGCACGGATATGAAATGGGTCGGGCCGCGGTCGAGCTGCTCGTCGATGAGATCCGCCACGCCGATGAACACCGGCATACGGTGCGGACGATTCCCTCCCGTCTGCTGATCCGGAAGAGCACGGATTCCGGTCGACACTGATATCGAGGACCCGCGCGGATTCCATGGATTGTGGTGCATAATCGCGGATTCGCGGTCCGATACACCGAAAAACGATGGTTCGTGATGGATTGGAGTGCATTTCGTCGGATTTTGCGGTCCTGTCCATCGTGATTCGACCGGGTGGTTTTCGGGACCGTTGGAATCATGCGGTTTTTGGAATACGTTCGACGACGTCGTGATGGACTGCGCTGCATAATCGCGGATTTGCGGAGTAATCCATGGAAAATCCATGGATTCTGATGGATTGCGTTACGTTTCGACGGATTCGCAGCATAATCCATCGCGACGGATTCGCCGACGATGGATTACGTCGCACATCCGCCGATTTGCGGAGCGGTCCATCGCGGGATGGGGCACGGCTTGCGTGGAGGATTTTCGTGCGGGGTTCCGTCGCACAGGTTTCCGTCGTCTTTGTCGTCGTCTCTGCCGTACAGATATGCAAAAGGCCGGCCCCCATATCGGAGGCCGGCCTGAAACGGTCGTGGAAGACCTGCGGCATGTGCCGCGATACCATCCTACGCGCGGGTCAGCTTGCGGTGCAGGCGGTGCGGGCGGGCCGCATCCTCGCCGAGACGCTTGACCTTGTTCTCCTCATAGGCCTGGAAGTTGCCTTCGAACCAGTACCAGTGGGCAGGGTTCTCGTCGTTGCCTTCCCACGCGAGGATGTGCGTGGCGACGCGGTCGAGGAACCAGCGGTCGTGGGAGATGACCACGGCGCAGCCGGGGAACTCGAGCAGCGCGTTCTCCAGCGATTCGAGCGTTTCGACGTCGAGGTCGTTGGTGGGCTCGTCGAGCAGCAGCAGGTTGCCGCCCTGCTTGAGGGTGAGCGCCAGATTCAGACGGTTGCGCTCGCCGCCGGAGAGCACGCCCGTGAGCTTCTGCTGGTCGGAGCCCTTGAAGCCGAAACTGGCCACGTAGGCGCGGGTCGGCACCTCGACGCCGCCGACCTCGATGAAGTCGAGACCGCCGGACACCGCCTCCCACAGGTTCTTGTTCGGGTCGAGGCCGGCGCGGTTCTGGTCGACGTAGCTGATCTTCACGGTCTCGCCGATCTTCAGTTCGCCGGAGGTGAGCGGCTCAAGGCCGACGATGGTCTTGAACAGCGTGGACTTGCCCACGCCGTTCGGGCCGATGACGCCGACGATGCCGTTGCGCGGCAGCGTGAAGGAGAGGTCGTCGATGAGCACGCGGTCGCCGAACGCCTTGTGGATGTGCTTGGCCTCGAGCACCGTGGAGCCCAGACGCGGCCCCGGCGGAATCTGAATTTCGGAGAAGTCGAGCTTCTTGGAGTTGCGTGCCTCCTGCTCCATCTGGTCGTAGCGTTCCAGACGGGCCTTGTTCTTGGCCTGACGGGCCTTCGGCGAGGAGCGCACCCATTCGAGCTCGTTCTTCAGGCGCTTGGCGAGCTTGGCGTCCTTGGCGCCCTGAATCTCCATACGCTTGGCCTTGGTCTCCAGGTACGTGGAGTAGTTGCCCTTGTACGGGTACAGGTGGCCGCGGTCGACCTCGCAGATCCATTCGGCCACGTTGTCCATGAAGTAACGGTCGTGGGTGACGGCGATGACCGCGCCCTCGTACTTGTGCAGGAACTGCTCTAGCCACAGGATGGACTCGGCGTCCAGGTGGTTGGTGGGCTCGTCGAGCAGCAGCAGGTCGGGGGCCTCGAGCAGCAGCTTGCACAGGGCCACGCGGCGGCGCTCGCCACCGGAGCACACGCTCACCGGGGTGTCGGGGTCGGGGCACTGCAGCGCGTCCATGGCCTGTTCGAGCTGCGAGTCGAGGTCCCAGCCGTTGGCGGCGTCGATTTCGGTCTGGAGCTTGCCCATCTCTTCCATGAGCGCGTCGAAGTCGGCGTCGGGGTTGGCCATCTCCTCGCCGATCTGGTTGAAGCGGGCCACCTTCTCGGCGATGGGGCCGAACGCCATCTTGATGTTCTCGCCGACGGTCTTGGTGTCGTCCAGCGGCGGCTCCTGCTGCAGGATGCCGACCGTGTAGCCGGGGGTCAGGGTGGCTTCGCCGTTGCTCACGGTGTCGAGGCCGGCCATGATCTTCAGCAGCGTGGACTTGCCCATGCCGTTGGGGCCGACCACGCCGATCTTCGCGCCGGGCAGGAAGCTCAGCGTCACGTCGTCGAGGATCACGCGGTCGCCGAACGCCTTGCGCGCCTTGATCATCTGATAAATGAATTCAGCCAAGTGATGTCCTTACCTATCGTTGGTTGTATTCGTTGATTTCCCGATATTGGCGCGTCCCGATGCCGTGGGTCGTCGACGCAGGCCGCGCAAAAGTACCAAAACCATTATTCTACAGGCCATCTACAGCCATGTGCAACGGCGCACGTCGGCGAGCGCAGCGTACGTCAGCGCACGGCATCGCAAGACGGCGTATACCAGCGTACGACGGGCCGAAACCCCCGTTATCGACGATTCATGGTGCCAAAAGGTCGTTTTTCGCCGAGAAAACGACCGAAAAGCACCATGAATCATGGATTTTCGTTATTCCGCCGCGCCGTCGTGCGCAAGCCGGATCTCCATGGCGAGACGGTAGTAGTCGATGAGCCTGTCGACCACGTTGGGCCACGTCCGCCCCTGGATGGCCTCGAAGCCGTTGGCGGCGATCGTGCGCCGGAATCCGTCCTCCGTTATCACGCGTTGCACGCAGGCGCGCAGCGCCTTGTCGTTTTGCGGCGAGAACAGCAGTCCGGTCCGTCCGGAGTCGACGAGGTCGAGCGGGCCTCCGCTGGCTGGCGCGATCACCGGCAGGCGGCTTGCCATGGCCTCTTGGATCGTCTGCCCGAACGTCTCCTGGTTGCCGGTGTGCACGAACACGTCCAATGCGGCGTAGGCGTCGGCCAGTTCGTCGCCGTGCAGCATGCCGGTGAACACGGCGTAGGGCATGAGCTTGCGCAGGTTTTCGCCGCACGGCCCGTCGCCGACGATCACCAGTTGGATGCCGAGGCCCATCAGGCAGGAGAGACGGTCGACCTGCTTCTCCGGCGCGAGCCGTCCGACGTATCCGACGACCGGCATCTTGCCGTGCCGGCTCCACCGGTCGTGCAGTTGGCGCACGCGTTCCGATTCGCGGCGGTCGGGGTTGAACAGTTGCGAGTCGACGCCGCGGCCCAACTGCCGGATGAGCGCGGGGTCGACGCCGAACGATTCCAGCCGCTGGCGGGCCTGTTCCGTCGGCGCGAGCGTGATGGTGGCCTTGTTGTGCAGTTTCGCCATGCGGTCGGCGAGGATCTGTTCGGCCGCGTCCCCGGCGGATTTGCTGACCTTGCGCAGCCAGCCGGTGTGTTTGGGGGCCACGGTTCCGGCGATGCCGTCGATGGTCTGCCGGGCGAACCGCCGCGCGTATTGCGCCACGTCGGTCTGGTAGACGGCCACCGTGGGCACGCCCATCTCGTCGCCGGCGATCAGCGCGGCGTGGCCGAGCCGGGATATCGGCGCGGCGATGTGGATGACGTCCGGCCGCGGGCCCGCCTCGATCATGGCGATGACGGTGGTTTTCATGGGGATGGCGACGTTGAAGTTCTGCACGGGCCATGACGTGACCGTGTCGATGGGGTATCCCTCGAACGCGCCGCTCTCCGCCGGCGGCTGCGGGGAGATCACGTGCGCGTCGAAGTCCCGCTGCCGGAACCGCCGGAGCATATGCTTCACGCTGTTGCTGACGCCGTTGGTCTGCTCCAACGACGATTCGCTGACCACGAGCACGCGCAACGGGCGTTCCCCGTTTTCGGCATGCGTTTCGTCGGTTCGTTGTTCGTCGTGTTCCACATCGTCAGTCATCCCGCCCATACCGCCCAGTCTATGGACGACGGAATCGATGGGAAGTCCGGTTTCTCCGTTGTTCAGCCATTGTTGCCGCATCGGTTGCCGTGACGACGCTTTGCCGGTCTCATGCATGAAAAACCTGCCTGGGCCGCAGGGGAGCAGACCGTGTGATAGACATGAACCTCGTACGGGAGAGCGAGGAGGAACCCATGGAACGCAGACCACAGACCGATGCCGGCGATGGACGCGTGGCGACGCCGGCGCTGCTGGCCGCGCTGATCTTCCTGGTGGCGTTGAACCTGCGACCGGCCATCGCGGCGGTCGGTCCGGTGCTGACCGGCATCGGCGAGGACCTCGGCTGGAGCGAAAGCGTGCTCGGCGTGCTCGGCGCCATGCCGTTGTGGGCGTTCGCGGCCGTCAGTCCGCTGGTCCGGTTCGTCACGGCGCGGCTCGGTGCCGACCGTACCATTCTCGCCGCACTGCTGGTGCTGGCCGTCGGCGATGCCGCCCGTTCGTTCGGCGGGCCGGCCGGCGTCTGGCTGGGCACGGTGGCCGTGGGCGCCGGCATCGCCGCCGGCAACGTGCTCGTGCCGGTGATCGCCAAGCGTGACTACGCCGGCCACGTCTCCATGGCCACCGGCGTGTATTCGGCCTGCATTACGACCGGCTCGGCCGTCGCCGGCCTGACCGCCGCGCCGTTGGCCGCCATGCTCGGCGGATGGCGGCCGGCGCTCGCCGTATGGGCGGTGCCGCCGTTGGTCGTGGCCGCGCTGTGGTCGATTCGCGTGATGCGGGGAACGGCGTCGGCGTCGTCGGATGGAACGCATGAATCCGCAGATGGCCCCGTACCCGTCGATTCGTCCGCTGAGCCCATGGACGTTGGGGCCAATGCCGTTGGTCCCGTCGCCGTTGGGTCCGACACCGCTGAAACCATCGTCGCGCCCATTCCCGCCGTCGACGCCGTGCCGCTGTGTCGCCGACCGATGACCTGGTACGTCACCCTGTTCATGGGCCTGCAGTCGGCGGCGTTCTACACGATGTCGAACTGGCTGCCGTCCGTCGTCACCGCCGTCGGATTCAGCGGTGCCGCCGCCGGCGTGCACCTTTTCGTCTTCCAGTCGTTGGGCATTCTTTCCGGACTGATGATTCCCGCGCTCATGTGGGTGCATGGCAATCAGATTTGCGCGGCCGTGACCGCCAGCGTGCCCATGGTCGTCGCCGGACTCGGATGGATGCTGGCCCCCGGGCTGTCGCTGCTGTGGAGCGTCATCGGCGGTATGGGGCAGGGCGCGGCGTTGGTCGTGGCGCTTACGTTGATCTCCCTGCGCGGCCGCACTGCCGACGAAACGGTCGCGTTGTCCGGCATGGCGCAGTCGATAGGCTATCTGCTGGCGTCGGTCGGTCCGCTCGCCTTCGGCACGCTCGCCGAACTCTCCGGCGGATGGACGGCTCCGCTCGTCTTGTTCACCGCGCTTGCCGCCGCGCAATGCGTCGTCGCCGTGCTCGCCGGCCGTGATACGGGCCGGCATCGCTGATGCGAGACGTCGTCGCGGTCCGTCGATGCTGATTTGTCATTGCTGCTGATTTGGCGTTGCCGATTTGTCGATGTCGTTTATTTACTTACCAATAGTCATTACTATTGGTAAGTAAATACGGGGTGATGATGAGCATCGAAAACGACGACAAGAACGACACGGACGACAAGGCCGGCGCGGCCGGCGTGCTGCCGGTGGACGAGGTCCGACGTCTGCTCGACGTGTGCTGGAAGGCCAAGCGCATCACCGAACTCATGCCGGCGCTGCCCAAGGGCATGAAACCACGGTATGTGCATGTGATCGACGCGATATGGCATCTCAACGAGCCGAACGGTCAGACCGTCGGCGTCGCACGCGTGGGCGACGTCAGCGCGTTCCTCGGCGTGACCACGCCAAGCGTGACCAAACTCGTGAACGACATGACCGCGCTCGGACTGGTCGAGAAACACGCCGACGACGCCGACCGGCGGGCGGTGACGCTGACGCTCACCACCCGCGGGCTGAACATACGGCGAACCTACGTGGAGGAATACCACGCCCGGCTTGCCCGGCTCCTCGGCGGCCTGACCGTCGACCAATGCGAGACGACCGTGGCGACGATATCCGAAACACTGCGACTCATGCAGGAGGACGAACGATGACCGCGACCACATCAACCACGCGACTGCCCAACGGCGGCAAGGCCCGCGTCGAACCACGGCTCGTAATCGCCGTCGTATCGCTGGCGATCCTGACGTTCCTCGGCATCCTCTCGGAGACATCGCTCAACATCGCCTACTCCACGCTGATGGGCGAGTTCTCCATCGGCGCCTCCGTAGTGCAATGGCTCACGACCGGCTATCTGCTGCTGCTCTCGGTGGCCATCCCCAGCTCGCCGTTCATGGTGCGCCGATTCGCCACCAAGACACTGTTCGTCGCCGCGGTGGCCATCTTCACCATCGGCACCGTGCTCGGCGCGCTCGCCGTAAGCTTTCCGATGCTGCTGGCCGCGCGTCTCGTCATGGCGCTCGGCACCGGTATCTCGCTGCCGCTCATCACCAACATCATCCTGGAGAAGGCGCCGCTCGAACAGCGCGGCATGATGCTCGGCATCGTCAGCCTCGTCACCTGCGCCGCCCCGGCCGTCGGACCGGTGTTCGGCGGCGTGGTGATGGAATGGCTCAACTGGCATTGGATCTTCTACACGATGCTGCCGTTCCTCGTATTGTCGTTCGTGCTGGGCGCGGTCACGATCCCCGAGATCCGGCATGAAGGCGACGCGGAGAGGGCCACGATCAGCGTGCCGTCGCTGGCATTGGTGGCCGTGGGGCTTGCCGGTCTCATCGTGGCGGTGAGCTTCTTCGCCGCATGGAACGGCGACTGGCGGTTCTGGACGGTGCTGGCGCTGAGCGTCATTGTGCTGGCCGTGTTCGTCGCCGTGCAATTGCGTATGGATCGGCCGCTGGTGGAGGTGCGTGTCTTCGGCCATGCCGGGTTCTCGCTGGGCATGCTGATCCTGGTGATGAGCTCCGGTGGCGTGCTGGGACTGAACTTCCAGCTGCCGATCCTGCTGCAGCGCGGCTTCGGCTTCGGCAGCCTTGTGGCCGCGCTGATCCTGCTGCCGGGGGCCGTGGTCGGCGCCGTGTGCGCGCCGCTCATCGGCAGCGCGCTGAAGCAGCATTTCCCGCCGAGGTTCATCATGTTCGGGTTCGTCGGCGTCACGGTCATGGATGCGGTGCTGCTGCTCGCATCCGACAGTGTATGGGCGGTGGCCGTCGCGTATGCGCTGTTCATGGCGTTCTCCGGATTCGTGCTCGTGCCCGACCAGACGCACGCGCTGAACCAGCTGCCCGCACGGCTCAACGCCGACGGCTCCGCGGTGATGAACACCGTGCAGCAGCTCGCCGGCGCCATCGGCACCGCCGTCGCCAGCACGCTGCTGTCCGAATTCTCGGCCGCTGCGGTGCGTGGCGGGGCCGGTGCGGCCGAATCGTACCTGCTGGCGTTCTCGCACAGCATGTGGGTGTTCGGTGGTATGGCGGTCCTCGGCATCGTGCTCGCCGCACTCATGTTCCGCTGGTCCGTGCGGCGGCCGGCCGAACCGGAACCGCGGGCCGTGGAGGTGTGATGCCCCGTCCGGTTTTGCGGCTTGCGGCCTCCGCGGGGTTTTACGCCACCAAATCATCGGTTTTGCCCGTGTTTTCCGACGATTTGCGCGGGGAAAGTCCGGATTCCGGTGAAGTCGGTCGATGCCGTCGTCGTTGAGAAGAAGAGAGCGAAGAGAGGAAGTGGCTAATGAAGTCGAAACGAACGGGAATGCCGCATATCGTCAAACGGATGCTGTGCTTCTGCGGCGGCGTGGCCGTCAATTCGGTCGGCATCGCATTGATTACGAAAAGCAATCTCGGTACCTCGCCGATTTCCAGCGTGCCGTGGGTGATCACGCTGCACTGGCCGGCCGTGAGCTTCGGCATGACCACGTTCGTGCTGAACGCCGTGTTCATCCTCGTGCAGGCCGTCCTGCTGCGTCGCGACTTCCATGCCGTGCAGCTGCTGCAGATCGTGGTCAACGTGGTCTTCAGCGCGTTGCTTGACATAAGCATGGCGGCGTTATGGTTCTTCAATCCCGAGACGTGGTGGCTGCGTGGCCTGGGACTGCTGCTCGGTTGCACGATCCTGGCGTTCGGCATCTGCATGGAGGTCTCGCCGGGACTGATCACCGTGCCGGGGGAGGGCATCGTGCGCGCCATCGCCATCGTGACGAAGATACGGTTCGGCACCGTCAAGGTCTGTTTCGACGTGTCGTTGATCGTGTTGTCGTCGGTGATGTCGTTCGTCTTCTTCGGCCGGCTCAACGGCGTGGGCGTCGGCACGGTCATAGCGGCGGTCATCACCGGCCAGATCGTCAACTTCTTCAACCGGCGCGTCCGTTTCGTCGGGGCGATCGAACGCGGCGTCGAAACTCCCGAAATCGGCGATTGACGGTGCCTTTCGGTCGTTTTTCGCCGCAAAAACGACCGTTTGGCACCATGAATAGCGGATTTCGGGGTTTTCGGCCCGTGATTGGGTGTAAGTTCGGACGCATGACCGATACCGCAGCCTCCCGTAACGCCAGGGCCGCCGTCAATGCCGCCGACCGCAATGACCCCACCGCCATGCCGACCGCCGACTTCGCCGTATACGCCGACTCCGTGGGATTCTGGCGCGACCGCCGGCTGATTCTCGCCGATGTGAACCTCCATATCCGTCGTGGGGAGAAGTGGATTCTGTTCGGGCCGAACGGCATCGGCAAATCCACGCTGATCGCCATGATGAGCCTACGCCAGTTCCCCAACGTCGGCCGGCTCTCGCTGCTCGGCCACAAGCCCGGCGGCATCGACAAGTTCTCGTCCGGGCATCGCATCGCGCTCGCCTCATCCGCCGTGGGGCGTGAGGTCGCGCCGCCCGCCGACCCGCTGGACGTCATCGTCGACGCGGCGCCGATCCGTGCCGTGCCCGAGGACCAGGGCGACTCGGCCGACGTGGTCGAGCTTTCGGCCCGGCGTGGGAACCGCCGCCGCGACGGCGCCGAATACGAGCGCGCGTATGCGTTGATGGAACGGTTCGGCATCGAATACCTCGCCGGCAAACGCATGGCCGGCCTATCCGAAGGCGAGCGCACGCGCGTGCTGATCTGCCGCAACCTCATGTCGGACGCCGACCTCATGATCTTCGACGAGCCGACCACCGGCATGGACCTCGGCGGGCGCGAGCTCGTCGTGCGCGAACTGGGCAGGCTGGGGGAGGGCGATGCGACGGCGGCCGCGGGCGACGGCCAGACCGTCATCCTCGTCACCCACCAGCTTGAGGAGATTCCCGCCGGATTCGACCATCTTGCGCTCATGGGGCACATGCCCGAAGAACGGTACCGCGAATATCTCGCCGCCCATCCGAACATCTACGCACCCGACCTGGGCAATCCCATGCCCGGCACCGTCACCTACACCGGCGGGCTGGAGGACGGCTTCACCGCGGAGCATCTCAGCGAGATGTTCGGATTCCCCATCGCCGTGCGGCATCGTGACGGCCGCTGGTCGGCGTTCCGTGCCTGACGACGGCGACGGTTCGGCTTTCCATGCTGACGAGCATCGGCCGACTGCGGTCGAAGGCTGGCTGACTATCGTCGTATGTGGGCTGGCTACGCATGGTACGGGCCGCGGGGACAACGAAAACCTGAGGGCCGTGCTCCGGAGTGTCGCGACTTGCGTTCAACCGCACTTGAACCGGTTATATTGAACATGGATGTGAACGCGAACAACCGCGAACAACAGTGTTCGCGGCAGTGTGTCGCCGCAGACCATGCCGGACCGAACCGGGTCCGGCCGGCGGCGACGGGAACGAACCAAGGAGCAGACCGATGAAATACCGCAGCGTAGGCAAGTCCGGACTCAAGATCAGCGAGATTGCCCTCGGCAGCTGGGTGACCGACCTCAAGGGCTCGGCCCAGGAGGACATCGCCCGCCAGACCATCAAACTGGCGTTCGACTCCGGCGTCAACTTCTTCGACTGCGCTGACGCCTACTCGGCCGGCGCCGCCGAACGCTTCTTCGGCGAAGTCTTCAAGGACTATCCGCGCAAGGAGCTCGTGCTCTCCAGCAAGGTGTACTTCCCGACCGGCGACGGCGTCAACGACCGTGGCCTGAGCCGCAAGCACATCTTCGAAAGCATCGACCAGACGCTGAAGAACATGCAGACCGACTACCTCGACATGTACTTCTGCCACCGCTTCGACGAGACCACCGACCTGACCGAGACGCTGCGCGCCATGAGCGACCTCGTCGCCCAGGGCAAGGTGCTCTACTACGGCGTCTCCGAGGAGTGGGGCGGCGCCCGTCTCGAGGAGGCCCAGCGCATCATCGACCGCTACAACCTCTACCCGATCACCGTGGTGCAGCCGCAGTACAACCTGCAGGACCGCTACATCGAGCATGAGATCATGGGCACCTGCCGCCGTCACGGCATCGGCATCACCACGTTCTCGCCGCTCGCCCAGGGGCTGCTCACCGGCAAGTACCGCAAGGGCCAGCCGCTGCCCGCCGGCTCCCGCGCCACCTGGCAGGCCGACCACCAGATCAACGACCTGCTCACCGACGAGAACCTCGACAAGGTCGAGCAGCTGCGCGGCGTGGCCGATGAGCTCGGCACCAACCTGCCGATCCTCTCGATGGCGTGGATCCTGCAGCATCCCGAGATCAGCTGCGTGATCGCCGGCGCCAGCAAGCCCAGCCAGCTGGAGAACAACCTCAAGGCCTCCGGCTTCGAGATCCCGGCCGACGCCATGGCCGAGATCGACCGCATCACCGGCTTCCACCGCTTCGAGCGTCACGTCGGCTGACCGTTGGAATAGAATCGCGCGGCGGGGAGAAAAGGAATAACGTCCGCCGCGCGATTCACGGGACGACGACCCCTATTCGTCGTCGTAATCGACTATACCCCACGATGTGTACGAACGTACATATCGTGGGGTATTCGTGTCGTCATGGGGTCGTCGTGTCGTATCAAATCGTCGCCGGGGTCGTCGTGTCGCCGACATCATCCCGGCTTGCGCACGAACGCGACCATCGTCCGGCATGGCCCCCGTCGTGCCGGTATCATGGGGCGAACCGTACGAACCGTCTCATGAAGGGAATATCCATGGCCATCGAATACACCGAAGAGAAGCGATTCACCGCGGAACAGACGCAACGGCTGTTCCTCTCGGTCGGCTGGGTCTCCGGACGATATCCCGAACGGCTGCACAAGGCGCTGATGGGATCGTCCACCGTCGTCTCCGCATGGGACGGCGACCGGCTGGTCGGCCTCGTCCGCGTGATTGACGACACGTCGATGGTCGCCTACATGCATTACGTCCTCGTCGACCCCGAATACCAGGGCCGCGGCATCGCCGGTCATATGGTCGAGATGGTCAAACGCAAGTACGCCGACTATCTGTACCTTGAGGTCATGCCCGAGGAGAGCAAGAACGCCACGTTCTATCAGGCGCACGGATTCTCCGTCATGCACGACGGCGTGGCCATGCAGATCGTCAACCCGTCGTTCGGCGACTGATTGCGTGATGTCGAGCTGCGCCGCGTGATATCGAGTTGCGCGCGTGCCTCGCGATGTCGTGTCCCGCCGCGTCGCGCCATGCCTGAAACGTATGGCAATCCCTTGCTCTGACGTATTTGTTCTTCCCGTTGTTCATTCCTACAGTGGAAGACGGTTACGACGGCTGCGGTTTCGTATGCATGGAACCGTTGACGTGACTCGTATCCGCCGATAGTGAAGGAGAGCATCATGACCGAAACGATGAAGGCCGCGATTTTCGAAGGCCCCGGAAAGATGGCCGTGCGCGAGGTGCCCAAGGCGCGTCTTGAGGCCGACGATGACGCCGTGGTGCGCGTGGTCCGCGCCTGCGTCTGCGGCTCCGACCTGTGGTATTTCCGCGGGCTTTCGCCGCATCCGACCGACGGTCAGATCGGCCACGAGTCCATCGGCGTGGTCGAGGAGGTCGGCGATGCCGTCACGTCCGTGAAACCCGGCGACTTCGTGGTGCTGCCGTTCCCGTACAGCTGCGGCAAGTGCCCGGTATGCAAGGCCGGCTTCGAGTCGGTCTGCCCCCACGGCGGTTACTTCGGCGCCAGCCAGGCCGAATACGTGCGCGTGCCCGAGGCCGACGGCACCGTGGTGAAGGTGCCCGGCTCGCCCGAGGACTATGACGACGCCGTACTCGCCTCGCTGCTCACCATCGCCGACGTGATGTCCACCGGCTACCACGCCGCCGTTTCCGCCGAGGTCAAGGCCGGCGACACGGCCGTGGTCATGGGCGACGGCGCGGTCGGTCTGTGCGGCGTGCTCTCGGCCCACATGCTCGGTGCCTCGCGCATCATCGCCATGAGCCGGCATGAGGACCGCGCCGCCGTGGCCCGCGAGTTCGGCGCCACCGACGTCGTGCCCGAACGCGACCAGGCCGCCATCGACAAGGTGCTGGAGATGACCGGCGGCTATGGCGCCGACGCCGTGCTTGAATGCGTCGGCTCCAAGCAGTCGTTCGACACCGCCATCGGACTCATCCGCCGCGGCGGCGTCATCGGCCGCGTCGGGCTTCCGCATGACGTGGAGATCAGCGCCGAAGGCACGTTCTACGCCAACGTCGGCATCAAGGGCGGCCCGGCACCCGTGCGCCACTACGACCTCGACTCCGGTCTGCTCGACGCCGTCCTCAAGCACGAGATCAACCCCGGCCGCGTGTTCACCGCCGAATTCGACCTCGACCACATCCAGCAGGCGTACGAGGCCATGGACCAGCGCAAGGCCATCAAGTCGCTCATCCGCTTCTGACGGTTGGTCGAATCCCGCGATTCATGGTGCCTTTCCGCCGTTTTTCCCGCCAAAAACGACCAAAAGGCACCATAAGTCGTCGATGCCGGGGGTTTCGGCCTGTTGCGTATGATGGTGACAGCGCGAAAGGAGACGTCATGGCCGTGCCCGAAATCGAACGACGGTGGATAGACAAGTTCCAGGAGAACCTGTCCATCGTGCGCAAGGTCGCAGGATGGACCACGCAGCAGCTCGCCGACGAACTGGGCGTGGCCCGCCAGACCGTCTCCAACCTCGAGACCGGCAAAAGCCCCATGACCAAACTGCAGTATCTCGCGCTGCGCACCGTATTCAACGCCGAGATCGCCGAACGTGAGAACCGTGACCTGGCGCGCGTCATCAAAACGCTGGTCGACGACCCCATGCAGAACGACGCTGCCGTCGGCGATGCCGCGTCAGGTGGTGACGCCGCGGAAGGCGGGGCCTCGGAGAGGCCGGTCGATGCCGACAGGTCGCCTGAAGGCGATAGAGCGGCCGACGACGATACGAAACGGGGGCGGAAGTCCACGGCCACGAACCGCCAGATGACCGGCGCGGCCATGCGAATCCTCACCGCCGCCACCGGGGCGCTTGCCAGTGGCGCCGCCGCCGGCGCCCTCGCGTTCCTGCTGTTCCCCGACGGCAAGTCCGGACGGTAGTCGCGGTCCGCATCCGCCTTGTCGTCAGCCGGCTTGGGGAACGTCGGCTTGAGGGACGGTCGATTCCGACCGCCGGCCGATGTCGCGCGAAGACTCGCATAGTCTCTGCAATAGCGGCGTGACGGCCAACGAGACGGCGAAGCCGGTGATGGCGACCGCCGAACCGACTGCGATGGCAATCCTCAAACGTTCGCTCATGCGTCCAGCCCTTCTTGACGTCGATATTGTCGCGAAATATAACAACATAATCTAATCCAATGTGAAAATGTAATCAAATTAGCATTATGTTAAATATCTGACATTGTTGGTGATGTGGATATACGACCATCATCGTCATGGCGGCGGTGGTCGGCATCAGCCGGCGACTGAATTTTCCGGGATTTCGTCATGCGGCGACGGAACGGTATAAAGGAGGACATGGGCATGAACGACGACGGCATGGAACACCTGACCGAGGAACTGCTGGACCACCTGCTGAACAGCGGCAACGTCGAAACCTATCTCGACGAGGAGAACGTCACCGACAGACGGCTCGTCGACTACCTGCGGCAGCTGCTTGACGACAGCGGCGTCAAACGATCGGTCGTGGCCCGCAGATCGGGCATCCATCCCACCGTCGTATACGACATCTTCTCCGGGAAGACCCGACCCGGCCGCGACAACGCCATCAAACTCGCCTTCGGACTCGGCTGTGGATTACGTGAGACCCAACGACTGCTGCGGCTCGCCGGCGCCAGCGAACTCTGGTGCAAACAACGACGCGACGCCATCATCATCTGGTGCCTGACCCACGGATTCGACCGCGCGGCCACCGACGACGAACTCTACCGACTGGGCGAGCCCACACTGGTGTCGGCCGACTGACGGGCTCGTAGACGATTGGGGCCACGGAACGATGGGCACGAAACGATGAGCATGAAACGAGGGGGGGCACGGGACGATGGACACGGATGATGATCGCGGAACGATGACGGACTAGGGGACGATGACGGAGGAATGACATGGATGACAAACAGGTTCTGCACGCCATGAACCTCGACGACGCCTACCACGTCGAACGGGTGCTTGCACGCGGCGCCTACGGCGTCACCGAACTCGTCAGCATCGACGGCACCGGACCATTCGTCCGCAAGAAGATACCGCTGGATTTGGCCCGTCGCCGGCTCTGGTCGGCGATCGCCGAATGCCGGTCGCCGAGGCTGCCACGCATCGAAGCCATGTACGAGCTGCCCGACTGCTTCGTGGTCGTCTACGATTTCGTGGACGGGTGGCCGCTCGACCAGATCATCGCTTCGCAAGGGCGGCTCCCCGCATCGGACGCCACACGGATCGCCA
The DNA here is from genome assembly GCF_019331695.1 of Bifidobacterium pluvialisilvae. Lineage (GTDB taxonomy): Bacteria > Actinomycetota > Actinomycetes > Actinomycetales > Bifidobacteriaceae > Galliscardovia > Galliscardovia pluvialisilvae. Next base: position 40,020 of record NZ_JAHBBI010000007.1, read on the forward strand.
TGCAGGTCTGCGAGGCGGCGCAGGAACTGCACGGCCACGGCATCGTCCACCGTGACATCACCCCCGGCAACATCATCATGGCGGACGACGGCGCGCATCTCATCGACTTCGGCATCGCCCGGGAAACCGACGGGCCGGCCAAAACCGACCGGAACACCACGGCCCTGGGCACTTGGGGATTCGCCGCACCCGAACAGTACGGGTTCGCCGCGGTGGACGCCCGCTCCGACGTCTACGCCATCGGACGACTGCTGGGATACATGCTCACCGGCGTATATCCGGCCGACAAGCAATACGATGCCGCGCTCGCCGACGAGACCGTGGTCCCGGCGGAACTGCGGGCGGTCGTCGACAGGGCGTGCGCGTTCGAGCCGAGCGCGAGATTCGGCAGGGCGGCGGAATTCCGGCACGCGCTGGAATACGGGCTGCCCGGGGATGATGCGGCCGGGGAGACGGACGTGGCCGGCGATGGCGTCGTGGCCGATGGGGGAAGGGCCGCATCTGGCGGAGACGGCGTCGTGGGTGCGCGGAATCGGGGCCGAGGCCGGGGTCGCCTTGGCGTTCTCGTGGCGGCGATCGTGTCGGCCGTGGTCGTCGCGTTGGTCGTCGTCATCGGTGGCGTCGCGCTGCTGCATGGTCGTATGGATGGCATGGGCGAGTCCGCTGGCCCTGGAAGCTCCGGCGGCGGGACGTCCGGCCTTCGGCCGACCGCGTCCACGACATCCTCTAGCCCGACCAGCGGCGATCGGTCCGACGCCGTCGACAATCCGCTCGCCATCACCGAACACGGATGGTCGTCCTCCAACGGATTCGTACACTACGCCGTCGCCATACGGAACGCCGACAAGACACGGACCATCGTCTTCCCCGAACTCGTCATCACCGGCAGATCGGCGGACGGCAAGGTCGTATTCTCCGACACGCAGACGCTGCCGCTCATCTACCCCGGCGAAACATTGCATTACGGCGGCCAAGGCGGCGACGGCGTTGCGCCGGAAACCGTGGAATTCTCGCTCAACGGCATCGAATCCATGAACGTCATCGACACCGGCGGCGTCGAAACGTTCGCCGTCTCCGGCGTGAACGAAACCAGATCCGGCGACGGCGGCGTCACGTTCGGCGGCGAGGTCACCACCACGCGAGACGACGACAACGGCGAAGGCATCTACGGCGACAACGGCGTCAACGTGACCGTCATCCTGCGCGATGCCCAGGGACGCATCGTCTACGGCGAGCACGACTACGTCGACAAACCCGCCAAAGGCAAGTCGAAACCGTTCTCCATCACCATCTACGGGCTGCCGCGATACGCCACGGTCGAGGCCTACGCGGCCACCGCCTGACGTCGTCGGCACCGGACCGTTCCTACAATGGAAGGCATGAACGAAGGCGGAAACGGGGACGGGCGGCGCGCCATGCGGCGGTCGCCGTGGCCCAGCGCCATCGAAGTGCGTGGCGCGCGCGTGCACAATCTCAAAAACATCGACATCGACATCCCACTGAACGAACTCGTGGGCGTGGCCGGCGTCTCCGGATCGGGCAAATCGTCGCTCGCGTTGGGCGTGCTCTACGCGGAAGGTTCGCGACGGTATCTGGAGGCGCTCTCCACGTACACGAGGCGCCGGCTCACGCAGGCGAGCCGCGCGCAGGTGGACGAGGTGCTGCACGTGCCCGCCGCCCTCGCCCTGCACCAGCGGCCGGGCGTGCCCGGCGTGCGCTCCACGTTCGGCACCATGACCGAACTGCTCAACAGTCTGCGCCTGCTGTTCTCCCGCGTCGGCTCTCACGTGTGCCCATACTGCGGCACGCGCAACCGGCCGAGCCTCAACGTGGCTGCCGAACTGCCCATCGTCTGCACCGGCTGCGGCAGGGAATTCCACGGGCCCGGCGCCGAAAGCCTCGCCTTCAACTCGGCCGGCGCATGCCCCACCTGCTCCGGCACCGGCATCATGCGCGAGGTCGACCGTGCGGCGCTCGTGCCCGACGAGACGAAATCCATCGACGACGGCGCCGTGCTGCCATGGGGCTCGCTCATGTGGGACCTCATGAAGCAGGTGTGCGGCGCGATGGGCGTGCGCACCGACGTGCCGTTTCGCGACCTGACGCCCAAGGAACGCGACATCGTGTTCAACGGGCCGGCCGTCAAAAAACACATCCTCTACAAGCCGAAGAAGGGCGACGACTTCGCCGAACTCGACTTCACGTACTACAACGCCGTGTATACCGTGGAGAACGCGCTTGCCAAGACCAAGGACGAGAAGGGCCTGAAGCGTGTGGCGCGGTTCCTCGTGGAGAAGCCGTGCACCGATTGCGGCGGCACCAGGCTGTCGGCCGCCGCGCGTGCGCCGCGCATCGGCGACGTGAACCTTGCGCAGGCCACGGCCATGACGTTGGACGACGCCGTCGCATGGGTGCGTTCCGTGCCTGCGACCATGCCCGACGACATGCGGCGGATGGCCACGAACATCGGCGAATCGTTCCTCGATGTGGCGAAACGACTGCTGGAACTCGGCCTCGGCTACCTGTCGCTCGACCGCGCCGGATCCACGCTCTCGACCGGCGAGCGCCAGCGCGTGCAGCTCGCCCGCGCTGTACGCAATCGCACGACCGGCGTGCTGTATGTGCTTGACGAGCCGTCGATCGGCCTGCATCCGGCGAACGTGGACGGCCTGCTCGGCGTGATGCGCGACCTGGTGGCCGACGGCAATTCCGTGGTCGTCGTCGACCATGACGTGCGGGTGCTCAAGGCCGCCGACCATCTCGTGGAGATGGGGCCGGTCGCCGGTGCGGAGGGCGGCCGCGTGATTGCACAGGGCACAGTCGACGACGTGGCGGCCTCGCCGGCGAGCCGTATCGCGCCGTTCCTGCTGGAGGACGGTTCGACGCGTGTGCGCCCGGCCGTCGATGATGCGCGGATGTTCGACGGCGGTCGCATCCATATGGAGACGTCGGCGTTGCATACGGTCAAGCCGCTGCGCGTGGACATCCCACGCGGCCGGCTCACCGTCGTGACCGGCGTCTCCGGCTCCGGCAAGACGACGATGGTATTGGAGTCGCTGATCCCCGCATTGAAGGCGCGGGCGGCGGGTGAGCCGCTGCCGGAGCATGTGCGCCGCATCGACGCCGACGGCATCGTGCGCGCGAACCTCATCGACGCCACGCCGATCGGCGCGAACGTGCGATCGACCGTCGCCACCTACGCCGGCATCCACGACGAGCTGCGCCGTGCGTTCGCGCGCGGCGAGGAGGCCAAGGCGGCCGGATACAAGGCGGGGGACTTCTCCTACAACACCGGCCGGTTGCGTTGCCCGACGTGCGACGGCACCGGGTCGATCTCGTTGGACGTGCAGTTCCTGCCCGACGTGGACATCGAATGCCCCGATTGCCATGGCACGAGGTACGCGCCCGAGGCGAGCCGCATCCACCGTGTGGCACGGCGCGCCGGCGCGAGTCCGTTGACGTTGCCGCAGCTCATGGCGATGAGCGTGGACGAGGCGTTGGCCGTCACGGACGACCTGCGCAAGGTCCATGCGCGGCTTGGGACCCTGCATGATTTGGGCCTGGGATATCTCACGCTTGGCGAGCCGACGCCGGCCCTGTCGGGCGGCGAGGCGCAGCGGCTCAAGCTCGCCAGCGAGATGGGCCGCGCGCAGTCCGACGCCGTGTTCGTGTTCGACGAGCCGACCATCGGACTGCATCCGCTCGACGTTCGTGTGCTGCTTGGCATATTCGACCGGCTGGTCGCCGCCGGCGCCACGGTCGTCGTCATCGAACACGATCTCGACGTCATCGCCAACGCCGACTTCATCATCGACATGGGTCCCGGCGGCGGCGAGCACGGCGGTCGCATCGTCGCCGCCGGCGCGCCCGCCGACGTCGCCGCCGATGCCGACAGCATCACCGGCCGCTATCTGCGTGCATGAGGGGGATGCCGGCGTCGGCGGATGCGGATGACGCCGATGGTTATCCACAATGGCGAATTGACGGCCGATTCGTCCACATTTTCCGCATCGGATGACGTCGTCATCCCCATATCCACATTTTCGCCAGAGGCCGTTGCCGCGCATGACTGCGCCGTCCTAGAGTATGGCTCACCCGTAATCGATGGGATTCGCGGGTGGAAGACAACGACGTATGGGAGTTGGGAGCGATCATGGTGACGACGATGGAAGACGTGGAGGATCCGGGCGTGACGATGCTGGACACCGGCGACGTGGCCGACCTGTTCCGGCAATGCGATCCGGACGGATACGACGAGACGAGACGCCGGTTCTACCGCGAGGTGAACATGAACCCGTTCAAGAAGCATCCGGAATCGCTGCTGCGTATGATCGAATGGTCGTTCTGTGACTGGTTCGCCTTCGAATGCGCGGTCGACGCCGCATCGATAGCCGATGACGACGAGAACGGCGCGCCCCGGTTCCGCATCAGCCGCCCCGACGCATGCCGTGATTGCGATTGCGGCCCCGGTCATGGACCCCGGAACGGGACGTGCGCCGGAACGGGGAGCGCGGCCGACCGCGTCTATGGCAAGTCGCCGTATCTGGTGGCGGCGGAGCGGCTGTATGACTGCGACCGGATCAGCGCCGCCCAGCTGGCCGACATGCGTGAGGTCGATGCCACCAACTTCGCATCGATGTTCTGGATCACCGACGCCAATGCCGCGCAGTCGCGCATGAACGTGGAGGATGTGATGAACGGCGGCCGGTATGAGCTGTACTGTCCGCCGGACGCGGCCAAATACGATGGGGCGCATGGCGGCACGATCGTCAACCGCATCGCCAAGGTGCGCGGTGTGTGGCGGCCATGCGCGATCGCCATCTACGAGGCTCGGCGGCCGAACACGCCGGACACGCGCGACGTGCTCGTCGGCGCGTTCGGCCCGCGCGGATACCAGCCCGATTTCCCCGGATGGCTGCGCTTCTTCTATGGCCGTGCCAAGGACACCGGCCTCGACTGGGACGATATGGCCGCCAGGATGGAGAACGCCTGACCGGTCGGGCGCGGCGGTTGCGCGCGCTGGTCGGGCGCGCATACGGGCCGAAAACCCCGTTTCCGACAATCTATGGTGCTTTTCCGCCGTTTTTTGGATGAAAAACGACCGAAAGGCACCGCAAATTCCCGAGAACGGAGGATCCGGACCATGAAGCACCACCACTCACTGGATGTGCTCTTCGCCGCCGCCCGGCAAGAGCGACGTTGCGCGATTCCGGCCACCAACACGGATGCCAAGGCGGTGGCGCGCCGCGTCCGCGAAGGCAGCGTCGTCCGCGTGTTCCGCGGCCTCTACGCCGAAAGGCACTACTGGAATATGCTGCACAACCACGACAAACTGCGCCATATCGTCCGTGCGTTGGCCAAGCAGCATCCGAATTGGGTGTTCTGCGGCCCCACGGCAGCCGTCATGCATGGGCTGGACTGCTCGTACCGTTTCCTGACGCCCATCTGCATCGCGGCGCCGCCCGGCTCCCATCACCGCAGCACCAAACAGCTGAAACGATGCCCCATGTCGCATCCGGATGTGACCGTCGTCGATGGGGTGAGGGTCACATCCCTGCTGCGCACGCTGTTCGACTGCGCGTCCACGATGTCGATTCGTTATGCGCTCGCCCCGCTTGATTCAGCCATGCGCAACGGTAAAGTCTCGGCAAATGTCTTGCTCGCCTACCCAAGTTCGGTGAAATATTCGAGACGACGTGCGCAGGCGCAGCATGTGTTCGACATGGCCGACGGTCGCAGCGAGAATGGCGGGGAGTCGGAGGCTCGGGGAACCTTGGACATGGTCGGACGTCCCGTGCACGACATACAGTCGGTGTTCCGCTGTCTGGATTTTCCCGGACGGACGCATCGGGTCGATTTCCTCTGGAATCGCAAAGACGGCACGAAAATCGTCGGGGAATTCGACGGGACGCGCAAATACGTCGATCCGGACATGACCGGGCGTCGTACGATTCAGGAGGTCGTGGACGAGGAACGGCGACGCCAGCACTGTCTCAAACGGCAGAACGCCGACACGGTCCGTCTGTATTACGATGAGCTCGACGACCTCGATGCGCTTGTTTGCAAACTCGACAGTCATGGGGTTCCGCACGGCTGACGCAATTTATGGTGCTGTTCGGTCGTTTTTCGGCATGAAAACGACCAAAAAGCACCATAAATCGCCGGAAATGGGGATTTTGGCCCGTTATTCGACGGTCGGGTCGTTTGTGCCGGTGCTGCCTCCGGAGCTACTGCCGTTGCCGGAGCCGCTGCTTGCGCCGTCGATCGGCTCCACGTGGTCGAACGCGTCCATCTTGCCGCCCGGCCAGTAGGTGAGCTTCATGGGCTTGTCCTCCTGGCTGCCGTAGAGTCGTTCGATTCCGTCCCGCACCTCCTTGGCGTGACTACGGGGGACAGCCACGGTGAAGTAGTCTTTGAGCCTGTTGCCGTCGCTTCCGCCGCCGGCCTTATGCACCATGAGCATCCAGTATTCATGGGATGTGCCGATATCGGCATCGGCGACGCTGCCCGTTGTCACGATTTCGGTTTTCGGCCCCTCGATGAGTGCGGCCGCGGGATTGTGTACGCAGGCGATTCCCGTGGCGGCCAGCGTGACGACGATGGCCACATGCCGCATGAGGCTGACGCGCGTCGCGTTCTCGTCGACGTCATGGTGCGTTGCGTCGTATCTGCGGATCATCAGCTGGTTGACGATGCCGTGAGCCAGCATCATCACCGCGGCCGCCAGCACGACGAGGCCGCCGGTCATCTTGCGGATAAGCAACTGCTCGCCCATGCCGGTGAGCTGCCGGGATGTGAGGTATGCGGCGATCGCAACGGCGATGATCGCCGCCGACGTGACGCCCCACACGATGAGGAAGGGAGGCTTGAGCTGAAGTTCGAGGGCGGAGTTCTTCAACGTTACGTGGATCGTGCGGGCGGAGCCCGTCTCGTCCACGCGTGTTGCGGTCGCCGTCGTACCGACGTGCCCATCGGATCGTCCGTCGACGCGAGTGCCCGTATCGATGGGAACCGCCTCTCCGTCCGCCGTCCAGGGCTGTTCCAACCTTATCGACTTGCAGGCGCTCGATTGCGGATACCAGCTGACGATGATGCGGGACCCTTTATGCTGCAGCGGTTCGTTCAGGGATTTGTCCCGGAGGACCGCCCACGGCATCGAGGAGAAGACGAGGTCCTCGCCGTCATCGGTCCGGAAATGGTATGACGTCATGACGTCGCCGTCGTCATCGGTATGCGAATAGTACGACATGACCGTGGCATGGGCGGTTTTCGTGCCGCGGACGATCTGGACGATGTAGTGCAATGCCAGCCTGATGCAGCCATAGAATACGGCGGCGTAGACCACCATCATCACCCATTGCGGTGGCCCGAATCGCACCTCGAGTATCTTCGGCACGGCCATTTCTTCCCCGCCGGCCATCAGGAACAGCAACGCTCCCGTCCCCACCAGAATAGACAGTATGATTCTGCCGCCGAAATTCCTCATGCCTCTCCCTGCGATACGTTCCATGCGTCGTCCGTGGGAATCGTGACGAACGTATCTTCATTGTCGTCCGTCGGAAGGCCGGGAAGTGTCGGCACGGCGATAAATTCGTCCACTGTTCATGTTGCGTCGGATGGCGACCGACGCAACATACGGGCGGAAAACCCCGTTCCATCCGATTTGCGGTGCCTTTTGGTCGAAAATCGACCGGAAAACGACCGAAAGGTACCATGAATCGTGGGGAACGGGGCGGCCCGTCCGGAGTCCGGTGCCTGGTTACCTGACGACCTTGAAACCGCCGGTCCACGGGGTCTGCCCGGTCACGCCGAGGACGATCTGCAGGGCGCCGTAGCCTTCGAGGTACTGGGCGCGCTTGAGCGGGCCGGCGTCCACGGTCCCGAGTCCCGCGGCCTCGACGAACGCGGCGACGGACTTCTTGGCGTCATCGTCGTCGGCGGCCAGCTGCACGACGGTCGGAGCGCCGTCGTTGACGCCGGTGGCCAGCGTGGCGGCGAACGTGGTGTTGAAGCCCTTGACGACCGTGGACTGCGGCAGTTTGCCGGCCAGCCATTCGGCGGCGGACTTCGCGCCGTCGGGCAGGGCGAGGTCGAAGGTGGTGAAGTCGATGGGGTTGGCCACGTCCACGACGGTCTTGCCTGCCAGCTGGTCGGCGTAGGCGGCGAGCACCTCGTCGTAGGCGGGGAACGGCAGGGCGAGCACGACGATGTCGCCGGAGATGGAGGCCTCGCCGAACTTCGCACCGGCGACGCCCTCGGCGGCCGCGGCGGCCTTGTCCGGGTTGCGGTCGATGACCTGCACGTCGGCGCCGGACTTGACGGCGATGCCGGCCACTGCGGATCCGATGTTGCCTGCGCCGAAGATGGTGATGTTCGTCATGGTGGGTTCCTTTCGATCGGGGCGACGGTGTCGTCGTCGGCATCCGCCGGTGACGTTCGTCGCTGGTGACGGTGGTTGCGTAAGGTCACGGTTATCCCGCATCGACATATCTCTTTTCGAGGTATTTCGTTGCGTTGGTCATCACTATATACATCGAATCGAGATATGTCTAAACGCGGCGTGTCGAAACGAGATATACTATCGGTATGAGCGTGATTGAAATGATGATTCTCGGCTTTCTTTCCGAGCGATGCATGTGCGGCTACGAGCTGCGCAAGAAGATGGAGCAGCTGCAGGGGGATTCGCGCAAATTCAGCGACGGCGCGATATACCCGGCGACGGCGCGTCTGGTCAAGGCCGGGCTGATATCGGAACGGTCCGAACCCCGCGACGGCCGGCAGCGCCGCGTATTCACCCTGCTGGACGCCGGCCGGGAACGGCTGATTCACGAGCTGAGGGACGCGAACGGCTTCTACGTCACCGACATCACCAAATGGACGGTCGTGCTCACGTTCCTCAACGTCGTGCCCGACAAGGCCGACCGTGACGCGGTATTGCGACGCCGCTACGACCTGCTGAGCCGGCAGGACGTGCACTTCTTCTACTGCGACGCCGGCAATCCGTTGTCCTACGACCAGATCGACGACCCGTACCGGCGGGGCATCCTCCGTGTGCACGACGCCGAGATCGAGGCCGAACTGGCCTGGCTGAGCGAGGAACTCGGCCTGCCGGATGATGCCGCGGATGGCAGCGCGGACGGCGACGCCGTTGGGCGGGCCTGAACGTCACGGTCGCTGATTTGCCGGCGTTTCGTGGGTTGGACAGCGTCGGATTCAAGGCCTACCGCGACGACGGCGCCCAGGCCGAGTCGTTTCTGGTCTCATGGAACATGCGCCACAGCGTGTAGGAAATTAATGGTGCCTTTCGGTCGTTTTTTGGCTCAAAAACGGCGGAAAAGCACCGTAATTCGGCGGTTCCGGCGTCTCAGCGTGCTAACGGCAGGGTGAGGCGCATGGTGGTGCCGGCATCGGAGGTGGATTCCACGTCGAGCGTGCCGCCATACCGGTCGGCCACGTCGCGGGCGAGCGCAAGCCCCAGACCGTAGCCCTGATGCGCGGTGCCGTCGTCGTCGCGCGCGAACCGTCGGAACAGGCGTTCGGGATCGCCGCCGATGCCGGGACCGCGATCGGTGACGCGAATGGCGACGTCGCTATGGTGCCGGTATCCGAGCGTGACCGTGACCGCCGTGTCCCGCGGCGCGTGGGCGATGGCGTTGTCGAGCACGGCGACGACGCAGCGCGACAGTCCCACCGCACCGCCCTGCACGACGAAATGCACGGGATCGCCGTCGACGCGGGTCTCGATGCGTACGCCACGTTTGTCGGCCAACGGGCGGACGGCGTCGACGGACTGATTGATGACCCCGTCGAGCGCCACCGGCTCGGTGTGCACGGCCCCGCGCGCGGCGACCAGCAGGTCGGTGACGATGGCGTTCATGCGGTCGACGTCGCCACGCAGGTCGTCGAGCACGCCATCGATGGACTGGCCGCGTTCATGACGGAATTCGATGAGGTCGATGCGCGTGGATATCACGGCGAGCGGCGTCTTCAATTCATGGCTGGCGTCGGCGACGAAATCCTTCTGCAGGCGGAACGCGCGCTCCAGCGGCGCGACCTCCTTGCGTGAATAATACCGGCCGACGACCGCCACGGCGACGACGACGCACGCCACGAACAGCACGGTGAAGGCCACGGCCTTGCGTGTGTCGATGACCATGAGCCCCACGCCGTATTCCCGCACCGTCATGTCGCTGGCGTCGAGTCCGCGTTCGGCGAATTCGTGGCGGGACCCGAACAGCACGCCGAGCACGAAGACGATGCCGCCGACCACGGTGATGACGGCCATGGCGATGGTCATGCGACGGCTGATGAGGCCCGCCAGATTGCCGGGGCGGCCATCGGGACGGCCGCCAGCCCGTCCGGGCGCGACCGTATTGTTCCCGGCATTGCGCATGCTGGCGCCTTTCGTCGTCTTGTCCATATTCGACCTCTTTTCCGCGCCTTCCACGCTAGTCCCGCGGATCGCCGATACGATAGCCGCGGCCGCGCACGGTCTCGATGATGGCCTTCGTCGTCTTGCCGCGCACGTACGACACGTATACGTCCACGGTGCCGGTGTCGCTGCCGCCGGAGAACACGTCGCGCAGCAGCTCGTCACGGCCGAAGATATGGTCGGGCGAGGATGCGAGCGCGGCGAGCAGTCGCGTCTCGGCGTCGGTGAGCGAGATGATGCGCCCGTCCGGGTCCTCGATGACGTCGGCGTCGGGCTTGAGCAGCCAGTCGCCGATCATGACGGCGGATGCCTGCGCGTGGAATCCGCGCAGCAGCGCGCGCAGTCGGGCCTCGAGCTCGACGAAATGGAATGGCTTCGTCAGATAGTCGTTGGCGCCGGAGTCAAGACCTTCGACGATGTCGTCGACGTCGGCGAGCGCGGTCAGGACGAGCGCAGGCGTGGTGACCCCGCCGCTCCGCAGGGTGCGGATGAGGTCGAGGCCGTCGCCGTCGGGCAGGCGCCGGTCGACGACGAGCGTATCGTATCGTTCGGCCCGCAGCCGCTCGCGCGCCTCGGACACCGTCTGCGCCCAGTCCACGCGGTAGTGTTCGCCGAGCATCTCGCCGGTCATGGCGCCAAGGTTGGGATCGTCCTCGATGAGCAGCACAGCGGGCAGCAGCAGCCGCTCCGGGTCGGTATGCGTCATATCGCTCATCGTCATCCTCCGCCAAAAATCGCGCACGTCTCCTGTCTGGTTATATCAGACCGCGGGCGGGCTAAGAAACCGCTAAGAAACGCTGGGGATTGTCGGGGTTGGAGGCCGACGGTAACGTACGCAATTATGGGAGTGGAATCGTTCACGTTCAGCGCGACCGGCATGTCGTGCGTCGTGCCGTCCCCCGATGGGGACCGCGAGATCTTTCGCGACGTCGGGTTCTCGATCGACGGCGGCGAGATCGCCGATCTGGTTGGACCGTCCGGCTCGGGGAAAAGCAGCCTGCTCACGGCGTTCGCGCGTTTGAACCCGCATGCGCATGGGACGCTGACGCTGGACGGACGCGATTCCGGCGGGTTCACGCCGCAGCGGTGGCGCAGGTCGGTCGCGTACCTGCCGCAGAAGCCGATTCTGCCGGGCGCCACCGTGGCCGACGCGATCCGTCTGCCATGGACGCTTGCCGTGCGCGACGACGGGGAGGACGCCGCGATGAGGACGGCGTCGACGGCACGGTCGACGAAGACGCCGCACGGATTGGCGTGGTTCTTCCGCACCAATGACCGCAGGGCGCGTGACCTGCTGCCGGATTCGCGCATCCGCGAGACGCTGGATGCGATGGGCTGCGAGGACATCGACCTGTCGAGGCCGCCGCATGATCTTTCGGGAGGGCAGGCGGCACGGGTGTCGTTGGCCCGGACGCTGCTGACGAATCCGAAGGTGCTGCTCGCCGACGAGGTCGACGCCGGACTGGACGACGACAACGCGGAGAAGGTCGCGTCGATCATGGCGCGGGCCGCCGCCGACGGCATGGCGATTGTGCGCATCCGCCATCGGCCGCCGGACGGCCGGGCGAATCGCATCGCCACGCTCGCCGATGGAATGCTCACCATGCGGGAGGCCCTCCGATGACCGGCATTCGTCCCTTTCCGATTTTCTTCGTGGTCGAGGGGAGCTGTCGGCGTAGCCGACCGAGGGGATTTTGTCTCAGTAAGAAGGCCCTCCGATGACCGGCAGAGACCACTTTCCGGCTCCCCTCGCTACCGAGGGGAGCTGTCGGCGTAGCCGACTGAGGGGAGTCCATCTCAGCAAGGAGGTCTCATGACCGGCAATTCGTACAACATCGACGTCTGGGGCCTTGTCGTCGCGCTCGCGATGGTGGCCGCCGCGGCCGTCATCAGCGAACTGATGCGTATCAACATCGGCAAGACGCTGATGTGGTCGGCGTGCCGTGCACTACTTCAACTCTGTGCGATGGGCTTCGTCGTCGGCTACGTGATCCGCGCGAACAACGTATGGCTGGTGTTCGCCGTGATCGCCGTCATGCTGGTGGCGGCCGTGCAGATCACGCTGTCGCGTGCCAAGGGTGTGCCGAAGGGCTTGGCCGGCCCGGTGCTGCTGAGCCTGACGATCACGATGCTGCTCATGATCGCGCTGGTCACGGAACTGGTGGTGCGGCCTCATCCCTGGTATGCGCCGCAGCTGGTGGTGCCCCTCACCGGTATGCTGCTCGGCAACACGGTGTCGGCGCTGGCCGTGGGGCTGAGTCGGTTCTACGAGAGCATGGACGAGCGCCGCGATGAGATCGACACGATGCTCGCGTTGGGTGCGAGCGCGTGGGAGGCGGCGCGGCCGTCGATTGTCTCGTCGATCCGTCTGGGGCTGCTGCCGACCACGGCCACGCTGGCGTCCTGCGGCATCGTGACGATTCCGGGCATGATGGCCGGTCAGGTCATCGCCGGCGGCGACCCCATCAACGCGGCGAAGTACCAGTTCGTCGTGTTCGCCGCCATCGCCGCGCTCACGCTCGTGGCCGACAGTCTCATCATGGCGATGGTCTACCGCACCTGCTTCACCGCCGACGACCAGTACAAGCCGGCGATGGAACGCTGACGGGCGGGGAAACTCCGGTCCCAAACAGTCGGAATCCGTGATTCGGGGTGCGTTTCGGTCGTTTTCAAGCCGAAAAACGACCGAAACGCACCCAAAGTCGGTTCCCCCAAGGAGACCGGTATGTGAACGTATGTCCGTATGGTGGTCATGATTGTCGTATCGTAAACGGCATGACGCAAACCGTGCAATGGGATTCAACGCAATATCTGCGATTCGGGAACGAACGCACGCAGCCGTCGCGCGACCTGGCGATGCATCTGCCGCCGGATGACGGTACGGTCGTCCGCGTGCTCGACATCGGCTGCGGGCCGGGCAACAGCACCGCCGTGCTGCGCGAGCGCTACCCCCGGGCGAGAATCCTCGGCGTCGACAATTCGGTGGAGATGATCGCCGCCGCGCGCAAGGCTCATCCCGACATCGACTTCGCTCTCTTCGATGCCTCAAGCCAGGCGGATTTCGATGCGTTGCCGCACGACTTCGACGTCGTGTTCTCCAATGCGTGCATCCAATGGGTGTCCGACCATCACCGGCTCATCCCCGCCATGCTCGGACTCCTGCGCGAAGGCGGCATGCTCGCCGTGCAGACGCCGATGAACTACGAGGAGCCCATCCACCGCATCATCGCCGACGTCGTGCATTCGCCGCGATACGCCGACCGGCTGCCGCAAAGCCGCGAGTTCCATAACCTCACGCCGCCCGAATACTGGGGGCTGCTGCATGGCAGCGAACTCGCGGCCGCCTTCCGCATGTGGAAGGTCACCTACATGCACAACCTGCCCTCGCATGAGGCCATCATGGACTGGTACCGTGGCACGGGACTGCGGCCGTATCTGCAGGCGCTCGCCGGCGACGCCGAACGCGCCGCGTTCGAAACCGAGGTGTTCGACCGCGTGCGCGAGGCGTATCCCGTGCAGTCCGACGGCAGCATCATCTTCCCGTTCCCGAGGTTCTTCTTCACCGCCGTGCGGTAGGGGAGGCGTGGCCGGCGTCTTTTGGACCCTACTTGGCGAGGAGCGCCTTGTAGGACTTGACGGACTCGGCCAGCGCCTCGTCGGAGAGGCCGAAGGCGCCGTAGGTGACGAACGGCTTGACCCACGTGGCGTTCACGTAGTTGGCCGTGGCCTCGAACGGGACGAGGATCTGGTCGATGGTGAACTTGTTGGCGCCGTCGGGCTGGTAGGCCTCCTCCGGCGAACCCGCGGAGACGGCGACGCCAAGCTCCTTGCCTTCGAACGCGTGGCCGTCGGAGCCGTACGCCCAGCCGTGCTGGAGCACCTCATCCTCCCAGGTCTTGAGCAGCGCGGGGGAGGAGAGCCAGTACAGCGGGAACTGGAACACCACGCGGTCGGCGGCATCGACCGCGGCCTGCTCCGCGGCCACGTCGACCTTGCCGTCCGGGTAGAGCGCGTACTCGTCGCGCACGGTCACGTCATCCAGCTCGCCGGCGGCGGCCGCCAATGCGGCGTTGATGCGGGACTGTCCCTTGAGGTCGGGGTGGAATACGAGAACCAGGGTCTTCATATGCGTCTCCTTATATATGTGGGTGATGTATGGATGTGCGATGGGGCACGATTCCATGATAATACCTCGAAACGAGATATTGATATTGCCGTATCCACTTTCTCAGACGACATGCCGGAATGTTGGTGTTCTATGTTCTGGGCGAACAACCGTACCCATGCAGGGACTTGCATGCGGTTTCCTCCTGACCTGCTTCCACCGTATCGTCCGTCAATCCTTTGACGATGACGCCGACTACGTAATTTTGTCGTGGGGGGGGGCTTAAACTTGCCGAAGTTTCTGACGAGAGAGGAACTGGGAGGTGAACCGGCGATGAACGCCATTGCTTGGCTGATCACGATGATGTGCGGCATCTTTTCCCGTTTCCCGCGTCGTCGCCGTATCGCACTGCTCTCCCGGCAGTCGCGCAACCCTCTTGATTTCCGCGTCATAGAGCCGTATCTGCGTAGCGCGTTCCCGAATCATCGCATTGTCCGGTGCACGGTGCGGAAGGGCGGGCGTCTCGGCGTCGTCACCATGCTTGAGCAGCTGTGGCTGTCGGCCACGTCCGCGCTGTGCATCGTCGACGGCTATGTACCCGCCGTGTCCATCCCCCGAAACCATGACCGTTTGCGTAGCGAACTGCCCCCATGCGTGCAGATGTGGCATGCGCTCGGCGCCGTCAAGAAGTTCGGATACCAGTCGTTGGACACCCCGGCCGGTCGTTCGTCCAAGGCCGCCAGGACGCTCGCCATGCATCGCGGCTATGCGTTCGTGATTTCGGGATTCGCGGGCACCGTCCACGATTTCGCCGCCGCATTCGGATACGATTCCGCCGATATACGGCCGCTCGGCCTGCCTCGCGCGGATTATCTGCTGCGTCCCGAATACGCCGAGCGTCGCCGGCTCAACGTTGCCGCAACCCGCCGGCATCTGGAGCTTTCCGATGCCGTGCTGCGTAACCACACCGTCGTGCTCTATGCGCCGACGTTCCGCAGGAACGCGGCCGACGGGCAATGGCACCGTCACTACATCGAGGCGCTGTATGAGAGCCTGCCCGAGGACGCGATTCTCGTCGTTTCGGGCCATCCGCTCGACGACATGCACGAGACATGGCTCGAAGGCAAGGCCCGGCTGCGGTTCCTGCGCTCCGTCGCCTCCATCGACGCGCTGCCGTTCGCCGATTACGTCGTGACCGACTACTCCGCCGTCGCCTTCGAATCGATGCTGCTGCGGCGGCCGACGATGTTCTACGTGCCCGACATCGACGAGTACCGTGCGTCGCCCGGGCTCAACATCGATCCGGAATTCGCGTTGCCGACCGTGACGTTCCGCGACGCGCGGCGGCTGGGACGATACATCGCACGCGACCGCGTCGAACACTGCTACGACGCGGTGGCGATGCGGACGTTCTGCGAGGCGTACGGCATAACCGCCGTACGCGAATCGGCGACATCGTCATGCGAGCGCATCATCCGGGCGCTCGCGCCGATGGTCGACGAGCCTCTGGCCGAGACCGCGGCCACGTGGGGACATGCGGCGGCCGCCACGCCGACGCCAGCCCGCGTTCCCGTGACTACGGTCGCGGCCGCATCCCTGTGATTCACCATTCGCTGATTCACCGACTCACCGACGAGGAAAGGACAACCATGACCGAAGAGGAAGCAAGGAAGCTCACATACGATCCGGCCACCGTGGAGCTGCGGACCACCGAGGAACTGTACCGCAACGACAGCCATACGGGACTGCGCCGCGTGCTCACGTACGGCACGTTCGACCTGCTGCACTACGGGCACATCCGTCTGCTGCAGCGTGCCGCCGCGCTCGGCGACTACCTGATCGTGGCGCTGTCGACCGACGAATTCAACGCCGGCAAGGGCAAGCGCAGCTTCTACCCGTACAGCGTGCGCAAGGAGATGCTTGAGGCGCTGCGTTACGTGGACCTCGTCATCCCCGAGAACAACTGGGAACAGAAGGCCGATGACGTGCGCGAATACAAGGTGGACGTGGTGTGCATGGGTGGCGACTGGAAGGGCAGCCCACGTTTCGAGAAGCCGCTGCGCGGCCTGTGCGACCTCGTCTATCTCGACCGCACCGACGGCATCTCCACGACGGCGGTGAAGAAACGCCTTGCCGGGGTGAAAGCCGCGGCCGTCGACGGAGCCGCCCGGTGAACACCATCGGAGGATTGCGGCGCGTGATGCGCAAGGCCGGGTTCGCCGTCCTGCGTCACACGCCGCGGCTGCGTCTGACGGTGCGCCACGCATACTGGCGCATGCAGCGGCACCGATACGAACGCCTGCGTGCCGGCATCACCGTGGACCCGCGCCTGGTGTTCCTCGAATCGTTCGGCGGCCGTTCCATCAGCTGCTCGCCCAAGGCGCTGTATCAGGCCATGCTGGCCGACGGACGATACGACGACTACCACTTCGTCTGGTCAGTCAAGGCGGATGTCCTCGACGAGGCGACGACACTGCTGGGCCCCGGTTCGCGGACCCGCATCGTCCAACGCGGCAGCGAGGAGTATTTCACTTCGCTTGCGCGGGCGGGCGTCATCATCATCAACACTAGGCTGCCGGAATACGTGTGGCCGGGCGACGGCCAGACGTTCGTGCAATGCTGGCATGGCACGCCGCTGAAACGCCTCGGCTACGACGTGGAGATTGAGACGACGAACGCGCTCAACACCACGACGGAACTCGCCTCGCGATTCGGCCTCGATGCGAGAAAGTGGACGTACCTCATCTCGCCGTCCGCATATACCAGCAGGCATCTGTGCGACGCGTTCGGTCTGCCGAAAAGCCGCCGTGCGGACGTGGTCATCGAAGCGGGGTATCCAAGGAACGACGCGCTCGCGAACACCGACGCCGACGTCGTCCACACGATTCGCGAACGTCTGGGGATTCCCGACAGCAGGAAGGCATTGCTCTACGCGCCCACATGGCGCGACGATTCGTACCGGCCGGGCGTGGGCTACACGTTCGACTATCTGCTCGATTTCGATGCGATGCGCGATGCGCTCGGTGACGGATGGGTGGTGCTGTTCCGCCCGCACTATTACATCGCCAACCGGTTCGATTTCTCGAAATATGAAGGCTTCGTCATCGATGCTTCGAAGACCGGGGACATCAACGACCTGTATCTGGCGGCTGACGTCCTGCTCACGGATTATTCGAGCGTGATGTTCGACTATGCGAACACGCGCAGGCCGATGCTGCTCTTCACGCCCGACCGAGCACGATACGCGGGGCGGATCCGCGGGTTCTACATGGATTTCGGTTCGATTCCCGCGCCTAACTGCGAGACGACCGACGAGGTCATCACCGAGCTGCGCGGCCTTGACACGTACGAGACTCGTTACGGCGAGCAATACCGCCGTTTCGTGAACACATACTGCCCCCACGACGACGGCCGCGCCTCCGGGCGCGTGCTGCGCAGGATCTTCGGTTAGCCGACGAGTTTTCACCGGCCTCATCAGCCGGCCACCGACGAGAGACAACAGAGACAACGAAGAGGAAGCCGACATGGTATCGCTAAGAACCCTGAAACGCGGATGGAGCAAGCTACGACGCAAGGGCAGGAACTACTACGCGCAGATGGACTACATCAAGTACGTGAAGACCCTTCCGCTCGACGACCGCGCGATCCTGCTGGAAGCCAGCCATGGCGCACATTGCAATGGCAACATGTTCTACATGCTGCGTGAGCTGGTGAAGCCGGAGTACGGGGATTATCGTCTCTATCTGGGAATGCGCGCCTCGAAGGTCGACTCCACCCGGGAGTTTCTGGAGGCCCATGGCATCTGTGGCGTCAATATCGTCGCCGTGTATTCCGACGATTACTATCGCGTCTGCGCGACCGCCAAATATCTGGTCAACGACACGACATTCCTGCCGTTCTTCGTCAAAAGGGACGGGCAGGTGTATCTCAACACCTGGCATGGCACCCCGTTGAAGCACATGGGCAAGGCCTATGAACATGCAGCCAACTCATTGGGCAACGTCCAACGCAACTTCTGCATAACTGATTATCTGCTGGCTCCCAACGACGTCACGGAGACGAGTCTGCGTGACGACTATATGCTCGCCAATCTCGCAAAGACCCGTATGGTCATTGACGGGTATCCCCGTAACGAGGCGTTCTTCGACGATGACAGCCGCGACAGGGTGCGTGAGGAGATGGAATTCGGCGACGATCTCAACGTCATCGCCTATATGCCGACGTGGCGGGAGTACCGGGGGTTTGCGAGCACCCAGGCGGAAGCGTATCTCATCTACTATCTGTCGGAGATCGACAAGCGGCTTGACGATAGGCAGGTGATGTACGTGAACCTGCATCCCCTCTCGCGCAGGAAAATCAATCTCGACTGCTTCGAGCATATCCATCCCTTCCCGGAACGGTATGAGACCTACGAGTTTCTCAATGCCTGCGACCGTCTGGTCACGGATTACTCGAGTGTGATGTTCGACTATATGCTGACGGGCCGTCCCATCATCCTGTTCGATTACGACGTGGAACAGTATCTCGAACAACGTGGCTGCTACGAAGACCCGAGGGGCCTGGGCTATATCCAGGCCCCGACGTTGGCGTCACTACTCGAGGCGTTCCACGATGAACGCTGTGATTACGGCGATGCGCGTAAGCGTTTCGCCCCATATGATTCCCCGATGGTGTCGAAGGAACTCTGCTCGCTGCTGCTCGGCGACGGGAACGCCATTCCGGCGGAACGCATCCACGAGATGCCGGACAACGGCAAGGAGAATGTACTGATCTATTCCGGCGATCTGGCCAAGAACGGTCTGACCTCGTCGCTGCGAAGCCTGCTGAGGTCGGCGGACAAGGAGCATTACAACTACATTCTGACGCTCAAGCAGCGGCTGCCTCAGGACGGCATCGACACGTTGGCGCAGATGAGCGGGGAACAGGTCGATTACACCATTACGCAGGGCAAGATGAACCTCACCGTCTGGCAGAAGATGGTGCATTATCTGTATTCGATACGGCTGTTGCCGTTCTTCTTCTACCATGCGGCGATGGGCGACGCCTATAAGCAGGAGCTGCTCCGCCTCTATGGCGGCATGCGCATCGACAGGGTGATCCACTTCACCGGATACGTATACAAGAAGATCGAACTGTTCGAAGCATTCGACGGCCCGCGGACCATCTACGTGCACAACAACATGATTGAGGAGATTCGGCGTCGTGGCAACCAGCGTCGTGCCGTGCTCCGCCATGCGTATCGTCACTATGACCATGTGGCCTTGGTCACCGAGGACATGCGTGAGCCGACGAAGTGTATCGCCGGGCGTGACGACAATTTCGTCGTCGCCCCGAACGCATTCGACCACCGGGCCGTGTGCGAGAAGGCGTCGTTGGAATTGACGTTCGATGATTTCACCCACAGCAACCGCGGGTTCGACGATATCCGGACCATACTGGACGGTGACGTGAAGAAGATTATCAGCATCGGACGCTTCTCTCCGGAAAAGGGCCATCGTCGTCTTATCGAGGCCTTCGGCAACGAGCTTGCGGAACATCCCGATGCCGTGCTCATCATCGTCGGCGGCCGTTCCTTCGGCCGCGGACCGGACTCGTTCGCCGGCCTAGGCGAATATGTGGAGACGCTGGATTATGCGGACCATGTCGTGCTCATCGAAAACATGTCGAATCCGTATCCGTTGCTCAGGAGGTGCGATGCGTTGATTCTGCCTTCATACCATGAAGGATTCGGCCTGGTGCTGCTGGAGGCCGACGTGCTCGGCCTGCCGGTCGTCGCCACCGACATCCCCGGCCCGCAGCGGTTCCTCGCGGAACATGGCGGCAAACTCGTGCCCAACACCGATGAGGGCGTTCGTGAAGGCTTGGAATTCCTCCTCTCCGGCAAAGGCCATACGCTCGACGTCGATTATGAGGAATACAACCGCAAGGCGGTGGAGGCCTTCGAATCGATGCTGGAATCGTGAGACTTCTGGAGGACTCACATGCTTTTCTCCATCATCCGTGAGAACTGGCGGTGGCGGCATCAGGTGTGGAACCTCGCCAAGATCGACCTAGTGAAGACGTACCGCGGCGCCGCGCTCGGCAAACTGTGGCTGTTCGCCAAGCCGGCCGTGTACATCTTCGTGTTCTGGTTTGCACTGCGGTTCGGCATCCGGTCCTCGGCCGACGTCAACGGCAAGCCGTTTCTCCTGTGGCTGGCGGCCGGCGTGTTCCCCTGGTTCTTCATGTCCGACATGATCACCACGGGCAGCGACGTCTACCGGCGTTATCCGTATCTCGTGAACCGCATCAAGTTCCCGCTGTCGCTCATCTCCACGTTCTACACGCTGTCGCTGCTCATCATCATGGCCTGCATGATGGCGTTCACCGTCGTCGTGGCCGCCATCTTCGGCATCCATCCCAGCGTCTATCTGCTGCAGCTGCCGTTGGTCATGGCCATCATGTTCGTGTTCTGGGTGGCATGGTCCATGATGCTGTCGCCGCTCGGCGCTATCTCCCGCGATTTCGCAAAACTCATGAAGACGCTGGGCACGCCGTTCTTCTGGCTGTCCGGCATCCTGTTCCGCCTGGACTCACTGCCGCATGCCGCCCGCGTGGTCATGGCGTTCAACCCCGTCTCGTGGTGCGTCGAAGCGGTGCGTGACTGTTTCGTCTACGACATCTGGTTCTGGACGCAATGGCAGGATTTCGTGCCGTTCCTGATCGTGTTGGCGGTGGTCGCCTTGCTTGCGGTGCACAATTATCGACGACTGCATACGGAGGTGCCCGATGTCATCTGAGGTCATTGCGGAAACGACTCGCATCGGTGACGCCACCGTCGTCCGCGACGAAAACGCCGCCGAACCGATCGCCGTACGATTCGACCACGTCACCAAAACCTACAAGCTGTTCAAAAACGACCGTCAGCGGCTACTCGCCACGTTTTCGAAACGGGTGAAATATGATACCGTCAACGCATCCGACGACCTGAGCTTCACCGTGCCGCGCGGCGCATCCGTGGCCCTGCTCGGCGACAACGGCGCCGGCAAATCCACGGCGTTGAAGATGATCACCGGCGTATGCTTCCCCACGTCGGGACTGCTGGAGGTGCATGGCCGAGTCTCCGCGCTGCTGGAGCTTTCCGCCGGATTCGACATGAAGCTCTCCGGCATGGAGAACATCGACATGCGATGCCAGCTGTGGGGACTGAGCCGTGAGGAATCCGAACGGCTCATCCCCGAGATCGTGGAGTTCTCCGAACTCGGCAAATACATCACCCAGCCGATGCGCACGTATTCCAGCGGCATGAGGGCACGGCTCGGTTTCGCGTTCGCGTCGTCGATCCGGCCCGACATCCTCGTCGTCGACGAGGCGTTGTCGGTCGGCGACCGCAAGTTCGCGGCGAAATGCCGTGACCGTGTGCGCGGCATCATCGCACGGGAGAACGTGACCGTGCTGTTCGTCACCCATTCGACGCGCATGGCCAGAGAGTTCTGCGAGACCGGCATCGTCATCCAGCATGGTCGTGCGGTCTTCTCCGGCGGCATCGACGACGCCGTCGCGTACTACGAACGGTCATAGCGGAGGCAGGCATGGGCCATGCGTTTCGTATGATTCGCGTGGCCGGGCTCCTGCGGGCGGGCTTTCATCGGCCTGTCATCGGGCTGCTATGGATTGCGCCGAGAATTCGTGGATTGGCGACGTAATCCATCAGAATATTGCAAATCGTGATGGATTACGATATTTTTCGGTGATTTTACGGCGTAGTCCATCAGTTTTTCGAATAGTGTGATTGCGAATCGTTGCAATCACGCGGTTCTCGTCAAGGACATGCCGTGGCGTTCATGGACTGTGTTGCATAATGCCGTATTCGCGGCGCAATCCATCGATATCGGCCGTCCGACGATGGATTACGCGACAAAACACGCATTTTGGGTGCAATTCATCGCGAATTATTCGGCCAGCCAGTCGGCGACGGCGCGGGTGACGGCGGCCGGATCGTGCTGCGCGGTGGTGCCGAGCACCGCCAGGCCCGGCAGCACCGTGGCGCCGGTGAGGTCGGCGATATGCTTGGGCGTCTCCTTGAACCCGCTGCCGCCGTGCGTGATGAACGGGCGGATGGTCTTGCCCGTCCAGTCGTGGTTGCGCAGGAACGTGTCGACTTCCAGCGGGGGTTCGCCGCACCAGATCGGATACCCGAGATACACGGTGTCCGCAGTGGCGAACGCGGTCTCGACGGCGTCCGCCGCCGTGCCGCCGTTGCCGTCGGACGCGTCGTCACCCACGCCGTCGCTGGAAGCCGCATCGTCACCCGCATCGCGCAGCCTGACGACGATGGCCGCCGTCACGCCTTCCGCCATCTCGCGTTTGACCCGCTCCACCGTGCCGTCGTACGTCGTCGGATACGGTTCGGCCGGCAGTATCTCGGCGATCGGCGCGCCGGTCGCCGCCGCGATGGCATCCGCCACCTTCGCCGTATTGCCCTCCTTCACGTATCCGACCTCATAGTTCTCGTCGGCGCGTGAAAACATGACGATGACCGATGTCATGGCCCCTCCTTGTGCTCGTGGATCTTCCCAGACCAAATCTACCCCGCGAATGACGCCGATGCGGCACCTCCGGCGGCGTCGCCGCGGCCGCCGCCTGCGTCGTCGAGGTCCTTCAGCGAGTTGATGAGATGCGATACCGTCTCCGGCAGCTGCGTCCTCGCTATCCATCGCGCGCCCTCCTCGTTGAACAGGGCGTCCGCGTTGGCTATCACGCCGAGGATGCCGTTCGAGGCGAAGTCGAGGATGAGCTTCTGGCCGGTGTTGAGCCGCTGCCGGTCGAGTCCGATCAGGCCGAGCCAGATGTCGATGATGAAGTCGCGCAGCTGCCGGGTGAGGCCGGTCGAGCCATGCGGCCCCGTGATGACCGAGACGCGGTGCACGCTGCGCCGGTATTGGGGATTGTCGATGAACCGTCCGTATTCCTGGGGCAGGTCGATGTCGTCGGTACGCCTGAGCAGCCGCGTGATGAACGTGGTGAGGCCTGGGTCCTTGTAGATGGCGGCGATCGAGTCCTCCGCCAGTTCGGCGATGTTGGAGTAGTGGTAGTAGAACGCCGTGCGGTTCAGCCCGCTGGTACGGGTGACGTCGCTGACGGTGATCTTGGTGTACGGCTTGCGTTCCAGAAGCCGCCAGAACGCCTCCTGCATCTTCTTCGGCGCCGGCTGCTCCGCCGCCCGTGGTCGTGGCATGGCATGGTCCTTTCGTCTAACTCCTGAAGTCCACGATTTATGGTGCCTTATGGTCGTTTTTACGCCAAAAAACGACTGAAATGCACCGCGAATCACGGATTCCGTAGGCCTGTTGCATCGTGTGACGTGGGAAACTCTACATAACGGACAGTGTTGTCGTTTTTATTCTACAGAATGTTGAATAAGCTGAAAGTCAGTAATCGACGCAATCCGTATGACGTGCGCATCCGGCGCATAGACGCAACGAAAGGGGAATACGATGCCGTTTCTTGAATTCCATGACGTGGTCCGTCAGTACGGCGAAGGCGAATCGGCCGTCAAGGCCCTCGACCACGCGACGTTCGACATCGAAAAAGGCGAGCTCGCCGTCATCCTCGGTGCCTCCGGCGCCGGCAAATCCACGGCGCTGAACATCCTCGGCGGCATGGACCGCGCCACCTCCGGCAGCGTCGTCCTCGACGGCCGCGACCTGACCGCCGCCAGCGAATCCGAACTCACCGACTACCGCCGGTTCGACGTCGGATTCGTCTTCCAGTTCTACAATCTCGTGCCCAACCTCACGGCCCTCGAAAACGTGGAACTCGCCAGCCAGATCTGCCCCGACGCATTCGACGCCCGCGAAACGCTCGAAAAGGTCGGCCTCGGAGAACGCCTGAACAACTTCCCCTCGCAGCTCTCCGGCGGCGAGCAGCAGCGCGTCTCCATCGCCCGCGCGCTGGCCAAGAACCCGAAGCTGCTGCTGTGCGACGAGCCGACCGGCGCGCTCGACTACAACACCGGCAAGCAGATCCTGCAGCTCCTGCAGGATTCCTGCCGCAACAACGGCATCACCGTGGCGTTGGTCACGCACAATTCCGCGCTCGCGCCGATGGGCGACCGACTGATTCGCTTCCGTTCCGGCAAGGTCACGGAAATCAGCGTCAACGAGCATCCGATGCCCATCGCCGACATCGAGTGGTAGCGCCGGGGCGTCGAAATACGGTCCGAAACCCCCGAAATCGGGAAACCATGGTGCCTTTCGGTCGTTTTCAGGACGGAAAACGACCAAAAGGCATCATAACTGCGGATTTCGAGGGCCAACATCAGGGAGGAATGGAAGATGAGGGCATCATCGCGGCGTCGTACGGCGCTATGGAAGGATTCATGGCGTGCCATCGCCGGCAATGGCAGGCGGTTCGCCGCCATCGTGGTCATCTGCGCCGTGGGCGTCATGATGCTCTGCGGACTGAACTCCGTAGGCCGCGACATCCGCGGCGGCCTCGACGACTTCTTCGACCGCACGTCCATGCACGACATCGCCATCGTCTCCACGCTCGGATTCGATGACGACGACATCGCCGCCCTGCGCGCCATCGACGGCGTCGGCAAGGCGGCCGGAGTCCATGCGCAGAACGTGTATACGAAGGTCGACGGCAGGCAGGCGGCCGCCACGGTGACGGCGCTGAACGACGCCGGCGTCGACAGGCCGTACGTCGTCGAAGGCCGGCTGCCGCATGCCGGTCATGAGATCGCCGTCACCCGGCAGTATCTCGACGACAGCGGGCGTACCATCGGCGACGCCATCACCTTCACGTCGGCATCGTCCGACGTCGATGCCGGAACGGCGGCCGCATCCGCCGGCGCGACGTCGACCGATGTGTTCGACGACGGCGAATACACCATCGTCGGCGTCGTCGTCGACCCCAACGACATCGTCAACCCGACCGGCCCGCTCGCCCTCGTCTCCGGCGCCAAAACCACGTACCCGTTGTTCGTGGCCGCCAACGCCGTCACCGGCGACACGCCATACACGTCCGCCGTCATGACCGTCTCCGGCGCCGCCGCACTCAACACGTACGACGACGACTATCTTGCCAAGGTCGCCGATGTGCAGACCGCCATCGACGGGATGCAGTCCACGCAGGAACGGCACCGCACCGACGCCGTCAAGGCCGAGGCCCTGAAACAGGCCATGAAGCCCATCGACGAGCAGAAGCGGAAGATCGAGGCCATGCCCGACGTGCCCGCCGTGCTGCCGATGAAGGCCGCGGCCGAACGGAAGATCAACGACGCCGAGACGAAGGTCCGCGAAAAAATCGCCGCCATCGACGACGCGAAGTGGGTCGTCCGCGACCGCAGCGCCGTCACCAGCTACGAGGACGTGAAGACGCAAAGCGAGATGATATCCCGCCTGGGAACCCTGTTCCCCGTGCTGTTCCTCGTCATCGCGCTGCTGGTGAGCCTCACCGCCATGGCCCGCATGGTCGAGGAGGACCGCCAGCTCATCGGCACCTACAAGGCGCTCGGCTACCATCGCGGCGAGACCATGCTCAAATACCTCGTGTATTCGCTGGCCGCATGCCTGCTCGGCGGCGCGCTTGGCGACGTCCTGGGCATGATCGGCCTGCCGTTCGTGTTCACCGGACGCATGCTCACCCGCATCTACGTGCTGCCCGAATATCCGATGATCGTCGATTGGCGTCTCGCCGTCGGCGGGGTGCTGATGTTCGTCGTGGTCATCACCGGTGCCGCCATGGCCACATGCATGGGCTCGCTCAGGCTCGTGCCGG
This sequence comes from Bifidobacterium pluvialisilvae, assembly GCF_019331695.1. GTDB lineage: Bacteria > Actinomycetota > Actinomycetes > Actinomycetales > Bifidobacteriaceae > Galliscardovia > Galliscardovia pluvialisilvae. Next base: position 66,323 of record NZ_JAHBBI010000007.1, read on the forward strand.
CCGAGCTCATGCGGCCCAAGGCCCCGAAGGCCGGCCGGACCATCATGCTGCAGCGCGTCGGCATCGTGTGGAACCATCTGTCGTTCCTCGGCAAGGTGACCGCGCGCAACCTGTTCCGGTACAAGAGCCGTGCGCTTATGGTGATCGTCGGCGTGCTCGGCTGCACGGCGCTGATGACCGCCGGCTTCGGCATGGGCAACTCCGCATTGACATTGATGCCGCGCCAATACGGCGAGATCGCCCGGTACGACGTGATGGCCGTTACCGCGGCCGCCGACCACGACGACGCGCAGAAGAGCCTCGACGCCGACGACGCCTTGGAATCCGCACTGCCGCTGCAGGTCGGCGGCGTCACGCTGTCCGCCGCCGGTCAGGGCTCCGACGGCGACCATGACGGCGGCGCGGACGATGTGAAACTGACCGCGCAGATCATGGTCGTGCCGGACGGGGAATCCCTTGACGGCTACATCGACCTGCATACGACCGACGGGCGGGGAATCGTGCTGGACGATGCCGGCGACTCCGGATCGGACGACGCACAGGCCGTGGTGACCGCCAACGCCGCGAGGAAGCTCGGGCTCGCCGACGGCGGTAAGGTCAACGTGACCGACGCGATGGCCGACTCCGCCGACGTGCGTGTCGCCGCCGTGGCGCAGTACTACACCGGCAACGTCGTGTTCATGACCCAGGACGCCTATGAGAAGGCGTTCGATGCCGACATCGCGCCCAACGCCGACCTCATCAGGGTCGACGGCGACGCCGACGCACAGATACGGTTCGCGGACGACCTCGCCGAACAGGACGAATACCTGTCGGTGATGAGCTCGGCCAAACAGCAGCGCGACTTCGCGAAAAGCTTCGTCATATTCTTCGTGATGATCGGGTTCATCGTGATCATGGCGGCGATCCTCGCCATCGTGGTGCTCTACACGCTGGCCAGCACGAACATCTCCGAACGCGCCCGCGAGCTCGCCACCATCAAGGTGCTGGGCTTCCGGCGTCGCGAGGTGCGCGGCTACGTGAACAAGGAGATGCTGCTGCTCAGTGCCATCGGCATCGTCGTCGGGCTGCCGTGCGGCCGTGCGCTGCTGGGGTTCCTCGTCGGCCAGCTCGACCTGCCGGGCATGAACATCGTGCCGAACGTGCAATGGTTCTGCTACGTGGGCGCCGCCGTGCTGGCGTTCCTGTTCGCCCTGCTGGTGAGCGCCGCCACGAACCGTTCCCTCGACCGCATCGACATGGTCGCCGCCCTGAAAAGCCCCGAGTGACGGACTGATGGGGCGTAAGTACGGGCGGATTCCGGGGCTATCGGTCCGCGATGCGGCGGATCGCCGTACGGATGGCGGCGGGGGAGGACGTCATGCCGAACGCGCGATGCAACGTGAGTCCTTCGACCAGCGCGTCAAGCATACCCGCGGTGTCGGCATCGAAGAACCGTTCCAACTCGGCGCGGCTCGCCGCCATCCACCGTTCGCTGATGTCGCGGAACCCCTCGTCCCGCGCGGCGATCGTATAGAACTCCAGATTGATGGTGAGGTCGCGTGGCGTGCTCAGCAGGCCGCCTTCGATATGCCGGGCTATGACCTCGCACGCCCCGGTCGTATCCGAGGCTTCCGCCATGCTCTCGGCGAACACGTCGATGGACCGCTGCGCGAACTGGTCGAACGCCTGATGCAGCAGGTCGCTCATGCCGTCGAAATAGTAGGTCATCGACCCCAGCGGCACATCCGCCCGGGCCGCCACCACACGATGCGACGTGTCCGCGACGCCGCGTTCGGCGATGACGTCGAGACAGGCGTCGATGATGCGCTGCTTGCGTTCGGGGTCGTTGCGTCGTGTCCGTGATGAAGCCATGCCGCCATGGTAGCGCAGTCCATGCGTCCCATCGGGTCCGCTCGGGCGAAAACTTTCTCTCCGTGCCCTCCTTTATAGTAGGAGCGTTTTACTTCAGGGTTCAGGAGGCTTGATGAGAGTAGTACCCCGCAAAGCCATCGCCGCCGTATTGGCCACGGCCACGCTGCTGTGTGGCATGGCGCTGCCGGCTGCGGCGAACGCGATGCCGGAGACGACGTCGGCCACGACGACGAGAACAGCCGCCGGCGCCGCGAAGGCCACCGTAGCGAAGGCGGGGGAGAGGACCATCGAACTGTCCACCGTGGGCAGCAAGGACACCGATCGGAACCGTACGCAACAGTACTTCCAGTTCGAGAACGGCGACTGGACGGGCTACTACATCCGTCCCGGCATCACCGCGAAGTTCACGATCACGGTGAACACGGACGCCGCCACGCCGAACGTGCTGTGGGCGCACCGCCAGGCCGGCCGCGTGGATGCGAACAACTACGCGCTCGTCCGCGCCGACGACGGCGGCAAGCTCAAGGCCGGCGTCAACGAGATCACCTACGACACGACGAAGAACAAGGTCGGCCAGGTGCTGCTCATCCGCAATGACGGCGGGCAGAAGGCCTCCGTGACTATCGCCAACGAGAATGGCTCCGACGGCAAGCCGTCGCTCGGCCAATACCCGCTGTACACGTATGACGCCGCGCATCCCGAGGCGTTCTGGACGTATCTGACCGAACTGCGCGCCTACGTGAACGCCGGCGTCGATACGGCGGTCGGCCAGCTCAACGACAACCCCGACCTGGGCATGGACATGACCAGCCTCGTACTCGGCCGCATGGTCTACGACCTGCGCGCCGCCAAGATGGTCGACTCCGTCAAGGACATCGACACCGAGGCCAAGGCCACGGCATGGATCACCAACGCCTACAAGGTCTCCAACGACCGTCTCGACTACTTCGACCATGTGCTCGGCTTCGACGAGAACGACGCCGACGCCAAGCAGAAGCCCACGAGGATGAAGGTGGTGCTGGAGCTCACGCAGAACCTCACCAGCCCATCCACCATGTTCGCCTGGTACACGATGTACCATCTCGGCGAAAGCGCATGGCCGGGCGTGACGACCAGCGTCGAGGTGTCACACGGCTGGGGCGACGATCACGAGTTCGGCCACATGCTCGACATCGCGCCGCTCGCCGTCGTCGAGGAGACCAACAACCTCGTCTCCATATGGGGCCGTCGCATCGCCGGCATCGACAAGATGGCCGACGGAACCGCGTTCTCCACATCCACCTACCATTCCGGCGTATTGTCCGGCCAGAAGAACATCGACGCGTATCTCACCGCCAAGCTCGCCGGCGAAAACCCGAAATCGCCATGGGGCGACATCTGGTATGACGTGACCGCCCGGTTCACCATGCTGCGGTTCTTCGACGACTACGACTACTCGACATACGATTTCAGCAACGGCAGCGGCTATACGAAGGAGCTTGCCAGACAAGTCAACACGTACGGCGGCCTCGGCGCCGTCTACCGTCAGGTGCGCCGCACGCCCAGCGCCTACGTCAACGTCGGCGGCGTGAAGGATGCGGCCGCCCGCGCCTACTCCGACGCGCTCGGATTCGACATGAGCGAGGTCATGGGCCGCTACGGCATGACCGTCTCCGACGCGACAGCCGCCTACACGGCCAAGTATCCCAAGCTCGGCAGCCATATCGAATACTTCTCCATCGACGCCGACGCCAAAGGCATCAACGGCGCCAGGACGTTCACCAAGACGACGGCCGCGCCGAACGTCACCATCGCGCGCACGGCGTCCGACAAACTCGGCATCACCGCCTCATACCCCGACGGCAGCGTCGAGGCGAAGAGCACGGCAGGCTACACGCTGCTCGCCGACGGCAAGGCCATCGCATGGAGCCAGGACGGCGCATTCGACGTCGACGTGACGTCCCAGCTGCCCACATACACCGTCATCGCCTACGACTACCGCACCAATCCGTCACCCGAGGCCACCGTGCCGACCACGGCCGACGTGACCGTCCGCGTGGTCGCCTCCGACGGTTCCGACGTCTCCAAGGCCACGGTGACGGTACGGCCCGACGATTCACGCAAGGCGGAGACCACACTGACGGCCGGCGACGGCACGGTCACGCTCAAGGGCATCGGCCCCGCCACGGTGAGCGTCGCCCTCGACGGCTACACCGCCCATCCGGCCAGCACGCACGTCGACACGATCGCATGGAAGGGCGGCACCATCCAGTTCACGCTCGTGCCCAAGAACGGCGAACCCGCTGCCACGCCGCGTCCGACGGTCACGGGCACGAAAACCGGCGACGGCAAGCTCGCCTTCACCATCACGCCGGACGACGCCGACGACGACGTGTACTACACGACCGACGGCAGCGAACCATCGTCCACGAACGGCAGGCGATGGACCGGCGGCAGCATCGCCATCACATCCAGCCCGCTGACCGTGAAGGCAGTCGCCTACCGCGCCGGCAGCCTGCCCAGCGCCGTCGCCAAGGCCACATTCACCGACAGCCGGCAGACGACGATCTACGACGCCATCTGGGGGCCGAGCTACGGGGCGGGAAACGCCAGAGAACTCGCCGTCGGCGAATACAGCGGCAAAGACGAACTCGGCCGGTACTACAACGCCGTATACAGCATCAAGGTGCCGGACGGCATCAAGGTCACGATGTATGACGGTGAGAATCTGACCGGCAACGCATACACGTTCACCGCAAGCGCCGACTGGACCAACAAGAGCGATGTGTACGCTCCGCTGCCCATCAAATCCATCAAGGTGGAGACCGTCAAGGCGCCGGAAGCCAAGACCACCGGCATCGTAACGTTCAAGACCGGCGCCGACGACGCCAAGGGCACGATGGCCGACCTGACCCGATACGAAGGCGTCAGCGCCGTCGCACCCGACGTGACGTTCACGCGTGACGGATGGGACGCCACGGGATGGGCTGGCCCCGACGGCAAGACCGTCTACAAGCCCGGCGACGAGCTGCCCGACGGCGACCTGACACTCACCGCCACGTGGACGCGCGCCACATACGCCATCGCGTTCGATTCGGCGGGCGGCACCGGCACCATGGACGCCGTCACGGCGACCGTGGGCGAGAAAACCACGGCCCCTGAACCGAAGTTCACGCGCATCGGCTACACGTTCGTCGGCTGGAAGCTGCCCGACGGCACGGTCGTCAAGGCGGGGGAGAACGTGGCATCATTGTCCTCCAAGGGCCACGAGACCGTCGTGCTCACCGCCACGTGGACGCCCAACCGCTACACCATCCGATTCGACGCCGGCGTGGACGACGCAGGCGACGTGACCGGTGCGATGAGCGACCTTGCCATGGAATACGACAAGGAGACGGCACTGACGAAGAACGCGTTCGTACGCAAGGACTACGCGTTCGCCGGATGGTCCGACGGCCACGGCATCGTCTACGCGGACGGCGAGAAAGTGACGAACCTCACGGCCGACGCCGACGGCATCGTCACCCTCACCGCCGTATGGGACAAGCAGCCCACCACCGACCCGGGCGAGAATCCGGGCGGCGGCCAGACGCCGGGCGGCAGCAACGGGACCGACAAGCCCAACAGCGGCGGCGGCTCCAACGGAGGTTCCGGCAGCGTCGACCTCGATCAGAACCCGAGCCACGACGTCCCCGGCGAAAGCGATGGCAACGGCGACCGCATCACCGTCACCACCAAGCCGCAGGCATCGGCGGCCGACTCGTCCGAACTCGCCAAAACCGGCGTGCCCAACAGTCTGCTCGGCGTGGCCATCCTCCTCACCGCGGCCGGACTCGCCATCAAACTGCGTGAGGCCGTCCGCCGTTGCATCGACGGACATTTCGACTGACGACGGTCACGCGCCGTATTCAGACGACGCTCAGGAAACATGAAGCCCGGTGCCGGAAAGGTCGCCGGGCTTTTTCAGTGATGGTCCAGTAGGCGGCAACGTTGCCGCCGCATAGTGGGGGCAGAGCCCCACGGCATGACGGCATCCGCCGGTCGCCACCCTTCTCAACATTCGCTCACGGCGCATGTCGTGGGGCTTGCCCCGCAAAAACCGAAAAAGGACCATCATGTTCGTGCTCAAGAACGCCTGGAAGACCGTGATACGGAACAAAGGCCGCAACATACTCATCATCCTCATCGTCGCCATCATCGCGGCGGCGGCCACCGTCGGCCTCGCCATCCGCAACGCCGCCGACAACGCGCGCGAGACCGGCCTGGCCTCCACCAGTGTGACGGCCACCATCAGCGCCGACCGCAGCAAACTCATGGAACAGGCGAAATCGTCGAGTTCGTCGTCTTCGTCGTCGAGTTCGTCCTCCTCCAAGCCCGACTTCAACGCCATGCGCGAGGCCATGGAGAACAGCAGCCTCTCCCTCGCCGACTATCAGAAGTACGCCAAGGCGTCCAGCGTGGCCGTCGGCACCTACTATTCCGAAAGCACCGGCGTCTCCGGCACCGACTCGTTCCAGCCGGTCGAAAGCACGTCGTCGAATTCGTCGAACTCCTCGTCGTCGAGTTCGTCGTCTTCAAATTCCTCCTCCAACACCAACGGCCAGCAGGGACAGGCCGGCCAAGGCGGACCCGGTGGCGACGGCCAGGGCGGCGACATGGGAGGCATGACGTCCGGCGACTTCACCCTCACCGGATTCTCCTCCGACACCGCCGTAAGCAAGGCCTCCAACGGCACGTTCACCATGACCTCCGGCAAGGTGTTCGGCTACGGCTCGTCCGACAACGGCAAGGTCATCATCTCCAAGGCGCTCGCCGACTTCAATGATCTCAAGGTCGGCGATACCATCACCGTCACCAACCCCAACAACACATCCAAGACGTACAAGCTCACCATCAGCGGCATCTACGAGAACACCACCTCCAGCAACACCGACTCGATGGGACCGATGGGCGGCACCGCGCAGGACGCCGACAACGCCATCTACACGTCCGTCTCCACGCTGAAGTCGCTCGGACTCGACTCCACGACCACCGCCAACGACGATGACGACAACACGTCCACGCAGCTGAACTTCACCTACGTGCTGAACAACGCCAACGACTACAAGACCTTCGCCTCCGACGTGAAGAAGGCCGGGCTCGCCGACACCTACACCGTGCAGTCCGCCGACGTGGAGAACTACGAATCCAGCCTCGTGCCGCTCGACAACCTCGCCAAGTTCGCGCTGACGCTGCTCATCGTCGTGCTGGTCGTGGGCGCGGTCGTGCTCATCGTGCTCAACCTGTTCAACATCCGCGAACGCAAATACGAGGTGGGCGTGCTCACCGCCATCGGCGTGAACAAGGTGAAGGTGGCCGCGCAGTTCGCCATTGAGCTGCTCATCGTGACCATGTGCGGCATCGCGCTCGGCGTGGCCGGCGGCGCCGCGGCCTCCGTGCCCGTCTCGAACCAGTTGCTCGCCTCGCAGGTCTCCGCCCAGCAGACCGAGGCCGCCAGCCAGCAGGAGCAGTTCGGCCGCGGCGCCGACATGGGCGGGGGAGCATCGGGCCAGTCCGGCACGTCATCGGATTCGTCGAACGGCTCCGGCACGTCGTCCGACTCCAACGGTTCCTCGTCGAGCGGTTCGAACTCGTCCGGTTCGTCCGATTCCGGCTCCTCATCGTCGAATTCGAGCGGCGGCAACTCCGCGCCCAGCGCTCCGGGCGGCATGCGCGGCGGCATGAGTCGCGCCGTGAACTATGTGAGCACCATCAACGCCACCGTGAACTTCAAGGTCATCGGCCAGCTGATACTCATCGGCCTGGGGCTCACGCTCGTTTCCGCGCTCGTCGGCATCATCTTCGTCATGCGCTACGAGCCGCTTCAGATCCTCGCCGACCGTTCGTAGCATCCTGGGCCAGCCCCCCTGCCAGGGGAGCTGGCCGCCGTAGGCAGGCTGAGGGGCCGTCGACCGATTTTCCGGTCCCTTCACATAACTATTCAACATAGAAAAGAGTCATCATGACCAACGAAACCATCGAGACGACGACGGACGCCACCGCAACAGCATCCGCTGCAGCAGAATCCATCGTGACGGGACCAGCCGTCGCCGTGACGGAACCCATCACCGCGGGCTCATCCGACGAATCGGCGGCCCCGGCCGTCGTCCCCGCCCTCCAGCTCGACCATGTGTCGTACGCCTACACCAAGGGCGGCAAGAAGGTGCTCGACGACAAGAACTACGCGTTCCGGCCGGGCAGGGTGTACGCCATCACCGGACCGTCCGGCGCGGGCAAGACCACGCTGCTGTCGCTGCTGTCGGGACTGACCGTGCCCACCGAGGGCAAGGTGCTCTACCATGGCAACGATCTGGCCAAAACCGACCGCTACCGTTACCGCAGCCACGACATCGGCGTGATCTTCCAAAGCTTCAACCTGCTGCCGGCGCTCACCGTGGCCGAGAACATCATCCTGTCCATGGACGCCTCCGGCAAGACGTTCGACAGACCGAAGACGGAGATCGCCAAGGAGCTCATCGACAAGGTGCGGCTTCGCCCCGAATACGCGAGCGAACGCATCCTGCACCTCTCGGGCGGCGAGCAGCAGCGCGTCGCCATCGCCCGCGCGTTGAGTTATGATCCGACGATAGTCCTTGCCGACGAGCCGACCGGCAACCTCGACCTCGCCACGCAGGACGACATCATGGCGATCTTCAAGTCGTTGGCGCATGACGAGGGTAAGTGCGTCATCATCGTCACGCACAGCCCCGAGGTCGCCGCCCAGTCCGACGACGTCTACCAGCTCGCCCGCCTGCGCGGCTGAAACCGTGTCGTTTCCGTCATCCTGAGTGGAGCCGTGTCGCTTTCCGTCATCCTGCGCGGAGGTCGTGTCGCTTTCCGTCATCCTGAGTGGAGCTGTGTCGCTTTCCGTCATCCTGAGCGGAGCCGCTTGCGGCGAAGTCGAAGGATCTTGGATGGTACGGAGTGCAAGATCCTTCGACTCCGGGCTCCGCCCTCCGCTCAGGATGACAGGAGGTGTCTGCGCCCTTCGCTCGGGATGACAGGGGGTGCCTTCGCCTTTCGCTCGGGATGACAAGGAGGTGGCGGACTTGCTCAGGAGGACAGCGGATTGTGTGGCTGGGCGGGTGTTCCTCCCCCTCAGTCGGCTGCGCCGACAGCTCCCCTCGCCGAGAGGAGCCGGGCCGCTGAGACCGTCACAGCGGCAAAAAATCGGGGATGTGTGCGGCATCAAGGCGCCGGAGGCGAAGGCGTATGACAATACGTCGAGTCTCCGGCAACGCGGATGACGCTCCATCCCCGGATTTTTTAGTTTTTGTGCAATGCGGCGTTGAGTTCGATGCCGACCTTGCGGGTTCGGGCCTCGACGGCACCAGCCGAGCCGTTGGGCGGACAGTCCGGTGGACTGTCCGTAGGCGAGGGGAGCGGCCGCCAAGGCCGCGCACGGTTACCGGTGGCGGCGAGGCCCCTAGTTTTTGTGCAATGCGGCGTTGAGTTCGATGCCGACCTTGCGGGTTCGGGCCTCGACGGCACCGGTAACGGAGTTCCTGATGAACATGATGTTGTCCTTGCCGCTGAGGTCCTTGCCCTTGACGACGTCGAGCGGCTGGCCGGCGGCGACCTTGGCCTTGTCGTAGATGGTGACCTTGGTGCCGGCGGTCACGTAGAGTCCGGCTTCGACGACGCAGTTGTCGCCGAGGGAGATGCCGATGCCGGCGTTGGCGCCGAGCAGCGAGTGCTTGCCGATGGAGTTGCGCAGCTTGCCGCCGCCGGAGAGCGTGCCCATGATGGAGGCGGCGCCGCCGATGTCGGAGCCGTCGCCGACGACGACGCCCTGCGAGATGCGGCCTTCGACCATGGAGGTGCCGAGCGTGCCGGCGTTGAAGTTCACGAAGCCTTCGTGCATGACGGTCGTGCCTTCGGCCAGGTGGGCGCCGAGACGGATGCGGTCGGCGTTGCCGATGCGCACGCCGGACGGCACCACGTAGTCGATCATGCGCGGGAACTTGTCGACGGACAGCACGTTGACGTCGACGGCCGGGTAGGGGGCGGCGGAGGCGGCTTTGAGCACGTCGAGCTTGCGCAGTGCGAAGTCCTCCACGGCGAACGGGCCGTAGTTCGTCCATACGACGTTGTTGAGCTTGCCGAAGATGCCATCGAGGTTGAGCGTGTTCGGCTTGGCCAGGCGCATGGACATCAGGTGCAGGCGCAGGTAGGCGTCGGCCGCGTCCACAATCGGGTCGTCGATCTTCGAGACGGTGAACACGGGGATGCGGCGCACGCCGCGGGCGTCGGACTCCACGTGCTCGAGCGAGCCGAAGTCGTGCTCCGGACGGTGGCCCTCGGCGGGGGCGGTGCCCAGCGTCAGGGACGGATACCATACGTCAAGGGTGTTGCCCGCGGCGTCCACGCTGGCCAGGCCCCAACCCCATGCTGTACGCGATTCAGTCATTGTGTGCTCCTTGCTCCACATGCGTCGTATGCGTCGGTCCGCTTTGGAAACGCCGGTCGGACCGGACGCGGACGGCTATTGGTTTGCCGCTGTCCACAATAAATCCCACCCCAGATAGCCGAGGGCGAAACGTCCACGGGGTTTTGTGAGGGGCAGCCGTTACAATGACGCTTTGTGAATGAATACCGGAAGGAACGTGAGCAGCGTGAACGCCGCCGTCGCCTCGTGGCGCGGGCGGTGTGCATCGTCGTCGCCGTCGGCATGCTCGTCAGCCTGGTCATTCCGGCGTTGTACGCAGGTCTTTGACCCGGCCCCATCCCATGACGTACGCCGAGGCCGGCGTACGGACGATGTCTCTCCCCCATCCGTATTCGATTCGTCGTCGCCGCGTCGTCGTGCATCGCACGACGCGTCGGCATGGCCGACGGATACGGTGACCGATATCGGCGGCCGCCGGACGTCATGAACGCGGCCGGATGCGACACACGACATACGATTTACAAGGTAAGCGAACAATGGCAGAATTTGATTTTTCCCAGGGCATCAACGCCCTGCGGGCGAAGTACGACACCATCGCCGGAGCCGTCGACCTCGACGCGCTCAGGGCGCAGATCAAGGACCTCGAACAGCAGGCCAGCGCCCCCGGACTGTGGGACGACCCCGAGAACGCGCAGAAGGTGACGAGCCGTCTTTCGGCCGCCGAATCGCAGCTCAAGCGCATCGAATCGGCCGGCAGCCGCATCGACGACGTGGAGACGCTCGTCGAGCTCGGCCGTGAGGAGGACGACGCCGACACCCTCGCCGAGGCCGAGGAGGAGATCAAGCAGCTTGACAAGGACCTCGCCGACATCGAGATCCAGACCCTGCTCGACGGCGAATACGACGAACGTGCCGCGGTGATCACCATCCGTTCCGGCGCCGGCGGCGTCGACGCGGCCGACTGGGCGCAGATGCTGCTGCGCATGTACCTGCGCTGGGCGGAGCGCCATGGCTACAAGCACAAGGTGATGGACACGTCCTACGCCGAGGAGGCCGGCATCAAGTCGGCCACATTCCAGATCGACGAGCCGTACGCCTACGGCAAGCTCTCCGTCGAGGGCGGCACGCACCGCCTCGTGCGCATCAGCCCGTTCGACAACCAGGGCCGCCGTCAGACCAGCTTCGCCGCCGTCGAGGTGGTGCCGCTGGTCGAGGCCACCGACCACATCGACATCCCTGACTCCGACCTGCGCGTCGACACCTACTGCTCCTCCGGCCCCGGCGGCCAGGGCGTGAACACCACGTACTCCGCGGTGCGACTGACCCACCTTCCCACCGGCATCGTCGTGACCATGCAGGACGAGCGCTCGCAGATCCAGAACCGCGCGGCCGCCATGCAGGTGCTCCAGTCCCGACTGCTTGTGCTCAAGCATGAGGAGGAGGCCAAGAAGAAGAAGGAGCTCGCCGGCGACATCAAGGCCAGCTGGGGCGACCAGATGCGTTCCTACGTGCTCCACCCGTATCAGATGGTCAAGGACCTGCGCACCGGCTACGAGACGTCGCAGACCCAGGCCGTGTTCGACGGCGAAATCGACGAGTTCATCGACGCCGGCATCCGTTGGCGCCACCAGCAGCGCCGCGAGGCCGCGAGGGAAGCCGAGGCCGAGTAGGTCGTCCCGCATCGGCATTAAGGGGTAAACAATGGCATTGATTTCGCTTGAGGACGTCACCAAGATCTATCCGAGGGGCTCACGCCCCGCCTTGGACGACGTCACGCTCGACATCGACCGCGGCGAGTTCGTGTTCCTCGTGGGCGCCTCCGGCTCCGGGAAGACCACGCTGCTGAGCCTGCTGCTGCGCGAGGAGCAGGCCACCGAGGGCGAGATCCGCGTGGCCGGCAACGACCTTCGGCGCCTGCCCAACCGTCAGGTGCCGCAGTACCGCCGTGGCATCGGGTTCGTGTTCCAGGATTACAAGCTGCTCGCCAACAAGACGGTGTGGCAGAACGTGGCGTTCGCGCTGGAGGTCATCGGCACGCGTCGGTCGACCATCAAGTCGCTGGTGCCTCAGGTGCTGCAGACCGTGGGGCTCACCGGCAAGGAGGACCGTCTGCCGCATGAGCTCTCCGGTGGCGAGGCGCAGCGCGTGGCCATCGCCCGCGCCTATGTGAACCATCCGCGCATCCTGCTGGCCGACGAGCCCACCGGCAACCTCGATCCCACCACGTCGGTGGGCATCATGGAGGTGCTGGAGGCCATCAACCGCACCGGCACCACCGTGGTCATGGCCACGCACAACGAGGAGATCGTCAACTCCATGCGCAAGCGCGTGGTGGAGCTGCACAACGGCAAGATCGTGCGCGACGAACGCCAGGGCTCCTATGATTCCGCCACGTACTTCCCCGATGCGGAGGTGGAGGCCCGAGCCCAGCAGGCGATCGGCGTGAAGCCTGATGCCGGGCAGCGGCTGGTCAGCGCGGACGCGTCCGACTCCGCATCGCCGGCGGCCGGGGTCATCGCCGCCGCCGAGGCCGTGCACAACGCCGGCGCGGGGGACGAGGGCATCGCACGCCTCGCCAACTCCGTGCATTCGGGCCGCACCGGGCGCTACGGCGAGGCCTTCGCCTCCGTCGAGGACACGCTCACGTGGGGCAAAGGCATCTCGCTGGATTCCGCCGGGGGCCGGGCCTCCGGCAAGGACGGGTCCGGGAACGCCGGCGCCGGCACGACGTCGGATGCCAAGCCCGTCGTCGACGCCGATGCCAAATTCAAGGCGCCGAACTCGGTGGACCTCGCCGACGTCGATGACGTCCCCGCGAAGGCCGCCGCCTCGGATGATGCCGCCGGCTCCGCGCCGGAGCCTCCCGCGCCGCCGGCTCCGCCCCGCCGCCGGAAGAAGAACGCCGAGAAGACCGTGAAGAAGGAGAACGACCGATGAGATTCCGCTTTGTGCTTTCGGAGACGTGGACCAGCATCAAGCGCAACGGTTCGATGATCCTCTCGGTCATGCTCGTCACGTTCATCTCGTTCGTGTTCATCGGCGCGTCGATGCTCATGCAGGCGCAGATCACCAAGGCCAAGGGCGACTGGTACGACAAGGTCGAGGTCGTCGTCTGGCTCTGCCCGGACGGCACCAGCCAGTCCGCGAACTGCGCCTCCGGCAAGGCGCCGACCACCGATGAGATCATCGACATCCAGAACACCATCAAGGACGAGCTGCACAGCGACGTCTCCAAAATCACCTACGTGAGCAAGGAGCAGTTCTACAAGGACACGTTCGTCAAGCAGTATCCGGGCGGCGTCTACCAGGGACGCACCATGACCGCCGACGACATGCAGGGGTCGCTGCGGCTCAAGCTCACCAACCCCGAGAAATACCAGCAGGTCTCCGAGGTGCTCTCCGGCAAGAAGGGCGTCGAGGAGGTGCAGGATCAGCGGCAGATCTTCGACCCCGTGTTCGCCGTGCTGAACCGCGGCACCGTCGTCACCGTCGTGCTGGCCGCCGTCATGGTGCTTGTGGCCATCATGCTCACCGGCACCACCATCCGCATGTCCGCGGCCTCACGCAAGAACGAGACCGAGATCATGCGCCTCGTGGGCGCATCCAACTGGATCATCCAGCTGCCGTTCATCCTCGAGGGCGCCATCGCCTCGCTCATCGGGTCGGTGCTCTCCTGCGTGGCCCTCGGCGCCATCGTGGAGGTGTTCGTCACCAACTGGCTGGCCACCACCGTCACATGGATGCCGTTCGTCAACCTGACCACCGTGTTTATGTTCTCGCCGGTGCTCGTCGCAGGCGCCGTGGTGCTGTCCATCATCGCGTCGCTGTTCTCGCTGCGCCGTTACCTCAAGGCGTAATCGCGTTTCGCCGTCAGGGTGAACGTTTACAATACATACAAACATGCAAGGCTTTCGGACGGGAAGAGGGGCCGTCCGAAAACGTAAGGAGACGATATGAGCATGTCGCGTACCGGCACGAGCGCCTTTGGCATCAAGGCCATCGGCATCGTCGCGTGCGTGGGCCTGACGATGTCCATGGCGCTGGCGAGCCTCGCCGCGCCCGTGCAGCAGGCCAACGCCGTGCCGTCATACAGCCAGCTTGCGCAGAGCAAGGCCAAGAAGCAGTCGCTGCAGCAGAAGCTCAGCGGCGTGAACTCCGCGCTGGCGCAGAAGATCGTCGAACTTGACGATCTGACCAATACGCAGATTCCCGCCGCCATCAAGGCGGCCGAGAAGGCCAGCGCCGACGCCGAGTCCGCACAGGACGAGGCCGACGCCGCGGCCGCGCGCCTCGAGGCCGCGCAGAAGGACAAGTCCGACCTCGAAAAGAAGATCAAGGAGACCGGCGAGAACTACGACGACGCACACGCCGCCGTCGCCCAGCTGGCCCGTGACAGCTTCCACGGGTCCGCGGCCTCCGACACGATGAGCATGGTCACCGGCTCCAAGAACACCGACGACTTCATCAAGTCCATGCAGTCGTCCGCAGCCGTCAGCAGGTCCGAATCCAACGCCGCCAACGACGCCGCCAATGCGCAGAGCACGCAGATGAACCGCAAGCAGCGCCTCGAGGCCATCGAAAAGCAGATCACCGACCTCAAGACCCAGGCCGAGACCAACGCCGCCGACGCCAAGAAGGCGGCCGCCGACGCCAAGGCCAAGAGCGAGCAGCTCAACAACCTGCGTAACCAGGGTGACAAGCAGCGTGCCTACCTCGAAAGCCAGCAGGGCCAGCTCAAGTCGGCCACGGCCAAGGAAGCCGCCCAGATCGTCATGATGCAGTCGCAGATCGACTCGTACAACCAGCAGCTCGCCGCCGCCAGCAAGCCGACCGCCACCCAGCAGATCAACGCCAACAGCGGCGCCCAGGGCAGCACCCGTCCGTCGACCGGCTCCAGCCGTCCGTCCTCCGGCGGCTCATCGTCCTCCAGCAGGCCCTCCTCAGGCGGCTCGTCGTCATCCAGCCGTCCGTCGTCCGGTGGCTCCTCGTCGTCGAGCCGCCCCTCCAGCGGGTCATCGTCCTCGTCGAGCCGTCCGTCCGGCATGAACTACTCCGTGCCCGGCAACTGCCCGCAGGGATCCTCCTACTGCTACGGCCATCAGACCGGCAACGTGGGCAACGCCTACCCGTGGAGCCAGTGCACCTGGTGGGCCTACATCCGCCGCGGCCAGCTGAGCCTTCCCGTCGGCTCCTACCTCGGCAACGGTCAGGATTGGGCCAACTCCGCCCGCGCCCTCGGCTACTATGTGAACAACACCCCGCACGTCGGCGCCGTCATGGTGTTCCGCGCCGGACAGAACGGCCACAGCCCGATCTACGGCCATGTGGCGGTCGTCGAACGCATCAACTCCGACGGCTCGGTGCTGGTCTCCGAAGGCGGTTCCATCTGGCAGGGCAACGTCCACTACGACACCCTCTACGACGCCTCCGCCCATCAGTTCGTCCACTACTGATCCGCGGCTGACGCAATCGCCTGACGTGGGGCGGGAACTTCCGGTGAAGTCCCCGCCCCACGTCGTATATACAGCGAGATATGGTGCCTTTCGGCCGTTTTGCGGGCTAAAAACGACCGAAAGGCACCATAAATCGGCGGTTTCGGGGTCAAGTGCCCTACAGTACGGCCGTCACCGAGCCATCGCCTAGTAGTATTGGCGGGAGCCGCACGAAAGACATAACGGAACAGAGGAGAGGAGGCCCGTATGGCACCCAAGCAGACGAAGCAGGACAAGCGTGAGCAGGGGACGACGCCCATCGCGGTGAACCGCAGGGCCAGGCACGACTATGAGATCGAGGACCGTCTTGAGGCCGGCATCGTACTGTCGGGAACGGAAGTGAAGTCGCTGCGCGAGGGACGCGCCTCGCTCGCCGAGGCGTTCGTGAGCATCGACCGACGCTACGAGATCTGGCTGGAGAACGCGAACATCCCCGAATATCTCAACGGCACGTGGACCAACCACGCGCCCAAACGCAAGCGCAAACTGTTGCTGCACGCCCAGCAGATCGAAAAACTCGCCCGCCAGACCGAAGCCAAGGGATACACCATCGTCCCGCTTAGCCTGTACTTCAAGAATGGTCGTGTAAAGGTCGAGATCGCGCTTGCGCGAGGCAAACGCGAATACGACAAGCGCCAGGCATTGCGCGAGGCGCAGGACAAACGCGAGGCCCAGCGCGCGATGCGCCTTCGTAACATGCGGCATTAACGAAGACGACACCATCCCTTTACTATGGCATATATGAGAAGTTTGAAGACCATCCTCGCCGCCCTCGCCGCCATGGCCCTGTTCATGCCGCTCGCCGCCTGCGGCACCAGCGACGCCACCGACGCCGACCCCGACATCGCCCGCAGCTACGATGTCAGCCACATCCGGAAGGACGAGAAGATCGCCGCCATGCTGCCCGAATCCGTGACCAAGGACGGCAAATTCTCCGTCGGTGTGAACGTGACGTACGCGCCAGCGGAGTTCCTGGCCTCCGACGGCAAGACGCCCGTCGGCTATGAAATCGACCTGGACAAGGCGCTTGCCAAGGTGTTCGGGCTCGACCTCGACATCGAAAACGCCACGTTCGACACCATCATCCCGTCCGTCGGGTCGAAATACGACGTCGGCATTTCCGGATTCACCGTGAACAAGGAACGCATGGACGCCGTCGACTTCGTCACCTACGCCAAGGCCGGCCTCACCTTCGCCGTGCGCAAGGGCAACCCGACCCACGCCGACCCCAGGCAGTTGTGCGGCACGCGCGTATCCGTGCAGGTGGGCGTCGTCGCCGAGACCGAGATGTACAAGGCGCAGGACGCGTGCAAGGCGGCCGGCAAGGAACGCATCGAGATCCTGCCGTACCGCAACCAGACCGACGTGACCACGGCGCTGATCGCCGGCCGCGTGGACCTCATGTACGCCGACACGCCCGTCTCCGGCTACGCCGTCGCCCAGACCGACGGCCAGCTGCAGACACTCGGCGAGAACGAGGGCGTGCAGCCCATGGGCGTGGCTGTGAAAAAAGGCGACACCCAGACCGTGAAGGCCGTGCAGGCGGCGCTCGAAAAACTCATGGCCGACGGCACATACCAGGCCATCATGAAGACATGGGGCGTGGAGAACGTCATGGTCGACAGGCCCGAGGTCAACCCCAAGGTGGATGCGTAGGAGGGGTGAGCACCATCGCGAGTTTGGCTGGTGTCCATAAAAGTTTGGTTGGTAACGTGTTCGTGACATTGCGAACTTATTTTCGGGTAACGGATTGGAAATGAATCCCGAGAGGAAGCAGACAATGTCATTCACGACTCGCATCAAGGCGCTCGCCGCGGCCACGCTCGCCGCGGCCACGCTGTTCTCCATGGCCGCATGCGGCACCTCGGACTCCTCGGACAGCTCCTCCGACAGCTCGTCCAAGTCCGCAAGCACGCAGGGCTTCGACACCAGCTCCATCAAGAAGGACGACGAACTCGCCGCCATGCTGCCCGACTCCATCAAGAGCGATGGCGTCCTCAAGGTCGGCACCGACACCTCCTACGCCCCGGCCGAGTTCCTCGCCGAGGACGGCAAGACGCCCGTCGGCTTCGACATCGACCTGACCAAGGCGCTGGCCGCCGAATTCGGACTCAAGGCCGAGAACGTCACCGCCACGTTCGACTCCATCATCCCGTCCGTCGGCTCCAAGTACGACGTCGGCATCTCCTCGTTCACCGTCACCAAGGAACGCCTCCAGGCCGTCGACTTCGTCACCTACTTCAAGGCCGGCTCCACATACGTCGTGAAGAAGGGCAACCCGTCGAAGATCGACAGCTCCAACCTGTGCGGCAAGAAGGTCGCCGTCCAGACCGGCACCACGCAGGAGGAGGAGGTCAACAAGGCCAACGACGCCTGCAAGGCCTCCGGCAAGAGCGGCATCGACATCCAGTCGTCCAAGCTGCAGACCGACGTGACCACGGCCGTCGCCTCCGGCAAGGCCGACATCTTCTACGCCGACACCCCCGTGGCCGGCTACGCCATCAAGCAGACCGGCGACACGCTCGAGGCCCTCGGCGAGGACGTCGGCGTGACCCCCGAGGCCATCGCCGTCAAGAAGGGCGACACCAAGACCGCCGAGGCCATGCAAAAGGCCGTGCAGAAGCTCATGGACGACGGCACCTACAAGAAGATCCTCGACACGTGGGGCGTCTCCTCCGGAGCGGTCGACAAGGCCGAAATCAACCCCAGCGTGGAATCCTGACGTTCTGACGCCACGGATTTTTGAAACCTCCGTCATCCAAGACACCGCCCATCGGGTAGTGTCTTGGATGACTCCGTTATATAGACAGAAAGAGAAGAAAGCCGCAGGACCATGGCAGCAAAGAACACCGAAAACGACGGGCTGAACATCCCCAACCGGATCGACGCCCTTCCCGTACGACGCCCGGGACCGGTCGTGGCGGGCATCATCGTCGCACTGCTGGCGGTCATGCTGGTCTACGGCATGATCACCAACGAACGGTTCGAATGGGACGTCGTCTGGAAATACCTCTTCAACGAGAACGTACTGGCCGGCATCGGATGGACGCTGTGGATCACCGTCCTGTCCATGGTCATCGCGACCGTGCTCGCCGTGATCCTCGCCATCATGCGCAAATCCATCAACCCGGTGCTGCGCGGCGTGAGCTGGTTCTTCATCTGGTTCTTCCGCGGCACCCCTGTATACACCCAGCTGGTGTTCTGGGGCCTGTTCTCCGTGCTCGTGCCCAAACTGGGCCTCGGCATCCCGTTCACATCCATCGAATTCTGGTCCATCGACTCGCAGAACGTCGTCACCGCGTTCCGCGCCGCCGTCATCGGCCTGGCACTGAACGAGGCCGCCTATCTTTCCGAGATCGTGCGCGCCGGCCTCGAAGCCGTCGACCCCGGCCAGGCCGAGGCCGCCGAGGCGCTCGGCATGAGGCGCTCGCTCATCATGCGCCGCATCATCCTGCCGCAGGCCATGCGCATCATCATCCCGCCGACCGGCAACGAGACCATCGGCATGCTCAAGACCACATCCCTCGTGCTGGCCGTGCCGTTCACGCTCGATTTGCAGTTCGCCACGAACGCCATCGCCAACCGCATATACAAGCCCATCCCGCTGCTCATCGTGGCCTGCTTCTGGTACCTGCTCATCACGTCGATCCTCATGGTCATCCAGTCCAGGCTCGAAAAGTACTTCGGCAAGGGCTTCGAAGCCCGCCCGATCGGCCCCAAGGGCCAGCAGACGCCGCTGCCCGGCAAGACCGACGGCGAACCCAAGGACGACGTGCACAAGACGAACCAGGCCACCATGGTCGGACTGAACGCGTGAGTGGAGGCAATGAAATGACGACAACGAACATCGCGGTCAAGGCCACGCAGGTGCACAAGGCCTTCGGATCCCTCCACGTGCTCAAAGGCGTGGACCTCACCGTCGAAACCGGCACGGTGACCGTCATCCTCGGTCCCTCCGGCTCCGGCAAATCCACGCTGCTGCGCCTCATCAACCAGCTGGAGACGCTCACCGGCGGCCGCATCGAGGTCGACGGCGAGATGATTGGCTACAAGGAGGTCGAACGCGGCGGACAGACCGTGCTCCAGACCCTCGACGACAAGGACATCGCCCGCCAGCGCGCCAAGCTCGGCATGGTGTTCCAGAAGTTCAACCTGTTCCCGCACATGACCGCGCTCGAAAACGTGATGGAGGCACCCGTCCACGTGGCCCACACGCCCAAGGACCAGGCGCGCAAGGAGGCCATCGAGGAGCTCAACCGCGTGGGCATGGGCGACCGCCTCAACTACTATCCGATGCAGCTCTCCGGCGGCCAGCAGCAGCGTGTGGCCATCGCCCGCGCCCTCGCCATGCACCCGGACATCATGCTGTTCGACGAGCCGACCTCGGCATTGGATCCCGAACTCGTGGGCGAGGTGCTCAACGTCATGCGTTCTCTCGCCAAGGCCGGCATGACCATGATCTGCGTGACGCACGAGATCGGGTTCGCCCGCGAGGTCGCCGACCAGATCGTGTTCATGGACGGCGGCGTGGTCGTGGAGAAGGGCGGCCCCGAAATCATCGACCACCCGAAGGAGCCCCGCTTCAAGGACTTCCTCAACCACGTGCTGTGACCTGACCCCAACCCTTTCTGGCCATCCCGCACATCCGGCCTTCGCCTCAGCCCCGTGTTACGACCCCGACTCGTACACGGGGCTTGTCGTATGCCGCTGAGGCGGACTGCTGAGGCGGACTGCTGAGGCGGACTGCTGAGGCGGACTGCTGAGGCGGACTGCTGAGGCGGACTGCTGAGGCGGACTGCTGAGGCGGGCTCCGGTATGCGTTTCGCGACACACTCAAGGCCGTTCGGCCTCGCTCCAGTGTCTGCTTGGCGGAGCCTAGCAGACACTTCCGCTGCTTACGGTCGCGAAACGCATACCGGAGCCCTTGGTTTCTGTACCACACCCAGCGGCGGGCGTACCTTCTGTGGTTTTTGTCATCCTGAGCGGAGCCGCTTGCGGCGTAGCCGAAGGATCTTGGATGGCATGGAGCACAAGATCCTTCGACTACGGGCTCCGCCCTCCGCTCAGGATGACAAGGGATATCCATTCAGCCTTGAGTGTATCGGGGAACACATGCCGGCGGTCGCCGCGGTCATAGCGGGGTGCGGGTCATGGGTGATGGTTTCGGGGCGGGCGCGGGGAGCGTGGGGCCCTTGTATAGGTTCGGCCAAGGTGGGCGTTTTGCTTGGGGCATAGGCAACATTCATTGCATACACTAGGTTTCCATGTGTGGAATCGTAGGATATGCAGGAAACATCTCTACCGCGTGCGGCAAGCCCCTTGAGGTCTGTCTTCAGGGCCTGAAGCGCCTGGAATATCGTGGATATGATTCTGCCGGCGTGGCATTGACGGCACCCGGCATGGATCACGTCGCCGTCCGTAAGAAGGCGGGCCGCCTCTCCAACCTCATCGAGGACATCGAACGCAAGCCCATGCCGATGGCGACCGTCGGCATCGGTCACACCCGCTGGGCCACCAACGGCGTGCCGAGCGACGTGAACGCCCACCCGCACACGAGCATGGACGGCAAGGTCGCCATCATCCACAACGGCATCATCGAGAACGCCTCGCAGCTGCGTCTCGACCTGCAGGCCGAAGGCTATCGTTTCTCGTCGAACACCGATACGGAGGTGGCCGCCAAGCTGCTCGGCAAGATCGTCGACACCATCATCGCCGACGAAGGCAAGCCCGACCTGTTCCGTGCCGTGCGGCGTCTGGCACGCATGCTCAAGGGCGCGTTCACCATTCTGGCGACCGACTGCCGCCAGCCCGACATCATCGTCGGCGCCCGTCATGACTCCCCGCTGGTCGTCGGCCTCGGCGACGGCGAGAACTTCCTCGGCTCCGATGTGGCCGCGTTCGTGGCCTACACGAAGCGCGCGCTGGAGATCGACCAGGACCAGGCCGTCTGCGTCTCCGCCGACAAGGTCGTCGTCACCGACTTCAACGGCAACATCGTGGAGAACCCGAAGACCTACACCGTTGACTGGGACGCCTCCGCCGCCGAGAAGGGCGGCTGGGACTCCTTCATGGACAAGGAGATCCACGAGGATCCGGCCGCCGTGCAGCGCACGCTGCTCGGTCGTTTCGACAAGAACGGCGACCTCAACCTCGACGAGGTCCACATCGACGAGCATGACTTCAAGGCCATCGACAAGATCATCGTCATCGCCTGCGGCACGGCAAGCTACGCCGGCCTGGTGGCCAAGTACGCCATCGAGCACTGGGTGCGCATCCCCGTGGAGGTGGAGCTCGCACACGAGTTCCGCTACCGCGACCCGATCCTCACGCCGCGCACGCTCGTCGTGGCCGTCTCACAGTCCGGCGAGACCATGGACACGCTCATGGCGCTGCGCCACGCCCGCGAGCAGGGTTCCAAGGTGCTGGCCATCTGCAACACACAGGGCGCCTCCATCCCGCGCGAATCCGACGCCGTGTTGTACACGCACGCCGGCCCCGAGGTGGCCGTGGCGTCCACGAAGGCGTTCGTCGCGCAGATCACCGCCGCCTACGTGCTGGGCCTGTATCTCGCGCAGATCAAGGGCACGATGTTCCGTGACGAGATTCACCAGATCCTCGGCAGTCTCAAGGACATGCCCCGCAAGATCCAGTGGGTGCTTGACACGCAGACCGAGACCATCCAGAAGGCCGCCGAAAGCATGGTGAACGCGAACTCGTTCCTGTTCCTCGGCCGTCACGTCGGCTACCCGGTGGCGCTTGAGGGCGCGCTGAAGCTCAAGGAGATCGCCTACACGTTCACCGAGGGATTTGCGGCCGGCGAGCTCAAGCACGGTCCCATTGCGCTCGTGGACGAGGGCGAGCCGGTGGTGTTCATCGTGCCGCCGGAACGCGGCCGCAACGTGCTGCACGCCAAGGTCATCTCCGGCATCGAGGAGGTCAAGGCCCGCGGCGCATACATCATCGCCGTCGCCGAGGAGGGCGACAAGGACGTGGAGAACTACGCCGACGTCGTGTTCTGGCGTCCGAAGTGCCCCACCCTGATGAGCCCGCTCGTGGACGTCGTGCCGCTGCAGCTGTTCGCCATGGACATGGCCAAGCTCAAGAACTACGACGTCGACAAGCCGCGTAATCTCGCCAAGTCCGTCACCGTCGAGTGATTGGCCGCAGCGTTGAGGCGTTATCCGCATTTTCCTCGCGTAAGTCGTCGTAAAACGGTCCTGTTTTCGACGATTTCCCCGTGGAAAATGCGGATTTCGAATATGTAGGGGAGTGATTATGCCGCAACGCCGTCTGCAACAGCGTCATCTGCCGCAGCGTCATCGTTGGGTGACGGATGAGCCCGACATTCCGTTCGATTTCGACGTGCTGTACGAGGACGAACGCATCATCGTCGTCGACAAGCCGCATTTCCTGCCCACCACGCCACGCGGCATGTGGTACCGTTCCACGGCGCTGATACGGTTGCGTGAACGATTGGGGGAGCCGCAGATCACTCCCGCGCATCGTCTGGACCGCGATACCGCCGGCGTGGTGGTGTTCGTACGCGAACCATCGGCGCGCGGCGCGTACCAGATGCTCTTCCAGGAGCATCGCGCCGTGAAGGTCTATGAATGCCTTGCTCCTGCGAGGCCCGTCAGCCGTCCGTGCTTCGGCACCATCGAACGGCTGGAGCCGCCGCGCGTGTTCCCGCTGCGGCGGCGTTCGCGCATCGTCAAGGACCGGGGAATCCTGCAGGCGTACGAGGAGCCGGGCGCGGTGAACGCGGAGACCGTGGTGGAGCTGGGTGCCGGCGTGCAGGGCGCGGGCCGTCGTCGCTGCCCGGTACGGGCATACGTGCTGCATCCACGCACCGGCAAGACGCATCAGCTGCGCGTGCACATGAACTCGCTCGGACTGCCCATCGTCGGCGACCCCATGTATCCGCGCGTCATCGACCGCGCCTACGACGACTTCTCCAACCCGCTGCGGCTCGTGGCGCGTTCGCTCGAATTCACGGACCCGTATACGGGGGAGCGCCGTCGTTTCGTCTCGCGCGTCATGCTGGATGCATGAATAGGCGGAAAACTCTGGGCATAAAAAGTACTACGTTTGGGTTCAATGATATACTTTTTAACAGCGCGATAATCGTGCGTGAAAGCGGTTTCCAAACCACTGAACATTCGACCGAAAGGTAATGATGAGCGAAGCACAAGCCAATATCGGCGTTGTAGGTCTTGCCGCGATGGGAGCGAGCCTGGCTCGCAATCTGGCGCACAAGGGCAATACGGTCGCCGTCTACAACCGTCACTACTCCCGCACCGAGACGCTGATCGACAAGCACGGCGACGAGGGCAAGTTCGTTCCGGCGAAGACGCTGGAGGAGTTCGTCGCAGCCCTGACCAAGCCGCGTACGGCCATCATCATGGTCAAGGCGGGCGAGCCCACCGACGAGATGATCAACGCGCTCGCCGACCTCATGGAGCCAGGCGACATCATCGTCGACTGCGGCAACGCCTACTACAAGGACACCATGCGCCGCGAGAAGGCCATCCGCGCCCGCGGGCTGCACTTCGTCGGCTGCGGTGTCTCCGGCGGCGAGGAGGGCGCCCTCAAGGGACCGTCCATGATGCCCGGCGGCACCAAGGAGTCCTGGAAGACCCTCGGCCCGATTCTCGAAAGCATCTCCGCCAAGGCGGAGGGCGAGCCGTGCGTCACGCACATCGGCTCCGACGGCGCCGGTCACTTCGTCAAGATGGTGCACAACGGCATCGAATACTCCGACATGCAGCTCATCGCCGAAAGCTACGACCTCATGCGTCGCGGCCTGGGCATGAAGCCCGCCGAAATCGGCGACCTGTTCGAGGAGTGGAACAAGACCGAGCTGAACTCCTACCTCATCGAGATCACCGCCGAGGTGTTCCACCACGTGGACAAGAAGACCGGCAAGCCGTTCATCGACGTGGTGCTTGACCACGCCGGCATGAAGGGCACCGGCACCTGGACCGTGCAGACCGCCCTGTCGCTGGGCGTGCCGGTGACGGGCATCGCCGAGGCCGTGTTCGCCCGTGGCCTGTCCTCCCAGACCGAGCTGCGTGCCGAGGCCGCCAAGCAGGGTCTTGAGGGCCCGACCGATCCGGTGCCGATGCCGCTCGAGGAGCGCCAGGCGTTCATCAACGACATCCGCGAGGCGCTGTATGCGTCCAAGATCGTGGCCTACGCGCAGGGCTTCAACGAGATTTCCGAGGCCGCCAAGGAGTACAACTGGGACATCGACCTCGCCGCCGTGGCCCGCATCTGGCGTGGCGGCTGCATCATCCGCGCCCAGTTCCTCAACCGCATTTCCGAGGCGTTCGAGTCCGGCGAGGCCAACGTGTCGCTGCTGTTCGCCCCGTACTTCAAGGACGCCGTCGAGACCGTGCAGCGTTCGTGGCGCCGCGTGATCTCCCGCGCCATCAGCTTCGGCATCCCGATGCCGGTGTTCTCCAGCTCGCTGGCCTACTATGACGGCCTGCGTTCCAAGCGTCTGCCCGCCGCCCTGATTCAGGGCCAGCGCGACCTCTTCGGCGCCCACACCTACCAGCGCGTCGACGAGCCCGGCGTCTTCCACACGCTGTGGACGGAGCCGGGGCAGGAGGAAATCAAGCAGGCTTGATTTCCTCCTGCTGGTGGACAGTCCTGTGGACTGTCCACCAGGCTCCGTGCGGAGGGATTTTCGTAGGAAATCAC
Source organism: Bifidobacterium pluvialisilvae (assembly GCF_019331695.1). Lineage (GTDB taxonomy): Bacteria > Actinomycetota > Actinomycetes > Actinomycetales > Bifidobacteriaceae > Galliscardovia > Galliscardovia pluvialisilvae. The sequence continues at coordinate 91,781 of NZ_JAHBBI010000007.1, forward strand.
TCCGCCAGCAAACTGCGCCCTTCCGAATCATCGGGAGGGCGTCTCTAATTGCAGGACCCGAGCCGGGTCAGGAAGAGATCAAGCAGTCTTGATCTCTTCCTGACAGGCGACGGTCCTGTGGACTGTCGCCTAGGTTCGGTGCGGAGGAGTTTTCCTACGAAAACTCCGTAGCCAGCAAACAGCGGCCTCCCGAATCATCGGGAGGCCGTCCTTAATTGCGGGACCCGAGCCGGGGCAGGAGGAAATCAAGCAGGCTTGATTTCCTCCTGCTGGTGGACAGTCCTGTGGACTGTCCACCGGAGCTGAAAAGGTGGGCCCATCCAATCGGATGAACCCACCTTTTCGCATACAAACGGTCCCAAACCCCCGTTCCCCGCAATCTGTGGTGCTTTAGTGCCGTTTTTCGGCGAAAAAATGACCGAAAGGCACCGTAAGTCACGGATTCCGGAGGATGTCGCCGCCCGTCACAGGTTTGCGGCGGCATCCTTGTCCAGCAGCCACAGCGTCTCTTTGGCGCCACCGGCGAAGGAGCTCGGCACGTGCGGGTTGTTGTAGCCGGCCAGCGCCTTGCCCACGGCCTCGGCCTTGCGCGGCGTGGAGGCGAACACCCATACGCGGCGGCAGTGGCGGATGAACGGCACGGTGAGACTGATGCGCATCGGCGGCAGCTTGGGGGAGTCGGTGATGCCGATCACGCGGGTCTTCTTATCGTGGTTGCGCAGCGCCGGATGGTTGGGGAACAGCGAAGCGAAATGACCGTCCGGCCCCACGCCGAACAGGGCGATGTCGAACGCCTGCTTCTTGCCCAGCGCCTTGACGATCTCATGCTCGTATTCCTTGGCGGCCTTGTTGACGACGTCGTAGTTCTCCTCGTCGGTGGCCTTGTCGCGTTCTTCGTCGGAACGGGTGTCAGCCGGCATCTCGTGAATGTGCGATTCGGGCATCCGTCCGTCCTCCACCAGTTTGCCGAACCATGCCTCGCGCGCCTGCAGCGCGTTGCGGTCGGGGTTATCGGCGGGGACGAACCGTTCGTCACCCCACCACAGGTGCACACGACTCCAGTCCACGGCGTCAGCCAGCGGGCTTGCGGCCACGGTGCGCAGCATGGCGATGCCGTCGGTGCCACCGGTCAGGGCCACGTCCACGCGCTGACGCTTGGCCAGGCGGTCGGAGATTTTGAGCAGGAATCGCGACGCCAGTGCCTCGCGCAGTACGTCGGCGGTCGGGTAGATGATGACTTTCCTGTCGATCATTGCCATGATGTCTCCTCTATATACATACGATGCCGCGTAATCGTTCCTTGCTTATGCATCCTGCCGCGGCATATTCGATATCGTTGTCAGATTAGCGCGTAATCGTTGCGCATGATGCCGTGGTTCCGGTTCCGTGACATGACGTCCACGTGGATGTCACATGGATTTCAGATGGGGAGGATTCTTCGACTCCGGGCTGCGCCCTCCGCTCGGGATGGCAGTGGAAGGGCGCAGCGGACGACGCGTCGAATATGCGCTATTCGTGTTCGATGAGGGGCCAGCCGTGTTCGATGACCTCGGCGTAGATCTCGTCGGGGTCGAGTCGGCGCAGCTCTTCGCTCAGGCAGTCGCCGAGTGTACGAATCGGCACGGTCACGTTCTGCGGCGACTGGCCGGGCTGTGAGATGACGGCCGCGTCCTCGGCGGCACGTTCAATGCTCAGCACGCCGTCCTCGCGCGTGAAGTACACGCCGGAGATGGCGGTCAGGTCGTCGGAGCGTTCTACGGTGACGGGCACGTTCGGCAGGCTCCATGCCAGCCAGGAGGCCAGCAGTTCGAGCGGCAGGTCGTGCGTCGGGCCGGTGAGTTTCACCGATGTGATGGGCAGGTGCGGCGGCTGGTCGAGCATGGAGACCAGCAGGGCCCGCCAGATGGTGAGCCTGGTCCATGACATGTCGACGTCCTGCGGACTGTAGTGGGCGCGCAGCGCGATGAACGCGGCCTCGGGATTCGGGGCACGCAATGCGTCGGTGATACGACTGCGGGCCATGCGTCCGATGGCGTTGACGGAGGGGTTTTCCGGCGCTTTGGTGGGCCACCAGGCCACGACCGGGGCATCGGGCACGAGCAGCGGGATGACGAGGGTGTCGAGATGACGGATGAGCTCGTCGGCCGGCTTGAGCACGATGATTTCGCCGGCACCGGCGTCCGCGCCGAAACGAATCTGCGCGTCGAGCGTGGAGCCTTCCTCGGCGTCGGCCGGACGGGCGTGCTTGACGATTACAATCACGCGGCAGGGGTGCTCGCGGCTGGCGGCGTTGGCCGTCTCCAGCGAGTTCTCCAGCTCTTCGGTGTATGTCTCCACGAGCAACGTGAGCACGCGGCTCTGCGCGGCCTCGCCGCGCTCCTCGTGCAGTTCCTCGATCTTGCGGGAGATGGCCGAGGTGGTGGTGTTGGGCAGGTCGAAAATCATGGCATCCTCCAATGGTGTCCGTCGCGGGCAAGCATGTCGTCGGCTTCCTTCGGCCCCCAGGTGCCGGCACGGTAGGGGGCGGGCTGGCCGAGCGTGCTCCAGAACTCCTCGATGGGGTCGAGGATCTTCCAGGAGAGTTCGACCTCCTTGGTGGTCGGGAACAGTGGCGGGTCGCCGAGCAGCACGTCGAGGATTAGTCGCTCGTACGCCTCGGGGGAGGACTCGGTGAAGGAGCTGCCGTAGCTGAAGTCCATGCTCACGTCACGGACCTCCATGGCGGTGCCCGGCACCTTCGCGCCGAAGCGCAGGGTCACACCCTCGTCGGGCTGCACGCGAATGACCACGGCGTTGGCGCCGAGCTCGCGGGTGGCGGTGGTCTCGAACGGCAGGTGCGGGGCGCGCTTGAACTGCACGGCGATCTCGGTCACGCGCTTGCCCAGGCGCTTGCCGGTACGCAGGTAGAACGGCACTCCGGCCCAGCGGCGGGTGTCGACGTCGAGGCGGATGGCCGCGTAGGTCTCCGTGGTGGAGTCGGGGCTGATGCCATGCTCGTCGAGGTAGCCGATGACCTTTTCGGAGCCCTGCCAGCCTTCGGCGTACTGGCCGCGGGCGGTGTGCAGGGAGAGGTCCTTCGGCAGGTGCACGGCGGAGAGCACCTTGGTCTTTTCGGCGCGCAGGTCGCTGGCGGCGAACGACACCGGCTCCTCCATGGCGGTAAGGGCCATGAGCTGCAGCAGGTGGTTCTGAATCACGTCGCGCGCCGCGCCGATGCCGTCGTAGTAGCCGGCGCGTCCGCCGATGCCGAGGTCCTCGGCCATGGTGATCTGCACGTGGCTCACGTAGTTGGCGTTCCAGACCGGCTCGAACATCATGTTGGCGAAGCGCAGGGCCAGCAGGTTCTGCACGGTCTCCTTGCCGAGGTAGTGGTCGATGCGGAACACCGATTCGGGGCTGAACACCTCGCCGACCACGCGGGCGAGCTCCTTGGCGCTTTCGAGGTCGTGGCCGAACGGCTTCTCGATGATTACGCGGCGCCATGCGCCTTCGGTGGAGTGGGAGAGCCCGGATGCGGCCAGCTGCTTGGAGACGACCGGGAAGTCGCGCGGCGGCACGGCCATGTAGAACGCGTGGTTGCCTCGCGTGCCGCGGTCACGGTCGAGCTCGGAGACGGTGTCGCTGAGGCGGGTGAACGCCTCGGAGTCGTGGAACTCGCCCTGCACGAAGCGGATGGATTCGCGCAGATGGCCCCAGGTGTTCTCGTTGAACGGGGTGCGGCAGTGGGCGCGCACCTGTTCCTCGGCGTAGTTGGCGAATTCTTCGTTGCTCCACGGGCGGCGGCCGAAGCCGACCAGGCCGAATCCGGCGGGCAGCAGTCCACGGTTGGCGAGGTCGTAGACGGCGGGCAGCAGCTTGCGTTTCGCGAGATCGCCGGTGACGCCGAAGATCACCAGCGAGCATGGTCCGGCGACGCGTGGCAGGCGCAGGTCGCGCGAATCACGCAACGGATTGGAATACGCTGCCGTATTCCCCACAGTATTCCCCATGTGCAGCTCCTTTGGTGTTGATAGTGCGCATCAGTCTACAGATACGATATCGGTTTGCGTCATCCCTTGCCCGCGTTTTCCTGAAAGGAAAACTTATGACGGGTTATCGGATTCGATGGGTTGTCGTCGTCCGTCCTGTCACGGCCATTGTGGTAAGCGCTTACCGTTTTCTTTCATCATAGAGTCCGACGATATGGATGGCAAGCCGATGACGGTGTGATGTGTGGATTGCGGATTATGGATGTGAAGAGGACTTCCCCTTGGTCCGCTGTCGCGGATGGCTCCCCTCGAGGAGGGGAGCCAGGGGGATTGCACGGGGTCCTAGGCGATCTGGCCGTGCTTCTCGTAATTGGTCACGCGCGTGGCGTGGTTCTTCCCGTCGACGAACACGACCTTCGGCTTGTGCGTCCTGGCCTCCTCGGCGTCCATCTGGCAATAGCACATGATGATGGCGGTGTCGCCGGGGTCGAAGAAGTGGGCTGCGGCGCCGTTGAGGCAGATGATGCCGCTGCCGGGCTCTCCGGCGATCGTGTAGGTTTCGAGGCGCTGGCCGTTGTTCACGTTCACGACGGCGACCTTCTCGTATTCGAGGATGCCGGCGGCGTCGAGCAGTTCGGAGTCGACGGTGATGGAGCCGACGTAGTCGAGACGCGCCTCGGTGACGGTGACGCGATGGATCTTGCCCTTGAGCATATTGAGCTGCATGATTGTTTCCTTGATTGAAGTTGTGGAATTGATGGGCTCCCCTCATCCCGCTTCGCGGACGGCTGGTCTCGGTTGCGAGGGGAGCCGAATATGGCGGGGAGCCGAAGGGGGCGAATCGTCCGATGGCCTCAGTGGAAGACCATCGGGGACTCAGTGGAGTTCGGGGTAGAAGAAGTTGTCGATCAGGCGGGTCTTGCCGATGCGTACGGCGATGGCGACGAGCACGGGCTGGTCGAGCGTGGCGACGGGGTGCACGTTCTCGAGGTCCACCACCTCAACATACTCCGGGTCGGCGAGCGGTTCGGTGGCCAGCACCTCGCGCACCTTGGCCTTGATGGCCTCGGCGCTCTTCTCGCCCGACTCGGCCAGCTCGCGGCCGGCCTCCAGCGCCTTGTGCAGGATCGGTGCGGCGGCGCGCTGCTCGGCGTTCAGGTACGTGTTGCGCGAGCTCTTGGCCAGGCCGTCGGCCTCGCGGATGATCGGGCAGCCGATGATCTCGATGTCGAAGTTGAGGTCGCGTACCATGCGCTTGATGACCAGCAGCTGCTGCGCGTCCTTCTGGCCGAAGTAGGCGCGGTTCGGCGTCACGATGTTGAACAGCTTGGCGACCACCGTGCACACGCCGCCGAAGTGCACCGGACGGCTCTTGCCGCACAGCTCCTCGGTGATCGTGGCCATGGTGATGGCGGTGGTGCGGTTCGGGTAGTACATCTCCTCGGGGGACGGGTTGAACAGCAGGTTCGCGCCGGCGCCGGAGACGAGCTTGGAGTCGCGGTCGAGGTCGCGCGGGTAGGCCTCGAGGTCCTCGTTCGGTCCGAACTGCACGGGGTTGACGAAGTCGGAGACGACCACACGGTCGTTGTCGGCCACGGCACGCTCGATAAGGCTCCTGTGGCCCTCGTGCAGGAAGCCCATGGTCGGCACGAGGCCGACGGACAGGCCCTGGGCCTTCCAGGCCTTGACCTGCTCGCGCACCTCGGCGATGGTGTGGACGACGGCGAATTCACTGGTTTCAGTCATGATGATTACCTCTTATGGTGTGAATATTGCGTTATATACGTTGATTTCATTACCTCCTCCGACAGGAGGAGGCGGTATGGCGGTCGATGCCGGGCTCGCTACTTGAGTTCGGCGAGGATCTCCTCGTTCATCGCGAAGCCCTCCTTGGCGTTGTCGGGGAAGGCACCGGACTTGACGTCCTTGATGTAGCTGCCGAACGCCTCTCGCATCTGCGTGCCGATCTCGGCATAGTGGCGCACGAACTTCGGCTTCATCTCTCCGTACATGTTGAGCAGATCCTGGTAGACGAGGATCTGGCCGTCGGTCACATCGCCCGCGCCGATGCCGATCGTCGGGATGGAAAGCTCCTCGGTGATCTTCTTGGCGAGCAACGTGGGAATGCCCTCAAGCACCACGGCGAAGGCGCCGGCGTCCTCGATGGCGCGCGCGTCGTCGAGGATCTGCTGCGCTGTCTTGACGTTCTTGCCCTGCACTTTGAAGCCGCCGAACGCGTTCACCGACTGCGGGGTGAGGCCCAGATGCGCCATCACGGGGATGGACGCGGTCACGATGGCCCTGATCTGGTCGTGGAACGCCACGCCGCCCTCGAGCTTGACGGCCTGGGCGCCGCCCTCCTTGACGAGGCGTCCCGCGTTCTCCACGGCCTGGTCCACGGTGTGGTAGGCCATGAACGGCAGGTCCACCACCACGAGCGCGTTCTTCGCGCCGCGCGTCACGCACTTGGCGTGATGGATCATGTCCTCCATCGTCACCGGCAGCGTGGAGTCGTAGCCGAGCATGACCATGCCCAGCGAATCGCCGACGAGGATGCCGTCGATGCCGGATTCGTCAAGCAGCTTGGCCGTCGTGTAGTCGTAGGCGGTGAGCATCGAAAGCTTCTCGCCGCTCTCCTTGGCCGCACGGAACGTTACCGCAGTGTGCTTCATTGTTGGTTATCCTTTCGTTGGTCGCGGTCGGCCGGGCCGATCCACGCCTGTTTTACTTGTTATTCGGTTATGGGTGAAAGTATCGTTCGCAGCCCGTCGTAGTCGCGATTGGGGTTCTTCGCGGCGGCGATGTCGATCAGCGCCTGCGAAAGCGGCCGGTATACGGCCAGCGCATCGTCCGGAAGCGCCTTGAGATGCGCCTCGACGGTGCCGGCGTCCGCACGCTCGACGGGGCCTGTAAGCGCCGCCTTCGCGCCGCGCTCGCAGAAGGAGTCCGCGTTGTGGCGAATCATCGCCGACAACGCCTCGCGGGCGTCGGATTCGCCGAATCCGCACGACCGCAGCGTCTCCACCGCCTGATTCCACAAGGCGATGGGCAGGTTGCTCGCCATGACCGCCGCCGCATGGTAACGCGTCTTGCTGTCGGCCTCCATCGTCCGGTTTGGGTTGCCGAGCGATGCAAGCAGCTGTGACATCGCCTCGGTGACCCGCGCATCGCCCTCCAGTGCGAAGAACGCGCCGGCGAGCTGGTCTCGGCCGTCGGTCGGGAAGCGCTCGCTCACCGCCTGCATCGGATGCATCGAGAACGCGGAGACTCCGGCCTCGTCACTGCCGTCGAACACCCGGGACGACAGGCATCCGCTGCAGTGGCCGATGGCCATGCCGCTGACCGCATCTTCGGGCAGGTCGCGCAGGTCATGCCATACGCCGGCGATGGCGTCGTCCGGCGTGGTGACGATGAGCATGTCGCTCAGTTCCACGGCCGACATCAGCGACGGGAACGCGACGGCGGCCGTCGTCGCGTCAAAATCGGCCGCCTGGCGCGCGGCCGCATTCAACGCGTCCGCCGCGGCCTGCGATGACGTCATCGAACGACTGCAGTAGCCGCTGACGGTGACGGACGCCGACCCGCGAAGATGCGCGCCGAGTGCGCATCCCACCTTGCCCGCGCCGACGAATCCGATCCTCATGACCGGCGTCCCTTTCCTCGCGCGCCCTGCTTCTGAAGACGGGCGTAGATGATGGCCAGGCCCTTGAAGATGAGCTGACGGTCGTAGACGTCGATGGAGTCGGTGGCGTTGTACAGCACGCGTCCGAGACCACCGGTCGCCACGACCTTGAAATCATGGCCGATCTCCTTGCGGAACTGGGCGATCGTGTACTCCACGCCGCCGAGATACTGGTAGTAGATGCCGGCCTGCATGGCCGTCTTCGTGTTCGTCGCCAGGATCGTCTCCGGCTGCTCGATCTCGATTTCCGGCAGCTGGGCCGTATGGCTCCACAGCGAGTTCGCGCTGGTCTCCAGTCCGACGCCGATCACGCCGGCGCTGAACGTGCCGTTCTCGTCCACGTAGTCGTAGGTCGTGGCCGTGCCGAAATCGATGACCAGCACCGGGCCGCCATACAGGTAGTAGGCGCCGGCGCAGTCCGCGATGCGGTCCGCGCCCACGGTCTTCGGGTCGTCCAGCCGCAGATTGATGCCGCAGCGGATGCCCGGCCCGATGATGATGGGATCGAGGTCGAGGAACTTCTTGATGCTCGAACGGAACGCGTACATGACCTTCGGCACCACGGAGGAGATGATGACGTCATCGACCTCCTCGGGGCGGATATGCGACATCGTCATGAACGTCGAAAGCATCATCGCGTATTCGTCGCTCGTGCGACGGGTCTTCGTCGTCAGACGATACGTGCCGATGATGTCGTCGCCGTCGATGAATCCGATGACGATGTTCGTGTTGCCGATGTCCACGGCGATCAGCATGGTCTCTTCCTCTCTTCCATCATTCCCGTTCTGTCATTCTGAGCGAAGGCCGTAAGGCCGGAGCCGAAGAATCTCACACCTCCTGCGCCACGCCCACCTTGCGCAGCGCGGCGAGCCGGCCGAGGATCAGCCTCGCCAGGTCGGTCTTGGGCATCTGGCCGATGCGTTCGATGTCGGCGATGCTGTGGTCGTGCTCCACGTCGTCGGGCGGGGTGAGAATCGTCACCACGTTCGTATCGGTGGCGAATCCGGCGCCGGGGTCGCGCAGGTTGTTGGCCACCAGCATGTCGCAGTGCTTCTCGGCGAGCTTCTTCGCCGCGTTCTCCACCAGATGCTCGGTCTCCATGGCGAACCCGCACAGCACCTGCGAGCCGTCGTCGCGCTTGTGCTCGCCGGCCCATGCGAGGATGTCCGGGTTCGAGACGAGCTCCAGCGTAAGGGTGGTGCGCCCATGCTTCTTGATCTTCTGCGGGCTGGCGGTCTCGGCGCGGAAGTCGCCGACCGCGGCGGCCATCACCGTCACGTCGGTGGCGTCAAAGCGCTCGCTGACGGCGGCGAACATGTCACGTGCGGTCGTCACATCCACCACGTCCACGCCTTCGGGGGCCTCGAGGCTCACGGGGCCGGAGACCAGCGTCACATGCGCGCCCATATCGCGGGCGGCGGCGGCGAGGGCGTAGCCCATCTTGCCGGTGGAATGGTTGGTCAGGTATCGCACCGGGTCGAGCGGCTCCTGCGTGGGGCCGGCGGTCACCAGCACGTTCAGGCCCTTGAGCGGCTGATCGGCGTGGCCATCACCGGTCGCGGCCGGAGCGGGCGTCGTCGCATCGGTGGCGGCGTCGTTTTCGGCGAGCAGCGCGTCGATGGCCTTCTCGATGTCCTCCGGCTCGGCGAGACGTCCCTTGCCGACGTCCTGGCAGGCCAGCAGACCCGACGTGGGGTCGACGAAACGGAAGCCGAGCTCACGGCATTCGGCGATGTTGCGCTGCGTGGCCGGGTTCTCGTACATATGCACGTTCATCGCCGGGCACACCAGCTTCGGGCAGGTGGCGGCGAGCGTCGTGCTCGTCAGATAGTCGTCGGCGATGCCGGACGCGAACTTCGCGATGACGTTCGCCGTGGCCGGCGCGATGACCACGACATCGGCCCACTTGGCGTCCTCGATATGGCTGACGCCCACGCGCGCCTCGCCGAACTCGTCGGTGTAGGTGGCGTATTCGGCGGCCGGGAACATGGCCGTGCGCGTGGCGGTGTGCGTGAGGGAGTCGAAGGTGACGGGGCCCACGAACTTCGTGGCCGAGGCCGTCATCATCACACGGACCTCATGGCCGTGCTTGGTGAGGTTCGATGCCAGCTGGCACGCCTTGAACGCGGCTATGGAGCCGGTGACGCCCAGAAGAATATGACGCGGACGGGTGCCGCTGCTGTGATTGGCGCTCATTACGCTGCCTCCATACGATACGGCGAAATCACCCTACGGTGGGCCGCCAGTTCGTCAGTCTCTGCGGGAAGTCCCCGTCAAAGCCGATACAAGTCTAATAAGCGAAGACCTGCCGTCGCCAGTTCATGCCAACAATTGCCGATGTAATCTTCCTCACACCCGACGTCCGCGTCATCCCCGTGATGCGCGACTGCATGTGACCGTGAACAACTTTCCCGCAAACGCTGGCAACCGATGACGCCTTCCAACCGCAACGATATACAGTGATGATTACCTTCCGGCAGAGGCGCTTTCGGAGGGAAAAGCAACATTATTCGGTTTCGTTTCTCGGTATTCACAATGATGGTGGCGGATTCGGAATCGGTGAAAGGACGGAAACATGGGCGTTTATGTCATCACAGGCGCGTCGAGCGGCATCGGTGCCAAGACCGCGGAGATTCTGAAGAAGCACGGCCATGAGGTCGTCAACATCGATTTGAAGGACGGCGACATCAGCGCGAACCTCGCCACCAAGGAAGGCCGCCAGTTCGCGCTCAACGCGCTGCACGAGCAGTACCCCGACGGCATCGATGGCATGATCTGCAATGCCGGCGTCGCCGGAGGCCGTGCGCCGATCCCGCTGATTGTATCCCTGAACTACTTCGGCGCCACCGTGATGGCCGAAGGCGTGTTCGACCTGCTGAAGAAGAAGCACGGCAGCTGCACCGTGACCTCTTCCAACTCCATCGCCCACGGCGACGCCCGCATGGACGTCGTCGGTATGCTCAACAACAACCCCGACGAGGCGCGCATCGTCAACCTGGTCAAGGACTACGACCCCGCCGGCGGCCATGCCTTCTACGCGGCCACCAAGTACGCGCTCGCCCGCTGGGCCCGTCGCATGAGCGCCCAGTGGGGCGCCTCCGGAGTGCGCCTCAACGCGGTGGCCCCCGGCAACGTGCGCACCGCCATGACCGACAATCTCCTGCCCGAGCAGCGCGTGGCCATGGAGGCCATCCAGGTGCCCACCCACTATGGCGACGAACCGCTCATGGACCCGGAGGAGGTGGCCAACGTGATCGCCTTCGTCGCGTCCCCCGAGGCTCGCGGCCTCAACGGCGTGGTGCTCTTCGCCGACGGCGGCACCGACGCCCTGCTGCACTCCGAAAAGGTCTACTAAAGACCGGTCCCGCGCATTCGCGCATCACGATTCGTTAAGCTTTCCAGACAGGAGCACACACCGTTATGATCATCGACGATTACATCAAGGCGCTGCAGAACAAGGACTACGAGGCTCTTTCCGCCTGCTTCGCCGAACGCAGCCGCATGTTCGACTACTGCCCGTCGCTGGTGGGGCGTGAGAACACGTTCCTCTTCGGCGACAAGGCCATCGACATGTACTTCCACAACCAGTTCGTCATCGGCGGATTCTCCGTGGAGGATCCGCATGTGGTGAACAGCCGCACTGTCAACTTCTATGCCAACTACGCCGGCACCATCATCCACGCGCTGGCGCAGATCGAGAACGTGGACGACTCCGGCAAGATCCAGGAGCTCGTCATCCGCCCGGCGTAGGACTCCGAGGGCCGATATGCATTTCGTGACACACTCAAGGCCGTTCGGCCGGGAGGCTTCGCCTCCCAAGCTTACGGTCACGAAATGCATATCGGCCCTTTCTCGTTAGGGTGTGCAATTGCAAGACGCACTCCATCCTCCGGTTTTCGTTTAAGGGTTGCATTCCCGTTCGTTGTGGAAACTACAACGGATGGGAATCAGGTGACCATTACGGTTCCTGTTCGTCGCGCCTCATCGAACGAATGGGAACCGAACGTTGGGCGGGATTCCTGTTTGTCGTGAAGTATTTGACGGACGGGAACCGGGTGGTCGTTACGGTTCCTGTTCGTTCATGATTCCGTGCGTTATACTCGTTTAGTAAATTGTTTACTAAACGATATGCATTGGAGCTGCGGCATGGTCACCATCAAGGAAATCGCCAGGAAGGCGGGATACTCCCAGGCCACGGTCTCGCGTCTGCTCAACGGCGACCCGACGCTGTCCATCAAGGAGGAGACGCGACGCCGCATCATCCAGGTGAGCGAGGAACTCGGCTATGCCACGCAATCCAAGCGCATCGCGTTGCCCCGCGAAGTGGCCGTGCTCGACGTCATCGACCCCGGCGACCACTTGCAGGACGCCTACTTCAACGAGCTGCGTGAGGTGCTGCGGTCCAGCGCCGAACGGCACCATATGAACGTGACGTTCATCACCGATGTGGAGCGGCTCATCGCCGAGGGCGGGCATTATGACGGGTTCATCGCCATAGGCGCCGAGGTCGTCGACAACGGCGCCCTGCGCCGTCTGCACGACGTGCTGCCCTATGGCGTGTTCATCGACACGAACCCCGCGCCCAATCTGTTCGACTCCGTCCGGCCGGATCTTTCCCAGACGATTCTTGACGCCTTGGACGAATGCGTCGCCGCCGGCATGACTCGTATCGGCTATATCGGCGGAACCGGCCGCATCATGGGCATGCATGAATATCCCGAGGACCTGCGGTTGCTGGCGTTCCGTAATTGGGCGACACGTTTGGGCCTCGACACCGAGGGACTCGTCTACATCGACGGGCCGTTCAATGTGTCGAGCGGGCAGCGGCTCGGCGAACGCATCGTCGAGGAGCGCCATGGAGCCATGCCCGACGTGTTCATCGTGGCGGCGGACGTCATCGCCGTCGGCGTGCTGCAGGCGTTCAACGCGGCCGGCGTGCTGGTGCCGCGTGACGTGAGCCTCATCAGCATCAACAACCAGCCGATTTCTCAATACACGTCACCGGCATTGAGCACCTACGCCATCGACCAGGGCGAACTTGTGCGCGCCGCCATTGATACGCTCGCCGACGCCATCGCCAGCAAACGCACGGTACGGCATCATATGCTGCTCTCCACCACGCTCGTCGAACGCGGCAGCTTCATACGCGGCGGAAAGTGAGGGTGTTCGGCTCCCCTTGTCGAGGGGAGCCGTCTGCGTAGTCGGCTGAGGAGAGGCTGGCTACGGGGTCGTGCTCAGCCCCCCTCGGATCGCCTGCTACAGCAGCTCGATGGCCACGTCGAGCGTGAGCGGCTTGGCGGCGTCGAGCTGGAACCGGTCGTGCACGGGCGCGCCCCACGAGTCGTCACCGCCGACGCCCATCTGGGCGGCGAGCAGACGTAGGAACGTGTGGCGCGGCGCGGGCAGCTCGTCCTGATGACGCGCCTCCTCGAGCATCAGCGTGGAGTAGGGGAGCAGGCTGGCGCAGAACGTGTCGGAGCCCGACCGGCTCACCTTCATGCCGTGGCCGTACTCATCGGTGACCTCCAACCAACGCACGTCCTCATGGTTGCCGGTCTCCTGCGGCACCAGATACGGCGCCGCGGAATCGGGCGCCGTGGTCTCATAGACGCCCAGCTTGCCGCCGATCTTGCGGTCGAGATACGTCTCGTCCGGTCCAAGGCCGTAGAACCGCAGGTTCGTGTACTGTGCGGGCAGCATCCACTCCAGGCCGAACGCCGGCAGGGTCGGCGCATCCACGCCGCCGGGGTAGGAGGCGGTCAGATGCACGCGGCCGTTGGCGTCCGCCTCGTAGCGCACGGTCACGCGGGTGCGGTTCGGCTCCGCCAGCTCGTATGCGTATTCGGCGGCGATGCCATGCTCCGAGGTCTCGAACCTCGTATCGGCCACACGGGCGTAACGCCCCGCGCCGAACCACTGCGCCCGGTCGAATCCGCTGCCATTGCCACGGTCGTTGTCGGTCAACGGGCGGAACGTGACGATATCCGGTCGACGGATGACCATTTCGCGGCCGCCCCGACGCAACGACACCATGCCGCCCTGCGTGCGAGAAAGCAGCACCTCGAAGTCGGCGCCCCCTGCCGCGCCGGTGCCGGTGCCGTGAATGCCGAGATTCCAGCGGCCGTCGACGACCACGGCCTTGCCGCCGGCCTTCGTTGCGCCCGCGTCCGCGATGCCATCGCCGCCAGTCGTGCCGTCTGACGCCACTGCCGCCGTATGCTGGCCGAACGTCAGCTCATAGCCGGCGTCCGCCCATGGGGTCGCATGGCGCAGTCGCTGGTCGACCTCATACGTCACCTCCACGCTTCCGCCGGCCGCGTTCGCATATTCCGCAGCGTCGGGAAACGCGACGTCGAATCGGCGGGTTTCGCCGGCCGGCACGACGAAATCGTAATCCGCACTCCAGCGCTCGACGCCGTCCACCAGCAGGCGGGCCGTGAACACGGAATCGGAAGTGTCGATAAACAGGTTCCCGTTCGTGATCGTCACGCCCGAATCATCCGGCACAATCTTCACGTTCGCATACAGCTGCCTGACCTCCTGCGCCTTGGGAGAGACGGTGCGGTCGGCGAACACGATGCCGTCGCCGGAGAACTCATAGTCGTGCGGCCGGTCGTCCCAGTCGCCGCCGTAGGTGAGCCGCTCCGTGCCGTCGCCGAGCCGCTGCCACAGTGCCTGGTCGATGTAGTCCCAGATGAATCCGCCCTGATAGTGCGGATAGCGTTCCAACGCCGTATACAGCTGCATGCCGCCGACGGAATTGCCCATCGCATGCATGTATTCGCACGAGATGTACGGCTTCTTCGGGTCGTTCGTAAGATACTCCTCGATTTCGGCCGGCTTGGCGTACATGCGGCTTTCGATGTCGGAGGCGGCATCGAAACCGCGGTTCCAATACACGCCCTCGTAATGCACCGGTCGCACCCCGTCGAGTTCATGCACCAGGTCGTGCATGGCCTGGAACACCTCGCCGGCATACGATTCGTTGCCCAAGGACCAGATGACCACGCTCGGATGGTTGAAGTCGCGGCGCATCATGGAGTTCACGCGGTCGAGGCACGCGCCCTCCCATTCGGGCCTGTTGCCCGGCACGTTGGTCTCCGGCGTCACCCGGTCGCCGGGAATGGACCAGCTGCCGTGCGTCTCGATGTTCGTCTCGTCGATGAGATAGACGCCGTATTCGTCGCACAGCTCGTACCAGCGGGTCTGGTTCGGATAGTGCGACGTGCGTACGGCGTTGAGATTATGCCGCTTGAGGAAGCGAACGTCCCACAGCATGTCCTCCTCGGTGACGGCGCGGCCGCGACGGGCGTCGAACTCGTGACGGTCCACGCCCTTGAACACGATGCGTTTGCCGTTGAGCTTCATGATGCCGCCGTCGATGGCGAAACGGCGGAAGCCGATGCGGGTCTGTGCCACCTCGATGACGTCGTCGACAGTATTGTTCAACGGGCCGTTCAACGTGACGGTGAGCGTATACAGCTTCGGGTCCTCGGCGCTCCACGGTGCGACCTCGCCCACGCCGTCCTTGATATGCAGCGCGCCGTCGACGATGTCGTCGGCGCTGAATTCGCGGCTCCAGACGATGCCGGTGTTGCCGTCGACGATTTCGACGATGCCGGCGTCGACCGCCGTGGCGTTGTCGATTCGTGCGATGACGTCGATCGAGCCCGTTTTCGTCGTATGGTCGTAATCGGCCACGGCACGCAGATCGGTCACATGGGCCTCAGGCCAGGCCGTAAGTTCCACGCTGCGGAACAGGCCGTGCAGACGCCAGAAATCCTGGTCTTCCAGCCAGCTGGCGCTCGCATATTCGTAGCAGGCCACCGCCAGCACGTTGTGCCCTTCTTGAATCGCATCGGAGACATCGAACTCGCTGGGGGTGAACGAATCCTCGGCATAGCCGACGAGCGTGCCGTTGAGCCACACGTAGATCGCGGTCTGCGCGCCGTGGAACGTCAATGTCACCGTGCGGCGCCCGCGTATCGCCGCGGCGACCTCGGGGCCGGCCGTGAATTCACGGCGATACAGCGCCACGTGGTTGTGTTCCGGAATGTCGGGGGCGGTCGGGTTCTCATGTCCGTCCCACGGGTACTGGATGTTCACGTACTTCGGCGGCAGATATCCGGCCGTCTCCAGATGGCCCGGCACTGCGATGGCGCCGAAGGCGGCGTCGTTACAGTCGGTGTTGCCGAAATCGGCGGCTGCGAAGTCGGGGGAGCCTGAGACGTCGAACGGCGTCGTCGCGGTGTCGATGACGTTCACACGCCATTCGCCGTCAAGGCTCTGCTTCAGCGTTTCGGATTCATTCGGCACAGGCCTGTGGTCGAAGAAGCGATGGTCGGAGTGGGCGGTCATGCGGTTGACCGCAAACACCCGCGGGTCGGTAAGCCATGCGGCCGACGCCTCCGTGGCCTGATTAATGACGATGCGTTGCTGCAGACCATCGCCGGTCTGGGTGGTGGATTCCGTGCTCATGATTGTCGCCTTCCTGATGCTCATCGCGTCATTGCCAATGATAATCGCATTAAGTAATGCAATTGATAAGAGTTAGTAAATCTCTTTACTAAAAGAGTAGCGTGAACTGCTGAAAACTGCAACTGGATGATGTCGATGATTAATGGCTGTGGATATTTGTGGCCCCTGTATTGAGAAGCCTTCGTATTTAAAAACGTTGAAATTATTGATATTTATGGCAGTGTATGCAATCTCGGGCATTTGTTTTCGACACGCCGAAATTTACTGAAATAGGTAATGAATTTTACTTTTCATTGGTAATGAAATACACTTCATGACTGTCAGGTCAATGACTGACCTCAAAGCAGCGCAATCCCCACATCATGCAGCATGACGTTCTCGCCATGACATCCAACGAAAAGAGCAATCATGGAACAGGCAACCCAGCCGCAAACGAATCAACCCAAGCCTGAACAATCCAAGTCCGCGCAACCAACGTCGACGCCATCCAAGGCGCGGATCATCGGCCGACGCATCTGCTATGCGGTCGGCAACCTCGGCCAGGCCGCGTTCTACAACGCCCTGAGCACCTACTTCGTCGTCTACGTGACCAGCACCATGTTCGCCGGCGTCGACAAGGCGCTCGCCGCCAAACTCATCGGCATCATCACCGGCCTCATCGTCATCATCCGCATCGCCGAGATCTTCCTCGACCCGCTGCTCGGCAACCTCATCGACAACACCACCACACGGTTCGGCCGCTTCCGCCCATGGCAGGTCATCGGCGGCTGCGTCTCCGCGCTGCTGCTCGCCCTCGTCTACACCGGCCTGTTCGGCCTCGTCAACGTGAGCGAGACATGGTTCATCGTGCTGTTCGTCGTCGTGTTCGTGGTCCTCGACGTGCTCTACTCGCTGCGCGACATCTCCTACTGGGGCATGATCCCCGCCCTCTCCGAGGATTCGCACGAGCGCAGCGTCTACACCGCGCTCGGCTCGTTCACCGGTTCCATCGGCTACAACGGCATCACCGTCGTCGTCATCCCCATCGTCACCTACTTCAGCTACGTATTCACCGGCTCCCACGCCGAAAGCCAAGCCGGCTGGACCTCCTTCGGCATCATCGTGGCCCTGCTCGGCATCATCACCGCGCTCACCGTGGCGTTCGGCACCAAGGAGAACGAAAGCGCGCTGCGTTCCAAGGCCCAGAAGAACGGCAGCCCGCTGCAGGCGTTCGCCGCACTCGCCAGGAACGACCAGCTGCTGTGGGTGGCGCTGAGCTACCTGCTGTACGCCATCGCCAACGTGGCCACCACCGGCGTGCTGCTCTACCTGTTCAAATTCGTGCTCGGCCAGCCGGCCGCGTTCTCCATCGCCGGCGTCATCCCCATCATCACCGGACTCGTCGCCGCGCCGCTCTACCCGGTCCTCAACCGCTACATTCCGCGTCGCTACCTGTATCTTGCGGGCATGGTGTTCATGATCGCCGGCTACGTCATGTTCATCATCGGCGCGCAGAACCTCACGATGGTCATCATCGCGCTCGTGCTGTTCTACATCCCCAGCACGTTCATCCAGATGACCGCCATCCTCTCGCTCACCGACTCCATCGAATACGGCCAGCTCAAGACAGGCCGCCGCAACGAGGCCGTGACCCTCTCCGTGCGCCCGATGCTCGACAAGATCGCCGGTGCGTTCTCCAACGGCATCGTCGGATTCATCGCCGTGGCCGCCGGCATGGTCGGCACCGCCACCGCGGCCGACATGACCGCCGCCAACATCCGCACCTTCAAGATGTTCGCCTTCTACACGCCGCTCGCGCTCATCGTCGCCAGTCTCCTCGTCTTCATGTTCACCGTGAAGATCGACGAGAAGATGCATGCGCGGATCGTCGAGGAACTCGAAGCCAAGCTCGCCAGCGGCGAGATCGCGGAGGACGACGCCTCGCCGATGGACGACGCCGCATAATCCACCAAAACGCATCGCCGTCCATGAATCCCGCCGATGTTGATGGACGACGATGTAAAAACGCGAAACTGTGTCGTCGTCCACGGGAATCCCGTCGTTTTCGATGGACGACGCCGCAAAACCACGAAAATGCATCGTCGTCCATCATGATTCGGAATTCGATTCCCTGAAAACCGCATGATTCCAACGATGATGATTTCCGATTCATGAATTTCCTATGGACGACGGCGTATTTTCCCGAAAAATCGCCGTCGTCCATGAAAAACCATCCGATTCTCATGAACGACGCTGCATTTTCGTCGATATGCGCCGCCGTCCATCGACGTGCCGACGACTATCGGTCATGTGTGGTGCAAGTCCCACGCAAAAGACGGCGAAGACAGCGGACGAACCGCGCCGGCGGGGTTGAAACGTGATGTTTCGACACGCCGGCGCGATTGCGTGTGCTACTGTTTGAGCCATGACGTTCATTTCCTGTTGTTGTCGCTAGCCGCCGCCCCGAGGCACGAGGCATCCGCGCATTGGTCGCGCGAATCGTGCGGGCGCTGGTCAGTGACGCATAACTGGAAATAGGACGATTCTTTCTCTTGGAATCCCAGACGACAATCCTCACGGTCCTGTCATATCCGATTGACGAAAGTTTCCCGTGAAACGGCGAAAACCATACGGATTCGGCAATCTCGAACAGGCTAGCGGATTTATCTATAACGACACCACGGGATTCACGGGAAATCGCAACCGAACGGAAACCGGCATCCGGTATCGTCTCATTCCAGTACCGCATTGCACCAGCGCCGAAGGGGCGGCGGCTGGCCACGAACGCAACGCAACGAACGCAAGCAGTACTTGGAACCCAGCACTTCGAAGGGATATGAGACATGACCATCGCCAACTCCATCACCGAACTCGTCGGCAATACCCCGCTCGTCAAGCTCAACCGCGTGACCGAAGGCATCGACGCCACCATCGCGGTCAAGGTGGAATACATGAACCCCGGCGGCTCATCCAAGGACCGCATAGCCGCGCGCATCATCGACGCGGCCGAGAAATCCGGCCAGCTCAAGCCCGGCGGCACCATCGTCGAGCCGACCAGCGGCAACACCGGCGTCGGCCTCGCGCTCGTCGCCCAGCAGCGCGGCTACCACGCGATCTTCACCCTGCCCGACAAGGTCTCCGAAGACAAGCGCGCAGTGCTGCGTGCCTACGGCGCCGAAGTCATCGTCACGCCCACCGACGCCGGCCCCGGCGACCCGCGTTCCTACTACGACGTCTCCGACCGTCTCGCCCGCGAGATCCCCGGCGCGTTCAAGCCCAACCAGTACGACAACCCCAACGGACCCTTGAGCCACTACTACACCACCGGTCCCGAGATCTGGGAGCAGACTGACCATACGGTGACGCACTACGTGGCCGGCATCGGCACCGGCGGCACCATCTCCGGCGCCGGCAAGTACCTCAAGGAGGTCTCCGACGGCGCCGTGACCGTGGTCGGCTCCGACCCGGAAGGCTCCATCTACTCGGCCTCCAGCCCCGACGAGGTCCACCAGTACAAGATCGAAGGCGTGGGCGAGGACTTCTATCCCAAGGCATACGACCCGAGCGTCGTCGACGAGGTCGTGCAGGTCAACGACGCCGAGGCGTTCGAGATGACCCGCCGCCTCGCCGCCGAGGAGGGGCTGCTCGTCGGCGGTTCCTCCGGCATGGCGGTCGTCTCCGCAATCAAGTACGCCAAGGAGCACAAGCTCGGCAAGGACGCGGTCGTCGTGGTGCTGCTGCCCGACTCGGGACGCAGCTACCTCGGCAAGATCTTCAACGACCAGTGGATGATCGACAACGGCTTCGAGGACGTCGTCAAGCGCACCTCCCGCCCCAGCTCCATCCCCGAATCCTCTCCCTCCCAGGACTGACGGTGAAGGAACAGAGCATGACCGTCGTGTTATCCCATGAACGATGTAGCCGCTGAGACGTGTCCGACTCCCCTCAGTCCGCTACGCGGACAGCTCCCCTCAAAGAGGGGAGCCAGGAAGCTGACCTAGGGAGGACGATGTCCGTTTCGCGATCGTAAGCTAACGAAGGTGTCTGCTAGGCTCCGCCAAGCAGACACCGGAGTGGCGGCCGAACGGCCTTGAGTGTGTCGCGGAATGGACATCGTCCGACCGGCACACCTGGCTGACATCACGCAAACCGTAAACAGCAAAATAGATAACCAACCACAACTACAGATATAAAGGAAACATCCCCATGACCATTGACTTCACCGCCACCCAGCTCGCCACCCGCGCCATCCACGCCGGCCAGGAGCCCGACGCCACCACCGGCGCCGTCGTCCCGCCGCTGTACCTGACGTCCACCTACAAGCAGGACGGCGTCGGCAACCTGCGTAAGGGCTACGACTACACGCGTTCCGGCAACCCGACCCGCGACTCGTTCGACACCCAGCTCGCCGCCATCGAGGGCGGCAGGTACGCGCTCGCGTTCTCCTCGGGCCTTGCCGCCATCGACGTGCTGCTGCGCTCCACCCTGAAGCCCGGCGACCGCATCCTGCTCGGCGACGACGTGTACGGCGGCACCTACCGACTGCTGAGCAAGGTGTTCGTGCCGTGGGGCGTCGGCCTCGACGTGGTCGACATCTCGAACGTCGACGCCGTCAAGGAGGCGCTTGCCGCCAACGACTACGCCTACATCTGGGTGGAGACCCCGTCGAACCCGATGCTGCGCATCACCGACGTGGAGGCCGTCTCCGCGCTCGCCCACGAGCACGGCACCAAGGTGGTCGTCGACAACACGTTCGCCTCGCCGGTGCTCCAGCACCCGCTCGAACTCGGCGCCGATCATGTGGTCTACTCCACCACGAAGTACATCGGCGGCCACTCCGACGTGGTCGGCGGCGCCATCGTCACCAACGACGAGGAGACGCGCGACGCCGTGGCCTTCCTGCAGAACTCCGCCGGCGCCGTGCCCGCCCCGTTCGACTCCTGGCTGCAGACCCGAGGCCTCAAGACCCTCGAGCTGCGCGTGAAGCGCCACAGCGCCAACGCGCTCGCCGTGGCCGAGCACCTCGCCGGCCTGCCCGAGGTGGAGAAGGTGCTGTACCCGGGCCTCGAATCGCATCCGGGCCACGACATCGCCGTCCGTCAGATGCACGGCGGCTTCGGCGGCGTGGTCTCCGTGCAGCTCGCCGGCGGTCGTGACGCGGCGCTGAAGTTCGCCGAATCCACCGAGATCTTCACGCTGGCCGAATCGCTCGGCGGCGTGGAATCGCTCATCGAGCACCCGGCCGCCATGACCCACGCCTCCGTGGCCGGCACCACGCTGCAGGTGCCCGACAACCTCATCCGCCTCTCCGTGGGCATCGAGAACGTCGACGACCTGATCGCCGACCTCGACCAGGCCCTCGAACGCGCGAAGTAAGGTCTTGTGGATTCACTCTTTTCAGGGGATGGGAAAGAGTGAATCCGCAGGTGTCCAAAAGCGCACATGCTCAGCCGTTTTGCAGGTTGAGCATGTGCGCTTTGGCGTTTTGCGAACAACGATCCGTTCGCTCTTCGCGGGGTTTGGAAAAGAGTGAACGGGGAGCCCGCTATCCCAGCCGCTATCCCAGCACCTTGGTGCGCCGCAGATTGGCCTCCGATTTGGCGGTGAGCCGCATGAGCGGGCGGCGCAGCACCAGACCAAGCAGCAGCATCGGCAGTATGAACACCGCCAGACGGCCCATGGCAATCCAGTAGTCGTTCCGGTAGACACCGAAGACGGCGGCGCGGAACATGTCGATGGCGTGCGTGGCCGGCAGGAACGGATGCACCGCCTGGAAGAAGTCCGGCAGCACCGCGACCGGGAACGAGCCGCCGGCGCCGGTGATCTGCATCACCATGACGAGCACGCACAACGCCTTGCCGGGCGCGCCGAACGCGGCCGCCATCGTGTAGACGATGAATGCGAACGTCAGCGACGTCGCCCAGCCTCCCAGCATGAACAGCCACGGATCGTCGCACTGCACGCGCAGATACACGAGCTCGCCCAGACACATGACCGTGCTCTGCAGCAGCGCCAGAATCGCATAGATGCCGAAGCGGCCGAGGAACATCTCACCGGGCGTCGGCCGTTCCAGCGCGGCCTTGCGCTCTCCCGACACCTGCACGAGTATGGCCAGCGACAGCAGCAGCGCGCCCATCCACAGTCCCAGCGTCGTATACATCGGCGCCATGGACGAACCGAAGTTGTCGGCCTTGTAGACCGCGTTGCGGTTGAGCCCGACCGGCGAGACCAGCGACGTGGCCAGGGCCTCGGGGTCGTCGCCCAGTATCTTGCGCACGGTCTTCAGGTCGCCGCTGTTCAGCGCCTTGGCGATTTTGCCGTGCAGGTCGCTGAGCCTGTTCGCCGAGGCGCGCAGGGATTTCGCCGTGGCGGCGATGTCGGTATGCGCGCCGGCCATGCTCGCGGCGATGGAATCCGCCGATCCGGAAAGCTCCGACGACATGGTCTCCAGCCGTGAGGTCGCCTCGACCGTCTCCGTGTACGCGTCCGACGCGGCCGACGACATGGCGGCGAGCTTCGTCTTGAGCCCCTTGTCGAAGTCGTCGCTCACCTGCGCCATGGTCTTGCGTGCCTCCTCGGCCTTGGTCTTGGCCTCCTCCCGCTTCCGGTCGCCGTCGGTCAGCCCTTTGTCGATGCCGTCGGCCGCGGAGTTCAGCGAATCGCGCACGGCGGTCTGCTTGGCGATCGCCTCGTCCATATCGCCGAGCAGCGACTGCTGCAGCCGCGTGCCCTCGTCGGTGGTCGGGGTCAGCGCCGCGAGCTTGCCGCGAAGGTCCTGATATGCGGTGACCTGGTCGCCGATCTTCGTGGCCACGGCGCGCAGCTGCTTGGCCGAGTCGGCGCCCTGCGTGCCCACGGCGTCGAACACCTTGTCGAGGCTCGCCTCGGCGGCCTGATAGCTGTTCGCGCTGGCGTCGAGCGCATCGCCGACCGTATCGGCCGAGGAATCCAGGGTGGCGGCGACCGTGGCCACACCCTGCTTCGCCTGGTCGGTGGCCTTGCGCGCGTCCGCCGCGCTGCCGCCCGCCTTGCCCACAAGCCCCGCCGAAGTGGCGACCAGCGTCTGCGCCGAATCCAGCACGTCGCCGTACTGGTCGAGGTTGTCGGCGGCGAGGTCGAATTGCTTGGAGGTACGGTCGATGTTCGCGTTGAGATTGCCGATGAGCGTCTGCGCCGAATCGCTGTCCAGGGACTCCGCGAGCTGTGAGGCGATGGTCAGGCCCGCACTGGAGATGGTCGTGTTGAACGTGTCGTTCACCTGCGCCGTGACCGCGTCGGCGCCCTGTCCGGTCACCTTCGGGGCGAGCGGGTTCTTCTTCTCGTTCGTGTAGTAGGCGATCTTCGCCTGCCGGGTGTCGGCGGAGAACAGCGTCATCATGTCACGGCTGAACGTTTTGGGAATCACCACGGCGGCATAGTATTCGCCGGATTCGGTGCCGTCGACGGCGTCCCGCTCATCGGTGAACACCCAGTCGAGCTGGTCGTTGGCGCGCAGCGCCGAGACGACGTTCTCGCCCACGTTCACCTTCACCGGCACGAGGTCGCTGCGGTAGCCGGCATCGTTGTTCGCCACGGCGACCTTGAGCTCGCCCGTGCTGCCGAACGGATCCCAATTGGCCGCCACATTGAACCACGCGAACAGCGATGGCATGGCCACCAGGCCGATGACCAGGGTCACGGCCGTGACGTTCGACGTGATCCGCCGCACGTCGCCTGCGACGATGCGGCCGACGTTCCTGAACTTCCGTGCGATCGTCGTCGTGATCGCCGTCATGACCGGTGTCTTTCGTGCAGTCATGGCGTCACGCCTCCTTTCGTGCTGTACCGGCAGCCGCCGAATGCTTCGGCGTCCTGCCTCCGCGCTCGCCGGCGTCCAATATGCTCAGCGGATTCAACGGTTTCTTGTGCAGACGCTGTTCGCGGTAGACGTTGCGCAGCTCATCGCCGTCCATGTTCCCCAATCGAATCTGTCGTTGGATGCCGTCGTAGATGAATTCGATGCCGATGAGGAACGTGATGATGGCCACGATCCAGATGACCCAGGCCATCAGGATGCCTATCTTCTCGCCGGTGGTCAGCGAGAACGCCATCAGCCCTATCGGCAGGATGATGCCCGCGGCGAGCGCGCCGCGTTTGAGCCGCGGATACCATCGGTCGAACAATGCGGCCCGCCGCATGATGCCCGCATGGAACTCCGTGGAGTCGCTCAGTGCGCGCAGTACCTGGTCCAGCCGGTAGCGGTTCCTGATGGCTATGGGCTTCTCCGCCGCCAGCAGGCCCGTGGCGGCGAACTGCCGCGACACCATCGTGTTGAGGTTGTTGAGATACGGCCTCAGCGTCATGCCGACCACGAACGCCACGGCCGCGAACAGCGCCAAAATCAGCAGGTAGCCACGGTAGTGGTCGCCGTAGAACCCGCCAATCGTCTCGCGCAGCGCGTTGTTGCCGTGCGTGATCGGCAGGAACGGATAGATGCGCTGGAACTCCCGCGGCATCATCTCGATCGGATACATGCCCGACGACCCGGGCACCTGCAGCACGGTCAGCAGCACGGTCAGGCCGCGGCCCACATGGGCGAAGGAGATGCACAGCGCGTAGATGATGGAGACGTACACCACGCCGATGAACATCGTCGTGAGATACATCGCCGGCACGTTCGCCGTCTGCACGCCGATGATGAGATTGCCGGTGGTCACGATGACCGCCTGCAGGCAGGCCAATACGGCGAACAGCAGCCATCGGCCCAGATACTTCTGGTTCGGGGTCAGGCCGTCGATGCCGTCGTCGTCCACCTCGAGGCGGCACATCATCGCCAGCGTGAACGCGCCGATCCACAGCGCCAGATTGGTGAACAGCGGGGCCACGGCCGAACCGTAGGAGTTCAGCGGATACACGGTCCGTGTCCGCAACGCGGTGGGGGAGGCCACGAATCCGGCCACCTCGTCGGGCGAGGCGCCGAGCGACGAGCGGAGCCTGTCCAATGCTCCGGCGCTGGACGCGGCGTTCATGTCGGAGCCGATGTCGTTCAGCGTGGTCCGGGTCTCGGCCAGCGACCGCTTCGATCCCTTGAGCGCCGTCGCCGTCCTGTCGAGCGTGGCGTCAAGCTGGTCGAGCGCCGTGTCGGCCTCGTCCACGGCCGGTCCGACCTTCGCCAGCGTGCCCGAAAGCGTGGTCGCGCTTGACGAGAACGAGCCGAGCGCGCTGTTGAGCCCGGTGGTCGCGTTGTCGCCGAGCGCCGACTGGGTGTGTTGCATCGTGGCGATGGTGTTCTGGTTGGCCGCGTCGATGGTGTCGGCAGCGCCGGAGATCGCGGTGGCGCTGTCGCCGGCGTTCGTGCCGGCGGTGCGCATGGCGTCCACGGCCTGCTGGCCCTTCTCGTTGCGTTGCTCCAGTTCCTCGATGAGCGTTTTGCCGGCGTCGGTCCCGGCGAATTCGGAATCCTTCAGCGAGGCGATGATGGCGGTGTTGGCGTCCAGTGCGTCCTGCGCGGAGTCCAATGCCGCATCGGTGCGTTCCTTGGCGCCGAGCACGGCGCCGGAGCTTTTGCCGATGAACGCGTTCGCGGTCTGTGAGCCTTGGGAGAGGGTCTGCGAGGCGCTCGCCGACTTCACCGCCAGACCGGAGCTCAGTGACGTCAGCCCGTTCTGCGCGTCGTTCAGCGATGCGATGCCCGAGTTCAGCGTGTTCTGCGCCTTCGTGGCCTTGGCGTCGATGGCGGCGAGTGATCGCCGTGCCTCGGTGGTCTTGGCCGAGCCTTCGTCCACGGCGTCGATGAGCTGGTCGAGTTTGGCGTCGGCCTCGTCGATGCCGTCGAGCGCCTTGGTCACGCCGTTCGACGCCTCCCGGTGGGCGGCGTCGGCGTGCTGCGAGGTCGTGTCGACGGCCTTGGTCATGGCGTCGACGGCCACGCGGCTTACGGTGGAGACGAACTGGCTGTTGATCTGCCGTTCGAGCGTGCCGGCGCCGGTGTCGGTGATGCGCGGCGTGATCGGGCTGTTCTTCTCGTTGACGTAGTAGTCGATTTTCGGCTGGTGGAAGTCGCCGGTGGTGATGGTCATGAGGTCGGCGGAGAAGTCCTTGGGGATGATGATGGCCGCGTAGCTTTTCCCGCTGAGCACCTCGTCGAGGGCCTGATCGCGGTCCATGGGCGTCCAGCCGAGCTGGTGGTTGTCGGCCAGCGAATCCTCGACTTGGTCGCCGATGTTCAACGAGCCGACGGTGGCATTGTGCGCGCCTTTGTCCTCGTTGACGACGGCCACGCGCAGCGATCCGGTGTTGTCGTAGGGGTTCCAGAACGCGGCGACGTTGAACCAGGAGTACAGCGCGGGGATCGTGCAGATGCCCAGCACCGTGACCATGGCCATGGGCACGGCGAGTATGCGGCGGATGTCGCGCGCGAATACTTGGAATACGTGTTTCATGCTGACCTCGGCGAATTGCGAAGACGACGTTTTTTGACTACGAATATAAGTTATACTACAACTGTAGTTTAATAATCAAATGTTATGGAAAATTGATATGACGTATTCTTGTCGGGAGGTTTTTCCGATGGGGACATCGCGATATGGATATTCCGATACGGCAAGGAGGGATGATGTCGATGACGACGCGGGACCACGCGGCGCAGGACGACGTGACGCTGGCCAACGTGATGCGGGACAATACGGTGCGGAATGGCGCACGGCGGGATGGAACGACGCGGGGGGCGGCAAAGCCGCGCGCCGACCGCCGTGTACGGCGGACGCGCGCCCGGCTTGCGGACGCCCTCATCGAACTCATGCGCACCAAACCGGTCGAATCCATCACCGTGACCGAACTGGCCGACCGGGCCGACGTGAACCGCGTGACCTTCTACGCGCACTACGACAACGTGCAGGAACTCCTCGGCCGGATCGAGAACGACGCGGTGGAGGATTTCCGCGGCGTCATCGAACACCATGCGAAGGAACTGCTCGCCGGGGAGTACCTGCCGTTCGTCACCGCCACGCTCACCTACATCGACGAGCATGACGGCATGTTCTCCGTGCTCGTCTCGTCGTTCGGCAATACGCTGTTCAACGATCTCGCCGACAGTATCCGCGACATCTGCAACGACATACTCGACCCCGTCTCGGCGGCGCTGTCCGACGCCGGCGACGGGAACGGCGACGACGGTCCCACGCCCGGCGTGGACGACGAACGTGCGCGTATGATCCGCGACTACCAGTTCGACTACATCCTCGGCGGCATCATGAACGTGATCCGCGACTGGTTCAGGAACGGCCGCAAGGAATCCATCGAATTCATGGCGGCGATCATCAGCTCCACCACCAAGGCCGCCGGCATCGACTCGCTGCGCGCCAACATGCGGCTCGCCGTACGGTAGCCGACCGCACGTCGCGTTCGTCCGCCGATCTCACCGCAACACGCCGAGGAACAGGGGCTGATTACGGTGAAATCCGCGTACAACCGGGGCCGGCGGTGAAATCCGCGTACAACAGGTCCCGGTTTTCGTCGCCGCACCATAGACTCGGCACTATGGCAGACATGAACGATGCGCGGGCGGCCCTCAAACACTACTTCGGCTACGACGGGTTCCGACCCGGGCAGGAGCCGCTCATCGCGGCGATCCTGCAGGGGCGCGACGCGCTCGGCGTCATGCCCACTGGCGCCGGCAAATCCATCTGCTACCAGATACCCGCCGTACTGGTCGACGGACTCACCGTCGTCGTCTCGCCATTGGTGTCGTTGATGGCCGACCAGGTCGCCGGCCTCGAGGACAACGGCATCCACGCCGTCTACGTCAACTCCACGCAAAGCCCCGACGAACAGTCCGCCGCGCTCGCCGAAGCCGCCTCCGGGCGATGCGACGCCGTCTACGTGGCCCCCGAACGGCTCGGCACACGGCAGTTCACCGATTTCGCCGCACGCAACCGCATCGCCCTGCTCGCCATCGACGAGGCCCACTGCGTCTCCCAATGGGGGCAGGACTTCCGCCCCGCCTACCTCGGCATCGGCGACTTCATCGCGAACCTGCCATACCGTCCCGTCGTCGCCGCGTTCACCGCCACCGCCACCGAACGCGTGCGCCACGACATCGTGAACCTCGTCGGCCTGCACGATCCACAGGTCAGCGTCACCGGCTTCGATCGCACGAATCTGTACTTCGACGTCATCAAGGCCACACCCACCGCCAAACGCCAGTGGATAGAACGGTACGTGACCGCGCGCCCCGACGAATCCGGCATCATCTACTGCGCCACGCGCAAGGAGACCGAACGGCTCGCCGACGACCTGAACGACCACGGCATCGCCGCAGCCTGCTACCACGCGGGACTGCCGCCCGAACAGCGGCATCAGGCCCAACGCGACTTCGTCAACGACGAGGTGCGCGTCGTCGTCGCCACCAACGCGTTCGGCATGGGCATCGACAAATCCAACGTGCGCTACGTCATCCACCACAACATGCCCGACAGCATCGAGGCCTACTACCAGGAGGCCGGCCGCGCCGGACGAGACGGCGAACCCGCCCGGTGCACCCTGCTGTGGAGCGATGGCGACATCAACACCCGACGCCGCTTCATCGACATGGAGAACGACAACGAACGGCTCAGCCCCGAGGAGGCCGACGTCAACCGCAACCGGCGGCGCGTACTGCTCGACGCCATGGTCGGCTACTGCCGCACCACGGAATGCCTGCATAAATACATCACCGCGTACTTCGGCGAGACCGACGACGTCCCCTGCTCCGGCTGCTCCAACTGCGACAGCGAATTCGAGACCATCGACGTGACGGACATCGCCGTCGCCGTCAGCCGGTGCGTGCACGACGTGCAGGTGCTGCTCGGCCCCGACGGGAACGGCCGGCCGAGGAACCTCGGCGCCGGCAAGCTGACGCAGATACTGCGCGGCTCCGATGCCCAGGAGATGCACGACTGGCGGCATCTCGACACGGCGTACACCTACGGCAAGCTTCGTGACGTTCCCGCCGCGCGCATCCGCGACGTCATCGCGCAGATGACCTCCGACGGGTACCTGCGCGTGGAGGACGGCAAATACCAGACCGTCACGTTCGGGCCGCGGGCGGGGGAGACCGTGCGTCAGGACTTCCATATGGTCATCAAACAGGTCGAACGGCCGGCCGCGGCGTCGTCGGGCGGCTATGGAGAAGGCTCGGCGTTCGGCGCCCTCGGGACGTCCCGCAAGGCGCGGGCCGTGCCCGACGAGCTCTCCGGCACCGACGCCGAACTCTTCGAACGGCTGCGGGACCTGCGCACCGAGATCGCGCGCGAGATCGGCAAGCCGCCGTACATCGTGTTCTCCGACAAGTCGCTGCGCAGCATGTGCGAGCTCAAGCCGACCGACGATGAGACGTTCCTCGAGGTCAACGGCGTCGGCCAGCACAAGCTCGAACTCTACGGCGAGCGCTTCCTCCCCGTCATCCGAGACTTCCTCGCCTAGGTCGCGCCGACGGCCCTTGTCATCCTGGGCGGAGCCGCTGACGCACCCTTGTCATCCTGAGCG
The DNA here is from genome assembly GCF_019331695.1 of Bifidobacterium pluvialisilvae. Taxonomy (GTDB): domain Bacteria; phylum Actinomycetota; class Actinomycetes; order Actinomycetales; family Bifidobacteriaceae; genus Galliscardovia; species Galliscardovia pluvialisilvae. The sequence continues at coordinate 121,391 of NZ_JAHBBI010000007.1, forward strand.
GAGCCGCTGACGCACCCCTGTCATCCTGAGCGGAGCCGCTTGCGGCGGAGTCGAAGGATCCTGGAGCGGATGGGGGTGAGATCCTTCGACTCCGGACTCCGTCCTCCGCTCAGGATGACGGCAGGGAGGCCAAACGTCCTCCGCTCAGGATGACGGCAGGGAGCTCCGCTCAGGATGACAGGGGGCTGGCAGGCGCCATGCCATGGCTCCCCTCCAGAGGGGGGGGGCGGAGGCGCCTCCGCATCCATCAACCCAAACGAAAGGATCATCGTGGCATCCGACCCCACCTCACCCGCCACCCGCACCGTCCGCGTGGCGACGGCCGACGATTTCGACGCCATCCAGGCGATGTACGCCCGTGCGCGCCGCCTCATGGCGGCGAACGGCAACCCCACGCAATGGTCGGACCGGTTCCCGCTGGAATCCACCGTCCGCGCCGACATCGCCGAAGGCCGCGCACGGCTGCTCGTCGACCATGCGGGAACGACCGCTGATGGCGACCCCGGCGTGGAGCGGATTCTCGCCGTGTTCGTGCTCTGCCCCGGCCCCGACCCGTCGTATGCCGAAATCGACGGCGCATGGCTGGATGATGACGACTACATGGCCGTGCATCGCGTGGCCGCGTCGGGTCTCGGCCCCCACGCCGGCCGCGACTGCCTGAACTGGGCGGTGGCGCGCTACGGCAATGTGCGCATGGACACGCACCGCAACAACCATGCCATGCAGCATGTGCTGGAATCCTGCGGTTTCATGCGCTGCGGCGTCATCGAGCTCGTCGCGCGCGAGGGCGACGCCGAGCGTCTCGCCTATCAGCGTAATGACCGGCGATAGGCGATGGATGACGGCCGTCACGGCCGGCAATAGACGACATCTATAACCCAACCGTGGCCATGCGGTTGACGATTGCCGGTTTTGCGACGACAGTAGATAGCGGTCATATGCACCAACGGTGCATTCCGTCGTTTCCGTCTTTCAAGGAGGACATCATGGCAGACAAGCCGGTCGTCGAAAGCTTCCAGTTGGATCACACCAAGGTCAAGGCGCCGTACGTGCGCTACATCGACACGGAGACCGGCCCCAACGGCGACGTGATCTCCAACTACGACCTGCGTCTGGTGCAGCCGAACGAGAACGCCATCCCCACGGGCGGCCTGCACACCATCGAGCACACCATCGCCGTGCTGCTGCGCGAGCGCATCCCCGGCTATATCGACTGCTCGCCGTTCGGCTGCCGCACCGGCTTCCACCTGCTCACGTGGGGCGAGCACTCCACCGAGGACGTGGCCAAGGCGCTCAAGGAGTCGCTGGAGTTCATCGCCTACAAGGCCACGTGGGATGACGTCCCCGCCACCACCATCGAAAGCTGCGGCAACTACCGCGACCACAGCCTGTTCACGGCGAAGGAATGGTGCAAGGACATCCTCGCCAAGGGCATCAGCTCCGACCCGTTCGAACGCAAGCTCGTCTGAGCGGCGTAACCGCCCGTAATCACAGCGAACGGCCGGGGATTCGTTTCGTGGGCACGACGATTTCGTTGTCGTCCGGCGGCTGCTTGCGAATCATGGCGAGCAGCGCCTCCCCGGCCCTGCGGCCGATGGTCTCCGGGTCCTGCAGGATGAGGTCGATGCCCTGGCCGACGTATTCGCCCCATTCCCAGTCGTCGAAACTCAGCAGCCCCATGTCGCGGGGGAATTCCAGGCCCAGCATGCGCGACGCGGCCAGCACGCGCAGCAGGAGCGGGCCCATCAGCGAGACCACGGCGGTGCGGTCCTCGCCGCTCGTCGTGCGGATGGCACGGAGCGCGTCGGCCAGCCATGCATCGTCCCCTCCGGCGAGGTCGAGGACCGACAGCCGCAGCCCGAGCCGCCGCGCGGTCTCGGTTATGGCGTGGATGCGCGGAATCTGCGCCGAGGTCCCCACGGTCGTGGTGCTCACGACGACGATATGGCGGTACCCCTTGCCGGCCAGCTCCTCGCACATGCGACGGCTGGCCTCGTAGTTGTCCGAGGTCACGTGGATCACCGACGACGGCGTCGCGTCCACGTACCGGTCCACGAACGCGAGCGGCGTGTGCGCGTTGACGATGGGGTAGTAGTCCTCGAAGTTGCCGCGGCTGGGCTGGATGATCAGTCCGTCGACGTTCTGCTGGAGCAGTTTCTCCACGCATTCGCGCTCCGCGTCGGCGTCGTTGTCGGCGTTGAGGAGCATCACGCTGTAGTTCCGCGGCTGCAGCGTCTTGTACATCCCGGTGAACAGCATGGAGGCGAAGACGTTGGAGATGTCGCCGACGATGACGCCGATGATGTGCGTGCTGTCCGACCGCATGCTTTTCGCCGCGGCGGACGGCCGGTAGTTGAGGTCCCGGATCACCTGCTGGATCTTCTGCTGCGTGGCGACGCTCATCTTGCCGAGATTGCCGTTGAGATAGCGTGACACGGTCGTGACGGAGACTCCCGCCACTTTGGCGACTTCCTTGATGGTGATGGTCTTTCGGCTGTTCATGGCTTTCGTATGTCGGTCGTGGCGGATGGGGTCTGAGCTCATTCTACGGTTCGCCCGTTTCTGCGGGAAATGTTTTGCAAACGTGTCGTTATAAAGTTTTTAGGAAAACGTTAACATCATGGGTATAACCCTGTGACACGCCTCGAATTTCAATGTATATTGACATTATAATCGTTTTGGGTGTAACGTTATCCCAACAAGGGAAACGATATACCTTGGACCCCGACGCAGCGTGGAAAACACGGCGTCGGAAAACCACAGTGGCAGACATCAAGGAGGATGTTGAAGTGAAGTCGGTACTTATCAGCGGCAAGGGACTGATCGACCTGGCTGAACGCCCCGAACCCGAGCATCAGGACGGCAAGGTGATCGTCCGTCCGCAGTTCATCGGCATCTGCGGCTCCGACCTGCATTACCTGGCCGACGGCCAGGTCGGCATGTCGGTCGTCCGTGAGCCCATCGTCCCCGGCCATGAGATCAGCGCCGTGACCGACGAGGACGTCGAGGTCGACGGCAAGGTCATCCCCGCCGGCACTCCGGTCGCCCTCCACCCCTCCACCTGGGGCGAGAAGCAGCCCGGCATCGAGGACAAGCCCGAGATCTGGCCGAACGGCCGCTACCTCGGATCCGCCCAGTACCTGCCGCACGAGCAGGGCGGCATGACCGAGAAGATGGCGGTGCGCCCCGACCAGCTCATCGTCCTGCCCGAAGGCGTCTCGCTCAAGGCCGCCGCCCTGGCCGAGCCGCTGGGCGTGGGCCTGCACGCCATCAACCTCGCCGGCGGCGTGCGCGGCAAGAAGGTGCTCGTCTCCGGCGCCGGCCCCATCGGCCTGCTGGCCGCGGGCGCGGCGCTCACCGAGGGCGCGGCCAGCGTCGCCGTCTCCGACGTGCTCGACCACCCGCTCTCCGTGGCGAAGAAGCTCGGCGCCACCAAGACCTTCAACGTGGCCCAGGAGACCCTGCCCGACAACGAGTACGACCTCATCCTCGAATGCTCCGGCGCGGCCCCCGCCATCAGCGCGTCCTTCAAGGCCGCCGCCCCCGGCGCCACCATCATCCAGGTCGGCATGATGGTCAACCGCGACGCCAGCCTCAACATCTCCGCCATCAACGGCAAGGAGATCACCTACATCGGCAGCTTCCGCTTCTTCCAGGAGATCCGCGACGCCGTCGAGGTGCTGGCGAAGAACCCGAACCTCGAGGAGGTCATCACGCAGGTCTTCCCCGTCGACGACTACCGCGAGGCGTTCGCCACCGCGGCCGACGCGTCCAAGTCCGCCAAGGTGCTCATCGCCATGTGACGTCCCGCCGGGGATGGGCGCCACAAGCGCCTTCCCCGGCCCCTTCCCCCGACCATCACCATCTATTCGACCATCCCGCCATCCATATCCATCCGCCGCCCATGCCGGTCACAGTGGACCGCATGGGGGACGGTGGGGCATATCCAAAGGAGCAAACATGCCCAAGTTCGATCGCAACAGCTACAACCTCGACGGCAAGGTCGCCCTCATCACCGGCGGCGCCCGTGGCCTCGGCCGCAACTACTCCATCGCCCTGTCCATGTACGGGGCCGACATCTTCGTCGCCGCCGAGAACGAGGAAGGCTGGGACGAGATCCGCGAGATCGTCGAGGCCAACGGCCGCCAGATCGGCTTCATCAAGCAGGACATCACCAAGCCCGGCGCCGCCGACGCCATCGTCGATGCCGTCATCGAGAAGTTCGGCCACCTCGACATCCTCGTGAACAACGCCGGCATCCAGATCCGCAACGACGTGCTCGACTTCAAGGACGAGGACTGGTACAAGGTCATCGACGTGAACCTCAACGGCCTGTACATGCTCTCGCACGCCGCCGCCAAGGTGATGGCCAAGCAGAAGCACGGCAAGATCATCAACATCGGCTCCATGCAGTCCTACCGCGCCGGCAAGCGCATCTTCCCGTACGCGGCCAGCAAGCACGGCGTCCTCGGTCTCACCCGCGCCTACGCCGACGCGCTCGCCCCGTACAACATCCAGGTCAACGGCCTGGCCCCCGGCTACATCATCACCGACATGACCCGCTCCCTGCAGCAGGACCCGGTCCGCGGACCGGAGATCCGCGAGCACATCCCCTCCGGCGAGTGGGGCGTGCCTGAGCAGCTCATGGGCCCGATGGTGTTCCTCGCCAGCGAGGCGTCCGACTACGTCACCGGCGTGATGCTGCCGGTCGACGGCGGCTACCTGCTGCGCTAGCCGGAGCCGATCGGTCCGGCCCGCGCGAGGTCCGGGGCCATGGCGGCCCGGGATCCGGCGGAGGCCGGATGACAGCAGTCTTGCATCGGGCGCATGGCGTCCGATGCGGGGAATCGGGAGAGGGCCTGCGGTTTCGGCCGCTCTCCCGTCCACCGTCCGCGGCGATGACGACGCGACGGCGAACAACACGGGTGCCGCGCTTGTTTCCCTTTCCCTTACTTGCGTGGACCTGCCGGAACGCGTGCCACCGCGTGCGTATCGCGACTCGTACGCCTTCCGGGGAAGGGGAGGGCCTCCTCCCCGTGCGATCAAGAGAGAATCCTTGCATGAAAGGTGAAGTTTCCTATGTCTTCTGATGTTTCCACTACCGCCAACGGTGGCGGTGAGCCCTCGCTGGCCAAGCGTACGATGGGCGATCTGGTCAAGGCGGCCGTCTCCGGCTGGCTGGGCACCGCGCTCGAGTTCATGGACTTCCAGCTCTACTCGCTGGCCGCCGCGCTCGTGTTCAAGGACATCTTCTTCGGCCATGGCTCGCAGGCCGTGGCCATCATGTCGGCCATGGCCGTGTACGGCGTGGGCTACATCGCCCGCCCGATCGGCGCATGGTACTTCGGCCGCCTCGGCGACCGCATCGGCCGTGCGAAGGTGCTGTTCATCACCATCGCCATCATGGGTGTGGCGACCACGCTGATCGGCGCGCTGCCGACCTACGACCAGGTGGGCCTGCTCGCCCCGGCCCTGTTGGTGATTCTGCGACTGGTGCAGGGCTTCGGCGCCGGCGCCGAGATCGCCGGCTCGTCGGTGCTGCTCGCCGAATACGCGCCCACCAAGCAGCGCGGCATCATCGCCTCGCTGACCGCCCTCGGCACCAATTCCGGCACCCTGTTCGCCGGAGCGGTGTGGGCCGTGCTGCTCGCGTGGCTCGGCAACGACGCCGTGATCGGCTGGGGCTGGCGCATCCCGTTCCTGGGCTCCGTCATCGTGATGGCCGTGGCCGTGTTCATCCGAATCCACCTCAAGGAGACCCCGGTGTTCGAGGCCTCCGTGGACGAGATCATCGAGGAGTACGACAAGCCGCTCGACCGCGAGGCCGAGAAGGCCAAGAAGGAGGCCGCCGCCGAGGCCCGCAAGGAGGCCATCGCCGAGCTCGCGAAGACCAAGCGCTCCTGGAAGGCGTTCCTCGTCGCCTCCGCCCTGCGCTTCGGCCAGTCCGGCAACTCCGGCATGGTGCAGACCTACCTCATCACCTTCCTCACCGCCAACCTGCTCGTCTCCAAGTCCGTGGCGTCGAACATCGTGGTGTACTCGTCGCTCGTCGGCTTCCTGACCGTGCCGATCATCGGCTGGCTCGGCGACATCTTCGGACGCAAGCGCATGTACACCGTCGTCACCGTAATCGACTTCTTCCTCATCGTGCCGTGCTTCCTCATGATGCTCAACAACCGCGGCACCGACACGGTGATGGAGCAGACCTCCACCGGCATGGTGGCGCACTTCTCCAACCCGACGCTCATGTTCTTCATCGGCTACATCGTGCTGCACAACCTCTCCGTGTTGGCCCTTGCCTCCCTGGAGAACCTGACAATGGCGGAATGCTTCGGCTCCGCCCACCGCTACGAGCAGCTGGCCCTCTCGAAGGAGATCCCGAACCTCATCACCGCCGGCTTCGGCCCGCTGGTCGCCGCCGCCCTGGTCGCCGTGTTCAACTCGTGGGTCGCCCTCGCCGTGCTGATGTTCTTCTACACCGCCGTCACCTTCGGCGCCAGCGTTGTCATGACGGAGGTCGCCGGCCGCGACCTCACCGTCCGAGAGGATGCGATGTGATATAAGACCTACCCCTGAAATCCCTTGATTGCACGATGCCGGCTCGTTCCCTCCCCAAGAGGGCTCGAGCCGGCATCGGCGTATTTGCGCGGTCTGCCGGAACCGTGCATGGTCCGCATGGCGGTGCCCATACGAACCGCGGCATCACAGCGAATGCCCGGCGATTCGCCTGGTCGGCACGCTGATCTCCGTCTGTTCGGGACGCCCGTGCTCGATGATCTGCAGGAGGCTTTCGCCGGCCAGCCGTCCGATCTCGTCGATGTCGCGCTGCAGCAGGTCCACGCCGTCGGCCACGAACCGCCCCCAATTCCAGTCGTCGAAGCTGACGAGCCCGAGATCCTGCGGGAATCGCAGTTCGGCGGCCTGCAGCGCGGTGAGCGTACGGAACAGCAGCGGCCCCATCAGCGGGAACACGGCGGTGCGGGGTCCGTCGGGCGGCGTCATGATCGCGCGCAGCCGGCCCGCGAGCCATACGTCGTCGTGGCCGCGCATGTCGAGCATGACGTGCTCCATCCCCAGTCTGGCGGCGCAGTGCCTGACCGCCTCGAGGCGCGGCAGCTGCGACGAGGTCGGCGCGGTGGATTCGCTGACGGTGACGATGCGCCGGTATCCTCGTTCGTGCAGCTCCCGGCACATGGCCTTGCTGGATTCCGTGTTGTCCGAGGTCACGTGCGCGGCGTTCTTCGGCGTGGCCTTGACGATGCCGTCGACGATGACCAGCGGCGTATGCGCCGTGACGATGGGGTAGAAGGCCTCCGGATCGTCCTGCGTGGGCTGGATGATCAGCCCGTCGACGTTCTGCCGGATGAGCTTGCCGATGCACAGGTTCTCGTCGTCCGGGTCGTTGTCGGTGCTCAGCAGCATCAGGCTGTAGTTCTTTGGTTTGATGACCTTCTGGATGCCGCCGAACAGCATGGACGAGAAGATGTTGGAGATGTCGCCGACGATGACGCCGATGATCTTCGTGGAGTTGGACCGCATGCTCTGCGCCGTGGACGACGGCTGGTAGTGGAGGTCCTCGATGACCTTCTTCACCCTGCCTCGGGTCTCCGGGCTCATGCGCGCCATCTGCCCATTGAGGTAGTTGGACACGGTGGTGACGGACACCCCCGCCACGCGTGCGACCTCTTTGATGGTTATGGTTTTGCGTCTGGCCATGCTGCTCGATCCTGTGTGGGCTGGGGGACATCGGGATGAAGGGCATTCTACCGCCGTCGCCGGCCAAGACGGTCCCGACGCCGGTCCATATGTGTCCGCTAACACTATGAAGATGAAACGATAAAGTAATATCAACACGCCGATAAAACATTGAAATCAAGCCGAAAATACATTGGTTATAAAAAGTTAGTGTATCGTTACATCTAACAGCACAACACATGCAATCAAGGAGGATGCTGTGAAGGTAGTCAAGATTCCCGGCAAGGGCCGGCTGGAGATCGTCGAGGCCCCCGAGCCTGTCGCCGACGACGGGCACGTGGTCATCCGGCCGAAGTTCATCGGCATCTGCGGGTCCGACCTGCATTACCTGGCCGACGGCTCCTGCGGCCTGTCGGTCATCCGCGAACCGCTCACCCCCGGCCACGAGATCAGCGCCGTGCTCGACGAGGACGTCGAGATCGACGGCAAGGCCGTCCCCGCCGGCACCCCGGTCGCCATCCACCCCGCGACCTTCGGCGACAAGCTCCCCGGCATCGAGGACAAGCCCGAGATCTGGCCGAACGGCTCCTACTTCGGCTCCGCGCAGTACTTCCCCCACACCCATGGCGGCATGACCGAGAAGATGGTCGTCCGCCCCGACCAGCTCCGCGTGCTCCCCGAGGGCCTGTCGCTGGAGATGGCGGCGCTGGCCGAGCCGCTCAGCGTGGGCCTGCACGCCATCAACCTCGCCGGCGACGTGCGCGGCAGGAAGATCCTCGTCTCCGGCGCCGGCCCCATCGGCCTGCTCGCCGCCGGCGCGCTCGTCTCGCTCGGCGCCGCCCGGGTGGACGTCTCCGACATCCTCGACGAGCCGCTGGCCGTCGCGAAGAAGGTCGGCGCGCAGGGCGTCTTCAACGTCTCCACGGAGTCGCTGCCCGCCAACACCTACGACATGGTGTTCGAATGCTCCGGCGCCGCGCCCGCCATCAGCGCCTCGTTCAAGGCCGCCGCACCCGGCGCCGTCATCGTGCAGGTCGGCATGCTGCTCGACCGCGACGTGCCGCTGAACCTCTCCGCCATCAACGGCAAGGAAATCACCTACATCGGAAGTTTCCGCTTCAACGACGAGATCGACCAGGCGCTCGAACTGCTGGCCGGCACCCCGGCGCTCCGTGAGGTCATCACGCAGGTCTACCCGGTCGACAGGGTCGCCGACGCGTTCGCCGTGGCCGGGGACCCCTCCCAGTCCTCCAAGGTGCTCGTCGAATTCTGATTCCCATGGATGCCGGGGCCCCTCGGCGTTGAAAGACCCCGGCATCGACACGATTTTCCGTAATACGAACGATGCGGAGCAACGACTCCGCCGATACGACGCGGACAATGCCGTCCGCGCCACTTGACTGAAAACGCACAATGCAAGAGGTGAAGCACACTATGTCGTCTGCTATGACCATCGATGCGGCCACCGACGTCGACACCACGGTCGACGCCGTCGTCGCGACCGCTTCCGAAGCGTCCGAGCCGACGCTCGGCGAACGTACCACCGCCGATCTCATCAAGGCCGCCGTCTCCGGCTGGCTGGGCACCGCGCTCGAGTTCATGGACTTCCAGCTCTACTCGCTGGCAGCGGCCCTTGTGTTCAAGGACATCTTCTTCGGCCACGGATCAGCCGCCGTGGCCATCATGTCGGCCATGGCCGTCTACGGCGTGGGCTATGTGGCCCGCCCGATCGGCGCATGGTACTTCGGTCGCCTCGGCGACCGCATCGGCCGCACCAAGGTGCTGTTCATCACCATCGCCATCATGGGCTGCGCCACCACATTGATCGGCGCATTGCCCACATTCGACCAGGTCGGGCTCCTGGCCCCGGCGCTGCTGGTGGTCCTGCGTCTGGCCCAGGGCTTCGGCGCCGGCGCCGAGATCGCCGGCTCGTCGGTGCTGCTCGCCGAGTACGCGCCGCGCAAGCACCGTGGCATCGTCTCCGCCTTCACCGCACTCGGCACCAACTCCGGCACCCTGATGGCGGGCGCCATCTGGGCCGTGCTGCTCGCATGGCTCGGCAACGACGCCGTGGTCGACTGGGGCTGGCGCATCCCGTTCCTCGGCTCCGTCATCGTGATGGGCGCCGCGGTGTTCATCCGAATCCACCTCAAGGAGACCCCGGTCTACGAGGCGTCCGTGGAGGAGACCATCGCCGGCTACGACAAGCCCCTGAACAAGACCGCGGACGCCGCTGCCGCCGAGGCCCGCAAGGAGGCCGAGAGGAAGGCCGCCGCCGAGATCGCCAAGACCCCGCGCTCCCTCAAGGCGTTCCTGGTCGCCTGCGTGCTGCGCTTCGGCCAGTGCGGCACCTCGGCCATGGTGCAGACCTACCTCATCACCTTCATGACCGCCAACCTGCTGGTGTCGAAGTCCGTGGCCTCCAGCGTGGTCGTGTACTCGTCGCTCGTCGGCTTCCTCACGGTGCCGCTGATCGGCTGGCTCGGCGACATCTTCGGCCGCAAGCGCATGTACATGATCGTCACCATCGTGGACGTGTTCCTGCTGGTGCCGTGCTTCCTGCTCATGGCCAACAACCTCGGCTCCCAGACCACCATGGAGCAGACCTCCTCCGGACTGGTGCCGCACTTCTCCAACCCCGACCTGCTGTTCTTCGTCGGCTACATCGTGCTGCACAACCTCGCCGTGCTCTCGCTCGCCTCGCTGGAGAACCTGACGATGGCGGAATGCTTCGGCTCCGCGCACCGCTACGAGCAGCTCGCCCTCTCGAAGGAGATCCCGAACCTTGTCGCCGGCGGCTTCGGCCCGCTCACGGCCGCCGCGCTGGTCACGGCGTTCGGCGGCTCGTGGATCGCCATCGCGGCCATCATGGCGGTCTGCCTGGTGCTCACCTTCCTCGCCGCGGTGGTCATGCCCGAGGTCGCCGGCCGCGACCTGACCACCCGAGAGGACGCGATGTGACGCAGGCCTGCGGTTCCGGGGCCGCGGGAACGGCCCGCGGCCCCGCCCGCAGACGCAACCCACCACCAACGACAATCATCCGAACCGTACGACCATCCGACAATCCAAGGAGAACGACATGACAGTCACCATCGACAAGGTGCGCGTCATCTGCACGGCGCCCGAAGGCATCAACCTCGTCGTCGTCCGCGTGGAGACCAACCAGCCCGGCCTCTACGGCCTCGGCTGCGCCACCTACGCCTACCGCCACCTCGCGGTGAAGACCGTGGTGGAGGAGTACCTCGACCCGCTGCTGCGAGGCCGCGATGTGGAGAACATCGAGGAGATCTGGCAGCTCATGCACCAGAACGCCTACTGGCGCAACGGCCCGATCTCCAACAACGCGATCTCCGGCGTGGACATGGCGCTGTGGGACATCAAGGGCAAGATGGCGAACATGCCGGTCTACCAGCTCTTCGGCGGCAAAGTCCGCGAAGGCATCCCCGTCTACCGTCATGCCGACGGCCGCGACCTCGAGGAGCTGTGCGACAACATCCTGCAGTTCCAGGAGATGGGCATCACCACCATCCGCTGCCAGTGCGGCGGCTACGGCGGCGAGGACTACGGCAACACCCCGGCCACCGCCCCCGAGGGCGCCCACCCCGGCGTGTACCTCGACTCCAAGAAGTACATCCACGACACGGCGGAGCTGTTCGCCGGCATCCGCGAGAAGATCGGCTACGAGATGAACCTCGTGCACGACGTGCACGAACGCATCGCCCCGGTGGAGGCCCTGCAGCTCGCCAAGGCGCTCGAACCCTACGAGCTGTTCTTCCTCGAGGACCCGGTGCCGATCGAGCAGACCGACTGGCTGCGCCGCCTGCGCCTGCAGACCAGCATCCCGATCGCCCAGGGCGAGCTGTTCAACAACGCGGCCGAATGGAAGACGCTCATCACCGAGCATCTCATCGACTTCATCCGCGTGCACATCAGCCAGATCGGCGGCATCACCGCCGCCCGCAAGCTGCAGATCTTCGCCGAGCAGTTCGGCGTGCGCACCGCATGGCACGGACCGGGCGACATGTCGCCGCTGGCCCACGCGGCGAACATCCACATCGATCTGGCCGCACAGAACTTCGGCGTGCAGGAATGGTCGGGCATCGAACCGCCGAACTTCGTCATCCAGGAGCTCAAGGGCCCGCACGGCGCGCTGCTCGACGTGTTCCCCGGTCTGCCGGAGTACCGCGACGGCTACGTCTACGCCAACGACAGGCCGGGTCTGGGCGTCGACCTCGACGAGGCCGAGGCCGCCAAGTACCCGTGCGAGAACACGGTGACCACGTGGACGCAGACCCGCCGCCGCGACGGCTCCCTCGTCACCCCCTGACCGATGCCCCGGTCGATTCGTCGATTCCGTCAACCCAACCAACCTGACAAACTCAACCAACAACCAACCAATAACCAACAATCCCACCCATGGGAATCATGAAAGGAGCCAATGATGGCTTTCAACTACCAGGACAAGTTCAACGTCGCCGGCAAGAACTGCATCGTGACGGGCGGCGCCCAGGGCCTCTCCCGCGGCATGGCCGAAGGACTGCTTGAGAACGGCGCCACGGTCGTCGTCATGGACGTGCAGAAGGACAAGCTCGAGAAGGTCGTCGCAGAGTACCGCGCCCAGGGCTACGACGCCCACGCCGTCGTCGGTGACCTCTCCAAGAAGGCCGACATCGACCGCATGTTCGACGAGGCCATGGAGATCCTCGACGGCCGCCTCGACGTGCTCATCCCGGCCGCCGGCATCCAGCGCCGCCACCAGCCGTGGGAGTTCCCGGAGGACGAGTGGAAGCTCGTCATCGACATCAACCTCAACCACGTGTGGTTCATGTGCCAGAAGGCCGTCGCCATCATGAAGGACCAGCCCACCGGCGGCAAGATCATCAACATCGGCTCCATGGTCACCTGGTTCGGCGGCACCACCGTCCCGGCCTACACCGCGTCGAAGGGCGCCGTCAGCCAGCTCACCAAGAGCCTCGCCGTGGACTGCGCGCGCTACAACATCTGCGTGAACGCCATCGCCCCGGGCTACATGGACACCGAGATGTGCGCCAACATGACCCAGGAGCGCAAGGACGAATGCACCGTGCGCATCCCGGCCAACCGCTGGGGCCTGCCCGAGGATCTCAAGGGACCGGTCCTGTTCCTCGCCTCCTCCGCCAGCGACTACGTCAACGGCACCGTCATCCCCGTCGACGGCGGCTATCTCGTGAAGTAGTTCCCGGCAAACGATTCCCCATGGGTCTGTGAGACACGGGCCCATGTCTCACAGACCGGAACGGTCAAGATCCGCGATTCGTGGTGCCGCGGGGTGTTGCACTCGTCAGCAACGTCCTCTGCGGCGCCATGGACCGCGGATCTCGTCGTTTCCGCGCCGGCGGTTCCTACGCGCGGTCGTCGGGGAGGGCTATCGCGCGGCGATCACCGTGCTCACCTCGTCGACGATGTCGTGCATGGCCTTGCGCGCGCGTTCGGCGTCGCCCTTCCATACGGCGTCGGCCACCTCGTCGTGCGCGTCGAGGGCGCTCGCCGAGGGGCGGCTCGGATACATGTTGATTTCCACGCGTCCGCGCAGGATGGTCTCCACGATGGGGGCGAGCGAGGCGAACAGCTCGTTGCCGCTGTTGCGCAGTAGGGTCGAATGGAATTCGATGTCGAGTTCATGGAACGGTTCGAGGTCGCCGGCCTCGCCGTGCCTGCGCATCTCCAGGGCCAGCACCGGCATCTTCGCGCGGGTCTCCAGCGACGCCCTGTGCGTGGCGCATGCCGCGGCCGCGGGCTCCACGGCGAGACGGAGCTCGGTGAGCGAGAGCAACTCCTGCTTGCGTTGGTTCGAATGCAGCTTCCAGTGGATCACCTGCGGGTTCAGCGCGGCCCACGTCCCGGGGTCCTGCGCCACCAGGCCCACGTGGCGTCGGATGGTCACGGCGCCGGTGGCCTCCAGATAACGTGCGGCCTCGCGCGCCACCGTCCTCGAGACGCCGAACCGGTGCTGGATGTCCTCCAGCGTCATGCTTGACCCCACGGGCCACGGGCCGTCGATGATGTCGGTGGCCAGCCGGTCCGCGATGGGCAGGTGCATCAGCGTGCCGTCGGAGGTTTTCGGCGTATCAGTCATAATAAAAAGACTATCAATCAACGAAAAGAATATGTAATCCGACGATTCGGCAACACAATATTTTTTAAAAGTACTCTTTTTAAATTGACAAGGACTACGAAAGATGTTTATAATAATCCCATCAAATCGCAGTCATACCGAGGCCGCGTCGCGGCCGCCGAGCAAAGGAGCAGACGATGACAGTGCAGGTCGTGGTTATGGGCGTCGCCGGATGCGGCAAGACCACCATCGCGGAGGCCGTCCGCGATCGGATGGGGTACGTCTACGCCGAAGGCGACGAATTCCACCCCAAGGCCAGCGTGGAGAAGATGCGCGCCGGCATCCCACTGACCGACGAGGACCGCTGGCCCTGGCTGGCCACCATCAACCGGTGGATGCGCGAGCAGGCCGCCGAAGGCAACTCCACCGTCGTCTCGTGCTCGGCACTCAAACGCGCCTACCGTGACGTGCTGCGTCGCGACATCCCCGTGTTCTTCGTGCATATGGTCGGCAGCGAGGAGGTCATCGGCAAGCGCATGGCCGCGCGCAAGGGACACTACATGCCGCCGTCGCTGCTGCCCAGCCAGTTCGCCGACCTCGAACCCCTTGAGGACGATGAGCCCGGCATCACCGTCTCCATCGAAGGCGACGTCGACGAGATGGTCGCCCGCGCCCTCGAGGCGGTCCGTGAGCATGCCGCCAAGGAGGAGCGCGCACTCGCCGCCTGAACGTCGCGCGCCGTTCCCTAAGACCCGCAATCCCCGCACCGTTCCCCACGTCCCCTTCCCGCACCACACAGAAAAGAGCACAGCATGCAAATCGGAATGATCGGACTCGGCCGCATGGGCGGCAACATGGTCAAGCGCCTGCGCGACGGCGGGCACGACGTCGTCGGATTCGACATGAACCCCGACTCCGCCCGTGACGTCGACAGCCTCGAGGCCCTCGTCGCCGCGCTCGACGCCCCGCGCGTCGTCTGGGTCATGGTCCCCGCCGGCGTTCCCACCGAATCGACCATCGACAAGCTTGGAAAACTGCTCGAACCGGACGACGTCGTCATCGACGGAGGCAACTCCAAATACACCGAGGACCGCGCCCACGCCGAGGTGCTCGCCGAAAAGGGCATCCGGTTCCTCGACTGTGGCGTCTCCGGTGGCGTCTGGGGCGCCGAACGCGGCTACGCGCTCATGCTCGGCGGCGAGCGGGAGACCTTCGACCACGTGCGTCCCCTGCTGGAAACCCTCAAGCCGGAGGGCGAGTATGGTCTGGTGCTGGCCGGCCCTGTCGGCGGCGGGCACTTCGCCAAGATGGTGCACAACGGCATCGAATACGGCATGATGCAGGCGTTCGGCGAGGGCTTCGCCACCATGATGCGCAGCGAATACATCGACGACGCCGCCGCGACCATGGTCTCGTGGCGTGAGGGCTCGGTCGTCGCCTCATGGCTGCTCGACCTGTTCGAGAACGCCGTCAGGGACGATCCCGAACTGCGCGATGTGCCCGCCGTCGCCAACGAATCCGGCGAGGCCAAGTGGATGGTCGAGGCGGCGCTCGAACTCGGCGTGCCCACGCCCGCCACCGGTGCGGCGCTCTACGCCCGACAGGCCTCGCGTGGCGGCGCCGACGACGTGTTGCGCGTCGTCACCGCCATGCGTGCCCAGTTCGGCGGCCACGTCACCAAGGTCGACGAGATCGCCACCCACTGATTTTCGGACTTATCCCTCCACTTCCATAACGGCCGCCGTCGGTCGGGCCCCTTCCTCCCGGCCGGCGGCTTTTTGCGTGCGGATGCCGTCGGAGAATCCACTACCTGCCGGTTCGTGAGCCCGGACGAATGGGGTTTGTGGGTCCAAGCGTTCATGACGTTCTCGGTCGAATCGGATTAGTGGGTCTATCCGTTCATGATGTTCTTGGTCGAATCGGATTAATGGGTCTATCCGTTCGCAACGTTCTCGGTCGAATTGGTTTTGTGGGTCTGCCGTGTCGATTATGTGGGTCTGGCCATTCGTGACGTCCCCGACCGTGTTGGGTGTGGGTCTGCCGCGTTGGGATCGTGGGTCTGGCACGTCGGTTTTATGGGTCTGATGGGGGATTTGTGGGTCTAGCCGTTCGCGGGGGTGGTTTTGTGGGTCCAGCCTGTTCAATAACCGTGGGTCCATCCGTTCATTAAGAGGTTTGTGGGTCCGGGGTATACGCGAGGACGTCAAAAAGTCCTTCCTCGTGAACGGATGGGCCCACTTTCCATTTTTGGGGAACAAATAGGCCCACTTTCTCATTTTGAAGAACGCATAGACCCACAAGACCGTTGTTTCGTCGGTCCGTGTCCGTGTCCGTGCCCATGCGCGGAGGGAGGGTCACTGCCGTGAGTAGGCTCCGATTTCCTGGTCGAGGAACGGCTTGATGTACGACAGCGCCGCACCGAAGATGTTCTGACCCTGTGAGCAGGCGCCGCGGATGATGTCGAACCGGTCGTCGGGGAACGACGCGATGGCTGCGGTCTTGTCCCGCAGTACGGCGAAGTCGTCGTCCGACATCAGATAGGCGATGCGGCCGCCGAGGATGATGTCGCTGCTGAGCACCGTGCGCATGTTCTTGATCGCGTAGGCCAGATACGTCAGATACTCGTCGAGTCGCCGGGCGCAGACGGGGTCGCCTCCGTGCGCATGGGTGAAGAAGTCGGAGAGGCCGTCACGTCCGGTCTCGGCCAGCAGCGCCTTGCGCGAGGTGTAGGCGTCCATGCACCCGCGCTGTCCGCAGTAGCATTCGGCGCCGTCGATGACGAGGGTCATGTGCTCGCAGGTGCCGTTGCGCAGGTTCTCGCCCTCGTCGATGCGGCCGCCGGATATCACCGCGCAGCCCACGTGCTCGTCGAGGTAGACGCAGGTGGCGTTCGTGATGTTGGCGTTGAGCCATAGTTCGGCGATGGCCGAGGCGTGCGAGTCGTGGATGAGGCGGCATGGATGGTCGATGCGTTCGCTGAGCCGGTCGAGGGTGAGGCCGGTGTTGCCGAGAATCTTGCCGAACGTCAGGTGCGAGCCGTCGGGGGAGACGATGCCCTGCACGGCGAACCCGACGCCGAGGATGCGTGACCCGTCCACGCCGAGGCAGGCCGTGAAGTCGTTGACATGTCTGGAGACGGCCTCGTAGTATTCGTCGCCGTTGTCGTAGGGGATCATATGCGTTCTGCCCGCTATGCGTTTGCCGTAGAGGTCGTAGGCCTGCAGGGCGATGGAGCCGCCGAGGATCTCCACGCCGACGGCGACGCGGGCGTCGGCCGCGAACGAATAGACCTGAGCGCGCCGTCCGCCGTTGGAATCGAGGAACCCGGACCGTCTGATGAGCCCCGTCTCCTCGAGTTCGTTGAGGTTTTGCGTGATGGTGGGCAGGCTGATCGGCAGTGCCTGGCCGAGCTCCTGGCGGGAGGAGTGCCGATGGTGGTAGATGTGGCCGAGCACCAGCTGGCGTTTCTGTTCCTTGATCGCTGTGGTCGTTGCGATTTTCATGCCCGGTGAACCTCCTTGCGTGTCTTTAAGTGTATGTGCGACACGCGGCATCGATGCCGTCCATCTTGATGGAACCTATGTTTTCCAAGCGTTCTCCAATTATATCGACCACTTTAATAAAAGTGGGTTGACAAAGCGTGTCGTCGTTCGTACACTTCAATTAACCACTTAAAGAAAAGTGGTCAACTAAAGTGAAGGGCGACGGACGCGCAAGCAGGGCCGACGGGGTTTCCCGACCGGCCGCGCGATACGGCGACAACGGCGATGCAGCGGTGCACGCCACGGTTCTCAAGGAGGTGGACGATGACGTTCCCATCGGTTACGGCGTCCTCGCCGCTCGGCAAGGAGCGGGGATGAGCAGACTATCAAGCGCCACGCGCAAACTGATCGGTGGTTTCCTCGCCATCGCGGTGTTCATGACGGGCGACGGCTTCGAGCTGACGTTCCTCTCGAAATACATGGTCGACCACGGCTTCGCCGCCACGCAGGCGTCGCTGCTGATCACCGTCTACGGCCTGTTCGCGGCCGCGGCGGCATGGACCAGCGGCGTGCTCGCCGAGATGTTTGGCGCCAAGCGCCTCATGCTGATCGGCGCCACATGGTGGATCGTCATCCAGATCATCTTCCTCGCCGCGGCGTTGCCCTCCGGCAGCTATCCGTTCATCCTGTTCGTCTACGCGATACGAGGCGTTGGATACCCGCTGTTCATATACTCGTTCGTCGTGCTCATGGCCGAAACGGTCGACCCGGCGAAGCTCTCCAGCGCCATGGGATGGTTCTGGACGTCGTTCTCCATGGGCATCGGCGTGTTCGGCGCCTACCTGCCCAGCTACATCATCCCCGTGCTCGGCGAGTACAAGACCTTCTGGTGCGCCATGCCGTTCGCCATCGTCGGCACCATCATGTGCATCCTGCTCGTGCCGAACACCAAGGGGCGCGCCTCCGAGGGGCTCGACCGCGCCGAGCAGATCCGCGAACTCACCAAGGGCGCCACCATCCTCGTGAAGAACCGGCAGGTCGCCTTCGCCGCCATCGTGCGCGTGATCAACAACCTCGTGCTCTACGGCTTCCCCGTCATCATGCCGCTGTACCTCTCCACGCACAACAACGGCGGTGGCGGATGGTTCCCCACCGAGACGTGGATGCGTTTCTGGGGCTTCGTGTTCGTCGTCACCCTGTTCGCCAACGTGTTCTGGGGCTGGTTCGGCGACCGCTTCGGCTGGATGATGCCGGTGCGCTGGTTCGGCTGCCTGCTGCTGGCCGTCAGCACCCTGTTCGTCTACTACGTGCCGCAGTTCTTCGGCGCCAACGCGCCCCTCATGTGGTTCGGGTTCTTCCTCGTCGGCGTCGGCACCTGCGCGTTCGTGCCGCTGACCGCCGTCGTGACCACACTGGCTCCAGGGGAGCAGGGCGCGGCTCTCTCCGCCTACAACCTCGCCGCCGGGCTCACCACGTTCGCGGGCCCGCTGATCGCCACCATCGTCATGCCCATCGGCGGATTCGGCGGCGTGTGCTGGGCGTACGCCATCCTGTACGCCATCGCGTTCGTGCTCACCCTCTTCATCCACCCGCATCAGCCCGGGTTCGACAAGAAGGGCCGCAGGCTCATCGAGGAGGTGCACCTCGACGAGGCCGAGGCCGTGGCCGGCGACATCGAGCAGATCCGTGAGGCGAAGCGGTCGTGACCGCGGCCGGCGGGCGGCCCGCCCGGCAATAACGGCAACAAGACCAACCCAAACAATCCAACAATCAACAACCCAACAACAACCCAATCACAAAGGAGTAACCATGGGAATCATCGAGAAGATGCGACTGGACGGCAAGAACATCTACGTCACCGGCGGCGCGAGGGGCATCGGCAAGTCCGTGGCCACCGCGTTCATGGAGGCCGGCGCCAACGTGGCGATCGTCGACGTGGACATCGACGAGGCCACGAAGACCGCGGCCGAACTCGACGCCGCGCACGACGGCCGGTCGTTCGCCATCGCCTGCGACGTCACCGTGCCCGAACAGGTCGACGCCATGGTCGCCAAGGTCGTCGAGGAGTTCGGCAGCCTCGACGTGGCGTTCAACAACGCCGGCATCTGCATGAACATCCCCGCCGAGGAGATGACCCCCGCGCAGTGGGCCAAGGTCATCAACATCAACCTCACCGGCATCTTCCTCACCGCGCAGGCCGCCGGCAAGGTCATGCTCGAGCAGGGCCACGGCTCCATCATCAACACCGCGTCGATGAGCGCGCACATCGTCAACGTGCCGCAGCCGCAGTGCTCCTACAATGCGTCCAAGGCCGGCGTCATCCAGCTGACCAAGTCGCTCGCCATCGAATGGGCCAAGCGCGGCGTGCGCGTCAACTGCATCTCCCCGGGCTACATCGGCACCGACCTGACCCTGAGCTCCGAATCGCTCAAGCCGCTCATCGCGCAGTGGAACGCCATGGCCCCGATGGGCCGCCTCGGCAAGCCCGAGGAACTCCAGTCCATCTGCGTGTACTTGGCCGGCGACACCTCCACGTTCACCACCGGCTCCGACTTCGTCGTCGACGGCGCCTTCACCGCCTTCTGACGGGCGGGCATGGGCCGGACGGCCCGACCGCACGACGCAGACCCGTCCCTCGGCCGGCTCCAGGCCGGGCCGAGGGACGGGTTTTCCATTCCCGAAAACGACGAACGACACCGATAATCCGAACCAACCGTCTGAAACGAGGACACAATGAAGTATCTTCTCGGCACCGACATCGGCACATCCGGCACCAAGACCGTGCTCATGAACACCGACGGCGAACTCATCGCCCAGGATCTGCAGGAATACGACGTGCTCACCCCCAGGCCCCTGTGGGCCGAGCAATGGCCCGACGTCTGGTACCGCGGCGCCATCGACTCCATCAGGAACACCGTCGCCAAGGCCGGCGTACCCGCCGCCGACATCAAGGGCATCGCGATCTCCGGACTCTACGGTGGCTCCGGCATCCCCCTCGACGAGAACATGGAGCCCGTCCGCCCCTGCATGATCTGGATGGACCGACGCGCCGACGAGGAGACCAGATGGGTGCTCGACACCATCGGCGAGGAGCGGCTGCTGCGCATCACCCAGAACGGCGCCGACCCTTACTACGGCTACACGAAGATCCTGTGGATGAAGAACCACGAACCGGAGAACTGGGCGAGGACCCGCCTGTTCCTGCCGCCCAACGACTACGTGATCTACAAGATGACCGGCGAAGTGGCCATCGACTACTCGTCCGCCGGCAACATCGGCGGCATCTTCGACATGACCACGCGCACATGGTCCAAGGAGCTCATGGACGACATGGGCATTCCCACGTCCATGATGCCGCAGCGCATCGTCGAATCCACCGACATCGTCGGCGGGCTCAAGCCTGACATCGCCGCCGAGCTCGGACTCGAACCGGGCATGCCGGTCATCGCGTCCGGCATCGACTGTGGCGCCGCGAACATCGGCCTCGGCGTGTTCGAACCGGGCGTGTACGCGGCCGCCATCGGCACCTCGATGTGCGCCGCGCTGATCTCCGACAAACCGGTCAAGGGCAGGGGTCTCATCGTATGGCCGTACCTGTACGACGCCAAGCGTCTCTCCTACAACTTCGCCGGCGGCAACACGGCCGGCGCCATCGTCAAATGGTTCCGCGACACCCTGTGCCAGTGGGAGAAGGAGGAACAGCGGCGCGGCGGACCAAGCGTGTACGACCAGCTCAACGAGGCCGCCGAACAGGTGCCGGCCGGCAGCGAGGGGCTCGTCGTGCTGCCGTACTTCATGGGCGAGCGCAGCCCCGTCTGGGATTCCGACGCCAAGGGCACCATCGTGGGTCTTTCGCTCACGCACACCAAGGCGCATCTGTACCGCGCGTTCCTCGAGGCGGTGGCGTATTCGCTGCGCGACGCCATGGAGGCCACGGCAAGCGACCTCGGCGACCACATCCTGCTGGCGGGCGGCGTGACCAAGTCGAAGCTGTGGCGGCAGATCTTCGCCGACGTCACCGGATACCCGGTCGTCTGCCCGAAGGAGGACGTCGAGGCGAACATGGGCGACGTCATGCTCGCCGGCATCGGCACCGGTCTGCTCACCTACGAGCAGACCAAACGCTGGCAGGTGCTCGACAAGCCGGTGAAGCCCACCGTCGACGGACACAAGCGCTACAGCCGGTACTTCGCCGTCTACAAGTCCGTCTACGAACATCTCAAAGGCGACATGAAGGAGCTCTCCGAGCTGCGGTAGCGAAAGCGACGAATCATCCCGATGAATTGCGCTGCCGGCGGCTGATGGAGCATCTTCCAAGCGTCATCAGCGGACCGCCCGAAATACGAGAGGCTCCGCTGTGTGATGTGGGCTTCGCTCAAGTCCGTTGAGTTCTGCCGATTCACCGTTGGTTCCGCTGTGTGATGCGGACTCCGCAGCAAACGGAAAGACCCACAAACCTCATCGCCGGCATACCGTCCTTGGGCTTGTGGGTCTATCCGTTCGCGGGGATGGCGTTGCGGGTCCATCCGTTCGGAGTCGTGGGTCTAGGCGTTCATGACGTCCCCGTCCGAATCGGTTTTGTGGGTCTGGCGCGTCGGAATTGTGGGCCTAGCGTGGGGTTTGTGGGTCTATCCGTTCATGATGTTCCAGTCGAATCGGATTAGTGGGTCTGTCGTGTCGGTTTTGTGGGTCTGTCGAATCGGATTAGTGGGTCTGGCAGGGGATTCGTGGGTCTAGACGTTCGCGGAGGTGATTTTGTGGGTCCAGCCTGTTCAATAACCGTGGGTAAATCCGTTCATTAAGGGGTTTGTGGGTCTGGGGTATACGCGGGGACGTTGAAAATCCCTTCCTCGTGAACGGATGGGCCCACTTCCCATTTTGGGGGAACAAATAGACCCACTTTCCTATTTGTTGAGAACGGTTAGGCCCACTTTCCATTTTTTGGGGGAATGGATGGTCCCACTTACTCATCTTGGAGAACGGATGGACCCACTTTTCATTTTTGGAGAACGAATAGGCCCACTTTCTCCCTTTTGGAGAACGGATGGACCCACTTTCCCCTTTTTAAAGAACAGACAGACCCACTTTCCCATTTTTTTGAGAATGAGAAGACCCACAAACCCGGCTGTCGACTGTCGTGTGTCGTCTTCGGGTTTGTGGGTCTATCCGTTGGATTTATGTTCGTTGGGCCTATGGGCCTGTCCGTGCGGGCCTAGGGGCGTTAGTTTGCAGGTCTGTCCGTTCGTGGAATGGACTTGCTGTCCTGCTCGTAGTCGTCCAGCGTGGTCGGGGAAGCCTGACCGTTCGCGGAATGGACAGGCCCACCCCCTCCTTATTACTCCTTGGCCTCGGCCTCCTTGACCATGGTTTCGGTCGCGACCTCCGCGGATGCCTCGGCGGCCTCGGCCACCCCGGCACCGGCACCGGCACCGGCACCGGCCGCCGAAGCGGCAGCGCCCTGCTGACCGGCCATGGCCTGGTCGATGGCCTTGCGGGCCTTCTTCTGCGCCTGCTTGCCGAGCACCGAGTTCTTGCGGCTGAATCCGAAGTAGACGGCGAGGCCGATGGCCAGCCAGATGGCGAACCGCACCCACGTCTCCCAGTTCAGGCCGGCGATGAACACCAGGCAGAAGATGATGGAGAGGATCGGCGTGAACGGCACGCCCGGCGCCCTGAAGCCGCGGTGCGCGTTCGGCTGGGTCTTGCGCATCCACAGCACGCCGGCGGAGACGATCATGAACGCGGAGAGCGTACCGATGTTCACCAGCTCGAACAGGATGTTGATGTTGATGAAGCCGCCGGCGATGGCGGTGAGGATGCCGAAGAACCACGTGCCCTTGAACGGGGTGAGGTACTTCTTGTGCACCTCGCCGAACAGCTTCGGGAACAGGCCGTCGCGCGCCATCGCATAGCAGATGCGCGACTGGCCGTAGAGCTGCACGAGCATCACGGTGGTCATGCCCACGAGCGCGCCGAGGTTCACGATCACCGCCAGCCAGTTGAGGCCGGTCTCGAGGATCACGCCGGCCACGGGCGCGTCGATGAACTTCGCGAAGTCCTTGTACGGCACCACGCCGGTCATCACCAGCGTCATGATGATGTAGATGACCGTCGAGATGGCCAACGAGATGAGGATGCCTCGCGGCAGCGTCTTGTTCGGGTTCACGGTCTCCTCGGCCGACGACGAGACGGCGTCGAATCCGATGAAGCTGAAGAACACGATCGACGCGGCCGGGATGATGCCGTACGGCTGGGTCGAGCCCGGCTGGAACGTGTAGATGCCGTACGGGGAGAACGGCTTCCAGTTGGCCGGGTTGATGTAGCGGATCGTGCACACGATGAACAGCAGGATGATGGCCAGCTTGATGATGACCATGATGTCGTTGACGCGCTTGGTCTGGTTGATGCCGATGGACAGCACCCACGTGATGAGCAGCACCACCACGAATCCCGGAAGATTGAAGTACGTGGTCACGCCCGGCGTCGTGCCATACGCGGCCGTGAGCTCCACGGGCAGATGGAATCCGAAGCCTTCGAGCAGCTTGTTGAAGTAGCCGGCCCATCCGGCGGACACGGTCGCCGCCTGCAGGGCGTATTCAAGGATGAGGTTCCATCCGATGACGAATGCGATGAGCTCGCCGAACGCCAGATACGCGTACGAGTACGCGGAGCCGGAGACCGGGGCCATCGACGCGAACTCCGCGTAGCACAGTCCCGCGAAGCCGCAGCAGATGGCGGCGAGCAGGAACGACACGGCCAGCGCCGGACCGGCGGTGAGCGCGCCCTTGCCGGTCAGCACGAAGATGCCGGTGCCGATGATCGCGCCGATGCCGAGCATCGTCAGATCGAACGTCTTCATCGTGCGCTTCAACGGCGTGGCCTCGGCCACTATCGTCGACACGTCTTTTTTGCGTAATAGGCTATTCATGAATTCCTTCTTGGGATGGAAGATCTCTCCTGCAAACGTCAACATCTTACGGGAGCAATCATTACGAACGAATCGTTTTGAACGTGCAATGTCCGCATGGTAAGACATCCGGATGATTTTCGTCAGCATCAACGGTATATGAACGCGACGATAATCGAAAACGAATTCCATGCGAATTGCACAACGACGGAACGGTCGGATGACGATATCGACCGGCGATGGATTGCCGACGGTTGCGAGATTCCGTCCCGGCGTTCCCGGCCCTCCCTAGAATATCAGGAAGAACCATAATGATGGGAGCCAAGCATGGGACTGATGGATTTGTTCGCCCGCAAGAAGACCATAGATACCCGTAAACGCCGGTTGTCGTTCATTCTCGACGGTGCCGGACTGACCTACGAGGACGGCAAGATCGGCCTCGAACCCACGGACCTCACCATCGCCGAGAAGCGCGTCGCCGTCATCGGACTCAACGGCGCCGGCAAATCCACGCTGCTCCAGCTCGTCGACGGCACGCTCAAGGCGACCGCCGGCTCCGTGAGCGTCGTCCGCCACGTCCTCGACGACGGCGGCAAGCCCGCGCCGGGGGAGGACACGACGTTCGACCCCGCGAAAAAATCCGACGCCAAGGCGTTGAAGGACGTCATCGGCATCGTCCGCCGTGAGGAGATCCCCCAGCGCTACTACATGGCCGAGAACATCGCCGAGGCCGTGGCCGAACCGCTGAAGAAAAGCAACCTGCCCGACGGCGCCCGCCACGAGACCGTCGGCGCCCTCTTCGCGCACTTCGGACTGACGCCGTACGCGCGCAGCAAGGCCGACAGCCTCGACAGCGAGAAACGCCACCTGCTCGCCATCGTCGGCGCGCTTGCCATCAACCCGGCCGCCATCGTGGCCGACGAACCCACCAAGGGACTCGACGAGAACGCAACCCGCACCGTCGCCCGCGCCCTCTTCGGCTACGACAAGCAGGTCGTCTTCGCCACGCACGACCTCACCCTCGTGACCAACCCCGACTACGCCATCGACCGCGTGATCGTGCTCGACGAACACCGGGTGGCGTTCGACGGCGAACCCAAGGCCGCCGTCGACTTCTACAACGACCTCATCGCGAAGAAATATGCGGAAATGACGAAAAAGTGAGCCTCATCACGAATCCGTCGCATAGCGGCGGCACAATAGGGCACATGACTTTGAGTGCAGCGCCCGAATGGGCTTTCTCTTCTTCAGACGGCGAAACCAACTATCGCAACGCGTGCGAGCAGTACCCGGCGCAGTGCATCGTCGACCTCGCGGTCCTGCGCGACAACATGCGCCATCTCGTCTCCGTATGCGGCGGCCCCGACTCCGGAACCGCGGTGATGGGCGTGGTCAAGGCCGACGCCTACGGGCACGGGCTCATCCCGGCCGCCCTGGCCGCGCTCGCCGGCGGGGCCACCTGGCTCGGCACCGCCCAGTCGCACGAGGCGCTGCTGCTGCGCAAGGCCGGCATCGGCCCGGACCGCTGCCACATCCTCACGTGGGTGTACAACGGCCTGAACGTGCCGTTCGGCGAACTCATCAGGAACGACATCGACATCTCCATCGGATCCATGGCCGGCATCGACCTGGCCGCGGCCGCCGCCCGCGCCGTGGGCAAGGTGGCGCGCGTGCATGTGAAGGTGGATTCCGGATTCGGCCGCAACGGCTTCACCGAGGAGACCTTCGACGAGGCGCTGAGGAAGTTCGTGGCGTACGCGCACGAGGGTGTGTTCCACATCGTGGGCCAGTGGAGCCACCTCGCCGTGGCCGACTCGCCCGACGTGCCCGAGTTCGTGGCCTCCACCGACCGACAGATCGAGCACTTCAACGCGTTCACCGCACGCATGGAGAAGGCCGGCATCGCGCCGGAGATCCGCCATCTGGCCAACACCGCCGCCACGCTGAACCGTCCGGAGATCCACTTCGAGCTCACCCGCCCGGGCATTGGCCTGTACGGCTACGAGCCGGACCCGGCCATGGGCACGCCGTCCACGTGGCGGCTCAAGCCCGCCATGACGTTGCAGGCGCAGCTCGGCACCGTCAAGCATGTGGAGGCCGGGCACGGCATCTCCTACGGCCGCACGTACCTGACGCCCGACGACACCTCCACCGCCATCGTGCCGATCGGCTATGCGGACGGCATCCACCGTTCCGCCTCCGGATTCGACATGCAGGGCGCCAAGCATGTACAGAAGGACGGCGGCCCCGTGCGCGTGATGACCAGCGAGGGGCCGAAGCTCTACCGCGTCTCCGGCCGCGTATGCATGGACCAGTTCATGATCGACCTGCACGGCTCCTGCTCCACCGACGAGCTCAACGTGCATGAGGGCGACACCGTGGTGCTGTTCGGCCCCGGCCGCGGCGAGAAGTTCGCCGAGCCGACCGCCGACGACTGGGCGCGCGCCGCCGGCACCATCAGCTACGAGATCTTCACCTGCCTGCGCAACCGCATCCCGAGGCTGTATCTCCACGCCGCCGAGGTGCTGCCGCCCGAGGACCTCGCCAAGCTCGACCCCGCCACGCTGCTGTAGGCGACGGCAGCGGGCGGTCCCGTCGCCGGGTGGGCCGCGGCGTCGCGTGGGCCGGTGATACGGGCTTGGTCCGCGCGACGTTCGTCGCCGGTCGCACGACGACGCCCCGCAATCATCCCGGTTGGGTAAAATGAAACGCTATG
This sequence comes from Bifidobacterium pluvialisilvae, assembly GCF_019331695.1. Lineage (GTDB taxonomy): Bacteria > Actinomycetota > Actinomycetes > Actinomycetales > Bifidobacteriaceae > Galliscardovia > Galliscardovia pluvialisilvae. The sequence continues at coordinate 148,285 of NZ_JAHBBI010000007.1, forward strand.
CCGGGTTTGATCATTAAAGAAGACATCGAGAAGGTGCGCGCCGCCGCCGACCTGTACGACATCGTCTCCGCCGACGTCACGCTGAAGGCGTCCGGCTCCGGCACGTTCATGGGCCTGTGCCCGTTCCACGACGAGAAGACGCCGAGCTTCTCCGTACGCCCGGCGCTCGGCTCATGGCACTGCTTCGGCTGCGGCCTCGGCGGCGACGTGTTCAAATACGTCGAACAGTCCGAAAACGTGGGATTCGCCGACGCCGTCGAAATCCTCGCCGACAAATACCATATCGAGCTGCATTACGACTCCAACCAGCCGCAGCAGCGGCAGGGGTCCAAACGGTCGCGTCTGCTGGAGGCCAACGACGAGGCGCAGCGTTTCTTCGTCTCGCAGATCATGAGCCGCGAGGCCCTGGCCGCACGCAAGCTCCTCGCCGGACGCAACTTCTCCCAGGCCGACTGCGAGCGCTTCGGCTGCGGCTACGCGCCGCAGGGCTGGGATAATCTCGTCCGTCATCTCGCATCGAAGGGGTTCACGCATCAGGAGATGATGGACGCCGGTCTCGCCCGTCAGGGCCAGCGTGGCGTCTACGATTATTTCCGCGGCCGCGTGACGTGGCCCATCCGTGACTCCGCCGGCCGTACGCTGGGTTTCGGCGCACGCAAGCTGTATGACGACGATACGATTCAGGCGAAGTACATCAATACGCCGGATACGTCGCTGTATCACAAGAACCAGGTGCTGTACGGTCTTGATTTGGCCAAGTCGAACATCGTGAAGAAACGCCAGGTCGTGATCGTCGAGGGATATACGGATGTGATGGCGTGTCATTTGGCCGGCGTGGATACGGCGGTGGCCACGTGCGGCACGGCGTTCGGCCGTGAGCACGCGAAGATCGTGCGTCGTCTGATTTCCGACGACAAGCTTGGCGGATTGCAGCTGATCGGACCGGGGAAGAACCGTACGTCGCGTGTGGTGTTCACGTTCGACGGCGATGCGGCCGGGCAGAAGGCCGCGTTGCACGCGTTCGGATTGGACGGCGCGTTTTTGTCGCAGACGTTCGTGGCCGTGGCCGACGATAATCTCGACCCGTGCGATCTGCGCATCCAGCGTGGTGACGGGGCGGTGCGTACGCTGATCGACAACGCGTATCCGCTGTATGATTTCGTGAGCAACACGGCGATCGACCAGTTCGATACGCAGTATACGACCGGGCAGATGGGTGCGGTGAAGGCCGTGGTGCCGGTGATCGCGCAGATTCGCGACCGGTCGTTGGTGAACCTGTATGCGCGTAAGGCGGCGCGGCGCGTCGGCGTGGATCTGGATGTGATGCTGCGTGAGGTGGGCAATGCGCGTCGGCAGCTGCGTGTGCGTGACGAGGACGCGTATGCGCCGCGCGACCGTCGTCGGTATGACAACGGCGGCGAATATGCGGGGGCGGGCGCCCGTGGCGGCGACCCGTATGCCGATCCGGCGCGGCGGCGTGCCCTGGAACGGCAGGACGCGCTGACGCAGGGGTATTACCGCATCGACGACGCGGTGTTCATCTGCGAACAGCAGTTCATGGGCATTCTCATCCAGGTGCCAAGGTCGGTGAACCGCGCGATGTTCGCGCAGCTGACGGTCGACAGTTTCATGACGCCGGTGTTTCGGTCGATGTATCAGGCGTTGGAGGCTGCCGGTGGGCTGCCGTCGAACGATACGCCACAGGGGTTGTGGATGCATAATCTCTCCAAGGCCGCTGGGCCGATGCTGGAGGGTGTGGTGAACGAGCTGGCCGTGATGCCGTTGCCGTTGCCGAGCGCGGAACGGGATTCCCAGCAGGTGACGGATGAGATGGCGCAGTCGTCGTCGGCGGTTTCGGCGCCGTTGCGTCCGGCCACGGATGCGGAGAAGCAGTATGCGTCGGAGTTGCTGGTGCGGTTGCTCGACATGGGCTATATGCGGCTCATCGCTCGCAACAAGCGGCGGATGAACCAGCTGCCCGAAGGCGAGGAGAAGTTCCGCCTGCTCGGCGAGATCACCAAGCTCGAGGCCAACCGCAAGAACCTTCAGGCCGAGATCTTCGGCAACACCGTGGGCTGAGCGAAGGACTCGGCGAGACGCCCCACCCAATCGGCTCCCCTTCAAGTTTAGGGGGAAGGGGGATTGTCGGGACGGTCCCATCCAATCGGCTCCCCTCTGGAAGGGAGCTGTCCGCCGTAGGCGGACTGAGGGGAGGGTGGATTCTGGATGGAGGTGTCTCTCCCCTCAGTCTCGCTTCGCTCGACAGCTCCCCTCAGCGAGGGGAGCCGATTGCCCCGCCCTGTCATCCTGAGCGGAGCCGCTTGCGGCGGAGTCGAAGGATCTTGAAATCGGCCGGAGCGCAGGATCCTTCGACTCCGGGCTGCGCCCTTCGTTCAGGATGACAGAGTGGAGGGCGCAGCCCGCTCACAGTGGCAGAGTGACTTGTGGTCCACGCCCTTCGCTCAGGATGACAGGGATGTCACGGCGGTTTTGCACTGGCGGCCCATGCCTTCCATCACCCGGCCATACCGCACGCCTCGGCCACCGCCCGATATGCCTCCACCAGCTGCGGCAGCCGCATGCGCGCGTTCGCCGGGCTCGTCGACGGCAGGGGAGTCATCGGCATGCCGATGCCGGCCGCCACCAGCCGCGGCGCACACAGACGACGATACAATTGCGCAGCCTTGCCTCCGGTCGTGAACACGTGGGTGATGCGCGAGGCGCGGATGATCGGCGCGAGGTCATTCGGCACCGCGTTGCGGATCGACGAGTCGCTTGCCCCCGCGATATCGCAGGAGGCGATGACATCCCATAGGGCGAACCGGTGCCGCAACGCGAAGTCGCGTCTTGCCGCGGCGCTCGCCTCCGGCACCGGCTCATCGAACAATGCGGCCATCGCCGGCCAGAACCGGTTCTGCGGATGCATGTAGTAGAACGCCGCCTCCCGGGAATTCGGGCTCGGCATCGAACCGAGCACCAGCACGCGCGAATCCGCGTCCCACACCGGCCCGAACCCATGTTCCACATGCTGCATCTCCTGCGATTTCATGGTGACCAGCATAGTAGCGATATCGGAGTCGCCTATGGGAGCCGACTTCCGCCATGGTGTCTAGTAGTATCCAGAACGATTAGGAACGAAAAACAAAGGCCCTTGGAATCCCAATGTTTCCAAGGGCTGAGTCGTGACCCCGGCCGGACTCGAACCGGCGACCTACAGATTAGAAGTCAGTTGCTCTATCCAGCTGAGCTACGGGGCCAAAGACAACGAGAAGACATTGTAGCAACTCGCACGCCGTTTCGCCACGGCAAACCGCCGGCGGAGTCGGAGCCGTGGCGCGGTAATCTGGGAACGGCGCCTAACTGGGGCGTCCATCGAATACGACGGAGGGAGCGTCGGTATGCGACTGGCGATGATCGCGAATATCGACTTCGATCACAATGACGACGGCGGCGACGGTGTCGATGACGTCAAGTCTACCGACCTGTTCGTCATGTTCCACGGGTATGGCAACGACGAGCAGGAGATGGTGCGCATCATCGACGCCATCGAACCTGGCACCGACTACATCTCCGTGCAGGCGCCCATCCACCGCACGTATCTCGGCGGCCACGCGTGGTACGACAGCGCCGGCTGGGACGACGTGCGCATCCAGGCGCAATGCTCGGCCATCGGCGACCGGCTCGTCACGCTGCTCGACGCCAGCGGGCTGCGCAATCGTCGCATCGTACTCGTCGGATTCTCACAGGGCGGGTATCTGTCGTACCGTCTGCTCGCCGACCATCCGGACGTGTTCGATGCCGCGGTACTGCTCGCGCCGTCATTTCACGATGCCGACACCGGCGGCACCGTCGCAACCGTGCCGGAACCGTCCGGCGCCGCACGCCCCGACGTCTTCCTTGGCTACGGCACCCTCGACCGGCAGATTCCCGACGCACAGAAGGCCGCCATGCGCGACGCGCTCGCCCGCTTCGCGAACGTCGAGGAACGCGCCTACGCCGGCATGCGCCACGACGTGTGCGAGCAGGAGTTCGCCGACATCCGCGCCTTCCTCGCACGGTGACGATAGACGTGCGGGTGTCGTTCCATATCAGCCGTTGCCCTAGACGCTATTGGAACCGCAATTGCCGCTTGTCCTTGGCACACTGCCCGAGATACAGGTTGATGAGATTCTGATACGGTATGCCGGTCTGCGCCGCCAACGACTTGAAATAGTCAAGCGTATCCACGTCGATACGCATGGTCACCGACTTGCGAAGCTTTTTCGCATAGGGGTTTGGTGCGGAATCCGAGAAATCGTATTCATCGCGCATCGTAGAGTCTTCCATAGGTCGACGTCTCCTTTCGTGTGGCCTTCCTTGCCGATATCAGCCGGATGACCTCCTCGTTCTCCCGATAGCAATGGCAGACCACCAGGACCCGCGCATGGTCACTGATGCCGAGGATGACGAACCGTTCCTCGTCTTGGGAATGGTCCGGGTCGGGGATTACACGGGCGTATGGGTCATGGAATACGCTGCTGGCCTCCTTGAAGGAAATCCCATGCTTGCGGATATTGATGGCGGCTTTGTTGTCATCCCACGTGAAACGCAGAATTGTATTGCTATTATACATATATTGTCCATATTCTGCAGGTTCGTATTGTCGTCGATAGAGTGAGAATGGTACGTTCCTGCGATGGTATCGAATATGGAACGGCAACAGGGTGCTATACGAAGAATGTTGACGAACGTGAGTTTTCCTTGCGATTACAGCGAAAGGGGGCGGTGATGGCGGACGATTGGCGGGCGCGCGTGTATGGCGGCCGGGGGAGCGGGGCGTCGTACGGCGGCTCCGACGGCGGCGGTTTCGGCCACTCCGACTTCGGTTATGGTTTCGACGACGCCGAATTCAGTGATTTCGGTGACGGATACGATTTCGGTAACGACGCCGACGACGACGTAGCCAACGATGACGCGGTCGACGACGAAGGTGCATCGTTCGGCCATCGGGACGAGGCCATCTCCGAACAGACGTTGCGCGTGCTCGGCGGCGTCTCGTTCTACCGCGCCTACGACGTCATCTCCAGCGGACGGATACATGGCATGGCCTGCGCGGTGGGCCGCGACGGCGCGACCACGCTCATCGCCATGGTCGACTCCTCCGCCGGCGGCATCGGCTACCGGGTGCGCGCCACATTGGACGAGACCCACGGCCGCGTGATCGACACCTCATGCTCATGCCCCGCCTACGGCCGCTACGGCTCCGTCTGCAAGCACGTCATCGCGCTCATCATGCAATACAACGACGCGCCCGAATCGTTCGACCAGAACGCTCCGGTCGGCGTCCCAGGCGGCCGGCCGCCGCGGCCCCGTCGAACCTCCCGAATGCTGCAGGCGTTCATGCAGCAGGAGGACATCCATCAACGGCAGGAAGCCCAAAGCCGACAGGTCGACCTGCTCAAACAGGTCAGCGCGCTCGCCGACGCGGACGGCGCGGACGATGCCGGCGGTAGGTCCGCACGCAGGGGAGCGGTCGGCGTCGCCGCGCTCGAACGGCATATGCCGGTCGGCAGTGTCTCGCTCAGACCGGGCATCGTCCGGTCGGCATCCGGCAACGGGTGGCTGCTGCGGCTGCGCATCACCGTGCCGTCCCGCAGCGTCTCCTACGTCGTCAAGGACGTCGACGCCTTCCTACGCGCCGTGAAATGGCAGCAATACGTGGTCTATGGCAAAAAGCTCGCGTTCACGCATACGATGGACGCGTTCGACGAACGTTCCCGCACCGGCATCGGCCTGTTGCGGCGTGCGGCGGACATCCGCGCCGGCATCGAATCCCATGGCGGCGGATATCGCGGGCGCAGGGCGCAGACTTCCGAAATGCTATTGACCGACGACGAAATCACCGACCTGCTGGACCTGTACGTGGATTCGGGGGAGACGGTCGACTACGCGTCGTCCGGGTATTACGCGGCGTCGATGGCGACGGACGTCGTGGACGGCGATCCCGACCTCGGCCTGTCCGTCGAACGCGTCGACAAGAACGGCGACGTCGTCGGAGACGACGATACGGACGTCCCCAACGGTGATGACGGCGGTTCGTCGTATGGATATGTAGTCAGGCATCGTATGAATGTAGATGCTCTGATCATTGGCCAGCAGAGCAGTTTCGCCATCGTGCGTGCGTCGGTCGGCAGCGGTGATGGCGGCCTGCCGGTCATTCACCGGTGCAGCCGACGATTCGTCGACGACCGTCGCATCATCGGCGTGCTGTGCGACGACCGGGACGCCGACGGACTGTATCTTGGTCCCGACGATGTCGACATGTTCTCCAGAACGGTGCTGCCATACGTCACACCGATTCACAACGTGACGGGAAGCGGCGCCGTGTCTACGGTCGGAGACAATGCTGGCACGGGCAATGCCGGAGGTGCGGATGATACCGATGGCGGCATCGGTGCAACGGCCGGCGGCGAGCGTCGCGACTGCGGCATCCCCATGCAGCTGCCTGCCGAACTGGCGCGCCGCAAACGGCTTCCCTGCCATATCGAAATCTATCTCGACCGCGACATGCACGGCGTCAGCTGCGAATTGAAGGCCCGTTACGGCGACGACCGCTTCGACGTGTTCGCCGGCGTCAGTCCGTCCGACGCGATGCGGGACCGCGACGTCGAACGACTCGCCGTCGAGGCCGTGCTCCACTATTTCCCCCGTCCGGACGGTCTCGTGGCACGCATCCCCGAATCCGACGACGATGCCATCTGGAGGCTCCTCACCGAAGGACTGCCCGTGCTGCGTGGGCTTGGCGACGTGTTCTCCACGCCCGCGTTCGACGGACTGACCGCCGTCAACCGGCCGACCATCAAAGTGGGATTGTCGTTGAGATCCGACCTGGTGGAGATCTCGCCGATTGCCGACGAAATCGACCCCAAGGACGTGCCCGCCCTGCTGGCCGGCTACCGCAGCCGCCGCAAATACCATCGCCTGTCGAACGGCGCGTTCGTGAACCTGCGCGACGTCAATACGAAGGCCATCGACGACATCGCCGCCGATCTGGGCATCCGCGCCGACGAACTGGCGGCCGGCGTTCGCGTGCCCGCCTACGAGGCCTACTATCTCGACCATGAGGTCGATGACGGCGACAAGGACGAACGCTTCCGCGACTACGTGAACGACCTCAAGGTCATCGACCCTGCTTCATACACCGTGCCGTCGTCGCTGGCGACGGTGCTGCGACCGTATCAGGTTGAGGGGTTCCGCTGGCTGAATGCCATATGCGACAAGGGATTCGGCGGCATCCTCGCCGACGAGATGGGGCTGGGCAAGACCGTGCAGCTGCTGTCGTTGCTCGTCTCCCGACGCGGCGAATTCCGCAAGGTCGGGCCGAACCTCATCGTCTGCCCGGCGTCGCTGGTCTACAACTGGGCCGCCGAATGCGCGAAGTTCGCGCCGGAGCTGACGGTCGAGGTCGTGGCGGGGACGAAGGCGGAACGGCGACGCATCCTCGAGGCGGCACGCGGCGGGGCGGGCGACGTGGACGCCGGGGTGGTCGTCGGGACTGCCGGTGACGGGACGACCGATGGCACGGACCCCAGGGCCGCCGTCCCCGACGTGCTCATCACGTCCTACGACCTGCTGCGCCGCGACATCGCCGACTACGACGGCATCGCATGCTGCTGCATGGTGCTTGACGAGGCCCAATACGTGAAGAACCACGCGACCAAGTCATCGAAGGCCGTGAGGTCGGTCGCGGCCCGGCATCGGTTCGCGCTCACCGGCACGCCCATCGAGAACCGGCTGGCCGAACTGTGGAGCATCTTCGACTTCCTCATGCCCGGCATGTTCGGTTCGTACGCGCACTTCCGCGAACGGTTCGAAATGCCCATACTCAGCGGCGATGAGCAGGCGCAGGCCAGATTGCAGGCGTTCGTCGGCCCGTTCATCCTCCGCCGGCGCAAGGCCGACGTGTTGAAGGACCTGCCGGAGAAGATCGAGAACGTCATCACCGTGCGGCTGGAAGGCGAGCAGCGACGACTGTATGCGGCGCTCGAACAGCGTCTGCGCGCCACATTGAACAAGCAGAAGGACAAGGACTTCAACACGGGCAAGATCCAGGTGCTCGCGCAGCTGACCAGGCTGCGTCAGGCCTGCTGCGACCCGCGGCTGCTGTATGCGAACTACGGCGGCGACCTGCCGGAGAGCGGCGCCGGTGCATCCGGTAAACGCGTGAAGGCGCCGAAGTCGGCCAAGCTGGACGCCATCGAGGAGCTGGTGCTCTCCTGCCGCGACGCCGGGCGCAAGATGCTCATCTTCTCGCAGTTCACCAGCTACCTGGATTTGATAGCCGAACGATTGCGCCGCGACGACATCGCCTACGACGTCATCACCGGATCCACGCCGAAGAAACGCCGTCTCGAACTCGTCGACGCGTTCAACGCCGACGACACCCCCGTGTTCCTCATCTCGCTCAAGGCCGGCAACACGGGACTCAACCTCACCGGCGCCTGCGTGGTCGTGCACGCCGACCCGTGGTGGAACGCCGCCGCGCAGGACCAGGCCACCGACCGCGCCCACCGCATCGGCCAGACACAGGATGTGAACGTGTATCAGATCGTGGCCAAGGACACCATCGAGGAACGCATCCTGAACCTCCAGCACAGCAAGACCGACTTGGCCTCACGGTTCGTGGACGCCGCATCGTCGTCCGGCAACGCCATCTCCGCTCTCACCCGCGACGACCTCCTCGCCCTCTTGGACTGAGCTGCCCTGCCTTCCTCTGCCCCTCTGCCTCCCTCTGACGAGGGAGGTGACACGCGAAGCGTGACGGAGGGAGAGACCGACACGTCACGAGGTGCATCCTCCTCCTACTCCACACCAATTCCGCGGAGTAGTCTGGAATCGGATACGCTCATCGACGAATCGAAGGGAAGCAGCGATGACCATGCCACAGAATCCACAGCAGCATCCTCACAATACCCAGCCGCGGCAGCCGCAGCCGGGATGGGATCCGCAGACGCCTCCGCAGGGACAGTCATACCGGATGCCGACGATGCCGCAGAACCCCGGCAATCCCAACGCCGGCGCGGCCATGCCGCCGCAGTATCAGCCACCGATGACCAATCATCCAAACCCCGCTCCGACCCAGCAGACCATGTGGCAGGCGCAGCCCCCTGCCGGCTACGGCGAACAGCGGCGGACGTCGGCTGGCGATTCCCCCGTCAACGGGGCCGACGTCGACGAGGCCGGCACCACCAAGATGTCCGTCATCCTCATGGTCGTGTTCCTCGGCATCGACATGCTGGAAACCCTGATCGGCATGGTTCCCGGTGTATCCGCCTCCTACGGCAGCATCGTCTACAAGATTTTCATCGGATTCTCGCCGTGGGTCTACTTCACCGTCCTCCTGGCGCTGTATCTGCTGGGCGTGTATCTGGCCAAGTCCCTGCCCTGGTACGGGACCGTCGGCCCGGTGCTGGTGGCCGTCGGCGCCGTCGCCAAACTCATCAACGAGATCCTCTGGATATTCGAAATCTACGGCATCATCGGTTCCCTGCTGAACCTCATCGCCTACGGCATCCTCCTCGCCCTCGCCGTCGTCATCCTGCTCGCCATTCTTGGAACCAACCGCGGAGCCGGCCCGAACGGCGAACCCGGCGCCAAGGCCGCATAACATCGTCGCCACGCCGGTGTTCATGATATCCGGCGGGCGTTTGCCCACATCAGCCGTCGGACTCCGCCAGCCCGCCATGTGTCTTCTTCGTCACTCCTTGGACGGGTCCGGCACGGCATGGTCGTAGACGTAGTTGCGTGAGCCGCTGCTGCCGGTCGGGTCATGCCAATACGTCAGCAGCAGCCCCCGCCCGGTCTTGTCGCCGGTCTGGCGAAGGATGTAGTCCTCGTCGGACCGGTCCACGGTGATGGTGATGTCGTCGCCGGACTGCGTATCGAAGACGAAATCGGTGTAATACGTCGTATCGTCGTCGCTGTCGGTCTCCTCGCGATGCGCGATTTCGATTAGTGTCACCGGTTCGGTAACGGGCCCTTGGGCGAGGGTCGCCCAGACGCTTGACAGGCTGCTGACACCCATCAGCAGGCAGATGATGGCGACGATGCCATGACGCAGCGCGTTGCGGGCGATCATACGTGACCGGTCCGTCGTCGATTCATGACGGTAGACGTCATCACGGTAGATGGCCACTGCCTGCATGACGGCATGGATGACGCACCAGACGGCCGCCAACAGTGCGCCGACGCTAAGAATCGTTGCCTGCATCACGCCATCCAGACCGAATGGCGACATCGTTGAGACCTGGTATCCACCCAGGACGATTATCGCGGTGAAGAACAGTATCGTCGGCGGATTGATGAACGCCATGTACCGTGTTCTGGCGTCCTTGCGAGCCGCCTGCGCATCGGACCCATCATCGACGGAGGCTCCGTTCGTTTCGGTGGAGTATACGGGCAACCCATGCTGGGCCAGTCCATTCAACTCCTGCGGGGTGGGCATCCGATGGACGATGCTGTATTCCTTGTCGCCTGTGCCGTGCTTCTCCTTGATCACGCAATACGACGGGATTATACGAAAGGCCGGATCGAGATCGATCATGTCGATGATTGTGGTGTCTTCGAACCAGCGGATGACGATATGGTTCCCCGGAGTCCGCATCCGTTCGACCATCTTCCCGTAGACCGGCAGTTCACGGAACGTGAGTCTGCGACCATCGTCCAATGCGATGACGTATTCGTCCGTGGTGGTCGGGTCGCCGTCGGAATCCACGGAATGATGAACCTCGTACGTCAGAATGATGCCTCGCGCGGTGCTCATGCCCCGGCGTAGAATCCCGGCGTCACGGATGATGAAATACACGCATCCGCCGACCGTCGCGAGAATGCCGAGCATCCACAGCACGTCGACGGTCGGATTCCGTCCCTCGGCGCCTGATGTCAGCGACCATACGCGGAAAACGAGGTAGACAATCAGCAATACGACCGTCAACGTCATCAGAATGACCTGATCCCGTAGTCTTCTCATATCATGTTCCTTTGGTTGTGTATGTGGAGGGGGAGGACGCGGATGTCGTCCGATGTCATTCCGCCGAGGGGTCGGGGCGGGCCGAATCGAAGACAGCCTTGCCGCCGCCCGAATCCCAATAGGTGAGGACCAGATGACGTCCGGTCCGGTCGCCGGTCTGGTCGAGGATGTAGCCTTCGTCGTCCTTGCGTACGCTGATGATGATTGTCCTGCCCGAATCCTCGGTGAACGTGAAGTCCGAGTATTCGTAGGAGTCGTTGTCGTCATCGGTTTCCGTGTGATGGTCGAATGCGCTCATTGTCACCGGCATCGTGGTCGGACCCTTCCAGACCGTCTGCATGGTCAGCGCCGCGCCGGTCAGACCGATGGCCAGACACAGCAGCATGGGCACGACATGACGGACCATGACGCCGCGGATCAGCGGGAGGCGCATGTCCTTCTCCACGTTACGGTATCTGTCGCTACGGCTCATGAGCGCCCATTGCACGACGGCATGGCCAAGCAGCCACGCCGCCAGGGCCATCAGGGCGAGGAACGGCCATGCGTTGTTCATCATGTGCTCGCGGCCGAACGGCGAGGACGTCGACATCCTGACCGCCACAACGAAGACCAGCACGCCGATGACGATTTTCGTCGGCTTGTCGAAGACCCGGTACCGCGCCCGGACATCCTCCTGCGCCGCGGTGAACGCCACCTGCTGCGCGACCGCGGACCGGCCGGGCGCGCTTGCGGGGGAGGACGCTGCGGTGCCGTCGCCGGCAGGTCCGTCGGCGGCCGCCACATGCAACCGGATCTTCGGCGTCGTCGCCTGCTCCTCCTGCGCCTGTTCCGGGGCTGGCGCCGTCGTCGCGTTCCCGTTCGGGTGCGCCTCGCGTGCGGCCTTCGCCCGTTCCTTACGCTCCCAATCGGTGGGAAGCCGATGAATAATCGTGTAGTCGTCGTCTTCTCGATTCACCCGCTCGACCACCGCGTCACTGGGTCTCGCCGGCGGAAACGCCGGGTCGAACCAGATCGTCTCGATGATGCTCGTTCCCTCGAACCAGCTGATGATGATGTGGGTGCCTGGCGTCTGCATCCGCAGGTCCCGGTCCGCGCCCGCGGGCAGGTCGGAATCCGAGAACTTGAGTTGGGTGCCGTCGTCCAGCCGGAACAGAAAGGTCTCCGTGTTCGTCCCGTCGCCATCGGAATCCACGGAGTGGCCGAAACGATACACCCATACGATGCCGCGGGCGGTGCGCGGGCCCTTCCTCATCCGCCGGACGTTGCCGGCGATGAGCCGTATGCAGAACGCCATCGCCGCGAAAACGACGATCAGCCAGATAATCTCGGGAATCGACGGCATGACCCCCAATATGATCTTCGCTATCAGGGACGCGACGTTGACGATCGCGATGACAAGCAACAGGGCGGTGACGAGACCGAGAATGACGATTCTGTTCCGTAGTCTTCTCATATGAAGCCGGCGCTCCCTCCCCGTTGACGATACCGTCCCCACGCATATTCCCATTCTGCCCCCGAACGGCATGACGGAACCATCCGTCCGTCCAGAGTTATCCCGTTGTTCATCATTCGGGAACACTTGGCCCCCGGCGTCAGCGCGGTATTAGCGCGGTATCATCATGGGGTGAAGAAAGCGGTTGAAGAAGTGAAGCAGACCCCGCACGGCGTGGCGGCGACCATCGCGTCGGCCCTCGTATACGGCATGTTCCCCCTGTATTGGGCGGCGCTCGACAGCGTGTCCTCCATAAATCTGATGCTCTACCGCATCGTCACCGCCGCCGTGGTCATGACGCTGTTCATGCTCGCCACCGGCCGCTGGCATGGTCTCGTCGACCATGTGAAGGCCATGTGGCGCACCCGCCGCGTGTTCTGGATGTCCGTGGCGGCCGCCGTGCTCGTCACCGTCGACTGGGTGGTCTACATCTACCTCGTCGCCATCGGGCGGACGTCCGAGGCCAGCGCCGCCGGCTTCCTCATACCGCTCATGAACATGCTGCTCGCATTGGTCATCCTCCGCGAGAAGGCCAGCGCGCTCGGCATCGCATCCATGGTCATCGCGCTCATCGGCGGCATCCTCTACGTCATCGACACGCGTGCGTTCCCCGTCCTCGCGCTCGCCATGGTGTTCAGCTACAGCGGATACTGCCTCATCAAACGGTTCGTGCCGCTCGACGCCTTCGAATCGTTGACGTTCGAGACGGGGGTGCTCACGCCGGTCGCGTTCGTGGCGCTCGCCGTGCAACCGCGGTTCGGCGTGCCGGCCGACGCCCCCTGGCATGTGTGGGCGCTGATCGCCGGCTGCGGCGTGCTCACCGCCGTCCCGCTGGTGCTCACCTCGTACGGCGTCAAGCATGCGACGTTCCTCATGCTGAGCTTCACCCAGTACATCACGCCCACCATCCAGCTGCTGCTCGGCATCTTCGTGCTCGGCGAGCAGGTGCCCGCCCACCGGTTCATCTCGTTCGGCGTGATCTGGTTCGCCCTGGCCGTGTATTCCGTCGACCTCGTCCGTCAGCACCGCCGGCGGCTGGAACTCGGCCGCCGCTGACTGATGCTGATGGACGCTGCCGGGGCGTCACGGTTGTGCGTCCGTGCGGTGGTCGTGACGGTCGGTCATGCGGTTGCGCAATCGCGAGGAACTACATGGGAATCATGTTGCAATACACATTGGCAAAAGCGGCAAAAGTCCGGTATTCCAACGATTGTGAGCGTTCTAATGTGCGCTGTCTTACAAAAACTACGGGTTTTCCGTGCAACGGATGGAAAACCATTGCCGGCGTAACACAGGCTTCCTAGATTGACAATCGCAACAAGGAAAAACCAATCAAGGAGGTTCATTATGAAGTTCAGCAAGGCATTCCAGGAAGGTCTCGCGATGTCGTCGTTCGCCAGCATGGATTACGTCAACAAGGACATGCTGGAGACCATGCGCTACGTCGCCCGTCAGATCGAAGAGGACAAGTGATTCGACCCCGGTCCTGATGCCTGACCGATATCCGCCGCGTTTGCTGCGCCGGCCGGATGTCCGTTAGATATCGTCCGGTGAATCATTCGGTCTTCTCTGATTTGAGGACCAACACCTTACCAATCGGAGATACGGCCAACGACGTCCGTATATCTTCCCTTTCTTCCGTTTTCGTTTTGTTGTGTCTTTTTCTTGTCTTGTTCCGTTTTCGGTTCGTCTTCCTTCCGTTTTCCATCGGTGTTCCGAATGTCGAATAGCAGAGTCCGAAGTGGGTTTTGTGGGTCTATCCGATTGCCGAATCCGGGTTTGTGGGTCTATCTAATCGACGGATCAGGGTTTGTGGGTCTACTCGATTGTCCTATCGGACTTGTGGGTCGATACGTTCACGAGGAGGGAATTTTTGACTTCCCCGTGTATACTTCAGACCCACAAGTCCGTAGATGAACGGGTAGACCCACGGTTATTGAATATGCCGGACCCACTAATCCGGTTCTGGAACATGTTGGACCCACTAATCCGGTTTTCGAAATACATCGGACCCACAAATATGACGTACTGGGCCCACTAATCTGGCCTGCGAATGTTCGGACCCACTAATCCGGTCGTTTGGACCCACAAATCCGATGTGCTGGACTCACAAACCTGGTTTCGGGATGTGCCGGACCCACAAACCTATTTCGTAATCGTGGAATCACTGTCGGGATGTGCGGGGACCACCCACTGATGTGACACATTAGACCCACAAACACGGCCCATAATCGTTTGGACCCACGAGTCCAATCGTTCAGCCCACGAATCCAATCGTTTGGACCCACTAATCCGGTTTCGAAGTGCGCTGGACCCACTAATCCGGTCGTGCGGACCCACTAATCCAAGTGTTTGGACCCACAGACCTACGAACCTCGGGGCGTTGGTTACTTCAGTGTGTTGAGACGGTAGGTCTGCCATACGTCGCTGAGCTTCTGCCCGTTGGAGACGCGCCTCCACACGTTGAGCGCCGCGCCGGCGGACTTGCCGCTCGCCGCCTTCGCCGCCGCGGTGGGGGAGGCGTGCACCGAACCGTCCTCAAGCTGCAGCTTGCCGTCGTTCGTCACGGTGGCGAACCATTCCTGGCCGAGGCGCGGACGCTTCCAGACGAGCTTCTCGCCGGGCACCAGCAGCCCCGCGTCGATGACCTGCATGATGGTGATGCGCTTCGACCCCTGCACGGCACGGCGCGAACCGCGCGTCAGCGTCTCGTCGCTGACGGCGGTGAGATCCACGTTGTCGGCGTCGAAGCGGATCTGCCAGTATTCGGCGAGCAGATGCACGATCTGCTCCTGACGGCGCTCCAGCACGTCCGGCGTCATATCCGTCATCGACGTGAGCTCCGCCGTCAGCGGGAACCGGCGGGAGCGCGGGGCCTCGGTGATGCGCTCGGCGCGCGGGCCGAAGCTGTCGAGCTTCGCCATCTGCTGCTCGTTCGCGGCGGACAGCACCATGTTGCCGATGCGGTCGGTCCAATGGTCGCGCGTGGCCTCCGGCCATGTGACGAACGACGAATTCGGTCCGATCCGCTCCGGCAGGATGCGCACCACGTTGATGCTGCGCGGCCGGACCACGGGCGAGCCGTTCATCACGTCGTTGGCGCGAAGCAGCAGCAGCTTCTTCATCGTGTCGTTCACCTGCATCTCGCCGCGCAGCCGCACCAGCGCGGTCTTGCGGTCCTCGTCGCTGATGCTGAACCCGGTGGATTTCTTCAGCTTGCGGCCGTGGTCGAGGTCCTTGAGGATCTGCACCACGCGCTGCCGACGCTGCGACGACGACGCCTTGCCGAGATTGTCGACGCCGGTCACACGCTCCAGGGCGCGCAACACCTTCACGAGCTGCTCCTGGTCCTTCTGCCGGAACGTGATGGTCTGCGGGGTATGGGAATGCCGTGCACCGGAATGCCGGCCGTTGCGTGGCGGCTGCGGTATGCCGTCCGAAGCGGATGCCGCTGGCGTCGGCGCTGCCGTTGCCGCTGGCGTTGCCGGTGCGGCTGGTGGCACGGCGCCGATGACGCCGACCTTGCCGATGTTGACCAGCGCCCAGATGGCCACGGACTTCCATTCCGTGGTGGGGAAGTCGTCGAGCCGCACCAGCCACTCGGTCACCTCCTGCGGCAGGTCGTAGGCGTGCGGCTGGTTGATGATGTTCCACGCCGTCGCATACGGCACGAGGATGTTGTTGATGAACTCGACGGCAGTGTTCTTCTCCAGATACGCGTCGAACGCCTTCGACTGGAATCCGTCGAGAATCATGCGATGTGACTTCTTCGGCGAGATGCTCAGCAGCAGGTCGTTGAAGAACGTCTCGATGTTGTCGCCCAGCGGATCGACCGCATTGTCCCAGCGGCGGCCGTAATACTCGCGGTCGGCGATGTCGATGGCCGAGATGGCCTTCGCCTTGAGCACGTCGGACGGCGTCAGCGGCATGCCGCGCATGTTCATCACGTCGAAGATGCGATGCGCCCCCGCCAGGTCGTTCGTCGTCACGATGATCATGAGCACGTTGCTCACCAGATACGAGGCGAAGTACCGGCGTTCATCCTGGGTGAGCGAGGACAGTGCGTCATACGCCGCCTTCGTGTTCTGCATGATGTTGCGCTGCGCGTTCGATTCGAGGTCGGTGTCGCGCAGGTCGAACAGTCCTTCGAGATTGCCCTCCTGCACGTAGTCGCGGAAGAACGCGGCGTCGCGCTCGCGCAGCGTCAGCCGCGGTTCGGCGGCGCGGCCGAACAGGCGGTTGCCCTCCTCGAGGATCAGCGCGTTGAGATTGTCGGCGAGGTCGTGGTCCGTTTCCATGGCGCGCAGTATGGCGATGATGATGGTGAGCGACGTGAGCCGCTGCTGGCCGTCGATCACCTGGAACACGCGGTTGTTCGGGTCGCCGTCGCCCACGAGAATCAGCGAGCCGAGGAAATACGGGTGGTCGGGATGCTCGGAGGCGTCGCGCAGGTCGTCCACGAGCTGCAGCATGTGCTCCACCCGCCACGAGTAGGCGCGCTGGAACGCCGGGATGATGAACTGATAGTCCGTGGAGAACACCTTGCCCAACGGTTTCTCGTTCGCGCTGATCGCCATTGCCGTCCCCTCGTCTTCCGCGCTGCAGTACCGTTGCCACTATAACGCAGAATGCATGGCGCTACCGGGATGGTGCGCGACGGTGCGTTATGGTGGGTCATATGACATGTCGCATGGCATGAAGGAGCGGACGATGACACAGCATACGAGCACGACGGTGGAACTGCGATACGCCGGCAACGCGGCGAAATCACGCTCCCTGGGCGTCAAGGCGCTGTCGTCGTCACTCAGTGGATTCTCCGATGCGGTGGGGGAGTACAGCGACATCGTTCGTCCGCTGATGAACCTTGATGTCGCCGTCGATGCGATGCGTACGAAACGGGGCGTGTTCACCGCGGCGCTGACGCTGCAGGGAGAGCCGGTCGCCATAGTGAGGTCCTCCGGCGAGGTCGTCGCATCGGCCGATGTGACGGACATTGCCATCGGACTCATCGAAACCATCGGCATATTCCGGGCGCGCGTGCTCGTCACCGGCGACCCGATGCCGAACTCGTCGGAGAAGGCGGTCCTGACGGAGGACGGCGTGGAGGTGCGGTTCTCCGATCAGGCAACGCCGGTGACCGTGGATCTGGCGGCCTATACGGCGTCGAAATCCATACGGTTGGCGAAGTATCTTGGCCGCGCGTTCGGATCGTTCGCCGACATCGACGTGGATTCCGTCACGATATGCGCGCCCGACTCCGGCGAATCATTGGACGTGCCGGCCGGCGTCGCCCGGGCGCTGCGCGACGTGGAGGACCTGGTCGAGGTGTATAAGCCGCTCATCGAGACGAAGCAGCTGCAAATCGACACCATCCAGTTCAGCTCCGACAAATGGCGGTTCAAGGACGGCGACGACAAATTCTATGCGCGCATCGCCGACGCGAAGTTCCTCGCCCAATGGGACCGCGGCGAGATGTCGTTCAAGAACGGCGACACGTTGAACGCGGTCGTGCGCACCGAACGTGCGTCGATCGGCGGCACGCTCACGCTCGGCGAGCGCATGATCCTCAAGGTCAGCAAGCCCCATGCCGTGCTCTTCCAGCCTTCCATCGACGACCTGCTCGTGTAGGCGGCGCTTCTCCATACGCTTCGGTACGCTGGTGGACGTTTGTTTTTCGTGAGGCCGGCGGGTTCCGGCCTGAATTCCCGTGAAAGGCTATTGTGCCGAAGACTATTGATGATGTTGACGTTATGACCACCATGAACGATGCCGATACTGGCGACGCCGATATGGGCACCGGCGTGCCCTTTGCCGAGCTGGGCGTGCCGAAGCCGCTGGTGCGCGTGCTCGCCGCCGATGGCAAGACCACGGCGTTCCCCATCCAGGCCGACACGTTGGCCGATTCCCTCGCCGGACGCGACCTGCTGGGCCGCGGCAGGACCGGTTCGGGCAAGACGCTCGCGTTCGCGATTCCGCTGGTCGCCCGTCTTGGCGGCGAACGTTCCTCCGGTGCGGACGCCATGCGTGACTTCCGACGCATGCGGCGGCGCGGCGAGGACGATGCCACGATGCGGCTGCCTCATCCGCATGGCCTCGTGCTCGCGCCCACGCGCGAACTTGTCAACCAGATCGACGAGGTGATCCGACCACTCGCCGACGCCTACGGTCTGAAGACCGTGACCATTTACGGCGGCGTGAAACAGGGTCGTCAGGTGTCGGCATTGCGTGACGGCGCCGACATCGTCGTCGCATGTCCGGGACGTCTCGAGGACCTGCTGGGCCAGGGGCTGCTGTCGCTGGAATCGGTGCGTATCGCCGTGCTCGACGAGGCCGATGAGATGGCCGACATGGGCTTCCTGCCCGCCGTCACGCGACTGCTTGGCAAGATCGATCCGCACAGCCAGCACATGCTGTTCTCCGCCACGCTCGACCATGGCGTCGACGGACTGGTCAAGCGCTTCCTCAAGGATGCGCGCGTGCACGCCGTCGACTCCGCGGAATCGCATGTGGACGAGATGACGCATCATGTGTTCGTCGTGACGCAGGGCAACAAGCATGAGCTCGTGCGTCAGCTCGCCTCCGGCATGGGCAAGCGCATCCTGTTCACCCGCACCAAGTACCAGGCCAAGAAGATGGCGGCCAAGCTGGTGAAGGCGGGCATTCCCGCGGTGGACCTGCAGGGTAATCTTTCGCAGAACAAGCGCGACCGGCATCTCGCCGCGTTCAGCGACGGCGACGTGCGCGTGCTCGTGGCCACCGACGTGGCCGCCCGCGGTGTGGACATCAGCGGCGTGGAGCTCGTGGTGCAGGTGGAGCCGCCCGCCGACCCCAAGTCGTTCCTGCACCGTTCCGGCCGCACCGCGCGCGCCGGCCATTCCGGCGACGTGGTCACGCTCGTGCTGCCCGGACAGGAGAAGGAGGTGCGGCAGATGATGCGCCGCGCCGGCCTGCGTATCAAATCCGTGGAGGTCACGCCCACCTCGCCCGAGGTGGAGGAGCTGGTCGGCGAGCATGCGCCGCTCGTCAACGGCTGGGAGCTGCCTGCACCGGCGCCGCAGAAGCCCGCGGGAACCGGACGCCGTGCGCGCGCCCGACGCCGTGCCGCGGCCGCCGAATCCCATGCCGGGGAACGTGAGGAGCGTCGCGGTTCCGCCAAGCGTGGAGCCGACAACCGTGGCGGCGGCAAGCGTGGCGGCGGCAAGCGCGGTGCCGTGGCACGCAACGGCGAGGAACGTCGCCGCGGCGGCAACGGTGGTGGCTCCGGTCCGCAGCGCGGCGGCAACGCCAAGTCCGGCGGATTCCACCGTCACCGCAGGAAGTCCGCCCCCTTCCGCATGGGAAGCGGTAAGAAGCGGTAATCCTCATTGCCGGATCAATCACCCCGTTTTGTCATCCTGAGCGGAGTCGCTTAACCTGCCTTTGTCATCCTGAGCGGAGCCGCTTGCGGCGGAGTCGAAGGATCTTGGGGTAGTCGGGGTGCAAGATCCTTCGACTCCGGGCTTACGCCCTTCGCTCAGGATGACAATGGCCCACCCCTGCGCCCTTCGCTCAGGATGACAATGGGGGCGATTGGCTCCCGCTGGCGGGAGCTGTCCGGCGTCAGCCGGACTGAGGGTGGTCATTCCAAGACAATGGCCCATCCCAAGACAAAACCGGCCCGCTTGCCTATCTCCGCTTGCCGTCCTGCACGAACAGCGACAATACGAACGCCACGCAGGAGACCACGGTCGAGACGATGAATACCACGTCCACGCCGTGCGCCAGTCCTGCCGCCGCGGACCCGGCGACCGACGCCGGCAGCGTGTTCGTCGTCATCACCGTGAAGTACAGCGCGATGACGATGGCGGCCATGGTCTGTCGCAGCGTGTTGTTCATCGCCGTGCCGTGGGGGATGAGCGGCCCGGTGAGCTGGTTGAGGGCCGTGGTGGTCAGCGGCATGAGGCAGAACGCCACGCCCGCCATCATCAGCGTGAAGAACACGGCGGGATACCATGCGGGCGTGTCGGCATGCATCCGCGACAGCGCGAACGACGCCACCGCCACGACGGCGATCGCGGGCGGCGCGAGCCGTCGGATGCCCACCTTGTCGAACAGCCGTCCGGCCACCGGGTTGAACACGCCTTCGGCCACGCCGCCGCCCATGAGCAGCAGACCGGACTGCAACGCCGTCATGCCCAGCGAATTCTGGATGAACATCGGCAGGATGTTCATCGATGTGATGAACGTGACGAACACCAGCACCACGACGACCATCGAGAGACTGAACATCGGCCGGGAGAACACGCGGAAGTTCAGCATCGGCTGCTTCAGTCGCATCTGCCGGACGATGAACACCACCAGGGACACCGCGCCCACGGCGATCGAACCCAGCGTCTCCGGCGCCGTCCATCCGTCCTGGCCTGCAAGGCTGAATCCGAGCAGCACCCCGCCGAATCCCAACGTCGACAGTATGACCGACGGGATGTCGATGCTGGGATCGGTCTGCGTGGTCACGTTCCTCACCGTGGGGATGGCGGCCGAAAGCACCGCCACGGCGATGACGATGAGCGGCACGAACAGGAACCGCCACGGCAGGAAGTCGATGATCAGTCCGGACAGGGTTGGCCCCAGCGCCGGCGCGAACGCGATGACCAGGCCGAACCATCCCATGGCCGTACCGCGTTTCTCCGGCGGGAACGTGATGAACAGCACCGTCTGCAGCAGTGGCATGAGTATGCCGGCGCCCGTGGCCTGCAATATGCGGCCGAGCAGCAGTATCGCGAAGCCGGGCGCCGCCGTGCATACGACCGTGCCGAAGAGGAACATGCCGATCGCATAGAAGAACAGTTGACGGACCGTGAACTTCTGGATGAGGAACGCGGTGACGGGGATCATGATGCCGTTGGTCAGCATGAAGCCGGTGCTCAGCCATTGCGCCGTGTTGCTGGTGATGGCGAACTCGCGCATGAGATGCGGCAGCGCCGACGTCATCAACGTCTGGTTGAGGATGGCGGTGAAGCTGCCGACCATCATCACGACGATGGGGAAGTAGTCCCTGCCGGTCAACGGCCGGTTTTTCGTCGCGTCCACGGATGCCGATGATGTTGTCTTCGCCACGTTTCCTCCCCGTATGCTTGCAAAACCCGCAGATATCCTACCAGCATGGTTCCGCGTGGACGAAGGCGGCGACGGTCATCTGCCGTGCCGGGAGACGCCTGTGCAGGCGTTACCGTGTTCTTGCCCCGTCCTCGTGCCGGATGCGTTCTGCGAGCCAGATGTTGATGAGGGCGTTGCGGCTGACCGCAAGATTGCAGGCCTCGGTGTCGAGACGCTTCACCATCCAGTCGGGCAGGGTGAGGTTCACTTTTCGGTTTGCCGGGGCGTCCTCCACGATGGGCTTCGACAGGTCGAAGTGGTGCAGTACGTCCTTGCCTTCGTCGAATTCCCTGTCGATGTCAGCGGCCTTTACTGTGCTGGTCATAGAGTTCCTCCTCGCGTTTGCGTGAGCGTCTGACTGAGATGATTCGTATTCTGTCCCCGCGATACGTGACTATGGCGGTCCAATGTTTTCCGCCTATCATGCCGAGGACCATATAGCGTTCCTCGTCCGTCCCCGGGTACGTGGGGAACCGGACGATACGTCCGTACCAGAGAATCTGCGCGTGTTTGAAGTCGATGCCGTGTTTCCGAAGATTGGCGGCACTTTTTCCTGGGTCGTATTCAAACTCCATGGTACCTCCTAAATATCCGTTGCATATGTAATGGATATGAATACGGTGTGCCAAATGTGGCAGCTGATGGTTTCACGATGGTTGACGCCAGCCTATCGGCTTTTCCTTCGCCGGCGCATGGATTCCCGGCAATGTTGACGAATGTGGGTTTCCGTTGGGATTCCAACGATATTGAAGACGTTATCGACAACGGTTATGTCCGATATTCGAGATTGCGGTACCATATGGTCCCGCTTGTCGTCGCCGGACGCTTCAATCGAAAACAACGACATAACTGAACACGCATCTTCAGGGCAGGGTGAAATTCCCGATCGGCGGTACAGTCCGCGAGCATGCAGACGCGACGCCCGGCCGGCATCGGCCGGCGGCGTCCGCGTTGAGCATGTGGGAGCGAAAGCGCTCGTGAACCGGTGGGATTCCGGTACCGACAGTCATAGTCTGGATGGAAGAAGAATGCGGCGACGTCATCGCATCGTGACGACGGCCGGCACCGACGTGCCGTCGCATCCGATGCGCCGGTCGCCAGTATCCGCGCACGACCCTGAATTCCCATGGAATTCGGGGATTTTTCATATTGGGCGGATGATGGACGGCAGTGGAGACGGACGTCGTCACGTGAACCCTGGACATGCTCTATCGCATCGGAAAGGGGAATCGTGGACGATAGGGAATACATGTCCGTGGCATTGGACCACGCGAAACTGGGCGCGGGAAAGGTGAATCCCAACCCCATGGTCGGCGCCGTCATCGTACGCGACGGTCAGATCATCGCCGTCGGCCACCACGACCATTTCGGCGGATGGCATGCCGAACGCTCCGCGCTCGAGGCGGCGAAACGCGACGGCGTCGACGTGCGCGGCGCCACCATCTACGTCACATTGGAGCCGTGCTGCCATCAGGGCAAGCAGCCGCCATGCTCGCAGGCGCTCATCGACGCCGGCCTGGCACGCGTGGTCGTCGGCTCGGCCGATCCGAACCCGCTGGTCGCCGGCAAGGGCATCCGCCAGCTGCGCGGCGCCGGCATCGACGTCACCGAAGGCGTGCTGCGCGACGAATGCGACGCGCTCAATGAGATCTTCATGCATTACATCGTCTCCCACCAGCCGTTCGTGCTGCTCAAATACGCGATGACGCTGGACGGCAAGATCGCCACGAGAACCGGTGCCTCGCGCTGGATCACCGGCGAGGCCGCGCGCCACCGCGTCCATGAGGACCGCGGACGCTTCGCCGCCATCATGGTCGGCGTCGGCACCGTGCTCGCCGACGACCCGCAGCTCACCTGCCGCCTGGACGACCGCGAGGACGGTGGCCACAATCCGGTCCGCATCGTCTGCGACAGCCGCCTGCGTACGCCGCTCGACTCGGCCCTGGTCCGCACCGCGCACGACGTGCCGACCATCATCGCCACCTGCGTGCCGTGGAACGAACCGGCAGCCAAGCCGTATGCCGACGCCGGCTGCGAGGTGCTGACCATCGACGCCGACGACGCCGGACACGTCGACCTGGCCGCGTTGGCGGCGACGCTCGGCGCACGCGGCATCGACAGCGTGATTATCGAAGGCGGCGCATCGCTGGCGTGGGCGGTATTGCACGCCGGAATCGTCACCAAGGTCGACGCCTACATCGCGCCGAAGATCTTCGGCGGCACGGCGGCGCCGACGCCGGTCGGCGGCGAGGGCGTGGAGACACCCGCCGGTTGCCTGCGACTGACGGACATGACGGTCACGACGCTGGGCGACGACCTGCTCGTGGAGGGATTCGTGGACAAGACGGGCAGGACGGCCGTGAAGCAGGAATCCGTGGAAGGGGGAGCGACCGATGTTCACGGGAATCGTTGAGGACCTCGGCGTCGTGGAAGGCGTCACGCAGGGCGCGGACTTCGCCAGGCTGACCGTATCGTCCGCCGTCGTGGTGGACGAGCGTACGCGCATCGGCGACAGCATCGCCGTCAACGGCGTATGCCTTACGGTCACGGCATTGCACGGCACGTCGTTCACCGCCGACGTCATGCATGAGACGCTGCGGCGGTCCAGCCTCGGCGGACTGCGCCGCGGCAGCCACGTGGACGTCGAACGCGCCATGGCCGCCGACGGCCGATTCGACGGGCACATCGTCTCCGGGCACATCGACGGCACCGGCGTCATCGAATCGATACGACCCGACGGCATCGCCACCGTATACACGATCCGTGCGCCGCACAACCTGCTGCGTCTCGTCGCCGAAAAGGGATCCATCGCCGTGGAGGGCATCAGCCTGACGGTGACGCACGTCGACGACCGCACGTTCGGCGTCTCGATCATCCCCCACACCGCCGCGAACACCGTACTGCCCGAACGCAAGGTCGGCGACGTGGTGAACCTCGAGACCGACACCATCGCCAAATACGTGGCCCGGTTGCTCGAAACGGGCGGCGCGGCCGGCGAACCGGCGGCGGCCTCCGGTGGCGGCTCCCATCCCGCCACCATCACCGAATCATTCCTCGCACAGCACGGCTTCTGACCGGGAGGACGGCCTCCTCCGGTTCATCATCGCGAAAAAGGACAATCATCATGACCGACATCACCAACACCAATTCCGCAGCCACCCCCATCGACCCCGTCGCGCAGGCGGTGCGCGACATCGCCGAAGGACGCATCGTCGTCGTGGCCGACGACGAAAGCCGCGAGAACGAAGGCGACCTCATCTGCGCGGCGCGCTACGCCACGCCGAAGAACATCGCGTTCATGGCCACGCATGGCCGGGGGCTCATCTGCACGCCGATGACCGCCGAACTGGCGCAACGGCTCGACCTGCCGCCGATGTGCGTGTCCAACACCGACAACCATCACACCGCGTTCACCGTCTCCATCGACCATGTGACCACGTCCACCGGCATCAGTGCCCGCGACCGCTCCGTCACGGCCATGGCATGCATCGACCCCGACGCCAAGCCCGGGGACTTCCGCCGCCCCGGCCACATGTTCCCGCTGGTCGCACGCCCCGACGGCGTGCTCGAACGCAACGGCCACACCGAGGCCACGGTGGACCTGGCACGTCTCGCCGGACTCGAGCCATGCGGCCTGTGCTGCGAGATGATGAAATCCGACGGCACCATGATGCGCCGTGACGATCTCGAGGCGTTCGCCGCCGAACACGGCCTGACGTACATCACCATCGCCCAGCTCCAGCAGTACCGCCGCACGCACGAGTTCCCGCACACCGTACGCCGCGTCGCCCAGGTGAACCTGCCCACCGAATACGGCAGGTTCACCATGCTCGGCTACGAATCCGACGACGGCGGCGAACACGTGGCGCTGGTCATGGGCGATGACATCCTCGCCGCGGCGGCCGGCGGCACGGGTGCGGTCGCCGACCCGGTGCTCTGCCGCATCCACTCGCAGTGCCTGACCGGCGACGTGTTCGGCTCCAAACGTTGCGACTGCGGCCCCCAGCTGCACGAGGCCATGCGCCGCATCGCCGAACGCGGCCGCGGCGTCGTGCTCTACCTCAGCCAGGAGGGACGCGGCATCGGGCTGCTCAACAAGCTGCGCACCTACGAGCTGCAGGAGCAGGGCTTCGACACGCTCGACGCCAACCTCGAGCTCGGCTTCCCCGCCGACGCGCGCGAATACGAGACCGCGGCCGCCATCCTCGAGGACCTCGGCATCAGGTCCATCGACCTCATGACCAACAACCCCGACAAGATCAGCCAGCTTGAGGCCGCGGGCATCGTCATCGACTCGCGCGTGCCCATCGTCATCCCGCCGAACGAATTCGACGCGAACTATCTGTCCACCAAACAACACCGCATGGGGCACCTGCTCGGCGCCCTCACCAACACCGCAAAGGAGAACTGACATGACCGTATTCGAAGGACAGCTCGTCGCCGGCGCCGCGCCCGCCAAGCCGATTCGCGTGGGCATCGTCGTGGCCCGATTCAATGAGTTCATCACCTCGAAGCTGCTTTCCGGCGCGCAGGACGGGCTGCGCCGCCACGGCGTCGAGGACGCGAACATCGACGTGGCCTGGGTGCCCGGATCGTTCGAGATCCCCATCGCCGCCAAGCGCATGGTGACGACCGGCCGCTACGACGCCGTGATCTGCCTCGGCGCCATCATCCGCGGCAGCACCTCCCACTACGACCTCGTGTGCAACGAGACCGCCAAGGGCATCGCCCAGGTGTCGCTCGGCACCGACACCCCGGTGCTGTTCGGCGTCATCACCACCGAGAACATCGAGCAGGCCATCGAACGCGCCGGCACCAAGGCCGGCAACAAGGGCTTCGACTGCGCGCTCGGCGCCATCGAGATGATCAACGTGCTGCGCGCCATCGACGCCGGCGAGTGATCGCACCTCCTCTCTCGGCGAACCGGCCGCCCATCCGTTACAGTGGAAAGAACGGATGGACGGCCGGTTCGCCGTTCACGGAAGGGAATCATCATGGGATTGTTCGACAGCATTCGTGACCTTGCCTCCGGTGTGCTCGGCGACGCGGCCGGCAACGCGCTTGGCGACGCCGCCAACGGTGTGCAGGGCGCCATCGGCGACGCGCTCGGTGGCCAGACGTTCGACCTCGGGTCGTTGACCGACCTGCCGGCCGTGATCGGCGAGCATTTCAACGCCGACCAGCTCGGCGAAATCCAGAACGTCGTCGGCGACACGTTGAACGCCGACCAATTGGGCGACCTGCAGGCGCTGGCCACGGAGAACATCCCCGCCGACCAGATCGCCGACGTCGCCGGCATGATCCAGGAGCAGGGCGCGGGCCTTGCGGAAGGCGCCGGCCAGGCCGTCGGCGATGCGGCCAGTGGCGTCGCAGAAGCCGCCGGCGGGGCCGTCGACCTGGGTGCCATCGCCGAACAGGCTGGCCTGCCTCTCGACGTCGTCAGCCAGATTTCCGGACTGCTGGGCCGCTGAGATTCGTTTTCGGCGATTTGTGGTGTCTTATGGTCGTTTTTTCGCCGTAAAACGACCATAAGACACCACAAATCACGAAGTCCGGCGTATGTCAGCCGCGCAGCGCCGTCAGAGCCGCGTCGGCGATGTCGCCGGCGGTGAGCCGGTAGCGGCGACGCAACGCATCCAATGGAATACGGTCCGTGACCTCCTTGCGGGCGCCGAAATTCAGCACACGCATGGGGCCGCCACCGTAGTAGGCGGCGATCTTGCCGCCCCAGCCGCCCTCAAGCTGGCCGTCCTCGATGGTGACGACCACCGTATGCCGTTCGCGCAGCGCCTCCAACGTGGCCGTGTCCAACGTCGAATACTGATGCGGGTCGACCACCGTGGTCTTCACGCCCGCACCATCCAACGCAACGGCCGCCTCCTCGGCCAGCGGATACGCGTTGCCGAGGCCAAGCACCGCCACCTGCGAGCCGGCCCGCGTAACCGTATAGCGCGCCCAAGGGTCATCGGCGACCGACGTGGCCGCGATGTCATCGACCGACACCGCGCCGGACTTACGCGCCGAACCTGCCGACATCGACATCGAATCGGCGACCGCGCTGTCAGCCGTCTGTGCAACATCCCGTGCGACAAACCGCGGATACGTCCCGCCGCGCTCGCCGGCCAGCACCGCCTCGCCCGGCATACGAATCGCCACCGGCCTCCGTGCCGGACCGGTCGCCCACGCCAGCATCCGCAGCATCTCGTCGCCGCTCGTCGGCGCCAGACAGGTCAGCCCCGGCACGTTGCCGAACATCATCACGTCGCCGGCCCCCGAATGCGTGTTGTCGGCACCGGATATGCCTCCCGAGAACACCAGCAACGTGCCCGGCGCATTGTTCAACGCGAACTCCTGATGGATCTCGTCGTAGGCGCGCTGGAAGAACGTGGCGCTCGTCGCCAGCACCGGCATGCCGCCCGCCCGGCCGAGTCCCGCCGCGAACGCCACCGCATGCTCCTCGGCGATGCCCGTGTCGATGTAGTGCCGTCCGGCCGCCGCGCGCCATTCACGCGTGATGCCGTTCGAGCCGGGCGTCGCCGGCGAGATGACCAGCAGGCCGGGCTCGGCGTCGAACCGTGCCGCCAGCGCGTCCATCGCCATGCCGCCGTACGTCTTCCGCGCGTTCGGCAACGCCGGCGCGGCATCGGCCGCCGGCGTGGGATTATGCCAGTGGTTGCTTTCCACGCGGCCCTCCTCGGCCACGTCAAGCCCCTTGCCCTTCAGCGTATGGATATGCACGACCGTCGCATGGTCGCAGTCCTTCACGTCCTCGAACGCGCGCACCAGGGCCGCCACGTCATTGCCGTCCTCGACGTATCGGTAGTCCAGTCCCATGTCACGGAACAGGTTATGCGGCGACTCTCCGTTCGTCGCACGCAACTCCGCCAATCCCGCGTACATGCCGCCATGGTCCTCGGCTATCGACATCTCGTTGTCGTTGAACACGATGATGAGATTGCTGTCCAATTCGGCGGCCTCGTTCAGTCCCTCGAACGCCACCGCGCTCGACAACGACCCGTCGCCGATCACCGCGACCACGTTGTTCGATCCGCCCATGAGGTCGCGCGCCTTCGCCATGCCGCACGCCAGCGAAACCGACGTGCCGGTATGGCCCAGCACGAACGGGTCGTGCTCGCTTTCGTCCGGATTCGTGAACCCCGTCGCCGAGCCGAACAGCGCCTCGTCGGTGAACGCACGACGACGGCCGGTCAGCATCTTATGCACGTAACTCTGATGCGAGACGTCGAAGATGATGCGGTCGGCGGGGGAGTCGAACACGTAATGCAGGGCGATGGTCGCCTCGACCATACCGAGGTTCGAACCGATATGACCGCCCTTCGCCGCGCAATACCGCAGCAATGCGGCGCGGATCTCCTCGGCGAGAGCAGGCAACTGCACCACGTACAGACGTTTCAGATCGTCAGGTCCGTCGATATGTGCCAGAAGATCGCTCATCGTGCTCCTTTGCGATAGTCATCCTCGCTACGGAAGGTTCCAACCGCGAAATCATAGTCGACGACACACGACGAGGGACGATGACGTGACGAATGCCCTCAACATCTCCGTATAGCCACGTTGTGTATGGACACGTTGGATGTGGCCGCATTGGGTATGGACTGTATGGACGCGCCGCATGCGTCCGACCATGCGCGGCCGTCGACGACGTCGTGATTCCGCCGCACAATAGGAACGACGAAACAGGCGGGACGAACCACAACGTCGGCCGCCGCGATCGAAAGGAACGCCGATGAGGGCCGTATACGCAAGCAACGTGAACTATGACGATCCGATCTCCGTGCTGGCCGTGGGGGAGCGGCCCGAACCGGAGCCCCGCGAATACTGGTCCACGATATCCGTCAGGTCGGCGAGCGTGAACCACCACGACCTGTGGTCGCTGCAGGGCGTCGGACTCTCCGACAAGCAGACGCCGATGATCCTCGGCACCGACGCGGCCGGCGTCCTCGACGACGACATCCCCGTGCGCAAGGGGCTCAAAGCCGGCGACGAGGTCGTGCTCTACACGTTCGTCGGCACCGACGGCAACGGCGTCGCCCCCGGCGAACGCCGCACCATCCTCTCCGAGAAATACCAGGGCACCATGGCCGAGAAGACCGCCGTGCCCAGCGCCAACGTGTTCGCCAAGCCCGCCAACCTCACCATGGACGAGGCCGCCGCGCTCGGCACCAGCTGGCTGACCGCCTATTCGCTCGTGTTCTCCGCGGCCGGCGTCAAGCCCGGCGACACCATCCTCGTGCAGGGCGCGGGCGGCGGCGTCTCCACCGCGGCCATCATGCTCGCCCACGCGGCCGGCCTCGAGGTGTTCGTCACCTCCCGCAGCGAGGAGAAGCGCGCGAAGGCGCTGGAGATCGGTGCGGACGGTGCGTTCGAGCCCGGCACGAGGCTGCCGCGCAAGGTCGACGCCGTCATCGAATCCGTGGGCGCGGCCACATGGTCGCATTCCGTCAAATCCGTGCGGCCCGGCGGCACCATCGCCGTCTGCGGCGCCACCACCGGCGACCAGCCCGGCGCCGAACTGACACGCGTGTTCTTCCAGGACATCCGTGTGCAGGGCGTGACCATGGGCACGCGCGACGACTTCGCACGGCTCCTGCGGTTCGTCGAGCACGCCGACCTCCATCCCGTCATCGACTCCACGTATGCGCTCGCCGACGCGCCCGCCGCCTTCCGCAAGGTCCTCGACTGCGACGTCTTCGGCAAGGTCGTCCTCCACGTGTGATTCGCATTATCTGATCGTCGTCTACAACCCGCGTTTATATCGACGCCGCCAAAACGTTGCAATCGCCGTCGTATACGGTATGGGACCGGTCCGCTCCCACGACGTTTCCACCGACATTCCGGCCGATTCGCTGGAAACGGCCGGCAAAGTGCAATACCCTTGGGATGCAGTATGGAATAGCGTATGCCCGTCGTCTTGCGCGAACCGCGCGACGGCGGGCCCGGCGGGGGAGGTAGACGACCGATGGCCGAAGACAGCGATGCGGTGAACCACGAAACGGCCGCGACCGAGACGGGACGCAAGGCGACGATAACGTTCGACGACGTCACCAAGACCGTGCTGACCGCCGACGGGCCGAAATCCCTGCTCAAGAACATCACGCTCACCTTCGAGGAGGGCGGCATCTATGGCGTCATCGGACTCGGCGGCGCCGGCAAAAGCACGCTGCTCAAGCTCATCGACGGCAACCTGACGCCCACGTCCGGCACCGTCACCGTGCTCGGCGACAACGTGGCCGGGCTTTCCGACGCCGCACGCGCACGGCTGAGGTCGCGAATCTCCCGGGTCGGCGTCTTCCCCGACTTCGACGAGGAACGCACCATACTCGAATCCGTGGCCATCGCCGCCGGCGAGGCCGAAAACGCGGTCGAACCCGACGAGGCCGCCCGCGCCAAGGCGCTGCGCCTGCTGCGCGAGGTGAGCCTGCGCTCGCAAAAGGACGCGCACCCGTCGCAACTGTCCGGCGGCGAACTCCAACGCGCCGCCGTGGCCCGCGCGTTCGCATCCAGCCCACGCATCCTGCTGTTCGACGAGGTCACCGCCGCGCAGGACCATATCGAAGGCCGCGAGATCCTGCGACTCATCAAACAGTTCGCCAAGGAGTCCGGCGCCACCGTGGTGCTCGCCACGCACGAGATCGCCACCGTGAAGGAGATCTGCGACCATATCGTCGTGCTCGACCGCGGGTTCGTGGTCGAGGAGGGGCCCACCTACGCCGTGATCGCCGACCCGCAGACCGACCAGACGCGCGTGTTCCTCGAGGCGGTCTCCAGCCTCGGCAAGGTCGACACCCTGCTCGCCGGGCATGATCCGGTCGTCGACCTGCGGCCCGGCCAGAAGCTCATCGCCCTGCGCTACGTGCACGAGGACGTCTCCGAACCGCTGGTGTCGTTGATCACGCGCAAGTTCGGCATCGATGTGAACATCATGCTCGCCGACGTGCAGATCGTGGGCAAGTATCCGATTGGCGGCATCGTCGGCGTGTTCGAGGGGCCGGAACGCAACATCCGCGACGCCGTCGCGTTCCTGCGGTCCAAGAAGGTGCGCGTGGAGATCCTCGCCGAGAACTAGGTCGCGGCCGCTGTTTTCCCCGCTGTTGCGTACAGTTGTATCTGTTCGGATCAACGGAGGTTAATGATGGCTGAAAACGCACCGATCGTAGCCGTGGTAATGGGTTCTTCCAGCGACTGGGAGACGATGAAGCACGCGTGCGAGATGCTCGACAAGTTCGCAGTACCGTATTCCAAGCAGGTGGTCTCCGCCCACCGCACGCCGGAACTCATGGCCGACTTCGCCCATGCCGCGCGCGGCAAGGGCATCCACGTGATCATCGCCGGTGCCGGCGGCGCGGCCCATCTTCCTGGCATGATCGCCGCGCAGACCACGCTGCCCGTCATCGGCGTGCCGGTGCGCTCCCACGCCCTCTCCGGCTGGGATTCGCTGCTGTCCATCGTGCAGATGCCCGGCGGCATCCCGGTGGCCACCACCGCCGTCGGCAACTCCGGCGCCACGAACGCCGGCCTGCTGGCCGTGCAGATCCTCTCGACCACCGACGAGCGTCTGGCCAAGGAGCTGCAGGAATACCGCGACGAACTCAAGAAGAAGGTAGAGGAGTCCAATGCCCAGCTTGTCTGAGGAAACCAACGGCGCCGTCAAGATGCTGCAGCCCGGCGCCACCATCGGCATCGTCGGCGGAGGCCAGCTCGGCCGCATGATGGCGATCGTGGCCAAATACCGCGGCTTCCGCATCGGTGTGCTCGACCCGACCCCGGACTGCCCGACCGCGCAGGTGGCCGACTTCCAGGTCGTCGGCGAATATGACGACAAGACCGCCATCCACGATCTCGCCGAGAAATCCGACGTGCTCACCTACGAGTTCGAGAACGTGGACGCCGACGCCATCGACGAGGTGCGGCATCTCGTCGCGGCCCCGCAGGGCACCGACCTGCTGCGCGTCACCCAGGACCGCATCAACGAGAAGACGTTCATCAACAAGCATGGCATCGAGACCGCGCCATGGCGCGAGGTCAACGACTTCGACGACCTCGAGGCCGCCATCGACGAACTGCACTACCCGTGCGTGCTCAAGACCCGCTCCGGCGGCTACGACGGCCACGGCCAGCACGTGCTGAGGAACGACGCCGACCTTGAGAAGATCCGCGCCCGCGGCGACCGTGGCGGCGGCTTCCCGCCGAGCATCCTCGAAGGCTTCGTCGACTTCGCGTTCGAGGCGTCGATTCTGGTCTCCGGCAACGGCAAGGACTACGTGACGTTCCCGATGGTGCGCAACGACCATCGCAACAACATCCTGCACATCACCGTCGCCCCGGCCGAGGTGAGCGACGAGCTGCACGAGCAGGCCCGCGACCTCGCGCTGCGTCTGGCCAAGGGCTTCGAGCTGGCGGGTACGCTCGCCATCGAGCTGTTCATCACCAAGGATGGCCGCGTGGTCGTCAACGAGCTGGCGCCGCGTCCGCACAACTCCGGCCACTACACCATCGAGGCGTGCTCCATCGACCAGTTCGACGCGCACATCCGCGGCATCGCCGGCTGGCCGCTGCCCGAGCCGAAGCTGCTCAGCCCGGCCGTCATGGTCAACGTGCTCGGCCAGCATGTGGCGCCGAGCCGCGCGCTCATCGGCGAGCATCCCGAATGGAACGTGCACGACTACGGCAAGGCGCAGGTGCGCCACAACCGCAAGATGGGCCACATCACCGTGCTCACCGACGACACCGCGCGTACGGTTGCCGAGTTGGAGGCCACCGGCGTCTGGGACGACCTCAAGTAGTCAAGTAGTTCGGCGCCACGACGGCGCCCGCCGGTCTTCATGGCGTCTCCATCATCCGCCCCGGTTCCCATCGGTCGCGCAATGCGCGACAAACGGGAACCGGGGCTTCGCTTTGCGTCCCGTCGGTTGGTAGGTACCGAACGAACAGGAACCGTGGAATCGGATCGGTTCCCATTCGTTGGATGGTGATGCACAAACGGGAACCGCGCCCCGCTTCCGGTTCCCATTGGTCATATGCGCGCAACGAAAGGGAACCGTGGCGTGTCTTCGGTTCCCGTTCGTTGGATGCCGCGCAGGTTATAACGCATCCGTGCGTAAAAGCCTACGTGTGAGAGCTTCCAGCGTGGGGTTCTGCACAAGCGTCCGTTATAACCTACGTCAGGCCATTCGCGCACGACCGAATGACGTCCCCGACCCCCGCACATGAAAAAGCCGTTGCATCGACAACCGTATCGATGCAGCGGCTTTGTTATAAGAAAGTCGGAGAAGAACGACGCTCAGCCGCGCTTCTTGACGAGGTCCTCGGAATCCTTGTCAAGCGTGGCCATGATGGCGTGCTGTGCGTCCTTCACGTAACCGAATCCACCGGCCTTGGTGAACGCGGTCTTGGCGGCCTCGTCCTCGGCGACGGCGCGCGTCACGCGGGCGATGGCGACCAGCACGTTCGGCAGCTGCGAATCGGGAGCGTCGTTGCCCAGTTCTCCGTAGAAACGAATCGTTTCCACATCGTTCGGATTGGCGCCGTTGGTGGGAGCAGCCTTCAGTGCTTCAACAATGCCGCCGAGATATTGCTTCATTGGATACTCATTTGGAATGCTCATGGCTCCTATGGTAGAAGGGTTCCCGTGGATTTCCAGCCGTCAATCGTTCTATGCACCCCAAAGGGAAAACGCTGGAATTCGGGCGCAGACGGGCCTACAATAACATTGTATTGGTTGCTCATCGGGGGATAGCGGAGCTGAGGCAGCGACGTTGGGTGAGCTCCGGTGCGGGGTGGAAGGCGAAAACGCGAGTTGTGGGTGTTCGAAATGGCAAATATTCATGCCGGGGATTGAAAATCGTTGCAATCCCGTTGGCTGATATCGGGGAGCCGGAAAACAAACACCCACAACTCGGGGTTTTCGTATATTCGAATCGTGTGGAGTGCAATACGCCGGAATGGAATGCCGTAGGAATCGGCAAATGCTTTTTGACTCTTGTGGAAACGCCCGGAAAAAGAAAAAGACGGACATCGTTGTCCGCTTTCCCTCACATACTCGGTCCTGGCCACCGCCTGATCTTTCGCGGCCGCCGCATATCCGCCGGGAGACGCCGTATCCCGCAACGGTGGAATCGCCTGGAACCGTGAATCAGCGATCCTGGGCGATCTTGATGATGGTGTTGTTCATCTCCTTGTTGGAGAAGCCCATCGTGCCGGCCATCCGGGAGCTGCCGTAGAGGGCCAGACCGCGAAGCATCGAATCCTTGAATGACATGATTGCCACCTTTCATAGTGTTTCTTTATCGATTGACTGCGTTAAGAAGTAAAGCCCGGAATCCGATGCTCGCTGCCGTCGATTTTCGAACAATCCTTCGGAAATCAATGATTCCGCGTATCGCTTCCGTTGTTTTTCCTTCCCGACGATTCCCAATATAACTTATGAAATCGGTTTCAGTAAGTCGTGCCACGATTTGTCATCAGGAATTAACCTTGGTGGGATTCGGACCGCGGGGACGTGTAGTCTCGAACATGGTTCTGCATCACACGGGAAGACGGGAAGGAAGATCTCCATGGGAAAGCTGTTCATCGGATCGCATCTGTCGACGGCCGGCGGCTGGAACAAGCTGCTGGAACGCTCGCACGACGAAGACGGCACCGCGTTCGCCTTCTTCCCGCGCTCGCCATACGGCAAACGCTCGAAGGCGCTGACTCCCGAAGGGGCTGCGGCGTTCGGTGAACGGTTGGTCGCGGAGCATTACGGCCCGCTGGTCGTGCACGCGCCCTACGTCTACAATTTCGCCGGCAAGGACGCCTCCAAGCGGGCCTTCGCCATCGACGCGCTCGCCGAGGACATCCGTCTGCTCGCGCACATCGCCGCCGCCGGCCAGCGCACCTACATCAACATCCATCCCGGCTCGCACGTGGGGCAGGGGAGCGAGACCGGCTGCCGTCTGATAGCCGAGGGCATCAACCGCGTGTTCGACGAGCTGGACGACGATGCGGTGACCGGTGCCGGTGCCAGTGACGGTGACGGTGCCTCCGGCGCGGCGGTCGTCCCCTCCGGCGACGAGTCGGATTCCGGCGTCATGATTCTGCTTGAGACCATGGCCGGCAAGGGCACCGAATGCGGACGCAGTTTCGAGGAGCTGGCCTCCATCATCGACGGCGTGGGGAACAAGGCCGCCGTCGGCGTCACGTTCGATACGTGCCATGTGTACGACGCGGGCTACGATATCGTGAACGACCTCGATGGCGTATTGAGACAATTCGACGACATCGTCGGATTGGGCCGGCTCAAAGCCATCCATGCCAACGATTCGCAGTTCGGTTTCGCATCGCACAAGGATCGTCACGCCAACATCGGCGAGGGCAAACTCGGCATCGAGTTCTTCCGTCGGCTGGTCAACGACCCGCGTATGGCGAAACTGCCGATGATCCTCGAGACGAAGGAACTCACCGAGACCACGCATCGCGAGGAGATCGCCCTGCTGCGCAGTCTGTGCGCGCGGTGATTCCCGCCGTTGGTTTGCGCGGAGGATTGCGCTGAGTGACCGCGTGGACTGATCGCGCGGACTGATTGCGCGGGCATGGGATGCGATTTGCCGGCTGCTTCGCGTTCCGTGCCACGATGTTCCGTCACGGAAACGAAGAATCCATGATTCCCGTGTTCCGTGCCATGATTTCGTGCCACGGAATCGATGAATCCGCGATTGTGGCGTTCCGTGGCAATGATTGGGGGCGGCTGGCGAATGAAATCCGCGTGATTGCAAGGTTTCTTCTCGACCGGTATGCGATGAATCCGTCACGGAACCCTTTGATTCCGCATCATCGTTGTTCCCTGCCATGATTTCCTGGTATGGAATGTGCGTTTGGTGCCTAGGACTCGTTCCGTGCCACACCTGTGTCCAGTCAAGCCTTCGAAAATCCCATATGCGAGGTGACGGATTGCCTCTCTGCGAACGCGTGACCTTTGCGAACGCATAATCACCACATAACAAAAAAGCGGCTTCATGCCGCCTGATTCATATGAAATTATATGACGAATGAATGCGATACGCGGACGCCGTTGGCCGCACATCGTTATTCTCTTCTTCTCTATTGGGGATTCCTCGAAGTCTCCCTCGGGATTCCCGTGGCCGTGCCTTGCGGCAGGCCTCGTCGTGTCTCGCCTTGGTCGGCGGCTCAGCGGGCGTCCTCATCCAGCACGGTCTCAGCGATCTGCTGGTAGGTGCGGCCGTTGTAGGCGGTGAGGGAGGCGGCGCCCATGAGGGCGAAGGTCTTCTTCATGCTGCTCTTGAAGTTCATGATCACTCCTTGTGATTTAGCGAATTACGGATTGTCTATGCGAATCGGGAATCAGTCCGCGATTCAGCGGGCGTCGTTCTCGATGCTGCGGATGGTGTCGAGCATCTGCTTGCTCATCGACGGGGTGGTGGTCATCGTGGAGGCGCCGTAGAGGGCCAGGCCGCGCAGGAAGTTCTTCTTGATATCCATTGTTGTTCTCCTTGATTACGTTCGTATTGTGTATCGATCGGCGATTGTCGCCGGGAATGTACCGTATCCGAAGTGTGGGACTACGGCTGGTGTCGGAGCTGGACTCAGCGGTCCATGTCGACGTGGAAGGAGGCGATCTCCTTGGGGGAGGCCGGCACGATGGTCATGTTGTCGGCGGCGTAGGCGGCGAGTCCGCGAAGGGCGTTCTTGAAAGTGGCGTTCATGATGTTCTCCTTGTACAAGCTTTGGTTTTGGTGTTCGTTGTCGTGTATGCGTTATCGGTCATCGCCGTGGTCGGCGGACGCGATGGTTCAGCGGGCGTCCATGTCGACGTGGAAGGAGGCGAGCTCCTTGGCGGAGTGCGGGGCCACGACCATGTTGTCGGCGGCGTAGGCGGCGAGGTTGCGAAGTGCCTTGGTGAAGTTCATTGTGTGCTCCTTGGTTGAAAGAATCGTTTGGTTGTTGGGTTATGAAAGTCTTGTGTGGGCTCAGCGGCCGATCTGTGCGGTGCGCGTTCAGCGCTCGTCGCGTGCGATGTCGAGGATGGTCTCGTTGAGCTTCGTGCTGGAGATGCCGGCCATGTGGGAAGCGCCGTACAGCGCCAGACCGCGCATCATGGAATGCTTCATGTTCATGTGTGTCTCCTTGTTTTGCTGTCCGCCTTGTTTGGCTGACATGAATAACGATAGACCACCTGCGCAATTTGCGCAAGCGCTGGCGCAAAAGTACCTACCGATTGGTTGGTATTATGCCGTTTCGTCGGCGTGTCACATTGTGTGCGATAAGGGATCGGCATGTTGCGAAATGTAATGTTCCAGTGTGTGTTAGCGTTACACATTCGTTATGAAAAAGCCGGGGCGTCAATAAACGACGTCCCGGCATAATCGGTGTGTTGGTGAAAGGGGCTATGCCGCCTCGTTATCCATGGTTGTCATGGAGGTGTGCGCAAGCGCAGTCACCTTGGCCGCCGCCTCGACATTGATACTGGCGTCCTTGGCGGCCTCCGCTTGTCCGTCGGCGGTCCTGCCCTTCGTCAGCCCCGGCTGCTTGGGGCGCAGGGTGTAGGTGAGCGCCGCGCCCGCCGCGTACAGCACGGCGTACGTCCAGCAGATGCCGGCGATGCTTACCGTCGAGAGCAGCAGGGTGGCGATGCCGGGTCCGACGAACGTGGCCAGGCCCGCGGAGAGGTTATAGACGGACAATGCGGCGCCACGCTTGCCGGGGACAAGGTCGTTCATGATGGCGGGAATCGAGGAGAAGGCGCTCGTGCCGACGCCGATGAGCACGGCGGCGAGCACCATCAGCGGGGCGTTCGCGCCGAACAGGCGCGGTATGTAGTAGAACGAGATCGCGCAGACGCCGAGCAACACGCAGCCGAACCAGCGCATCGGCCACACCCAGCCGAAGCGGTCCATGAACCAGCCCCAGAACACGTTGAAGAACAGCATGACGATGAACACCGACCCCCAGATGCGCATCCAGTCCTGCACGGGGAACCAGTTGTCGCCGCCATACTGCCTGCCGCACAGATATAGCGGCATGATGACGGGGAATCCATAGAGCAGCAGGCTGTTGATCATGCGGATGATGCCGCAGGCGGCGATGCCAGGGTTGTGGAACGCGATGGTCACGCCCTCGGCCAGCTCCTTGACGCGCTCCTCGCGGGTGAGGGCGGCGGCCTTGGAGTCGCGGGTCCTGGGCACCATGAGGAAGCACAGCAGCAGTCCGGCCACCGAGAAGGGGATGGCGAACCAGAACGTGCGGTATTCGCCCACCGCGGGGATGAGGAAGCTGGGGATGTAGGCGCCGAACACGCCGAGCCCCAACGAGAAGCACGTCCAGAACACTCCCGTGGCCGAGGCGAGGCACCGTCTGCGCGAGCAGCACCATGAACGAGTAGATGAACAGCGGGTAGCCGAAGCCGCGCAGCGCATACACCGCGAGGATGAACGGATAGATGCCGGAGGGGAGCGCGACGCCCAGGAAGACGAGGTGCACGCCGATCCACCAGCAGGCGCCGATGAGCATGATGCGACGGGCGCCGAACATCTCGGCGAGCACGCCGGCGGTCCAACCGGCGACCGCGGCGAACAGTCCGTAGATGGTGATGAGCAGCGAGCCCTGTGCGGCGGAGAAGCCGTGGTCGACCATGTATTTCGTCAGGAAGGTGAGCTCGAATCCGTCGCCGGTCATAAACACGGCAACGGTGAGGAATCCTGCGATGAGTTTTTTCGGTATGCCGAACCGCTCGATGGCCTCGGCGACGTGGGTGAGCATCATTGTTCCTTCCGAAGTGTTCCCCTTGCCCTTAATGCGTCTGTTGCGAAAAGGTGCCGTGGATCGGTGCGAATTGCATGCGCTGATTCATGACTATGCCCATAGAGTAAGCGCTTTCCATAAAAAAAGCAAATTATTGCAATGATTCGTATGCGAAAACTGAAAATGCTTACCGCAATGATTGAAAGATGAGAAAGTTAGGGGGATTGGGGAATCGGGGCCTGGTGGATTGGGAGGTTGAGGGGG
>NZ_JAHBBI010000008.1 GCF_019331695.1 Bifidobacterium pluvialisilvae
GCCACCGGCGTCGACGCCTACGAAAGCGGGTTCGGCATCAGAACCGGCTGGGCCGGACGCTCACACTAACCTACCAACACGCCAACAACACGCGCGAATAAGACCCACGTTTTGACCCTTAGCCCGCGATTCCAGTCTAGAACGGGGGTGATGCGCGACGAGGGGCGGTTGTGCCGAATTCGTCGTCTCGACATGATGCCGTAACCTGGCGGGAAGGGATGCCGGGTGTTGTTGGGTGGTTGTCGGAAGGCGGGCGGGCGGCTGACGCGGTTGTCAGGTTGTTGGCGAGCAGCTGGCGTGGTTGTCGGGCGATTGCCGGTGTGTCTTCCCGGCATACGAGAAAACCCCGGACCGTTAGGATTCCAACGATTCGGGGTTTTCGTCAATCGTGCGAGCGGGGGGAGTTGAACCCCCACGAGCATACACTCACTGCCACCTGAAGACAGCGCGTCTACCATTCCGCCACGCTCGCAGACAAGTGATTAATATAGCACTGCGTTTTTCGATATGCCAAATTGGGTGTGTTGCCGGCGTGTCGTGGGTGGGAGATTCTTCGACTTGCTGCGCTCGCTTGGGATGACGGCGGGGAGGCGTGGTTGTTCGCCAAATCGGACGCAAGTTCGGTTGTTCGTCGAATCCACCGCCAAACGGCCCGTGTGACCGTTCACGCGCGGTGAAATCGGCGAACAACCGACAAAACGGTGGATTCGGCGAACAACGGGGAGGAGGCCGAGGAGGATTGGCCGGGAATGTGCCCGTTGGAGCCCTCCATGGCTAGTGCTGGGGCAGAGTTAGTGCCGGGGGCAAAGCCAGTACCGGGAGCGACTCCTTGGTGTGCTGGATGGTCGGAGGCTGTAGACCATGGGCCGCTGCCCGTAGGTCTGAGCGGCTCAGCGCACCGAATGGCCGGAGGCGACCTCGAAATGATACTTCGCACATCCGAGACCGACGTGGGCGAACAGGCCCTCGGTCGCCGCGGCGCTTACCGAACCATCCTCATGCAGTGTGAAAAGGAACGGCTGCTGGCTCAACGACGTGGGCGCCAGCATGGCCGCATCCATGCCGCGACGGAACCATTCGGGCATCTCCGTGCCTTCGGGAAGGGTGCAGAGCTCCTCGATGGGCTTGCTGCGGTGCTTGCCACCCGGACGTGCGCCGTGGCCGAACGCCAGCACCCATACGATTTTCTCGTCGGGACCGAGCTTCCACCAGGCGTCGGGTGCCGCATCGGCGTTGTCGAGCACCGACCACGAGGTCTGCAGGCCCGACTGCACGATTTTCAGCGCCAGACGCTCGCCGTAATAGCCGACCTTCTCCTGCAGGGTAATCTCGCCGGGGTCCGTGGCCGCCTCGTCGGCGGTTCCCTCCTTGACCCAGCCGGCGGTCGCGCCCTCGGCCGGCGGTACGGGCGCACCGATGAGTGCGATTGCGTTGTGCACGCCCTTGAAGCGGCCGTAATGCGTCTTCAATCCCAGGAACGCGTCGTCCAGGTCGTGGGTCATCTGGATATGCAGACCGCTTTCGGCGTTGCATGCGTCGATCTCGGATTGCAGCGCGGCCAATGCGTCGGCGTCGACCGGTTCGTCGGTGTACATGCGGATGGCGTGACGCGCCTCCATCGCTTCAAGCAGGTCCATGAGTTCTCCTTCTGTTCCCCAAAACCATACGGGTGACGAAATACGTGACGGTTACGTATGCTGGCTCCCATCGTAGGCGGTGCCGGGGAGCGCGAGGCGTTGGTGCGGAAAGTTGCGCGGGGCGGCATCTTTCGGCTGGCTCCCGTTGGGGAGGGGCGGCGGGATGGAAGCCTGTTTTTGTCATCCTGAGTGACGTGTTCCCCGCTGTCATCCTGAGCGGAGCCGCTTGCGGCGTAGTCGAAGGATCTTGGGATTGGCTGGGGTGCGAAATCCTTCGACTACGGGCTGCGCCCTTCGCTCAGGATGACAGGGACGAGGCTGCGCCCCTCGCTCAGGATGACGGTGAATACGGCTGTTGGCCGCTAGCCGCGGGAGCCGTTGGCGTAGAAGCGGGCCAGCGTCTCGCGCTTGAACTCGTCGAAATACCCGCCGTCGATTGATGCGCGGATGTCGTCGAGCAGCTTCACGAAGAACCGTTCGTTGTGGATCGTCGCCAGCGTGCAGCCGCTCATCTCGCGTGCCTTGAGCAGATGATGCAGATATGCGCGCGAATAATGCGTGCATGTGTAGCAGTCGCAGCCTTCCTCGAGCGGCCGGAAGTCGCGTTTCAACGCCGTGCGCAATACGTTCCAGCGTCCGTCGCGCGTGTAGATCGCGCCGTTGCGGGCCGTGCGCGCGGGCGCCACGCAGTCGAACGTGTCGCCGCCGTTCTCCACGCCGGCGAAGATGTCGTCCACCGCGGCGATGCCCAACACGTGACGTGGGCGCAGTTCCGGCATCTCGTCGCAGATCCATGCGCAGATGTTGCCGAGGATGTTCTTCTCAATTGCGCCGCCGATGCCGACGCCGTCGAAGTCAAGCGAGGCGATCTGCCGTGCGGCGTGACGGCGCAGGTCCTCGTAGTTCGCACCCTGCACGACGCCGAACAGCGCCTGGTACGGCTTGCCGAGCCGCGCGGCCGTGAGCCGCTTGTGCTCGGCGACGCAACGCTTGGCCCAACGATACGTGCGTTCGACGGACTCCTCCTGATACGACCGTGTGTTCATCAGCGTGGTCAGTTCGTCGAACGAGAACATGATGTCGGCGCCGATCTTGTGTTGGATGCCCATCGAAATCTCGGCGGAGAACCGGTGGATATCGCCATTAAGGGGGGATTTAAACGTGACGCCGTCCTCGTCGACGAACGCGAGGCGCTCCTTGCCCTTGGCGATGATGTCGTCGGATTTGAGCCCGGTGACGTCCATGGCCAGCGTCTTCTTGAATCCGACGCCAAGCGACATGACCTGGAAGCCGCCGGAATCGGTGAACGTGGGTCCATGCCAGTTCATGAATTTTCCAAGGCCGCCGGCC
Source organism: Bifidobacterium pluvialisilvae (assembly GCF_019331695.1). Taxonomy (GTDB): domain Bacteria; phylum Actinomycetota; class Actinomycetes; order Actinomycetales; family Bifidobacteriaceae; genus Galliscardovia; species Galliscardovia pluvialisilvae. Next base: position 2,988 of record NZ_JAHBBI010000008.1, read on the forward strand.
TCGTCGATGATGTCCTCGCCGGGACGTTCGAACAGGTGGAAGGCGTTGGCGAGCGTGCACTGCGCGCCGAGGTCAACGAGTTGTTCGGGCAGCATGGCCTTCATCGTGGCCTGCGTGGCGACCGGTACGAACGCGGGGGTTTTGATATCGCCATGGGGGGTATGGATGATGCCACTGCGCCCGTGGCGGAAGCCGCCGCGGCCAAGGCCGTCGGCGGTGGGGTCGAGGCGGCGCGTGATCTCGAATCCGAATGCGCCGCGGTCGCCGGGCCTGCCGGGCGCCGCGCCGCGCGGATGCTCCACGAGGTCGATGGTGGTGTTGGTGGGGTCTGTCACGTCAGTCATACGTATAACTCTAAGCGATGGGCTGCTGCACGGTGTCGCGTCGACGGTCTTGCGGCTTTGCGAAGTGTTTGAGAAAGTCGGAAGAGGATTCGACAATATCTTTCAACGAACATTCAGGAAACTTCCAGAGGCTGAGTCTTAACTCATAGATAGTTCAAACGAGCACGTCATACATGGTAAGCGGTTCGAGCTCCATGTAACCAACTAAGGAGTGACAATGGCTGAAAACAACAATGTTCCCCAGTGGGGGCAGCAGCCGGGCGAAGAGCCGCGGCGGCGGAACGACGGGGAGCAGACTTCGCAGAATCCGGATACGTCGGCGGCGAACGAGGGCGCGGCGCCGCAGCAGCCGCAGCAGTACGGCATCGCTCCGAACCAGACCGCGCCGAACGCCGCATTGTACGACCCGGTGGTGGCGCAGGCGGAGCGGAACGCCGGCGAGAACGCGGAGGCGCAGACCCCCGCTGCGGCACCCGTCTCCGAGCAGGAAACCGAATCCATCACGCCAGTGGCCCAGGCCAACGAGCAGCCCACCGAGACGCTGCCGGTTCCCAACGAACAGCCGACGCAGACGCTGCCGTTCCCGAACGCCCAGCAGTCCCAGCCCCAGCCCACACAGCCCATCACCCCGCAGCAGCCCACTCCGGCCGCGCCTCAGGTCCCGCAATACGGCGCCTACGGCCAGCCGCAGCAGCCGGCCCCGCAGCAGTCGCCGTACCGTCCCGCTCCGCAGTTCGGCGCATACGGTCCCGTGCCCCCGCAGGTGCAGCAGGAGCAGAACGCCCAGAACGCGAACAACGGCGGCAATGGCAACGGCGAACCCCCGCAGGGCGGCTCCCCGTTCAACCCGTTCCACAACCCCGACCAGCCGAACGGCAACCCCAACGACCTCAACGTGCAGGGCGCCTCCGCCCCACGCCGTGGCGTCTCCCCGGTGCTCACCGCCGTGGTCGCGGCCATCGTGGCCGTGGCGGTCAGCCTCGGTCTCGGCTTCGCCGCCCTCACCGGCGGCTGGGTCTCCCTGCCCACGTCGTCGTCCATGACGTCGCTGAGCTCCGGCTCCGGCAGCGGCAGCGCCAAGGCCGAATCCGGCCAGGCCGTCGACTGGACGTCCGTCGCCAAGAAGGTTTCCGGCTCCGTCGTCGCCATCCAGACGCAGATCCAGTCCGGCGGGCAGACCGGCACCGCCAAGGGATCGGGCGCCATCATCTCCAAGGACGGCGACATTGTGACCAACAACCACGTCGTCTCCGGCGCTACGCAGATTCAGGTCACGCTCTCCGACGGCTCGCTCTACACGGCCAAGCTCGTCGGCACCGACGTCACCACCGATCTGGCGGTCATCAGGCTGCAGAACCCGCCGAGCGACCTCACCGTCGCCGAATTCGCCGACTCCGACGAACTCGCCGTCGGCGAGAACGTCATGGCCATCGGCAACCCGCTCGGCTACGAGAACACCGCCACCACGGGCATCGTCTCCGCGCTGAACCGCCCCGTCACCGTGATGGACGACGAGAACAACGAGATCGTCACCAACGCCGTGCAGCTCGATGCCGCCATCAACCCCGGCAACTCCGGTGGCCCGACGTTCAACGGCGCCGGCCAGATCATCGGCATCAACTCCTCCATCGCCACGTCGTCGTCCAGCTCCAGCTCGTCGTCGTCCAGCGGCTCGATCGGCATTGGCTTCGCCATCCCCTCCAACCTCGTCAAGCGCGTGACCAACGAGATCATCAAGAACGGCAAGGTCAAGCACGTGGCGCTCGGCGTCACCGTCAAGACCGACACCGCCGAGGCCGACGGCGTCACCCGCGCCGGCAGCGCCGTGCAGAGTGTCGTCTCCGGAGGCCCCGCCGCCAAGGCCGGTGTGCAGAAGGGCGACGTGATCGTCGGATACAACGGCAAGACCGTCGGCTCCAACGCCTCGCTGCTTGGATACGTCCGCGCGACGGCCCTCGGCGACACCGTCAAGCTCACCGTCGTCCGCAACGGCAAGACCGTCGAGCTCAACGTGACCATGGACAAGGAGGAAAGCGCCGTCAACGGCTCCAACCGCTCCGAATCCAGCAACAACAACAGTCAGAACAACAACGGCAACTCCGACAACGGAAATTCCGACAACAACGGCAACTCCGACAACGGCGGAAGCAGCAACGATCCGTTCAACTTCGGATGGTGATGTGATTTCGCCGGAATCCCTCCGGTAACATCCCAAACGGGCCGTGACATCATCGCAGCAGGTGATGTCACGGCCCGTTGTGGTTGTACGAGGAGCGATTCGTCTGCAAACTGCAAGTTCTGGGGCGATGAATTGGCGCGCCCACAGCTATCTGCGACTTCTGGGGTGACATTTTCACGAAAACGAAGTAGAGCCGTTGCAATTTCAACGCCGATACCTGCAATACCGTGATATCGAACACCAGAAGTTCGAGATAGGTATCCGGCATGGCAGGCAATCGCCCCAGAAGCCGCCGTTTGCTGAGCAATGAGCCGAGGTGCCGGCTCAATGGTGGTCGGCGGCGTGTCCGTCGGGCGGCCGCTGGTATGGTGTGTACCGAAATAACTGAATACCGAATCTTTACGCCGTGTATCACGACGATGGCCGGGGCCCGCCCACGGCCGGACGTCGGGGTGGGTTAACAAGGCGTTATTATTGCAGCGCCGACAGCGCGCAGTCACGTCCCTACCCGATTCGATGCTCATCGACATTATCGATAACAGTATCGGTGCACGGCATATCGCGGAATTCCCGCGCATACGCCCCCGGCTGGGTGTGGGTGCGACACTGACGTCGGCCCCCTACACAACCAGCGTAAGGAGCATCTGATGAGCACAGCCATCGGAAAACCTAGGCCCAACATCGTCGTCCGCGCCGTGCGAGCGTGCGGTCGCATCTGCCGGCAGGTGCCGTTGTTGCCGATAACCATATTGTCCGCATTCGCCGTGGCCGGACTCTGGGATTACCGACCGTGGGAACGTCCGTTCTGGACGGTGGACCCGAGCATAGGCCAGTGGGTCATCATCGTATTGGTGACCTACACCGTCATCGACACGTTGCGTGGCATGATCGACGACATCCGGCACGGTCACGTGGGCGTGGACGTGCTGGCCGTCGTGGCGATCCTCTCGACGGTGGCCGTGCAGGAGTACTGGGCCAGCTGGGCCGTGGTACTGATGATCAGCTCCGGCGAGGCCATCGAGGAATACGCGCAGTCCAAGGCCGAAGGAAGCCTGACCGCGCTCATGGAGGCGGCGCCGCGGATCGCGCACGTGGTGGATCTGCCGGGCGTCGGCGTTCGGCACGACGGTGAGACGACGGGAGCGGAAGATGCCGAGGCTTCCGCTGCCGTGTCGGCTCCTGCTCCGGCGTCCGCCCCGGCGTCGCATCTGCGGACGGTACCGATAGACCAGGTACGGCGCGGCGACGTGCTCCAGGTGCTTCCCGGCGAGACCGTGCCCGTCGACGGCGAACTGCTCAGCGGTTCCGCCACACTCGACCTTTCGAACATCAACGGCGAACCGATGCCGCGCGAAGTGTTCGCCGGGGCCCGCGTGATGTCGGGAGCGGTCAACGGCGCCACCATGCTCACCATGCGCGCCACCGAGCTGTCGCGCGACTCGCAATACCAACGCATCCTCGAACTCGTGCGGTCGGCGCAGAACTCGCGCGCCACGGTGGTGAAGACCGCCGACCTGCTGGCAGTGCCGTTCACCGTGGTCTCGTTCATCATCGCGTGCGCCGCATGGATCATCTCCGGCATACCCACGAGATTCGCGCAGGTGCTCGTGCTCGCCACGCCATGCCCGCTGCTCATCGCCGCCCCCGTGGCCTACATGGCCGGCACCGGACGGCTCGCCAAGGCCGGCATCCTCATCAAGGCGCAGGAGGTTCTGGAGAACCTCGGCCGCGTCTCGCACATCTTCTTCGACAAGACCGGCACGCTGACCGTCAAGAAGCCGCAGGTCGTGCGCGTGGACAAGCCGGTCGGCGTGGTGACCGTGCCGTCGTCGGCCTCACAGCCGCAATCCCCTGCCGCGGCACTCAACGAGGACCATATCCTCATGTTCGCCGGCGTGGTGGAGAGTTATTCGGTGCACATCCTTGCCAAAGGCATCGCCAAGGCCGGAGTCGCCGCCGTGGAACGCCTGCATGCGCGGTACGGTGCCGGCCAGCGCGATTGCCCCGAGAACGGCCGTCCTGGTCATGGGCGGACGTATCCGGTCGTCAGGCACATCGAGGAGGACGCCGGCAACGGCGTAAGGGGCGAAGTCAACGGCCACGTCGTGCGCGTGGGCCGGTTCGGTTTTGTGACCGCCGGCATGCGCGGCATGGGCGCGATCGCAGCCCAGTTCGCCGTGCTGCCCGGGGCGAAGACGGCGGACGTGAAGGCGGGCGACGGAAGCGGATTCCGCTCGGTGGCGGCGTCCGGCGGCATCTCGCACCCGGTCACCACCGTGGATGCCGACGGCGGCGATGGCTTCCGTAGAACGGTCCGTGCCACGGCACCCGTCGATGTCACGCGCGCGCGTGCTGCCGCGGCTCGTGCGCGACGCCATGCCATGCGCGACGCACTCTTCCCCTCCGACCACTTCGCCGACCTCGCGCCCGACGAGATGGCCACCTACGTGGCCGTCGACGGCCGTCTCGTCGCACGCATCGTCCTCAAGGACGTGCCGCGAGCCAACACCAAGATATCGTTGGAACGACTGCGCTCGCTGGGTATCGGCCGTCTTTCCATGCTCACCGGGGACAAGGCCGCATCGGCGGATGTCATCGCCGCTGAAGTCGGCATCGACGACGTCAGGTCCGAACTGTTCCCCGAAGGCAAGGTCGCGGCCGTCCGCGAGGCCGCCGCGGAGCAGCCGCGCGTCCAACCGTGGTGGGACCGCGCATTGCAGCGGTTCGTCGGCGAATCCACCACGAAATCCGTGACCATGATGGTCGGCGACGGCGTGAACGACGCGCCCGTACTGGCCGTCGCCGACATCGGCATGGCCATCACCGACGGCACCAGCACGGCCGCGTCGCAGTCCGCGCAGGTGGTCATCATGAACGACGACATCGCCGCCGTGCCGAACGCCATCACCATCGCACGACGCACCAAGCGCGTGATGATGCAGGCGGTGCTGCTCGGCCTCGGACTGGCGTTGGCAGGCATGATGGCGGCCGCGTTCAACCTGATTCCCGTGGTCGTCGGCGCGTTCATGCAGGAGGCCATCGACGTGGTCAGCATCCTCTGGGCGCTGACGGCGCTCATCGACCGGGAGTGACGGCTCTGCTGAGCAGATGCCTATGCATGTTTCGCGATACACCCAAGGCCGTTCGGCCGCCGTTCCGACGTCTGCTCGCAAAGCGTAGCAAACGTCTCCACTAGCCTACGATCGCGAAACATGCATAGTGCCCGTTGCGAATCAGCGACGAACAGGAACCGCAGGACATGGCGGGTTCCTGTTCGTTGTGGTGTGGATAACGGATGGGAACCGGAGAAGTGCTGCGATTCCCATCCGTTGCGAGGTGTGCGACATAAAGGAGCCGGAGAGCTGTCACGGTTCCCATCGGTTGTGAGTTGGCGACGAAAGGGAACCGAGGGAGGCGTTGCGGTTCCCTTTCGTCGGGAATCGGCGACGGATGGGAACCGCGGCCGCAAGCTGGAACCTGCCGCTGGAACCCGGGAATCCGGGAACCGGGGAACCGGCCGCCGCCGTTACGCCGCCGTGATCTCGCCGGCGATGGGCTTCGGAATCCACGCGGCGAGGTCACTTCCGCGCAGTCCCTGCGACAGCAGGAACACGATCTTGGCGTACGCGGCCTCGAGCGTCATGTCGCCGGTGCCGATCGCGCCTGCGCGGGCGATGGCGTCGCCGGCCTCGTAATGGCCGAGCAGCACGGTCGCCTGCTGGCACTGCGACGCCACCACCACGGGAATCCCCTCGTCGAGCAGCCGCGCGAACACGTCGGTCAGGCCCGGCTCGTCGGCCGGCACGTTGCCCACGCCATACGCGCGCACCAGCACGGCCTCGGGCCGCGGCGTGAACATGGCCTCCAGCCGGGCCGCCGTGATGCCCGGCGCCATGTCGATGACCGCCACGTCATGCCGCGTATACGGCTTCGGGTCGGCCCAACCGCAGCCGTCGGCCGAATACGGTTCCCAATGCCACGGCGCGCCCGTCTGCGCGAGCAGGCCGACCGACGGCGCCGCGAATCCCTCGAACGCCCACGACGACACCTTGCTCACCCGGTTGCCCGCGATGAGATGGTGCCCGAAGAACAGCGAGACGCCATGCGCGCGGCCGCTCAACACGGCGTTCAACGCGCCGGTCACGTTGGCCGTCGCATCGGTCTCGACCATGCCGAGCGGATACTGCGAGCCGGTGAACACGACGGGCTTGCCGAAATCCGTCAGCGCGTACGAGACGGCGGCCGACGAATAGCTCATCGTATCGGTGCCGTGCAGGATGATGAACGCGTCGGCGTCGTCATGATGCGAACGCAGGTCGTCGACGATGGCCTGCCAGTTCTCCGGCGTGGCGCACGACGAGTCGATGAGCGGATCGAGCTCGGTGAACGAGACCTGGTCGGCCGCGATCTGCGTGCCGTCGACCAAGCCGTACAGCCAGCCGCGCATGTCGGCGCCGGGGACGAGCCCATGCGGCGAATCGACCATGCCGATCGTGCCGCCGGTATACGTGATATGAATGCGCATCGTACGATTCCTTACGTGAGTCAGTTACGTCGGTCAGTTCTCGTCGGTGTCGAGCATCTCGTCCATGAGATTGCCGTCGATGCGGCCGCGCACGTAATACCATCCGATGACCATCGCGATGATGACGACCACGAACAGCGCGAGCGTCCAACGGCCGGACACGCTCGTCAGATTGGAGATCACGACGATGGCGAAGAACAGCAGCGAAACGTAGTTCGTGTACGGCGCGCCGGGCATGCGGTATTCGGGACGCGTCTCCTCGCCGGCCTTGACCTTCTTGAGGAACGCCAGATGGGTGACGAGAATGGCGGCCCACGTGCCGGCGATGCCGATGCCGGCCAGGTTCATGATGATCTCGAACGCATCGGCCGGCAGCACGGCGTTGAGGACCACGCCGATCAGGCCGAGGGCCGACGTGATGATGATGCCGCCGTACGGAATATGGTGCTTGTTCATGCGCGCGGCGAACTTCGGTCCCGAACCGGCCACGGCCATCGAACGCAGCGTACGGCCCGTGGCGTACAGGCCGGCGTTCAGCGACGAGAGGGCGGCGGTGAGCACGACCACCTGGATGACGTCGCCGGCGTGCGGGATGCCGATGCCGGAGAAGAACGTGACGAACGGCGACTCGTTCGACGAGTACGCGGTGTACGGCAGCACGAGCGCCATGAGGATGACGGAGCCGACGTAGAACACGAAGATGCGGATGATCATCGAGTTGATGGCCTTCGGCAGGACCTGCTTGGCCTCCTTGGCCTCGCCGGCCGCGACGCCGACCATCTCGGTGCCGCCGAACGCGAAGACGACGCCCAGCGTGAGGGCGAACACGGGGGCGATGCCCATCGGGAAGAAGCCGCCGTGTTCGGTGATGTTGGCTATGCCGGCGTGCGTGTCGGCGACCGGGGCGCCCGTGACGATGGCCCAGATGGCGATGACCATGAACGCGATGATGGTGAACACCTTGATGGCGGCGAACCAGAACTCGGCCTCGCCGAACATCTTCACGCTCATCATGTTGAGGACGAACACCAGCGCCAGCGCGGCGAGGGCGAGCACCCACTGGGGGATCACCTCGAACGCCTTCCAATAGTGGAAGTACACGGCGACGGCGGTGATGTCGGCCATCACCGTGGTGGACCAGTCGAGGAAGAACATCCAGCCGGTCACGTAGGCGCCCTTCTCGCCGAGGAACTCGCGGGCGTAGGAGACGAACGCGCCGGAGGACGGGCGGCGGATGGCGAGCTCGCCGAGCGCGCGCACCATGAGGAACGCGAAGACGCCGCAGATCGCGTAGGCGATCGTCAGGCCGGCGCCGCCCTGCGACAGGCGGCCGCCGGCGCCGAGGAACAGGCCGGTGCCGATCGAACCGCCGATGGCGATCATCTGGATGTGACGGGGCTTGAGGTCCTTCGCGTAGCCGGCGTCGCTCTTGTCGTGCGTGACGACGCGGCCGTTGGCGTCGTCGGGCGCCTTGGACGCGGACGTCGCCTCTTCCTTCTTCTCAGTCATGACATGTCCTTTTATATATGTCGGTATATGTCCATGCGATATCTGATATCGATATCCGTCGATTGTCGATATCGACATCGTCGTGCACGGCGGCTATGCGCCGGGCGTGCAATCGGTGAACATGATATGACCACGAATGGTCAACGTGGTTAATGAGGGCTGGTCTGCGACGAATGTCATTTCCTCGTGAATCCCTCTGTTCCGTAGGCGGCAAATGCGTTACGCTGTAATGCGTGACTGATACTAACGAACTTCGTATTGCCGTGATCGGATCCGGTCCGGCCGGCGTATATTCCTCCGACATCCTGCTCAAGCAGCTCGCCAAGCGCAGCGAGGAGCTGGGACTGCCCGCCACCGCGCGCATCGACCTGTTCGAGAAGCTGCCCGTGCCGTTCGGCCTGGTCCGCTACGGCGTGGCCCCCGACCATCCGTCCATCAAGTTCATCGCCGGCGCGCTGGAGAAGACGCTCGACAACCCGAACATCCACCTGTACTGCGACGTGGAGTTCGGCAAGGACGTGACGCTCGACGAACTGCTCGAACGCTACGACGCCGTGCTGTTCGCCACCGGCGCCGTGAAGGACAAGCCGCTCGGCCTGCCCGGCTCCGACCTCGACGGCGTGTACGGCGCCGCCAAGTTCGTGGAATGGTACGACGGCTATCCGACCGGCGCCCGCACGTGGCCGCTGGAGGCCGAGAACGTGGCTGTGATCGGTGGTGGCAACGTGGCCATGGACGTGGCGCGCGAGCTCATGCGCAACGCCGACGACCTCAAGGCCAAGACCGACATCCCCGACAACGTGTACGAGGGCATCAAGGGCAACAAGGCGCGCGTGCTGCACCTGTTCATCCGCCGCGGCGTGGCCCAGGCCAAGTTCTCGGTGCAGGAGCTGCGCGAGATGGAGAAGCTGCCCGGCGTGCAGCTCATCATCAACGAGGACGACTTCGACCTCGACGACGAGACCATCGAGGTGGCCGGCAAGGACAAGCTCGCCCGCCAGATGGTCGAGGAGCTGTTCACCATCCGCGAGATGGCCGAGGACATGGAAGACGACGGCGACGTGGATTACGAGGGCAACCCCGCCGACCGCAAGTACTACATCCACTTCAACTCCGCGCCCACCGAGGTGCTTGGCAAGGACGGCAAGGTGACGGGCATCCGCGTGGAGGTGACCGAGACCGGCGCCGACGGCAAGATGCATCGCACCGGCGAATTCGTGGACTACCCGGTCGAGGCCGTGTACCACGCCATCGGCTACAAGCCGGCCGAGGCGCCGGGCATCGCCTACGACGAGAAGGGCGCGCATCTGGCCAACGCCAACGGCGACGGGCGCATCACGACCGAGGCCGACGGGGGCGAGGTGCGTCCGCGCCTGTACGCCACCGGTTGGGCCAAGCGTGGTCCGGTCGGCCTGATCGGTTCGACCAAGTCCGACGCGCTGATGATCGTGAACCACATGCTCGAGGACTTCGCCGCAGCCCCGGAGCACGGCCTGTTCGCCAAGGACCGCAACCCCGGGTCGATCGACGAGCTGCTCGCCGGCAAGGGTATCAAGCCTATCGACTTCGCCGGATGGAAGCGCATCGACAAGTTCGAGCGCGCCGAGGGCGCGAAGGAGGGCCGCGAACACAAGAAGGTCATCGAGCCCGAGCAGATGCGTGAGCTCGCCGCCGGCGAGTGAGACGCTGATGGGCGCGTTGCGGCGTGACCGGGCGCGGGCGCGTGTGACTGGGCGCGGGTTTTTGTGACCGGGCGCGGGCGCACCCGGTCACGGGGCTGTACAAACGTTGCGATTGCAAGGTTTGCGTAGCGGCGTGACCGGGTGCACGTGCACCGTGTCACGTCCGCGCGCCCGGTCACGCACCCGCCGTCGTGACGCCGGCGGCTACACTGGAAACCATGGCTGAACTCAATCCGCAGATGCTGGTGACCCTATGGCAGATCGAACGCTGTGGTTCGTTCTCCGCCGCCGCCAAGACGCTTGGCTGGAGTCAGCCGGCCATCAGCCAGCAAATCAAGAAGCTTGAATCCCAATGCGGCATGCAGCTCGTCACCCGCACCGCGCGCGGCGTCGAGCTCACGCCGGCCGGCGCCATGCTCGCCCGGCACGGCGGCGCCATGGCCGACGAACTCGTCCAGGCCCAACGCCAGCTCGAGGACTATCGCCGCGGCAGCTTCGCGCACCTGCGCATCGTCGCGCCGCCATCCATCTGCTCGACCATCGTGGCGAAGACGGTGGTCCGCCTGAGCATCGCCAACGAAAAGGCCATGCGCGCCGACGGATCCGCCGCCGACGGCGAACCGGGGGCGGCCGCGAACGGCGACCACGCCACGCGACGTCTCGAAATCAGCCTCGCGCAGATGGAGCCGCCGGAAGCCGTGGAACAGGTGACCAGCGGCGAGGCCGACGCCGCCGTCATCTTCCGCTACGACACGCTCCCGCATTTCCTCCGCATCGACGACTCCCTGCGATTCGAGCCACTCGGTGCCGATCCGTTGCGGCTTCTGGTCCGCCGATCCAGCGCCATCGGCAAGGCGTACGAGCAGAACCATGAACCGGTCGATCTCACCGCCGCGTGCGATGAGGCATGGATCGCCGGCTGCGCCACCTGCCGCGCGAACCTGTTCAAGCTCGCCGCCCGCGCCGGCTTCCAGCCCGACATCCGCCACTCCACCGATGATTACTGGGCCACGCAGAACCTCGTCGAAATGGGCATGGGCGTCTCCATCGTGCCCACGCTCGACACCAAGATCCACGTGCAGGACGATCTCGTGGCCTGCACCCTGCGCGACGTCGACGCCAATCGCCAGATCGGCATCCTCACCCGCGTCAACGACACCCGCGAACCGTTGCGTCACCTGCGTGACGAGCTCGCCGAGACCGCACGACACTATCTCCGGCCGTTTTCGGCCGGCGAATGAACGCAAATGTCGAGTTGTGGGTGTTCGGTTTGCGGCATCGGCGCTGCCGCGTACCCAAACCGTTGATTTTTCAACAGCGGACCGGCAATCTCTAAAAAACAAACACCCACAACTCGCGTTTTCGTTGTGAACGTCGGCGTTTCGCACGTATGCGCAGCGTTAACAACGAATATTCAGCAAATATCCAGTCTCCATAGTTACGTTTGGTCTCATGGACCGAGAAATACGCGTGCGTGGTCACTTCAACGGGCTGAAGACCACACTGTTGTTTGCGCTCATGTGGGCGATCATCATGCTCATATGGTGGCTCACCGGCGGCAGCCGGGGAACGCTCGGCATCTACATCTGCATCGGTCTGGGCACCACGTTCATCTCGTACTGGTTCTCCGACAAACTCGCCATCGCGTCGATGGGCGCGCGCCAGGTCTCCGAGCAGGAGGCGCCCGCGCTGTACCGCATCGTCCGCGAACTCTCCGCCCGCGCCGGCAAGCCCATGCCGCGCATCTACATCGCGCCCACGATGTCGCCCAACGCCTTCGCCACAGGACGCAACGAACGCCATGCGGCCGTCTGCTGTACGCAAGGCATCCTCCAGCTGCTCAACGAGCGTGAAATCCGCGGCGTCCTCGGCCATGAGCTCATGCACGTCTACAATCACGACATCCTCACCGGCGCCATCGCCTCGGCCATGTCCACCGTCATCACCTACCTCGGCTATTCGCTCATGTACTTCGGCGGCGGCAGCAGCGATGACGAGGACAACCGCGGCGGCGGCCTCATCGGCGTCTTGGTCAGCATGATTCTCGCCCCGATCGGTGCCTCGCTCATCCAGATGGCCATCAGCCGCACCCGCGAATTCGACGCCGACGAGGACGGCAGCCGGCTCACCGGCGACCCCGAGGCGCTCGCCTCCGCGCTCAGCAAAATCGAATCCGGCATCCCGATGGCGCCGATGCGGCAGACCGCCGGCACGCAAAGCGTCTCCGCGTTGATGATCGCCAACCCGTTCTCCGCCCGCGGGTTCAGCCGTCTGTTCTCCACGCATCCGCCGACCGAGGAGCGCATCCAACGACTCATGCAGATGAGCTACGAACTGCGGCAGGCCGGTGCCGTGCCCGGCCAGCGCATTTCGATGCGGTAGCGCCGTCCGCTGCTGGTGCCGCTGTCGCTGTTGGTGTTGGTGTCGGACGGCGATGCCGGTGCCGTCGGTGCCGGCGCATCGTCGATACCACTGTTCGTCGCCGATGGCGTTTCCCCACGGCAATGTGCTAGACTGATATTTCGTGCAAAATGCACGATTCTGCGGACGTAGTTCATCGGTAGAATGAAAGCTTCCCAAGCTTTAGAGGCGGGTTCGACTCCCGTCGTCCGCTCCATCCGGGACCGTTGGAATTCCAACGGTCCTTTTGGTTTTTCGGGGATGTTCGCGGTCTTTTGGAACCATTATGGAACATTGCCGAACGTATTGGAATCGCGTCAGGATTCGCTTGACGGCTGCGTTGAGTATCGGATACACGTCGCCGTTTCCGAAGAGAAGTGCGTTCTCGGTGGGCCGTGTCTTCTGTTTCGATCGGCCTGCCGTAATGGATTGCGTTGCACATCGCGGGGAATGCGTCGTAATCCATCGTTAAACGGCGTTTGCCCATGGATTACGACGTTTTTAACCGAAAATGCAGCGTAGTCCATCATCGTGGGAGTTGTCGCGATATGAAAACCGCATGATTCCAAGGGTCTTGTGGAAGCGTTGCCGATATTGCGATGGACCGGACCGCGAATTCGGATTTTTGCAGCGTAATCCATCAAGAGAACGACGATTTCCGTGGATTGCGCGGCATATGGGGCGGAATTGCGGGGTAATCCATCGCGACGATGTCACGAGCGCCATGAGCCCGGCGGATGAACGGCCGGCGGAATCGAAGTGGAATCGAAGCGAAATACGAAACGGCTGGTGAATCGTGCGATATCGATTCACCAGCCGTTTCGCGAGTATGTAATTTCGGTGCGGCGATCCAGAGGTCGATGACCGCCGAATCGCCGCACCGGAGAGTGAAGGCCTTATTGGCGGAGGTCCTTACTTGTCGCCGGTCTTGGCGTCGGCCTCGTCGAGGAGCTTCTGGAACTCGGCGTCGGGGGCCGGGGCTCCGTTGACCTTCCATTCGGCCAGGTCGCTCATGATCTTCGGGAAGATCTTGTCGATGCGGTACATGGCCATGAGCACGATGCAGACCACGAAGAAGATGATCGGCAGCCACACGTAGATCATGTCGATGGCACCCATGGCGCCGGCGGACTGCACGGCCTTGGCGCCGTCGTAGCCGCCCGCGGCGAGCACCCAGCCGACCATGGCGGTTCCGATGCCCAGGCCGATCTTCTGGCCGAGCGAGCCGCCGGAGTAGAGCAGACCCTCAACGCGGATCTTGGTCTTCCAGTAGCCGTACTCGATGGTGTCGGGGAAGAACGCCCAGATGGAGCCGAGGATCGGGCCGTACACGATGCCCTTCACGACCTGGGTGAACACGATGAAGCTGTAGCTTTCCTTGGCGAACAGCGGCAGGAGGTAGGCGATGATCGAGACGACCAGGCAGAAGATGACGACCTTGGTCTTGCCGAACTTCGGGAACAGCTTGGTGCAGGCGAGGATGCCGACCATGGCGGGCAGCAGGTAGGCGAGGGTGAGCACGCCGACCGCGTCGGGCTGGTGCAGGTAGTACTTGGCGTAGTAGACGAGCGAGCCCTGGGTGAGGGAGTAGGCGACGTGGAAGAACGCGAGGAAGCCGAAGGCCATGAACCAGTACTTGTTCTTCAGCCAGGCCTTGACTTCGACCTTGAACGGGTACTGGCTCTTCTTCTTGGTGCCCTTGGCGATCTTCACACGCTCCTTCTGCGTGCCGAACACGACCCAGAACAGGAGGCAGGCGATGACGGAGAGCACGGCGTAGGCGAGCACCCAGCCCATCTGGCCGCCGCCGAAGGCGTTGACCAGCGGCATGGTGGCGTTGGTGATGATGAGGATGCCGCACTGGGCGAGGAACATACGGGAGAGGTTGAGCTTCTCGCGCTGGCCCTGATCCTGCGTGACCAGCGAGTTCAGCGTGCCATACGGGATGGCCATCGACGAGAACGCGATCATGAGGAGGTTGTAGGAGATGAAGATGTAGATGATCTTCACGGTGTCGGAGGCGTTCTGCGGCACGGCGAACAGCGTGACGGTGAGGATGCCGAACGGGATGGCGCCGAACAGCAGCCACGGACGGGCCTTGCCCCAGCGGGAGTGGGTCTTGTCGACGAGTGTGCCGACGCAGACGTCGATGATGCCGTCGAACGAACGCGAGATCAGCATCAGCGTGCCGACCGCGGCGGCGGAGATGCCGACGATGTCGGTGTAGAAGTAGACCACGAACATGCCCAGTGAGCCGAACGTGAAGTTGATGGCCATATCGCCGAAGCCGTAGGCGACATAGTCTTTGAGTCCCAGTTTCTCCTTGAAGCTGGTGGTAATGGCGCTGCTCATTACTTCCTCTTTCCCGTAAAATGAAATCGCTTTCACATAAAGGCCGACACATCATGGCACACAACAGAACAACGGAATTCCTTGCGTGCGCAACCCTTGTGTGAACGCTAACGCAAGCAATCATGATAGAGAGATGAGAAAACGGTGTCAATACCGAAAGATAACAAAAATCCGATGTGATGGAGTCGCGAAACCCGGTGGCATGCGGGCGGACGGCGTCTGATATGAAGACGACAAATGCCTTGTAATTGTTGGGGTTGAAGGGATTCGACGCCAGGCGGGGGACGTTACGTTGTGTGGTGATTACGCAATGATGCGTTGATAACAACGACGAAAACCGTTACGGTTTCGCAATCGTTGTTATCGGATTGTTGCCGTTTGGTGAGGGGCTGATCGGCTGCGTGCGGCCTGCGTGGGACGGAAGGTGTTGGGGTGATATAAATGGGGAACGCGAAAAAGGAGTGTGCGATGGGAAGGAATCCGCGGATCGTGCGTGCGCTGCACAACATGATGGTGATGTTCGCCGCCATCGCGATTCTGGTGGCGATGACGACGTTGGGGGCGTGCGGTTCGGCGGGCGTCGATGGGAGCGGGTCCGCGTCGGCGTCCACGGGTGCGTCGGCGTCCGGCGGCGGTGCCGCGTCGGACGCGTCCGGCTCCTCGCCAAGCAGCTCGTCGTCGGCCTCCCCGACGTCGTCGCATCGCGATTGGGGTAGGTCGGGGTGTTCCGGTCAGGATGTGCGCGTGGTCATGGCGCGCGGCACGAACGAGAACGCGAACGACGGCCTGCTCAATCCCGTCGCCAAGCAGATCGCGGCCGCGTTCGCCGGCCGGGTGCAGGTCACGTCGTTGGATTATCCGGCCACGTTCGATGTGGACAGCGTGGACGCCGGCGTTGGACGGCTGGTGGCGATGCTCAATGGGCAGGCGCAGCAGTGCCCGCGGCAGAGGACCGTGCTGCTCGGGTTCTCGCAGGGTGCGGTCGTGGTCGGCGACGCGATGTCCGCGCCGAAGCGGCGGCTGGACGTCAGCGGCAATCAGGACGTACTCACCGGTGCGGCCGGGCGTAATATCGTGGCCGCGGTGATGTACGGCGACCCGCGGTTCAACGGCAAGGCGGCGTACAATCGCGGCACGTTCGACAAGGCGACGAACGGGTCGCTTTCGCCGCGCGACCCGGACGCATTGAAGGCGTACGAAAGCCGGATCGTGGATTTTTGCGCCGGCGACGACCTGGTGTGTCAGACCAGCGGCGAGCAGGAAGGGCATCGCAGCTACTTCTCCGACGGTTCGCAGGGCGAAGGCGCCGACTTTGCAATCGCCAAGCTGAAAGCCGCGCTCTGATGCCGGCCTGAACGGACGCCGACCTGAACGAAAAGGGTCGTATTTCGCGGCTGGAGAAATACCTGACGAATATATGCCAAAATGATTGACCGGGGGTTGTCGGAGAGTAAAACCCCCAATAGTCATGGGTTCGCAGCGTGCCGCGCTTCATCGGGTTGCTGGGGGTGAACATGGGCTAAACGTCCGATGAACATCGAAAATATAACAATTCCTGACAAATGGGGGTAAATTCTTTCTGGTGGGGGTACATTCTCTACAACGGATTGTTATCGATGGAAAAACGGACGTCAATTGGCGGCGGCCGACGGGAATGACCTCGCCGGCGGTAATGCGTGAAGGGGACGAAATGGCTTCAATGCCGGAATTAAGCGATGGGAAGGCCGTATACCTGAGATCGTTGCGTGCGGTCAAGAAAGTGTCGAGCAACCGTATCCGCTATACCGAGGAATTCAAGAACCGATGCATGGAACGGTATTTCCATGGCGAATCCCCCGCCGTGATCTTCCGGGAGGCTGGACTGGACTCCTCGATCATCGGATACAAGCGAATCGAACGATGCATAGCACGGTGGAAGAAGGAAGGATACGGCCTATCTCCGGACGACGCCGAAGCCGATGATGGCGATGCCGATGGGGGAGGGGCGGGATTCGCCGCCTCCACCGGGCACGGGACCGGCGGTGCGGAGGCAGGAAGCCGGCGTTCGTCCGGTCGAGCCCGCAAGGCGAAGTCGTCCCACGCTGAGGACATCTCCAAGCCGGGTGTGGGCGATGACGCGGATGACACGGTTCGGAATGAGGATGCGTTTGACGCATTGATTGCGCGGCAGGTGCAGCGCATCGACGAAATCGAGCAGGAGCTGCGGCATCTGCGGGCCACGTTCCATGAGCTTGAAACGCGCTCCGGAGAGGATGACGGCATCGACGGCCGGCCCAACCCCTCTGATTGACGCGGTACATCCGGGGGAATTATGCTGGGAGGCAACGGCGGAGGAGAGGGGCTGGGCATGTTCTGCGACAACTGCGGCGCGAAGATCAACGAGGGGGAGCGGTTCTGCGGGCAATGCGGCCAGCCGGTGCCGGCCGAGGGAACATCGTTCCCCGGAGCTGACGGCGCGGCAGGTGCCGCGTCCCCGACGCCGGTGCCGTCCGGCCCGTTGTCGGTGCCGCTTCCCGTCGGCGTCCCGTCCGACGTGCCAGCCGCAACCTCGTCTGCGACCTCGTCCGTGGCCGCAACGGCTGCCGTCCCGGTCAACCGCCGTCGCAGACTCATCGTCGTGGTCGCGGCGGTCGTCGCGGCCGTTGTGGTACTCGTATCCGGTCTGTTCATCACGCATAGCGCCGGCATGTGGGGCGACCGCACCCTGCCGGCGGCCAACGAACTGCAATCTGCCTCCAAAGGCGAGAAACTCACGGCGAACATCGTCGCCGACAAACTCAAAAGCCGCGGCATCACTACGAAAATCAACAAAATCTACTCCGGCCGTGATGTCGGCGCATTCACCGGATACGACGGCGTGAAGGCCGGCGACACCATCCGACCCGGCCAGACCGTCACCATCAACGAATCGATGGGGCCGGGCGTTCCCAAAGGCACGACCGGACGCAAGGCCGCCGACATCGTCACCCTGCTCAAATCCATGAACGTGCCCGTCACGTTCCGGCGGATGCCGGTCACGGACACGACGAAATACCCTGAAGGCACGGTTCTTGCCACGTCGCCGGCCGACGGCGCGCCGGTGGCGAGCAAGACCGACGGCATCCAGGTCGGCGTGGCCGCAAAGGCCGGCGACGACGTCAGCGTCGGATACGACATGGTCGGCATGGACAAGGACCAGGCCAAGAAAAAGCTGGAATCCGAAGGCTACGTCGTCTTCCTGCAGCCCGTGTTCTCGTCGAAGCAATATCTCGGCAAGGTCGTCGACTCGAGTCCTGCCCCCGGTATGTCACGCATCGCCGGGGCCACGGTCACGCTGGACTACGGCGTCGACGCCAGCAAAAAGAACGAAGTACTCGGCGACACCCTCTCCGACGACAGACGGACGGCGATGACCAACACCCTCGCGTTGGCCGGCAAATACTGCACCGACGGCGGCGATTGCGTGACGTTGAAGCCCGACGCCACCGACAGCAAGCCGTACACGCTGCGGCTCGCCGACCAGCCGGCGTCCGGCGGATACAGCAATTCCAGCGGCGGCTTCTATTCCAAGGTCTGGGATGGTCTGTCACTGTGCGCATACTCGCAGGACTCGTCGGGATGCGTACCCAACCCCGGCGGTGCATCCGACTACATGAAGGACTTCCTCATCGAAGGCGACACCGGCGCCATGGAGCTGTTCGCCGGGTTCGGCCTGCCCCGCTGTGGAAGCAACGCATTCGTCGGCGATGGTCCCGTGACCTGCCGCGACGGGCAGATCGAGACCATCTCGGGGAGCGGCTCCGTCGATCTGAGCGAACTGAAATACGAGCCCCGGGAATTCTTCGTCGTCATGCCGGTGGGTGCCGATCTGGACGCGTTGAAAAAGCAAGGATACTTTGGCCAATCGTCCAGCTACCAGCCCGACTCCAGCCGCGTGTATCTGATTCGTCGGGATAATTCCCGGTATTCGTCGATGGCGGCGTACGACGGCATGACCGCGAACACCAATCCGTTCGTGCCGGGGCCGGACATGGCGAAGTTCCAGGAGGCGCCCAATGCGAAGAACGTGTACTACCTCGTCGACGGCGCGTTCGCGAACGTGAATTGGGATTCGTTGCAGACCATGAGCGTGGCGCCGAGCAAGACTGCCGCGTCCGGTGGGGATGCGTCGGACGGGGGCGCGTCCGGTGGAGATGCGAAGTCCGGTGGGGCGGCGTCGAAATCGGCCGGCGGTGATTCCGCGGATGCTGCGTCGAAGCAGGCGTTCGCCACGTTGGCCGGAAACTACACGTTTGCAGCCAGCGGCGACGGCAGCGTCATGGACTACATGACCGTGAAATCCGACGGATCATTCAGCGGGTTCCAAAGCACCGCCAACGCCAACAGGCCGGATTTGTCCAACGCGACCGCGCCGCGCATCCACGTCGGGTTCAGCGGCAGATTCGAATCGGCGACCAAGAACGCCGACGGATCGTATACGTTGCAGTGCAAGGCCGATTCGTTCACCACGGAAGGTGACCGGTCGAAACTCGGCTTCCAGCATTGCGACAAGTTCGGCGCGTACCCGGCCGGGTCGGCGATAAGCGTGCTCGGCAGTCAAGGCGAGAACTACAGGCTGATTCACGGGTATGCGGATTCGGATCCGCTGAAATACTGGACGATCGTCAATCAGAACGGCGGCGAGAATGACTACGGCGTCTACGAGCGCGATCCCGAAGCGTGGGGATACCGGCGGTAGCTGCTGTGCGTGACAGGGCGCAGGGTGCGTGACGAGGCGCGGGGTGAGTGGGTGACGGATACCTTTTTCACCTGTCATCCTGAGCGGCGGGCGTAGTCCGGAGTCGAAGGATCTTATGTCGCGAACAAGATCCTTCGACTCGCTACGCTCGCTCAGGATGACAAAAGGGGAAGCCGCTCGCTCAGGATGGCGAAAGAGGGGAAGTTCGCTTGGGGTGACGGTTCGGCAACCGCGGGTGACGGACCATCCCCAGTCCGGCTGACGGCGGCCATGCCTTGGCCCCCTCTGACGAGGGGGCTCCCGGCGAAGCCGGGTGGGGGAGAGATGACACCTTCCCACACGGCCTGCGTGAGACGGCCTCCGGCGGCTGAGGTGGGGTGGATGTGGGTCAACAGGGCTAGACTGGGTGAAGCGAATGCGAGCGGAGGGGAGCGGACCATGTTCTGTATGAATTGCGGCGCCAGGAACGATGCAAGCGCGCGGTTCTGCGCCAAGTGCGGCAAGCCGTTGGATGATTTCGAACCGACGGCGGCCGCACCGGATGCCTCCGGCGGAGCGGACCTCGACGATGACGACGACGCCACCGTACTCTCCCGGGTGCCGCATACGCAGCCGGAACAGCCGGGAACCGCAGCGGAACGCAACGGGGCCGGCGAGACCGATGCGCCCATGCCACAGCCGGCGGTCGCCACCGCCCAAACCGCCGTCGCCCAGCAGCCCACCGCCACCGCACAGCCTGCCACCGCACAGGAGAAGCTCACCAAAAAACAGATCATCCTCACCATCGCGGCGGTCGTCGCCATCGCGCTCATCGCCACCGGCGGCATGTTCCTCACCCACCGCGCCGGACTCTGGGGTGCCAAGACCATCCCCGACGTCAGCGCCATCAAACCCGCCGACGGCAAGAAGCTCACCGCCAACATCGTCGCCCAACAACTCAACGACCAAGGCATCACCACCGAAGTCAAGAAAGTCTACTCCGGCAAGGACGTCGGCACGTTCGCCGGCCTCGACGGCGTGAAGACGGGCGACCGCATCAGCGCCGGCCAGACCGTCACCGTCAACGAATCCATGGGGCCGGGCGTGCCGCAGGGCACCGTCGGCAAGACCGCCACCGACATCGTCGCCACGCTCAAAACCATGGACGTGCCCGTGCGATACAAGCAGGTCGTCGTCAACGACACCACGAAAACCAAGCCCGGCACCGTCATCGCCACCTATCCCAACGACGGCGCGCCCGTCGTCGACACCAAAACCGGCATCAGCGTAGGCGTCGCCACCAAAGGCGACGGCATCGGATACGACATCATCGGAACCGACAAAAACCAGGCGAAATCAACACTGGAGTCCAAAGGATATTCGGTGACATTACAGCCGAAATTCTCATCCAAACAATACGTCGGCAAAATCGCCGGCTCCAATCCGGCACCCGGAACGCCACTCGAATCCGGCGACAGCGTGACCCTCTACTACGGCATCGACGCCAGCCAGACCACAACCGTGTTCACCAAAACCATGGACGGGCAAAAAGTCATGGCCAACCCCGGCGACTTCATGACCGGCACCTACTGCAAGAGCGACAACACCACCTGCATCACGCTCGACATGGAGAAACTCAACAGCGGCAGCGAATACAGCTACCTCTTCAACGCCGCCGACAACGACGGCCAGTCCCGCATGCTCACCGCATCACGCAGCTACCAAAGCTACGGCATGCCACCCAGCGACAGCTCCAACGCCGGACTGCTCATCAACGGCAAAACCGGCACCTTCGAACTCTTCCCGCTCTCCTCCGTCATGGGCGACCTCTACTGCGGCAGCGAACCCATGGGCGACAGCCCCGGCGTCTCATGCGTCAACGGCACCAAGGTCACCGGCTCGACCAGCCCGTCATCCGGACTCGTGCGCCGCATGGACGCCTTCTACCTCTACTTCCCCGTAGGCGCCGACGTCAACGCCGTGGAATCATCCGGATACTTCGACGCCGACGCGCTCGCCAAGGCCAGGAAGCAGAAGGCCGTCGACACCAGCCGGCCGTTCATCGTCGTGCGCGACAAGTCGCTCTACGACAAGTCCGAAACCGAGATTAGCAACGCCAGCCAATCCGACCCCAACCCGTTCATGCCCGCCGACCCGAACGCCGGGAAAACCGCCAAGACCGTGAAGATGAAGCCCGCGCCATCCGACGGAACCGTGTACTACCTCAGCGAAGGCGGCGACACCATCGACTGGGATTCTCTGACCGACGCCGACGTCAAAGGCGCGGGCGATTCGACGGGCTCCACGTCCGATTCCTCCGGCGCCGACGCGGCGTCGAAGAAGATCTTCGCCGAACTCGCCGGCTCCGAATACACGTTCGCCGCCTCCGGCGACGGCAGCCTGTACTCCCTCATGACGTTGAAATCCGACGGCACGTTCAGCGGCACTACCTACGCCGCCGACCTCAGCGACTCCAAGTACTCCGTCGCCACGGCGCCACGCAAGGAACTGAAGTTCAGCGGACGGTTCTCCTCGGCGGCAAAGGGCAGCGGCGGCACCTACACGCTGCAATGCGACGCCGGCGCGCTCAAGACCGTGGACGGCACCCACGCCATCCAAGCCGGATTCGACCCCTGCGGCAAATTCACCGCCTACCCGGCCGGCACGTCGTACGACACCTTCGGCACCGGCGTCCAATCGGTGCTGCTCAACCGCGGCGAATCCGAAAGCGGACCGAAGGACTGGATAATCGTCAACCAGGGCATCGCCGACGACTCCATCCCCGGCACCTACGAGCGCACCAAGAAGTGACGCGACCGAGAAGTGCCGCATCGGGAGGCAATGCCCGGGGCATGCGGTTTCGCGTCCGCATGTCCCGAGAATTGTGTTGTTGTTATGCCATTGTTATTCCATATTCATGCCTATGAAGGGAATCCTGACTATAACTAAGACAAGTGAGTTTTACGAAAGGCATTGTAGCCGAACGATGGAGGACGCGATGACGGGTGCCGCACAAGTCGAAATGACCGTATTGACCGATATAGTCCGCGAGGCCGCGCATCGATATATGTTCGACACCGTCGCCGCCCACCGCATCCGCGTCAAAGGCATGGGGGACTTCGTCTCGGAGGTCGACTCCGACATCCAGCAGTTCATCCACGACGAACTGGCCGCACGCTACCCCGACATCCAGTTCCTCGGCGAGGAGAACGGTGAGCAGAACGTCGACTTCAACGGCGTCTACTGGGTGCTCGACCCCGTCGACGGCACCAGCAACCTCATCCACGGCGTCAAGCACAGCGCCATCTCGCTGGCATTGATGAACGGTACGAACAGCGAGAAGGCCGTCGTCTACCAGCCGTACCTCGATGAGATGTTCACCGCCGAACGCGGCAAGGGCTCCCACCTCAACGGCAAACCCATCCACGTCAGCATGACCGCCGACATGGGCATGGCGCTCATCGCCGTAGGCACGTCGCCATACCACCGCGAAATGGCCGGCCCCAACTTCACCATCATCCGCGAAGTGTTCGAACGCTGCGCCGACATCCGCCGCAGCGGGTCCGCCGCCCTCGACATGGCCTGGGTGGCCGCCGGACGATACGACGCCTACCTTGAGAGCCGCGTCAAGCTCTGGGATTGCGCCGCCGGACGGCTGCTCGTCGAAGAAGCCGGCGGCAAAACCATCAACTGGTCCGGAGAGGCGCTCGGCAACGCCATGGAAAGCAGCATCGTCACCGGCACGCCGGAGATCGTGGAGCAGTTGCAGCAGTATTTTCTCGACGAAGTGAATCCGTCGGAGGCGGATTCGGCGGAGGCGGCGCGTCTTCCCCGCGGCTGAAGACTCGACGTACCTTCGTACGCCTTCGCCTTCCGCCGCGGGGAATCCGCGCGCGTCCTGCGCCGAATCCCTCCTTTGACGGGGTGGCGCCTCGCTGCGCTGGCGCCAACAGTAGTCGGCAGGCGGCCGAGTGGGGGCGGGCAGAGCTGGGTCCCACTGGGCGGGGCGCCTCGCTGCGCTGGCGCCTACTTGGCGGGCTGGTTGTTTTCCACCCACTCGGGGAACGTGCCGTCGAGCTTGATGAGCTCGGAGACGGTCACGAACGTGAAGCCCTTGGCCTTGAGCCCGTCGATGATGCCGGGCAGCGCCTCCACGTCCTGGTCGCGGTTGCCGCCGCCGTCATGCATCAGCGAGATGGAGCCGTTCTCGGCCTGGGAGAGCACGGCCTCCTTGATTTTGTCGGCGCCGGGACGCTTCCAGTCCTCGGTGTCGATGGTCCACAGCACGTTCATGCTGATGATGTCATAGGAGTCGAGCCACTGCTGCCGTTCGAACGCGCCGTAGGGGGAGCGGAACATGCGGCCGTTGTCGCCGGTGTTCTTCTCGATGACGCCGAACGACTTGCCGATTTCGTTGCGCAGGTCGTTTTTCTGCAGCCCGGGCAGATATTTGTGGCTGACGGAGTGGCTGGCGATTTCGTTGCCATCCTCGGCCAGCGACTTCTCCTGCGGTCCGAAATAGGAGGCCTCCTCACTGAGGTTGAAGAACGTGGCCTTGACGCCCTTCTCCTTGAGGATCTTCTGGTACTTGGCCGTGTATTCGCTCGGACCGTCGTCGAACGTGAGCGCGATGTACTTCTTGCCGTCCTTCGGACGCGGCGTCTTCGTCGTCACCTTGAAGTCCTCGGCCTTCTTGACCACGCCCTTGTCCACGGTCTCCTTGGAGATCTTGCCCGTCCACTGCTCCTTGTAGCCGTCGCGTCCCGGCGATTCGACGTACTGGATGGCACCGCCGCCCATGAGGTCGACCCCGTCGAGGCTCGGTCCCTTGTACGGGATCGTCTCGCGTTTGACGGTATGGTCCTCGACGGTGTCCTTGCCGTTCTTGACGGTGATCTGCGCGTCGGACTGCAGCCGGGTGGTGTTCCAATCGGCGGCCTTGAGCGTCTGGCCGTTGACGGTGATGGTCTGCTTGTCGCCGCCCTTGGCGTCAAGCACCTTGTTGGTCACGGACAGCAGGTTGCCCGGCTTGGTGCCGAAGTCGTCATTGCTGCTCATGATGCTCTGCACGGTCGTGTTGATATGCGTTTCGACGGGGGTGCCGTTGACGGTCACGGTGATCGGACGGAGTCGGTTCATGTAGTACCAGCCGCCGGCCACGCCCGCGGCGGCCACCAGCGCGATGACGATGAGCGTGACGAGGATGATCTTGCCGACGCTGCGTTTTTTCCGCGGTGCGCCGCCGTAATCGCCGTCCGTGCCGTCGTCGATGAAATCATCGAAGTTCGCGCCGCGCGCGCTGTCGCCGAAATGCAGTTCCTCGACCGGTGCGTCGTCGGATTGCGCGCCGTTCTCTGTATTGCTCACGAATATGCCTTTCTCCACTCTCTCCCCGACGCGCGATCGCCTCGCCGCCGGTATGGGGCGCCTAAGGGGGCTACGGGGAATAATGTACCCGCGGCACGTCACATTTGCGTTTTTCCTGTCATATGGTGCGCAAACAGCGGGTAAACAATGGGCAATGTGACGGGATGGATCCTTCGACTCCGTCGCTGCGCGACTCCGCCCAGGATGACAAGGAAGGGGATGGTCGCCCAGGATGACGAGGAAGGGGATGGTCGCTCAGGATGACAAGGAGGGGCGGTTGCTTGGGATGATGGGGATACGGGTCTGTCATCCTGCGCGAGCGGTTCCCGTTGTGTCATCCTGCGCGAGCGGTACCTCCTGAGCGAGCGGTATCCATGTTGTCATCCTGAACGAGCGGTACCTATGTTGTCATCCTGAGCGAGCGGTACCTATGTTGTCATCCTGAGCGAGCGCAGCGAGTCGAAGGATCTCTACCCATACATGAGACGGGAGACGCGGCGGTTCATGGCTTACGGTAGTCTGTTTGCGGCGTAAATATGCGGCTTCGGAGGACATCATGCCTGGAATTATTTTGATTGGTGCGCAGTGGGGCGACGAAGGAAAGGGTAAGGCCACCGACCTTATCGGAACCAAGGTCGACTACGTCGCGCGTTTCAACGGCGGCAACAACGCCGGTCATACGGTCGTCGTGGGTGACGAATCGTATGCGCTGCATCTGCTGCCCTCCGGCATCATCAGCCCCAACGTCACGCCCGTCATCGGCAACGGCGTGGTCGTCGACCCCGAAGTCCTGTTCGAGGAGATCGAAGGCCTCGAATCGCGCGGCGTGGACTGCTCGCGACTGCTGCTGAGCGAATCGGCCCATGTGATCGCGCCATACCACCGCACGATCGACAAGGTGACCGAACGCTTCCTCGGCAAGCACAAGATCGGCACGACCGGCCGCGGCATCGGACCGACCTACGCCGACAAGATCAACCGCGTGGGCATCCGCGTCCACGATCTGTTCAACGCCGAGCATCTGCGCGACAAGGTGGAGGCCAGCCTGCATCAGAAGAACCAGATGCTGGTGAAGCTGTACAACCGCCGTCCGATCGACGTGGACCAGACCACCGACGAGCTGCTCGCATACGGCGAGAAGCTCAAGCCGTTCGTGGCCAACACGTCGCTCGTGCTGAACAAGGCGCTCGACGAGGGCAAGACCGTGCTGTTCGAAGGCGGCCAGGCCACCATGCTCGACGTGGACCACGGCACCTACCCGTTCGTGACGTCGTCCAACCCGACGGCCGGCGGCGCCTGCACCGGCACCGGCGTCGGCCCCACGAGGATCGACCGCGTGATCGCCGTGGCCAAGGCCTACACCACCCGCGTGGGCGAAGGCCCGTTCCCCACCGAACTGTTCGACGAGCAGGGCGACTGGCTGCGCGCGCAGGGCCACGAGTACGGCGTGACCACGGGCCGTCCGCGCCGCTGCGGCTGGTTCGACGCTGTGGTGACCCGCTACGCCTCGCAGGTCAACGGCCTGACCGACCTCGTGCTCACCAAGCTCGACGTGCTCACCGGTCTTGAGAAGATTCCGGTGTGTGTGGCCTACGATGTGGAGAACCCCGACGGTACGCACACGCGCTACGACGACATGCCCGTGGACCAGACCGCGTTCGCCGCGGCCAAGCCCGTGTACGAGGAGCTGCCGGGCTGGACCGAGGACATCTCCAAGGTGCATCGCTTCGAGGACCTGCCCGCCACCTGCCAGGCGTACGTGAAGCGTCTGGAGGAGATCTCCAACTGCCGTATCTCCGCGATCGGCACCGGTCCGCAGCGCGACCACATCATCTCCATCAACTCGCTGATCGACTGACGGCTGGCTGACGGCGACCGATATCGGTCGGCCATCAGGAGATTCCCGGGATTGTTGCCCGGGGTTGTTCATTACCCGGTCTGCGTGACGTTGCGCGGACCGGGTTTTGCGTTATATGACGTTATACGGGGTGGTCGTGCGCCGGACGGGTCCTGTTACCCCCGTCCGGTGTGTGTCGTATGCCGCTCAGATGCCCGATTGCATGATTGAAAGGCCGTGGACGTTCGTGGAGACGATGTACTTGCCCACATACGCCGGCCTGTTATTGTGCAGAATCGTTTCCGTGAGGATGAGCACGGGCGCGTCCGCGGCGACGTGCAGCAGCGACGCCCTCGATTCGCCGGCCGTGCTCGCGGCCAGATGACATTCCCCCTTGGAGAACGACGCCCCGACGTGTTCGATGAGTTCGGCGAGCAGCGTTCGTTTGTCGTCGGAAAGCTGACGCAGGGTGGCGTCGATATCCAGCCCGACCTCCGCATCGCGGTGCGAGGGCAGGTGCTCCTGGACGATTGCGGCGGGCGAACCGTCGACGCTGATTAATGATTCGCGGAACCAGGTATCGTCGCCGACCGAGATGCCCAGCCGGTCGGCGACGAATTCCGTGGCCGAGTCGAACATGGTCTTGATGGGGGAGACGTCGACCGGCGAGCCGCCGGTCGCGATGATGTCTTCGAACGGTTGGATCTTTTCGAGGCCGAGCGCGGGCAGGGAGTCGGTGACGAAGCGTCCCACGCCGCGTTTGGTGGTGAGCAGGCCGTCCTCCTCGAGGAGGATGAGCGCCTCGCGTACGGGTGTGCGGCTGACGCCGAGGCGTTCGGCGAGCTCGGATTCGCGGGGGAGGAGCGTGCCGGCGGGCAGCACGCCGGACCGGATGCCGGAGGCCAGGCGCGAATACACGGCGATTCTGATGGGCTGACGATGCGCGATGACGAGCGGGCTGTTGAGATATTCCTCGGCTGTGGTGCCCATGCGACTCTCCTTTGATTGCGATTACCGCTTAGTCTAGCCGCGTCAGGGGAATCTTCCACCAATGCGTATTATCAGCGTGTCATACCAGTAAGTATGATATCTTACTTAATAATTAAGTATGATTTCATACTCGTCGGTATGACGCATAAGTACGACATATGAAGGTGACGCATGATGTCATCCGGCGGACACATGGGCCCGATGGATACCTGAATCCGATGGGCCCGATGAATCGGACGACGTGGCCGATTCCCGATGATGCCGGCCACGGCATCGATATCGCAGACCGACGAATGCCGTACATCGACAACGTACGCCGACGACGGAGCAAGACGAAGGAGTCGAAGATGAACACCCAACCGACGCAGACGATTGCGTCCGAAGAGCCGAACAACGGCCTCGGACTCTCCAAAGGACAGGTCGTGGCACTGGTCGCCGCCTTGATGATGACCGTACTGTCATTCCAGCTCAACGCCAGCATGATCACCCCGGCATTGCCAAGCATCGCCGAGGAACTGAACGTCTCCATCAACGACGTCTCGCAGGTCAGCACCATCTTCCTGCTGTTCGGTTCCATCGGCGGCATCCTACTCATCCGATGGAGCGACTACGTGGGGCGGCGCAACGTGCTGTTCGTAATCCTCGGTTCGCTGCTGGTCGGTTCGCTGCTGGCCCTATTCGCGCCGAACCTGCCGGTGCTGCTCGTCGGCCGCGCCATGCAGGGCATCAGCTCCGCGGCGTTCCAGATCTCCTATCTCGTGCTTGACGAGGCACTCTCTCCCAAGGCGTTCGGCGCCGCACTCGGTCTGATTACCGCGCTCAACGGCGGCGTCGGCGGCGTGGACGGCTACTTCGGCGGCCTGCTGGCCGAAAACTTCGGATACCGTTCGCTGTTCATCGTGATCCTCGGATTCACCGCCATCGCGCTCGTGGCCGTCATCATCACGTTCCCGAAGAACATGAAGACCACGTCCACCGGCAAATTCGACTGGATCGGCGGCGTGCTGATCACCGCCGGATTCGTCTGCCTGAACAAGGGCATCTCCGCCGGATCCTCCGCCGACCACGGCTGGACCTCACCGAAGGCCATCATCCTGCTCGTCATCGCCGTCGTCTCGCTCGTGCTGTTCTGGATCCGTCAGCAGCGTGCCAGCAGCCCGCTCATCACCGTGGACGAGCTCAAGTCCCGCCAGGTGTGGCCGGTCATCGCCGGCGTGCTCTTCACCCTCGCCGGCGTATACCCGGTCATCAACTTCACCATGGTCGTGCTGAGCCAGAACTCGCAGATCGGCTTCGGCATGAGCGCCTCCATCTCGTCGCTGTTCTTCCTCGTGCCGCCGGCGGTCATCGGCATCGTGGCCGCGCCCGTGGTCGGCTGGATCGCGCCGCGCATCGGATGGATCCTCACCCTGCGCATCGGCCTGGTCATCTGCGTGGCAGCACTCGTCGTGATCATGCTGTTCCCCACGAACTTCGTGCTGTGCGTGGCCATGATCGCCGTGCTCGGCGTGGGCTACAACGGCTTGGCGCTCACCACGCTCAACGCCCTCGGCGTGCTGCTCTCGCCCGAGGACTCCAAGGGCGCCCTGCCGGCCATGAGCGGCGCGTGCTTCGGTCTCGGCTCCAGCATCGGCATCGCGCTCATCTCGCCGTTCGCCTCCGCCAACGCGGTCGGCGGCGTGCGCATGGCCATGGCCATCTCGCTGGCCATCACCGTCGTCGCCCTGGTGGCCGCCCTGCTGATGCGCGCTCCGGAAGGCAAGAAGGTCTGACCGGCGGAGACCCGCCAGACGTCCCAGCATCACATACCAGACATACAAGGAGCTGCCATGACCACCAACCGCACCGCACCCCGTCCCGTGTACTTCGACTGCGACACCGGCATCGACGATTCGCTGGCACTGGCCTACCTCATGGCCGCGCCGGACGTGCGTCTCGTCGGCGTCGGCACCGTGGCCGGGAACACCAACGCCGACCAGGCTGCGCGCAACAGCCTCGACCTGCTCGCGCTCGGTGGCCACGGCCACGTGCCGGTCGCCGTTGGCGCCCGTGGATACCGCGTCAACGTGTTCTCCGGCGGCGTGCCGGCCGTGCACGGTGCCAACGGCGTCGGCGACGTCGACCTGCCGGTTGCGAACCGCGCCGTGGACGACCGCACCGCCGTCGACCTGCTCATCGCCCTCTCCCACGAGCATGCGGGCGCACTGCACATCGTGGCGGTCGGCCCGCTCACCAACCTCGCCGCAGCCGTGGAGGCCGACCCCACGCTCCCAGACCGCATCGCCGGCGTATGGGTCATGGGCGGCGCCGCCCTGGTCCCCGGCAACATCTCGCCCGTCACCGAAGCGAACATCGGCCACGACCCCGAGGCCGCACAGATCGCGCTCGCCGCCGGATGGGACGTGACGGTCGCGCCGCTCGACGTGACCATGGCGCACACGT
Organism: Bifidobacterium pluvialisilvae; assembly: GCF_019331695.1. GTDB lineage: Bacteria > Actinomycetota > Actinomycetes > Actinomycetales > Bifidobacteriaceae > Galliscardovia > Galliscardovia pluvialisilvae. The sequence continues at coordinate 33,311 of NZ_JAHBBI010000008.1, forward strand.
TCGAAGAGACCCACCGTCAGGCGTTGCTCGCCTCCGCCAACCCGGCGGCCGTGGCGGTCGGGCGGATGCTCGACTTCTACTTCGACTTCCACGTGCCCGAATATGGCCGTCGCTGCAGCGCGCTGCACGATCCCACGGCCGCGGCCCTGTGCGCCGGCGGCATCACCCCGGCCGTCGCCCCCGCCGTGTCCATGGAGGTGGACACCACGCACGGCCCCGGCCGCGGCCAGCTCATCTGCGACCTGCGCGGCCAGCGGCAGGCATGGCATGACCGGCCCGGCGCCCGGACGCGCGTGGTCCTGCGCATCGATGACCCGGTCGCCGACCATCTGGTCGACGTATTGACCAGATAGCCGCGCTATGTGACGCGAGGTACACGGCACGCGTCGCTGTACGCGCCTCCGCGGCCCTCGCGCCACATCCCCGCATCCGCCCCGCCGGCGAAAATCCGGCCCAGAGTGAAACGCCGATTGCCGTTCATGCGGCATCGGCGTATATTGATGTGCGGTGATGGAACTCACCGGGATGTTCGGCAACGGCCCCAAACGGCCGCGGCGCTTGACGTCGGACATCCGAACCGCATTTCCGCTGATGGTTCCTATAATTCGACAGACGATGCTCGGGCTCCGCCCGAGGTCGTGTGCAGAACTTTCATGCGACGGGCGCATACGTGTGCAATCGCATGGATGCTGATGTGTGTGACACGCGTGGAGCGTGGGGTACAGGCATCGTGGACGGTCGAATTTCAGCGGATTGCGCATTACTCGTTATCCGCCCTCCTTCCACGATTAACAAGGAAGGAAAGGGCATGGCAGAATTCCAACAGCGTGCGGCCGGGGCAGGGCCGGCGGCATCCAAACCCTCGTCGGACGTCCCCCCGCTGGCGGATTCGACCCTGTATCTCGTCGTATTCCTCGGCGGATGCCTCGGCACCGGCATGCGTTACGGACTGTCGCTCACCAACGCCGCCACCGCCGGCGACCCGGACGCGGGCGGCGTATGGTCGGCCATCCATCTCGGCACGTTCACCGCGAACATCATGGCATGCTTCGTCTACGCCGCCCTCTCCGCGTACATGACGCACGCGACGTGGATTCGCAAACGCAGCCGGGACGTCATCTCACGAGGCTTCGGCATGGGCATGTGCGGCGGCCTCTCCACCATGTCCACATTGGCGTTCGAACAATTCGGCGACCTCGCCGCCGGCAACGTCCTCGGCGTACTGATATACGTCGTGCTGAGTTTCGGCATCGGCATCATGGCCGCGTATCTCGGCGTGCGGCTGGCGCTCGCGATTGCCGGCCGCCAATCCCGCCGCGACGTCGACGCCGGAAACGCATCGCCGTCCGCATCGCCGGTGGCCGATACGGCAGGGCTGCCGCCGTCGATCGCCGCGAAGATGGACGTTCCGGCCGGCCCGTCATCGTTCGGAACGTCATCGTTCGATGAGGGGACGAAGGCCGCGTCGTCGGCCTCGTCGTCCGCAAAGGCCGCTCCATCCACAACGTCCGCCAACGTGGATAATCCACGCTCGTTGTGGACCGACGACGACACCACCGCCAACGCCCGGGAGGCCCGCCGATGAGCTTCTTCATTGCCGTTTTCGTGTTCCTCGGCGTCTGCATCTGCGGCGGCCTCGGCGCCGTCGCACGATTCGTCCTCGACACCGCCGTGAAAATCGTATGGAAGAACGCCTTCCCGCTGTCGACGCTGGTCATCAACATCATCGCGTCGTTCCTGGCCGGCATGGCGGGCGCGGCCGCCGCGGCGTCGACGTTCTCCGACCCATGGCATCTCATGGCCGTGACGGGGTTCCTAGGCGGACTGTCGACGTTCTCCACGGCCATCAACGAGGTCGTGTCGCTGGGCCGCGACAAACGCATGTCGATGGCCGGATACTATCTGATCGCCTGCACCGTGGTGCCGGTGCTGTGCGCGGCATTGGGGTGGCAGCTCGTCCGTTAATTCACGAATCGCGAGATAGGGGCCGTTTTGGGGCGTTTTAGGGCCGTATCTCGCGATTCATGAATAGGAGCACAACTTATTCAACACTTTTCGGGCCTTCACCTCATCACGCCCGTTAAATAACACGACCACATAATCGCCGGCGTGGATCGGCGTATCGGGGCCGGGCACGAAATCGCGGCTGCCGCGGCGGATAGTGATGATGATCATACCGTCGGGCAGCGGCACGTTGCGCACCAGCGATCCAGCCATCGGACTGCCGATTTCGACCGGATGCTCGACCACGCCGCTGCGGATCGCGCTCGGCCGCGCGTTGGCCTTGGCGATGGTGAAATCGGCATCCTCGATATCGGCGTCATCGATGTCGTGCGTGATGCGGTCGCGGACCGGGCGCCCGTTGCCGTCGACCGAGTCGACGATGATGTCGTCGCCGATGCCGTGCGCACGCTGATAACGGTCGAGCAGCGCCTCGTATATCGGCTTCGTGCCGCACAGGTCGGAAACGAACAACGCGAGGAACGCGCACGTGGCGACCGGCAGCATATGCGTGATGCTGCCCGACATCTCGACGATCAGCAGCACCGACGTGATCGGTGACTTGACTGCCGCCGACAACGTGCCGGCCATGCCCATCACCGCGAACACGGAGACGTACCGCGCGTCGAGATGCGCAAAACCGACGAAATACCCGCCGACGGTGGCCACGATGCCGCCGGCCAATGCGCCGACCGCCAGAATCGGCATGAAAATGCCGCCCGGACAGCCGCTGCCGAAACTCGTGGCCGTGAACGTCATCTTCACAACCAGCAGCACCAGCAGCATCGACAGCGCCACGTCGCCCTGCTCCACGAACGCGATGAGATTGCTGCCGCCGCCAAGCGCAAGCGGCAGGAACATGCCGCACGGCAGGGCCACAGCCAACGAGATGATAGGCCGGACCGGGGCGGGAATATGGTTCATCAGCGTCTGCATGCCCAGGAGCAGACGATTCATCGCCACGCCGACGACGCCCATCGTCAGCCCCAACGGAATCAGCCACCAATACTCCTCGATCGGCAGCTGCTCGACCCTGGTGAAATCAAGGACCGGTTGCAGGCCGAAGCATTGCTTCGCCACGAAATCAGCGGTGAGCGACGCCGACATGGCGGCGAGCAGAATCGTGGCGGAGAAACTGCGGTGAATCTCCTCCAATGCGAACATCGCGCCGGACAGTGGCGCGCAGAATGCGGCGGAAAGCCCGGCCGCCGCGCCGGCCGTCGTCAGGACGTTGCGTTCGATGTCGCTGCGGCCGAGACGACCGGCCGTCATCTGGCTGGTGGCCGCGCCGATCTGCACCGATGGGCCCTCGCGTCCCATCGACAGGCCGAACAGTCCGCACAACAGGCCGCCCGCGAACCGTACGGCGAGCACCGACCACGATCGCATGCGCATGCCGCAGGTGACGACGCCCTCGGTCTGGGGGATGCCGCTGCCCGACGCCATCGGCTCCCAACGCACCAGCCATGCGATGAACAGACCGGCGATGACGGCGGCCGCGGCCCACGGCGCGATGTATATGGGATGGTCGCGGAACGTGGCGTACATGACCCGCGCGAACCGCGTGCCGTATTCGATGCCGAGCCGATACAGCACCACGAGCACGCCGACCGCGAATCCACCGATTATGGCCTTTGCGGCGATGCGCCAACGCGCGCGGGCGGAGTCGGAGAGGAAGCGGTGGATCTGCGATTTCACGGTATTCAGCATAGCCCGGGCGGAGGCTATAGGTGAACGGGCGTGGGTGTGCCCGGTCACCTATGGCGCGCCGGTTGTGCGCCGGGTCGCGCGTCATCGAGGACATATGCCCGTTTTGAGCCCGTTATCGGATTTTGTTATCTCAAAAACGTATGTTTAGCGTCGGTATGTGGGCAATGCACATGAATGTAACGCAGTGTATTTAGCATTGGTATTTGTATGTTTGTGCCTTTGCCGGCAGCGTGCCCGAAGCGTATGCGTAGGGTCGTGCGATCCGGTGAAGGAAGCCAGACGATAAACGATCGACCGATCGACGCAAACGGTAATCGGTACAACGATATCGATACAACGATAAAAAAGAGGAAACAGATGGCTGAGAACAGGTCCGAACTGAACAAGAACCTCGCCCAGATGCTCAAGGGCGGCGTCATCATGGACGTCACCACCCCGGAGCAGGCGAAGGTCGCCGAGGACGCCGGCGCTTGCGCCGTCATGGCGCTCGAGCGCATCCCCGCCGACATCCGCGCGGCCGGCGGCGTCTCCCGCATGTCCGACCCGGCGATGATCAAGGGCATCCAGGAGGCCGTCTCCATCCCGGTGATGGCCAAGGTCCGCATCGGCCACATCGCCGAGGCCCGCATCCTGCAGGCCATCCAGATCGACTACATCGACGAGTCCGAGGTGCTGTCCCCGGCCGACGACGTCTACCACATCGACAAGACCCAGTTCGACGTGCCGTTCGTGTGCGGCGCCAAGAACCTGGGCGAGGCCCTGCGCCGCATCGCCGAGGGCGCCGCGATGATCCGCACCAAGGGCGAGCCCGGCACCGGCGACGTCATCCAGGCCGTTCGCCACATGCGCACGATGAACAAGCAGATCCGCGAGCTCGTCGGCCTGCGCGACGACGAGATCTTCGAGGCCGCCAAGCAGCTGGCCGTGCCCTACGACCTCGCCAAGTACGTGCACGACAACGGCCGCCTGCCCGTCGTGAACTTCGCCGCCGGTGGCGTGGCCACCCCGGCCGACGCCGCCCTGATGATGGAACTCGGCGCCGAGGGCGTGTTCGTCGGCTCCGGCATCTTCAAGTCCGGCGATCCGGCCAAGCGCGCCGCCGCCATCGTCCAGGCCACCGCCAATTGGCAGGACGCCGACCTGCTGGCCCGCCTTTCCGAGAACCTGGGCGAGGCCATGGTCGGCATCAACGAGGACGAGATCGAAACCATCATGGCCGCCCGCGGCGAGTGATTGCTTTTTCGGTGTGAGGTTTCGGTTTCGACCGGCGTTTTTTCGGCTCCCCTCGTCGAGGGGAGCCATTGATATGTACCGTTTTTACGTAAAAGGACACGACATTGGTAGTAGCCGTTGAATACATCTCCAAGGAGGAGTCGTCCGAGGCCGAAAGCGCCAAGCACGGCGTGACCGGCATCCTCGCCGTACAGGGCGCGTTCGCCGAACACGCCGCCATGCTCGACCGGCTTGGCGCCCAGTGGAAGCTGCTGCGCGCGGCCGAGGATTTCGACGATTCCATCGACCGTGTGATCCTGCCCGGCGGCGAATCGACCACGCAGGGCAAGCTGCTGCATTCCACCGGACTGTTCGAGAAGATCGCCGCGCATATCGCCGCCGGCAAGCCCGTGTTCGGCACCTGCGCCGGCATGATCCTGCTCGCGAAGAAGCTCGACAACGACGACAACGTGTATTTCGGCGCGCTTGACGCCGTCGTGCGCCGTAACGCGTACGGCCGTCAGCTCGGCTCGTTCGCCGCGACCGCCGATTTCGGCGACATCAAGGACTTCCCGCTGGTGTTCATCCGCGGACCGTTCGTCGTGTCGGTCGGCTCGGAGGCCACGGTCGAGACCGAGGTGAACGGCAACGTGGTCGGTCTGCGTCAGGGCCGGATTCTGGCGACGGCGTTCCATCCCGAACTCACCGACGACACCCGGATTCATGAGCTGTTCCTGAGCCTGTGAGGCTGAGCCGTTAAGCGGGCAGTCCGGTGGACTGCCCGTAGGCGATGCGAGCGCGATATATCGAGCGCGAGATGGGTACCGTCTTAGCAAAGGCTCCCCTCTGTGAGGGGAGCCAAAGGAGTGAAGGTTCAAACGATCAGAACGGACCGTCGATGTCGGCCACGGCGACGACCTTCTGGTTCACGAACTCCTTGAGTCCAAGATCGAGCAGCTCATGGCCGTATCCGGAGTTCTTCACGCCGCCGAACGGGATGTCCGCGGCGACGACGGTCGGATGGTTAATGGCGACCATGCCGGTGTCGAGACGGCGCGCCACCTGCTGGGCGCGGTGGATGTCCGAGCTGAATACGGAACCGCCAAGGCCGAACGGGGAATCGTTGGCGATGCGGATGGCGTCGTCCTCGTCCTTGGCGCGGTACACCTGCGCCACCGGTCCGAAGAACTCGGTGTGGAAGGCGTCGTTGTCCTCGGTGATGTCGGTGACGATCGCCGGACGGAAGAACGCACCCTGTTCGGGCACGTCGGCCAGATACTCCACCTTGGCACCCTGCTCCACTGCAGAAGCCACCTGGCGCTTCAGGGTTTCCACGGCTCCGGCGCTCGACAGCGGCGCGAGCGTGGTCTTCGGGTCGGTCGGATCTCCCGCCACCAGCTTCGCGGTGCCTTCGCGGTAACGTGCGAGGAACCGGTCGTATACGGATTCGTCGATGATGAGACGCTTCGAGGAGACGCACACCTGACCGGCGTTCCAGTTGCGGCCGAACACTGCCCAGTCGGCGGCCTTCTCCACATCGGCGTCGTCCAGCACGATGAACGCGTCGGCGCCGCCGAGCTCCAGCGTGCTCTTCTTCAGATGCTTCGCGGCGAGCGAGGCCACATGCCCGCCGGCCTTCTCCGAGCCGGTGAGCGCCACGCCGCGCACGACCGGGCTGGCGATCACATGCTCGGTGAGGTCATGCGGCAGATACAGGTTGGTGAGCAGTCCCTTGGGCGCCCCCGCCTCGAGGAACAGCTGCTCCATGCGGGCCGCGCTCTGCGGTACGTTCGACGCGTGCTTGAGCACCACGACGTTGCCGGCGGTCGCCTGCGGCGCAGTGATGCGCACGACCTGGTAGTACGGGAAGTTCCACGGTTCCACGGCGAAGATTACGCCCATCGGGTCGTTGACCAACTGCACGTCGGTGTCGCCGTAGCCCTTCGCCGGGAGCAGACGCGGGGACAGCAGCTCCTCGCCGTGCTCCACGTAGTAGCGCAGCATGGCCACGCACAGGTCGACTTCGGCCTCGGCCTCGGCGGTGATCTTGCCCATTTCCAGAGTGAGCGTGGAGGCGTAGTCGCTGCGGTTGTTCTCCAGGATCTCCGCGGCCTTGGCCAGCACGGCCACACGCTCAGCGATCGGCTTCTCCTTCCACTCGAGGAACGTGGCGTGCGCGGTCTTCAGCGCGGCGTCCACCTCGGCCTCGGTGGCATCAGGAAACGTCTTGATGGTTTGTTCGGTGTATGGATCGATGGTGGCGTATGCCATGGCATTCCCCTTTCGGCTGTCGTCATCGGCAACCAGTTGTTAATGATATTGACGATTGAACGTCGTTGGCAGCGTTTCCGCTAAATATGAAAGCGCTTACCAAAGAACGGTGTCATATTGTCTCAATGGTCGAAGTCGTATATAATGTGATGTCATTTTCAATGAATCATTGAAACGTATGGCGTATGAGCGCATTTTGCATCATGGCGGCGAGTGTGCCTCGACCGGTGTTGCTCGCTGCTGTTGCTCCATATATGGAAAACGCTTACCGAAAATTCGCCATCACAAACCCCACTTCAGGCAAATCCTCCGGTATGCAACGAAAGGTACGGTCGAACGTGCACGCCGATCTGATGTCGATTACGGATTGTTTTTCGAGTACGTCATCGTTGCCCCTTTCGATCGTCAGCATTGACGGTAGTGAAATCCGACACAATCATTATGCGGACATGACGATGAGCTATGCCAATAGGTTGCCAACGTTTTCGTGGCAATCCGCGCCTGGACCGCGGCGCCGGTTCGGCGTCGCGGTCCAGGCGGAACCTCATCGTGCCTATCCGTTGATGACGACCTTCTGGTTGAGGAACTCCTTCAATCCGAGGTCGATGAGCTCATGACCGTAGCCGGAGTTCTTCACGCCGCCGAAGGGGATGTCCGGGCCGGAGGCGCTGGCGCGGTTGATGGTCACCATGCCGGTGTCGAGTTGGCGGGCGATCTCCTGCGCATGATGGATGTCGGTCGTGAACACCGAACCACCCAATCCATACGGGCAGTCGTTGGCGATGCGAATGGCGTCGGCCTCGTCCTTCGCGCGATACAGTTGCGCGACCGGTCCGAAAATCTCGGTGCGCGTGGCCTCGGAACCTTCGGGAATGTCGGTGATCAGCGCCGACGGGAAGAAATTCCCCTCTTTCGGAACGTCGACGAGATACTCGATTTTCGCGCCCTGCGCCACGATGTCCGCCACCTGCTGCTCGACCTGGCGCTTGGCCGTGGCGCTGGAGAGCGGCGCCAGCGTGGTCTTCGGATCGGCGGGATCGCCCGGCACGAGTTTCGCCGCCTCCGCGCGGTACCGCTTGACGAACTCGTCGTAGACCGCGTCGACGACGATGAAACGCTTCGACGACACGCATACCTGGCCGGCGTTGCGGTTGCGTCCGCGCACGGCCCATTCGGCTGCCGACTGGATGTCGGCGTCCTCCAGCACGATGAACGCGTCCATGCCGCCGAGTTCCAGCGTGCTCTTCTTGAGATGCTTGCCGGCCAGCGACGCGATGATCGCGCCGGCCTTCTCCGACCCGGTGAGCGCCACGCCGCGCACGTACGGACTGGCGATCACGTGTTCCGTCAGGTCATGCGGCAGGTACAGATTCGTGAACACGCCCTTGGGGGCGCCGGCCTCGAGGAACAGCCGCTCCATGAGCGCGGCGCACTGCGGCACGTTCGACGCGTGCTTGAGCATGACGACGTTGCCGGCGGCCAACTGCGGCGCGGCCACGCGAATGACCTGATAATACGGGAAGTTCCACGGTTCGACGGCGAAGATGATGCCCGTCGGATCGTTGACGAGATGCACGTCGGTCTCGCCGAATCCCTGCGTGAGCAGCATTCGCGGTCGCAGCAGGTCCTTCGTGTGCTCCACGTAGTATCGCAGGATCGCCACGCAGACGCTGACCTCGGCCTGCGCCTCCGACATGATCTTGCCCATCTCGGTGGTGAGCATCTCGGCGTATTCGTTGCGTTCGGCCTCGAGAATCGACGCCGCCTTGTCGAGGACGAACGTGCGTTCCTCGATCGGCTCGTTCTTCCAGACGCCGAATATGGCGTGCGCGGCTTCAAGGGCCGCGTCCACCTCCTCGCGCGTTGCGGTGGGGAACGTCTTCAGGGTTTCGCCGGTGTAGGGATTGACTGTTGCGTATGCCATCGTTGGGCCTCCTCACATGTGCCGCGCCGGCGGATGATGCGTGGCGTCGCGTTGTGCGCCGTTGCGTCGCATGGTGTGAAGCGGCGCATTGCTGCGTTGCGCGTGATGCACGTGGCATGGCTCGCATGATGCCGGGCGTGGTACTTCGTGTTCCTACATGTTCCATTGTCGCGCGGAGTATGCGTTTTGGCGAATATATTGCCGCGAATGCCCGTGTGATTTCGTGCAACGCGGGGGTGGTCGCTGCTGTGGCGGATGGCCGGGCCGCGCCGCGTGACGGGGCGCGGGGAACGATTGGTATCAAGCGTGACTCGGTGCGGGTTTGTGACATGGTGCGGTTTTGGTGTGACCGGGTGCGGGTACGCCTGGTCACGGGTGGTTGGGAGCCCTTGTTTTGCAACGTTTTGCGGTTGGCGTGACATGGCGCGGCTGTGCCCAGTCACGATACGGTGCACCCGGTCACGCCTCCGCACCCGGTCACGCCTCCGCACCGGGGCACACCGCCGCACCCGGTCACGGCACCGTGCCTATTCGCCTCGCGTATCCGTGCCCTGTACCTCGTCCCACCTGCCATCATCATCAGTAACTAGTTACTCATAACGGAAAGCAAACATTTGTGATACCGTTCACAACCGCGATATTACAGGGCTATAACAAACGCCGTCATTTATAAACAATGCGCAACGAAACGGCTTCGGAACGATAACATCCGGCCGTTTCCAAAAAATGCAGCGATAACCTTTTCCCCGACGTCGGCAAGCAAGAGGCAAGCATGCGCACGTGCACAGCGTCGGCAACGCCAGGCACGCTACGAAAAACGACGCCGTAACAGAGGAAACGCAAAGCAAAGGGGCGACAACCAATGTCGGCTACAACGAGGAACGCCAGCGCCGCGACGAGCGCGGTCCATGGCACCGTTACGGGAAAGAAATTCGACGGGGTACTGCCCGTCAAGGAGAAGATCGCCTATCTGAGCACTGATATGGCGGGCAACCTGCTGTACTCTTCGCTCGGCACCTACATCATGTTCTTCTACACCGACGTGTTCGGCATCACCGCCGCCGCGGCCGGCTGGATTCTCCTCATCGCCCGTATCGGCGACTGCATCTCCGCCCCGGTGTGGGGTTCCATCGTGGACCACACCAAGACCAAGTGGGGCCAGAGCCGTCCGTTCTTCCTGTGGATGTGCGTGCCGTTCGCCATCACCGTGTTCCTCGCGTTCACCGCGCCGAACCTGCCTCCGATGGGCAAGGCCGTGTACGCCGCCGTCACCTACATCGTGGCCGCCGGCCTCGTGTACACCGGCATCCAGACGCCGATCACCGCCATCCTCTCCAACCTCACGCCCGACCCGGCCGAGCGCGTGAAGGCCAACACGTTCCGTCTCTCCGGCGGTCTGTTCGGCACGTTCATCACCGCCGTCTGCACGATTCCGCTGGTCAACTGGGCCGGCAAGGCGCTCACCGGCGCCACCAACCAGAAGGTCGGCTTCATGGTCACGTTCGCCCTGTACGGCGTGATCGCCATCGCCCTGCTGCTCTTCGCGTTCCGCAACATCCGCGAGCACAACTACGATCCCAAGACCCAGAACCCGCTGCCGTTCAAGGAAAGCCTGCACGCCATCAAGGGCAACTGGCCGTGGATCATCCTCATCGTCGCGTTCGTCATCTTCTGGATCGCGCAGGAGGACCGCATGTCCGTGGCCGTGTACTACGCCAAGTACAACCTGAACAACGAGAACCTCGCCACCATCCTCAACGGCATGCAGATCCTCGGTCTCATCACCACGTTCCTCATCCCCGTGATCTCCAAGAAGCTCGGCAAGGCCGGCAAGACCGACACGATGATCGCCGGCATGGTCATGGCCATCATCGGCCAGCTGCTGCTGCTCACCGCATCGCACAGCTTCGCCCTGTTCGTCGTGTTCTGGGCCATCTCCATCCTCGGTGCCGCCATGGCGCTCGCCATGCCGTTCGCCATGCTCGCCGACACGGTCGACTATGGCGAATACAAGAACGGCATCCGTGCGGCCGGTCTGCTTTCCGCCGTCGGCGCCTCCTTCTGCATCCAGTTCGGTTCCGGCCTCGGCAACCTGATCCCGTCGAAGATCATGGCCGCCGCCGGCTACGTCGCCAACCAGACGCAGACCCCCGCCGCGCTCAACGCCATCCAGTTCTGCTTCATCTGGCTGCCGGTGATCGTGTACGCCGTCGTGATCGTGATCATGCTCGGCTACCGTCACTTCGAGAAGAACGAGCCGTTCATCCGCGCCGAACTCGCCAAGCGTCGCGCCGCCGCCGACGCCGCCGCGTGAGTCGCACGTGATGCTCGCATGAGTTGCGTGTGAACCGGGCGCCGGTTATAACGCATCCATGCAACACAACCTACGCGTAGGATTGCTACGCGTAGGTTTTTGCGTATTCGCGAGTAAAACCCTACGCTGGTGTGGCTCGGCGTAGGGTTCTACGCAAGCGTGCGTTGTAACCGACGTGCTGTCCGTGTTGTTTTGGGATGACGATTGTCTGATTACGGCCGTTGGATTACGGCCGTCTTGGGATGACGACGTTGAGACGATACGACGGGGAGTAAAGTGGCCGGCGTGAATGACGATATGGGCGTGAATGACGATACGGTGAAGCAAGGCGTTGCGGATGCGGCGGCGAATGGCCGCATGACCCGTGGGGATGATGGTGTGGATGGCCGCGGGAACGACGGCGTGGATGGCCGCGCGACTCGTGAAGGCGATGGGCGTGATGCCGCGCAGACCGACGAGCGTATCAAGCGTGCCGTGCGTGGCGTGACCGGGCCGGCGTATGGCGGTGAAGGTTCGGCGACCCTGGGGGAGGGGCGGCCGGCAGGTCACGTGTGGGCCATGTTGATCGGCGTGGGCGTGCTTTCCGGTTTTCTGTCGGGGCTGTTCGGCATCGGCGGCGGCACGGTGATCGTGCCCGCACTGGTGTTCCTGGGGCTTTCGCAGCGTCATGCGGCGGCGACGTCGCTGGCCGCGATCATCCCGACGTCCATCACCGGTGTGATCTCGTATGCGACCGGCGGCGACGTCGATTGGATAGCCGCCGTGCTGCTCGCGTGCGGTCTGGTCGTCGGGTCGCAGATTGGCAGCTGGCTGCTGGCATGGCTGCCGGAGGTGCTGCTGCGCTGGATATTCGTCGTGTTCCTGGTGTTCGTGATTCTTTCGCAGATCGTGTTCACGCCGTCGCGCGACCATGTGATCCATATGACGATATTGACCGGCGCGTTGCTGGCGTTGCTGGGCGTGGGCATCGGCGTGCTGGCCGGGCTGCTGGGCATCGGTGGCGGGGCCGTGATGGTGCCGGCGCTGTCGGTGCTGTTCGGCGCGAGCGACCTGATGGCGCGCGGCACATCGTTGCTGGCCATGTTCCCCAGTTCGATCGCCGGCACCGTGGCAAATACGCGGCGGCGGCTCGTGCATCTGCGCAACGGTCTGACGATAGGCATCACGGCGGCGATTGTGGCGCCGTTGGGAACGATCGTGGCCGGATGGGTGACGCCGCGCATGGGCGCGAATCTGTTCGCCGCGTATCTGGGGGTGCTGCTGGTGCGCAGCATCTGGACGGCGGTGAAGATCACGCCGGGACTGCGCGAGCGTCTGCTGCGGCGGTAGCGGGTATGTCGTGGGGGCGCTGACCACCCCTCAGTCACGCTACGCGTGCCAGTTCCCCTGACAAGGGGAGCCTTCGGTCACTTGTTGTCGCCGGTGCCGGTGCTCGGCTTGGGGCTGCTCTGGTCGCTCGTGCTCGGCTTGGTGCTGTCGCTGCCGGTCTTATCGGTCACGGTGCCACTGGGGGTCTTCTCGCTTTGGGATCCGGTGCCGGTGCCGGAGGACGACGATCCGTTGCCTGAATTGGTGCTGCCTGAACTGCTTGAGCCGTTGTCGTACTGGTTGTAGTATCCGTTGCCGGAATACCCGTTATAGCTGCCGTTGCCGTACCGGTTATAGGTTCCGTTGCCGGAATTGTAGTATCCGTTGCCGTAGCTGTTGTTGCCGTATCCGTTGCCTGAATTGTAGTATCCGTTGCCCGAGCCGGAACCCGACGACGAGCCCGAATCGGACGACGACTGCATGGCGTTCTTCACCGCCGTCTTCGCCTGCTCCAACGTGGTCATCGCGTTCTGCAGGTCCGACGCAGTGGATTCGGGTGCGTTCGCCGCGGACTGCGCCGCACTGATGGCGTTGAGCAGCGTCGTGCGGGTGGCATCGTCCACTACGCCGTTGCTGTCGTCGTATGTGGTCTGCGCCGACGTGATGGCCGCCTGCAGGCTCGCCTTCAGCGTGTTCTTCTGATTGTCGCCCTTGCTGCCCGACACCGCCTTGATGGCGCTGTTGATGCTGTTGGTCGTCTTGGTTATGGCGTCCGCCATCGTCTGATTGGCCTTGGCGTTCGCCTCCAGTTCGGACGCCGCCATCGACGACTTGCAGTCGCGGGCCTGCGTCACGTCCTTGGCGCCGTCCACCGCCTTTTTCAGATTCGTCAGCGTCGTGGGGTCGGAGACCTCCGAGGACGTCGTCTGCAGAGCGGACTGCGCATCCTTCTGTGCCTTCGTCAGTGCCGTGGTCGCGGTGCCGTAGTCCTTGACGGACGCCGTGCAATCGGCCATCGCGGACTCCTGCGACTTGCCGCCGAACCGCTGCCATGCGAACACGCCGCCCACGATGAGCGCCGCAATCGCCACGATGGCGATGCAGAATATCGTCACGCGGCGCCGGTTCAGACGAATCTTCTTCGGCGCGTTCGACGCGGTTCCGCCGGCGGCGGACGTGCTTTCCGACGCGGGTGGGATGCTCGCCGGCATGGATTCACCCGCGGTTGCCTCGCCTGTGCCTGCCTCGCCTGTGCCCGTCTCATCGCTGGCGTCGGTCACCGCCGGTTCCACGATCGTCGTCTCGCCAAGGGATTCGTCGCTTGCGGATGATGTGGCCGGCAATGCCGTCGTGGCCGGCAGCGTCGTCGTGGCGTCCGGTGCCGTCTCGGCATCGATGTCGCCGATCGGCGGAATATCGGCCGTGTCGGCCAGCAGGTCCTGCATGATGTGGTCGGGCAGGGCGGCCGTCGGCATGGCCGTGGTCCGTTCCGCCGCCACGTCGTCATTCCGTTCGTCGTCATTCGCCGCGGTGTCGTCTGTCGCGGCGTCGTCCGCGGACGCATGGTCGTCTACCGGGACGTCGTCATCCGATGCGGCCGTCCCATCCGCATCGGCGGAATCGGCCGGGCCGGCCGCGGCGTCCGTCTCCGGACCGGCCTGCCGCGCTGGCTCCCCGGCCTCGCTGCCGTCTTCGGCGGCGGTCTCCTCCCCGGCCTCGGCTTTGTCTTCCTCGTCGGCCTTGCCGTCGTCTTCGCCATCCCCGTCGTCATCCGGCCGGTCGTCCGAACCGTCGAAGTCGAATGTCAGCGTGGGGATGTCCCATGAGGTATCGGCCGCATCGTCGTCAAGACCGGAGAAATCAAGGTCCCTGCTGATGTCGGTGTCGAAGTCGTCGTTGCCGTCTCGCTTGTCGTTGTCATTGCGCTTGTCGTCGTCGCGCTTGCCGTTGTTCGTATCCTTCGTCGTCATGCTCACTCCCCGCCGTTCCATCGTCAATCCGCGCGCGGAACGCCGCGCGCCGCACTATCGGAACAATGGTATTCCATCCCCGTGTTGGGGGCGCCGAAAATATGTCACAATATTGTGCCGTTCCATAACGAAAACGCGAGTTGTGGGTGTTCGTTGTTTACGGCGGCGTCGACAGGGAAAACATCAACCGCGGATTTTCAACGGTTTTCCGTTGTGGAACGCAGACGGATTCCGCAAAGTCGAAAAGCAAACACCCACAACTCGCAGTTTCCCGATGACAACGGGTGCTTGAACGGTAAAATTGGCGAGGATTCCGGTTTCTGGGCAGTCAAGGAGGATGCAAATGACGACCGAACAGCGCGCGGCGCTTCCCGACACGATTCACACCAACGGCGCAACGCCGAACCCGTGGTGGTCGAACGCGGTGGTGTACCAGATCTATCCGCGCAGTTTCCAGGACACGAACGGCGACGGATACGGCGACATCCCGGGCATCACGTCGCGGCTCGACTATCTGGCCGACCTCGGCGTGGACGTCATCTGGCTGTCGCCGGTGTACAAGTCGCCGCAGGACGACAACGGCTACGACATCAGCGACTATCAGGACATCGACCCGATGTTCGGCACGCTCGACGACATGGATGAACTGCTCGAGGAGGCCCACGACCGGGGCATCAAGGTCGTGATGGACCTCGTGGTGAACCACACGTCCGACGAGCACGCATGGTTCCAAGCCTCGCGCGACAGGAACGACCCGCACGCCGACTGGTACTGGTGGCGGCCCGCCAAGGCGGGGCACGAGCCGGGGACGCCGGGCGCGGAGCCGAACCAGTGGGGGTCGTATTTCGGCGGCTCGGCATGGGAATACGATCCGAAGCGCGGCGAATACTATCTGCACCAGTTCTCGAAGAAGCAGCCGGACCTCAACTGGGAGAACCCGGACGTGCGCGCCGCCGTCTACAAGATGATGAACTGGTGGCTCGACCGTGGCATCGACGGATTCCGCATGGACGTAATTACGCTGATCTCCAAGCACGTGGACGCCAACGGCGAACTGCCGGGCGTGGGCGCGAACACCGAATCCGCGGGGCCGGTGGGGGAGGACGGCTATTCGAGTCCGAACCCGTTCTGCGCCGACGGGCCGCGGCAGGACGAGTTCCTCGCCGAAATGCACCGCGAGGTGTTCGACGGGCGCGAGGGCACCCTCACCGTGGGCGAGGCTCCCGGCATCACGCCGGAACGCAACCGGCACATCACCGACCCGGCGAACCGCGAGCTCGACATGCTGTTCCTCTTCGACCACGTGGAGCCGGGCGGCGGACAGTCCAAGTGGACGGCGGAACCCTGGAGGCTCGCGCACCTCAAGCATTGCCTCGCCGGCCAGCAGGGCGCGGTGAAGAAGACCGGGTGGACCAGCCTGTTCTTCAACAACCACGACCAGCCGCGCGTGGTCTCCCGCTGGGGCGACGACTCCACCGACGAGGCGCGCGTGCGCTCGGCGAAGGCCATCGCCCTGCTGCTGCACATGCACCGCGGCACCCCGTACGTGTACCAGGGCGAGGAGCTCGGCATGACCAACGCCTACTTCGACTCGCTCGACCAGTACCAGGACCTCGAATCCATCAACATGTACCATCAGCTCACCGAGGCCGGCGTGATGACCCCGGAGGCCATGATGGACGCGCTCAAGGCCATCAGCCGCGACAACGCGCGCACGCCCATGCAGTGGGACGCCACCAAGTACGCCGGGTTCACCGCGCCTTACGCGCCCACCGCCCCCTGGCTGGCCGTGAACGCGAACCATGACGTGGTGAATGCCAAGAAGGAGAAGCGCGACCCCGACTCCGTGCTGTCGTTCTACAAGAGGCTCATCGCGTTGCGGCACGAGAACCCGGTCGTCGCGGCCGGCGACTGGCGGATGCTCGACGCCGACGACCCGCAGGTGTACGCGTTCGTGCGCACGCTGCGCGAGGACGGTGTCGGCGGCGGCATCGACGGCTCCGGCGAGCGGAAAATCGTGGTCGTGGTCAATATGTCGGGCGAATCGGCGAAGATCCCCGCCGAAACCGCCGACATGCTCGGCCTTGGCCTCGCCGGCACCACGCTCGGCGGCGTGAGCGCCGACCGCATTCTCATCAGCACCTATCCGGAGGAGGAGACCGCCGCCGACGTGCTCTTCGGCAAGCTCGCCCCATGGGAGGCCTTCGCCTACGAGCTGTAGCGGGGCGTAGGACGAGCCGATGATGCTCCGCCGGCGTCGGCCACTGCCCACGTCCCCGCCGGCGGGGAAGGCGGACTGGATTCGTAACGCACGGGAACCGAAGCATACGTTCGGTTCCCGTTGGTTGGGTGATTTGCAACGTATGGGAACGCAATCACATCCCCGGTTCCTATCTGTTGAGCGGCGTGCAACGGATGGGAATGGAAGTAGCGTCTTGGTTCCTGTTGGTCGTGGTGTAAGCGACGAACAGGAACCAAAACGTGCGTTCGGTTCCTTTCCGTTGGGCGGATGCGCCGCGAAAGAACGGTGTGCGTAACACGAACGCCGAACTGTCCACATAGTGGCCCTCGATTGGCGTATGCCGTAGGCCGCGCCTATCTTCTCAAGTGGTTCGGGTCGAAAGGCCCGCAAAGATGTATGACGCCGAAAGGAGGTTCGCCAAGATGTACGGAATGACCGCAACCAAGCTGAATGTCGCACTTGCTGCTGTGTCCGGCCGAATTATTATTCCGTCTTCGTTGGCGGACTGATTCGACATTTTCCACTGTTCGATCCCGTCAACGTGGCGGGGATCGGAACAGACAAAATCTAGTTTTGAGCTCCGCCAAAAGCGGGGCTTTTTTCATATCGCATGATCGAGATCCGATACACGGAATGAAAAACGAGCGATGGAAGACAACTCAAGAAACTGAGAAACCCGGGAATCGGACGGACGGCCGCTTGCAGAGAGAAACCGTTGGCCCCCGAACAGAAGATTCACGGACTACACAGGAGATTAGAGAAATGACAGCAGTCGAGGCTACGACTGATAGCAAACTCAAGACGATGGCGCGTGACTCCGTCAAGACCGTCATCGCCGCCTCCATGGTCGGCACGGCCATCGAGTTCTACGACTTCTACGCATACGGCACCGCCGCTGCGAACTACTTCCCGCACATCTTCTTCTCCGACAAGGCGAACCCGACGGTCGCCCTGCTCATGAGCCTGCTCACGTTCGCCATCGCGTTCATCGCCCGCCCGCTCGGCTCGCTGGTGTTCGGCCACTTCGGCGACCGCATGGGCCGCAAGACCACGCTGGTCGTCTCCCTCATGACGATGGGCGTCGGCACGTTCCTCATCGGCTGCCTGCCGACCTACAACACGTGGGGCATCGCCGCGGTCGCCATCCTCTGCCTGCTGCGCTTCATCCAGGGCATCGGCCTGGGTGGCGAATGGTCCGGCGCCGCACTGGTCGCCACCGAGAACGCGCCTGAGAACAAGCGCGCCCTCTACGGCTCCTTCCCGGAGCTCGGCGCCCCGATCGGCTTCTTCCTCTCCAACGGCACCTACTTCGTGCTTGAGTCCTTCAACGACTCCGCCGCCATGCTCGCCTGGGGCTGGCGCGTGCCGTTCCTGCTGAGCGCTATCCTCGTGATCATCGGCCTCGTCGTGCGAGTCCACATGGAGGAGACCCCGATCTTCCGCATGGCCCAGGAGCAGAAGAAGGTCGTCAAGTCCCCGCTCACCGAGGTGTTCCGCAAGAGCTGGCGTCAGGTCCTGCAGGCCACGTTCCTCGTCGCCGTCACCTACACGCTGTTCTACACGCTCGCCACGTGGTCGCTCGCCTGGGGCACCAAGGCCCAGGGCGAGGGCGGCGGTGGCCTCGGCTTCTCCAACCAGGAGTACCTGCTCATGCTGATGATCGCCATCTGCGTGTTCGCCGCCTTCATCGTGATCTCCTGCGTGAACGCCGACAAGTTCGGCCGCAAGCGCGTGATCGTCACCTCCTCCGTGCTGCTCGTCGTGTTCGCCGCCCTGTTCCCGTTCCTGCTCAACGGCCAGATCGTCGGCCAGCGCAACTTCTTCGCCAACATGGTGTTCCTGTGCGTCGGCTTCGCCCTGATGGGCACCGCGTTCGGCCCGATCGGCGCCTTCCTGCCCGAGCTGTTCGACGCCAACGTGCGCTACTCCGGCTCCGGCATCGGCTACAACCTCGCCGCCATCGTCGGCGCGGCCTTCGTGCCGACCATCGCCACCTGGCTGTCCAGCCACTTCGGCGTCCACTCGGTGGGTCTGTACCTCGGCGTCATGGCCGTGTGCTGCCTCGTCGCGGTGCTCTCGTGCCATGAGACTAAGAACGTTGATTTCACGAAGTGAAATCAAGTTCCAAGTCTCATCCTCGCGCTCGATGACTCGCGCTCGCTTCGGCTTCGGGAACAGTCCACTGGACTGTTCCCATGGAGAAGCCTCAGCTAAGAACGTCGGCTTCACGAAGTGAAATCAAGTTCTAAGTCTCATCCTCGCGCTCGATGACTCGCGCTCGCTTCGGCTTCGGGAACAGTCCACTGGACTGTTCCCATGGAGAAGCCTCAGCTAAGAATGTCGACTTCACCAAGTGAAGCCGAATTCCGAGTCTCATCATCGGCGGATTTCACCGAGTTCTCCGGTGGAATTCAGCTTCCGTTCATCCGACGGTGGTCGAATGAACACAGCGCGGACGACGGCCCACAACGCCACCGCCCGCGATACGAAAATTCAATATTCAATATTTGGACGCGGACTTCCGCGTCAGATGCTGGTGGACTAGAACTAGTTCCCAGTGATCGATGACTTTCAACGTCTAGGACACAATCCTTCTCGCCGAAGGCCGTCAGCAATCTCAACCGATTGCCGGACGTCCAACGCTCGGTAATCACCAAACAATATAAAGGAGTGCCAATCATGGCAGCAACTATCTGGTACGAGAAGGACGCCGATCTGTCCGTGCTCGAAGGCAAGAAGGTGGCCATCCTCGGCTACGGTTCCCAGGGTCACGCCCATGCGCTGAACCTGCGTGATTCCGGTGTCGACGTGGTCGTCGGCCTGCGTCCGACCTCCAAGTCGGTCCAGTTCGCCAAGGAGCAGGGCCTCGAGGTCAAGTCCGTGCCGGAGGCCGTCGCCGAGGCCGACATCGTCATGATCCTGCTGCCTGACCAGTACCAGGCCGCCGTGTACAAGAAGGACGTCGAGCCGAACCTGAAGCCGGGCGCCGCTCTGGCCTTCGCCCACGGCTTCAACATCCACTACGGCTACATCAAGCCCACCGAGGATCACCCGGTGTTCATGGTCGCCCCGAAGGGCCCGGGCCACATCGTGCGTCGTGAGTACGCCGCCGGCCGTGGCGTCCCGGTGGTTGTGGCCGTCGAGCAGGATCCGCGTGGCGACGGCTGGGCCATCACCCTGGCCTACGCCAAGGCCCTCGGCGCCCTGCGCGCCGGCGCCATCAAGACGACCTTCAAGGAAGAGACCGAGACCGATCTCTTCGGCGAGCAGGACGTCCTCATGGGCGGCATCAACCACCTGTGCGACCTCGGCTTCGACGTGCTGACCGAGGCCGGCTACCAGCCGGAGATCGCCTACTTCGAGGTGTTCCACGAGCTGAAGATGCTGGTCGACCTCGCCAACGAGGGTGGTCTGAACAAGGCCCGCTGGTCCTGCTCCGACACCGCCCAGTACGGTGATTACACCTCCACCGTCATCACCGACGAGACCAAGAAGCGCATGCAGTACCAGCTCAAGCGCATTCAGGACGGCTCCTTCGCCAAGGAGTTCATGGACGACCAGGCCGCCGGCGCCCCGAAGTTCAAGAAGCTGCAGGAAGAGTTCTCTCACCCGCACCTGGAGACCGTTGGCCCGAAGCTTCGCGCCATGTTCTCTTGGAACAACGGCCCGGCCAAGGACGCCGATGAGGCTGAGTCCTTCAACGGCAAGATCGCTCGTACCCAGGTTCAGTGATTGATTATTAATAATTAATAATTAATAATTAATTATTAAAAATATTGAAAAATCCCGTCGTTCCGGCTTCGGTCGGGGCGGCGGGATTTTTTGCTGGGCAACCATCTGACCGCCCACGTTGTGGACGCGAATGTGACGTACGCGACATTATCGGTAGGATGGTGGGCAGTTTGCAGGACAAAATCCTCAGATGAGCTCGTCTGAGTGGACGATCGAGCGGTTCATGATCGTTTCGCGGGGTATGCCGCGTGGGTGACTGGCCGACGGCGTCCCGGACACCACGCGCGTCATGCGCGGCGCTTATGCGCAACCACAACAACATTCGCAGTAGTTAAGGAGTGCTTACATGGCTGCACAGATTTGGTACGAAAACGACGGCGATCTCTCCGTCCTCTCCGGCAAGAAGGTCGCCATCATCGGTTATGGCTCCCAGGGTCACGCCCATGCGCTGAACCTGCGTGATTCCGGTGTCGACGTGGTCGTCGGCCTGCGTCCGACCTCCAAGTCGGTCCAGTTCGCCAAGGAGCAGGGCCTCGAGGTCAAGTCCGTGGCCGAGGCGTCCGCCGAAGCCGACGTCATCATGATCCTCGCCCCCGATCAGTACCAGCGCACCATCTGGGCCAACGACATCGAGCCCAACATCAAGGAAGGCGCGGCCGTCGCCTTCGCCCACGGCTTCAACATCCACTACGGCTACATCAAGCCGACCGCCGACCACCCGGTCTTCATGGTCGCGCCGAAGGGCCCGGGCCACATCGTGCGTCGTGAGTACGCCGCCGGCCGTGGCGTCCCGGTCGTGGTCGCCGTCGAGCAGGATCCTCGCGGTGACGGCTGGGCGCTGACCCTCGCCTACGCGAAGGCCCTCGGCGCCCTGCGCGCCGGCGCCATCAAGACCACGTTCAAGGAAGAGACCGAGACCGATCTCTTCGGCGAGCAGAACGTGCTCATGGGCGGCGTGAACAAGCTCGTCGAGATGGGCTTCGAGGTCCTCACCGATGCCGGCTACCAGCCGGAGATCGCCTACTTCGAGGTCTGCCACGAGCTGAAGATGCTCGTCGACCTCATGAACGAGGGTGGTCTGAACAAGGCCCGTTGGTCCTGCTCCGACACCGCCCAGTACGGCGACTACACCAACACCGTCATCAACGAGGACTGCCGCAAGCGCATGGAGTACCACCTGGGCCGCATCCAGGACGGTTCCTTCGCCAAGGAGTTCATCGACGACCAGGACGCCGGCGCCCCGCACTTCAAGGAGCTGCAGGAGAAGTACTCCAACGAGCGCATCGAGACCGTCGGCCCGAAGCTGCGCGCCATGTTCTCCTGGAACAAGGACGCCGTGAAGGACGCCGACGAGGCCAACTCCTTCACCGGCAAGATCGCCCGCGCCCAGGTGCAGTGATTTATCGCTGACCAATAAACACTGTATCGTGTGACCGGGTGCACGCGCGCCCGGTCACGCCATCTGAGAAACGTTGAAAAATAAGGGTTTTGATGAGCGCGTGACCGGGTATACGTGCACCCGGTCACGTAGACATATGCCCGGTCACACGGCACAACGCGCCTAGTCACACGACGCTACGTTTCTCCCCGCCGCCGACGTCGATTCCGGCGTCGTCGCTGCCTGTCGCGTTGCCCGGCCAAGCGTTGATCATTCGATAACGCCGCATATTGCGGCAGCGGTTGGCCGGTGACAGTCACACCCAACGCCTGCGCCACCCGCTGCGTCAACGACCGCCGTCCCGCCGCGGTCATCACATCATCCGCGAACGCCACAATCACCGCATATCCGTGCGCACGGAATGCCTGACGTTTTCTGTCGTCACGGCGATACTGTTGTTTGTCAACACGATGCGCATCACCGTCGTATTCGATGATTACTTTCGCATCCGGATACGCCATATCGACCACGGCGACCGTCCGCAATTCAGGCAGATACATCGTCCACTGCGTCACGGGTCTGGGGAGGCCGTCGCTCAACAGCGCCAGCACTGTTCGCGCTTCCATCGGCGAATCGGTGACGTTCTCGAGAAATGGCAGAGCCGCGGAACATTTCGTTTTGCCGGGAAAATCCACCTGCCGAAGAAAGCATACAATGTCATCCTTCGTGACTTTGACGTCGCTGGCGGTTCCGCGGAGCATGGCGTCGGCGAGCACGATGACCTCCACCTGGCTGAGATACGGAGCCATCATCGCCCACGTCGTCAACGGATGCGTACATATTATGACGCCGCCGTTCCACGGAATCCGAATGTTCGGTGCGCCGGGGATGGCCGTGACGATGCCGTCGGACCGTTGCGTCGGTAGCAAGGTCGTGGTCGTGCTGGTCGTGCTGGTCGTTATGCCCATGCCGACCGTATTCCGCACGTCATTGGTCACGATTACGTCTCCCGTGATGTTGCCGGAGGACGCGCGAAAAATCCATCGCAGATAACCGGTGTCCTTCCGATGGGAGCGGTTATTGCGACCGATATAAGCGATGCAGAACTCGTTGTCGGCGAGACGCGACGTCAATGGCGTCTCCAATCGGCATAATTTTAGGGCGGTGACGCCGGCGTATACGATTTGCCGACGTGCGATGGCGCGCGCATTGTATTCATGGCAGCGTTGCAACGTGTGCAGCTGCGTTTCGACCAATGAGCGCGCGAGGTAGTTGCGGGCAATCGCTGTGCCGGACGGTGGTTGGTAAGTGTTCATGACATGAGCGTACGGGTTTACGCACGGCGACGGCGTCGAAATCGAATAATCGCGAAAAATGTGGATGGCTGGAACGTTATCCACAATGTTCGTTGCGCATGGGAATCGACGATTCCGTTGGTATTGCAGGCGTTTGCGAACGTGGCGGCATGTCGTGCATGTGCTGGCGTTGGCGTGTCGCGAGCGCGATTGAGACGTGACCGGGTGCGGGTGCGTTGCGTTGTGACCGGGTGCGTCGCATGTGTGTGACCGGGTGCGGGTGCACCGGGTCACGTGTGTTTGTAATCCCTTATTTTGCAACGTTTTGTCGATGGCGTGACTGGGTGCGGGTGTGCCCGGTCACGAAAACATGTACCCGGTCACGCCGAACATGCTCCCGCCTACGCCGCGCGGAACGCCAGGTAGTCACGCAGCTTGAACGCGGCGTCGAGCACCGAATAATCCTTCAGTACGCGCGGATTGTAGCCGGTTTCGCGCGCGATCTTGTTGAGTCGGTTCTGCAGCGTGTTCTTGTGCAGGAACAGGTCTTCGGCCGCGTGGATGATGCTGCCGTTGTGCCGCGTGTACGCGTCGAACGTCGTATGGAAGTCGTCGATCTCATGGTCGTCGAGCCCTTCGAACACGTGCGCGACGAAACGTTCGGCGTCGTCGGCGGGGATCGACGAGATGAACATGCCGTAGTCGAGGTCGTCGTAGCTGCTGACGCCTTTCTGCTGCGAGAACAGCAGCCAGTCGACCGTGCGGCACGCCTCGCCGTAGCTGCGCCAGTACGCGTCCGCCTGGTCGGCCGCCCGTCCGACGCCGAAGCTCATCTGCCGGTGGAACGTCTTGGAGATGTCGGTCTGTATGCCTCCGAGGAACGCCGCGGGGTCGGTGACGTCGGCGTCGTCGAGGAACAGGCAGACCTCGCGCGCGGTGACAGAGAACATGCTGTGGTCGAGGCCGCCGCAATGCGTCTGAAGAATAGCGTGCAGGCCGTCGGTGGCCGGTATGGCCACGCCGGTGCCGACGAACCGGCCGACCGCGGCCCGTCGCCGCCGGTCGAGGTCGATGTTCAACGCCGAGGCCAGATAGTTCACGAATCCGGCGTCGTATTGACGGAGCGTCAGCATGTTGATGAGATTGGCGGTCATCATGCGCTGGTCGAATCTGGTGATCTGTTCGAGATTCTCGCGGATCAGTATCTCGGTCATTTTTTTGATGACGTTGCCGAACGGCTCGACCTCCTCGCGTCGGCCGGTGATGCCGATGACGGCCACGACCGAGCCGTTGAACAGGACCGGCACGTTGATGCCGTTTCTGGCGCCTTCGAACTGATGCTCGTCGTCGATGGACACGGTCCGCTTGGCTTCCACGGCCAGTCGCGCGCCGTCGTGCGAGGTGCCGACGCGGGATTTGTCGGTGCTGGCGATGATGGTGCCGCTCGTGTCGAACAGGTTGATCTCATGCCGGATCACGCCTTTGATGTTCGACACGATGGTTTCGGCGATCTGCGGATCGATGTCCATTGGCCCCTCCCTGATGCGAATCGGTCGGCTCGTTCCGACCGGTCGGTATGGCGATGCGTTGCATTCCAATATAGCCCATGACCATGGTACGGAGAACATATTCGGTTGGGAAACCCGCCGTGGTTTCGAGCATCTGGAATATGGCGGGAACGATTGCGGAATCCCATAATTGAAGTACACAACGTTTTCTAGTCCACACAATGAAGTCCGGAAAATCAAGGATTGGAGGGGATATGCTTCCCACTATCACGACTATGGAAGTCATTCCGGTCGCCGGATACGACAGCATGCTGCTGAATCTGGCGGGTGCGCATGAACCGTTCTTCACGCGCAACATCGTCGTTATGACGGACAGTGATGGTCTGACCGGCGTGGCCGAGGTGCCCGGCGGCGAGGTGATCACGAAGCGTCTGGAGGCGTGCGTTCCGCTGGTCGAGGGCCGTTCGGTCAGCGAATACAAGGATGTGGTGCAGCGGTGCCGCCGGATGCTCGAGGAGCAGGTCGCCGGGGCGGCCGGTGCCGGATCCGGTGCGGAAACCGCGCACGCGCAGATCTTCAAGAAGGTCACGAACGTGCTGACCGGCGTGGAGACGCCGCTGCTCGACCTGCTGGGCAAGCATCTCGGCGTGCCGGTGGCGGCGTTGCTCGGCGACGGGCAGGTGCGCGACCGCGTGCGGTTCCTCGCCTACCTGTTCTACGTGGGCGACTATCGCAGGACCGACATGCCGTACCTGCACGACGATGACGATTCCGACGCGTGGGGCCGCATCCGCCGCGAGCCGGCGCTCGACGCCGAGGCCATCGTGCGTCAGGCCGAGGCCGCGCAGGAGCGGTTCGGTTTCCATGACTTCAAGCTCAAGGGCGGCGTGTTCGAGCCGGCCAAGGAGATCGAGGCGGTGAAGGCGCTCAAGGAGCGCTTCCCCAAGGCTCGCATCACCATCGACCCGAACGCCGCATGGTCGCTGGACGAATCCGTGGAACTGTGCCGCGGGCTCGAAGGCACGCTCACCTACGTGGAGGATCCGTGCGGCGCCGAAGGCCGGTTCTCCGCGCGAGAGACCATGGCCGAGTTCCATCGGCGGACGGGTCTGGCCACGGCGACGAACATGTGCGACACCGATTGGCGTGAGATGAAGAACGCTATCCGACTGGATTCGGTGACGATCCCGCTGGCCGACCCGCACTTCTGGACCATGACCGGCTGCGTGCGCGTGGCCCAGCTGTGCCACGACTTCGACCTCACCTGGGGCGTGCACTCCAACAACCACTTCGACATCTCGCTCGCCATGGTCGCGCAGGCCGCGGCCGCCGCCCCCGGGCGCATCAACGCCTGCGATACGCATTACATGTGGCAGGACGGCCAGTTCCTCGGCACGAAGGCCCCCGAATTCGAGGACGGCTGCCTCACCGTGCCGCGCGACGTGCCCGGCCTCGGCGTGGAGATCGACCGTGCGAAGCTCGAAGCCGCCCACCGCCTGTACGTCGAGAACAACTGCGGCACCCGCGATGACTCCGCCGGCATGCAGTACCTCATCCCCGGCTGGAAGTTCGACGGCAAGCGTCCGGCGCTCGTCCGCTAAGGACCGGCCCCGGATCCATCGAACCCCCGATACCAGAAACGGAACGACATGGCACATCCCATCAACGTCAACAGCTTCAAAGGCATCTTCGTGCCGATCCTCATGCCCGTGACCGACGAGCGTGACGGCGTCATCGACATCCCGCGCCTGCGCGAACAGGTGAGCTACGTCATCGAACACGGCGTGGACGGCATCCTCGCCTTCGGCTCCAACTCCGAGTTCTACATGTTCTCCGACGACGAGATGCTCGAAGCCACCCAGGCCATCATCGACGAGGCCGCCGGCCGCGTGCCCGTCATGTTCGGCGTCGGCCACATCCGCACCAGCCAGTGCGTACGACTGGCCCGTCGCGCCGCCGAGCTCGACATCGACGCCATCTCGGTGCTCCAGCCGATGTTCATCACGCCCACGCAGACGGCCCTCTACAACCACTTCAGGGCCATCGCCGAAGTGGTCCCCGACACGGCCGTGCTCATCTACAACAATCCCGGACTGGCCGGCTACCCCATCTCACTCGACGTCATCGTCAAACTGGCGCACGATGTGGATAACATCGTCGGTATCAAGGACTCCTCGGGCAACATCACCAACCTGCAGGAGCTCGTCCGCCGCACCGCCGACATCGACTTCAGGGTGTTCGCCGGCAAGGACATCATCGTCTACGCCGGGTTCTGCTGCGGCGCCGACGGTGCCGTCTGCTCCACCGCGAACATCTATCCGGAACTCGTCTGCGGCATCTACGACAAGTTCATCGCCGGCGATCTGGACGGCTCGCGCAAGGACCAGTTCACGCTCAATCCGATCCGCCTCTCCCAGGACGCGGCCAGCTTCCCGGCCGCCACCAAGGACATGGCCAACCTGCTCGGCATGAACGTCGGCCCGTCGGTCCTGCCCACGGAACCCACCGCCGGCGCCGCGCTCGACGGCATGAAACGGGCCATGCGGGACGCCGGATACCTCGACTGACCGGCACGACCGGCCATCGCGGACAACGACCCGACAACCCGGCGCGTCGGCCGCATCGCAACGCCGCCGGTCATATCATCGTCAATATCATATGAAAGGAGGGCGGCCATGGAACCGCGACCGTATCGAACGCCGTCAGTGCTGCTCGCCTCCGACTCATTCAAAGGGTCGGCGTCCAGCCGCCGCATCGAGGACCTCCTCGAAGAGGGCGTGCGCCGCGTCGTCCCCGACTGTTCGGTGACGAAATACCCCATCGCGGACGGCGGCGAAGGCACCGTCGACGCCGTGATCAACGCCTGCGGCGGCGAACGCCGCACGGCCGTCGTCCACGGTCCGCTCGGCGACGACGTGACCGCCGAATACGGGCTGCTGCCCGACGGGGCAGCCATCATCGAAATGGCCCAGGCAAGCGGCATCACGCTCATCGAACAGACGCTCGACAACGCCATCGACGCCTCCACGTACGGCGTCGGACAGGTCATCCTCGACGCCATCGACGCCGGCGCACGACGCATATATATAGGACTCGGCGGCAGCGCGACCAGCGACGGCGGCACCGGCATGGCCAAGGCGTTCGGCGTACGGTTCCTCGACGCCGCCGGCGATCCGGTCCCCTGCGGACTGCGCGGCCTGCGTGCGATCGCTGCAATCGACACGTCCGGCATCGACCCGCGCATCGGCCGCACGGAATTCGTCGCCCTGACCGACGTGTCGAATCCGCTGGTCGGACCGTCCGGGGCCGTGCACATCTACGGCCCGCAAAAAGGACTGACCGCCGACAGGACCGCCAAGGCCGACGCATGGATGCGGCACTATGCCGACGTCGTCGAGGCGACGACCGGCGTGAACGTGGCCGAACTGCCGGGCGCGGGCGCGGCGGGCGGCCTCGGCGCGGGACTCGTGGCGTTCTGCGGCGCGCGGATCCGCAGCGGCATCGAGACGGTGCTCGACCTCATCGGACTGGAGGACGTCATGGACTCCGTCGACCTGGTCATCACCGGCGAGGGCCGCATGGACGCGCAGTCGGCCAACGGCAAGGCGCCGGTCGGCGTGGCGCAACGCGCCAAACGCCACGGCAAGCCGGTCGTCGCCGTCGTCGGCGGACGGGCCGACGACCTCGGCGCCGTCTACCGCATGGGCGTCGATCTGGTCGTTCCCGCCATCCCCGGGCCGGCGTCGCTGGACGAATGCATCGCCCGCACCGCCGTGAACGTGCCGATCGCCGGGGAAACCGCCATGCGCGCCTTCCTCCTCGGCCGCGACGCCCTGAGCTCCCCGGCTCCCTAGCCGCCACACACTCAGCATCACCAACCAAATCAACCAAACCAACCACCAAACCAAAGGAAACCATCATGAAGGTAGGATTCGTAGGACTCGGCATCATGGGCAGGCCGATGGCGCACAACGTGCTCAAGGCCGGCCACACCGTCATCGCGTACGACCGCAACCAGGCCCCGGTCGACGAGCTCGCCGCCGCCGGCGCCATCGCCACGGCCAGCGGCAAGGAGGTCGCCGAACAGGCCGACGTCGTCATTACCATGCTGCCGAACTCGCCGCACGTGCGCAGCGCCCTGTTCGACGAGGGCGGCATCGCCGAAGGCCTGTCCGAAGGCAAAGCCGTCATCGACATGAGCTCCATCGCCCCGCTTGCCAGCCGCGAGTTCGCCGAGAAACTGGCCAAGCGGGGCGTGGACTTCCTCGACGCCCCGGTCTCCGGCGGCGAACCCAAGGCCATCGACGGCACCATCGCGGTCATGGTCGGCGGCGAGCAGGCCGTGTTCGACAAGTACGAGGCGCTGCTCGGCACCATGGCGTCCACCGTCACGCTGGTCGGCGGCGTCGGCGCGGGCAACATCACCAAGCTCGCCAACCAGATGATCGTGGCCGTGAACATCGCTGCCGTCTCCGAGGCGTACTCGCTGGCCAAGAAGGCCGGCGTCTCCCCGGAGAACGTGTACAAGGCCATTCGCTCCGGTCTGGCCGGCAGCGTCGTCATGGACCAGAAGTCGCAGAAGATCTTCGACGGCGACTTCACGCCCGGCTTCCGCATCGACCTGCACATCAAGGACCTGCAGAACGCGCTCGACACCTCGCATGGCGTGAACGTCTCCGCGCCGTTCACCTCGCTCGCCATGGAGATCCTCCAGTCGCTCAAGGTCAACGGCCACGGTTCCGACGACCACAGCGGCATCGCCGAATGGTACGAGATGGTCAATAATTTCAAGCTGCAGGACTGACGACGGTCCGCGCGCCGGCGCGTGACGACATGCACAACGTTGCGTGACGACGGATGCCGATGTACGGAACGTCGATCGCTTGATTTCCCGTGTTCCCCGCCACGCCATGCGGCGGGGAACACGGGAATCGTCGTATTGCGATTCCGCGCCGGACATCCGGATACTATTGGCAAGGCAAGGGGAGTGACGGTAATCATGACGTTCAGGGAAACCGTACGACTGCACGACGGCACGATGATGCCGCGACTGGGCATGGGCACCTGGTATCTGGGGGAGGGGCGGCGTTCCGCGCGCACGGAGATCGCGGCGCTGCGGGCCGGTCTCGACGCCGGGATCCGGCTCATCGACACGGCCGAGATGTATGGCGAAGGCCGCGCCGAATCGTTGGTCGGCGAGGCGATTGAAGGATATGACCGCGAGCGGCTGTTCCTCGTCTCCAAGGTGTATCCGCATAACGCCGGCCGCGGCAATCTCCGACGCAGTCTCGAGGCGTCGCTGCGTCGTCTCGGCGTCGATTATCTCGACATGTATCTGCTGCATTGGCGCGGATCGGTGCCGCTCGCCGAAACCGTGGCGTGCATGGAGACCGCGAAGGCCGACGGACTGATAGCCAACTGGGGCGTCTCCAACTTCGACACGTCCGACATGCGGGAGCTGTTCCGTGTGCCGGGCGGCGATAATTGCGCCGTGAACCAGGACCTGTATCATCTCGGGTCGCGCGGCGTGGAATACGATCTGCTGCCGTGGATGCGCGAGCATGGCGTGCCGATGATGGCGTACTGTCCGCTCGCGCAGGCCGGCAGCCTGCGACGCGGGCTGTTGGACAACGCGGCCGTGCGGTCGGTGGCGGCCGCACACGGCGCCACGCCGATGCAGATCCTGCTCGCGTTCGTGCTGCGACGCGACGACATGATCGCCATTCCCCGCAGCGGCACGGCCGAGCATGTGCTCGCCAACTGGGCCGCGCGCGAGATTACGCTGACGCCCGGCGACCTGGCCGCGCTCGACGCCGCGTTCCCCGCCCCGACGCGCAAGGAGCCGCTGGACATGGAGTGACGCGGTGACCGGGTGCGCTGCATGTGTGACTGGGTGCATCGCGCGTGACCGGGTGCGTTGCGTATGTGACCGGGGGCGGGTGTGCCGGGTCACGCACTTGTCGAATCCCTTGTTTTTCAACGTTTTGCAAGTGGCGTTACTGGGTGCGGGTGTGCCCGGTCACGATAAGGTGTGCCCGGTCACGGTATACGTGCTCCCGGTCACGTAACGGTGGCCGTCTCGCGTAACGGTGGCCATCGCATAATTGCCGAAGTTGGGGTATTGTGGTTGATTTGGATTTGTCGACCGGAGAGATGTAACGAACGGGGACAGACGGATTATGACACAGCCCAATCAGCCCATTATCAACACCGAAGCCAACGCCGATATCGCCGATATCAATGCGGCGATCGCGGCGTATCCGCGGGCGAAGGCCCGTACGCTGCGGTTCTCGCTTGGCGCGCCGCGTACGGCCACCGTCGTCGACGACGGCTCACGCGCGCTGTTCCTGCGGTCGCGCGACCCGCAGGACGCGGTCATGTGCCTGTGGATGAGCTGGTTCGACGGCGCGGGACGCCATCACGAGACGTTGCTGGCCGACCCCCGCGACCTGTTCGCCGCCGCCGGCTCGAACACGGCCGAGGCCGGCGTGCCCGACGAGGAGAAGGCCCGCCGCGAACGCGCCCGCGAATCCGCGGCCGGCATCGTGTCGTACAGCGTCAACGAATCCGGCAATCGCGTGACGTTCACGGTCGGCGGCCGCCTGTGGCTCACGACCATCGTGTTCGACGGCGACCTCGAATTCATATCCGAACTCAATTCCGACGGCGACGATAGCGGCGACGACTTCGGCACGGCGGGCGGCGACTCGCGCCGCGGACCGGCCCGCGTTACGGTCGAGGAAGGCGAACTCCACGCCGTCACCCGCGAACTCGGCGACACCTGGTACGTATCCGCCATGGCCGTGCACGGCCACCCCGGCCGACTGTTCCGACCCGTGCTCAACCCACGCATCTCGCCCAACGGCAAGCTCGTCGCCTATACGACCGGGCGCATGATCAACCTCGTCGTCATCGGCGAGAACGGCGCCCCCGACGACGAACGCTCCATCTGCGGTGTCTACGACGACCCGAACGTCACCGTCGGCCTGGCGGAATTCGCGGCCGGCGAGGAAATGGACCGCTACGACGGATTCTGGTGGTCGCCCGACTCGAAGAGCCTCCTCATCGAACGCGCCGACGAATCGGCGGAGCCGGTCTGGCACATCAGCGACCCGGCGAACCCGACCGCGCCCGCCCGCACGCGACACTATCCGCAGGCGCTCACCAAGAACGCCGACGTACGACTGTTCCGATTCGACATCGGCGACATCGAGCACCGCGCCGCCAACATGGCGTACTCCAGCATCGTCGACCTGCCGGAAGTCTGGTGGGACCGCCACGGCTACGAATACCTCGCCGACGTGCATTGGAGCCGCGGCGGCGACCCGCTGCTGCTCGTGCAGAACCGCCGACAGACCGCCGACCAGGTGCTCACCATCGGCGAGGAAGGCAGCAATCCCAACGTCGGATACGCCTCCCAGCAGAGCATCCTCGACGGATTCGCGCTCGAACAGGACGGCGGCGCGCTCGCGGCCGAGGAACGCCACCGCTGGCTGCCGACCAGCCCGCTGACCGTCAGCGGCAGCCGGTACTGGCTCGATCTGATCCACGGCTGCCCGGCGTGGACGCCCGACGGCCGCCTCATCACCGCCATGCCCGACGAGGAGACCGACACCATGCGTCTCGCCGTCGACGGCCACGCGTTCACGCCTGTCGGCTGGCAGGTGCTTTCGGTGCTCGACGTGACCGACCATGACGTGCTGGCGCGCGCGGCCCGCGACGCCCGCGGCGTCGACGTGGTGAGCTTCCCGCTGCCGTCCGCAGGCCAGGAGTTCGTCGGCTCGTACTGGCAGGAGGTGCGTGACGACAGTCGTGGCATCGAAACCCCCGACGCCCCCAACGCCAACGGTTTCGGCAACCGGTTCGCCGCCGACTCCGACGGCGACTACGACGCGTCCGGCGAATCCGCCGCACCAAAGGTGCTCAACCCCGAGCCGGGCGTGTGGACGGCATCCCGCACCGGCGACGGCGTGGTGCTCTCCGGCCGCACCATGCGCGACGCCAAATCGGTCATGATCCACATGGTGGACGGATCGTCGGGGGAGCCGGTCTCCGCGACGATCACGAACCATGCCGAAACGCCCGGATTCACGCCCAACACGACGTTCGTCCGGCTCGGCCGGCGCGGCATGCACGCGGCGATCACGCTGCCGTCGGCCGGCAGCCCGTACGCCCACGCCGAAACGCTGCCCGTGCTCATGAAACCGTACGGCGGGCCGATGCACCGTGAGGTCATGCTCGCGCAGTCGATGTACTGGGATGCGCAATGGTGGGCCGATCAGGGATTCATCGTCGTGGCGGCCGACGGACGCGGCACCGGCGCCCGCGGCCTCGCCTGGGACCACGCCATGTTCGAACGGTTCGCCGACGTGGCGCTTGAGGACCAGGTCGAAGCCGTGCGCGCACTGCCCGAGGCGATGGGGGAGATCCTTCGACTCCGGTCTGCGACCTCCGCTCAGGATGACAACGGGGGAGTGCGTCCCGCTCAGGATGACAATGGGGGAGTGCGCCCCGCTCAGGAGGACAACGGGGGAGTGCGCCGTCCCGTACAGGATGACAATGGGGGAGTGCCCAAGCCCGACCTCGACCACGTGGCCATGATCGGCTGGTCGTTCGGCGGATTCCTCTCCGCGCTCGCCGTGCTGCGCGCGCCCGACGTGTTCGCCGCGGCCTGCGCCGGCGCCCCGCCCACCGACTGGACGCTGTACGACACCCACTACACCGAACGCTACCTCGGCCTCAACCCGCGCGTATACGAGCGCAACAGCCTCATCGCCGACGCGCCGAACCTGCGCCGCCCGCTGCTGCTCATCCACGGATTCGCCGACGACAACGTGACCGTGGCCAACACGCTGCGCCTCAGCTCCGCGCTGCTCGCCGCCGGCCGCGAACACACCGTGCTGCCGCTCACCGGCATCACCCACATGACCAACGACGAGACCGTCGCCGAAAACCTGCTGCTCTTCCAGCGCGACTTCCTGCGCAAGGCGCTCGCGGAGTAGATGCGACTGGGGACGGCGGTGCCCGGCCGCCCCGGTTGTTCGCCAAACTCACCGCAACCCCGGTTGTTCGTCGAAATCCACCGCGAATCAGCCGTTTCGACCGGCGTGTTGCGGTGAGAATCGCCAACAACCGGCTTTGCGGTGAAAATCGCGAACAACCGAAGACGGATGAAAGCCCCCGCCCCACCCCGCCCCCGGTCACGCAACGGCGAATCGCAGGTGAAATCCTCCCCCGTTTACACGAATTTCCTGTAGGTTCTGTACTCTAGTGCAATTGCCGCATACAAGCGGCGTTCCGTCGTGCATCGTCGCGTCTGTTCGCCGAAACGGGAATGCATCAGCGAACAGACGCGGCGGGAACGAGGATATATGCAGGACGTCGAGGAGCTTGACGCGGAAAACCAGATGAACCGTGGCCTGAAGAACCGCCACGTGCAGTTCATCGCCATCGGTGGCACCATCGGAACGGGCCTGTTCCTCGGTTCCGGCAAATCCATCTCGCTCACCGGACCGAGCATCGTCTTCGTCTACATCGCCGTCGGCATCATCATGTTCCTGCTCATGCGCGGCATCGGCGAGATGATGTACCGCGACCCCAGCCAGCACACGTTCATCAACTTCATCACGCGGTATTTGGGCCGCGGCTGGGGGCATTTCGCCGGCTGGACGTACTGGATCGTGCTGATTCTCATCGGCATGAGCGAAATCACCGCGGTCTCCACGTATTTCGTCACGTTCTTCGACACGTTCGGCATCGATCTCAGCCATTGGAAATGGCTGATCGAACTGTGCTTCCTCGTGGCGCTGTCCGGCATCAACCTCATCGCGGTGAAGGTGTTCGGCGAGGCCGAATTCTGGTTCTCGATGATCAAGATCACGCTGATCTGCGGCATGATCGCCACCGCCGTCGTGATGCTCGTCATCGGATATCATTACCCGGCCGTGCAGATCACCGGCTCCGACCACGTCAGCCCCGCCGGCGCCGTGAGCCTCACCAACATCACCGACGGATTCTCGCTCGCGCCGAACGGCTGGCTGGCCCTGCTCATGAGCTTCCAGATGGTGTTCTACGCCTATCAGATGATCGAATTCATCGGCGTGACCGTGTCCGAGACCGAAAACCCGCGCAAGGTGTTGCCCAAGGCCATCAACGAAATCATCCTGCGCGTGCTGATCTTCTACGTTGGCGCGTTGATCGCCATCATGGTGATCGTGCCGTGGCGCAATTTCCAGCCGAACGCCGACGGATCGTTCGCCTCGCCGTTCATCATGGTGTTCAAATACGCCGGCCTCGACTGGGCGGCCGCGCTCGTGTTCTTCGTCGTGATCACCGCCGCGTCGTCGGCGCTGAACTCGCTGCTGTACTCCGCCGGACGACACCTGTACCAGCTGGCGAAGGATTCGCCGTCGCCGGCCATGCAGCGCCTCGGCGTGGTATCCAAAAACCAGGTGCCGGCGAAGGCCATCATCGTGTCGGCGGCCATGATCGTGCTCTCGCCGATCATCAATGCGTTCCCGCAGGTTTCCAGCGCGTTCGTGCTGTTCTCGTCGGCGTCGTCCGCCGTGATCATCTTCATTTACACG
The DNA here is from genome assembly GCF_019331695.1 of Bifidobacterium pluvialisilvae. Classification (GTDB taxonomy): domain Bacteria; phylum Actinomycetota; class Actinomycetes; order Actinomycetales; family Bifidobacteriaceae; genus Galliscardovia; species Galliscardovia pluvialisilvae. The sequence goes on from NZ_JAHBBI010000008.1 coordinate 68,762, forward strand.
CTGACGATGATCGCGCATCGGAAATACCGTGTCTCGCCCGATTTCATCGCCGATGGCTATATCATGCCGGCGTGGAAAATCACGAATACGCTGGCGATTGCGTTCTTCGTATTCGTATATTGCACGCTGTTCATCTCCAGCGATACGCGAGGCCCGGCGATCGCAGGCTTGGTGTGGCTGGTGATTTTCGGCGGGTTCTGCCAGTGGAGGCAGCGGTTGGAGGACCGCGACCTCAAGCGCGCCATCAATTCATGAATCGTCGGATATCGACGTTGTTAGCGGTAAAAACAGGCGTATCTCGCAATTCGTGAATTAAAAAATCACCGCCGAGATCGCCGTCAACGAAATCAATGAGAACAACGTCGATACCAGCACCATTCCCACCGCATACTCCGGCATGTTCTTCGACCGTCCGGAGAACATCGCGATCGTCGTCATCGTCGGCAGACCGGAAATCAACGCCATCATCTCGATCATCTCGTGCGTGAACGGCAGCCCGGTCGCGCCGGCGAACCACGTCATCAGCGCCGCGAAACCAATGGGGAACAGCAGCATCTTGATGACCATGCCCACATACAGTTCGTATTTTCCGAAAATCCCCCACCATTTCGTCAACGCGAACAACCCGCCCAGATAGAACAGCGACAGCGGCGTCGACATCTGGCCGATCGTATGCAACGGCGTCAATATGACGCCGGGGATGCGTACACCGGCTGTGATGATCGCCAGCGCGATAAGAATCCCGATGAACGCCGGATTGGCGAAACGGCGCAGAAAACCGACGGCGCGGCGCGAGAACGGGACTGCGACGCGTTCGGCGCCGGCATCACGCACCGGCTCGCACAACCATACGCCGTACGACCACAGCAGCGCCTGATCGACCAACGACATCAGCACGATGAAAATAGCGCCGTCCTTGGGGAACAACGCCATGACCAGCGGAATGCCGATGAACCCTGCGTTGCCGAACATGAACCCCGCCTGGAACAGATGGCTGCGGCTGCCATGCAGACGCAATATCCACGCCGCGACCGCGACCACAGCCGCCAGCAACGCATACATGATCGCCGTCAGTGCGATGATGCCCCAGTTGCGGACGATGTCGGCGCGCGTCGTGCCGGCGACCGCGTTGCTGAACACGAGCACGGGGATGAGCACCTTCGTGAGCAGCATGCACATGCCGTCGAGCGTTTTCATGCCGTAGAACCGCAGGCGGACGCAACCGTACCCCACCATCATCATGATGAAAAACCCGACGATCTGGCCGACCACGATCTCGAACTGCGACATGCTGCCTCCCTTTGCCCATCGGGGATGATACTCAGGGGCGTTGAATTCACGAATCGTGAAATACCCTCATTGTGAGCGCTAAATTTGCGGGTATTTTGCGATTCGTGAATTGGATATACGCTAAAATATTCCAGAATAGCGTTGTTTGCGCTCACACGGGGAAGAGGAGCCCCACTTGATCGAGGAGGATTAATGAGCCTTATTCGCAAAATCACTGCGGCCGGCGCCACGGCGGCGTCGCTGCTCGCACTGTGCGTGGGCGTATCGCCGGCGATGGCCGATAGCACCGGTGCCGCGGCAACGACGCCGGCCGCCGACACGGCGCCGACGTTGCTTGCGAGCTGGGATTTCACCGGCAAGAACGGCACGGACAGCGGCAGCATCGCCGATTCGACCGGTAAATACAAGATGACGCTCAACGGTGGCGTGTCGGTCGGCAAGTTCGGCGACCACAGTGATAACGAGGCCTTGAACCTCAACAACGATTCAAGCAGCGCCAAGTACGCGCAGATCGACGACCAGCTGTTCAAGGACGCCGGCGACTCGTTCACGCTCGAGTATGCGGCGAAGTCGCGTCACGCCGACGACGGCAACTACTTCACGTTCGCGGTCGGCCAGAACTACAACAAGTACTTCTTCAACTACATCAGCACCACTGCGGTCAAGACGGTCATCTCCGACAACAAGTGGAGCAACGAGCACGGTGAAAAGGTCGCCGTCTCCAATAACAACAACGTCTGGCACAACTACAAGATCGTCGTCGACGGCACGAACATCGGCGTATGGCGCGACGGCACGCTCATCAGCTTCACCGCCAACACCGGCATTACGATGAGCGACCTCGGCGGCTACACCACGTACATCGGCAAGTCGTTCTACGACGGCAGCGCCTCCGGCATCGGCACCGACAAATACTGGAACGGCGCCATCGACGACATCAAGGTGTACAAGGGCGCCGAACTGACCGAGCCGGAGTCGGTCGCGATTTCCGGCACCGGCGTGGCCGATAACAAGCTCACCCTGATCGAGAAGGCGACCGCCAAGCTCACCGCCACCGTCAAGCCCGACGACGCCGTGAGCAAGGACGTGAAGTGGGAATCCTCCGATACGAAGGTCGCGAAGGTGAGCGCCGACGGCACCGTGACCGCCGTCGCCAAGGGCGAGGCCGCCATCACCGCCACGACCGCGGTCGGTGGCAAGCGCGATTCGATCACCGTGACCGTGAACCCGATGAACGCGCACGACGCGGCCACGGCCGACCTCGACGCCGCCATCGCCGCGCTGAAGAAGACCACCACCGAGAACCTGCCGCTCGTCTCCGAAGGCACGCAGAACGGTTCCGCAATCACGTGGACGTCGTCGAACGACAAGGTGATCACCGGCACCGATGCCAACTACAAGGCGCCGGCCAACGGCATGGCCGACCCGTACAAGGGCGCCGGCATCGTGACCCGCCCGGCCTACGGCGACGGTGATTCCAAGCCCGTGACGCTCGCCGCCACCGCCAGCTACAAGGGCGGCGAGAAGGTCACCAAGACCGTCGACGTCGTCGTCAAGGAGAAGACGCGTTCCGTGCCCGACGGCGCATACGCGGCCGTCACGTTCCTCTCCGACGCCGCCACCACCAACGGCAAGATCGGCGAGGCGCTGTACGAATCCGCCACCGACGGCAACAACTTCTTCTCGTTCAAGGAGATCAACAACTCCAACCCGGTCATCGTCTCGAACACCGACACCAAGGGCCTGCGCGACCCGTACGTGCTCAAGTCCAAGGACGGCGACAAGTTCTACATGATCGCCACCGACCTCAAGGTCTCGTCGCAGGGCTGGGGCCAGAACCAGCAGTACGGCTCCCTCAAGCTCGAGGCATGGGAGTCCACCGACATGGTGAACTGGACGCGCACCAACGCCGAGGACGGCGACACCGGCATCAAGGTCAACGCCGACAACATGGGCATGACCTGGGCTCCGGAGGCGTTCTGGAGCAACGAACTCAACTCCTACGTCGTGTTCTGGTCGTCCCGTGAATACACGGACGACACGCGTTCCACCGCGGTGAAAAGCTCGAAGACCGGCGGCGCGTACAACATCGTGATGATGGCCACGACGCGCGACTTCAGGACCTTCACCCCGGCCCAGAAGTGGCAGGACACCCAGTACTCCCGCATCGATTCCACCGTGTTCAAGATCGGCGACACCTACTACCGCCTGACCAAGAACGAGGAGGGCGGCAAGGCCGGCGACTACATCACCACCGGCAAGTCCACGTTCCTCGAGCGTTCGAAGTGCCTGACCTGCGAGACGACGTCCGCCGACCCGAACGCCGACCTCACCAAGACCTGGCAGCTCGTCGACCAGAACATCCTGCCGTTCGAGGGCCCGGAGTCCATCAAACTCAACGCGGGCGACCCGAACCAGAACGAGGCCGGCGACGCGATGATCATCATGGCCGATTCCGGCGGCTACAAGCCGTACATGACCAGCGAATCCGCGCTCGCCGCATCCGGCTGGACGAACCGGCTTTCGCAGACCAACGGCTGGGCCACCGAAAAGCAGTGGGGGCCGGGCGTGACCGGCAAGGTGACCCCGACCAACATGCCGACGCCCACCCGTCACGGTGCGTTCGTGAACGTCTCGGCCGCCATCGCCGAGAACATGCACAAGTGGACCGCCGACAACCCGACGAAGATTGCCGCCGTGGAATCCACGACGACCGCCGAGTACAACGCGGATTCCCGTGAAATTGCGGCGACTGTTAAGGCGGATGACAAGGGCACGGTCGCCGGTTCGGTGAAGTTCACGTCGGAGGACGGCAAGTGGTCCAAGACCGTGAAGCTCGACGCCGACGGCAAGGCCACGGTGACGGTGCCCGGCGACGTTTCCGGCAAGATTACGGTTGCATATGACGGCTACACCGATGGACTGGTCAAGGCGTCCTCGACCGAGGTTGAGGGCGTGAAGGTGACGCCGTACAGCGTCAAGGATTTGGCCAAGGTGACTGCCGTGTATGCCGATAATGGCGCCTCGGTGGATGGTTTCGACCCTGCGTCGGAGAGCCCCGTGAGCATCGACAAGGGCAAGAAGGTGAAGCTGCAGGGCGTGCCCGAGTCGCCGAAGGCGTGGACGGTCAAGGAGGCGGCCGATGCCACTGGCCAGGTGTTCACCGTGACCAGCCCCGACGGCGGATTCATCATGACCTACACCTTCGCGTTCAAGACCGACGGCGGTGAGGGCGGCGACAAGCCCACCCCCGTGAACTACGACGCGCTCAAGGCGCAGATCGCCCGCGCCGGGAAGCTCGCCCGCACCGACTACACGTCGGCTTCCTGGGATGCGATGCAGGCCAAGCTCACCGCGGCCAACAACGCGCTGAAGTCCACGGATCAGAACGCCGTGAACAAGGCCGCCGACGAGCTGAAGGCTGCCATCGACGGACTGGACAAGGCGACGTCGAGCCCGGCGCCGAGCGCGAAGCCGAGCGGTTCCACCAGCGCGAGCGCGAGCTCAGGCGCCACGTCGTCGGCCGGCGCCGACCAGTACGGTGGCAACGAGCAGCAGCCGAACAAGCTGGGCCGCACCGGTGCCGCCGTTGGCGTCGTGGCCGTCGTGGCGCTCGTCCTCGCCGCCGCCGGTGGCGTGGTGCTGCTGCGCAAGCGTCGCGCGTAGGCTCCGCCTAGCGGAATTCGCTGATTCATCGACCCTCTGCGTTCGCGTAGGGGGTCGATTGCGTTGTTAGGGTGGGGTGGGGCTGATTCTGGTGTTTGCGGCGGTGATGCTCCGTGGCGTGGAGTGTTTATTCTGGATGAACTGGCCGGTTCCTTGACGGGGACGTGATTTGGCATGGAACGCCGGATATGCCGTTGTGCTCGTTCCGTGCCGCGAAGTCACGTGGTGTGACCGGGTGCGTTGTATCGTGACCGGGTGCACCCGTACCGGGTCACGCCTTCGCGAAAACGTTGCAATTTCAACAATTGTATCGGCGCATGACCGGGTGTACCTGTGCCCGGTCGTGTGGCTGTCGCACCCGGTCACGTGGTTGCCGCGCCCGGTCACGTGACCGCCGCCGTGCCCGGTCACGCATTGATGCCCCTGGTCACGTGGCTGTTGAACCGTGGTGGCGTAGCGCCGTGGGGGTGGCGCGCCGCTGGGCAGCCATGCCGCATCGCCGTTGAGCCGTGATGTCGCCGAAGAGGCGTGTCGCAATGCCATTGAACCGCATTGCTGGTGGACGATAAAACTGCTTTGCTGGCTGTGTCTTGCGATGGGCATTTTCCACCCCCGAAAAATAATCCGATTTTTTTCGAGACACGGCTTGTGGGAGCCTTAACATCTGGTACACTAAAAATGTGCTTGTTAACCTTCACAAAGCAGCGTGGAAGCCGTTTTGCGGAGTGCGATAAGTGCAATAAGCAATGAATCGTCAACGGATGGTGCCGCCGGCAAAACCTGAGAAGCTTGCCGGGGGTTTCCGCCCGTGACATTGATTCTCGACGGCGGAGGCAGTGATGCTTCCGGTCGGACCGACGAAAATCATCCATTGCCCGATACCGATGAGACATTGACGCGGGAAAGAACGTTCTTCCCCGCCCTACCATCAAAGGAGCTGTAACCGCCTCTCTTTTTTCATTTCCCCTTTAGAAACCCCTGCTACGCGATCGAAGAACCATGTTCTAGCCTCTTTTCAGGTTCTTCGGTCGCGTAGTTTGGTTTTGGGACAGGCCGCGACTTGTTATGGTGCTTGGACGGCTGGGCGGCATGTGTTACTCGACACACTCAAGGCCGTTCGGCCAAGCCTACGGTCGAGTAACACATGCCGCCCGGCCTTGGTACGCCGTACTGCCGTCGCGGCGGTGCTGGAGGGTGGGCCGTTCGGCCAAGCTTACGGTCGGACAACATATATCAGACCGCCTTGGGGGCGCTGGTTTTCCGTCGCGGTGGTGCTGGAGGGTGGGCCGTTCGGCCGAGCCTACGGTCGAGTAACACATGCCGCCCGGCCTTGGTACGCCGTACTGCCGTCGCGGCGGTGCTGGAGGGTGGGCCGTTCGGCCGAGCTTACGGTCGGACAACATATATCAGACCGCCTTGGGGGCGCTGGTTTTCCGTCGCGGTGGTGCTGGAGGGTGGGCCGTTCGGCCAAGTCTACGGTCGAGTAACACATGCCGCCCGGCCTTGGTACGCCGTACTGCCGTCGTGGCGGTGCTGGAGGGCGGGCGTTCGGCGGGTGGGGCATTCACTTTTTTTGCGAGGCTCAAAGAGTGAATCGGAGTCGCTCAACAATACTCATGGAAGTTGGAAAATGTGTGGTTCCGCGGGTTGGGAGTGTTTGTATGAACAGCCGGGCATTCACTCTTTGGCAGACCGCAAAAAGAGTGAATGAGGATTGAGGAAGGCGGGCGCCTCTTGCTCTATGGTGAGCGGTCACAGTAGAATTGTGAGAGTTCACATCATGAGTGGGTGTCGAATATCGAAAGCGCAGGACTACGTAGTTCGGCGACGACGGTGGCAGAACGCATGAGCGGCGTGAACACAGCCAACAACAACGAAGTACCGCGCGCCGAATGGCCGCCGTGAGGAGCTGCGTCAACCCGATTCGCCGTCGAATATCGGTCGATTCAACAGAGAACCGCCCGACATTGATAACAAAACGATAACGAATTGATAACAACGCGGTGGTGGCCGAGCCGATGCTTCCAGGAGGAAGGATTCTCGTTGAGGAGAGCCAGACAACTCGCGGCATTGATAGCCGCGATATCGACGCTGGGCGTAGGGCTGACGCTGCCGCCCGTCGCGTCGGCCGAAGAAAGCGGCGCGACGTCGCCCGCAATCAGCACGACCGGGGCAGCGTCGTCAACCACAGCGTCGTCAATAGCGACGGCGAACACGACGAAGGCCGCCGCCGACCCAATCGCCAGTTTTGATTTCAACGCCGATCCGACCGACGGCGTGTTCGCCGACGCCGGCAAGGCCAAGGCGACCGTCAATGGCACGGCGAATCTCGTCGCAAGCAAGGATGCCGCGAACGGCAAGGCCGCCCAGCTCGGCCAGAACTTCTGGATGAACGTCACCAAGTCCGACGGCAGCCCGCTGCTTGCCGGCCTCAACGACGTCACCATCAGTTACGATTCCAAGGCCACGGCCACCGGCGGCCAGTGGACCGTGTTCGCCGCGCCAAGCGACGCCGCCGTCAACGGCAACGCGCCGACATATCTCGGCGTGCTCGACCGCACCGACAAGACCCGCGTCGAACGCTACCTCAATGGCCGCAACAACGACACCGCCACCATCGACCAGAACGCAGGCACCGCCGGCAACTGGAAGCACGTGGACCTCGTAATCTCCGGCACGACGGCGAAACTCTACGTCGACAAGAAATTCGTGGCCAGCAACGTGAATGGCGAGGAGCTCAAGACCATCCTCGGCGGCTCCGGCGGCGTGCTGCAGATCGGCAAAGGCAACTGGGGCAACGGCGAATACTTCACCGGCCTCATCGACAACCTCAACATCTACGGCAGCGCGCTGTCCGCCACCGATCTCGGTGCCGCGGTGCCAAGCAAGCTCCATATCGACGGCAATAGCGTGGCCGATGATGGCACGCTGAGCCTGAGGGAAGGCTCCAGCACCACGCTGAGCACATCCGTCGAACCGAGCAGCGCCGACCCCACCGTCACGTGGGAATCGGATAATCCGGCTGTCGCGAAGGTCTCCGCCGCCGGCAAGGTGACCGCCGTCAAGGCCGGCACCGCCACCATCACCGTGACCTCCGAGGCCGCGCCGACCGTGAAGGCCACGCTCAAGGTGACCGTCGAAACCGTCAAGGCCGACGATGCCTACGGCTACGCGATGGTCCACTTCATCGAGAACAACAAGGGCTACGCGGAGAAGATCTACCTCGACATCTCCCGCGGCGACGACGCCACCCAGTGGGATACGCTCAACGGCGGCCAGCCGATCCTCGCGAACAACGAGAGCACCACCGGCGTGCGTGATCCGTTCATCGCCTACAATCCCGAATCCAAGACCTACTACATCCTCGCCACCGACCTGCGTGTGTTCGGCGGCGACAACGCCGGCTGGGGCACGTGGTCCACCGGCTACAGCACCAAGTTGCATGTGTGGGAATCCAAGGATCTCATCCACTTCAACGACATGACCGAGCTGGAGACCGCCACCGAGGACGCCTACACGAAGAACCCCGCCAAGACGCAGACACTCAAGGACACCGTCACCGGCAAGACGATCTCCGATATCGGCATGGCATGGGCGCCCGAAGCAACCTGGGTGCCGAACTTCTACGATCTCAACGACGACGGCATCGCCAACGGTTCCGACAAGGACAATCCGAAGGACCAGCAGGGCGGTGCGTTCGTCATGTACTGGTCCACCTCCGCCAAGTACGACGGTGAGAACAACCAGCCCGGCAAGAAGGTCACCCACGTGCTGTGGGCGGCGACCAAGGACTTCACCAACGCCACCTACCAGTTCGGCGGCGTGTTCGTGCCGAACAGCAAGTACCGTCCGGGCAACACCATCGACACGACGATGATCCAACGCACCATGAAGGGCGATGACGGCAGCGAGCATCTGCGCTCCTACCGCACCACCGGCTCCGGCACCATCTTCATGGAATACACCGATCGCGCCGACTGGTGGCGCGCCAACGACAACGGCCAGTACGCCACCGACCCGGCCCAGGGCTGGGTGCTGCGCCAGAACAACGTGGGCCACACGCTTGGTTCCTCGCAGGAGGGCGCCAACGGTTTCAAGGTCAACGGCCAGGACAAGTGGTACATGTTCGTCGACAACTACGGGTCCGTCGCCTCCGGCGCACGCTACGGCTACAACCTGCTCGAATCCGACGACCTCGACGCGGCCGACGGCAACGTGTGGAAGCCCGTCGGCAACGACGGCTTCTTCCTCACCGCGAACACCAAGCACGGCGGCGTCGTCTCCCTCACCAAGGCGCAGTACGACGCGATCCGCGCGGCCGACGCGAAGGCGAGCGACAATCAGAACCTCACCGTCGCCGACGAAATCACCGTCGGCAAAAACGCCACCGCCGACGACGTGAAGGCGGCCCTGCCGGCCACCCAGAAGGTCACGCTTGCCAACGGCTACGGCACCGCCGACCGTGACGTCACGTGGGACGTCTCCAAGGTCGACACTGCCAAGGACGGCACCTACACCGTCAAGGGCACCGTCGACACCATCGGCGCGGCGAAGAACCACTGGAAGTGGACGAACGCGGCCGGCGATACCAAGACCGACGAGGACGACCTCATCAACGAGGGCGTGAACGCCAACAACAGCTGGAAGCAGACCGGCGGCTTCGTCGACAACGCAACCGCGCAGAAGAACCGTCCGCTCTACAGCTCCACCGCCATCACCGTCACCGCCAAGGTGAAGGTCGGCACCGGCGCGACCACGCCGACCAACCCCGACCTGCTCGCCGACTTCACGTTCGATACGGCCCCCGCCGACGGCACGTTCGACGGCGGCAACGCGACCGGCGCCACGCAGGGCACCGCCACGCTCGCCGACTCCAAGGACGACGCCAACGGCAAGGCCGCGAAGCTCAGCAAGGACTTCTGGCTCAACGTCACCGCCAAGGACGGCTCGCCGCTCCTCAAGGGCAAGACCGACGTCACGATTTCCTACGACGTCAAGCCCGACGCCGCCAACAACACCGGCTGGACGTTCTTCGCCGCCTCCGACGCGAACAAGCAGGAGTACGGCAAGGAGCACTACGTCGGCGTGCTCGACAAGACCACCGGCATCACCGTCGAACGCTACGACAACAACAGCGGCTCGCGCGACTCCTCCGGCAATATCGCCATCACCAAGACGAACACCGGCTGGAAGCACGTCGACATCGTCATCTCCGGCAAGACCGCGGAACTGTACGTCGACCAGAAGCTCACGGCCGTCAACACCACCGGCAAGACGCTCACCGACATTCTCGGCGAGACCGGCGGCATCCTCCAGATCGGCAAGGCGAACTGGGGCAACGGCGAATACTTCTCCGGCCTGCTCGACAACCTGAAGATCTACGGCAAGGCCCTGAGCGACGACGACCTCGGCGTCGAAGGCGCGAAGACCGACTACGCCGCCGCGCTCGCCATCCCGGCGCGCATCACCGGCGACCTGCCGTCCACCGTGCTCGGCAAGAAGGTCACGTGGAAGGCGGCCGGCGACGGCGCGAAGCTCGTCGCCGCCGACGGCAAGGTCACGCTGCCCAAGGCCGGAAGCGCGTCCGTGAAGGTCACGCTCACCGCCACCATCGACGGCGTCGCGACGCCGATCACAGCCGATGCAACGATTCTCGACAACGGCGGCGCCGTCGCCTCCTACGTCAAGGACGTCGACCGCAGCGACCCGAACGGCGCGAAATACGATCCGCTCGCCTACAACGACGACCGTCGCGCCGACTCGCTATACGTGGCCGCCAAGGCCGCGGACGCCGAGAAATGGACGCCGCTGAACCGTTCGCAGTCGATTCTGTCGGTCAAGTGGGATGGCTCGCAGTCCGCGAAGCCGAACGCGCAGATGGGCTCGCCGACGTTCTTCCGCAACTCCGACGGCAAGCTCGGCGTCGTCTCGTCGCAGAACAACGCCACCGGCGCGATTTACGTATGGGACGTCAAAGCCGACGGCGCCACGTTCACCAACGAACGTGCGATCACCGTGTCCGATTCGTCCGTCGTCACCGATCCGCGCATCGTCTACGACGCCGCCGCGAAAGGCTACAAGGTCTACTGGACCGACGGTCTGAGCGGCGAAGGCCGCGTGGCCACGCTTTCCGACCTGACGAAGGACACCAAGGCCGGCGAGATGATGAAGGCCGACGCGGTCGCGATGGGCGTCGGCTCGGTCACGGCCGGACTGCCGGCATGGGCCGGCAGCGGCCAGACCAGCGCTTTCACGATGTCGAAGACCGAATACGACGCGTTCTATAGGAACTACGTCGACCTGCAGAACACCGGCAGGAAGGACATCGCCGACGTGGACGTGAAGAACGGTACGTCCGTCGACGACGTCACGAAGGCCGTCAGCGGCAAGCAGGCCACGATGACGTACAACGACGGTTCCGAGAAGACGTTCAACGTCACGTGGAACGCCGACGACCTGGCCAAGATCGACACGTCGAAGGCCGGCACGTACGAGGTCAAGGGCACGGTCGACCAGACCGTCGAGGCCATGGTCAACGACGCCCGCGCCGATCCCGACATCTTCTACAACGAGGACGACGGATACTACTATCTGACCGGCTCGACGTACGAGGTCAAGTCCACGGACCCGACCATGGCGTAGAAGACCAGCTACCGTTCCATCGGCCTCAAGCGCGCCAAGACCATCAACGGGTTGAAGGACGCCAAAGAGACCATCATCATCAAGCCGGAGAACGGCACTCCGGGCCACAAGGACCAGTATCCGGACTCGTTCTACGGATGGAGCGCGTTCATCTGGGCCCAGGAGTTCCACAAGATCAACGGCAGGTGGTGGATCGTCGCCGGCTTCCATAAGGGCGCCTCGTCGACGAACGGCGGCTGGTGCAACAACACCATCCTCATCCCGTACACCGGCGACGAACAGTCCATCAAGGACGGCGGATTCCTCAAGGCCGAGAACTGGGGCGAGCCGACCGTATTGGAGGGCGCCGCGTTCGACGTGACGTACTTCGAACGTGAGGAGAACGGCAAGACCCAGGGCTACTGGCTGTTCCCGAAGAGCGCCGGCCTGTACCTCGCCAAGGCGAAGATGGGCGACAACGGCGAGGTCCCGCTCGTCGACGGCTCGCTCAAGCAGATCTATCAGGTCAGCCAGCAGTTCGAATACGGCAAGCAGGCGCCGACCCCCGGCGACAACACCGAGGGCTCGGACCAGGCGATCGTCGAGGCGCCGTTCATGTTCAAGCACGGCGGTTACGTGTACATCGCGTACGCCGGCGCCACGGTGGACAAGTACTACAACACCAACGTGATGCGCGCCAAGGCCGACGCCGACCTGACCGATCCGGCCAGCTGGACGACCGCCGCGTTCCCGTCGCTGGACACGCTCGACACGTACACGGGCAAGTACGGCGCCGACGAAACCTCGTATGAGCGCAGGCACGCCGGCCCCGGCCACATCTCGCTCGCGCACGACGAGGCCGGCAACATCGTCATGGCCTACCATGCGCGCCCGTACCCGGAGATCCACTCCGGCAGTGCGGCCGGCGGCCTGTTCGACCAGGACCGCAACACGTGGCTCAAGGCGGTGAACGTGCGCGCCAACGGCATGCTCGACATGTCGCTGACCAAGGACCAGGAGGTCGCGCCGGCGAACCGCACGGTCACGGTGAAGGTGGTCGTGGCACCGGAATCGGGAGAGCAGGCGTCCTCCGATGCGACGCTCAAGTCGCTGGAGGTGGCGGGTGTCGGTGTCGATTTGGCGAAGGCGGCGTCCGCGGATGGCGCCTCGCTGGAGGTCGCTGACCCGGGCTCGGTGAAGGTGGCCGATGTGGCCGCCGTGGTAGCCGACGCCAATGCGAAAGCCGTGGTGAAGGTGGCCGACGGCAAGGTCACGGTCGTTGTGACGGCGCAGGACGGCAAGACCACCAAGACCTACACGGTCAGGCTGGTCAAGAAGTCCGAGCCGGTCGAGCCGAGCAAGCCGACGCCGGGGCCGAGTGACAAGCCGGGCACGGGTGCCGGCGGTGGCACGGGTGCCGGTAGCGGTTCCGGCAATGCGAGTGCTGGCGCCGGGGCTGCCGGTGCGAACGGTGCAGCGGCCGACGCGAACGGCGGCGACAAGGCCGCGGGTTCGCGGTCCGGTTCGCTGAGCCGGACCGGTGCGGCCGTGGGCGGCATCGCCCTGGCCGTGGTCGCGCTCGCCGGTGCCGGCATCGCCCTCGCACTCCGCAGGCGCCGTGCGTGACCGTGCGCACGCTGGTGTGGCCAGGTGCGCCTGCACCTTGTCACGCCGTTCCCCGCCGTTGTCATCCTGAGCGAGCGCTTCCGCCTTGTCATCCTGAGCGAGCGGAGCGAGTCGAAGGATTTGCTGAAATCCGGCAAAGATCCTTCGACTCCGGACTCCGTCCTCCGCTCAGGATGACAAGTAGGGAAGTGGCCTCCGCCCGGGGTGGCAGTAATGTCGGGCGGCTCGTCCGTCCCCCTCTGACGAGAGGGCTGTCAGTCAAAGGCTGACTGGGCGAGAGACCGCGGCGCAAGCCGCACAACCGTCGTCGTGTGCGCCGCGTGCCGGACTTCGCAGTGCGTGCTGGACTGTGCGCCTCGTGCTGGATTGCGTCGTGTGTGCTGGACTGTGCGCCTCGTGCTGGATTGCGTCGTGTGTGCTGGACTATGCGCCGCGTGCTGGACTTTGGGCTGTGTGACGGGAACGAAAACGTTGGAATTGCAACGTTTGTGATTTTCGGTTCCCGTCACGTAACGCGAAGTCCAGCACGTAAGGCCAAGTCCGGCACGCAAGTCCTGCGATGCGGGGCCAAGTCCAGTATGTAGGCCGAAGTCCAGCACGCAGGGGCCACGACGTAGGGCCACATTCGGTGTGCAGGGCCTTCGGCACAACGTCAAGTCCAGCACACAGGGCTAAGTCCAGCACACAACGTCAAGTCCGGCACGCAGGGCCTACGACGCGGCGTAAACACACGTCAATCCATAACTGAATATCGCAACAATCCCAACGTTCAGAGGAGAATCATGGGGAAATGGAAGAAAGTGGTGGCGGCCATAGCGGCGCTGCCCATGACATTCGCGGGGCTGGCAATAGGCGCCGGCACCGCGGCGGCGGCCGACGCGACGACTGCGCCCACGCCAATCGCCAGCTATCCGTTGACCGCTGACGCGAACGATGTCAGCGGCAACGATTTCAATGGCACCGCGCAAAGCGGCGTGACGTTCAACGCCACCGACGGCGCGACGCTCACCGGCGGCAAGGCCACGACGGCTGGGACCGACGCCATCACGCTGCCAAACGACATCGGCGCGAAGGTCAAGGCCGGCAACGCCGTCACCATCTCCGCGTGGATCAAGAACACCACCACGCGCACCAACACGGCCGCGCTCTATCTCGGCGAAGCCCCGGCCAGCAACAACATGCCGACGCATTACTGGCTGCTCAACCCCAGCAACCCAAGCGGCAACTACAAGTCCGTCATCACCAACGCCACGAACGCGGGCGCGCCGTACAACACCGAGGTCGGCGGCTCATCCACGTCCACGGCAGACGTGACCGGCAAGTGGGCCAACTACACCACCGTGATCTCCCCGACCACCATCACCAGCTACCTCAACGGTGAGCAGATCCAGACCGTCGCACGCTCGCAGAGCATGGCCGACTGGACGGGCGACATCAACGCCTACATCGGCCGCTCCAACTACACCGGAGACAAGACGTGGGGCGGTTCCGTGCAGGACCTGCGCTTCTACGGCGAGGCCCTGACCGCCGACCAGGTCTCCTCCGTGTTCGCCGACGCGCAGACCGACGCCACCAAGCAGACCGTCGCCGAAGCAGCCGCCGACGCGCTCGATCTCGGCATCAAAGGCAACGTGACGTCCGATATCACGCTGCCGACGGCCGGTTCGTACGGTGCCACGGTGACGTGGGCCTCCAATAACGAGGCCGTGATCTCGTCCGCCGGCAAGGTGACGCCGGCCGCTGCCGACACTGCGGTGATGCTCACCGCCACCGTAACCGTGGACGGCAAGACCGCCACCAAGACGTTCGAACTGACCGTGCCGGCCAAGATCACCGAACCCTCGCAGGTGGGCGATAAACTGCTCGTCGACTATCAGCTGACCAACGGCACCAAGCTGCCGACCAGCCTGTACGGCGCCACGATTGCGTGGACGGCCACGGGCGACGGTGCGAAGCTCGTCGCCGCGGACGGTACCGTGACCGGCGCCGACGGCGATGCCGAGAAGACCGTGGACCTCACCGCCACCATCGCCCTCGACGGCAAGACCGCCACGAAGACCTTCAAGGCCGTGCGCATCATGCCGAAGAACGCCGAGACCATCGCCTCGTACACGCGCGACCATTCCATCAACGGCGGCGCACGCGTCGGTGACGCGCTGCATCTGGCCCTGAACGACGGCACCAAGTACACGGCGCTCAACACCAACTACGGCGTCGCGTTCGCCGAGGCGAAGATCACCGTCGGCGCGAAGAACAATGCCGGTTACCCGACGCAGACCACCGACATCCGCGGCCTCGTCGACCCGTATCTGTTCCCGATGAAGGACGGCAAGTACGCGTACGTCGCCGCTTTCACCGACGTCAACGGCAATCGCGTGGACGGCGGCCAGATCGCCTTCTCCACATCGTCCGACCTGACGGCATGGTCCGGCAAACCCAATGAGGACGAGCGCGGCGACATGGTCAAGGTGACCGACGACGCCACCGTGTTCGACGCCGGCAGCATCACCGCCGGATACGACGCCGCCGCCGACGACTACCGCATCTCGTGGAAGGTCAACGGCGTCGACAAGTATGTGACGACCACGGACTTCAAGACGTTCTCCGACGTGAAGAACGGCAGCGGATTCGCCCGCACGAAGGCCGACCTTTCCGGCGTCGCCAACGCCGTGAGCGCCAACACGATGGCTGTGACCAAGAGTGTCGCCGCCACGTTGTCCGAGAAGCTCGGCCGCGTGCACAACACCGGCGTCGAACAGCCCGCCACCATCACCGTGAAGAAAGGCTTCGACCTCGCCAAGCTCAAGGAGCAGATCTCCGGCGGCGTGGAGCAGAAGGACGGCACCCTCTCCAAGGGCAAGACGCTCAAGGCCGAATACTCCGACGGATCCACGTTCGACTTCCGTGTGAACTGGAACGAGGATCAGCTCAACAAGCTCAGCACCGATGAGACCGGCGAGACCACCATCGAAGGCACCGCCATCCAGCAGAACTATTCCGAGCAGTTCCCGATGATGAGCAACCGTGCCGACCCGAACATCGTGTATTACAAGGGCAAGTACTACGCCATGGGCACGTCCGACGCGGGCGGCATGCGCACGCTGTTCATCCGCTCCTCCGACACGCTCGCCGGGCTCAAGGACCAGAAGGCCGGAGTGGTCGCCGACGGCGGCTACAAGGTCGAAGGTCAGGACGTCTACCTGTTCGGAGACAACGACGGCCTCGGCCACAAGGGCTACCACTGGGCGCCGGAGCTGCACGTCATCAACGGCAAGCTGTACTGCTTCTACGCCACCGTACCCGACAAGGCCTACGGCGGTCCGAACTGGGTCGGCACCGCGCCCGTTGCGTACGTCATGGAGCTCAAGGACGGCGGCGACCCGACCAAGACCGCCGACTGGATCGAGCACCGCGTACAGCGCCAGCTCGCCGATGGCAGCCTCGATAACCTCTCCAACCTCGGTCTGACCATCGATATGACCTACTTCGAGGTCGGCGACAAGGCATATATCGCCTGGAGCCAGGGCGACGAGGAACGCGCCGGCGCCAAGGCCAACGTCTCCATCGCCGAGGTCAACCCCGACAAGCCGTGGGTGGCACTCACCACGCCGCAGCGCATCATGCGCCCCGAATGGGGATGGGAGCTCGACGGCGTGAACGAAGGCCCGAACGTGCTCGTCTCCGGCGGCAAGGTGTATATGGTGTTCTCGGCGCAGCTCGTGACCCCGCAGTATGCCACCGGCATGCTGGTCGCGAACGTCGGCGACGACCTGACCAAGGCGTCCAGCTGGACGAAGTCCAACTATCCGTGGCTGCACAACGGCACCTTCGCCGGCCAGTACGGGCTCGGCCACAACTCGTACTTCGCCGACCCGTACGGCGATGTGTACAACGTCTACCATGCGATGACCAACGGTTCGCGCAATACCGCACGTTCCGCCGGCGTCGTGCCCGTGCACTTCCGCGCCGACGGCACGCCGATCATCGACATGACCACCACCGAGGAGCTGCAGAAGGAATACTCCGCCGCAAACTACGTGAAGCTCACCATCAAGGTCGTCGACGACGCCGTGTCCTCCGATGCGACGCTCAAGTCGCTGAAGGTAGCCGGTGTCGGTGTTGACATGGCGAAGGCGGCGTCCGCGGATGGCGCCTCGCTTGAGGTCGCCGATCCGAGCGCGGTGACGGCGGACGACGTGGTCGCCGAGGCCAACGACGCGAACGCCGGCAAGCCCGTCGTGACCGTCGCCGACGGCAAGGTCACGGTCGTCGTGACCGCGCAGGACGGCACGACCAAGAAGACCTACACGGTCAACTTGGTCAAGAAGACCGAACCGGTCGAGCCGAGCAAGCCGACGTTGGCCATCACCGGCGAGAACGTGAAGGACGGCGAACTCGCGATGAAGGTGGGCGCCTCCGAGAAGCTGACCGCCACGTACACCGCCGACGGCGACGTCGCTGGCAAGGCCATCGAGTGGTCGTTGTCCGACCCGGCTGTCGCCGCTCTTGAGAAGAAGGCCTCGTCCGACGCCGCCGAGGCGGGTGTGGGCACGAACTCGCAGACACTGGTGGCATTGAAGGCCGGCAAGACCACCGTGACCGCGAAGGTCGGTGACGACACGGTTGCGACCATCGAGGTGACGGTGTCCGACGACGCCGTGACGCCGAACCCGAATCCGAGCGACAAGCCGGGCGCAGGTACCGGCGACGAATCCACGAACGGCAATACCACCGACAAGGTGACCGGCACGACCAGTGACAATGCGGCCAAGCCGAACGCTGTCGCCAAGCCGTTCGGTTCGCTGAGTCGTACCGGTGCGGCTGTGGGTGCGGTGGCTTTGGCCGCCGTCGCGCTCGCCGGTGCCGGCGTCGTGCTGACGTTGCGTCGCCGCCGCGCGTAGCGTCGGGTGGCCGGCCGGCCTCCTCTGACGAGGGGGCTGCCGGCCGGAGGCTGGTTCGGCAGCGCGATCGGCGAATACTGGTGCTGCCAGGGCACCGGCATCGAGAACTTCGCCAAGCTCAACGACTCGTTCTACTTCACCGACGAGAACAACATCTACGTGAACATGTTCTGGTCGTCCACCTACACCGACAAGCGCCATGACCTGACCATCACGCAGACGGCGAACGTCCCGAAGCAGGACGTCGTGAAGTTCGCGGTCTCCGGCAACGGCTCCGCCAACCTCAAGCTGCGCGTGCCCGAATGGGCCATCGCCTCCGGCGTCAAGCTCGTCGTCGATGGCAAGACGCAGGCGCTTGACAAGGATGCCAACGGCTGGGTGACGGTCGCCGTCAAGAACGGCACCGCCATCGAATACACGCTGCCTGCGAAGCTCCAGGCCATCGACGCCGCCGACAACAAGAACTGGGTCGCCTTCCAGTACGGCCCGGTCGTGCTCGCCGGCGCGCTCACCGACACCAACTACAAGACGAACTACTCGTACGGCGGTGTGAAGGTGCGCGTGGCCAACTACGATTCCGACGCGAACGCCAAGGCCGCGATCATCCCGACCGACGGCGCGTCCGTGACCGAATGGCTCAAGGGCGTCAGCACCGACGGCAAGTCCGGCAACCTCGTCCGCACCGACGATCCGAACACGGGCGCCCGCGAAACCCTGACGTTCCAGTTCAAGAACGTCGACGGCGACGCCGCCGGCCTCGAACTCCATCCCTACTACTCGACGTACAAGACCACGTACGCCATCTACTGGGATCTCGCCGAGGTCGACTCCGACGTCTACCAGCAGAACATCCTCAAGAAGAAGACCGACGCCGCCACCCAGTCGCTCATCACCGACGCGGTCGACGCCTTCGACAACGAATTCCAGCAGGAAATCGCCCACAACGCCGCCAAGTCCGACGACTCCAACGCCGGCACCTACGAGGGCAAGCAGTACCGTGACGCCAAGGCCAATGGCTGGTTCAGCTACGATCTGAAGGTCGACACCGCGGCCAATGCCAAGAACTACGTGAGCGTGCAGTACCAGTCCGCCGACGCGGGCCGTACGTTCAGCATGATCGTCGACCCGACGCCGGTCTCCGACAACTCGAAGGGCGAGGTCTCCGCCAACGCGAAGACCTACACCGTCACGATCGAGAACAAGGGGTCGAAGGCCTTCTACTGGAACACCACGGAACTGCCCGCCGATCTGGTCTCCCAGGCCAAGGACGGCAAGGTGCGCGTGCTGTTCAAGTCCACCGGCGGTCTCGTCGGCGGCGTCTACGGCGTACGCATGCAGAACGCCGAAGGTCTCAACGACGACGCGTCGCTCAAGTCGCTGAAGTTCAGCAACGGCGACCTCGCGCCTGCGTTCGACGGCGCCAAGACGTCGTACACGCTCACCGTGCCGTCGGATACGAAGTCCGTCGACGCGACGATCGGCGTCAAGGACGCCGGATCGTACGTGACCGTCGACGGCGTCATCATCGACGACACGAAGGCCCGTACGATTACGCTCGACAACGACGTGACCACCGTCGACATCGCCTCGTATGCGCAGGATCATCAGACCGTGAAATACTACACGGTCACCATCGTCAAGGACGGTGCCAAGGTACCGTCCTCCGACCCGGTCCTCGAATACACGTTCGACAAGGACGCCTCCGCCGACGCGAACGCCGTCGTCGACAACACCGGATCCGCCGGCGACAAACTCGACGGCAAGATCACCAACTCCGGCGCCACGCTCGTCGACCATGAGGACAACGGCAAGGCGTTGCAGGTGCCCGGCGGCAATCACGGATCGACGGCGTACGTGACGATTCCGTCCGGCGTGGTCTCGGACGGCCAGAAGGACATCACCATCTCCGCCGACTATCAGTGGGATGGCGCCAACACCTGCGTCTACCCGTGGGCGCTCGGCAAGAGCAGCAAGGACTATCTGGTGAACATCGTCTCCTGTGGCTCCAACACGCGCGTCGAAGCGTCGAAGAACGGCTCGCAGACCCAGCTCACCGGCTCCACGCCCGCCAAGAACACGTGGGTGCACGTGGACGTGGTCGTCAAGGGCGGCAAGTCCATCGCCTACTACCTCGACGGCAAGCTCGTGGCCACCAAGACCACCACACTGACCGCCGCCGACTTCGCGGGCACGGACAGCGCCTCCGGATACCTCGGCCTGTCGTTCTACGGCAGCGACAAGGACTTCGGCGGCCAGATCGACAACTTCAAGGTCTGGAACCGCGCCGTCGGCGTCGCCGAACTGTTCCCGAGCGACGGTGGGGACAAGCCGGCCGCGACCGTCGACTCCATCACGGTGACCAAGCAGCCCTCCAAGACCACGTACACCGTCGGCGACAAGTTCGACGCCGCCGGTCTTGAAGTGACCGCAAACATGAGCGATGACAGCACGAAGGTGCTTGATGCGGCCGACTACACCGTCTCCGGATTCGATTCGTCGAAGGCCGGCAAGCAGACCCTGACCGTGACGCTCAACGCCGACAAGACCAGGAAGGCCACGTTCGACGTGACCGTCGAGGCGAAGAAGTCGAACGACTCCTCGCTCAAGTCGCTCACCGTCGGCGGCGTCGCCCTCGACGCGGACCAGCTCAAGGCCGCGACGGCTGCCGACGGCGTGACCGTCAAGGTCGCCGATCCGGGCGCGGTCGGCGTGCAGCAGGTCGCGTACGCGCTGGGTGACGAGAACGGGGCCAAGGCCGAGGTCGCCGTCGACGGCAAGACCAACGTCGTCACGGTCGTCGTGACCGCCGAGGACGGCTCCACGACCACCTACACCGTGAAGCTCGCCAAGGACGACACGCCCGTCACCCCGACCAAGCCGACGCTGAGCATCACCGGCGACGGCGTGGACGGCGGCAAACTGACCCTCAAGATCGGCGCCGAAACCGGCCTGAACGTGGCGGTCAAGGGCGATGGCGTCGACGTGGGCAAGCTCACTTGGAAGATCGGGGACGAGAAGGTCGTCGGCTTCGTCGACATGGGCGCCAACCCGACCTCCGACCGCCGCATCAAGGGCCTCAAGGCCGGTGAGACCACCGTGACCGTGACCGATCCGGCGACCGGCGCCAGCGCGCAGATCACCGTGACGGTGCCTGCCGATGGCAACGGTGGCACTGGCAACGGTGGCAACGGTCAGCAGACCGGTGGCTCGGGTTCTGGTTCGGGTGAGGGCAACGGCTCCAACGCGAACGGCTCCGGTTCCGCCGCCGATAGCAAGGGCAACGGCAACGGCGCCCAGTACGGCGGCAACGAGCAGAAGTCCGGCTCGCTGAGCAGGACCGGCGTGGCCGTGGGCGCGGTGGCTTTGGCCGCCGTCGCGCTCGCCGGCGCCGGCGTGGTGCTCACGCTGCGTCGCCACCGCGCGTAGTGCCTTGGCTCCCCTCAAGTCTGAGGGGAGCTGGCCGCCGGGGGCGGAACGTCCATTTAGTTGGCTCCCGCTGGACGAACAGTTCAGTGGACTGTTCGTAGCAGTGCGCTCTTGCGAGCGCACGTCGCACAACACGGCGGGAGCTGTCGGCGGAGCCGACTGAGGGTGGTTGGTGTGGTGCTGAGTGGGTGTCCAACCACCCCCAGTCTGCCTGACGGCAGCCAGCCCCCGCCAGCGGGGGCCAGTGTCCTCACCCCTGTCGTCTTGGGCGACGTGCCTCCACCCTGTCATCCTGAGCGAGCGGAGCGAGTCGAAGGATCTTGGTGCTGATGCGGCGCAGGATCCTTCGACTCCGGCCTATGGCCTCCGCTCAGGATGACAGGGAAGGGACGGCTCCGCTCAGGATGACAAACGGTTTTGCGTGATCAGGCATGGGGCATGCCCGGTCCCCCTTAATCCGCGCTCGCAGCGCCTCTACGGCAGCAGCACGGCGGCACCGGTGAACGCTCCCGCCTTCAGGTCCTTCAACGCCTGCTGCGCCTGATCGAGCGGATACGGATGCTCATCGACCTTGATGTGATGCGCGGCCGCGAACGCCAGGAACTCCCGCCCGTCCTGCCGCGTGTTCGACTCCACGGAACGGATCTCCTTCTCGTGGAACAGATGCTTCTCATAGTTCAACGTCGGCACATCGCTCATATGGATGCCCGCCAGCGACAGCACACCGCCCGGACGCAGCGCCTCCAACGCCGGCAACACGATCGCCCCCACCGGTGCGAAGATGATGGCCGCGTCCAAAGGCTCGGGCGGCATCTCATACGCGTCGTCGGCGAACGCGCATCCGAGCTTCAACGCCAACCGCTGCGCGTTCTTGCCGCGCGTGAGCACGTGCACGCGCATCCCCAGCGCCAACGCCACCTGCGCGGTGATATGCGCCGATCCGCCGAACCCGTACAATCCCAGCACCGGCTTGTGCCCCAGCCGTTCCGCGATCGCATCGCGTGCGGCCTCAAGGTTGAGCCCGTCGAACGAGATTCCATCCAACAGACCTGTACGCTTCAACGCGCGGAATCCGATGATGCCGGCGCACAGCAGCGGCGCCACCGTCTCCAGCGAATACGGAGTGCCATCGTCGCCATCGCCCTTGCCCTTGCCCTTGCCTTCCCCGCCGCCCAGCAGCGGCTCCAGCGAATACAGATACTCGATCGGCGCCACCATATACTGCGCGTATCCGCCGTTCGCATCCCATCCGTTGTACAGCGAATGCTGGCAGAGGTTCTCCTTGCCGCTGTGGCAGAACTCGCATTCGTTGCACGTGTGCCGCAGCCATGCCGCGCCCACGCGCTCGCCCACCCGCGCCTCGAACCGGTTGCCGAACACGTCGATGCCGGCGTCCGGCCCCACCGCCACGATTTCGCCGACGACCTCATGACCGGGCGTCACATGCTCGCGATGCACCGGCAGGTCGCCTTCGGAGACGTGCAGGTCGGTCCGGCACACGCCGCACGCGAGCACGCGGATTAGCGCGTCACCGGGTCCGGGCTGTGGCACAGGCTTCTCCACCCATTCGAGCGGATCGTCGTCGATGTTCCCCGGCTGGTCGCGCACCTGCCATGCGTGCATGGTCTCGGGAATGATGGAACCGTTGGAATCATTGGGTTTTTCGGGATTGGTGGTGTTATCGTTTGCTGTGTTGTCGTTCATTGCGTCACTGCCAATGCCGTCGTGTAAAACACTCATACAACCTCATGGTAGACGCCGTTGGTTGCGAATGTGTGGAGCCTGATGCCGACTTTCATCCGGTTTTTGGCGAGTTGTGGGTGTTCGTATGACGATATCCGCGCCGTCTTTGGTAGCGTGAAAAACGCGAATCGTTGATTTTCCAATGTTTTGTGCATTCCCGAAATCAACGAATTCCGGGCCTACGCACAATCAAACACCCACGACTCGGGTTTTTCATATATTCGCGGCCGCGAATCGCATGATTCGACGGTTACGATGGGCATGAACATGCCTCCCGGCCTTGACGCCCCGAAAAACCGGTCTGACCATCCATTTATTTCGGGCCACCCGATTGCCCCGGCCATGGAGAACGCGAAAGAAATCGCGGAGGTGAAGATGAACGCATCGTCTGACTACCGGTTTCCCCGGGTTCCGCAGTTCGGCCCGTTCGATACGCCGGATTGCCTCCGCACATTCGGCATCGACTGCTCGGTGGGGCGTTTGACCGCCGTCGGTACGCATAATCTCGACGCCGCCGAGCGCGTGGCGGTGTTCATTCCCGGATTCACCGGCTCGAAGGAGGATTTCATCCCGTTTTTCCCACAGTTGTGGAAAGAGCTGGGGATTCGCGAAGGCGCGCGCCGCACCACGGCCATCATGGCCTACAGTCAGCGCGGCCAGGCCGATTCCGCCGCCCCGGACCGCCGTGACGCGTACGCGCTCAGCGATTTCGTCGCCGACGGCTGCGAAGTGTTGGAACGACTGGGGGCCCGCGAGCGCCCGGTCGATTTGGTCGGCCATAGTTTCGGCGGCGTGGTCGCGCGTCGCATCGCTGTGCGCCGCCCCGACCTTCTGCGTTCGCTGACCGTGTTCGATTCCGGCGCCCGCCCGGTGAACAGCACGCCGTTGTTTGAGGTCGCGCCCATGCTGCTGCGGCTGTTCGGCTCGATGCTGCTGTATTACGCGTACCGTCCCATCCGCGACGAGCCGCAGCCGGACCGGTACGCCGAACTGTTCCGCCAGTGCATGCATGCCACGTCGAAATACCATCTGGCGTCGGTCGCCGGCTTCATGACGAAATACGCTGATGTGACCGGGAAATTGCGGACGCTGCGCCGACGCGGATTGCCCATCAACATCATGTATGGCGAGGACGACGACGTCTGGCCGAACTCCGTGTACGAACACGAGGCGGCGATGCTGGGCGTCGAACCGGTCGTCTTCGCCGACGCCGCGCATATCCCGACGATTGACCAGCCCGAACGGTTCGCCGCCGCGCTCGCCGACTTCTGGCACCGGTCATAGCGGATGATCGGCACCGGAAATCGGCGTAGACGGCGACCGGCCCGCGAGGCCTACTTCTTCGCCTGGGTGAGCTGGTAGGCCACGAAGAGCACGGCCAGCCAGATCACGCCGGCGATCACGGCCACGCGGTAGCTGGGGGAGAAGAGCATGAGCACCACCACGAGCGCGAGGAACGCGAGCACGATCCACGGCGTCACCTTGGCGGCGGGCAGCTTGAAGTGGATGGCGTCGATTGCCTTCTGCCCGGAGAGTCCGGCCAGCGCGGAGTCGGACGGCGACTTGCCGGCGGCGGCCACGCGACGGAACTTCATCTCGGTGATCATGATCATCGTCCAGTTGATGATACCGGCGATGGTGGCGATGGACATGAGGTAGTTGAACGCGAACTCGGGCCACAGGAACACGACGACCACGGCGATGGCGGTGATCACCGCGGAGGTGAGCACGCCGGCCACGGGCACGCCGTGCTTGTTGAGCCTGCCGAGATAGGCGGGCGCGTTGCCCTGCTTGGCCAGCGAATAGAGCATGCGCGAGTTGGCGTAGAGGCCGGAGTTGTAGACGCTCATCACGGCGGTGAGGCACACGAAGTTGAGGATGCCGGCGGCCGCGTGCACGCCCACGGAGTCGAAGATCTGCACGAACGGGCTGGACTTGCCGTCGATGGTGTTCCACGGGACGACGGCCATGATCACGCCGAGCGCGCCGATGTAGAACACGAGGATTCGCCAGATGATGTCGTTGGTGGCGCGCGGGATCGTGCGCCGCGGGTCCTCGGTCTCGCCGGCGGTGATGCCGATGAGTTCGGTGCCGCCGAAGCTGAACATCACCACGACGAGCGCCATGAGCAGGCCGGTCCACGAGCCGTCGCCGGCGTGGCTCATCAGTCCGTTGGGGAAGAAGCCGCCGCCCACGGTGAACCAGTTGGCGAAGCTTGCGCGTATGCCGGAGTCGGTCGGCAGGTTGAAGATGATGACGGCGAGGCCGCCGAGGATCATGGCGATGACGGCCACGATCTTGATGATGGCGAACCAGAATTCGAACTCGCCGAACTGGCTGACGCCGAGCAGGTTGGCCGCGGCGATGACGGCGAGGAACACGGCCGCCGAAACCCAGGTGGGGATGGCCGGGAACCAGTAGTTGACGAACGTGCCGACGACGGAAAGCTCCACCATGGAGACGAGGATGTAGTTGAACCAGTAGTTCCAGCCGCTGACGAAGCCGGCCCGCTTGGACCAGTACTGGGTGGCATAGTAGCTGAACGCGCCGGCCTTCGGATCCTCCACGGACATTTCGGACAGCGCGCGCACGATCATGAAGATCGCAAGGCCGCCGATGAGATAAGCCAGCAGAATCGCCGGGCCGGCCAGGGCGATGGATTCGGACGAGCCGTAGAACAGGCCCGTGCCGATGGCGCCGCCGAGCGCGATGAGCTGGATGTGGCGGTTCTTCAGTGATTTACGCAGTGACGCGGGCACCGGCACATCGTCGGTCTCGCGGGGTTTGGTCGATGGATTCTCAGCCATGACGTCCCTTCCTTCTCTGTTGTGCGGCCGCGGCTGTTTCCCGTGAAACATTGCGCATCGGGGCGTTTTCACGTGAAACATCGTTTGCGTGAAACATCCGTGGTCGTTGTTTTGCCGTGTACCGAGGGTAGCCGCACCGTATGTCAGCGGTTGGTTTTCGTCCATTGGGCGGGAAGATCCCTCGACTCCGTCGCTGCGCGACTCCGCTCGGGATGACATGGCCGAAGGTTGCGCGACTCCGCTCGGGATGACAGTGAGGGGAAGTCTCCGCTCGGGATGACAGAGGGGGCGGCTGTCCAGGGGGGGCGACAGTGGTGCCGGTACCCGGCTCCCGCTGGCGGGGGCCAAGTCGTGTCATCCTGAGCGAGCGGAGCGAGTCGAAGGATCTTGAGGCGGTGGAAGATCCTTCGACTCCGGACTCCGTCCTTCGCTCAGGATGACAGTAAAGGGAGGTCTTTGCTCAGGATGACAGGGGCTGAGACGTGCCATCTCATGAGCTCCCCTCAAGGTTGAGGGGAGCTGGCCGCCGGAGGCGGTCTGAGGGGAGCTGGCGGTGTGGCTGAGTGGGTGTCGAACCACCCCCAGTCTCGGCTGCGCCGAACCAGCCCCCGCCAGCGGGGGCCAAGGGCCTTGCGGCGCCTACGGACAGTCCGTGGGACTGCTCGTCCGGCGGGGGCAAGCCTTGCCGCCCTGGCGAGCGCTCGCCCCTGTCATCCTGAGCGAGCGAAGCGAGTCGAAGGATCTTTTTCGCTGTCTCACTCGCCCCACACCCAAACATTTGACACTATGAAATATTGGTGGTAGAAAATATTGCGGGACGGCGATGGGCCATCGCATCGGACGGCTCGCATCGGACGAACCGTCACATCGGACGGGCCATCTCGTCGGATACGTCGCGTCCGTTCGTGAACGTACGTGTCGCGGGCGGTCTGCCGCATTCGCGATGCATTCGATGTATCCGATGCCGTGCCCGAGTCGTAGTCAGTGCCATGTTCGGCGGAAAGGAGTGCCATGGGATTCGCGGAGGATGCCGTCGACGAGATGTTCGCCATGGCGATGCACAGTCGGGGCGAGGCGTTCGACAGGGTGAACCGCGGCGTGAAGGGCGAGCATCCGGCGCTGCACATGCTGGCCATGTCGAGCGTGCCATTGACCCCGGGCAGGATGTCCGAGGCGCTGGGCGTCAGCCCCGGTCGTGTTTCGGCTATTCTCGACCGGCTGGAGAAGAAGGGCCTGGTCGTACGCGAGACCGACCCGTCCAACCGTCGCAACGTGTTGGTGAGCATCACCGTCGAGGGCCGCGAGCGCGAGCGGATGCTGTTCCATGAGATTCGCGAGAAGTTCGTCCATGTGTTCAACCGCATGGGGGAGGAGCATACCCGCCAGTTCATCGACCGTTGCAAGGAGTTCGGCACCTATATGCGGGACGAGGGCTTTCCGGCACCGCCGGCCGGCCCGCCGTGCAAGATGTGACGGTCTGACGGCATGTGCGTTGGCGGGCCGCGTGATGACACAGTGTGATGACACAGTGTGATGACACGGCGTGATGGCCGCGTAACATGCTGTCTCCGCCGACCGCTGTCTCCGCCGACCGTTGGCTCTGCCGTCGTGTTGTTATGCCTTATATTGAACACCATAAATTATGAATAGATGAAACGGTAAGTACTGAAAAATACTTTTGACGACAACTTATATAAGCTCCTGACGCAAGCGCTGACGGAGACCAAGATATGCAAGGGAAAACCATAACATGATTCGGATATGCAAATACCTTTCCAAAGCCGAATGGGGGCAGCTGTTCGTCGGTCTGCTGCTCATCGTGGCGCAGATCTGGTTCAATCTGGAACTGCCCGACTACATGGCCGATATCACGCGCCTGGTCGAGACGCCCGGCAGCGAGATGCATGACGTATGGGTCGCCGGCGGCAAGATGCTCGCCGTGTCACTCGGCGCCGTCATCTGCATGGCGTTGACCGGCCTGATCACCGCCCGCGTGGGCGCGTCGTTCAGCCGCCGGCTGCGCTCGCTGGAATTCGAACGCGTCGAATCGTTCGGTCCGGCCGAGATGAACCGTTTCTCCACGGCCAGCCTCATCACGCGTTCGACCAACGACATCACGCAGATCCAGATGTTCGTGACCATGGGACTCATGCTGCTCGTGCAGTCGCCGATCATGGCCGTATGGGCCGTGTGCAAGATCGCCGGCAAGGGATTCGACTGGACCATCGCCACCGGCGTGGCCGTTGTGATCCTGCTCGTCGCCGTCGCCGTGCTCATGGCGATGGTCATGCCGAAGTTCAAGGCCATGCAGGCGCTGACCGACAACATCAACCGTGTTTCACGTGAAAACCTCACCGGTCTGCGCGTGGTGCGCGCCTACAACGCCGAACGCTACCAGGAGGCCAAGTTCGACAAGGCGAACGACGAACTCACCGGCACCCAGCTGTTCACCAACCGTGCGATGAGCGTGATGATGCCGCTCATGAACACCGTGATGAACGGCCTCATGCTCGCCGTCTACTGGATCGGCGCCTACCTCATCGACGCCGCCGGCATGATGGACAAGCTCACCCTGTTCTCCAACATGGTCGTGTTCTCCAGCTACTCGGTGCAGGTGATTATGAGCTTCCTCATGATGAGCATGGTGTTCGTGCTCTGGCCGCGCGCCGACGTCTCCGCCAAGCGCATCCTCGAAGTGCTCGACACCGAGCCGACCGTCACCGACGGCGAGCGCACCGACGGCGCGAAGGACGCCGCCGGCCGCGAGCTGCGCGGCGAGGTCGAATTCCGCAACGTGGGCTTCACCTACCCCGATTCGCGCGAGCCGATGCTCGAACACGTGAGCTTCAAGGCCGAACCCGGCCAGACCGTCGCGTTCATCGGATCCACCGGCTCCGGCAAATCCACGCTGGTGAACCTCGTGCCACGGTTCTACGACGTCACCGAGGGCCAGGTGCTCGTCGACGGCGTGGACGTGCGCGACTACACGCTCACCGCCCTGCGCGACAAGATAGGCTACGTGCCGCAGCGTTCCGTCATGTTCAAGGGAACCGTGGCCGGCAACGTGGCCTATGGCGACAAGACCGGCATTGGCAACGCCGGCGCCAACGGCAACACCGCCAGCGCCGAATCCGTGCGGGCCGCCATCGACGTGGCCCGGGCCGGCGAATTCGTCGACAAGATGCCCCGCGGCATCGACTCCGACATCGCCCAAGGCGGCTCGAACGTCTCCGGCGGGCAGAAGCAGCGCCTGTCCATCGCCCGCGCCGTATGGCGTCATCCGGAGATCCTCGTGTTCGACGACTCGTTCTCCGCACTCGACTTCCGCACCGACCGCGAGGTGCGTGAGGCGCTCGCCAAGGAATGCGCCGACTCCACGAAGCTGATCGTGGCCCAGCGCATCGGCACCATCATGCACGCCGACCGCATCGTCGTACTCGACGACGGTCACGTGGTCGGACAGGGCACCCACCGCGAACTGCTCGACAACTGCGAGGTCTACCGCGAGATCGCCGAATCCCAGCTCAGCGAGTCGGAGCTCGCCGCGTAGACAAAACGTGGGGACGGGGCTGCGTGCGCCTTTGCCATCCCGGGCGAAGGCCCGTGGCCGGAGCCGAAGGATTCGGTGTGGCGGAACGAGATCCTTCGACTCGCTGCGCTCGCTCAGGATGACAGTGTGTACGCCGGTTCGTCTCGCTCAGGATGACACGACTCGGCCCCCGCTGGCGGGGGCTGGCTCGGCGCAGCCGAGACTGGGGATGGTCCGACACCCACTCAGCAGCACACCAACCACCCTCAGTCAGCTACGCTGACAGCTCCCGCCAGCGGGAGCGGGGGTGACGCGAAAAACACCCCCACCCTCCCCACATCATCAAATGAAAGGACTTTGAATCATGCCAGGACCAATGGGACCGCGTCGTGCGGCCGAAAAACCCCAGGACTTCGGCAAGATCATGGGCAAGCTCGTCCGTTTCTGCAAACGGTACCTGCCCGCCATGGTCGTCGCGCTGATTCTCGGCGCCGCCGGAACCGTCTGCCAGATCATCGGACCGGACAAACTCAAGGACGTCACCAACGAAATCACCAAGGGCCTGCCCGCCATGGTCAACGGACGCCCGGTCATGAACGCCATCGACCTCGACGCCGTCACACGGATCTGCGTCACGCTCGTGGCACTGTACGTCGGCTACGCGCTGCTCACCTACGTGCAAAGCTGGATCATGGCCACCGTCACCCAGCGCACCGCCCAGCGTCTGCGCGACGAAATCTCGAAGAAGATCAACCGTCTGCCGCTCAAATACTTCGACAAGACCAGCTACGGCGACGTGCTCAGCCGCATCACCAACGACGTCGACGCCATCGGCCAGACGCTCGGCCAATCGCTTGGCTCGCTCATCACGTCGGTCACGTTGTTCGTCGGCTCGCTCGTCATGATGTTCTACAACAACGTGACCATGACGTTGACCGCCATCGGCGTCAGCGTCATCGGCCTCATCATCATGATGATCATCATGAAGGCGTCGCAGAAATACTTCACGCTGCAGCAGCTCGCCCTCGGCGAGGTCAACGGCCATGTGGAGGAGATGTACGCCGGCCACACCATCGTCAAGGCGTACTCCGGCGAGGCCGACTCCATCGCGCAGTTCGAGAAATACAACGACCGGCTGTATGTCTCCGGCTGGAAGTCGCAGTTCCTTTCCGGACTCATGATGCCGATCATGCAGTTCATCGGCAATCTCGGATACGTGGCCGTCTGCGTCGTCGGCGCGGCGCTCGCCATGAACGGCACCATCGAATTCGGCGTGATCGTGGCGTTCATGATGTACATCCGCCTCTACACGCAGCCGCTCAGCCAGTTCGCCCAGGCGTTCCAGAACCTCCAGCGCTGCGCCGCCGCCTCCGAACGCGTGTTCGGCTTCCTCGAGGAGCCGGAGATGACGGACGAAAGCGCGCTCGAAGGCCGACACATCACCGATGAGGCCGGCGACGACAACGGACTGCGCGGCGACGTCGAATTCGACCATGTACGGTTCGGCTACGAGCCGGGCAAGCCCGTCATCCACGACTTCAGCGCCAAGGTCAAGGCCGGGCAGAAGGTCGCCATCGTCGGCCCCACCGGCGCCGGCAAAACCACCATGGTCAACCTGCTCATGCGGTTCTACGATCTCGACGGCGGCGACATCCGTATCGACGGCGTATCGACGGCGTCGGTGCCACGTGCCGAAGTCCATAACCAGTTCGCCATGGTGCTGCAGGACACGTGGACGTTCGAAGGCACGATTCGCGAGAACATCGTCTACTCCAAGCGGGGCGTGACCGACGAACAGGTGCGCGAGGCCTGCCGCGCCGTGGGCCTTGACCGGTTCATCCGCTCCCTGCCTGACGGCTACGACACGGTGTTGAACGACAACACGAGCCTGTCCGCTGGCCAGAAGCAGCTGCTCACCATCGCCCGCGCCATGATTCAGGACGCGCCGATCCTCATCCTCGACGAGGCCACGTCGTCCGTCGACACACGCACCGAGGAGCTGATTCAGAAGGCCATGGACCAGCTGACCGTGGGACGTACGTCGTTCGTCATCGCGCACCGTTTGTCGACCATCAAGAACGCCGACATGATTTTGGTGATGAAGGACGGCGACATCATCGAACGCGGCACGCACGACGAACTGCTCGCCGACGGCGGTTTCTACGCCGACCTGTACAACAGCCAGTTCGCCACGCTGGCCGCATAGTGGTGCCTGTGCCGTCCTAGGTGGCTGCTTCCCTTTATGTCATCCTGAGCGAGCGCAGCGAGTCGAAGGATCTCGGCGCTGTGATGCGGTGGGGGATCCTTCGGCTCCGTCGCTTCGCGACTCCGCTCAGGATGACAGTGGTGTGTAGGCGACTCCGCTCAGGATGACAGTGGGATGGGCGCGCGACTCCGCTCAGGATGGCTCGTCTCCATCCACGCCCGCGCATCGCCTATGCTGGGGCGTAGATGCACGACGAAAGGAGCCGCAATGGCACGACTGGCAGGATACGAGACGCCGAGACTCGGCATGGGCACCATGGCGCTCGCCATCGAGGGCCGGCCGTCCAACCGCAACGTCGCCATCGACACCATCCACGCCGCGCTCGACGTCGGCGTACGCTACCTCGACACCGCATGGTCGTATTATCTGCCCAGCAGACCCGGCACCGGCGAGCCCGAGGACCTCGGCTACGGCGAAAAACTCGTGTACGAGGCGCTCGCCACATGGGACGGCCCGCGCGACGACGTGCTCGTCGCCACGAAAACCGGCTGGCTGCGCACCCTCTCCGCCGCTCCCGCCACTTCCAACGCAGACTCTGCCGCCGCGCCCAAATCCGCCATCGCCGAC
The DNA here is from genome assembly GCF_019331695.1 of Bifidobacterium pluvialisilvae. GTDB lineage: Bacteria > Actinomycetota > Actinomycetes > Actinomycetales > Bifidobacteriaceae > Galliscardovia > Galliscardovia pluvialisilvae. The sequence continues at coordinate 101,204 of NZ_JAHBBI010000008.1, forward strand.
CGAACCGGCGCCGTCTCCGGCAACAACTTCGGCGAATACGGCTGGCAGGCCGACGCCCGCCCCGAAACCATCATCCATCAGGCCAAGGAATCGGCCCGTCGACTCCACGTCGACTCGCTGAGCCTGCTGTACTCGCATTGCAACGACCCGCAACTGCCGTACGAGGACCAGATGGGCGCGTTCCGGCGGCTTGTCGACGAGGGCGTGGTCCGTCACGTCGGCATCTCGCGCGTCGACGCCCACGACATCGACATCGCCCGGAGCATCCTCGGTGAGAGTCTCATCGCCGTGCAGAACCAGTTCTCGCCGTCCTATCCCGACCCCGACCATACGTTGGAATACTGCGCGGAATTGGGGTTGGCATTCGTCTGCTGGTCGCCGCTCGGCGGATTCCTCGACGCCGTCGACCAGCGTAAGTACGACCCGTTCCGCAAGGTCGCCGCGACGCGCGGCTGTTCGTACCAGCGCGTCACGCTCGCATGGGAACTGGCGCAATACGACCACCTGTTCACCATCCCCAGCGCCCGGAATCCGCATGAAATCAGCGATTCGTTCGCGGCGACCGACCTCGTGCTGACGTCCGACGAACTTACCTATCTCAACGCGGCGGTCGGTCGGTAACACGACGCTGCCATGCTGCCATGCAACCGATAGGAACCGTGGAACCTCCCCGGTTCCCGTTCGTCGTGTGTGGAGCAACCGACAGGAACCGCGTCACTGTTCCGGTTCCCGTTCGTCGTGTGTGAGGCAACCGATAGGAACGGTACCGTTTCCCCGGTTCCCATTCGTCGTATATACAACAACCGGCAGGAACCGTACCGTGTTTTCGGTTCCTGCCGGTTGCGATGGTTGCGTAAATCGGGAATCGATCAGCCGATTGGGCTAATCAACCGACCGATTGATTCCCGATACGACCACTCGATTCAGCGGCTGAGCATACGGCGATACACCATCACGGCTCCCGCGGCCGCGATCATCAGCATCGTTCCCGCGACGGCGATGACGTCGACGCCGGTCCTGGCCAACGCGTTGCCGTTGCCCTGCTGGCCGTTGCCGGCGTTCGAGCCCGTCGAGACCGTCGCAGAGCCACTGCCATTCGCGCCGTTGCCGCCGTTGCCCGTTGTCGGCGTCGTCGGGATCGCCATGCCCTGACCCACGTATCCGAACGCCGGGTTCCAGTCGCCGAGCCCGTCGCCGATGTGCATCGCGGCGAGCAGTTCCGTGCGCTTCGCCGCCAGCTGGTCGGCGGCCAGCGTCTCGCCGTGGCCGATGAGGAAGTCGGTGCGCTTCGTGTTGTCGCCGCCGAGCTTGGAATCGTAGTCGTAGGTGGGGGCGGCCACGCCGTTCTCGTCGACCGAATTGTATTCGGCGAACCGCACGGCCGGATGGTAGGTCACGTCCACGTTCTTGCCGTCGAGCTTGCGGCTCCACGTGCTCCAACGCGTGACGGCCTTCGTGCCCGAGACCTTCGCGCCCACGTTCGACGCCACCGTGGATTCCAGCAGCGTCGTGGCCGAGGCCGCGCCCATTGGATACACGCCCTGGCCGTCGGCGCCCTCCTGCTTCGAGAAGTCATATCCGGTGATGACGCCGGCCGCGTTCTTGACCTGCTTCACCTCGGTCTGCCAGGGGCGTCCGAGCGTGACCTTGGCGTTGGCGGCGTCGGCGGTGAAGCGGCACTTGTCGAATACGAGGCCGGTGTGGGCCTTGTTGGTGTTCGGCGCGGTGAAGTAGCCGTTGTCCTTGCCGGCGAAGTGCGCCATGTGCAGCTGCGTATCGTGGATGTAGGCATCGGCGGAGCCGAACACGAAATCGACCGTGCCTTCGATGTACGAGTTCGCCACGTTCACGCGGCCGTTGCCGTTGAACCAGACGGTGTCCTGACGTCCGATGAGGCGGCAGTTGACGAGGTTGATTTTGTCGGCCGCCGTGTACAGCGCCACGGCCGGGGTCTGCGAGCCGGCCTCGGGGTGCACGGAGATGTTGAAATCATTGCGGAACGTGATGCCGTATGCCGTGAATCCGTCCGCGCCCGACTGCACGCTCACGGTGCCCGACGTGTTGGTGCCGGCCGCGCGCGAGGCGTCGTACTTCGGGTTCGCCTGCGGGGTGACCGTGCCCATGGCCGCGTAATACGCCTCGTGGATGACGACCGGATGCGTCGCCGTCTTGTCGCCGTTCTCGAACACCACGCCGGGCTTGGCCACGGTGATCTTCTCGCGGTAGTCGCCGGGGGCGATCTGCAGGACGAGGCGGTCGGTCAGCGAGGAATCGTTGGCGTTGAGGGCCTGCTGGATGCTCTGGTAGCGGTACTGCCTGCCGTGGCCCACGGTGACGGTCCGGTTCGTCGTGGCCGGCTCGTTCGAACCGTAGTCCACGCTGATCGACGTCAGATAGAAGCTGCCCGTCAGCGTGGGGTCGGTGCTGTTGACGGCGAGCGCCACGTAGCGCGCCTCCGTGGCGTCGACGACCTTGGCCGTTCCCGCGGCGATGTCGTCGCCGTCGAGCGTGAGCTTCACGCCGTTGGCGCCGCTGGACTGCACGGTGACCGTCGCGCCCTTGGAGTCGGCGGCGATGGGCAGATACAGCACGGTGCCGGAGTTCACCTGCGTGTCGCTGGCCCTGAGGAGGAACTTGCCCGAGAGCGCGTCGATCTTGATGTCGTCAAAGCTGCCCTTGGCGCCTTGGATGGCCGGGTTCGCCGCGTCGACGGGCTTGCCGGCGGCGTCCTTGAGCAGCGCGGCCTTCGAGGTGTTGAACGTGTAGGTGCGGTCCACGGCCTTCACGTCCGGGGTGCCGTAGCCGCTGTCGGAGCTGTAGTCCACGGTGATGGCGGTGGCGTATGCGGCGGCGGTGAATCGCACCGTCACGTACTTCGGGAAGTCGGTCTGCTTGCCGGCGATGGCGACGGACTGGTTGGTCGTCGCGTCCTTGCCGTCCACGGTGATCGCGGCGTTGCCGCCGGCGGAGGCGATTTTCAGCGAGACACCCTTGGCGTCGTAGGCCACGGGGATGTACAGTACGGTGCCCGCGTTGATTTGCACGTCCTTGTTCGTCGTGCGCATGGCGAACTTGCCGGTGGTCGCGTCGATCTTGATGGCGCCGAACGAGCCCTTGGCGGCTTCAAGCTTGGCGACGCCGGTCGCGTCTGCCGCAATCGGATTGCCGGAGGCGTCCTTCAGACCGTCGGCGGCATCGAACGTCGTCGTGACGTCCTTCGCTTCCGTGGTGCCCGGCGTTCCCGGGAAGTCGGCGGTGTCGCCGGTGTTCGGCGCGTCGGATGCTCCCGCGCCGTTGGTGTCGGCGTTGCCGTTGCCGGCGGTCGTGGCGCCGTTGTTCGTATTACCGGTATTGTCGTTGGATTCCGGCTTGGCGTTGGTGCCGGCGTTATCGGACGATGCCGCGGCCGGCGCTTTGGCGGTGGCGCCGCTGGTGGCCGCGGGCGTCGCGGCTGCGGTGTTGTTCGGCGTTGCCGCCGCGTTGGCGGGCATGGCGAATGCCGTCATCATGATGGCGGCCGCGCATACTCCGGTCATTATGGTCAATGGATTTTTTCTCATTTTTGTATGCTTCGCAATCGTTGATGGGAATCGTTTTTCCGATGGTCCGATGGAGAAATGAATGATGCGATTGTTCAAACCCCAACAAATCCAACCCTCGGATTCCAACGTAGAACGTCTGGTTCGCCTTCATTGGTGGGAAACGGAATAGAGGGTCCGTGATGAAATGTTCAGGGGTATATCGAGGGTATGATTATGTGGTATGTGGTTGTGAATCATGATGTTCGCTTGTCGCAAAAAACCACACGTGAATAATGCCCTCCTTGGGGCATGTGCGCTGTCGGCGTGCGGGTTGCCGCGGTTCCGGGCTGATGGGGTTTGCCGTACCGGCGCGGTGCCTCCTCGTTCTTAGATTGCTCTAAGAATTCGTAGAGATTCGGTGATGGCAATCGTTTGAAGGGGGAGTAGGGGGCTTCTTGGCCATAGGGCATACGATACCCTGAAATCAGGCATGGCAACTGCCGGCCGGCCTTGATGATGTATGCCAGTGGGGTTTTCGGCATAGGTCGTTGGGGGTTGACGATCGTCCGTGGCAGCGATGATGCGGGCGACCATATGAAGGGAATATCATGCGTACGAAGTCCATCACCAACCGTCGAATCATGCCGTTGCTCGCCGTTCTCGCGGCGGTGCTGATGGTGCTCGGATTGTCCGCGTGCGGCAACATCGGAGGGGGAGGCGGTGACGCGCCGTCCAATTCGCCGAGCCAGTCGAGCAACACCGGCACGACGGACGACGATAATGACGACGCCGACGACCAGAACGACGATGGCAACGATGACGACGGCAACGACGACGCCGACGATGGCAACGATGGCAACGATGACAGCGACGACGACAAGAATGACGACGCCGGCGACAAGGACGATAGCGACGACAACGACGATAATGACGACAAGGACGACGGCAACGATGATGCCGACGACAGGGACGACAACGACGACTGATCGGTTGCGACGGTGAACGCCAAGGCCGCCCCGACCGGGCTGAGGCGGATTATGCCGTGAAGAAGCCTCCGGGGAAGTTCGCGGACGCGGCGGCGTTGCGGCCGGCGTCGAGCATCGCGCATGCGAACGCCGGCGCGCCGTCTTCCCTGGGGAATGCCGCGGCCAGACTGCCGGCGTCGGCGACGAACAGGGCCGTGGCCAGTCCGTCGGCCAGTGCGGTGGGACTGGTGATGCCGCTGCGGGGCACGAACACCCATGTGGCCTTGATGTCGTTCGCCGGCCGGCCGTCGACGGCGTTCAGCAGATGGTGCACCTCGCGCAGCGCATCCCCTGAGCGGATTCGCCAATGACGACGGCTTGGCGCCGACGCGCACAATGACCCGTCGGTGATGCGCAGGGTTCCCACCGCGCGCGCATCGTCGTCCGGATCCTCCATGGCTATGGTCAACGGGTCGGCGTGATCAAGGCCGCGGACCCGCAGGTCGCCGCCCGCGTCGACGACGTAGGCGGCGTCCGGCAGTTCATGTTCGAGCAGATTCGCCAACAGGTCGACCATCATGCCTTTTCCCGCCGCACCGAAATCCAATCGCATCGGTCGGTCCACGGTCAGCGTCCGCCCGGCATGCGTGATGTCACGCCACGTCGGACGCTTCTGCAAGCCGTCTGCATAAGTGTCGTAGGCGGCCCCCGCTTTTCCAGACGACTTTATAAAGGCGGATGAGGGAGGGGAGGCGGTTTCCGGGGTTTTGCCCGAACGCAGGCGGAACGCCATGTCGGCGCCGTACCCGAGTCTCGTCAGCTCCTCGCCGACCAGCGGGTCGACGGCGCCGTCCGAAGCCGCATACAGACGGTCATAGAGCGCGAACAATGGCTCCGCACCGAGTCCGGACGGGAACGTGACCGTGCCACCATGGGCGTCGGACGCGATTCGCCCGACCAAAGAGTCGGTGCGGAAACGGGAGAACGCGCCCTCGAATTCCTCGATGAGATTCGCCATGCGCCGGCGCAGACATTCGGGGACCGGCCGCTCGCAGGTGACGATGATGCCCGTGCCCAGCGCCTGCGGAAACGCGGCCACGTACGGCAGTCGCGAGGAATGGCGTGCTGCCGTGCCGTCTGCATGCGCGTCACCGGTGGCTGCGGCATCGTTGTCGGGCGTGATGGCTGAGGTGGCGCCGTCAGGGGAGTCGGCGTGCGAGGCATGGGCGTTCATACCGCTCATGGTAGCCGGGGTGCCGGGATGGAGGGCTCTGCCTTTGTCATCCTGGGTGAGCGTTCCGCCCTTGTCATCCTGGGCGAGCGTTTCATTTCCTGTCATCCTGAGCGAGCGGAGCGAGTCGAAGGATCTTGGGGCGGTGGGAGATCCTTCGGCTCCGGCCTACGGCCTCCGCTCAGGATGACAGAAAAAGGTGGCTCCGTTCAGGATGACCAATAGCCGGCTCTGTTCAGGATGACCAATAGCCGGCTCCGTTCAGGATGACCAATAGCCGGCTTCGCTCAGGATGGCAAGAAAGGTGGTCGGTGCGCCGCCGAGCAGGATTCCTGTGCTTGAGGGCTTCCATATAGTGGTTGGTGCATGGGATGGATTCGGAGACGGCCGAACCGGCGTCGTTCCGCGGTTGCCGTCACGCGGCGCGAGCTTGATACCACGCATCATCCAAAAAATCAAGACTTTATTTTTTGCCGAAAGCCTCTTACGTTGTACCTGTGATTCGAGGGATTGCCGAGAATCGTAAGAAATTCAAAGGGTTTTCCCGCTTCGGAAGCGCGCCTTCCGAAACAGAAAAATTCTTTCGATTTCTGTGCGACACGCCTTGACACGACCGTGAATCACAAAAAACATCGGTTTTTTTGAGAGGAAATCATGCGGTCACGTAGTTCAGTGTTCGATGTCGTCGTGCGTGTGGGCGCGGCGCTCGCCATGCTGCTGATACTGACGACGTCGTTCTTCGCGGCGCCGCTCGTATCGCCGGCGCAGGCCGCGGACTCCACCACGTCGTCGACGAACTACGCCACGTGGAGTGCCGTCGCCAAGGCCATCAACGACGAGATCGCCAACGGCCAGAAGACCTACAAGGCCGGCGACAACGCCGGCGCGGCCTCCGAATTCCAGTCCGCCCAGTGGTCGATCTACGAGGCGGCCAACTTCGGCAAGGTCGTCAACGACACCATCGGCGCCGAGAAATACCAGAGCCAGACGCAGCAGTTCCAGGATCTGCAGACCAGCGCCTACACCACCGGCAACGCGGGCACCATCGCCAAGCAGGCCGCCAAGCTCATCGCCGACCTGAACTCCACCGCCGCCACGCTCGACGGCAACGCCAAGCTGCTCAAGCCGGCCGCCTACGCGAAGGCCCGCGCCGAGCAGACCGCCAAGGAGCGCAAGGCCCTCGATGCCAAGAAAAAGAAGACCACCGACACGGCCAAGACGTGGAAGGACGTCGCCAATGCGATGCTGCCGATCCTCGACGACGCCGCCAAGGCGTACGAGCAGGGCGATGCCGCCAAGGGCGCCACACTCGTCAACGAGGCCTACTACCAGCATTACGAGAAGCTCGGCTTCGAGAAGACCGTGCTCAGCGCCATCAGCGGCAACCGCGTCTCGCAGGTCGAATACCAGTTCAAGCTGTGCCGTTCCTCGATGAACACCGGCAAGCCCGTCTCCGAGGTCAAGCAGAACATCGAACAGCTCAAGTCGATGCTCACCACCGACGCCGCCAAGCTCGACGGCGGCGCCGCCGACCAGGAGGGCGGTGCGCTCAAGTTCCTCACCAGTGCCGTCGGCCAGGCGTTCCTCATCCTCATCCGCGAGGGCCTTGAGGCGCTGCTCGTCGTCGCCGCCGTGATCGCCTACCTGGTCAAGTCCGGCAACCGCCGCTTCACCAAGTGGATCTACGTGGGCGTCGTCGCCGGTCTCGCCGGCTCGGGCGTCATCGCCGTCATCTTCACGCTGCTGTTCGGCGGCGCCGGCGAGGAGCAGGAGATCATGGAGGGCATCTGCGCCCTGATCGCCATGCTCATGCTGCTGTGGACCAGCAACTGGATGCTCAACAAGTCGTCCGTCGAGGCATGGAACCGCTACATCAGGAACAAGACCGAATCGGCTGTCGCCTCCGTCTCCTCGCAGGTGGAATCCGGCGAAAAGGTGGCGTTCGGTACCGTGGTTTCACTGGCCATGCTGAGCTTCCTCGCCGTGTTCCGTGAAGGCGCCGAGACCGTGATCTTCTACCAGTCCATCTACACGATGAGCCAGGATACGAAGGGCATGTGGACGGGCGGCATCGCCGCGGCCGTGGTCCTCGTCATCATCTTCCTCATCATCCGCTTCACTTCGGTGAAGATTCCGATCGGACCGTTCTTCATGGTCACGTCGATCCTGATGTCGGTGCTGGTCGTGGTCTTCGCCGGCGGCGGTGTGCACGCCCTCATCGAGGGCGACCTGCTGCCCGCCATGTACCTGCCGTCCGTGCCGACGAACGATTGGATCGGCCTCTACCCGTACGTCGAGTCGATCGTGGCGCAGGTCCTTGCGGCCATCGCCGTCATCGCCCTGTTCGCGGTCGGCTTCGCCAAGAAACGCCGTGAGAAGGCCCGCCTCGAATCGGCCTCCCAGCCGTCCTCCGACGGCAAGACCGACAAGGCCGCGACCAAGTGACGCATCAAGATTTTGGCAAAGCAATTTACCAAGCAACACAACAAAAACAACTAAAGGATAGAGAAATGAAGAAAAGCAAGCTGATGGCCCTCGCCGCCATCGTCCTCTCCGGCGCTCTCGCCCTGTCCGGCTGCGGCAACTCCGCCAGCTCGAGCAGCTCGAGCAGCTCCAGCAAGTCCGACTCCTCCTCGTCCGCCGCCGCCCCGAGCGAGGCCTCCGGCTTCGAAGAGGTCCCGGTCGGCCCGTCCGGCACCGCCGAGGAGCAGGACAAGCCCGCCGGCCCGCTGACCGTCGGCGCCGTCTACTTCCAGCCCATCGACATGGAGCCCGCCGGCATGGGCCTGAAGGCCGCCGACGCGAGCTTCCACCTGGAGGCCGACATCCACGCCAGCCAGGAAGGCACCGACTACGGCTACGGCAAGGGTGACTTCGTCCCCGACCTGACCGTCAACTACCAGATCATCGACAAGTCCACCGGCAAGCCGGTCGAAGGCACCGCCACCTCCGGCACGTTCATGCAGATGAACGCCTCCGACGGCCCGCACTACGGCGCCAACGTCAAGCTCGACAAGGCCGGCACCTACCAGCTGAAGCTCTCGATCCAGTCCCCGGAGAAGAAGGGCTGGATGCTCCACGTCGATCCCGAGACCGGTGTGAAGAACCACAAGTTCTGGACCGAACCGATCGAGGTCACCTTCGACAACTGGGATTACACCCCGCGCCAGTGGTGATTACGTCGTACGGCCTGCCGCGGCTCGGCCCCCTCTGACGAGGGGGCTGTCGGCGAAGCCGACTGGGGGAGAGAACATGACGATCGTTCTCTAACCCTCCCCTCAGACCGATGCAGCCCGGCTCCCTCGTTGCAGGGAGCCCCTGACCCCTCCTTCCGCCTGAAACCTTGGAACATGACGGCGGAAGGATTTTTCGCGTTTTTGGCGCGAAACCATAAAACTCAAGAAATCCTAAGGAACGCCTAGGAAAGAAGCGAAAGCGAATGCTGAAACAGTTCGTTGCGGTGATGCCGGGCACGCTGGGCCCCGCATTGCTGATCATGTGTCTGAGCGTGATGCTCAACGTCGGCGAGGGCCGTGACAAGCCGGTCAGCGCGCATTGGCGCCGATGGGGCTTCCTCATCGGTATGGTGGCCGCGGTCGTATTCGCCGGATTGCGCGCGTCCGCCATCATCAACCAGCGTACTTTTGTAAACTTCCCGCTGCTCATCGTCTGCGTGATCGTCGACGTCCTGACCATCGCGCTGATCGCGGCATCCCATTGGATCGTGACGAACTGGAAGCGTCGCCCGGCCCTCATGCACATCGCCAACGGCGTCGCCGCCCTGTGCATCGCGCTCACCGTGTTCTACGCCCTGCCCGACGTCATCCTCCAGCTGACCATCTGGGTCGAGCCCGGCGACCCGGTCTTCACCTCGGCCATGCTGCTGCGTGCGCTCGGCTTCGCGCTGGGCATCGCCGCGTCCGTCATCATCGCCGCCATCTTCCGTACCATGCGTTCCACGGCCGTGCGGCCGGCGTTCACCTTCGCCGTGCTCGCCGTGCTCGTCATCCTGCTGTGGCAGCATGCGACCGCGCTGCTGCAGATCATCCAGGTGAAGGTGCTGCTCTTCCCGCATACGCTGTTCGTGTTCCTCGCATGGTCGCTCAACCATAATTCGTGGATGATCCAGGCGCAGGCCTGGGTGTTCATCGTCCCCGCCGTAGCGTCCGTGATCGCCGGATTCCGTATGCCGATGACCGGCGCGAACGAGGCCGTCGCACGTACGCATAGGGCGTTCCGCCGCCGCGCCATCGTCGCCGCCGTATGGAGTCTCGTCGCGATGATCGGCGTGACCGTCACGTTGACGCTCGGCGTGGCCGAAATCAACAAGGCCCCGACGTTGTCGCCTCCCGAGGCGTATTCCCTCACCAAGACCACCGCCACGATCCCGTTCAGCCAGGTCGAGGACGGCCACCTGCATCGTTTTGAATACAAGGCGAAGGACGGCACCGTCATGCGGTTCATCATCATCAAGAAGAACGGCGGCGCCTACGGCATCGGCCTTGACGCCTGCGACAACTGCGGCGACGCCGGCTATTACGAGAAGGACGGCAAGATCATCTGCAAGAAGTGCGAGGTGGCCATCAATCTGGCGACCATCGGCTTCAAGGGCGGATGCAACCCCGTCCCGTTGCCCTACAAGACCGCCAACGGCAAGATAACCATCCAGACCGCCGATCTCGACGCGCTCAGCGCACACTTCAAGTAAAACCGTCGTAGCCGGCCTCCTCCACGGAGGCCTCCCGCGAAGCGGGCGGGGGAGAGGACGGACACCGGAATCTCCCCTGGAATAGAAAGGAGGAACATTGTTCTTTCTGCGAATGATCTATCGTTCGTTCAGCCGCCAGTTGCGTCGACGGTTGCTCATCGCGCTGACCGTATGCCTTTCGGCCACGGTCTCGGTGGCGATGCTGGGCGTCGTGTTCGACGTCGGCGACAAACTCAACGCCGAACTCTCCACATACGGGTCGAACATCACCGTGCAGCCGAAATCCGACGCCGTGGTCTCCGACCTGTACAACACCGATGCCGCAGGCGCGTCGTCGGAAACCGATCCGACGTCGTTCCTCAAGGAATCCGACGTGCCGAAGATCAAGACGATCTTCTGGGCGTTCAACATCACCAACTTCGCCCCGCAGCTCAACTTCCACGCGCAGATATCCGGCAAGGACGGCAAGGCGACCGCCCCCGTGACCGGCACGTGGTTCAACAAGCAGCTCAAGCTCTCCACCGGGGAAAGCACGGTGGCCGGCGTCGAGGGCATGCGTTCCTGGTGGCAGCTTGACGGCGCATGGCCCAAGGACGACTCCGACCAGGGCGTCATCGGCGCCACGCTCGCCAAGCAGCTGGGCGTCGGCACCGGCGACACGATAACCCTGAACAAGACCACGGCCTCCGGCAAGCACAATACGCAGAAGATCACGATCACCGGCGTCTATGACTCCGGCGACGACGACAACGGCGGCCTGTACATCGCCTCGTCCACGGCGCAGATGCTCGCCGACCTGCCCGGCTCCGTCGACAAGATCGAGGTCAAGGCGCTGACCACGCCGGAGAACGACCTCGCCCGCAAGGCCGCGAAGAACCCCGCCGCCCTCAGCCAGGAGGAATGGGAGACGTGGTATTGCACCGCCTACCCGAGCTCCATCGCCTACCAGATCGAGGAGGTGATTCCGGGCGCCGTGGCCAAGCAGGTGCGGCAGGTCGCCGCCCTGCAGGGCAACGTATTGCAGAAGACCCAGGCCGTGATGATTCTCATGACCGCGTTGAGCCTTCTCGCCGCCGCCGTGGCCGTCGCCAACCTCATGGCCGCGTCCATATCGGAGCGTTCCAACGAGCTGGCCCTGCTCAAGGCCATCGGCGCGACCGACGGCTCCGTATCTCGCCTGATGCTCGCCGAAACCGCCGCCATATCGCTGATCGGCGCGATTATTGGTGCGCTGCTTGGCTCGGGCGTCGCGCAGATCGTCGGCCATGTGGTGTTCGGCTCGGGCATCACGATGCGCCCGATGGTCTTCGTGCTCGTGTTCGTCCTGCTGGCGATCACCGTGCTCGTGGCGTCGGCGTCCTCGATTCGTTCCATTCTGAGCCTACGTCCCGCGGAGGTGCTCCATGGCCGGTAAACCCATGACTTCCAATACCCGAATGTTCTTCACCATGCTCTGGGGAGCGGTGTTCCGCCGCCGTTCCAGGGCGATCATGGCGGTGGTGGCGTCGCTGGTCGGCGCGGCCACGCTGTTCTGCCTGACGGCGATCTGCATCGCCGTGCCGCAGCAGATGAACGACGAGATGCGCTCCTATGGCGCGAACCTCATCGTCACGCCCATCGAGACCGATGGTCATAAGACCGGCATCGACAGCGCGATGGTCGACCACACCACCGAAATGGTGCGCGCCCACGGCAGCGCCCGCTACGCCACGTACCGTTACGAGAACGTGCGCGTCAACGCCGCACCGTATGTGATGGCCGGCGTCGACCCGACGCAGGTGCGCGACCTCAACCATCATTGGAGCGTCGACGGCTCATGGCCGTCAAGCGGCGCCGTGCTCGTCGGCCGTGACGTGGCCGACGCGTTGGGCGCCGACATCGGCTCGACCATCACCATCGGATACCGTTCGTCCGACAACACGGCGTCTTCGTCCTCGTCGTCTTCTTCCTCGGATGGTCAGTCGTCTTCATCGGCGTCGTCTTCATCGGCGTCGTCCGGACAGTCGTCCGGCGATGCGACGTCGCAGAGCGGTTCGTCCGCGACGAACGCGAGCGGCCACGTCTCCAGCGACATCATGGACACCAAGGGCACCGACTTCCGCGTCGCCGGCATCGTCGACACCGGCGGCAACGAGGACTCCATCATCTACGCCACGCTGAACGACATGCAGAAGCTGACCGGCACCAAACGCGGCGCCGACGTCATCGAATACTCGTCCAGCGCCACCGGCGACGACCTGAACAAGACCGTCTCCTCCATCAACGACATGACCTCCATGCACGTCAAGGCGCAGCAGGTCACCAAGATCACGTCCTCCGACACGCGCATCATCACCATGCTGCAGACGCTGTTCTGGATCGTCTCGCTCGTCGTGCTCGTGCTCACGCTGGTCGGCGTCTCGACGACCATCTCGTCGATCGTCTCCCAACGCGGCTACGAAATCGGCCTGCGTAAGGCGCTCGGCGCCTCCAGCCGCAGCATCGGCGCGGAATTCTACGTGGAGTCCGCGTTCTATGGGCTGATTGGCGGCGTCATCGGCACGGCGGCGGGCTATGGCCTGGCACACGTGCTCACCACGGTCGTGTTCGGACGTACATTGTCGCTCAACTGGCCGCTCGCCATCGGGTCGGTGATCCTCTCCGCGCTGATCGCCGTGCTCGCCTCCATCCCGCCCGTCCACCGCGCCAACCGCATCGACCCGGCCGTCGTGCTGCGCGAGGAATAATCCCCGGTCTCTGCCCCGCCCCCGCTGGCGGGGGCTGGCTGCCGAAGGCAGGCTGGGGGTGGTTGGACGTCTCCATAGCGCACCAGCCACCCTCAGTCAGCTACGCTGACAGCTCCCGCCAGCGGGAGCAAACCACACCAAAAAGAAGGAAATCTCCCATGCTTCTCGAACTCGATCACATCTCCAAGATCTACGGATCGTTGCATGCCGTCGACGATCTTTCACTCACCGTGCCCGAAGGCGAATGGCTCGCCATCGTCGGCTCGTCCGGCTCCGGCAAGACCACGCTCATGAACATGATCGGCTGCATGGATACCCCGTCCAAGGGCTCCGTCTCGCTTGAGGGCCGCAAACTCGAGGACCTCAACGCCACGCAGCTGGCCGACGTACGCAAGAACCTCATCGGCCTCGTGTTCCAGAAGTTCTATCTCGTGCCGCATCTGACCGCCGTCGAAAACGTGATGGTCGCGCAGTACTACCATTCCGTCGTCGATGAGAAGCAGGCCATGGAGGCGCTCGACAAGGTCGGTCTGGCGGATCGTGCCCACCACCTGCCCGGCCAGCTCTCCGGCGGTGAACAGCAGCGCGTGTGCATCGCCCGTGCACTGATTAATTGCCCGAAGCTCATCCTCGCCGACGAGCCCACCGGCAACCTCGACGAGAAGAACGAGAAGATCGTGCTCGACCTGTTCCGCGACCTGCACAAGCAGGGCACCACCATCATCGTCGTCACGCATGACGCGCTGGTCGCCAGCTGCGCGGAACGCGAGATCATGCTCAACCACGGCGTGCTCGTGGGCGAGAAGTGGAATGACGACGCCGCGCGGGCCGCGTACGAGGCCGCCGGCGGCAAGCCCGCCTCCACCGGGTCGAAGGCCGAAGGCGCCCAGTCCGGCGACGCCCCGGTCGGATTCGCCGACCCCACCAAGGCCGCCAAAACCGGCGCTGAACCGCTCAACAAGTAGCCTTGGACTATTCGTAGGCGATGCGAGCGCGATGCATCGAGCGCGAGGTCGACACGTTCATGCCTTGGCTCACTCTGACGGGGGAGCGTCCCGCCCTTGTCATCCTGAGCGAGCGGAGCGAGTCGAAGGATCTTGGAGTGTCGGAAGATCCTTCGACTCCGGACTGCGTCCTTCGCTCAGGATGACAGGAACAGGTTGCGAGGCTGCCACGTTCATGCCTTGGCTCCCTCTGACGAGGGAGCTGTCTGCCGAAGGCAGACTGAGGGAGAGACCGACACCTCCACAGCTTCCCCTCCGCTACATGCGCAAGTCCATAAAACCCTACTAGACTGTGTCCCAGATTGAAGGAGACCACATTGACCCACAAGACTTCCGTCAAGACCGCGGCCGCGGCGTTCGCCGGCCTGGTCGTGGCTAGTGCGTTGCTCGGCGGCTGCGGCGACCCCAAATCCAAGGCCGTGCCGATGGATGACGAATACGCCGGCAGCTCCGGCGAATCCACGTCGTCGCCGTCGTCCAGCGCGAGTTCGTCGGCGTCATCCTCCGCCGCCACCAAGGACACCGGCAAATACAAGGACGGCACGTACGCGATCAAGGGCCAGTACGGTCCGGTCGGCGAGGACAGCATCGACGTCACGTTGAAGATCGCCGACGGCAAGGTCGCCGACGTGCAGGTTGTCGGCCACCCGTTCACCACGATTTCGAAGAATCATCAGAACGATTTCATCAAGGCCATTCCCGGCGTCGTCGAAGGCAAGCCGCTCAAAGGGCTGAAGGTCGACAAGGTCGCCGGCGCCAGCTGGACGTCCGACGCCTTCAACAAGGCCCTCGACGTCGCCCGCGAGCAGGCCTCGGAGTAAGTGCCCTTACCTTGGCTCCCTCATCAGAGGGAGCCGCCTGTAGGCGATGCGAGCGCGATTGTATCGAGCGCGGGGTTGCCACGTCCATGCTCCGGCTCCCTCTGACGAGGGAGCTGTCATGCGAAGCATGACTGAGGGAGAGACTGACACCTCCACAGCTCACCCACTTTCCGTCAGTTCACGCGAGAGTAGTATTTACCGTCCGACGTGACGATTTTCTGTGCGCTCCGTATGGCGTCGGCACCGAAGTAGTTTCTATCCATGTCACTTACCGGCGCATCCATTCCCGACGGATAATACGACAGGCTCTTGCCGTTGGAGAGCTTCCACGTATACGCGCCACCGTTGTCTTGGAACGACTGTGCCACATACGTTCCGGACCATAACGAGTTGCCGGTGTCCTGGGCGCTGGCGCTGCAGTTGGCCTGGATGGTCACGCCGACGGCCTGCGTCGCATAGCTTCCCGCAATCGACGAGCAACGGTTCGTGTCCGCGGCGGCCTGCGCTGCCGCCTTCTCCGCATCTTCGGCGGCTTTCTTCTTCGCTTCCGACGCCTGTTTGGCGCTGACGGAACCGTTCACCTTGCCCATGGCCGACTTGACGTCGCTGTTGGATTTATCCATCTCCTTGGCGGCGTTCTTGGCGTTGCCGTTGTTGTCGGTCGCGTTGTCGGACGTCTTCCACGACGAATCCTTCTCGTATTTCGCGAGCAGTTTCTTCGCCTCGTCGATGGCCTTTTGCAGGTTGGTGCGTGTGGCGTTGTCGGCCACTTTGCCGTTGGAGCTGGTCATGAGGTTCTGCGCGTCGTTCACGGACGTCTGCAACGTATTGCGCGATGTCGAGACCATCTTCGTGGACTGGCCGTCGTAGACGGTTTGCGTGCTGTTCGTGAATTTCGTGGCCGTATCGGTGTTTTCCGTAGCGGCGGAGTTCAGCGCGTCGGCGTGCTGTTGGAGGATGTTCGCCGTAAGGTCGGCGCCGCAGCCGTTGTTGGATTTCACGGCGTCGTTGTTGATGTCGGCATTCGATTTCGTCAGGTTCTTGAGGTTGTCGATGGCTTTCGGATCGCTGACGTCGTCGCTGTTGATTTTTGCGGCAGCCTCCGCCGCCTTCTTTGACTCCTTTAGCGTCTTTTCGGCATTGGCGAGCGTGGTCTGTGCGTCGAGGCAGGCGGCGAGTGCGGTGTCGTGACGTCGGTTCATGCCGAATACGACGATTCCGGAGGCGATGGCCAGGGCCGCTGCGCACATCGCCGCGATGATGACGAGACGGCGACGATTACTGTCGTCGGATTTGCCGTTGCCGTTGCCGGGGTTCGGGGCGGGCGTCGGGGCCGTGGCTGCGGGGGCCGCGGCCGGCGCCGGGGTTGGCGTGCCGGCGGCTGGACCGGCGTTCTGGCCCGGCATTGGCACGTCGGTTGGTGCCGGCACGTCGTTCGGCATGGGCACGTCGGTTGGCATCGGGACGGGGCCGGGAGCTGGAGTCGACGGCATCGCGCCGGTGGAAGTCGTTGCCGGCATCGGTACGCCATCCGGGAACGGCAGCCCGCATTTCATGCAGAATTTCGCATCGGACTGTCGTCGAGTGCCGCATTTCGGACAGAATTTCGCCATACGGCCGTCTCCCATTCCTTCGATCCCTCGCTGACTGATATGTCGGTTCTCTCGCTTTACGCAGGCAGTATTGCATTTACGTACCCCCGATTGATGGAATCGTAGATTCTGCGAATCACCTGCGTCGTTGTCATTCTACCCTGTAGGGGCTGGTTGTCGTAGGTGGAATAGGGGGGGCCGTGGAAGCTGGCGCCTCCATGCCTTGGCTCCCTCATCAGAGGGAGCCGGAGCATGGGCGTTTCCGCCCGCGCGGTCACTCCCTGACGTACGGGGTGCCGTCCGACGTCTGGATCTGCGCCTTGTTCGGACCGCTGCCGCCGCCGGCGCTCTGCATGTACTGTTTGATTGACGGCGCCGTTGTGCCGGCGGGGTAGTAGGTGAGCGATCTGCCGGTCGACAGCTTCCACGTGCCCGACTGGTACGAGTTCGGCACGTAGGTGCCGGACCAGCCGCCGCTGCCGGTCACATCGGACTGTGTGGCGCTGCAGTCGGCGCTGATGGTCAGCTTCGGACTGCCCTGCCACATGCCGTACGTGCCGGCGATCGATGCGCAACGGGTCTTGTCGGCGGCGGCCTCGGCCTTCTTCTGCTCCTCGGCGCGCTTCTTCGCCTCTTCTTCGGCCTTCTTCTTCGCGTCGGCGGCCTGCCTGGCGCTGACCGACCTGTTGACCGCGTCCATCGCGTTCTTCACCGTGGTGTTGGCGTCGTTCATCTCCTTCGCCGCCGTGGCCGCACCCGACGACCCCGCTGCCGCGCCCGACGAACTCGACGAATCCGACGATCCGCCCGACGACGTCTTCCAACTCGAATCGTCCTTGTATTTCTCCAGCAGTTTCGTCGCTTCGTCGATGGCCTTCTTCAACGCCGTGCGTGTGGAGTCGTCGGCCACCTTGCCGTTCGAGCTGGTCATGAGCTGCTGCGCGCTATCGGTCGTCGACTGCAACGTCGACCGCGACGTCGTCACCGTCTTGGCGGCCTGTCCGTCGTAGACCGCCTGCG
Organism: Bifidobacterium pluvialisilvae; assembly: GCF_019331695.1. Taxonomy (GTDB): domain Bacteria; phylum Actinomycetota; class Actinomycetes; order Actinomycetales; family Bifidobacteriaceae; genus Galliscardovia; species Galliscardovia pluvialisilvae. The sequence goes on from NZ_JAHBBI010000008.1 coordinate 118,792, forward strand.
TGCCGTCGTCGAGTTTCGTGGCGAGGTCGGTGCGCTTGGTGGCCGCGCGGTTCAACGTGTCGGCGTGCTGTTGGAGGATGTTCGCCTTGAGATCGGCGCTGCACGCGTTGGCGGATTTCGTGTTGTCGACGCTGCCGCCGACGTTGGTGTTGGACAGGTCTTTCAGATCGTCGATGGCCGATGGGTCGCTGACGTCGCTGGATTTGGTGGCCGTGGCCTTTACGGCCGCCTCCTTCGATTTCTTCAGCGACTGTTCGGCGTTCGTCAACGCGGTCTGCGCGTCGTTGCAGGCGGCGAGGGCTGTGTCGTGGCGACGGTTCATGCCGAACATGACGATGCCGGCGGCCACGACCAACGCGATGACGCACATGACGGCGATGATGATGACGCGTTTGTGGTTGCCGGCGTTCGCGCCGGGACCGTCGGGTGTTTCGGGGCCGTTGGCTCCGGCGGGGGAGATTCCTCCTGGCGGGACCGTGCCGTTGCCGCCGGGCGCGCCATCCCCGGCTGTGTCGCCGTCGTCCGGCAACGCAGGCGCTTCGTTCTCGCTTTCCATGGTGCGCGGCATCGGCACGGGGGATTCGGCTGGCATGGCCTGCGTGGGGGCGGTCGGCTGCAGCACTTCCGTGGGCTGCAACCGTGCCGTGCCATCGACGTTGCCATTACCGTTGCCGGGCATGGGGATGGCCATCGTGGGGGCGGAGGAGGCGGGCGTCTCCGGCAGCGGGACGCCATCGGGCATGGGGGCCGCGGTTGTCGGTGCCATCGCGGTTGTTGGTGCGTCGCCGGCGTGGGCGTTGGCACCGTCGCCGGGCATGGGCGGGTTGTCGGCTTCCGCCGCGTTGATTTCCTCGCGTTCCTCGGTGCGTGCGACCAGTCGCTCCAACGGCTTGTTCTCCACGCCGGGCGTGGGGGAAACCAGCGGTCGGTTGCGCAGTCCGTTGACGCTGAGTGCGTCATGCGCGGTCGGCAGCGTGGCGGTTTCGGCGGTCCGGGCGGAGAGGACCGTGGCGTCGGGGTCCGAAGGATCGGCGGGATTGCCGGCCAGCACGGTCGTCGGCGCTTCACCGCCGTATGGGTCATGCGGTGGGAATACGGTCGTCGGCGCCGCCGTTGACGGCATCGGTATCGGCGTCGTCGGCGATGCCATCGGCGCGTTCGCCGTGCCCTGCACTGGCGTCGCGCCTTGCGTCTCCTGCGCAAACGGCGTTCCGCATTTCATGCAGAAATTGGAGCCTTCCTTGCGTGGCGTTCCACATTTGGGGCAGAATCTCGCCGGACCGTTGCTCATCATCGTCTCTCTTTCGTTGATTCGTCGCCGCACGATGGTTTTCACGCAACGTTGCCGCCGCGTGATGTCCACCATGCCAACCAACCGTCTTCGGTCGGCGTACGACATCCCTGCCTTCCAGCCTACCCGTTTGCTGCCATATTCAACTGATTGGCTGCTCATCTTTCGATAGCAGCTCCTTGATGCCGAGCACATTGATGCCATGGTCGGTATATTGGCCGTCGGTGCGCATGACGACGGTTCTGTTGTCGTCGGGTATGTTCATGGCGGAACCCACGGATCGAAGGTGCTTTGCGAAGCGGTCATGATACATCCGGCCTGATTTGATTTCGATGAGGTCGGGGGTGAGCTGCGATTTTGTGCAATCAACGAGGTCTATTTCGGCTTTGCTGTCGTCTCGGTAGAAATACAATTCAGGTGTTTTGAGGGCGTTGCAGTATCGCTTGACTGTTTCGGATATGACGAGGTTCTCGACGATTTCGCCAAATAAAGGATGATTTTGCAGGTCTTGTATCGTCTCGATTCGTAATAAGTGGCAGAGCAGTCCTGTGTCATAAAAATACAGTTTTGGTGTTTTGGTCAGTCGTTTGTTCAGATTGCCGAAGAATGGCGGCAGCCGGAATGTGACGTAGCTGGATTCGAGTATCGAAGACCAGGATTTGACCGTCCGATAAGCGACGCCGATTTCGTTCGCCATGGAGGTTTCTTTGATGAGACCGCCGACATGTTGCGCGCAAAGTCGTAGAAATGTGCGGAACGCCGTTAGATTGCGTACGTTGAGATAATCGGCGACATCGCGTTCGATATAGCTGTTGATGTAGCTTTCGAAGAAAATGCTGCGCGGAATGTGGGCGCTGTACAGCCGGGGATAACCACCGGTGAGGATGAAGTCTTCAACTGTCAGATCGGGGTTCGTGTATAGCGCTTCCTTGTAGGAAAGTGGCAGGAGCTTCAGCACTCCTACTCGGCCGGCCAAAGATTGCTTGATTTGCTTGATAAGCAGGAAATTTTGTGAGCCGGAAAGTATGAACTGACCTGTTGCCTTGTTCTCATCTGCTACTACTTGGAGCGTGGAGAACAGTTCGGGCGCGTATTGTGCTTCGTCGATGATGAGGTGACCGGGATTATCTCGGATGAAGCTGATTGGGTCAATCTGCGCTTTGCGACGAAGTTCAGGGTCTTCGAGATTGAGGTACGAGTAGTCGGGGAATGCGTGTTGTACCAGCGTGGATTTGCCGCTTTGTCTTGGCCCGGTAACCGAGGTTATGGGAAACCAAGTGGTGGATCGCCGCACTTGTTCTGACAATATTCGTGGGATCATAGGAAGCTCCTTTGCCATAATATTGATGTAGAGAATGCCATAATATTGACATAGACTTTACCATAATATTGACATAGGCTCTGCCATAACATTGATATAAGAAAGACCGAATTGTTGCAGTAGCGGGAATCGATATGATGCGATTGAGTCGACAAGGGGAGACTTCCGATTCGGCTTACTCTCGAAAATAATCATTCCCGGTTCATGTGTTTTGGGGTCGAGCCGTGTTCAACTGATATTCGCGCGATGTATTGCGTCAGATCGGCCGCGACGCCGACATATTGCGATTGGGGCCGGTATCCTGGGGATCGGTATCGTGGTATGTCGGTTTGCCGGATTGGACGAGGAGATGCGAGGACAGATGGCCGAGAATGCAACGAACGAGACGATGGCGACGGTGACAGGGGGTGTTGGCGCGAGCGCAGCCAAGGCCGCTCCGCGCAAGCAGATTCGCGTGGTCGGTGCGGCGATCGTGCGCGACGGCATGGTGATGTGCGCGCAGCGCGGCGGCGGCAAGCAGCTGAGCGGCAAATGGGAGTTCCCCGGCGGCAAGATCGAACCGCATGAGACCCCGCGTGAAGCCCTGCACCGCGAGATCGAGGAGGAACTGCTTTGCGAGGTCGAGATCGGCGACGAGGTCTGCACCGACTCGTACGACTACGATTTCGGCACCGTCACGCTCACCGTGTTCATCTGCCACCTGCTCTCCGGTGAGCCCCGCCGCACCGAACACCAGCAGTTCCGCTGGCTCAAGCCCGCCGACATGCCGACGCTCGATTGGGCCCCGGCGGACCATAAGGCCGTAAGCATGATCTCCGTTATGGATGTCACAAGGAAGTGAGCTGATATGAGCGGCGATGCACAATCGGAGCCGTTGAAGGGCACGGCATACGATTCCGATGACGAAATCCAACGGCGATCGGCGATATCGCATGTGGATAACGCATTGACTTCGCTGGTACGGGCCGACGTGTCCTCTGGATTCATTCATGAGAACGTCGACGCTCCGGGAACATATTCCCCCAAGCTGATTGCCAATCGTCCGGGATTGACGATGAAAGATGAGCTTGGCGCCGAGCTCTCCGGTTGCGATGACTTCGATATGTCGGTCGCGTTCGTCAGCGCGGATGCCATAGGCAGTCTTCAGCAGGATTTCGATGATTGGCATGAGGCCCATGGCGGCGAGGGCAACGGTCGGATCATCACTTCCACCAAAGGGTATTTCAATAATCCGCAGGCATTTTGGGATCTGTTCAAAATCCAGCGGAGAACGGGCATTGATGTTCGTATCTGGAACGATCATGCTGGTTCCCAGACAGGCAAGGACCCCAAATTCCATCCCAAAGGATATGTGTTCACCCGTAAAACCAAAGACGGCAATCCATATTTCAACCTGTACGTCGGCAGCTCCAATCTCACGTCGTTGGCGCTCAGCGGTGTGCAGCGTGAGTGGAACCTTAAAGTCTCGTCGTTGCCGGAAGGCGAATTGGTCCGGCAGTTCCGTGAGGAACTCGACGAGCAGGTCGGCGAATCGGAGCCACTGACCGAAGAGTGGATCAGACAATATGAAGAGGACTTTAAAAAGTATGCTCCGCCCCGCCGCGAGATTCTTGAATCCGTGGAAAACCGCGAGATCAAGCCGAATGTCATGCAGTCCGAAGCGCTTGCAAATCTACGGAAACTGCGTGATGAAGGCGAACACCGGGCGATCATCGTCTCCGCCACCGGCACCGGCAAGACCTATCTTTCGGCGTTCGATGTGCGTCAGTATCATCCGAAACGAATGCTGTACGTAGCCCAGCAGCATCAGATTCTCAAGGCGGCTATGAAATCGTATCAACGGGTTCTTGGCTGTTCGAAAGATGAGCTTGGCCTTTTCACTGGCAACAGCAAGGAAAGCGATCGCAAGTACGTGTTCGCCACCGTCCAGACGTTGAGTCGCCCGGAAGTTCTTAAACAATTCGATTCCGACGAATTCGACTACATCCTCGTCGACGAGGTGCATCACGCCGGTGCCGCCAGCTATCAACGTGTCATGGACCACTTCCGTGACGCCGACTTCATGCTCGGCATGACCGCCACGCCGGAACGCACCGACGGCATCAACATCTTCGAGTTGTTCGGATACAACATCGCTTATGAAATCCGCTTGCAAAAGGCGCTTGACGAAGACATGCTGTGTCCGTTTGAATATCATGGCGTCGCCGAATATCTCGGAGACGATGGGGAATCCATCGACGTAGCGCATGGCGCAACCACCGATGAAGCCGGCCAACTCACCTACGAAATCAGCCAGCTGGCCTCCGAAGAACGCGTCCAGTACATCATCGACAAGATCCAGCAGTATGGGCAATACCACCAGCAAATCACTGGACTGGTGTTCTGCAGCCGGCAGGAGGAGGCCGAAGCGCTTTCCGACCTGTTCAACCAACAGTACAACCAGCAGATGGAACGCAACTATCGTACGGCGGCCGTCACCAGCAGCCGGTACCCGAAACAGGAGGATCGCGAGCCGCTCATCAGGAAGCTTGAAGAAGGCGAGCTGGACTATCTGTTCACCGTCGACCTATTCAATGAGGGCGTCGACATTCCCGCACTCAATCAGATCGTGATGCTGCGTAACACACAGTCCAGCATCGTATTCACGCAGCAGCTCGGTCGAGGTCTACGCAAATTCCCGCACAAGGACCGTGTCGTCGTCATCGATTTCATCGGCAACTATGCGAACAACTATCTCATTCCGGTCGCACTGTACGGCAATACCGGCGACCGTGACATCGCCCGCAAAAACCTGCAGCGCACGTCTATCGGATTGTCATCCATCAGCTTCGACCGGATCTCACGCGAACGCATTCTCAAATCACTGGACACCGCCGACTGGTCCGACATGAAGAAACTGACCGAACAGTATCGGCAGATTCGTTACGAGCACGGGCGCATCCCCATGCTCACGGACGTCTACGATTACGACTCATCGTTGCCGTTCACTTTGGCTGCAAAGAAGAAAAACTACCTTGAATTCGTCCGTTCCCGGGAGCAGAGTCTCAGCCGCGGCAAGAATTCCGGAGGAGATTTCCTTGACCAACTCGAACCGGTCACCAAGACCGAGAGCGGCATACTGGACATGGCGACGTCGGCGCTGTTGCCTGGCCTGCGTCCGCACGAACTGGTGATGCTTGATGAACTATGCCGATTCCATGAGGAACGTCTGGCGGCTCGCGGGAATGACAACGCGGCCGACGCGGCGGCATGGCAGCCCGCTCCCGCCATCCGGGACTCTGACCTCGCCGAAGCCATCCGGCACCGCTTCCCTGAAGCCTACGTGACTCCGGAACAAATCGACTCCGCCCTGCACGTGCTCGACTACTCGTACTTCGACGCCAGCCGCAAACGGTTCGGCGGCACCCCGCTGGTCGAACGTGACGATGATGGCATGTGCCGTCTCACCGACGCATTCGTCGGAATGCTGTCCGAAAACCGTACGTTCCGTATCTTCTTTGCGGACACTCTGCGCGTGGGACTGCGTAACTGTCGGGATCTCTATGCCAAAGCGCGTGAAAACCGACGTCCGTTCGATCGCGGATTCATGTACGAGCAGAAGTACACGCTCGCCGATGTGATGCGACTGTGCGGCTGGCACAAGGAACTCAACGGGCAGAACGTCGGCGGGTATTTCCGTCATAAGGAAACCAACACCATGCCCATCTTCGTGAAATATGCCTCCAGCCAGTACGAGGACCGGTTCCTCAACCAGCAGGAGATGAAGTGGTTCAGCAAGAACGGACGTACACCCAATTCCCCTGAATTCCAATGGATGCGGGAAGGCGTCGGAAAAGAGGACGGCGAGCATTTCGTTCCGTTGTTCGTTATGCGCCGTGAGGAGGCTGCCGACAAGAAGTACTACTACGTCGGTCACGTGACCTCGCTGGAGCGTGCGGAACTCACCACCAAGCCGGATGCGAACGGCGAAAAATCCGTGAATGTCACGCTTTCCACGCTGAGGCTGGAACGGCCGCTCGATATGGAGCTCTACCGGCACATCACCGGCCAGAGTGCAGAGTGAGCATGGCGTTTCTGCGAGTTGTGAGTCTTTGATTGGCGATATCGGGGTTTTCTCTGATTACGGACATTGAAATTTCAACGATCTCGAATAGGGGAAGGGCCGTTGTTCTCAAGTAAAGCCTCACAACTCGATGTTTAGGCCTTAATTCCCTGCCAGGTTGTGGATCCTTGGCGGATCGTGGTTGCACAAGGCCGCCATGGGCCCCTGCTCCGATCATCATGAGGGTTATCTCTCGATAATTACGGTTTGCCCTTTTGAATGAAAGGATATGGGATGCAGATTAATGTCAATGCGCGAATCCTGTTCGTGATGGATGACGGCACGATCCTCCACTGGCCGTGTGATGCGGTGGAGGTGGATGCGTTATTCAATGCTGGACTTCAAATCGGAACAGCGTCGGAACTTATCACTTACCTTCACGAGCATGCAGTCAAGGCAATGTCCGTGATGACCCTCGAAAAGAAGACGACCATTATGTGACCAATTCCGTCGTCCCTGACCCATGGTGCCAGGATACTACGGTGCACGGTGCGGATATTGCGTTGCGGCAGTCAACGTATCCTTTTCCACTTTCATCTTTCGCTCGCCATATCGAATTACTTGCGTAGCCGCCGTTACCCACCAAATTCACCGCAACGGGCGTTGTCTGCAAAGTTCACCGCAAACAAGCGCTTGCGCAGGTGGTTTTGCGGTGAATTTGGCGAACAACGAGAGTTTGCGGTGGGTTTGGCGAACGACGAAAAATTGCGGTGGGTTTGGCGAATGAACGAGCGTAGTTACGTCATACTCGCCGATTCCACCACTCGCCAAACCCACCGATCACCAAACGCGCCCACCGGTCAGCCGCCGAATCGCGGCGGATCAGTCGGCGACGTAGGCCTTGTCGCCGCTCTGCAGCTGCGTCTTGGACGTGACCTGTGACTTCTGGGAGGCCTGGTTCTTGAAGGCCGTGGAGAACAGTTTGTCGATCACGGGCGCGCTCGTGCCGGCCGGGTACAGCGTCATCGTCTTGCCGTTCGACAGCTTCCACGACGCGCCCTTGCCGCTGCCCTTGTACGAGTTCGCCACGTATTTGGCCGTGGTCTGCGCGCCGAAGTTCGGCTTGTACGTCACACTGCAGTCGGATGCCACGGTGATGAGCTCGTCGAACTGGAAGCCGCCGTAGTTGCCGGCGATCGAGGAGCAGCGCGCCTTGTCCGCCTTCTTTTTCTCCTCCTCGGCCTTCTTCTTGGCGTCGGCCGCCTGCTTGGCCTTCACCGAGGCGTTCACCTTGTCCATCGCCGTGTTGAGGGCCTTGAGCTGCGTGTTCATCTCGTCGACGGTGTCGCTGCTGGACGTGTCGGCGTCATCGGCCGCGTCCAACGCCTGCTTGGCGGAGGTGAGCGCCTGCTTGAGCGAGGTCAGCGTGTTGACGTCAGCCACCTTGCCGGTGGCGTTGGAGACCAGTTGCTCGGCCTTGGTGTACGCCTTCTTCAGCGAGGATTCGGCCTCGTTGAAGGCCTTCTTGTTCTTGCTGGCCGTCACGGCCTTGGCCGCCGTGTCGAGTTTGCCGTCAAGGGCCTTCAGCGCCTTCGTCTTCAGTCCGATGGCGTCGGCCTGGGCGTTGAGATCCTTGGTGGACATGCCGTCGGTGCACGTCTGCTCGTTCACCGACACGTCCTTCGACCCCTGGCTGATGAGGTCCTTGAGGTCGGTGAGCGTGTTGGCGTCGGTGAGTTTCGACTCGTCGGTGCCGGCCGTCGACTTGACCTTCTTCAGCGTGGCGTTCATCGACGTCTTGGCCGCGTCGAAATCGTTCTGTGCGGCCACGCACGCTTCCATGGCGGCCGTATGCTGATGCTTCGCCCACAGCGCCCAGCCGCCGCCGATGACGGCCAACGCCACGACGACGACCGCGATGATGATGGCCATGCGCACGCGTTTCGCGTTCGGATCGGCCGGACCGCCGCCTGTGACGCCGGCGCCGGGCGTGCCGTTGCCGTTGCCGCCTGCCGCGCCGCCGCCAGCGGCGTTCGAGACGTTGGAATCCGTACCATCCTCACCCGTGCCGGTATCCACGTTGGACACCGCCGCCAGACGCGCCAACGGGGAAAGATCATCCGGGGCCGCCGCACCGCCGCCCTGCATGGGCGGCAATACCTGGGTGGAGGCACCGCCGGCGAGCGGCGCGATGACCTCGGTCTTCTGCTCGTTGACGGCGTCCCTGTCATCCGCATTCACGGGTGCCGGGGCATGTTCGGGTGCCGCCGTCGCCGCGTCCGGCATGGGCGCCGGCATCGCCATCGTCTGCTGCGCGTCGACGTTCGATGCATTGGCGTTCGATGCGTCGGCGTTCGTCGTGCCCGCTGCCGTACCTGCCATCGTGCCCGTCGTCGCGCCCGCGCGGATATCGGACACGTCGATGGGCAGCGTCGGCAACGCCTGCGGGGCCATCAGCCGCGTGGCCTCCTCATCGGCATGGTCGTCGTCATGCTGCCGCCTCGTCGGCAACGGCACGGTGCCGTGCATCGACCCCGGCAATGGCACCGGAATCGATGCCGCCGCATGGGCGCCCGCCTTCGCGCCGGGGACATCCGCCCCTGCGCCGTGGACGACCGCCGAAGGCGCATCCTGCACCGGCGGAATCGACCCCGTCTGCGAGACGACGGTGATTTCGGCGGGACTGTCGGGAATATCCTGCGCCGCCGCGTCCGCCGCGGCATCCTCGGCCCCGCCGTCGCCGCTCGGGAACCGATATCCGCAGTTCGCGCAGAACCTCATGCCCATGCTGCGCAGCGTGCCGCACTTCGGGCAGAATTTATCTGGCTTCGCCAATTTATCCGGCATGATTCGTTCGGTTCCTTCTCTCCATGTCCCGTTCCAGGGCCGTATTGCAATTCAGCATAGTGTAGCCATGTTGTCTGTGTTCGTCCATCGCATGAAAATCCGGCGTTTGTTCAAAAACGACCGATGATTTAGACTACAGGCGAAATACGGAAAGGCGGACGATGAGCGAGGCACGATCACCCCTGTCGGCATCCCAGCCGGCGGCATCCACGGAGACGCACGCGACGGCCACGGCATCGGCATCGCCGACGTCCACGGACCAGAGCACCCGACCGGCGAAGCGGCAGGACGTGGACTACATCCCCTTCGCCCGCAAGGCGCTGAAACGGTTCTTCGGATACGACGATTTCCGCGCCGGCCAGGCCGACGTCGTCAACGCCATCATGAACCGTCACGACGTATTGGCCATACTGCCCACCGGCGCCGGAAAATCCGTCTGCTACCAATTGCCGGCCATGGGACTGCGGTTCACGCTCGTCATCACCCCGCTGCGCGCGCTCATGCGCGACCAGGTGCAGACGCTCGTCGAACGCCGCAACATCCCCGCCGCGCTCATCGACGCCGGCACCGGCGCCGCCGAACGCCGCGCCATCTACGACAAGGCGCTCGCCGGCGGACTGCGGTTGCTGTACGTGGCGCCGGAACGATTGGGGACCCGCGACTTCGCCGCATTCGCCGCACGCATGCCCATCGATCTCATCGCCGTGGACGAGGCGCATTGCGTACTGCAGTGGGGACAGGACTTCCGCCCCGCATATCTGAACATCAGCGCATTCGTGCGTTCGCTGCGAATCCGGCCGGTGATCGCCGCGTTCACCGCCACCGCCACGCCGACGACGCGCGACGAGATCAGCGGCAACCTCGGCCAGTACGACCCCGTCCGCGTGGGAACGACCTTCGACCGGCCGAACATCCGGTTCGACACGAGAACCGTGGGCCGATGGGACCGCGAGGACGAGATCGTCGCATGGGCGCTCACGCATAAGGGCCAGTGCGGCATCGTGTACTGCAACAGCCGCAAACGCACCGAGGAGCTGGAGCAGGCGCTGCTCGACGCCGGCGTGGCCGCCGCCCACTTCCACGCGCGCATGGCCGAAGCGGACAAGGGACCGGTGCAGGACCGCTTCCTTTCCGGCGACATCCAGGTGATGTGCGCCACGACCGCGTTCGGCATGGGCGTCGACAAGCCCGACGTGCGCTGGGTCATCAACGACGGCGCGCCCGACAGCATCGAGGAATACTATCAGGAGGCCGGCCGCGCAGGGCGCGACGGCAAGGAATCAGTGAGCCTGCTGCTGTGGGATGACGACGACTTCGCATGGATGGAACAACGGATCGGCGAATCGTACGACAACGACGCCATGGACGACAAGGCGCAGAGCGCGGCCCGCGCCGCCGCATTCGAACGGCTCCACGCCATGGAACGCTACTGCCGGACTAGTGGCTGCCTCCGTGCCGAACTCCTGCGATACTTCGGCGAGGAGCCGGACGCCGGCAAATGCGGCAAATGCTCGAACTGCTGCGGCGATGGCGGGCACGCGCGCACACTGGCCTCGCGGACATCGAATTTCGGCTCGAAGCCGCGGCACGGCTCCGGTTCCGGCTCGCGCTCGCGGTATGGTTCGGACTCGTCGCACGGCACGTATGGTTCCGGCTCGTCTCGCAAACGGTTCCGTCGCGCCTCGGACTACGACGACATCGACGACGGCTACGGCGAGGTCAGCAGCTCCGACGGGTGGGGTTCGTCGGACGACGCGCAGGATTCGCGCGGCAGGTATGGCGGCGGAGGCCGTGGGCATGGCCGTGGCCGCGGCCGTCGGGGCGGCTGGAAACGCTATGGTTCGGGCCGTGGCAGCGGCTTCGGCCATGATGACGACGATTTCGGCGACTCCGCGGCTTCCGGCCGCAGCGGCAAGGACCTGCGCACGTCACCCGATTCGGTGTATGCCGCCATATTCGGCGTCGACAAGGAGTGAGCCCACGGACGCTCGCCGCTACCGCAGCGCGCCGCCGCGTTCGGTGATGAGCCGGTTGAGATGCGTGAACACGCCGGGCGACTGGATGCCGTTGTGCTGGTATTCGTTCGTCACCCACGCCTTCGCGTTGCCGATCTTGCCGAGCGTGCGCAATTGGATGCCGGAGTCGACGTACAGGTCGTCGAAGTACACGAGCGACTGCAACGGCACCTCGTTTCGCGCCAGCACGTCCTCGTCGTAGATCCGCGGCCAGTGCCGGCGCTGCATCAGCAGCTCCACGGCGGGTTTGAACGGCCTGAGCGCACTGATCTCGTCGAACATCCAACGGAACGTCATTTCGCCGAAGAACATGAGCGGACGATGGTCGGTGGCGAATTCGGGATGGTTGCCCAGCTCGCGTTCGGCCGACCAGTTCATCGGGCCGCTGTCGTCGTTGCCGTAGATGAACTCCTGCAACGTCCAATACAGCGGACTGTCCGCGTTCGACGACCGTGCCAGCGACTGGTAGAGGAACGTGTCGGAAAGCCGGCCGTCGGGCGTGAACGCCTCGTCGAACAGCCAATGGATCTGGTCGAAGCCCGTGCCCATGCCGAATACGGCGCCGATGGATTGCAGACGGGACACGCTGAACGGGTCGCCGTTGGGCAGGCGCACGTCATTGCCGGCGAGATAGTCGGCCACGTCGGCCACGATCTTCTCGTCCTGGGGGTAGCGCTCGTAGAACAGCCGGGTCTTGGCGGCGGCACGCGGATACGTGTGCCGGTAGACCTCGTCGGCGCAGGGCGGCACGCCGGGGATGCCTCCCATGGTCATGCATGCGCCGAGGCTGTGCGGATACAGCGACAGGTAGGTGAGGGTGAGGAATCCGCCGTAGCTTTGTCCGATGGTCGTCCACCGGCGGCCGCCGAACCGTGTGACGCGCAGGTATTCGAAATCCCTGACGATGGAATCCGCGAGAAAATGGCTGAGATAGTCGGCGGCCGCCTGCGCGTCGCCGAATCGCGCGATGCGCGTGCCGTCGACGGGCGTGGACCGGCCCGTGCCACGCTGGTCGGGCATGATGACGCGATACGTTTTGGTGGCTTCGGTGAGCCACGTGTCGCCGGGCATCGGCCGCTGCCCCTTGCCGCCGGGGCCGCCCTGCAGGTGCAGCAGGAGCGGCAGGTCCTCGTCGCGCTTGTCCACGGCGGTGATGATGCGGTAGAACACCGAGATCGTGCCCTTGGATTCGTCATCCCAGTCGAGGGGCACGTCGATGGTGTGGTCCTCCACATAGAAGCCGGGTACGAAATAGCCATGCGACGGTTGTGGTTGCGGATGCGGCTGTGTTGCGGGTGTGGTTGCTGCTGTTGCGGATGCCATGTGTTGTTCGTGCCCCCATGTGTTGTTCGTGCAGCCGGCGTGCGGCTCCGGTCTGCATGATTGGTTTGGTTTGGTTTGGTTTGGTTTGGGGCCATTGTCCGCGCGGCAATCGCGCGTTGTTTTGCCGCCATGTAACGCGAATATGCCGAAACGGCGAGTTGTGGGTGTCCGCCTGGGCGGAAACCACCGTTGATGGATTCCACATCCGCGGATTTTCAACACTTCTTGGGCGTAAACTCCGAAGCGAACACCCACAACTCGGCATATTGCGATGAAAAGGGGATTGATGCGGATGCATGACGGCGAAACGGCGGGGGAGCGGTACAGTCAGCCGATGCTGGATCTGGGGGATTCCGCGGCCGGAACGCCTCATGGCGGACGTGCCGTAAGCAAGCCCGAAGCCGAGACGCCGGAACCGGTTCCGGGCGGCATCGCGCACGCCGATTATTCCGACTATGCGGCAGCGATGCTGCACCGGCTTGGCACGTCGGCGTTCCGTGCAAAGTTCGTGCTGAGCGCCAAGGACCGTGATTATGCGCGGACAAAGGGGCGGGAGACAATCGACCGTCACGCGCATGAGATGCTCGCCAAAAGGGTCGGGCCGGCCGAACCGTACAAGGACGGCAGGCAGACGCCGTGGCGCGGCCATCCCGTGTTCACCGCCCAGCATGCCACCGCCACCTGCTGCCGCGGCTGCATCGAAAAATGGCATCATATTCCCAAGGGGCGCGCCCTGACCGCCGAGGAGGTGGACAGGCTCGCCGCCGTGGTCATGGCATGGATAGACCGTGACCTCGAACGGCATCCGCAGTGACGGGCGAGATGGGTGGCAAGCGGTGCGTCGGATGGTGCGGCGGCGCGGGCGGTGTGTGAGATATGTCGCAACGGCTTCGGCGCATGGCGAGAATACGCGTCGCGATAAGCCCCGGTGTCTAGGATGGTGGGCATGACGAATCCCGATGGCCAGCAAGCCCCGTACCAGTCCGCGCCGGCGGGTCCGATGCCGATGCCTCCCGCAACCGCATCATCGGCGTATGGGCAGATGTCACAGAACCCCGGCCCCGGCCTGCCGTATCGGGATTTCGGTCCCATGCCGTCGCCATATGCCCAGCAGGGCGCTCAGATGCCGCCATACCAGTACGGCGGCTACGTCATGCAGCCCCCGGTCCCAACGGATCCGATGCAGCAGTCCGGATATTACTCGTCGGACGGCCGGCTGATCATCCCCGCTGCGGCACCGATTGGTGGCGCCCGGACCATGAATCTTTCCCCGCAGTCGGGCATGCCGTCGCCGTCCGCGAATCCGGGCGCCCCATATGGTCAGTATCCACAGTATCCGTACGGTCAGCCGCCGCGCCGCAGCAAAACCGGCGTCATCATCGGCTGCGTCGTCGGGGTGGTGCTCGTGCTGGTCGGCATCATCGGCCTGCTTGCCATCGCCGGCTCCACCAGCTCCGATTCCGGCACCACCACCGCCAGCGGGCAGCAGCAGCCGGTGCCGTCGAACGATCCCGCGAAGATGCGCAGCGACATCACGCGCATCACTGGGGCGCAATGCACCTGGCACGATGATTCCGCCGGCCTGAACGCCTCCATGGTCGGCACCGAGGGCGCCTACACGTGCGGCAGGGACATGGCGCTGGTCATGTTCTCCACCTCGGCCGATGCCGACACGACCATGCAGTACGTGAGCCAGGTGCTGGGCAGTGGCAACGACCTGTTCGGTCTCGCCGAGGACGCGCCGCAGGGCGGGGAACGGTACACTGTGCTGCGCGGCGGCACGTGGATGGTCATCGGCGGCGATACCGAGATGAGCGCCCTGCATCACGCGTGGGGCGGCAGCCTCCAGCAGTTCGGCAGCGGTTCCTCCACCAACTCCCACGGCTCCACCACCACCTGAGCCGCTCCCGCTGGCGGGAGCTGTCAGCATAGTCGACTGAGGGTGATTGGTGTGCTGCTGGGTAGGTTTCGGGCCACCCCTAGTCTCGGCGTACTGTCATCCTGAGCGAGCGTAGCGAGTCGAAGGATCTTGGGGCAGTGATGGAAGATCCTTCGACTCCGACCTGCGGCCTCCGCTCAGGATGACAAAAGGGGTCTGTAGGCGATGCGAGCGCGATTCATCGAGCGCGAGATTGAAACGTCCATGCCCTGGCTCCCTCTGACGAGGGAGCTGTCATGCGACAGCATGACTGAGGGAGAGACTGACACCTCCATACACGCCCATACTCGTCCCCTCACTCGTCCTCTACCGCAATCGACGGCCAGAGCAGGTCGGTCATGCGCTCGGCCCATCCGTCATCCACCGATCCGCGCAACGCCTCGCAGGCGATCATCGACCCCAGGATCGTGCCGAACAGGAACTTCGTGTTCAGGTCGGGCTTGAACCGGCCGAGCCGGCTGCCCCGGTCGAAGAACGAGGCGAACGTCTCCTCCTCCGGGCGAATCGCCTGACTGACGATCCGCTGGAAGAACCCGTCCTTCGACGTGAGGATGATGCCGATGGCCTTCACGCCGATGCCGGACACGTACCGGTCCACCATGCGCCGCAGCAGCAGCGTCAGGTTCTCCTTCGTCGGCTCCAGGTCGGCCAGCTCCGGCGACGACGAGATCTCCAATGCGGTGATTTTCTCCAACAGGTCCTCCACGTTGGAATACCGCCGGTATATCGTCGTCTTCGCCACGCCCGACCGGCGTGCGATCTCCTCGATGGAGATCGCGCCGATGCCTTTCGACAGGGCGATCTCCAACGTCGACTGCATGATCTTGCGGTCGGTCGCCTTGCGCGTCCGCTCCCCGCGCTGCGTATTCATAATCTCCCTCGATTCCTCCGATTACGGCAGCTTTGTTGTTTACAGCAGTTTCGTGCTTTCGATGGTGCGCACATACCACGTGTTGAACTTCACCAGCGGCTTGCGCAGCACCAGCCCCAGCAGCAGCGTCGGCAGGATGAACAGCAGCAGGGCGCCGATCTCACGCCAGTAGTCGTTGTCGTAGATGCCGAACATGGCCGCGCGCATGGCGCTGATGGAATGCGTGATGGGCAGGAACGGACTGATGTCGGTGAAGAACTGTGGCATCACCGCCAGCGGATACGCGCCTCCGGACCCGGATATCTGCACCACGAGGAACAGCACGCCGATGGCCTTGCCCACGTTGCCGAACGATACGACCAACGTATAGATCATGAAGATGAACACCAGTCCCGACAGCCATCCGGACAGCATGTACAGCCACGGATGGTTCGCCTGCACGCGCAGGAACAACAGGTTGCCGAGCAGCACGCACGAGCTTTGCAGCAGCGACAGCACGGCGAAGATGCCGAACCGTCCCAGATACAGCTGATGCGGCCGCACCCCCGGCCCCAGCTTCGCGCGAATGCGGCGGGAGACGGACGTTTTCAATGTCACCGCCATCAGCAGCGAGCCCACCCACAACGGCAGGAACGTGTAGAACGGGCTGAGCGAAGAACCGAAGTTCTCCGACGGGAACACGGCCTTGCGTGTCACCCCGACCGGCGCGGCCAGAGACTTCGCCAACGATTCGGCGTCGCCGTCCAGCACCTTCTTCAGCGCCGTGCTGTCGCCGTTCTTCAACGCGGTTGTGATGTTCTTCGACAGCGCCTTCAACGTGTTCGCCGCATCCGCCAGTTCGGAGCCGGTCGTGTTCAGCGTCTTGCGCACGTCGCTCAGCTTCGTGCCCGCCGAAGCCGAGGAGTCCGCCAGGTCGTTCACCGCGGCGTCCAGATCGGCGGCGCCGGACTTCATCAGCGTGGCCGATTCGGCCACGTCCGTAGCCAGATCGTTGATCTGCGGTTTGAGTTTGGTGTCGAAATCGGTTTTCAGACCGCCGATGCTGCTGTTCGCCTGCTTCGCCAACTTGGCTATGTCGTCGCGGTCCTTCTGCGCGGTGGCGTTGCCGGATTCGATGGTGTTCGCCGCCGAGTTCAGCTTGTTCTTCAACGCGGTCTGCACGGTCACGATGGCGTCGATCTTCGCCGTGATGCGGTCCACCGCCTGCTTGGCCACATCGGTGGTCAGGTTGCCGCGCAGCGCCTCGAGCTCCTTGCCGATGCGCTGGTATTCGCCGATCTGGTCGCCGATGGTCGTGGCCTGGTCGCGCAACGCCTTGGCGCTGTCCTTGGTCTGCGTGCCGATGTTGGCGTATACGTCGTCGATGCTGGACGACACCGCGTCGTAGCTGCTGGCACTGGACTGCAATGCCGTGGACAATGCGCCCGTGGACGCCTTGAGCGCGTCGCCGATGGTGGCGCCCGCCTGCTTGGTCTCGTCCAGCGTCGTGCCGGCCGACTTGGCCGAGCCCGACGCCTGCCGCAGCAGTTTCGACGAGTTGCCGATCAGCGACTGCGCCGAATCGGTGAGCGATGCGTACGTGCCCACGGTGTTCGACGCGTCGGCCAGCTGGTCGGCCATGTCGCCGATGTGCCCGGCGAGGTTCGCGATGCTGCTTTTCGCATCCGCGTCGTCAAGATAGTCCGAGAACGAGGAGACGATGTTCAACGCCACGTTCGACAGGGTGGTGGCGAACATGAGGTTGATGCGCGCGGCCACCTGGTCCGCGCCCTGACCGGTGAGCTGCGGGGCCAGCGCGTTCTTCTTCTGGTTCGTGTAGTACGTGAGCTTCGCATGGTCCACGTCGGACGAGAAGAACGTCATCATGTCCTTGCTGAAGCTTTTCGGAATCACCACGGCCGCATAGTATTTGCCGGATTTCGTGCCGTCGATGGCGTCGGCCTCCGTGGTGAACGTCCAGTCGAGCTGGTCGTTGGCGCGCAGTTCGGAGATCACCTGGTCGCCGACGTTCACCTTCAGCGGCACGAGGTCGCTTTTGTATCCGGCGTCGGTGTTGGCCACCGCGAACTTCACGTTCTTCGTGTTGCTGAACGGATCCCATGCGGCGGTCACGTTGAACCAGGTGAACAGGGACGGCAGCGCCACGAGTCCGATGACGATGATCACGGAGACGACGTTGCTGGTCATGCGCCTGACGTCGCCGGTGAACAGCTTCCATATCGTGCTCATGCGTCATTCCTCCCTTCGGTCTTTTCCGTCACGGTGCCGGTACGGCCGTCGTCGTCTCTCGCTTCGTCGTCTCTTGACTCGCCGCCCGCGGTCGAGGCCGCGTGCCGCGGCCTGCGCTGCGGTTTCGGCGGCGTCCACGAGATGTTCTTCAGCCGGTCGCGCACCGAGAACATGGACCGGATGTCGTCGTCGTTCATCGAACCGAGCAGCAGCTGACGTTCGATGTTGTCGCGAATGTATTCGATGGCGATGAGGAATCCGATCATGAGGAGAATCCAGATGGCCCACGAGGCGAGGATGATGGCCTTGCCGTTCGGACTCACGAAGTTCGGGCTCACCGAGAACAGCACGATCAGCACGCACGGCACGATGACGCCGGCGACGATGGCCCCCACCTTCAGCCGTGGATACAGCCGGGCGAACTTCATGGCGCGATGATGGATCGCCGCACGATACTCCGCCCGGTTCGCCATCGCGCGGATGGCCTGCGAGAACCGGTACCGGTGGAACGGCGCCTGTACCTCCTCGCCGATGATCATGTCGCTCTGCGCTATCTCCCTGGCGAACAGACGGTTGAGGTTCGTCAGATACGGCCGCAGCAGCAGTCCGAGGATGAAGCTCAACGCGGCGAACACGAGCAGATGGCCCACGGCCACCGCATAATGGTTGCCGTAGAAGCCGCCAATGGTCTCGCGCAGCGCGTCGATGCTGTACGTGAACGGGAAGAACGGGTAGAGCCTGCGGAAGAACGCCGGCATCATCTCGATTGGGTAGAGGCCCGAAGCGCCCGGTATCTGCACGATGATGAGCACCACGCACAACGCCTTGCCCACGTGCTGGAACGTCACCGACAGCGCGTAGAGAATACTCAGATACGTGAGCGACGAGAGCACGCCCGTGGCGATGAACGCCGGCACGTTCGCGGCCTGCACGCCGATGACCAGATCGCCCACGCAGCATACGATGCCCTGCAAGACCGCCAGAATGGAGAGCAGCAGCCACCGGCCCATGTACGCCTGCCCCACCGTCAGCCCGGGGATGCCCTCGTCGTCCGCCTCCAGCTTGACGATGACCATGAGCACGAACGCGCCCACCCACAGCGACAGGTCGGTGAACAGCGGCGCCATGCCCGAACCATACGAGTTCACCGGATACAGGGCGTGCGTGCGCAACGTGGTCGGCGCGAACATGAAGTTCGCGATCTTCTGCGCATCCAGCTTGCCGTTCTTGGTGAGCTTCTGCCATGCGGCTGACGTGGACAGCGCCGCCACATCGGTTTTGGCGGTGGACAGGTCGTCGCCGATGTTCTTCAGCGTGCCGTCGGTCTGCCGCAGCGCCTTGGACGTCGTGGCCAGCGTGGAGTCCAGCTGGTCGAGGATCGCCTTGGTCTGGTCGATGAGCCCCTGCTGGCTGGTGATGGCTCCGCTCAGCCCGTTCGCCGTCGAGCTCAGTTGGGCGAGTCCGCCATTGACCTGTGGGATCGTGGCGGAGCCCAGCGTGGACCGATAGCCGTCCACCGTGTTCAGCGTGCCCTGCGCCGCCGCGGTGATGGTATCGGCCGCGTTGGCGACCGACGTGGCGGTTTTGCCAGTGTCGTCGTTGAGCGTACCGAGATTGTCGAGCGTCTGCTTGACGGCCTGATTGGTATGCTTCAAGCCGCTTTTGCCGTCGCCGTCATGGCCGTTGAGCAGCTGGTCCAGCTGCGTGTAGGCGAGCGAGTCCTTTGGCAGCGCCTGCTGGATGTCCTCCAGCTCGGTGATGATCTCGGCGTTCTGCGTGTTGATGTCCTTGCCGGTCGCCAACGCCGCCCCCACGCTGCCCTGCGCCGTGGTGATGGTCGCCGCCGCCTTGCCTACGGAGAGGTTGGCCTTCGCCGCGGACTGCGACATCAGCCGCGAGCCGTTGTCCAGCGTCGCGCCCATCGATGACGAGAATTTCGTCAGCGAATCGCTGGTGCTGGTCAGCAGTTTCGATGTGCCCTGCAGTCCGTGGCTGATGATTTCGGCCTGCCTGGTGGCCTTGTCCAGCGTGGTTTTCGCGTTCTGCGCCTTCCGCCGGGCCGTGGTCACCGTGTCGTCGAGGTCGTCGATGGCGTCGCGCGCGTCCTCGATGTTGCCCTCCGAACGTCCCAGCGCCTTGACCGTGTTGGACTGGGCGGCGCTCACCTTGCCTTCGGCCTCGGCGAGCTTGGTGTTCACCGTGGACGACACGACCTCGCTCACCGTGGAGACGAACGTGCCGTTGATCTGCGTCGACAATGTGGACGAGCCGACGTCCGTGATCTTCGGTGCGATGGCGTTCGCCTTCTCGTTGACGTAATACTCCAGCTTCGGCTGCTGGAAATCGCCGGAGATGATGGTCGCCAGCTTGGCGCTGAAATCCTTCGGAATCACGAACGCCGCGGAACTCTTCCCCGTCTTCACCTCGTCCATGGCCTGGTCGCGACTGACGAAATGCCAGCCCAGCTGGTCGTTCGCCTTCATGGCCGTGACGATCTGGTCGCCGAGGTCGAGCTTGCCGAGCGTATCGTTTGTCGTGCCCTTGTCCTCGTTGACTACGGCCACCTGGATCGACTTCGTATTGCCATACGGATTCCAGAACCCGTAGATGTTGAACCACGCGTACAGCGACGGAATCACGACGAGGCCGGCGCAGATCACCCACGCGGCCGGCACCCGGAGCAGACGCAGAACATCACGCCTGACCAGTCGGAATACATTCCCCACGTCGCCACTCCCTTATCCATCTCGTTTATCTCATCCCGCCATACGACATCCGTAAAGCTACGCTAATCGTAGCACTACGCAGTACGTAGCACTACGTTGTCCGTAGCCATACATGTCGAATCATCACAAGGAGAACCATCGAACGGTCGCAAGATGACGGGACCGTGAGAATATTCGTCCGCGGCTCACATCCTCGCGCCCGCGGACGATAGACTGAACGCAGTCATGGGGATGCTGCAACGTAAGGAGGACGACATGCCTTCACATCGCGCCGGAGATCATATCGACGACTCATACCGTGGCGGCCGCGCATCAGGGGCGAACATGCTCTGCAAGACGTTCTGCGTCATCGCCGGCGTACTCGCCGTACTTGCCGGAGCCGCCGCGGCGGTCCGGGCCATCGCGCCCGCCGCACTGCCCATCGTCGGTGGTCAATCGACCTCCACATGGCTCACCTTGGCCGTCATCGCCGCGGTCGCCACTCTCATCTTCGTCATCATCGCACGCGTCACCGCGCCCATCGACCGCAAACGCGGCGCCGCCACCACATGGGGTGTCATCGCCATCGTACTGTCGCTGCTGCTGTCCTGCCTCGGCTTCCTCGTCGGCAACATGTTCAACGACGGCATCGTCAAACCCGCCGTCCGCGACGAAGCCCCCATCAGCGACACCACCGCCATGCAAACCGGCATGGAAGGCGTCTTCGGCGCCTGCACCAGCGACTGGCAGAGCATCAACGCCAGCCAATACCCCGGCGTCAAATCCATCGCCATCTGCAAGCAGACACGCGTCGCCTACGCCGTCTTCGACAACGACAGCGCCATCAACCTCTACAAGACCCCGCTCGCCACCCAGGCCTCCAAACTCCTCGACCAATACTCCGGCGAAGTCGGCGACACCAAATACGCCATGCTCATCGGCAAACGCTGGGTCATCGTCGGCGAACAAACCAAGATAGAGAAGCTGCAGCGTTCATGGGGCGGCACCATCAACACCATCGAATAAACAGCGCGATGGGCATCCTCCCGCGCGGCTGAGCCCTCGATGCCTGTGACCGTTTGCGCTGCGCGTCAGCGGCTCCCTCTGACGAGGGAGCTGTCACGCCTACGGCGTGACTGAGGGAGAGATGACTGCATAATGGGTCGCGTTATCCGTATGGCTGGGGATTCGATGTCTGTGGCCGGTCTGCGCAACGCGTCAGCGGCTCCCTCTGACGAGGGAGCTGTCACGCCTACGGCGTGACTGAGGGAGAGATGACTGCAAATGGGTCGTTATCCGTATGGCTGGGGATTCGATGTCTGTGGCCGGTCTGCGCAACGCGTCAGCGGCTCCCTCTGACGAGGGAGCTGTCACGCCTACGGCGTGACTGAGGGAGAGACCACCGTGTCTCAGCTAAACTCATCCCATGAAGGACTACAACAAGGGCAGCGTCGCCCGCGCACGAAAACTGCGCCGAGAAATGACCCCATGGGAACGCAAACTATGGTACGGGTTCCTCCGCAAGCATCCGATCCGTTGGCAACGACAAAAGCCATTGGGAAACCGCATCGCGGACTTCTATTGCGCGAAAGCCCGGCTGGTGGTGGAGCTCGACGGCGGCGGACACTACACGGCCGAGCAGATGGAAGCCGACCGGCTCCGAACGATTGAGCTCAACGAGATGTCGCTGCACGTTCTGCGCTATACCAACCGCGAAATCGATACGCGGTTCGCCGAAGTCTGCGACGTCATCGACCGGGTTGCGCGTGAGAGGTTGGCGGTGCTTGGGCGGTAGCAGCTGCGGACGTTGTCCATCTCTCCCTCAGTCCGCCTACGGCGGACAGCTCCCTCGTCAGAGGGAGCCGCTGGCGCGTTGCTGAGAGTCGGATTGCCTGCGTCGCGGTCCATCTCCTGTCATCCTGAGCGAGCGCAGCGAGTCGAAGGATCTTCCGTCCCTCCGATCACAACACTGCTCCCTTGTCAGGGGGCTGGCGCGTTGCCGAGAGCTTACATTGCGCCGGAATCGCTGCTGGAACCGGAGCCGCTATCGCTGTTGCCGGAGCTGGAGCCAGGCAGTGAGCCGGAACCATTGCCGCTGTTGCCGCTGTTACCGTTGCCGCTATTGCCGTAACCGTATCCGTTGCCGCGATAAGGCATCTGCATGTACTGGCCGTACTGCTGGCCGTCATCGGACTCATGAATTGCCGAGAAGATGGCCGCGCCTCCCAGACCACCCAGCAATCCGCACACCAGAGCCACCACGGCCACCGAAGCCAGGCTCCGGCCCTTCAGCCCCGTCATCGTCGCAAGACGCTGGCCCTTGGGCTTGGCGGGCTTAGGTACTTGGGTGTTCGTGCCGGCGTTCACATACCCCTGCTGCGGGTAGGTCTGATACGGCTGCGGCGCCCCCTGTCCCTGTTGTGGCGCGTAGGTCGGCTGTGCGCCCGGAACCGGGCCGTACCCCTGCTGTTGCGCCGCCTGCGCTTGCGGTTGTTGTGCCGGCTGCGCTTGTTGCGGTTGCGGCTGCTGTGCCTGCGTCTGCTGCGCACCGGCCCCGGAATTGACGTTCGTATTGGTCGTATTGACGGCGTTGCCGTTGTTGTTGCTGTCGCCGTTGTTGATGTTATTGCTGACGTTATCGGTCATGATGCGGTCCTTAGGGGAGAACATTCGTTGTACTGCTGATTCTCAGTAAACGATGCCCGTCACAAGACCGACTGAATCGTCGCGCAACGTCCTCTGCGACTTTTGCCGATGTATCGTCAAAGTTTCCTGAACATCACCTGAACTCGACTCGTGACGGAGTGTCATCGTCCGGCTGGAGAATTCGACGTACCGTTGTACGCCTTCATTCTCCGGCCGGCCGATGCCACACGCGTCACGAGCGGGTCGTACCGTCACGAGCCGATTTGGTGTGTCGCACTGTCTGAGTGGCGCGTCAGCGGCTCCCTCTGACGAGGGAAGGAAGTGGCGTCGGGTTGGAGGGGTGAGATCCTTCGACTCGCTTCGCTCGCTCAGGATGACAGAAGGTGGGGCGTGATGCCGCACGCGTCACGAGCCGATTTGGTGTGCTGCGCTGTCTGAGTGGCGCGTCAGCGGCTCCCTCTGACGAGGGAAGGAAGTGGCGTCGGGTTGGAGGGGTGAGATCCTTCGACTCGCTTCGCTCGCTCAGGATGACAGAAGGTGGGGCGTGATGCCACACGCGTCACGAGCCGATTTGGTGTGTCGCACTGTCTGAGCGGCGCGTCAGCGGCTCCCTCTGACGAGGGAGCTGGCCGCCGAAGGCGGACTGAGGGAGAGACCCCGTCGCAACCCTTCATAGGTGAATTGGTGCGTGATGTGTGTGGCGTCGGTCGGATGGAAGGCGAAGGCGTATATCAATACGTCGAGTCTTCCCATCGACCGACGCCACTCCATTACGTATCAATTCACGCCGTATTCCTCTTTGGCGAACTTCTCCAGCGCCGGGATCGAACGCTTCACCTTTTCGGTGTCGATGCAGTAGGCCATGCGGAAGTAGCCGGGCACACCGAAGCTGTCGGACGGCACGAGGATGAGGTCGTGCTCCTTGGCCTTGAGGCAGAACGCGGTCGCATCGTCCTCCAGCGCCTTGGGGAAGATGTAGAACGTGCCGCCGGGGCGCACCACGTCGAAGCCGATGCCGGTCAGGGCGTCGTACAGCAGGTTCATGTTCGTCTCGTACACGGAAAGGTCGGCGGTCTTGTCCAGCACCTTGGAGACGCCCAGCTGGATGGAGCTCGGCGGGCAGTTGTGTCCGGTGCCGCGCGAGATCTGGCCCATCATCGGCACCAGCAGCTCGGCGTCGGTGGCCTTGGGGTTCACCGCCACATAGCCGATGCGCTCGCCGGGCAGCGACAGCGACTTCGACCACGAGTAGCAGGTGAGCGTGTTGTCGTAGTATTTCGCCGGATACGCCTGCGTGCCGCCGTCGAACACGATTTCGCGGTACGGTTCGTCGCTGACGAGGAAGATGTCGTGGCCGTATTCCGTCTGCTTGGCGCGCAGGACGCCGGCGAGCCTTTCCAGCGTTTCGGCCGAGTACACGGCGCCCGACGGGTTGTTCGGCGTGTTGATGAGCACGGCCATGACGCCCGGGTTCAATGCCTTCTCGAACGCCTCGAAGTTGATTTGGAAGTTCTCCGTGTCTGCCGGGACGATGGTCAGCTTCGCGCCGGTGCCCTTGACGTACGGCTGGTATTCGGGGAAGTACGGCGCGAACGTGATGATCTCGTCACCCGGCTTCGTCACCGCGCGCATGGCGTGCGCGAGCGCGCCGGCCGCGCCGGTGGTGGGGAAGATGTGGTTGCCGGTGTAGTCCATGCCGAAGCGTTCGTTGAGGTTCGCGGCGATGGCGTCCTTCACTTCGGGGATGCCGAGCGAGGGGGAGTAGCCGTGGATGGCCACCGGGTCGCCGTGCTCGTACAGGTCGACCATCGCGTCGGTGAACGCCGCGGGCGCCGGCACCGAGGGGTTGCCGAGACTGTAGTCGAACACGTTCTCGTAGCCGATCTCCTTGCCGCGCGCGGTCGCGTATTCGCTGAGTTCGCGAATGACGGACTTGCCGCCGAGCATCGCCTTGTAATCCTCGTTGATCATGCCGTGACTCCTGTTCTGTTGTACATATATTCGCGTGTCTCCCGCGCGTATGCGTTATGCACGTCCCGATGCTTGCCGTTTTACCATGACGCGGCGAAGTGACGCGGACGCCATTCCACACCGCTATGCCATGTCTCGTTCGGGTTCCCGGTTTCCCGGCTCGCCGGTCGTCTTCCTCGTGATGAGCAGCATGTGCCGTCCCGTGGCGTCGGTCGTGGCGAAGATATATGTGTCGCCGCCGTCCTTGAGCTTGAGTTTCCGGCGCAATGCGGCCACGTTCATCGGGAAGTTCCGTGTGCCGATGTTCGCGTGGGTGATGCCGCCCAACGCGCCTTTGAGTTCGCGCTTGCCCATGCCGGTCACGGCGTCGACGACGAATCCGCGACCGGGGAAGTCCTGCGCCGGACGGTCCGCAACGAACAGATGACTGTTCGGACCGATCTGCCGTACGCCGTACCGTCGTTCCAGCAGCGCGAAGCAGCCCGCCTTCATGACGGACGCGTTCGGCTCGTACACGTATCGATTGCCGCGTTCCGTATCGTCGGACGTATCGACGTCATCGTTGGGTGCGTCGACGTCGCCAACGGCATTCCTGCTATCGACGACGGTGTTCCCGCCGTCGTCAGCATTATCGTCATCGGCCAATATCTCCAACGATTCATCAATATGATATTGAACCACTTGTGAATCATTGACGCAGGTCATGAGCAGATAACGACCGGTGGCGTCGTCGGTCGCGTTCGCCGCACGCCGGCGTAGTACGACGAGCAGCTCCTTGCATTCGTTGCCGGTCGAGACGATATGCACCTCGCGCACGGTCGCCGGGCCGCCGAGGTCGCGCACGGTCTTGCGCCAGTCGAGCATGGGGGAGAGCTTGACCATCACGGTCGTCGCGCGTTCCAGCAGTTCGTCCTCCAATGCGAGCACGTCGGGCGTGCAGTCGGCGATGGCATACGTGCGCGCGCCATGCGCGTCGCGTCGGGCCGGGTCGATGACGATCATCGTGGACGACGGATTGGTCGTGGCCATGCCGTCCGTCGTGTCGTCCGGCCGTCGCAGGAAGTCCTCCGCGTCCGCGTTGACAATCGTGACGTTATCGAGCCCCAGTATGGCCATGTTGTGCTCGGCGACCTCGCACAGGCGCGCCTGCCGCTCCACATATATGCCGCGTGTGAACGCCCGCGCCATATAGGAGAAGTCGACGCCGAACCCGCCGGTCAGGTCGATGAGCGTCGTATCGCTATGCCCGGCCATTGACTCGCCGTGCCCGGCCATCAACCGTTGCGCCACGGCGGTCTTGTACAGTGCCGTCGTCTGCGACGAGCACTGTTCCATCGAGATGTGCGGCGGGTAGACGATGCCGTCGTGCGCGGCCCATTCGGGGAGTTTCGTCGTCGCCCGCTGCCATCCGTCGATCTGTTCGAGCGCCGTCGTCATGTCGACGTCGTCGCCGGCCTTGGCATGCAACGCCAGGTCGCGGACGTCGTCGTCGCGGTGCGTACGGATGAATTCGCGGGTTCCGGGGCTGATTTCCACGTCAGTATTGTATCGGCGGGCATGGGCACGTGACCGGGCGCATCAACGTGACCGGGCACACCCGCACCCAGTCACGCACCGTGATAATCGTTGCAATTGCAGCGTTTCTATTATCGCGTTACATGGCAGACCCGCACCTGGTCACAAGCCTGGCCCCACGTACTCGCACCAGGTCACAAAAAACCCGACCCAAGCCACCCGTTAGCGAACCGTTAGTGACTCGCCGCCATCGCCGTCACACCCCGTATGGAACCCGTAAAAACCGGCTGCACGCCATTCGTCCGCCCATAGCATGGGAGACGCAATGAGGCCCGGAAGGTTCCGGTACGTCCACGCGGCGAAGTCCGCGGGACGACGGAACCGCTCCGGGCTTGTTCGATTGAAGGAGAGAACATGCCCTGGTGGGTTGATGTCGCCTATGTGATCGGGACGATAGCGGTATTCGTCGTCTTCGATCTGTTCGGAAAGTGGGCGGACAAGCTATGATGGCAGCTTTCAACATTCTTGGCGTGGTCCTGGGGGTCGTGGGCATCGCATACATGATCTACTCCCTGTGCCGTCCCGAGAAATTCTAGAAGACTTTTTCACATACTAAGGTTCAGACAAGGTTCATCATCATGGTGTACTTCTACGCAATCATGGCATTCGGTCTGATTGCCATAATCCTGGCGGCGATATACAAACCGCTGGGCGATTACATGTACCGTGTGTTCACGTCGGACAAGGATCTGTTCTTCGAGAAATGGATCTACCGGATCATCGGCGTGGACTCGAGGAAGGGCCAGACCTGGAAGGCGTACCTTCGCGGCGTCCTCGGCTTCTCCCTGCTCAGCGTGCTGGTGCTGTACCTGCTCCAGCGCGTCCAGCACTGGCTGCCGTTCAACATGGGCTTCGACAACGTGCCCGGACCGCTGGCGTTCAACACGGCCGCCTCGTTCGTGACGAACACGAACTGGCAGTCGTATTCGCCTGACGTGACGCTCGGCTACACCGTGCAGTTCGCCGGCCTCGCCGTGCAGAACTTCGTGTCGGCTGCCGTCGGCATCGCCGTGGCCGTCGCGCTCGTGCGCGGCTTCGCGCTGCGCAAGTCCGAGACCATCGGCAACTTCTGGGTCGACCTGACCCGTTGCACGATGCGCATCCTCATGCCGATCTCCATCGTCATGGGCATCATCCTCATCGGCCTCGGCGTCACGCAGAACTTCGCCGACTGGATCCACGTGACCACCATCGCCGGCAACCAGCAGACCATCATGCAGGGCCCGGTCGCCTCGCAGGAGGTCATCAAGGAGCTCGGCACCAACGGCGGCGGTTTCTTCAACGCCAACTCGTCGCATCCGTACGAGAATCCGAACATGTGGACGAACCTCATCGAGATCATCCTCATGCTCGCCATCCCGGTGGCGCTCACGCGCACCTTCGGCCGCATGGTCGGCCAGGTGAAGCAGGGCTATGCGCTGCTCGGCGCCATGGTCATCCTCTTCGGCGTCAGCTTCCTCTGCCTCGTGACCGCGGAATCCTTCTCCAACGACCCGATCACCAGCCTGACCGGCGGCTCGATGGAAGGCAAGGAGGACCGGTTCGGCATCGTCTGGTCGAGCCTGTTCGGCACCACGTCCACATCCACGTCCACGGGCGCCGTCGACTCCATGCACGACTCGTACACCGCGCTCGGCGGCATGATGTACATGCTCAACATGATGCTCGGCGAGGTCTCGCCGGGTGGCGTGGGCGCCGGCCTGTACGGCATCCTCGTGATGGCCGTCGTGGCCGTGTTCATCGCCGGCCTGATGGTCGGCCGCACGCCGGAATACCTCGGCAAGAAGATTGGCCCGCGCGAGATGAAGATGGCGTCGCTGTACTTCCTCGTCATGCCGATCACGGTCGTGGTGGGCGTCTCGCTGAGCTTCGCCCTGCCGTTCGCAAGGCAGTCCATCTTCGACGTTTCGCTGAACAACACCGGCAATCACGGCTTCTCCGAGGTCGTGTACGCGTTCACCTCCGCCGCGAACAACAACGGCTCCGCCTTCGCCGGCATCACCGCCGACACCCCGTGGCTCGACACCGCGCTGGGACTCGCCGTGCTGATCGGCCGCTTCCTGCCGATCGCGTTGGTGATCGCCCTGGCCGGCTCGCTGGCCCGGCAGGACGCCGTCCCGGTGACCGCCGGCACCATGCGGACCGACACCAGGCTGTTCACCGGTCTGCTCGTATTCGTTATCGTCCTTATTTCCGCGCTGACGTTCTTCCCGACGCTTGCCCTGGGACCGTTGGCAGAAGGTCTGGTGGCCTGATATGTCTACCGCAACTGTGAATGGCGTCGCCGATAACGCGAACGATATCGCGGCCGACGTCAAGAAATCCAACAACAAGTCGCTTGGCGAGATGCTCGTCAAGAGCCTGCCGGACGCGCTGAAGAAGTTCGATCCGCGCAACATGTGGCACAACCCCGTCATGTTCATCGTATGGGTGGGCGCCGCGTTCCTTACGCTGCTCGGCATCTTCCAGATCGCCGACGGCTCCCTGGCGAACGGCGAGCCCGTCTACTTCACGTGGATCGTGGCCGTCGTGCTGTGGTTCACCGTGCTGTTCGCCAACCTCGCCGAGGCCGTGGCCGAGGGCCGCGGCAAGGCGCAGGCCGACGCGTTACGCAAGACCCGCACCACCACGCCGGCGCAGCTCGTCGTCGGCTACGACGAGAAGAACGACCCCGACGTGCGCGGCCCCGAGACGGGCCACGGCCCCACCTCCGTCATGGAGGTCCCGAGCTCCGACCTGAAGCTCGGCGACGTGGTCGTCGTCTCCGAAGGCGAACTGATCCCCGGCGACGGCGACATCATCTCCGGCATCGCATCCGTGGACGAGTCCGCCATCACCGGCGAATCCGCCCCCGTGATTCGCGAGTCCGGCGGCGACCGCTCCGCCGTCACCGGCGGCACGCGCGTGCTGTCCGACCGCATCGTCGTGCGCATCACGCAGAAGCCGGGCGAAAGCTTCGTCGATAAGATGATCGCCCTGGTCGAAGGCGCGAACCGCCAGAAGACCCCGAACGAAATCGCCCTCGACGTGCTGCTCAGCTCGCTGACCATCATCTTCCTGGTGGTCGTGCTGTGCATCAACCCGCAGGCGTCCGCCGTCGGCGCGAACGTGAGCCTCACCGTGCTCGTCGCCCTGCTGGTCTGCCTCATCCCGACCACCATCGGCGCCCTGCTGAGCGCCATCGGCATCGCCGGCATGGACCGTCTGGTCCAGCGCAACGTGCTCGCCACCTCCGGACGCGCCATCGAGGCCGCCGGCGACGTGACGACGCTGCTGCTCGACAAGACCGGCACCATCACGTACGGCAACCGCCAGGCGTCCAACTTCCACGCCCTGCCCGGCGTCGACCACGACGAGATCGTCGAGGCCGCCGCGCTGAGCTCGCTGGCCGACTCCACCCCGGAGGGCCAGTCCATCGTGGAGCTCGCCCGCAAGGAGGGCAGGGAGTTCGACGAGGTCGACGGCGCCGTGGCTGTGCCGTTCACCGCCGAGACCCGCATGTCCGGACTCGACCTGCCGAACGGCGAGCGCATCCGTAAGGGCGCCACCTCGGCCGTCGAGCATTGGATCCATGAGGAGGGCGCAAACGTCGGCCAGGAGGTCATCGACGCCATGCACGACCGTGTCAAGGCCGTGTCGAACGCCGGCGGCACGCCGCTGGTCGTCGTCAAGCAGTCCGCCGACCGGTCGATCCGCATCCTCGGCGTCGTCCAGCTCAAGGACGTCGTCAAGAAGGGTCTGCGCGAACGCTTCGAGGACATGCGCAAGATGGGCATCCGCACGGTCATGGTCACGGGCGACAACCCGCTGACCGCGGCCGCGATCGCCAAGGAGGCCGGCGTCGACGACTTCATCGCCGAGGCCAAGCCCGAGGACAAGCTCGCCTACATCAAGAAGGAGCAGGCCAAGGGCCAGCTCGTCGCGATGACCGGCGACGGTACGAACGACGCCCCGGCGCTGGCGCAGTCCGACGTCGGCGTGGCGATGAACTCCGGCACCTCCGCCGCGAAGGAGGCCGGCAACATGGTCGACCTCGACTCCGACCCGACCAAGCTCATCGACATCGTGCAGATCGGCAAGCAGCTGCTCATCACGCGCGGCGCGCTGACCACCTTCTCCATCGCCAACGACGTGGCGAAGTACTTCGCCATCATCCCGGCCATGTTCATGGAGAAGTTCCCCGGCCTCGGCGTGCTCAACATCATGGGCCTGCATTCGTCGCTGTCGGCCGTGTTGTCCGCCATCATCTTCAACGCGATCATCATCGTGCTGCTGATTCCGCTGGCGCTCAAGGGCGTCAAGTACCGTGCGGAGGCGTCCGAGAAGATCCTCGGAAGGAACCTTTCGGTCTACGGCCTCGGCGGTATCGTCGCGCCGTTCGTCGGCATCTGGATCATCGACCTGTTCGTCAGGCTGATCCCCGGCTTCTGACCGAAGCCGTCGAGAGAAAGTGTGCCAATCATGAAAAACGCCATGGCATTGAACATGCGCAGCTACTGGGCCGGCCTCAAGGCCGTGCTGGTCTTCACCGTCATCGTCATCGTCTACACGTTCGTGATGACCGGCATCGGCCAGCTCGGCATGCCCGACAAGGCCAACGGCTCCATGGTCACGAACGCGTCCGGCGAGGTCGTCGGCTCGTCGCTCATCGGCCAGTCGTTCACCGACAAGGACGGCAAGGCGCTGCCGCAGTACTTCCAGTCCCGTCCGTCCGCCGCGTCCGACCCGAACCTTCCGGAGGACCAGACCGACAACGTGAACTATGCGGCGAACGCCTCCTCCGGCACGAACAAGGGCCATCAGGACGCCGACCTCATCGCGAGCGTCGCCGAACGGCGCGCCGCGATCGCCAAACGCGAGGGCGTGGACGTCAAGCAGGTGCCGGCGGACGCGACCACGTCGTCGTCCTCCGGCCTCGATCCGAACATCAGCCCCGACTACGCGGCCATTCAGGTGCGTCGCGTCGCCAAGGCCAGGGGGCTGAGCGAGGATCAGGTGGAGCAGCAGGTGAAGAAGTACACCACCGGCCGCGGACTCGGCTTCATCGGCGAGCCCGTCGTCAACGTGGTGCAGCTCAATCTCGCCCTCGACGGGCTCCGGTAGCCCGCGGGCAGTGAACCACGACCGAGTCGAAGGACCCGTTCCCGACGGGACGGGCCTTCGACTCGACGTGTTTCCCGATTATTCTTGAAAACGGCTGTTGAAGACGGCCATTGAAAACGTCGTCGTCACGATACGACGACGGATGCCGACGGATGTCGTCAACGACGTATCGCAACGAACGAGGGGGAATCCATGGCCAAGGCGCGAGGATCGTTCCGTGTGCTGCTCGGCGCCGCGCCCGGCGTCGGCAAGACCTGTGCCATGCTCAAGGAGGGGCATCGTCTCAAGGCGTCCGGCAAGGACGTCGTCATCGCGCTCATCGAATCGCATGGCCGCAAGGCCACCGAGACCGCCGCGCGCGGATTGGAGATCGTGCCGCGCCGGCGCGTGCGCTACCGCGGCATGTGGATGGACGACATGGACCTGTTCAAGGTCATCGAACGCCATCCCGACGTCGCCCTCGTCGACGAGCTGGCGCACACCAACATCCCCGGATCCGTGCACGAGAAACGCTGGCAGGACGTGGAGGACCTGCTCGCCGCCGGCATCGACGTCATCACCACCATCAACGTGCAGCACATCGAATCGCTCAACGACGTGGTGCGCGAGATCACCGGCAGCACGCAGAAGGAGACCGTGCCCGACAAGGTGCTGCGCTCGGCCACGCAGGTCGAGCTCGTCGACCTGCCGCCGGCCATGCTGCGCGAACGCCTCTCCGCCGGACTGGTGTACAAGTCCGACCGCGTGGACGCGGCGCTGAGCAACTACTTCCGCGTCGGCAACCTCACCGCGTTGCGCGAACTCGCCCTGCTGTGGCTTGCAGGCCGCGTCGACGAGGCGCTCAAGGAATACCGCGACGAGCACAACATCCGCGCCAAATGGGAGACGCGCGAACGCGTGGTCGTGGCGTTGTCGGGCGGTCCCGAGGGCGACCAGCTGCTCAGGCGCGGCGCCCGCGTGGCCAGGGCGTCGGGCGGCGGCGACCTTATCGCCGTGCACGTTACCGCGGAGGACGGCCTCGCCGGGTCGAACCCCACGCTGCTGGCACGCCAGCGCCGGCTCGTCGAACAGCTCGGCGGCACCTACCATCAGATCGTCGGCGAGGACATCCCCGACGCCCTGCTCGACTTCGCGCGCGCCAACAACGCCACGCAGGTCATCGTCGGCGTCTCGCGGCGCGGACTGCTGGCCCGATGGCTGGGACGTCCGTCCGCCACGACCGGCATCGTCGACAAGTCGGGCGACATCGACGTGCACATCGTCACGCATGAGTTCGTGCAGCATGGCTTCCATCTGCCCAAATACCGTGAATCGATGGCGGTGAGCCGCAAGATCGTGGGCGTGCTGTTCTCCCTGGTGGCCGTGCTCACGGTCAGCTGGCTGCTCTTCACGTTCAGCACCCCGCATTCCGGGCAGCGCGACGCATTGATTCTGCAGCTCATCGTGGTGCTCGCGGCCGTCATCGGCGGCGTCATCCCCGCCACCGTGGCCGCCGTGCTCAGCGGCCTCGCCCTCGACTTCCTCTATACGCCGCCCGTCGGCACGTTCCATGTGATTCGGGCGTCCGACGTCGTGACCATCGTGCTGTATGTGATCGTCGGCGTGATCGTCGGCGCCGTGGTGGACCGCGCCGACGCGCGGGCCCGTCAGGCGCAGCGCGCCCGTGCGGAATCGGAGATGCTTGCCAGCGTCGCCGGCTCGGTGCTGCGCAGCAACAACCCGCTGCGCGCCATCGTGCACCGCACCCGTGAGGCGTTCGGATTCGACTGCGTGCGGGTCGTGCAGGACGGCCGCGTGGTCATCTCCGACGCCGACCCGTCGTCATCGGTGAACAGCCTGCCGGTCGGCGCGTCGCCTGCGTCGGCTGGCGATTCCGCCGGCGATGCCGGCGACGCCGACACCGGCGGCAACGGCATCGAGCACGATTCCATATCGCTCAACGACCATGGTCCCTCACTGGAACTGTACGGCCGCGCGATCGAGGCGTCCGACCAGCGCATGCTCATGGCGATCCTCTCGCAGATCCAGACCGTGCTCGAACACAACGACCTCATGCGCAAGGCCAGCGAGGTCGAACCGCTGGCCGCGGCCGAGAAGGTGCGTACGGCGCTGCTCAACGCGGTCAGCCACGACCTGCGCCGGCCGCTCGCCTCCGCCACCACCGCGGTCTCCGGACTGCAGCGCATGGGTTCCGCGGCCAGCGACCGCGACCGTCGCGAGCTCCTGGACGTCGCCGACAACGGGCTGAAACAGCTCACCAAACTCGTCACCGACCTGCTCGACGTCTCGCGCATCCGCGAGGGCGCGCTGCCGCTGGCGCTGGTTGCCACCGACGTGGGCGGGGCCATCGTGCCGCTGTTCGACGAACTCGACATCGGCCCGTGGAAGGTCGACCTCGACATCGCCCCCGGCCTGCCGCTCGTGGTGGCCGACCCGGCGCTGCTGCAGCGCGCGCTCTCGAACGTCGTCGTCAACGCCATGCGCTTCACGCCGGACGACAAGCGCGTGCGCATCGCCGCATCCACGTTCAACGGCATCGTCGAGATCCGCATCGTCGACCAGGGGCCGGGTGTGCCCGACGACCGCAAAAGCGAGATATTCGTGCCGTTCCATCGGCTCGGCGACACCGACAACACGACCGGTCTCGGACTGGGCATGGCGTTGTCGAAGGGCTTCGTCGAATCGATGGGCGGCTCCATCTCCGCAGAGGACACGCCCGGCGGCGGCCTCACCATCGTCATCGCCCTGCGCGTCGCCGATCCGTCGCTCGCGGCTGGGCAGCCGATTCCCAAGGCCGAACGCCCCAACCCGGCCGAGATCCTCGAGCAGGACACGCTGAACGTCTCGGGCGCGGTCTCCGACGTCATCCTGCCGTTGCCCGGTGAAGGCCCGTCCGAGGAGCGCGGCCTCGACCGGTTCATCAACTACACCATCAACCGTGGCGGCAAGGACGATGACGACGACGATGACAACGACGATGACAGTGGTGACGGCGCCGACGATGGCGGCAGTGACGTCGGTGGCGGCGTCGGCCAAGACCACGACGACGATCATCTTGACGTCGGCCATGCCGACGCCGATAGGGTCGACGCACGTTCATCCGATGGGAATACAGTGGAACCAGTGAAAGGGGAGAGCCAATGAAAATACTGATTGCGGACGACGATCCCCAGTTTTTGAAGGCGTTGAAGATCACCCTGCATTCGCAGGGATACGACATCGTGACCGCGAAGGACGGCGTCGAATGCATCACCGTGGCGGTGCGTGAGCATCCCGACCTGTTCATGGTCGACCTCGGCATGCCCCGCATGGACGGCATGGGCGTGATCCAGGGATTGCGCGGATGGACCGATGCGCCGATCCTCGTGGTGTCGGGACGCACCGACGAACGGGAGAAGGTGGCGGTGTTGGACGCCGGCGCCGACGACTACGTGACCAAACCGGTGCCGATCGACGAACTGCTCGCCCGCATCCGTGCGCTGCTGCGCCGCGTGCCGCAGGACAGCGAACCGCCCGTCATGACCATCGGCGACGTGACCGTGGACCTGGCCTCGCATGCCGTGTTCCGCGGCCGCAAGGGACGCCAGGTGCGCGTAAGGCTCACGCCGACCGAATGGAAGCTGTTCGAGGCGCTGGTGCGCAACGCCGGCAAGCTCATGACCCGGCAGGACCTGCTCACCGAGATCTGGGGGCCGCAGCATGTGCGCGACTCCGGATACCTGCGGCTCTACATCTCGCAGCTGCGCAAGAAGATCGAGCCCGACCCCGCGCATCCGCGTTATCTCAAGACCGAACCCGGCATGGGCTACCGTCTCGACCCCAAAGGCGAATGAGCCCCATCTCATAGGCTCCCTGGATTTTGCCGGGGTGAAGAGGATCCTTCGACTTCGGCCCACGGCCTTCGCTCAGGATGACAGAAAAGGATAGTCGGCCTTCGCTCAGGATGACGGCTGAGTAGCGTTGAGGTCCCATGCTCCGGCTCCCTCTGATGAGGGAGCTGTCATGCGAAGCATGACTGAGGGAGAGACCGACACGCTCATGCCGGTATGTCCACCCGGTTGGTTCTCGCCAGACGGGCAATCCCGCTCGTGGTACGAGACGGTACCCATGGCGACAAGGCGGATACGACAAAGACCCTTGGAATCATCCGATTCCAAGGGTCTTACTGTGCCCCCCGTGGGACTCGAACCCACAACCCACGACTTAAAAGGACGCTGCTCTAACCAATTGAGCTAGAGGGGCAACAAAATCTCATGATACATCGTTTCCAATGGATTGTGCAAGTTCCCTACGAGAGTTTTTCACGAAACGTTGTGTCGGAAGGTTCTGTGAAAACGGTCCGTATGGGGAAACGCAGGGGAAACGGGAAAGAAAAGCGCCGAACCGTGAATGCGCCTGTCGGCGCAAGGGCCGCTCGCAGCGGCAAAAAATGGAGCCCGGGGCAATGCACGGCCCGACGCGGCTCCCAGTGTACGGCATTGCGAGGCCATCGCCAAACGGGAGTGTTCGCGCGTGGCTGCATTACCGTCGCGACACAGGTCCGAACACGGACCTACGGCACCCGAAACCCGGTCCGAAACACCCGAACCCCGGATTTTATGGTGTTTTTTGGTCGTTTTTCGTCTGAAAAACGACCAAAAAACACCATAAATCGGCGATGGCGGGGATAAGTGCCCGGTATCGGCCGGAGCGTCTGTGAGTCTGGGCGTGCCTATGTCGGGTACCCGTGCGCTCCCGCTTCGGTCGGCTACTCCAGCCGGCCCTCGCGCCAGAGCGTGGCGCCCTTGCGGAAGTCGGTCGCCGTGCCATGCAATGATTTCGCGGTCTTGACGAAATGACGGCTCGCGCCGGCCACGGTGGGCTCGCCGACCTCGGCGGCCCGTTCCTGACGGCGTCGCGCCTCGGCGAGCAAACCCGCCGAAATCACCGAGCAGAAGGCGCTCGCACGCTCCAGCGCCACGGCGAAGTCGCCGACGAACGCGCCGGAGAGGATGGAGTCCGCGGTGCGGGCGATGTCGTCGGCGGTCGGCGCCTGATCGACGCCGGCTATGGCCGACGACGCCCCGGCCACCGGTTCGCCGACCCGCCACAGGCGCGAGATGGACTCCCGGTTGCGGTGCATCCACGTGCGCAGCATGTACAGCCGCCAGAGCACACCCGGCAGCGACTCCGGATCGGCTTCGCTCCACAGTTCGGCGACCAGGTCCACGCCCTCATGCTCGACCAGGGTGAGCACCCGGTGCACGACCTGCGGGTCCTGCGTGTGGTGCACGCGGTCGAGCAGCGACGCCGCCGTGGCATGGCTGACCTCGCTGAGCTTCTGCGGGTCCGCGCCGCCG
This sequence comes from Bifidobacterium pluvialisilvae, assembly GCF_019331695.1. GTDB lineage: Bacteria > Actinomycetota > Actinomycetes > Actinomycetales > Bifidobacteriaceae > Galliscardovia > Galliscardovia pluvialisilvae. The sequence goes on from NZ_JAHBBI010000008.1 coordinate 156,009, forward strand.
GCGATGTGGTCGACGAGTGCCTGGTCGAGCTGCGCCGGACGGGTGAACCGCCCGGATGCGGCGAACCCGGAGCCGGCGGCGCGAACGGATGAGGAGCCGAATGGTGAGGAGCTAGTAGACAATGGGACTTACCTTCTGAATATCGATGATCTGCGGACCTTCGTCCGTATCAATGATATTAAAGACCACCGCATGCCCAGTCGCCATATAGGGAGATTTCGCCGGAAGCCGCTTCGCCAGCGACTTGCGCACGCAGATCTGGCGCAGATGGTCGAACACGCCGCCGATCACGGGCCGATGCATGCATACGGCGGTGGTCTTGCCGGTGCGTAGCGTCAGCTCCATCTCATGGTGGATGCACTCCCATGCGGAGTCGGGGTGGTCGGCGAACGCGTCCTCGGTCAGGTCCTCGGCGAGGTTCACCGGCAGGCCGGTCTGCCAGGCGAACGTCTGTATGGTGCCGATGCAGCGCCGCCACGGCGACGTGACCAGCCGATTGATGCCGAAGCAGGCGATCTCGCGGGTGAGTCCGAACGCCGCCGCCGAACCGAGCGGCGTCAACGGCCGGTCGGCGTCGGTTCCGCCCCAGACCTTGCGGCTTTCCGCCTTGCCGTGGCGGATGAGCAGGAACAGTTTGGAGCGCAGGATGCCTTCGCGCACCTTGCGCACGAATTCGTCGAGGATGCCGCGGTCGAGCGGGTGCGTGAGCTTGTGCCGGGCGTCGGCGGGCGACATCCATTCGATGTTGTCCACCTCGTTCGGGTCGGTGTTGATGGGGCCGAACGCGTAGCGGCGGTTCATCGCCACCTCGGAGTCGATGATCGAGGCGATCCAGTATTGCACGTGCTTGCGTGGCTTCCTGGGGTCGATCCGATGCACCTTCGCCTTGCCCTCGTCCTCGAGCGGGTATTCGATGTCTCCCAGATATGCGCTGATCGCGACGGGCAGACCCGTCTCCTCGCCGATCTCCCGCACCGCCGCATGACGGTGCGACTCGTTGTTCTCAAGCTTGCCCTTCGGCCAGCTCCAATCGTTGTATTTCGGTCGATGCACCACGCAGAGCTCAAGATTCTCCAATGCCAGGTCGGAATAGTCCTGGCCCCCTTCGAGGATCTCGATGCCATCGCGCCAACGGTACACTATGCCGCCGGCTGCCTCGACGACTGTGTTCATGGTCTGTCCTTTTGTCGATTGATAATGCGCGTCCATGCCGTTCATGACTGTCGTCCATGACGATTCGTCGTAAACGGCGCGAAAGCCATTTCCTATCGTAATTGCAAAAAGTTCGGACCGATGTCGATTCCGAGGCTGGGAATTCCGGGGATGTGAGCGGAAACGTTGCGATTCCGGCCGTGGTCGCGGATGAAAAAAGCCGGTATGACGTTGCGTATGCAATGCCATACCGGCGAGTCATCGATGGCGGGACCGACGACGTCCGACCGATGCCAATCAATCAGCCGGACATCGTCGGCCGGGTATCATCATCGGTCGGACGATGCGACGATCAGTTGCCGCGCGGACGACGCGTGTGCTTCTTGATGAGCGCCTCCTGGCTGTCGACCAGCGGCCTGCCTTCGGCGTCACGGGAGTGGCGGATGTAGGTGCCGTCCGGCTGCATGTGCCACGAGCTCGTGGTGTCGGCCATCTGGAAGTCCACGTACTTGATGAGCTCCTCGATCTGCTCCGGCGCGGTGATGCGCACCAGCGCCTCGACTCGACGGTCGAGGTTGCGGTGCATGAGGTCGGCGGAGCCGATCCACACCTCGGGGCCGGACGCCGGGCCTTCGCCGATCTGCGGGCCCGCGGAGTTCGCGAACGCGTAGATGCGGCTGTGCTCGAGGAAGCGTCCGAGGATGGAGTGCACGCGGATGTTCTCGCTCATGCCGGGCACGCCGGGCTTCAGGGCGCAGATGCCGCGTTCGACGATGTCGACCTTCACGCCGGCCTGCGAGGCACGGTAGAGGGCGTCGATGGTCTTCTCGTCGACGATGGAGTTCACCTTGATCTTGATCCAGGCCTCCTTGCCGGCGCGTGCCGCGGCCTCCTCGCGCTGGATGCGCTCGATGAGGCCGGTGCGGATGGTGCGCGGCGCGACAAGCAGACGGTGGAAGCTCGACTTCGGCGCATAACCCGAAAGCTGGTTGAACAGGCGGGTCAGATCCTGGCCGACGACCGGGTCGCAGGTGAGCAGGCCGAGATCGGTGTACAGGCGGGCGGTCTTCGGGTTGTAGTTACCCGTGCCCACATGGCAGTAGCGCTTGAGGCCGTCGGCCTCCTGGCGCACGACGAGGCACAGCTTGCAGTGGGTCTTCAGGCCCACGATGCCGTACACCACGTGCACGCCGGCGCGTTCGAGCTTGCGGGCCCACGCGATGTTGGCGTCCTCGTCGAAGCGGGCCTTGATCTCCACCAGGGCCAGCACCTGCTTGCCGGCGTGCGCGGCATCGATGAGCGCGTCGATGATCGGCGAGTTGGAGCTGGTGCGGTACAGCGTCTGCTTGATGGCCAGCACCTTCGGGTCGGCCGCCGCCTGGGCGAGGAACGCCTGGAACGACGTGGAGAACGAGTCGTAGGGGTGGTGCAGCAGCACGTCGCGCTCGCGGATGGCGGCGAAGATGTCCTGCGCACGGCTCGACTCGACCTCGGCGATCTGGCGGTTGGTCGTCGGAATGAACTTGGGGAACTTCAGGTCGGCGCGGTCGATGGCGCCGAGCTCGAAGAGCACCGTCATGTCGAGCGGGGCCGGCAGACGGTAGACCTCGTCGTCGCTCACGCCGAGCTGGTCGGCGAGCAGATGCGAGAGGAACGGGCTGGTGGCGTCGGAGATCTCCAGACGGATCGGCGGTCCGAAGCGGCGGCGCAGCAGTTCCTTCTCTATGGCGTTGAGCAGGTTCTCGGCATCGTCCTCTTCGACGTCGATGTCCTCGTTACGGGTGACGCGGAAGGAACGCGCCTCCTTGATGATCATGCCCGGGAACAGCGACTCGAGGTGGGCGATGAGCAGATTCTCCATCGTCACGAAGCCGTAGCGGACGTCGTTGCTCTCGTCCTCGGTCAGGTCGTCGACGGCGACGAGACGGGGCAGGTTGTCGGGGATCTTCACACGGGCGAAGTGCGACTTGCCGGAGTTCGGGTTCTCCACGATCACGGCGAGGTTCAGCGAGTTGCCGGAGATGTAGGGGAACGGGTGGGCGGGGTCCACGGCCAGCGGGGTGAGCACGGGGAACACCTGGCGGCGGAAGAACTTGCTCAGGCGCTCCTGCTCGGAGATCGTCAGCTGGCTCCACTTGAGCAGGACGATGTTCTCCTTGGCGAGGTCGGGCAGGATGTGCTCGATGGCGTAGCGCGCGTGCTCGTCCTGCAGGCGGTGGGCCTGCTCGGTGATGGCGCGCAGCTGCTGGCGCGGGCTCAGGCCGCTGGCCGCGGTGACGGCCAGGCCGGTGTCGATGCGGCGCTTCAGGCCGGCGACGCGGACCATGAAGAACTCATCGAGGTTGGAGGCGAAGATCGCCTCGAAGTTCGCACGTTCGAGGACCGGCAGGGATTCATCCTGCGCCAGCTCAAGCACGCGCTTGTTGAATTTCAGCCAGCTGAGCTCGCGATCGAAGAACCGATCGGTCGGCAGCGGCTCGTAGTGGGGAGCGTTCGGGTTGAGACGGCTCTGCTTGGGCGTCTCCGCGATATGCTCCGCGATCTGACTCTTCAGAATCGCCTTTGAGGGTGCATTGAATATTTGGGCCATACCTATCACTTTATTATCCGCTCGCCCGTAAACGGTCAGTAACCCGCCAAAATTCAACGGCAATTCATATTCCCGGTGAATTCTTGGGGTGCGCGGGCGTGCCCGCGGCGTTCCGACGGACGGTCCATGGCGACATTTCCCGCAAATACGACGTCTCGTATGGGCATCGTGGATACTGGAGGTATGCATTCGGCAAAACACGGCGAATCACAGCCGACCCCCACGACCATCGCATCCGACGTCACGGAGGGCGCTTCCGACGCGGGCCCCGCGATCGCGGGGCCCGACCGCGGAACGCTCCTGACGGTGGAGGTCCCGCGCGGCACGGTCGTGCTCGCCGCCACCCCGATCGGCAACACCGGCGACGCGTCGGCGCGGCTGAGGGCCCTGATGGAGCATGCCGACATCGTCGCGGCCGAGGACACGCGCCGGCTCCACGACCTCGCCCGTCGTCTCGACGTCCACGTGAACGGCCGCGTGGTCGCCTTCCACGACCACAACGAGCGAGCGAAGGCCGACGGCCTGCTCGACGAGGTCGAGGCCGGCGCCTGCGTGCTCGTCGTCTCCGACGCCGGCATGCCCACCATCAACGACCCGGGCCTGTCCATCGTCCGCCGCGCCATCGAACGTGGCCTGCCCGTCACCTGCGCGCCCGGCCCGTCCGCCGTGCTCGACGCGCTCGCGCTTTCCGGCCTGCCCACCGACCGGTTCTGCTACGAGGGCTTCCTGCCGCGCAAGCACGCCGAACGCGTGCAGCGTCTGCGTTCGCTGCAGGCCGAGCGACGCACGATCGTGTTCTACGAGACGCCCCACCGCATCGCCGACTCCATGGACGACCTGCTCTCCGCCTTCGGCCCCGACCGGCGGATGGCCCTGGCCCGCGAGCTGACCAAGGACTACGAGGAGATCCGCCGCGGAACCATCGCCGAGATCCTCGACGGCGTGGTCATGGATCCTCCGCGCGGCGAGATCGTGCTGGTCATCGCCGGCGCGTCCGAGGACGAGGCGCGCGAGAACTCGGCTTCCACGCTCAGCGTCGAGGAGCTCGCCGTGCTGTCCATCGACCGGGCGCTCGAGGACGGCCTGCGCATCAAGGACGCTATCGCCGAGGTGATCGAGGAGCATCCGCTGCCCGACGGCTCCCTCGCCAACCGCAAGCAGGTCTACTCCGCGGTGCTGGAGATCAAGCAGTAGCGTCCGGCGCCGCTCCGTCGGCCGCTGTGCCCTCACTCCTCAAGCGATTCGAACAGCACCTCGAATCCACGTGCCACGCCGGGCCCTCCCGCCTGTGCGACATACTCCAGCAGTTCGGCCGACGCGGCCGTGTTCGCAATCAGCCACCGGCGCAGTTCCGGCGCATGCTCGGCGATATGCCACAGCACATCCTCATCGGTGTCCGGGTCGCTGGCCACCTGGGAGGTCAGGAGCAGCGGAGGCTCGGGCGGCTGCAATCCCCGGGCCTTCGGCTGCCCGGCGGCCTTGGCCATGAGACCCCGCATGGTCTTCAGCCGCCTCGGCGCCGGCGCGGACCGCTCCGCCATCCGCGCGCGCTGGCGCCGCCGCACCGTTCGGCCCCATGGCGCCGGAATCCGTGTGACGTCCGCGATGCCGTGGACCTCGGCATCCGCACGGGTGCCGTCCCCGTCCTCGCGGTCGCCCCCGCCCCCGCCTCCGCAACCGTCCATGCCATCGTCGCAGGGCAGGCCGTCGCAAGGCAGGGCGTCGCCCCGCACCACCGTGCCGTGCAGCCGATCGGCCATGGATACGCCGTTCCCGAATGCCCCTGGCGAGCCTGTCCTCCGTCGTGTCCTCTGTACCTCCCTTCTCATGGTCTCCGATGCCTCAGCCGCATCAGCGTGTGGACGCCGCCGCCATGGTTCGGCCAGCGGGGGTTCTCCCACAGCGTCTGCAGGCAGGTCTCCACCTTCACCTCGTACCGTTCCAGCAGCATCGGCAGCAGCGAGTCGGCCCCGGCGAGGATCTTGCCGCCCTCGTCCATGCACGCGATGTCGCATATCGTGCGCAACGGCGAGGTGACCCGCAGCTGTCCCAGCCGCATCACATGGTCGGGCGGCGTCTTGCGGTTGTACACCGTTATCTGCCGTCCATGGGCCAGCGTCCGGTACCGCGAGTTCGAAATCATGTCGAGCCGGTGGGGAAACTCTCCGCCGACCCACACCCACGCCGCCAGCGGTCCGGCGGCGATCGAACCGAACGGCACCATGCGATTGGCGATCGACGCCCTGCCGTACAACGTGTCGGCGTGGTCGTTCATGTACCCGCATTCGTCGTCGAGACCGACCAGCACGTCCTCGTCCAGCAGCCTGGACATGCCGATGCCTCCCGGGACGTCATCGACATTGACCAGCGGGGGATTGGGCGAGGAATCCGACTTCGCGCGGCCATCGGTCCCCATGGCCGCGTACGTAGGCATCTCCTCCGTCGCTTCCATGACGGACCGCTGATCCATGGGGTCCGGCACCGATGCGGACGGCATCGACGCGAACGTCGGCGGGGCGAGCGGCGCCGGTGGAATCGACAACGTCGCAATGGACGACAACGTCGCCGGGTCGAGTCTCGGCCTCCACGTCGTCGGATCCATGAACGTCGGCTGCGGGGTCGTGGGCGGGGCGGCGGCCGTGATGGCCTCCGCCGTTGTGGTGGTCTGCGTATCCATGCCTTGACGGTACCGGAAACATCGTGGTTCCCGCCGGCCGTCCGGAAAAAATGTGGATAAGTGGATAACCACCTCATCCATCGGGGAAAATGTGGATAACCGGCCAACGTTTCCACAGACTCGAAACCGTTCCAAAACCAATCCAAAACCGATTTCCGGCCATTCCGCCGCACAGCCGTCCGCCGTCGCTCCCCGAACCCTCCGGCCTCGTCCGGCCGCCTCGGCGCCCCGCCCCGCACCGTGTCAATGCCGGTACGGATAATCAGGGTTTATGAGTCATATTCTTGTTAACGTTGCTTGGCCGTACGCGAACGGCCCCCGCCACATCGGCCACGTCGCCGGCTTCGGCGTCCCCTCCGACGTCTACGCCCGTTACGAGCGCATGAAGGGCAATGACGTGCTCATGGTCTCCGGCACCGACGAACACGGCACCCCGATCCTGGTCGAGGCCGAAAAGGAAGGCGTCACCGCCCAGGAGCTCGCCAACCGCTACAACCGCGTCATCGCCAAGGACCTGTGCGACCTTGGCCTGAGCTACGACCTGTTCACCCGCACCACCACCGGCAACCACGAGCACGTGGTGCAGGAACTGTTCAAGCAGTGCCTGAAGAACGGCTACATCTACAAGGGCACCCAGCAGGTGGCCATCTCGCCGTCCACCGGCCGCACCCTGCCCGACCGCTACATCGAAGGCGAATGCCCGATCTGCCACACCGAAGGCGCACGCGGCGACCAGTGCGACGCCTGCGGCAACGAGCTCGACCCCATCGACCTCATCAACCCCGTCTCCAAGATCAACGGCGAAACCCCGCGCTTCGAGGAGACCGAACACTACTTCCTCGACCTTCCGGCGCTCGCCGACGCCAACCTCGCATGGCTGAAGACCCGTGAGGGCTGGCGCACCGACGCCATCAAGTTCTCCATCGGCCTGTTCAAGGAGGTCAAGCCGCGCGCCATCACGCGAGACATCGACTGGGGCATCCCCGTGCCGGTGGCCGGCTGGATCGACAACCCGAACAAGAAGCTGTACGTATGGTTCGACGCCGTGATCGGCTACCTGTCGGCATCCATCGAATGGGCCCGCCGCAAGGGCGACCCCGAAGCCTGGCGCGCCTGGTGGAACGACCCGGCCACCCCCGGCTACTACTTCATGGGCAAGGACAACATCACGTTCCACTCCCAGATCTGGCCCTCCGAGATGCTCGCCTACAACGGCCAGGGCTCCAAGGGCGGCGAGACCGGCCCGCTCGGCCCGCTCAACCTGCCCGAGCAGGTCGTCGCCTCCCAGTTCATGACCATGGAGGGCCGCAAGTTCAGCTCCTCCCGCGGCATCGTCATCTACGTGAAGGACATCCTCGCCCGCTACCCCGTTGACGCCGTGCGCTACTACATCTCCGTGGCCGGCCCGGAATCCTCCGACTCCGACTTCACGTGGGCCGAGTTCGTGCGCCACAACAACGAGGAGCTCGCCGCCGCCTGGGGCAACCTCGTCAACCGCGTGGCCAACCTCATCGCCAAGAACTTCGGTTCCATCCCCGCCATCGACGACGCCAAGCTCACCGATCAGGACCGCGCCCTGCTCGACGAGTCCAAGGCCGCGTTCGACACCGTCGGCAACCTCATCGAGAAGCACCACCAGAAGGCCGCCCTGACCGAGGCCATGCGCATCGTCGGCGAGATCAACAAGTACATCTCCGCCATCGAACCGTGGAAGATCAAGGACGACGACGCCCGTCTCGGCACCGTGCTGCACGTGGCCGCGCAGGCCGTCTCCGACGCCAACCACCTGCTCGCCCCGTTCCTGCCCCACTCCGCGCAGAAGGTGTGGGAGGCGCTCGGCGGCAAGGGGACGTTCTCGCCGCTGCCGCACATCGAGGAGGTCGAGGACCTCGACAAGCCCGGCTTCGAGTACCCGATCATCACCGGCGACTACAAGCTCGGCGTGAACGTGCACCCGTGGGCGAGCGAACCCATCGAGGTCGGCGCCGTCGTGCCGAAGCCGAAGCCGATCTTCGCGAAGATCCCGAAGGAGGCCGTGCAGGAGGAGCTCGACCGCTTCCAGGCCGAGCTCGACGCCCGTCGCGCCAAGGAGGCCGAGCGCCTCGCCGCCGCCAAGGCCAAGCTCGCCGCCGAATCCAAATGACCGAACGGAGTCAGGGGCGTCCGGACGTCATCTGAACGCCCGGACCCTTAGCCTGAGCGCTCTGACCCCTGACAAAACACGGGCCGAAATCCCCGTTATCCGCGATTTGCGGTGCCAAATGGTCGTTTTCGCTGTGAATAACGACCGAAAGACACCATGAATCGCCGATTTCGGGGATTTCGGCCCACGTTTTGTACGGCAGGACGGCATGTTCGTAGTCCGATGCTGCGATTCTCAGAAAACTCCAAGGTTTTCGCATCGTTTTGCCAAGGAACGGGTAGTTATATAAGAAATGTCAGCGGACAGCACCGCAGATGAGATTCCCAAGGAATCTGATAACTTAACCCTTCTTCTCTCTTCTCTCTCTAGTAGCCCGGCGGCTTCTCTCCCGCCGGGCTTCTTCTTTTTTCTTTTCCCATCGCCCATCCGCGCTTCGCCTATCCGCGCCATGCAAAGCGCGATGGGGCGGTTGTCGGCATGGACATCGGATTCCCAGAAAACTCCAAGGTTTTCGGGGCTAAGGGTCAAAACGTGGGTCTTATTCGCGCGTGTTGTTGGCGTGTTGGTAGGTTAGTGTGAGCGTCCGGCCCAGCCGGTTCTGATGCCGAACCCGCTTTCGTAGGCGTCGACGCCGGTGGCGG
>NZ_JAHBBI010000009.1 GCF_019331695.1 Bifidobacterium pluvialisilvae
GAACAAGCCAACCCGAAAAGTCAAGCACCCCGCCGGATTAACACCCAAAACGTTAATCACACCCCGACACGCAAGACCGGAGAACACCTCACCACGGATTTAAGACCCACGTTTTGACCCTTAACCCGGAATCGCAGCCATTACAACCAACGAAGGGGTTCATTTGGCAGGGAAGAAAGACAAGTCGCTCATCTACTGGAACATGAACTACAAGGGCAAGCTGCGTCGAACGTGGGTCATGCTTCCCATCTGCATCATCGTCGGTATAATCGCACCGTTCTACACGGCCAACCAGTATGGCAGCGTCATGCTCGGCATTGTGTTCGACGTCGTTCTCGCGGTGGTCTGGGTGCTACAGCTGCTCTACAACATGAAGAAGGCGAAGAGCGAGGCCGAACAGAACGAACGCATCGCCGCACAGCAGAACTTCCAGACGCCGCAGGGAGCACCGGCGCAGGGCGGATTCGCCACCCCGAACGCGCCGAGCACTCCGAACGGCCCGAACGCCTACGCCCAGAACCCGTACGGCCAAGCCGCCACGAACGCCCAGACGAACCAGCAGTACGTTCCTCCGATGCCGGCCAACGTCCAGCAGAACCAGCCCGCATACCCCGGTCAGCCGTATCCGCAGCAGAATGTCCAGCAGCCGTACGCCGGGCAGAACGTCCAGCCCGGTCAGCAATCTCCCTACACCGGACAGGCCGCCTCTCCCTACGACACTCAGCAGCAATCGCCGTACGATCGTCAGTAGGAATCAGCAGGAATGCGGCGCAACCGCTTTCTTCCGTCGTTCATGACGACCTGTCGTTCATAACAACATCGTGGATTGCGCCACGTTTGGGTCAAAACGCATCGTAATCCATCGTTATTCACTGAATTCCGATGGATTACGTGCGAGATTCGACGATTTGCGCCGTCGTCCATCATCAACACGATATCGATACCACGCAATCCTTGCAATCATGCGGTTTTCATAATCGATACGACAATATGACGATGGACAACGCGCGATTTTTCATAATATGCGGCGTCGTCCATTGAAAAACCGGCCATGACGATGGACGACGTCGCATTTTCGGCGATTTGCGCCGTCGTCCTTTGGATTGCCCATCATCGGGTTGCTACTCGCCAGACCGTCACACCATAGTCACACCGTCGCTCCGCATATCGTCATATCACCCTCGCATACATCACACCCATCCAGCGAAAGCACCGAAATCCACCATGACATTCGACCAGCCTCCGATATCATCGCCGCGCCCATCACCGACGCCGATGAATCCGATGCAGCCTCCCGTCAACCGTCCGCAGTCTCCGACCCCACCAACGCAACCGGCCTCGTACCAAGTGCCGGCCCAAGCCCCACAAACCCCAGCCCAAACCTCACCAATACCGGGCCAGACCCCATACCCGACGCACCAACCCCCGACCCCGGCATGGCGGCCCACCATGTGGACCGGCACCGACCAGGTCCGTGCCGACGCCGAGAAAGACGCCAAAAACGCGGAGCTGCACATGGCGTGGTTCTATACCAAGTTCGCCCTGTTCTGCTGGGTGTTCGCCATCGGCGGCCTCTATTTCCAGCTGGACGAATACGGCGGCAGAATCGCCTTCGACACCATCCTGCCGGTGCTGCTGTTCGGTATTCCGGCGGCCATCACCACCGTCGTCGCCACCGTGTCGTTCCGCCGATGGCATGTCCTGCGCCACGACAACAACCCCTACGATGGCCTCATCGGCGTATACGGCAAGGATATTGCCTACGCCGTGGGCAATGACCCGGACGAATCGCTGGAAATGCCGCATTACGATCAGGACAACGACCCCGATCATCTTGAAATCCGCTACGTATTGTTTACTCCGACGGCCGACGCGACGGTACGATTCCCCGTCTTCATCCCTATCGACCTGTGGCGGCGATGCGTCAAACCCCAGCCCACGAATCGCAACGAGCCCGGTCGCACCGGCCTCGACAAGGACATCAGCGACAGACTCGACCAGATGGAGGCGGCGGGAAAGATCTCGTCGTCCTTCCGCGAGACCCTCGCCGCGACCCTCGACAACGAGAGCCGTCATACCGCCTATATCGTGCTTCATGTGACGCACGGGCAGGCCACGATTGCCGACATCGACCCCATCAGTACGTTCGAGCAGCGCGCGGAATTCGACGAGAAGGGCGCGGTCAAATGCGTCGGCAGCGGCAGATACGACGACGATGCGAAAGCCATCATCGTCGGACGGCCGGTGAACGACCACGATCTCCTGCTCGCCTCGCGCTGACGACGACCGGCCAGCGGGCCGACGAAGACGCACGGCCCACGTCACCGCACCGCGGCAATCACCCCGCGAACCGCCGCACCCGGTCAGTACGCGCCGGCGATGGCCTGGTCGAGGTCGGCGATGAGATCGTCGACGTCCTCAAGGCCGATCGAGAGGCGAATCATGTTGTCGGTGACGCCGGCGGCGCGACGCGCCTCGGCCGGCACCTCGCGGTGGGTGATGTGCGCCGGGTCCACGATCAGCGAGCGCGCGTCGCCGATGTTCGGCACGTAGGAGAAGAGTCGCGTGCCGTCGATGATGCGTCGCACGTTGTCGGGACTGCCGTCGACGATGAACGACATGATCTGGCCGACGCCGTTGGGGAAGTATTTGCGGACGAGCTCGTACTGCGGCGTGGTGCCGAGTCCGGAGTAGTTGACTTTCGTCACGTGCGGATTATGCGTGAGGTGTTCGGCGATGCGCATGGCCGTGGCGACCTGCTGCGAGACGCGCTGCGGCAGCGTTTCCAAACCCACGAGCGACAGGTACGCGTTGAACGGGCTTTGCACGGCACCGAATGTGCGCAGGTATTTGATGCGGATGCGTTTGATGAACGCGGCCGAACCGTATTTTTCGGCGAAGCTGTGCCATTCGCCGGCGCGATCGTCGCTGATGACCTGCTGCCGCATGGTGAACTGCGGGAATCGTCCGTTCGCCCAGTCGAAATGACCGCCGTCGACGATGATGCCGCCGATGGCGTTGCCGTGCCCGGTGATGCCTTTGGTGGTGGAGTGCACGACGATGTCGGCGCCGAATTCGATGGGCCGCAGCAGGTAGGGCGTCGGCACGGTGTTGTCGACGATCACCGCGATGCCGTGCCTGTGCGCGAGCGCAGCCAACGGTTCGACGTCGAGGACCTCCGTCGAGGGGTTGGCGACGGTTTCGGCGAAGATGGCGCGTGTGTCGGGGCCGATCTTCGATGCGACCTCGTCGAGGTCGTTGATCTCCTTCACGAAGTCGGCATGGATGCCGAACTGTGGGAGGAAGTCGCCGAGCGCGTCGACGCTGGCGCCGTACAGGTCGGTGGGCGCGATGATGCGGCCGCCGCCTTCGCCGGCGCACATGAGCGCGTATGTGACGGCAGCCATGCCCGAGCCGACGGCGACGGCGCCGATGCCGCCTTCGAGGGCGGCGATGCGGCGTTCGAGCGCGTCGACGGTGGGGTTGGCGACGCGCGAGTATTCGAATCCGTCGAGTTCGCCGGCCGCGAGCGCGTCGCCACGCAACGCGTCGCCGAGGTTGAATGCCGCGGATGCGTAGATCGGCGGCACGGCGGCGTGATCATGTTCGTCGTTCGGCTCGTATCCGGCGTGAATGGCCTGCGTTCTAAAACTCGTCATGACTTCTTCTCGACGTCTCCGTATTCGTTGCTGCAACGTTCGTGTTGTGGCCATACACTGTGCACTATGGTGAACATGACCGAACACAGTATAAGCACGACAGGCCAGACCGCAGAAGGCGGGACGCCGGCCGCGTCCGCGCCGGGCACCGCCGCGTCCCTGACCGCCGCGTCCCCGGCCACCCAAGCCGCCCAGACCAACCCGGCTGCCCAGACCGCGTATTTCGCCGGCGGCTGCTTCTGGGGACTGGAACGGTATTTCCAGGAGGTCGACGGCGTGACGGCCACGACGGTCGGCTACGCGCAGTCGCGCGTGCCCGACCCGACGTATGAGCAGGTGTGCTCCGGCGAGACGGATGCTGCCGAAACGGTTCGCGTAGGGTTCGACTCGTCGCGGGTGACGTTGCGTACGCTGAGCCTGCTGTTTCTGGAGGTCATCGACCCGTTCTCCGTCGACAGGCAGGGCAACGATACGGGCCGGCAGTACCGGACCGGCATGTTCTTTACGGACCCGACGCAACAGGCGGTGTATATCGCGGCAATCGAGCAGCTTATCGACCGTATTCCGCAGCGTCCGGCCGTGCTCATCGAGCCGTTGCGGAATTTCTACCCGGCCGAGGAGCATCATCAGGATTATCTGGAGAAGAACCCGGGCGGATACTGCCATATTCCGTTGAGGAAGATCCGCAACGTGCGACGGCGGCAGAAATACGTCGACCGCATCTGGGACCTGACGTTAGAGCAGTTCGCGGTCACGCAGCACGCGGCCACGGAGCGGCCGTTCGTCAACGAATACGACCATACGTTCGAGCCGGGCATTTACGTCGATGTCGTCAGTGGGGAGCCGCTGTTCTCGTCGGCCGACAAGTTCGATTCCGGTTGTGGCTGGCCGGCGTTCTCGAAGCCGATCCGGGCCGATCTGGTCACGGAGCATGAGGATGACCGCGTGCCGGGTCGGCCTCGTATCGAAATCCGCACGGCCGAGACGCAAATTCATCTGGGGCACGTGTTCGATGACGGGCCGGCCGAATTGGGCGGGCACCGGTACTGCATGAATTCCGCCGCGCTGCGGTTCGTGCCGTTGGAGCGGATGGAAGAGGAAGGGTATGGGGAGTATATTCCCCTGCTATAGTTCACGAATCGCGAGATAGGGTCCAAAAACCGGTGGTTTTTGGCCCTATCTCGCGATTCGTGAACTGTTTACTTACTTAATAAACTCCAAAAAACCGTCAACCTGAGCACTCAGCTTCTTGCGGTCCTCATCGGAGAGGCCCAGTTCGCCGGTGCCCCAGGCTTCGGGGGCCAGCGTGACGCCGAGCTGGTCGTCCAGCAGTTCGGCCTTGCCGAAACCGAGCAGCTCGGTGAGCTTGCCGCGGGTGCCGGCGCCGGCGGACTGGCCGGCGACGGAGCTCAGCGCGATCTTCTTGCCGGCGAGCACGGAGGCGGATTCGGCCGGGAACGGCTCCAGCGGGCGGGACAGCCAGTCGAGCAGGTTCTTCAGCACGCCCGGGTAGCTGTAGTTGTACTCCGGGGAGAAGATCCACACGCCGTCGGCGAGCACGACCTCGCGGCGCACGGCGGACACGGCGTCGGGGGCCGGGTATTCGTCGTCCTGGCTGAAGAACGGGACGTTGGTGTAGTCGAGGAATTCGACTTCGGCACGGTCGCCGATGAGCTTCTTGGCTTCCTCGGCGAGCTGCTTGTTGAAGCCGTTCTTGTGCAGAGAACCGACGATGAACAGAATCTTGGCCATGGTTCCTCCCATATACCTATAAATATCTGAATCGGACATATAACGTTTCAAATTCATTGTCGCGCATGGTCTGCACATGATTTGCCCTGAGAGAATCGCCGGCGTCAAGCGTTGGAATATCAACGAAACGTATTTTCGACTGTATTATTTAAGCGATACAGTTTGTCGCATCGACCAGCTTGGAATCGAGGACCGCAATGACGTTCGCCATAGACCGCAACAGCCCCACACCGGTATTCAATCAGATTTACGTGCAGTTCGAGGGTCTGATTCGCTCCGGGCTTATGGAGGCGGGCTCGCCGTTGCCGTCCATCCGCCAGCTTGCGCAGAGCCTCGATGTTTCCGCGAATTCGGTGAAGCACGCGTATGAGGATCTGGAGGCGAACGGGCTGATCGTCACGAGTCCGGGCCGCAAGGCGCGCGTGGCCGAGCAGTCGCGGCTGGCATGCGACGTGCTGGCGGCCATCCAGTGCCTTGTCATGGCCGCGCACAAGCACAACGCCGACCTCGCCGCCACGCAGAACGTGCTGAGCACCGTCTGGGAGATGGAACCGGAGGAGGATTAAGCCGAAAACGCGAGTTGTGGGTGTTGCCCCGACGGACTTCGATGACGGCCGCGTTTCATTACGTTCAGAAATCGTTGCAATTTCAACGAATGCAGCATCGATGCCAGTTGCACTCGGCGGCACTATGCAATATCAAACACCCACAATTCGCGGTTTCTGGCTGGTCCACTAGACTTGGGGCACAGAAAGACGTTGCCGTGCGACGACCACGCACGAAAAGAACACCCGCGTAAGGAGACCAGCCCATGCTGCTTAGTGACCATGACATTCTCGCCGCCCACGAGAACGGCAATATATCGCTTGACCCGTGGACCCCGGAGATGGTGCAGCCGGCGTCGGTGGACGTGAGGCTCGACCGCTTCTTCCGCGTGTTCAACAGTCACAAGTACACGTACGTGGATCCGGCCGAGAACCAAGGGGACCTGACCGAGCAGTTCGAGGTGCCGGCGGACGAGCCGTGGATTCTGCATCCGGGCGAGTTCATCCTCGGTTCCACGTGGGAGTACGTCAAGCTGGACGCCTCGATCGCGGCCCGTCTTGAGGGCAAGAGCTCGCTGGGCCGCCTCGGCATCCTCACGCATTCGACCGCCGGATTCATCGACCCCGGCTTCGAGGGCCATATCACGCTGGAGCTTTCGAATGTAAGCACGCTTCCCGTGAAACTGTGGCCGGGCATGAAAATCGGCCAGATGTGCTTCTTCTCGCTGAGCTCCCCCGCCGACAACCCGTACGGCTCCGGCAAGCTCGGCTCGCACTATCAGGGCCAGCGCGGCCCGACGCCGAGCCGGTCCTACATCAACTTCTACCGCGCGGACGTGAACGACTGAACGGTGGGTTGAAGCGTAGCCGGGTCCGGTCCTCACCACCCGGCTTCCAGCTTCGCCGGGAGCTCCCTCCAGAGGGGCTTATTTTTTGCCGTCGCTATTTCTCGCCGTCGCTATTTTCATCGTTGTTATTTTTCATCGTAGGGCGAGGCTCGCCAGAACAGTTGGGGCTTGAGCAGCCGGTGCCAGCGTTCGTCGGCCGTCACCTGCTGGCCGGCGAGGATGTCGCAGGTCATACGCAACAGCTCCTTGGCCACCACGTCGAGCGGCTGCTGGATCGACGGGAACGAGAACGCCTTCGCGATGGCGGAATTGTCGAATCCCGTGACCAGCACCGGGCGCGACAGGATGTTCACATTGGGGTTGCCGTCGATCACGGAGTGCTTGACGATATGGCTGATGCTGGACAGCGCGCCGACCGCGAGATTGTCGGACGGGCAGACGATGGCGTCGAGCCCCGGATGCCGCGTGTAGAGTTCGGCCGCGGCCTCCTCCCCGGCGCGCATGGCCTCGACGGTGCCGATGGCCCATGATTCCAGCGGCTCACCTTCATACATGCCGTTGATGATGAGGCCGGCCTCGTCGAGCGCGTCACGCCAGCCGGAATACCGGTTGATGGCGGTGCCCGTGCCGGTGTTCCAGCCGATGTAGCCGATGCGCCGGCGTCCGGCGTCGATCAGCCGGTGCGTCATCTCCTTGATGGCGCTGTAGCCGTCCACGTCTACCCACGGTATCTTCGCGGCGGTCTCCTCGTCGATGTTCCACGGCCGCCCGAACAGCACGAACGGCTGCTTGTGCTCCATGAGCCATTGCGGACGGGTGTCGCCCACCTCAAGCTCATTGAGGATGATCATGTCGACGTCGGACTGCTCCATCAGGCTTTCGATGTGCTTGAGCTCGCTCTCCTCATCGATGCGCGGATACAGCATGATCTGCTTGCCGTCGTTGTTGGCTTCGGCGGCAAGCATGTGCAGGAACGCGTCGAAGATCGGCGACGGCGCACGGTGGGCGCCGGCCGAGATGCCGACAGCCACGACGTCCGACCGGCCGGAACGCAGACGCCGGGCCGAGGCGTTCGGCTTGTACCCCAGCTCCTTGATGGCCTCCTGGATCTTGGCGCGGGTGGCCTCGGAGACGATGTCGGGGGAATTGATGGCGTTCGATACCGTTTGGTGCGAGACCCCCGCCCTGCGCGCCACATCGCGGATGCTGACCATACGTTCACCTCTTGTTTCGTTATCGACGGTTATAGAAACCGTTACACACCGCTCTGATTATCCCATAGCATGTGAACGTTCTAGACGTGTTGCCGCAACATCCAACAAACTCACACGTGGCGTCGTGCCGCCGATTCCGTCATCCTGAGCGAAGCCGCTTGCGGCGGAGTCGAAGGATCCTGGGATGGCGAGGTGGAAGATCCTTCGACTCCGGGCGTCGCCCTCCGCTCAGGATGACACAAAATAGAACATGACGGATTCGTCCTCCGCTCAGGATGACACAGAAGAACATAACGGCGCCACCAAATGACACGAGACAGAGCACGATTGCTCCGCGCGGCGGCTCCTGCGGAACGCAGCGCGTCTACCGCCGGGCTAAGGTACGGAGGACGAGCTTGTAGAGTTCGCTGCCAACGAGCACGAATGCGGCGAGGCCGAGGCATTCGAGCCACTGATGCGGGTCGAGCGGCGTAGTGCCGAAGGCCGTGTTCAGCACCGGCACGTAGATGACCACAAGCTGCAGCACCACCGACAGGGCGATCGCGCCCCAGAGCCACCTGTTGGCGAACATGCCCTTGAACGCGGTCTGTGTGGCCGAACGGGCGGCGAGCGCGTTGAACAGCTGCGCGAACACGAGGATGGTGAAGCCCATGGTGCGTGCCATCACGATCTGCTCGTCGTGCGTGGCACCCATGGCGGAATCGTCGGTGAGCAGACCACCGGGCAGGTACAGGTCCATGCCGATGAGCGTCACGACGGCCATGAGCAGGCCGACGACGATCACATCACTCCACATGCGGGCATCGATGACCCGGTCGCCGGGCTTGCGCGGCTTGCGGTTCATCACGTTCTCGATGGAGGGGTCGACGCCCATGGCCATGGCGGGCGCGGCGTCGGTGAGCAGGTTGATCCACAGCAGCTGCACGGCGAGCAGCGGCACGGTCACGCTTTCCGCGCCGGGTTCGCTGATGCCGAGGAAGCCGGCGAGCAGCACGCCGCCGAACACAGTGAGCACCTCGCCCATATTGGAACTGAGCAGATACCGCAGGAACTTGCGGATGTTGTCGAAGATGGACCGGCCTTCGCGCACGGCGGCCACGATGGTGGCGAAGTTGTCGTCGGTCAGGATCATCTTGGCGGATTCCTTGGTCACTTCGGTGCCGGTGATGCCCATGGCCACGCCGATGTCGGCGGATTTGACGGCGGGGGCGTCGTTCACGCCGTCGCCGGTCATCGCCACGATCTCGCCTTGGGATTGCAGGGCGTCGACGATCTTCATCTTGTGTTCGGGCGCGACGCGCGCGTACACGGAAACGTCGCGCACGGCCTCGCTGAATTCTCGGTCGTCGAGCCGGTCGAGTTCGTCGCCGGTCAACGCCCTGCCGTTGTCGTCGATGATGCCGAGATCCTTGGCGATGCGTGCCGCGGTGAGCGGATGGTCGCCGGTGATCATGACGGTGCGTACGCCGGCCGAATGCGCCTCGGCCACGGCGTCGCGCACTTCGGTGCGCGGCGGGTCGATGATGCCGACCATGCCGGCCCAGATCATGTCGCGTTCGATGACATCTGCCTGGTCGGCGATGTCGACGGCGAGCGCGCCGGAATCGTCGAGTCGCACACCGTCGATGGCTTCGAGGGAGGTCACGCCCAACGGGCGATACGCCTCGCCGAGCGTGCGATACGCCTCGCCGGAGAGCCGTTCGACGTCGGCGAGGATGCGATGCCGGTCATCGTCGGTCAGGGGTCGTACTTCACCGCCGACAGCGATGCGGTCGCAGTAGCGGAGCAGCACGTCGGGCGCGCCCTTGGCGAAGGCGGTCAACAGACCGTCGGACGCCGCGTCTGTCGTGATGACGGTCATGCGTTTGCGATCCGAGGTGAAGGGGATTTCGGCTAGGCGGGTGGGGAGATCCTTCGGCTCGCTGCGCTCGCTCAGGATGACAGAAGTAGCGGGCTCGCTCGTACCGGTAGAAGTAGAGGGCACATCGGCACTGGCAGAGCCCGTACCATGGTCATGCTGAGCGGAGGACGAAGTCCGCAGCCGAAGCATCTTCCGCTCCCCCACAATCAGCGCGACCTCGGTGGGGTCGCCGACGATGCTGCCGTCGTCGTTCAGCTGCCCGTCGTTGGCGATGGCGCCGATGCGCAGCACGGCCGCCGCCTCGTCGAACCGCACGTCATCGTCATCAGCCGAAATTACCCGTCCGTCCGTATCGGTCACGTCGCCGACCGGGTCGTATCCGGTGCCGGTGAGCAGCACCTCCCCCGATGCCGTGACCACACGCTGCACGGTCATCTCGTTGCGCGTCAGCGTGCCGGTTTTGTCGGAGCAGATTACGGAGGCCGAGCCGAGCGTCTCCACCGAGGAGAGCTTCTTCACGATGGCGTGGTGTTTGGCCATGCGTTGCACGCCGAGTGCGAGCACCACGGTGAGGATGGCGGCCAGGCCTTCGGGCACGGCGGCCACGGCCAGCGACACGGCCAGCAGCAACGATTCGATGATGTCCTGCGTGGAGTTGAACCCGTAGACGACGGCAAGCAGCACGAGCACCAGCACGGCGATGGCGCACACCGCCAGACCGAGCACCTTGGAGACGAACGCGATCTCCTTCTGCAGCGGCGTCGGCTCCTCCTTCTGTTCGGAGAGCATTCCGGCGATCCTGCCCACCTGGGTGTTCATGCCGGTGGCGGTCACGATGAACCGTCCGGTGCCCTGCGTCACCGATGTGCCGTTGAACACCATGTTCGTGCGGTCGCCCAACGCCGCCGTGTTTTCCAGCACGCCCGCGTTCTTGGTCACAGGCACGGATTCGCCGGTCAACGACGCCTCGGCCACGTGGAGTGCGGCGGCCGAGAACAGCCGGCCATCGGCGGCCACGGTGTCTCCTTCGGCAAGCATCACCACGTCGCCCGGCACCACGTCGGCAGTCGGCACGGATACGGCCACGCCGTCCCGCAATACCGTGGCATGAGCGGCCGCCATGCGCGACAACGCCGCCACTGCCTGCTCGGCCTTGGCCTCCTGCGCATAGCCAAGCACGGCGTTCACAATAAGAATCAATACGATGACGATGCAGTCGAACGGGAGCTTCTCCGCCTCGGCGGGATCGCTCGCACGTTCGATGAACCATGCGACCAGCGAAATCGCCGTGGCCGCCAACAGCAGGTATACGAGCGGATCGTTGAACTGCGCCAAAAACTTCCGCCACTTGGGAACGGGAGGGGCGCCCGCGAGTTCGTTCGGCCCGAATGCCGCCAATCGACGGGCGGCTTCGTCGGAGTCGAGACCCCGTTCGACATCGGTGTACAGTGCGACGGCCACGTCGTCAATGGTCGCCAGCGAGGGGTCGTCGGGCACGTTGAAACCGGCATTGCCTCCGGCCGCGATGTCGTTTGCCGCCGGCCCGTCGGCCGGTCGTTTGGTTGTCATGATCTCGGTCATGATATCCCCTTTGGGTTCCGCCGCAGAGTAGTCAATCCCCCGAAAGCGAGACCATCGTCGGGCCGTCGCCGCTATTGCCGGCGGGTCCGTCGCCGTCCGTCTCGCAGGACTGTGCGGATACCTTCCCCACGCCATACTTCATGCGTGGTTATCGGTATTGTATCGGTCGACGACATTCAACACGACTGACAGTTTTGCAGATTCCGTCGTTTTGCCGATCTACGCGACGTCCGTCACACGTCACGTGAAGCGATCGACCCACGCATCCCGCAACCATACCCCCGAGCAATACGACAACCCGCCGAATCCTGTTTATTGCGCCGCCGCCCCGTCCTGCGGATAATCGAAATCACGGCGCCAACAACGGCGTTGACGCCGGCCAAAATCCCCGCGAATCCAACAGAAAACCCTACGGAACACCTTGTGGGACAATGGAATCTATGGCTATCAAGAAAGGACCGACCAAGGGGTCGGGCGGAAAACATCGTAATAAACTGCGCGGGCACGGCCCCACTCCCAAGGCCGAGGACCGCGTATACCACAAGGCATACAAGGCCAAGCAGGCGGCGAACCGTCGCAAAATGGCCGATCCGCGCCTGGCGGCCAAGCGCCGCGTGGCGAAGTTCACGTCGGATTCCGACGATATGGTCATCGGCCGCAACGCCGTGCTTGAGGCGCTGCGCGTGAACGTGCCGGCCAAGGAACTGTATCTGGCCGCACGCATCGAACACGACGACCGTACACGCGAGATCGTGCGCCTCGCCACGGCGAACGGCCTGCATCTCATGGAGGCCGACCGTCTCGAGATGGACCGCATCGCACGCTCGTCCAACCATCAGGGCGTGGTGCTCAAGGTGCAGCCGTACCAGTACTCCTCGCTGCTCGATCTGGCCGACCGCGCCGACAAGAAGTCCAAGGCCATGGAGGCCGCCGGCCCGGAGGCGCAGATGAAGGCGCGTCCGCTGTTCATCGCGCTCGACGGCGTGACCGACCCGCAGAACCTCGGCGCCGTCATCCGTTCGGCCGCCGCGTTCGGCGCCAACGGCGTGATCCTGCCGGAACGTCGTTCCGCCTCGGTGACGGCCGCCGCATGGAAGGTCTCCGCCGGAGCCGCCGCGCATCTGCCGGTCGCGCGCGTGGTGAACCTCACCAAGGCCATCGAAAGCCTCAAGGAGCGCGGCTACTATGCCGTCGGCCTTGACGGCGGCGGCGACGCGCTGGTCGGCGAGACCGGATTCGAGACCGATCCGCTCGTCGTGGTGCTCGGTTCGGAGGGCAAGGGCCTGAGCCGTCTCGTGCGCGAGACGTGCGACTCCATCGCCGGCATCCCGATGAGTTCGATGGTCGAATCGCTCAACGCCTCCGTGGCCGCCGGCATCAGCCTCTACGCCGTGGCCCGCGCCCGTCGCGAGGCCGTGTCGAAGTAACGGCCGGACGACGCATCGGTACAACGAACAGGAACCGAGCGGCACCCCCCGGTTCCTGTTCGTCACGGATGCTACGACAAACAGGAACCTCACGACACCCACGGTTCCGTTCCGTCGCGACTGTTGCAACCCACAGGAACCGTGCGTCGGCTTCGGTTCCGGTTCGTCGTACATCACGCGACGAACGGGAACCGAGCGGCACCCCCCGGTTCCTGTTCGTCGCATGTTCCAAACGGATGGGAACCGTACGCCGCTCAATCACCCACTAGTGGGCCCACACAGCGGCATCGGGGTCGTCGTCGATCGCATCACCGTATCCGTCGTCGCCATCGCCGTACGCCGCCTCATCGTCGATCACGCCCGCATCGGCGTCGGCGTTGATGGCGTCCATCGCCTTGGCGTCGAGCTTGTACTGGGGCAGCACGTTGTCGATATAGCTGTTCACGGCCTCCGCCATCGGCACGTCGTGGCCGACGTTTTCGGCGAGATACCAACGATGGTCGAGAATCTCGTGGAAGAACTGCGCCGGCTCGATCTGCGAACGGTATTCCTTCGGAATCATCCGCACGGTCGGCTCGAACACCTCGCGCATCCAATCGGTCGCCACAATCTCCAGATCCTCGCCCTGCCGCCACGTGGACGTGCGGTAGGCGTCCAGATCGTTGAGCAGTCGACGCGCCTGGTTCTCCTGCACGTCGAGTCCCGTAAGACGCAGCAGTTTGCGTGACGCATAGCCGGCGTCGACCACACGCGGCCGCACACGCACGCGGTTGCCGTCCTCCGACGTGTTCATCTCCAGTTCGTCCACGTCGAATCCCAGCTGATTGAGCCTGTTCACACGCTTCTCGATCTTCCACATTTCGTCGGGACTGAAGCTTTCGACGTCGGTCAACGCACTCCACAACGAATGGTAGCGTTCGACGAGCCGGTTGCCGACCTCAATCTCGTCCACATCATCGGGCAGCAACTTGCCGGAACTCAGATCCATAAGTTCGCCGATGATATTCGTCCGCGCCAGATCGATGTCGTATTCGCGCTGGCCTTCCGTCAGCGCGGGGTAGAGTTCGCCGGTCTCGGCGTCCACGAGCACGGCGGCGAAACAGTCGGCGTCGCGCAGGAACAGCACGTTCGACAGTGAGACATCACCCCAATAGAATCCGACGAGATGCAGCCGCACCAACAGCACGGCGAGCGCGTCGATGAGCCGGTCGGCGGTGTCTTCGCGTAGATTGCGCGCGAACAGGGCGCGATACGGCAACGAGAATTTGAGATGCTGGGTGACGAGCATCGCCTCGAGCGGCTTGCCGTCGCGGTCGTGGCGGCCGGTGACGACGGCGATGGGCTTGACGGATGGCACGTCGATTTTCTCAAGCTGCCGCAGCAGCTCGTATTCGCGCTGCGCCACCGACTGCGTGATCTCCTTCATCGCGTAGACGTCGTTGCCGACGCGCACGAACCGCACAACGTGGCGGGAGATGCCGCGCGGCAGGTTGGCGAGCAGGTCGTCGGGCCATTGCGAGAGCGGCTTGTGCCATGGCAGCGTGAACATCTTCGGGTTCGAGCTGGCCGCGGTGATCTTCAGCGCCTTGGGCTGCGTTGCCCTCGGGCCGCCTACGGCCCCGTCCGTGGCCTTCACCGATGTGGCCTGTACGAGTCTGGGATCCAATTCCACGTTTTCCATAGCAACCAACTTACCTAATCCGTATGATTACCACCGTATGATCGCCGGTCATCAATCACCAGGGCGATTACGAAATACAACCAACGGGAACCGTACGGCGTGCACGGTTCCCGTTGGTTGCGTAGTACCACCGGATGGGAACCGGAGAAACGGCACGGTTCCCGTTGGTCATGGGCACCACAACAAACAGGAATCGAGGAACGGATACGGTTCCCGTGCGTCGCATAACACCAACGGGAGGGAACCGGAGAAACGGCACGGTTCCCATCCGTTGCCTCGTCACATAGGGACGCCCCGCGACCGATGGCGGCCACGGGGCGCATTCGTCGGACGACCCGACCTGTTTGTCAGTTCAGACGGTCTTCGGTGCTCGGGGAGAACAGGTGCATCTTCTCGGGATCGATCTTGATGCGCACGGTCTCGCCGACCTTCGGCAGTTTGCGCGGATTCACGCGGATGGTGGTCATCTTGTCCTGGTCGCCCATGACGGTGGTGGCCTGCTCGGCCACGGATCCGTCGGTCACGATGTTGCCGTAGATGTAGCCGTCGGAGCCGAGGTCCTCGACGTTCACGACGTGCAGCTGGAACGCGTTGGCGTCCTCCGGGGTCGCGAGGTCGGCGTCCTCCGGACGGAAGCCGACGACAATCTTGCCGTCGTCCTCCGGGGTGAGCTTCTCGACGATGTCCTTGGGCAGGTCGACGGTGTCGTCGCCGATCTTGGCCTGGCCGTTGACGACCGGGTGCACGTTGATGTTCATGGACGGCGAGCCGATGAAGCCGGCGACGAACACGTTGGCCGGACGGTCATACAGTTCGGTCGGGGCGCCGACCTGCTGCAGCTTGCCGGCCTTGATGACGGCGATGCGGTGGCCCATGGTCAGTGCCTCGGTCTGGTCGTGGGTCACGTACAGCGTGGTGACGCCGAGGGTGCGCTGCAGGTTGGCGATCTGCGTACGGGTCTGCACGCGGAGCTTGGCGTCGAGGTTGGACAGCGGCTCGTCCATGAGGAAGACCTTCGGCTTGCGCACGATGGCGCGGCCCATGGCCACACGCTGGCGCTGGCCGCCGGAGAGGGCCTTCGGCTTGCGGTCGAGGAACTCGGTGAGGTCGAGGATCTTGGCCGCCTCCCTGACGCGCTTGTCGATCTCCTCCTTCGGGGTGCCGGCGATCTTCAGGGCGAAGCCCATGTTGTCGGCGACGGTCATGTGCGGGTACAACGCGTAGTTCTGGAAGACCATGGCGATGTCGCGGTCCTTCGGCTGCATGTTGGTGACGTCCTTATCACCGATGAAGATCTTGCCCTTGTTGACCTCCTCGAGGCCGGCGAGCATGCGGAGCGTGGTGGACTTGCCGCAGCCGGACGGTCCGACGAGCACGAGGAACTCGCCGTCCTTGATATCGAGGTTGAGGTCGTCGACCGAGGGCTTGTCGTTGCCCGGGTAGACGCGGGTGACATGGTTGAATACCACTTCTGCCATGGTAATCGATTCCTTTCAGAGGCAGGTACGTGCCTCACGATCCGTTGTAAAAGGGAGTTGTTGATTATTGTGTTCAATTATTCCGTCATTGGATTAACGTTCCCGCATCCCGACTCCGGGTTGCCGAGTCTGTCGCACCGCCAACAGCGTTGTTTGTGGTCGAGGAAATCACTCTCCTGTGAGCCAATGCCCAATATACACCATTCGACGAAAAAAGAAACCGGTTTCAAAGAATTGTTCGATTTTTCGAAACACCTACGAAACCACGAAACGTCCGCCTGCCGCCGCATGGCCCGATGCAGGCGTCAGTCGGCCGGAGCCTCCGCCGCGGCGCCACCTGACTTCGGACGATGCTTCGCCCACCGGCTGCCGTAATCCCCCTCGGAAATGACACGGACCCCCTCATGCACCAATTCGCACAAGCGACGCCAATCGTCACGAATCTCACGGAAGTTGTCTTTCACGTCGGTCTTGAACCCGCCGAAGAACTCCCGCAGCAACGGCAGCAGCTCGTTCATGTCCTCGGGCACCTCGTCGCCGTTGTCCTTGACATCCTGTGCGAGACGGTCGATGCGGCTACGCATCGCATCGGCGTCCTCCGGGTCGATCTTGAGGCCGGCGACCACCGACTGGCGAATCGTCTCGTAGTCGAGGTTCGCGAAGAACGTCAACTGCTGCAAGGCCATGAACCGTTTGAGTTCAGGATGGTTCCGCTCCACGTATTCCGCGCGGTCGTCCGCAGCCTTCATCCAGTCGCGGTACAGTTCCGGACTCAACGACGCGGTGATGGAGCCGCGGCGCATCCGGTAGTGGTACAGCGTCTCCGGGATGCGCACGACGCGCGTGGCCTCGCCCAGCACGTTGCAGATGCGCGCCATGTCCTCGATCTTGCGGCCCACGGGGAACGAGAAATCCTGGTCGCGGTAGATGCGGCCAGCGGCCATGAACGCCCAGAAATACCCACCGATTTCGGACTTCACCTGCTCCTTGATGGCATCCTGCGGGGTGAGCACCTGCACGTCGTCGAACTCGTTATGCCGATACGACGACTTCAACGGCCGACCGGTCTCGGATATGGTGTCGAACTTGAACATGACGACGTCGGCATCGTATTCGCGGGCCGTGGCGAGGCAGCGTTCGACGAGGTTCGTCTCGATGGCGTCGTCGGAGTCGACGAAATAGATGTAGTCGCCGTGCGATTCGGAGAGCGCCGCGTTCCGTGCGTCGGAAAGGCCGCCATTGGTCTTGTGGATCACGCGGATGCGGTCGTCCTTCGCCGCCCACGCGTCGCACATGGCCGGGCAGTTGTCGGGTGAGCCGTCGTCGACGAGCAGAATCTCGAGATTCCGATACGTCTGCGCGACGATGCCCTCCACGCATTCGTCGAGGAACTGCTCGACCTTATATACCGGCACGATCACCGAGACAAGCGGGCCGTCGACCATACTTCACCTCCGCAAGACCACGATTCCCTCCCCATGGTACCCGGACCGATTGGCACGATTGCGAAGACGATGGAAAGGTCTAACTCCATGTTCTGGGGTGTTCAACAGCCATATCCGGAGTATCGGCGCAGCAAAGACAATGGTTCATACTGCCGATATCGCCCAATAAAGCCCCAGAACTCTAAGATAGCTGTTCCAGGAACGCCGGAATCGCCCCAGAAGTCAAAGATTGCCCATGTATACCCACATATATGAGGCGTCCGGCCGCCCGGAACCCGTCGAGCGGGGCGCAACAGCCCCGAACATCGCGCAAAACTTGCGTAATGAAGTGACGTGGCCCACACCACGAATCGAACATACGTGCCACAATGGGCGGCATGAGTGATTTGACTGCGCTGAAT
Source organism: Bifidobacterium pluvialisilvae (assembly GCF_019331695.1). Classification (GTDB taxonomy): domain Bacteria; phylum Actinomycetota; class Actinomycetes; order Actinomycetales; family Bifidobacteriaceae; genus Galliscardovia; species Galliscardovia pluvialisilvae. The sequence continues at coordinate 17,893 of NZ_JAHBBI010000009.1, forward strand.
CTGGAACCGGGTAGCCTCGTCGGCGGATACACGCTGATCTCCCGCCTCGGCGGGGGCGCCATGGGCTCCGTATGGCGGGTCAAGGACGACGGCGGCAACATCTACGCCATGAAGATCCTGCGTGATTCGTTGAACGACGACGGGGACGACGCCGCGAACGACGGGCCGGCCGTCGGCGGCAAGGACAACGCGGCCACCGCCCGCGAGCGCCTGCGTCGCGAGGCCGCGGCGCTGCGACGGGTGAACCATCCCGGCGTCTGCCAGATCGCGGACATGGAATTGGACGATTCGGTGGCGTTCATCGTGACCGAGCTCATCGAGGGCAAGAACCTGCGCGTCGACGTGTCGGAGAACGGCCGGTATGAGGCCGACGACCTGGTGAGGCTGACGCGCAAGCTCATCGACGCGGTGCGTGCGGTGCATCATGCGGGAATCATCCACCGCGACATCAAGCCGACGAACGTGATGATCTCGCGTACGGGGCCGGTACTGGTGGATTTCGGCATCGCCATGGGCGAGGGCGAGAGCCATGTGACCCGCACCGGCCTGGTGATGGGCACGCCGGGGTTCATCGCGCCGGAGATCATCGATGGGGCCGAGTCGGACGAGCAGACGGACTGGTGGAGCACGGCGGCGGTGCTGGCGTTCGCGGCCACGGGACGGCCGGTGTTCGGCACGAGCCCGATGATGGCGGTGCTGGAGCGCGCGGCGACCGGCCACGCGAATCTTGCGGGATTGCCGCAGCGCACGACCGCGGCGTTCCGCAGTGCGCTCGACCCCAAGAGGGAGAACCGGTGCACGCCCGAGGAGCTGCTGCAGGTCATCGAGCAGGACGCGTTGGCGCCGGAACTGTGGCGCGGCGCGGTTGCCGGCGCCGGCACGGCCGGAACCGGACTGATCGGGGAGGCGAAACCGCTGGCAAGACCGCTCGCCGGCACGGGCGCGGCCGCGCCGCCGTCGGAGCCGGGCGGAACGACGGGAGATGGGGTGGTGCGCCCTTTTGGAAGAAGCTCTTCCCAGGCCGTTGACCGGACAGATGCCGGGCCCGGATCGAACGCGGACCCGGACCATCGTCCCGAGGACCCCGAGAATCCACGATCCATGTGGCGCGGATTGGATGAACGCCGCGCCGCCACCACACAGCTGATCGACGTCTCCACGCCGACGAGCGCCGCCGGCAACCCGCTGGACAAGCCGGTGGCGCTCGCCGGGCAGACCCGAGGCGTGCCCGTAGCGCCGCGGATGGCGGGAAACGTGGCGGGGGCCGAGACGTCGGCCATTGCCGCGCCATCAAACCTCGCCATGCCGTCACTGCATGCGCCGACCTTGGCCGCGGACGCAGCCGAAGCGGCCGCCACGCAGGCCATCACGACGGCGTCGGCCGGTCCGACCGGCACCGCGATGCTACCGAACATCCCATACGCCACCCATGCCCGGCACCGCGCCCCGCAGTCGTCACCGCGGCAGGCGATGCCACAACGCGTTCCCACGGAACCAGCCGCCGAGCCGGCCTCCGCCGCGCAGGACCCTGACGCACAGGCTACACAAACCCTGGCGCCACCGCCTTCGCCGAACGACATCGAGGCGACGCAGACGCTGAATCCCCCGGTCGCCGCCGGACCCGCTCCCGAACCGGACCAGCAGGCCACGCAGACCCTGGCGGCCCCGGCCATCCGTCCGCTCGGCAACGCCCAGCAGACGCGCATACTCTCCGGCGTCACCGACCACGCCACCGCCGAACCCGCCGCCGGCCGTGTTGTGGAATCCCAGCCGGCCCCCGCCCGGCCCGCCTCGTTCCCGCAGCCGGAGGCCGACGCCACGAGCATCCTGCCGCCTTCGGGATCCATCCCCCGGGTGAGCAGCTCCGCCCCAACCACGGCGCCCCTGCCCGAACCGGAGGACGCGGCCTCCGACGACTTTCCCCCGGAACCAGCGCCGCCGGCAACCCCTCCGGCCCAGCCGGTGAACCCGGACGCCTACGTACCCGCCATGACCAGCTGGTACATGCAGCGCGGCCACACCCTCCTGTGCCTGCTGGCCGTGCCGCTGTGCCTGTTCGCCGCCAGCAAGCCCGCCGGCAGCCTCATCATCTCGACCGTCGTCCTGTGGCTGTTCACGGCCGCCGGCCTCTCCCGCCAGTCGCAGCTCATCCGCGAGGCCCGGCGCGGAGGACTGCGCAAAGGCACCGACAGCGCGCTCATCATCGCCTCCCTGCCATGGCATCTCGTCAAGGGCCTGGTGCTGAACCTCGCCCCCACGGCACTGATGATCGCCCTGTTCACTGCCCTGACCGCCGTCCTGTCGCTGGCGCTCGGCCTTCCCGACGCCACCGGCGACATCAGTCTCCTCGGCCTGACCATCCCCATCCCCCTGCTCGCCGGCAAACCGTTCTCGGCGTCGGGCATGATGCTCGCGGTATGCATGGCGGCCGGCTGGTTCACCGCCGCACTCGGCCCGTACTCCCGATTCGCGCGCATCGGCGCCGGCCATCTGCGCGGATCGTACGGAGCCCCGTTCGTCATCGCCTCCCCCGTCAACCCCGTCAACCCCGCCGACGCCGACCAGTACGACGACCGGTACGACGAGACGGATCCCGCCCAGGCCGCCCAACGCCGCCAATGGACGCTCACCATACTGTGGACCATCCTCATCCTCGCCGGCATCGCCCTGCTCATCGCCGGCGACAGCGTGGACTGGTCCCCCATCACCCTGGCCAACTAGCAAGGCGGCCAGCAGACCCAACCAGCATGACCAATCAGCGGGGCACAGTTCACAAAGCGTGAATCATCACCTTTTATTTACCTCCCCTCGCTAGACTTCCCAAAGGATATTGCATAAGGGGACTGAAATCGCGCCGCGATAATCACGACCGTGAGGAGAACACCAAGCACATGGCGACGAACAAGACCAACAGGACGAACAAGTCCAACCAGCCGGCGAACCGTTCCGGACGGAAGCCCACCAACCGCAAGGCCCGCGAGGCCGCGGAGGCGGCCGCGGCCAAGGCGCGCGAGGAGCAGGCGCGCAAGGACCGCCGCACGCAGACCATCATCGGCGCGGTCGTCGTCGCCATCGTCGTCGTATTGGTGGCGGTTATCGGATTCAACATCTGGAAGTCGAACCATCCCACGCAGGACGCGGGCGAGCTCCAGGACGCCTGGTCGAAGGTCGAATCGGCCTCGCCGAAACCGGCCGGCGTCACCGAGAAGGGCGGCTTCCTCATTTCGAAGGACGGTCTGAACAAGCCGGTCAAGGGCGCACCCACCGTCGCCGTCTACATGGACTTCATGTGCCCGGGCTGCGGCGCCATGGAACGTGCTCTGGGTGGCACGTACACGAGCCTCGTCGAGGCCGGTCAGATCAACATGGAGATTCATCCGATGAACTTCATGGACCGGTACTCCACCGACGAATACTCCACGCGCGCCGGCAACGCGGCCATCATCATCGCCGAGAAGGACCCGACGCATCTGCTGCCGTTCATCACACGCATGTACGCCGAGGACTTCCAGCCGTCCGAGACCGACTACAAGCCCGTGACGAACGAGCAGATCAAGGCGCAGGCCGTCGCAGCGGGCGTCAAGGAGTCCGTCGCCGCCGAGGCCACCGCGAAGACGCCGAAGTACAAGACGTGGCTTTCCGCGATGAGCACGTACACGCCGCTGCGTCAGGAGCTGTGGAACACGCAGGGCCAGCTCAAGGGACAGATGAGCACGCCGACGATCACCGTCAACGGCAAGTACTGGAACCGCAACGCCATCCCGACCGACACCGATCAGACCACGGCGTTCCTCAAGGCCATCGGCCTCGACGCCTCGTCCGTCGGCAAGGCCGGCAAGATGCCGTCCGTCGGCACCGACAAGGGCCCGCTGTACCCGTGATCCGCTGATTTACGGGATCTGCGGGGACGTATCTGCCCATCCTTCCGTAGCAGGCCCGCTTATCGACCGGGTTTGTGGGTCTACAAAAACGTACAAGACAACAAACCCCGCCCCTCATGGACGATTGGGCCCACGATCCCGTTCTCATCGGCCGGTTTTGTGGGTCTAATCGTTCATAAAGAGTTTTGTGGGTCTAGCGTATACGTGAGGCGGTAACAATCCCCCTCCTTGCGAACGTCTAGACCCACTTTCATATTTTCACGACCCGGCAGACCCACAACCCCAATCTCATCGGCCGGGGCCGGCAACATGGACTCCCCATGGCCCTTCCTACAATCCCGCTCTCATCCAATCCCGCCCTCATCGGCTGGTTTTGTGGGTCTAATCGTTCACGTCAATGATGTCCGGTCTCCATCTGGTCTCGGTGGACGGATTTGTGGGTCCGCCCAATCAGTTTCGTGGGTCCAATCCTTCGGTTTCGTGGGTCCAACCGATTACACGACGGATTTGTGGGTCCAAACTATTCAATAATTGCAGGTCAATCCGCTCATAAAGAGCTTTGTGGGTCTGGCATATACGCGAGGAGGGGATTTTCATCGTCCTGACGTATGCATTAGACCCACTTTATGATTACGACAATCGATGAGACCCACAAATCCTACCGTACGGGCCTATGATTCCAGATTTACGGCCTTCCAGACCCACAAATCCGTCAATCCCGCCGCGCATTCACGGTCTGGAGAACGATTAAACCCACAAAACCCACGTCCGGACCCACAAGGTCGACCTCCGGACACACAAGACCAACAGCCGGACCCACAAGACCAACAATCAGACCAGCAAAACCTACGTTCGGATTAGCAAGCCCACGTCCAGACCAACCAAGTCCACGTCCGCACTCCAGCGCCAACGTCCCGACCCACAAACCCAACCTCCGGACCCACAAATCCAAGGGGCCGTAGGGGCCGATATGACAATATTCCGACGTTTGGTTATACTGGCCATCGTTCATGATTGCGTGAGCATGCCTCCTTAGCTCAGATGGCCAGAGCGGCCGCCTTGTAAGCGGCAGGTCGTCGGTTCGATCCCGACAGGAGGCTCCGAACGGCGGCCCGCCGGACGAACGCTGAACGATAACTGAAAAGAACGGAAAAAACGTCTGCGTGTTTTCGTTAACACGAGAACACGCCGTGGATTTGCCTGCAGCGTACGAGTAATATGAGCAGTGATAACGCCCATATGGCGCATACGCAAAGGGGATTGAAAGACTTACCGCGAGTAAGGACTCAGGAGCTTCCCCCATCAATACAGCTTCTGAGAAACAGGGACGGAGCATCCCCCAACCCGCTCCGTCTTCGAGAGAGGGACCGGAATCATCCCCCTTCTAAGCCGGTCCCTCTCTCATTTTTCTTTATCTGACGGATTCCCTATCCGACGGAACGTTGGAAATGTGGGAATTTGGAGGCATCCGAAACATGCCCGAACCGGTTTAAGGCACAACCCATACAATGAGATGAGTATTGCGTGGATTTCGGGAGGATTTGATGGCACGTCGATGGACCCCACAGCGATTCATGACGCTTCGGCGTATTCGTGTGGTGGCATGCGCCGTTGTAGTGACCGTGGCCTGCGTGGCGAGCTTTATCGTGGCCACGCATAAGACCGTGGCATTGGACGTGAACGGCAAGACCACCACGGTGCAGACGAACGCGATGAGCGTCGACCGCCTGCTGCAGGAGCAGCATGTCGACGTCAAGACCCACGACATCGTCAAGTCCACGTCGGGCAACGTGCTCAAGGACCATGCGGTCGTGACCGTGCAGAGCGCGTATCAGGCCACGGTGAACATCGAAGGGCAGGACGTGCCGTTCTGGACGGTCGCCACCAGCGCCGACCAGCTGCTCGGATTCTTCAAGGACAACGAGAAGGCCGCGTCCAAGGTCACGGTGAACATCAAAAACGTCTACAATCAGCTGACCGGCGGATTCGTCATCAACAGGAACGGCCCGGTGAAGGTCATCGCGGACGGCAAGACCAGCGAGGTGCCGAACGGCAAGCTGCCCGCCGCGTCGATCCTTGACGCCAAGGGCATCGTGCTGGGCAAGGAGGACCGCGTCAGCGTCGGCGACGACGGCAAGGAGACCGTGCTGCGCGTGCAGCGCGTGACCCATGGCGAGACGACGAAGACCGTGACGATCCCGTACGATACGCAGACCGTCGTCGATTCCAGCCTCGAACCCGGCGAGAAGGTCGTGCGTCAGCAGGGCCAGAACGGCGAGAAGAAGCAGACCTACAACACCACGTTCGTCGACGGCAAGGCGGAGACCGCAACGCTCATCAAGGAGCAGACCGTGAAGATGGCGCTGGATGAGATCATCGCCGTCGGACCGGATAAGCCGAAGCCCACGCAGTCGGCGTCGCCGAGCGAAAGCGCCAGCGGCGACTCATCGTCCGACGCCTCGAAGTCGCCGAGTGACAACCAGGGCACGGATTCCGACAAGACCTCGACCTCGACACCGAAGCCGAGCACGGGTGCGAGCACGGCGAAGCCCTCCCAGTCGGCCACGTCCAAGCCCACGCAGACGCAGAAGCCCACGCAGAAGCCGACCCAGAAACCGACCAGCAAGCCCACCACGCAGAAGCCCACGTCGAAACCGACCACGCAGAAGCCGACCCAAAAGCCCACGACCTCCAAGCCGAGCAGCAACAGCGGCTCCTCCAGCAGCAGTGGCAGTGGCCTGTGGCATCCCTCCCCGTCCGCCGCGCAGACCTACGCCCGTGGCGCCGCCGCCCAGCGCGGCTGGACCGGCAGCAACTGGACGAGTCTCGTGAACCTCTGGAACCGTGAATCCAGCTGGCTGTGGTATGCCCAGAACGCCTCCTCCGGCGCATACGGCATCCCGCAGTCGCTGCCCGGCAGCAAGATGGCCGCCTTCGGCGCCAACTGGCGCGACGACGCCTCCGTCCAGATCAACTGGGGTCTGGCGTACATCGCCGAAAGGTACGGCAGCCCGAATGCCGCATGGGCGCACTCCGAGAGCACCGGATGGTACTAAATCGATGACCGACACCGACAACACCGACATGCATAATCCCGACAGTCCCGATAATCACAACGGTCCCGAGACCTCCGAGAACCACGGCGGGCTGCTCGGCGCGGCCGACATCCGCCGCATCGCGGCCGAGGCCGGCGTGACCCCCACCAAGAAGTTCGGTCAGAACTTCGTCATCGACCCGGGCACCGTGCGCCGCATAGCCCGCACGGCCGGGATCGGCGAAGGCAGCCGCGTCATGGAGGTCGGCCCGGGCCTGGGGTCGCTCACCCTCGCCATTCTCGAAACCGGCGCCACGCTGACGGCCGTGGAAATCGACCCGCCGCTGGCCGAGCGCCTGCCCGGGACCATCGCCGAGCGGATGCCCGAGGCCACGGAACGTTTCAACGTCATCAACCGGGACGCGCTGAAGGTCTCCCCCGCCGACACCCCGGCCCTCGCCGAGACGGAATCGTTCACGCTGGTGGCCAACCTGCCGTACAATGTGGCCACGCCCATCATCATCACCCTGCTGGAGAAGTATCCGAATCTCGACGGCTTCGTGGTCATGGTGCAGAAGGAGGTCGCCGACCGTCTCACCGCCGGCCCCGGCTCGAAGATCTACGGCACGCCGTCGGTCAAGCTGCAGTGGTTCGGCACCGCCGAAAAGGCCGGGACCATCGGCCGCAACGTGTTCTGGCCGGCCCCGAACGTGGATTCCGCGTTGGTGAGGTTCACGCGCACGCGCACCGACCGCACCGAGGCCGATGCCGACCGCCGCAAGCGCACGTTCGCGCTGGTGGACGCCGCGTTCGCCCAGCGGCGCAAGACCCTGCACGCCGCGTTGAAGAAGCTCGTGCCGGCGGATGCGTTCGCGAGCGCCGGCATCGATCCGACCGTGCGTGGCGAGACGCTGACCATCGACCGGTTCGCCGCCCTTGCCGACGCCGTCGCCGCCATGCGGACCGTAGGGACGGGAGCCGAATCATGACCGCCGCCTCCGTTGCATCCCCGTCGTTCGCCGCCGATGCGCCGCGTCGCGGCTCCACACGGCTCCCGTCCGTCGTCCGTGTGGAGTGTCCGGCGAAGACCAATCTGAACCTTGCCGTGGGCGAGCCCGTGGCCGAATGGGGTGGCCGTCATCGTCTTGACACGATGTATTGCGCCGTGGGCATCTACGACACCGTGACCGTCGAGTCCAAGCCCGCCGGCAGCGGGTTCTCGTTGGAGCTGAGCGGCCATCATCTTGGCGATCTGGCCATGGACCATGCGGATATGCGCCGCAACCACGCCGTCATGGCGTTGTTCGCGCTGGCCGAGGCGGCGGGTATGCCGACCGATGTGGCCATCTGCCTGGAGAAACGCATTCCCGTGGGTGCCGGCTTGGGCGGCGGTTCGAGCGACGCCGCCGGCACGCTGCTCGCGCTGAACCGTTTGTGGGGTCTGGACTGGGAACTGGACCGGCTGCGCCCGATAGCCGCCACGCTGGGCGCGGACATGCCGTTCTGCCTGGCCGGCGGGCTGGCCCGCGGCACCGGGTACGGCGAGATCATCGAGACGGTCGACGCCTCGCATCCGCAGGTGGATGAATCGATGCTGGGCGGCGTGGTCGTGGGCGCTTACGACACGCAGCTGAGCACGCCCGACGTGTACCGCATGTTCGACGCCATCGGCACCGATCCGCGGAACACGAACGATCTGCAGAAGGCCGCGGTGGCCTTGCATCCGCGGTCCGGCGAGGCGATTCGCGCCGCTCTCGACGCCGGCGCCACGGCGGCGTTCGTCTCGGGGTCGGGCCCGTCCGTCGTGGCCTGCGTGCCGGATGAGACGACGTCGGCGGCGGTGTGCCGTGCGTGGATGGCCGGACGGAGCGTGGACCGTCTGTTCGAGACCACGGCGCCGGTCACGCCCATCGTCTCCGTGCCGTAGGCCGGTTCGCAGAGTCAGCCATGCACGTTAAGGTGTTACACATTACAGACAGAAAGCGGGAAGGTACGTCATGACGAATCCTGAAGCCTTCGACGAGCGCAAGGCCCGTCAGCAGTTCGTACGAGACAGGCAGAAGATCGTGTTCACGATCATGATCGCCCTGCTGGCCGTCGTTCTGGTGGTGGCGTTCCTGTTCTATTTCGGCGTGCTGGGCAAGTCCACGAAGGTGACGGCCGCCGAGAAGCCGAATTATGGCGTCACCGCGCCATGCGCCACGGCGAACAGCAACGGTACGGCGAAGAGCATCGCGGCTGGCAGCGTGAGCGTCCGCGTGCTGAACGCCACCGGCAAGTCCGGTCTGGCGGACGCCGTCAGCGAGGCTCTGGTGAACCGCGGGTTCACGGCGAAGGGCGTGTCCAACTATCCGGGCACGAAGACGTTCGAGCGCACGGAGATCCGGTTCGGCAAGAACGGCATCAATCAGGCGTACACGGTCGCCGGCCATTTCAACGACGCGATCCTGCGGATGGATGATCGTTCCGACAAGCTGGTGGATGTGATCATCGGTTCGACGTTCTCGAATCTGGTGGATGAGGACGATGTGAAGACCGGTACGGATCAGGAGCTGACGTCGATTCAGAACTGCGTCTCGCCTGACAAGATCAAGGACCTGCCGGCCGCGGTGAAGCATGACGCGGTGAAGTGACGATATGCTCCCGCCGGCGGGAGCTGTCATGCGCAGCATGACTGAGGGTGGCTGGTACGCCGCATGGCATTCGACCACCCTCAGTCCGCCTTTGGCGGACAGCTCCCGCCAGCGGGAGCTTTTTCACACCTCCTCGGCGTACCAGCGCTTCAATTCCGCGACGGCCGTATCGTAATCGACCGGGCCGTTATCCAACCGGAATTCCAGCATGTGCTTGCGCGCGCGTCCGACCTCGGGGCCGGGTTCCAGACCGAGGATTTCCATGATCTGCTGGCCGTCCAGATCGGGGCGGATTGCGTCGATGTCCTCGCGCTTCTTCAGTTCGATGACACGCGCCTCCATGTCGTCCATGGCGTCGGAGAACATCTGCGCCTTGCGTTTGTTCTGCGTGGTGGCATCGGCGCGGGTCAGCCGGTTGAGGCGATGGTACAGGTGCCCGGAGTCGCGCACGTACCGGCGCACGGCGGCGTCGGTCCACGGCTCGTCGATGTACCCGTGGAACCGCAGGTGCAACGTCACGAGATCGGTGACGTCGTCGATGATGTGGTGGTCGAAGTGCAGCGCCTTGAGCCGTTTCTTCGTCAGCTTCGCGCCCACGTAGTCGTGGTGATGGAAGCTGACCTTGCCGCCCGGTTCGAATCGTCGGGTCTTCGGCTTGCCGACATCGTGCATGAGGGCCGCCAGACGCAGCGTGAGGTCCGGCGCCGGCACGGGTCCGTCGGGGCCGGTTTCGAGCGCGATGGCGCGGTCGAGCACCATAAGCGTGTGCTGGAACACGTCCTTGTGGCGGTGGTGTTCGTCGAGTTCGAGCTGCAGCGCGGGAATCTCCGGCAGCACGATGTCGGCCAGTCCGGAGTCGACGAGCGCTTCGATGCCGGCGTGCGGGTTGTCGCTGAGCAGCAGCTTGACGAGTTCGTCGCGCACACGTTCGGCGGAGACGATGGAGATGCGGTCGGTCATGGTGGTGATGGCCTCGGCGGTCTCCGGTTCGATGCGGAAGCCGAGCTGGGCCACGAACCGCACGGCGCGCATCATGCGCAGCGGGTCGTCGTCGAACGACTGCCGCGGATCGACCGGCGTACGCAGAATCCTGCGGTTGAGGTCGTTGGCGCCGCCGAACGGGTCGACGAACTCGCATTGCGGCACGCGCAGCGCCATGGCGTTGACGGTGAAGTCGCGGCGGGAGAGGTCGCCTTCGAGGCTGTCGCCGTAGTTCACCTCGGGCTTGCGTGAGTCCGGGTCGTAGGTGTCGGAGCGATAGGTCGTCACCTCCACGCCGATCTCGCTGCCGTCGGCGCGGCGTTTCATCGCGCCGAGCGTGCCGAACTTGCGACCCATGTCCCAGAAGCCGTGGCCCCATTTGCGCAGGATGGGTTCGAACTCCTCGGGCCGTGCCGAGGTGCAGAAGTCCAGGTCGTGCGACGGCCTGTCCAGCAGCAGATCGCGCACGGGGCCGCCGACCAGCGCCAGTTCGTACCCGTGCTCGTTGAACAGCTCTCCCAGTTCGATGGCCTCCGGCCATACCGTAAATCCCACGCTCGCTCCTTTCGCTTTGCGCAATCAAGCTTACCGTTACCCCACCTGCACATTGTTTTGCGTATTGTAAGAGGTATGACTACTCCCGGAGATGTTGCGCGCATGATGGCCCGCGCCGCCAGTTCTTCGGCGAGTTATACCCAAAATGACGGGGTTTCCGAGGCCTATGTCGATGTGTTCGAGGAGGCCGGACCACGCCCGTTGTACAGCTCCGAGACGCCACAATATGGACAAAGGGCCACATTGCGGTTGCCTGAGGGAGAAGTCGAATTCGTCGAGAACCGTATCGACTCGCGCGAGGTGGAGGACAGTCCGATCCCGCCCCGGCCGACGCCCGCCATCATGGCGAAGAAGCAGACGCAGCCGACCAAGTTCGCCTCGCTTGACACCCGCGACCTGCCCGTCGTGCGTGAATACTCCGCCGGCGGCCTGATCTTCGACGAAGACAACCGCGTCGCCATCATCGCCCGTCATTCCCGTTCCGGACATTTGGAATGGTGTCTGCCGAAAGGCCATATCGAGAAGGGCGAGACCCCGGAGCAGACAGCCGTGCGCGAGGTCCACGAGGAGACCGGCATCCTCGGCGAGGTCATCACGTCCATCGCGACCATCGACTACTGGTTCACCGGCACGGCGCAGCGCGTGCACAAGCTGGTCCACCATTACGCATTGCGCATGATCGGTGGTGAACTCACCGTCGAAGGCGATCCCGACCATGAGGCCGAAGACGCGATTTGGGTGGATTTTGATGATTTGAACGATGTCCTGAGCTATCCTAACGAACGTAGGATTGCGTGGCTGTATGCCCGGAAGCACAGGAAGTAAAAGATTTTGCGTACACCAACCGGACATTGCACCGGCCGTGGCGGGACGTCGCCGCTGCGGCGTTGTCGCATATTCATGTGCGTCTGGGTGATCATCTGCATGGGCGTGATGTGCGCCGCCGTCGGCATACGCCCGGCATGGGCGATGGACGACGCGTCGAACGCCGGCGTCTCCAACGCCGCGTCCGTCGATACGACGACGTCCCAGAAGGGCGTGAGCCTCCGTATCGAGGACAACACGAGCACGACCATCAACGGCAAGGACGACTATACCGCCGTCATCTCCGTCACGAACAACACCGGCAGAAAGCTCACGGCGGGCAACGTCCGCATCCTCACCGACCCGAACTTCTCGTTCGACTCCAGCGAACTCATGCAGGCGTGGGCCGATAAGAACTATGACGACATCAGCCCCGTATTGCGTTGGATGGACGTATCGTTGGGCTCCACGAAGGTCGACGCGCTCGACGTCGGCGCCACGAAAACGGTGATCGTGCATTCGTCGGCCGACAGCGACGCCATGCAGCAGTTCACCTCATGGGGGCCGAAACCGCTGAACATCATCTATACGGAGGGCTCGGACGACACCGAACTGGCGTCGGTCCACTCGTTCGTCACCCGCACAAGGGACGGACTGTCCTCCCATGCGACGCCGAATCTGAACGTGGTCATCGCCATGCCGTTGACCACATCGCAATGGAAGACCAGCGACACGGCGGTCTCACGGCTGCTGACGCACGCCGACGCCGACACGGCCGCCTCACGCGCGACGGTCACGTCCATCAGCGACGATGCGGCGAGCGGCCAGGAGGCGCTGGCGGGCGTATTGCGCAAGCACCGGTCCATCCAGGTGATCGGCGACCCGGGGTATCTCCAGACGTTCGACACCAAACCGACGGTGGCGGCCATCATGCAGCCGTACGGGTTCGACCTGGCGTATCAGGCGCAGACCGCCTCGCAATACGATTGGAAATCCGCCGGCCTGACGCCGTCGCGCTGGAACGCGAGCAGCGGCGCGGACCTGTACCGCACGGCCATCGGCAACGACAAGGCGGACGCCCCCACGGCCATCGCATGGCAGAGTCGCGCCGCCTGGACGACCGAATCGCTGGCCGCCGCCCGACAGCAGGGGTATTCGGCCGTCGTGGCGGAATCCGGATACGACCCGGACACGCCCGACGCGGTGCACACGTCGAAGATGGTCGTGCCCACGAGCGCCGGCGACATCACCGTGCTCAACACGCAGAAGGAGCTTTCCACGCTGGCGCAGGGCAACGCCACGTCCACGGACGCGACGGCCGAGAACACCGAATCCGGGCGTCTGGCCCGGTTCGTGGCGCAAAGCGCGTTCTACCAGCGGGAGGCCCCGTATGAGTCGCGCACGCTGCTCGTCTCGCTCGGGCAGTCGCCGAACACGGCGTCGGTCGACACGCTCGTCTCCAAACTGGAATCCTGCTCCTGGCTCAAACTCGACGGATTGGCCAGCCTCCTCAAGGCGCAGCCGTACGTGTCGTCCGCCCAGGCCGAGCAGCGTTCGAAGGCCGTGAAGAAGCTCGGCGGCAGCGACGCCGAGGAATTCGCCACGCACATCAAATCGCTGACGAGCTCACAGGCCGGCATCCGCCGGTTCGCGGCATCGGTCGTCGTCACGGACCGGCCGAACGCCGACGGCAATGCCAACAACAACGACAGGACCAACACGGCGGAGCATTGGATGCAATCGGTGGAGAACGCCTACCGCGACCTGGCCATCAAATCGTTCAGTTCGTTCACCGTGCAGAACTCCATCATGACGCGCGCGGCCCGGCAGCTCAACAACGGCCTGTACGCGGGCATCTCGGTCGCGCAGCCGGACTCCATCAACATCGTCAGCCAAAGCGCGAAAATGCCCATCACCATCGCGAACGACCATCCGTATCCGGTGCACATCAGGTTCACGGCGCGGACCACATCCGAACAGATCACCGCATCGGCGGACGACACCGATGTGGTGGTGCTTCCCCATGCCGAGGTGCAGTCCACGGTGAACGTGCATATTCTCAGCTCCGGTTCGGCGAACGTCATCATCCAGCTGCAGGACCGCGACGGCAGGACGTTCGGCACGTCCACGTCCGCCCACGTGACCAGCGTGCTGCAGATCAACGACTGGAGCGGCTACGCGATCCTCGCGCTGGCCTTCCTCCTGGGCGCTTTCGGACTCTGGCGGCAATTCCATCGCATAAAGGATCCCGACGAATGAGTAATTCCGTAGGACGCAATTCGCTGATCATGGCCATCGGTACGGCGGCCTCCCGCGTCACCGGCCAGATTCGTTCGATTCTCCTCGCGGCGGCCATCGGCACGACCGGCATCGCCGCGAACGCATACCAGACCGGATCGATGATCCCGCAGGTCATCTTCACGCTGGTCTCGGGCGGCATCTTCAACGCCGTGCTCGTACCGCAGATCGTACGCACGCTCAAGCACAAGGACGCGAACGAACGACTCAGCAAGCTCATCACCGTGTCCATCGCGCTGCTGCTCGGCATCACGGCCGTGATGATGCTGCTCACCCCGGTGGTCACGAGACTGTACGTGAACCCCAACTGGGCGCCGGAGCAGCGTGCGCTGGCGAACGCGTTCACGCTGTGGTGCATGCCGCAGATATTCTTCTACGGACTGTATCTGCTGCTCGGCCAGATCCTGGCCGCGAAGGGACGGTTCGCCACGTACGCGTGGAGCTCCGTATTCGCGAACATCATCAGCTGCGCCGGCTTCATCATGTTCATCAGACTGTTCGGGAACGCCGCCATGCAGCCGATGGACTTCTGGACCACCGACAAGGTGATGCTCACGGCCGGCACATGGACGTTGGGCGTGGCGTTCCAGGCCCTCGTGCTGTTCATCCCCCTGCTGCGCATCGGGCTGAAGTACCGCATCCGCTGGGGACTGCACGGCATCGGGCTGCGGTCCATGGGCAAGGTGGCCGTGTGGAGCCTCGCGCTGACGGTATTGAACCTCGTCATCGGCATGGTGACGTCGCAGATCAACACGGGCGCGCCGCACGCGGGCCACGACCTGCTGGGCATCGCCGGCAACGGTTCGTACCAGTACGCGTACTCGCTGTACATCCTGCCGTATTCGCTCATCGCCGTGTCCATCACGACGGCGGTGTTCCCCAAGCTGTCGCGCGCGATCAGCGACGACGACGTCGACACCGCGCGCGCCGACCTGAGCTCGTCGCTGCGCAGCGTGGGACTGATGATGATGTTCTTCTCGGCGGCGCTGATCGCCATGCCGGTGCCGATCATCCGCGCGCTGCTGCCGTCGGTGAACGTGCATGACGCGTTGCTGATCGCCGGGCCGTTGGTCGGATTGTCGGTGGGTCTGGTGTTCATCAGCGACTTCCTGCTCATCCAGCGCACGTTCTACGCGTACGAGGACGGCAAGAGCCCGTTCATGTGCGCGCTGCTCAACAACGCGGTGCAGCTGGCGTTCCTGATTCCGGCGATCATGCTGCTGCCGCCGCGCATGTGGGCGACGCTTGTGGGCCTGTCGTTGAGCATCGCGTATATCGTCACGCTGCCGTTCATCTTCCTGCGGTTGCGTAAACGTATGGGCGGCCGTCTTGATGGCCGTCGCATCACCGTCATGCATCTCAAGGCGCTGGTGGCCGCCGTCGTGGCCGGCATCGTATGCAGGGTGCTGTCGAATCCGCTGATGGCGATGCTCGGCGTGGTCGTCGGACCGGACGACGGACGCATGAGCTGGGTTGACTCGGTCATCATCTGCATGGTGCTGACCGTGGTCATCGCACTCGTGTATGCGCTGATGCTGGTGGTGCTGCGCGTGACCGAGTTCACCGACCTCATGCGCACGGTGACGGCCAGGCTGCTGCACCGCGGCGCGGCCGTGTCCCCGGCGCCGGCCGCGGAGACCGCGAATGCGACGGGGGTCGGCACTGCGGTAGCCGGCACGCACAGTGACGATGCCCTGCCCGCCGCACATAATCCCGAGCATGCCGCCAGTCACGTGCCGGAGCATGCGCGTCCTCACAATGCGCAGACGGACGGCAACGCCCGGACGGGCGAGGCCACCGAAGTACTCGAACCGTTGGGAGAGGCGGCGGATGCCGCCGATGCGGCAAGTGTAACGGATTCGTCGGCAGTTTCCGGGCGGAGCACGTCCTCGGGCACTCCCGCTTATAGAATATCTACAGCCGATATCCCCGCGCGAACAATATTTGCATATGAGAAGAGCGACACCATGAAGCCTGGACTTGGAGACACCCTGATCGACCGCTACACGCTGGTGCAGAGCCTGCGTGAGGAGCCGGGACTGTATGTGTGGCGTGCCAACGACAGTGCCATGGCCAAGGACTGCCAGCTGTTCCTCATCACCGATGCCGTCGTGGCGAAGAACGCGAACGAGATAGCCTCGTCGCTGGCGTTGACGCATAACCCCCGGTTCACGCCGATCCAGCAGCTGCGCAGCGAGGAGGGCTCCTGCCTCATCGTCACCGACCTCGACCCGGGCATCTCGCTGCTGCGGTACATCGCGCACAATTCGGGCAAGAAGGACCATTCGCTGAGCTTCGAGGCCATCCGCACGATTGTGGGCGAGACGGCGGAAGCGGCCAAGTCGCTGCGCGAGGTCGGGCTGAACCACCGCGCCATCGGCACGGGCGTGATCCGACTGACCTCGCAGAACGTCACGCTGGCCGATGCCGCCATCTCGTCGGCGTTGGCGGCGCCGCTGCGCGGGCCGAAGGAGAACCCCGATTCGGAGGCCGTGACGATTCGTCAGCTCGCCGGCGTGCTGTTCGAGGCGCTGACCGGGCATCCATACGATCCGGCGGCGCATGTCTCGCCGAACGTGCTGCCCGAGAACGTGCCCGAGGAGTTCCGCATCCTGTGCACGCGCGGTCTCGGCATGCATCATCCGAAGGGCCGCAAGCCGGTGCCGATCAGCACGCTGAACGAGTTCGAGGCGCTGCTGGGCACGTGGACGCCGATGGAACAGCTCACGTCGAAGGACATCGTCATCGCCTCGCATTCGTCGAGCCAGTCGGCGCAGCTCGTCGACGTGGCCCCCACGAGGCAGGAGAATCTCGTGCAGATTCCCGCATCGTTCCTCACCGTCTCCAACAAGCCGGAACTGGCCCAGGAGCCGAACAACGCATGGAGCACGAACCAGCTGCTGTTCGCCGCGCATCAGGGCGTGGACGAGGTCAATCCGGACGAATTCGCCGCGGACTACTTCGGCTCGCAGTCCGGTCAGGTGCCTCTGCCGGGCAAGGATTTCTCGTCGAAGCCCACGCTGGGCCTGGACGTATCCTCGATTCGCCACTCGTCGCCCACCGGCCGGCAGAACCCCGTGCCCGCGGCGGGCGGAGTCCCCGGCAATCCCGGACCGGTGCCCATGCCCGCCGGGGATGGCGGCAGGGTGCCCGCACCGTCGATTCCGCCACAGATGCCGCCCAACGATTCCGGCGAGAAGACCATCGTCATGGAACCACTCCCCGCGGGCTTCGAACCGCAGATGCCGGTGAATCCGCCTTCCTACTCGCCGTCGGGCAACGTGCAGAGCTACGTCGCGCAGAGCGACGCCGCGGAGGCGGCGCAGAACCCGGCCGACGCCCGCAAGCAGCGCATGCACCGTATCGTGATCATCGTCGTGACCGCGGTGGTACTCGCCGCCGTGTTCGCCGGCGCCGCGCTCGGTCTGGGATTGTTCTCGCCGAAGGACAGCAAGAACGACAAGACCCTCTGGCCGTCAATCGACACGTCGAACGTGGGTGGATGGCCGCAGGGCGATACCTCCTCATCCCCGTCGGCGTCGAAGACCACGCAGTCCCCGACCGCGACCCCGACACCGTCGAACACGACCGCGTATGAGACCTCGGAGCAGACGTACATCAGCGACAACGGACAGGGCGGCCGCGGCTGGTATGTACGGCTGGCGTCCGCGCAGGACGTGAGCCGTCTGGAGATCTCCATCCGCCAGTCCGGCGGCAAGGCGGCCGTGTATGCGGGTGCCACCAGCGCCAATCCGACCGGCGGCACCAAGGTCGCGGAGTTCTCGTTCGCCGCCGGCGGCACCACCGAGGTGAAGCTCTCGAAGACGGTGAAGGCGCAGGACCTCGTCATCTGGGTGCCGACCGACACCACTCCCGAGGGCGGTCTCTACTTCAACTCCGTGCAGGTGTACTAACCACAGCTGCGCCTTTCACCCCTACCCCTGCTGTCATCCCGAGCGAAAGACTCCCCTCACTGTCATCTCGAGCAAAGCCTGTCCCTACCGTTATCCCGAGCGAACCCCGTCCCTACCGTCATCCCGAGCGAAGCCCGTCCCTGCTGCCATCCCGAGCAAGGGTAGCTGTTCCCCTACTGTCATCCTGAGCAAAGCCTGTCTCTGCTGTCATCCTGAGCGGAGCCGCTTGCGGCGTAGTCGAAGGATCTTTGGACAAGGCAAGCTCCTTCGACTATGGACTACGCCCTTCGCTCAGAATCACACGAGAAGCGGCATGGCGACATCACTCGTTGTACTGTGAAACCATGACCGAACAGCGTATTCATGACTCCATCATCATCGGCTCCGGCCCGGCGGGATACACCGCGGCCATCTATCTCGGACGGGCCGGCTACCGTCCGCTGGTCATCACCGGCGCATTGACGCCCGGCGGCCAGCTTATCAACACCACCGAGGTGGAGAACTTCCCCGGCTTCCCCGACGGCATCCTCGGCCCCGAACTCATGGACCGCATGAGCGAGCAGGCGAAGAAGTTCGGCGCCGAACTGGTGCAGGACGATGTCGTATCCGTCGATTTCGATGGCGACGTCAAAACGTTGCGCACCGATTCCGGCAAAACCTATCAGACACGGACGGTGATCGTCGCAACGGGCTCGCAGCCGCGCAAGCTTGGCGTCCCCGGCGAGGAGGAGTTCTCCGGCCGCGGCGTCTCCTACTGCGCTACGTGCGACGGGTTCTTCTTCCGCAACAAGCCCATCGTCGTCGTCGGCGGCGGCGATTCGGCCATGGAGGAGGCGGACTTCCTTTCGCGCTTCGGTTCGTCGGTCACGTTGGTGCATCGTCGCAATGAGTTCCGCGCCTCGCAGATCATGGTGGACCGTGTACGACAGAATCCGAAGATCACGCTCGCCATGAACGCCGTCGTGTCCGCGATCCATGGCGACGACCAGTCCGGCGCCACCGAGGTCGAACTGACCGACACGGTCGATGACAGCGTCAGGACCATTCCCGCCAACGGCGTGTTCGTGGCCATCGGCCATGACCCCCAGACGGATTTCCTTGGCGACGCCGTGGAGAAGAACGACGATGGGACGATTCGCGTGGACGGCGGCTCCACGCGCACGTCAGCGGACGGTGTCTTCGCCGCCGGCGACAATGCGGATTCCGTATATCGTCAGGCCATCTCCGCCGCCGGCATGGGCTGCCGTGCCGCCCTCGACGCCCAGACGTATCTCATCGATTCCCACGCATAGCCCGTATGGCGGATGTTTCACGTGAAACATCCGCCATCATCCCGTCGTTGTTTCACGTGAAACAACGACGGGATTCCGATATGGCATACGGCATGTATGCGAAATGACTACTGCAGCAAACACTGCACCTCGGCGCGAATCTGCTCGGCGTACAGATAGATGCCGTTCAAGTTATCGATGGGATATCGCTCGCACTTCTTGTTCTCGTCGAACAAGCCGATGTATTTTTGCTTGGTGTTGAAGAACAGCCGGGCAACCGGCTTGCGATTATTGTCATCCAAAAAGACGGCGCAATAACTCTTGGAGTCACGCATGGTGATGCGTTCCGGGTCGGCCTCACTGCACGCAATCGCCTTGATGATGCGATATGCGGCAATCTCCTCCTCCGTCGTGACAATCCCATCATCCGGTTCAGATTCGGCGGGCGCATTGTCGTCGGGGTTTTCATCGGATTCCGACTGTGCATCGCCGCCGGAACTGATTCTGATATCGTCCGCCCCCAATGCGGCCTTCAGACGATCGTTGACCTGGTCATTGAGATACCTCTTCAAGGCTTTTTTCACCAGTGGACGGAACTTCTCCATAATCGCCTGACGGAATGCTCCATCATAGACATGGCCGGCAAGGAGTTTGACAAAAATATGATTGACAGCCCCCAAGTACATGGCGGATGGTGATGAAACACAAAGGACCGGGACAGATGCGCGGCATCCGTTTCTGCATCATGAAGAGATTTTCTGCCTCACTGTACGTGAAAATGAGGCAGAAAACCCATGATGAGGCAGAAACGGAGCCATCGGCAATCACGAGTGTTTCACGTGAAACAACGACGGGATTCCATATCCCATACGTCTTAATCAGTCGTCGGCGCGGTAATCGGTCAGATTGAGATTGGTTGCCACACGGTTGGAGGCGAATGCGCCGACCGCGACCAGTGCATAGCACAGCGCGAGGCCGCCGAGGAAACTCAGCAGCGTAGCCGGCTGGGCCATCGCCAAGGCGAACAACGGCGCCATAAGCAGCATCGAACAGCCGCCGCCCACAATCACCACGACATTGAGCGGCGTGAGCACCTCGATGAATCTCGCACGGTTCAGGGTCTTCACATCCGTGCCTTCCAGCACGAGCATACGGTATTCGTTCACCTGATCGTAGACGCTGCCGGCCTGCATCACACCTGAGCTGACAGCCGCAAGCACGGCGGCGAACACCAGCGTCAGCAGTCCGCCGGTGCCGATGTCGCGCAGAAACATGGTCGACGGATCGTTCGGACTGCCGGCCGACGCAGCCGAGCCGAGGAAGCCGCAGATCGACGTGATGCCGGCGATGAACACGGCCAGCGCGATGCCGGAGACATTACGCCAGGCACGCTTGGGATTGTCAAGGATGCGACGCATGGCAATCATGGTCGCAGCATCCTTGGGACGGCGGACCTTGGACTTGGCGCGGGCCGTGACCACCCACGACCCGATGAGGTTGAACAGCGCGAAGCAAAGCAGCACAAACCCAATCACCACGGCGTAAAGCATCACCCCGCCTAGGCCGAAGCGTGCCAGCATGGCCGGGTTTTTGAATATGATCACGGCGACGAGCATTGCGAGGACGAACATCACCGCGCGTCGCGCGGACGGTAACGGGCCCGCCACACGACTGGTGACGCCCAATGGCGTGATGGCCACGCGGCGCAACGTCATCAGCGAGGAGACCAGCGCCAGCACGGCGACGCCCGCGACGGTGGCGGCAAGGACCGGAATCCCGACCCAGAGCTGTTCGAACGTGAACCGCTCATTCTGGAAGCGTAGCAGCATGATCAGCGGCATGAGCGCGCAGTAACCCAGCACACCGATGAACGAACCGACCAGGGCCTGGCCGGCGGCATCGAGCGCGGTGAGACGGACCACCTGACCGGTGGTGGCGCCGGCCAGTCGCAAGGCGGCGAGGCGCGCATCGCGTCGGGATGCTGCCAATCGGGCCGCGGAACCGGCGAGCGCCGCGAACGGCACGACGAGCAGCGTGCAGGCGAATCCGGCGAGCATCACGTATCCGGAGGCGTCCGATGCCGGATCGGTGGGGCTGTCGACCCGATGCCGCCAGACGTCCAACGTGCCGGGTTGGCACACCGTTTCATTGAGCATGCATCCGAATGTGTGGTCGGCGGAGGCACGCCACACGAAACCGTGCACGCCGCCGAGCACCGTGAGAAAGATGGCCGTGGCCGCGGCGAACGCGATGATGGCCAATGCCGAGGTGTGCCCGGACGTGCTCGACCGACCGGGCCGATGGAACAGACGCCAGAGTGCAAGCGTGCTCATCATGCGGCTCCCATCGGCTCGAACTCGACGTTCGCGTCGGGGCGGGATGCCGGCTGGCACAGTCGCCCATCCCGCATGGTCACGGTACGCGAGCAGAAGGCGGCCACGTTCGGGTCGTGGGTGACGACGACCACGGCCGCGCCGTTGTCGTGCGCGGCGGCCATGAGCATGCCCATGACCTCGCGGCCGGTGGCTTGGTCGAGCGCGCCGGTCGGCTCGTCGGCGAACACCACGGCGGGTTTCACGGCAAGCGCGCGGGCGATGGCGATGCGCTGCATCTGGCCACCGCTCATCTCGCCGGGCCGGTGCGTGGCGAGCGCCTTGAGACCCATGCGCTCGAGCCAGAGCATGGCCATGTCCGTTGCGGCGCGGTATGGCATGCCGTCAAGCATCATCGGCAGGGCGATGTTCTCCACCGCCGGCAGCTCGGGCAATAGCTGGCCGGATTGGAACACGAAGCCGAAGGCGTTGCGACGCAGCTTGGTGCGGTCGGCGTCACTCATGGTTCCAATGTCCACGCCACGGAACGTCACGGTTCCGGCGGTCGGACGGATGATGCCGGCGAGCGCATGAAGCAGCGTTGATTTGCCGGAGCCGGACGGTCCCATAACGGCCACCGTCTCGCCCTCCCCCAGTGCAAAGTCCACGTGATCCAGGGCGAGCATATGCCTGCCGATTGGGGTACCCGGAACGGATGTGGCGGTGTAGTCCATCACGAGATCGTGCGCTCCGAGTATCGGCGACCACTGGTTCGACTGCCGGAGTCGGGGCTGCACCGACTGGGCCGCCGGTGCGGGGCACGGGGATTGCTGTGTCATTGTCATTGCGTTCATGGTTCCGAGGCTAGGGGTTTGATGTCCGGTCCTCCATCGGTCTGCGGGATGAACCATCCGCACTCCGGCCGCATACATCATCCTTCCGATCGATGCCGGGCGATGCGAATGGCCACTATTGTGCCGTATGGCCGTCGCTACGTGGGGCAACGGGAATCGGAGAATGAAGGAGAACAAGAAAGACCCATGGGATACATCGCATATTTCAGCCGGCCGTTCATGCTGGCGGTCGTGCTGTGGCCGTTCGTGTCGGCGGTGCTTACGGTGCCGGTGCTCGCGCTGCTGTACCACGGATACAACCGCATCCGTTTTTCGCAGGCGCTCGTCGCGTATAGCACGGTGCTGTATGCCATCGGTCTGCTTTGTTTCACGCTGTATCCGATGCCGGAGGATGCTGCCGCCTACTGCGCCGCGCATCATCTCACCCCGCAACTCAACCCATTGCAGTTCATCGGCGACATCCGCACCGACGGCTTGTCCGCAATCATGCAGATTGCGCTGAACGTCGTGTTCTTTCTGCCGCTTGGCTTCATCATGGGCCGCGTGTTCCGTTGGCCGATCGCCGTGGCGCTGCCGGTCGGCTTCGCGACGAGTCTGATGATAGAGACGCTGCAGCTGACGGGATTTCTCGGCTTCTACCCGTGCTCGTATCGGCTGTTCGACGTGGATGACCTGATGACGAACACGTTGGGCGCGATGCTCGGCTATGCCGCGGCCGGACTGTTCGACCGTCTCGTGCCGCCGCGCTCGCACGATCTGACGACGGTGACGCGCCCGGGGTTCCTGCGTCGCTGCATCACGTACATCATCGATCTGACGGTCGTCATAGCCGCTGCGATGCCGGTGACCGCGCTGGCCACGATTATCTACGACATAACGGTGGTGCACGATATCACGACGTGGCATGCGATTCCGCCCGTCGGCCACGTGTTCGGCAATGAGGTGGCGTTCTCCGACGTGGTGATGCTGGTCTCGCTGCTCATCTTCGAACTGCTGATGCCGTGGCTGCGTGGCGGGAGCACGCTCGGTGGCTGGTTCACGCACATGACGTGCGAGACGAGGCCGCGTTCCGGCTGGCGGCGCGTGCTGTTCTACGCGGCACGGACGGCGGTGTTCGTAATCGTCGTGTTCGCACTGCTGATTCCGCAGTCCGTCACGTTCATACTCGCATTACTCGTGTTCTACTGTGTGAAGAAGCAGATGCCCTACGATCTGCTGCCGGCGGATGATGC
This sequence comes from Bifidobacterium pluvialisilvae, assembly GCF_019331695.1. Classification (GTDB taxonomy): domain Bacteria; phylum Actinomycetota; class Actinomycetes; order Actinomycetales; family Bifidobacteriaceae; genus Galliscardovia; species Galliscardovia pluvialisilvae. The sequence goes on from NZ_JAHBBI010000009.1 coordinate 41,662, forward strand.
GCCGCTCGATAGAGTCGGAATCACCGAATAGTCGAGCATCAAGGCGGGCATGGTCGAGACGGCACGCTGTCCGCGTGAAACAGAACGGGCGGGATGTTTCACGTGAAACATCCCGCCCGGTTCATCACATCACCATGGCGTCACACCCAGCCGTCGGAGCCGGGCTTCTTCGAGCCCTCCTCCCCCAGCAACGCGACGATGCGGTTGAAGTCCTCCTCCGAGGCGAAGCTGATTTCGATACGGCCCCGCTTGGCGGTGCCCTTGATGGCGACCTTAGTGTCGAACCGGTTCTCCAGCGTATGCAGCGCCGGGGAATTCGCCCAGATGTCGGGCTTTTTCGCACGCTTCTTCTTGTCACTGCGCTTCGACGACGCCAGAGAGACAATCTCCTCGGTGGCACGGACGGAAAGCCCTTCGGCGATGATCCTGTCCGCGAGCTTCTCCATCTCCTCGGGAGTGGAGAGGCTGAGCAGCGCACGGGCATGACCCGCGCTCAGCACGCCGGCCGACACCTTCTTCTGCACACCGGACGGCAGTTGCAGCAGACGCAGCGTATTGGCAATCTGCGGACGGGACTTCGACACCGACTTGGACAGCTGCTCCTGGGTCAGTCCGAATTCGTTGAGCATCTGCTGATAGGCGGCGGCCTCTTCGAGCGGATTCAGCGCCACACGATGCAGGTTCTCCAGCAGGGCGTCACGCAGCATGTCGTCATCGGCGGTCGTCTTGACGATGGCCGGAATGACGTCCAGCCCGGCACGGCGCGTGGCGCGCCAACGACGTTCGCCCATGATGAGCTCGTAGTGCACCAGTTTGCCGGTCTCCTCGGAACGCTGGGTGCGCTTGCGCACGACGATGGGCTGGAGCACGCCGACTTCCTTGATGGAACGCGAGAGCTCATCCAGCTCCTCCTCGCTGAACACGTGGCGGGGCTGGTGGTCGTTCGGCACGATGTCGTCGATGTCGAGCTCGGCGAGGTAGCCACCGGCCACCGGTCGCATTTCGGTGTCGCTGGCGTCGTCGGCGTCGGCAGCGCCATGCGACGGCTCCGAGGCGGCGTCCTTCTTCTCCGGAGTGGAGTCGTCATGCACCGGTTCCGGCCGTACGCCGGTAGGGGCGGTGAAGTCCGCGGCCGAATGCACCGACGCCGATGCGGGCACGGTGCCGGCGGCCGAAGAGTCCTCTCCCCCGAAGAACATGTCGCTCGGATGCAGCGAATCGGTCAGCGACGGCATGCTCGGACGTTTGCTCTTGCTGCGCGTCGTCTTCGCATGCGGCGTCTGTCGGACCGGACCGTCGGACTGCTCTTCGCCAGCGTTTTTCTTCCGCTCGGCATTGGCCTTGGAGACCGCGAATGCGGTTCCAGTCTCGACCGTCGACGTATTCGCCCGCGGACGAATCCGACGCTCGGCCGACGAATCGTTCGCATTGGCCGCAGGCGCGGTCTCCTTCTTCTCCTCGTTCTCCCCGGGCAGTGTAGGGAACAGGGCACCAAGCCCCTTGCCCAAACGACGTGAACGCGTTGCCATAATCAGTCCCCACTCTTCTGCGCCGCGATGGTCTTCAACACATGCTCGGAACGTCTGGCTATCTCCAACGCCGCCTCGCGATACGAAATCGCACCGGCACCGCTCGGATCGTAGGCGATGGCGGTCTTGCCAAAGCTCGGGGCCTCGGCGATCTTGACCGAGCGCGGAATCGTGGTGTCGAGCACGATGTCGGGATAGTGCTTCTTCACCTCATCGTATACATCCTGGCTGAGGATGGTACGGCGGTCGAACATCGTGACCAGCATGGTGGAGATGATGAGATGCTTGTTCAACGTCTGCTGCACCAGTCCGATGGTCTTCATGAGCTGGCCAAGGCCTTCAAGCGCATAGTATTCGGCCTGGATGGGAATCATCACCTCGTGCGCCGCGCACAGCGCGTTCAGCACGATGAGGCCGAGGCTGGGGGCGCAGTCGATGAACACGTAGTCGTAGTGCTCCCCCGTCTCCTTCAGATAGTCGGCGATGCTGTCGCGCAGCAGCATCGTACGGTCCTCGATGTTGGCGATCTCCAGTTCGGCGCCGCTCAGGTCGATGGTGGACGGGATGACGTCGAGATTCGGGAAGTCCTCACATGTACGGCGGACCTCGCCGATGGTCATGCGCCCTTCGAGCACGTCGTACACGGACGGGCTGCCGGAGGAATGTTCCACGTTGAATGCGGTCGAGGCATTGCCCTGGGGATCCATGTCGATGACCAACACATGCGCGCCGGCCTCGGCGAGCGCGGCGGAGATGTTCACCACCGTCGTCGTCTTGCCCACGCCGCCCTTCTGATTCGCCACGGCGATAACGCGCATAGTGGAGGGCTTAGGATAGGTCTCTTCTTCGAGATGTTGACGACGCTCGGTCAGTTCAACTATCTGAGCTCCCAATCCAGAAGACGACCCGAATATGCGGTTGAGTACCTCGGATGCGGACTCAATGATATCGCCACGACCATTTTTCGATGATGTTTCACGTGAAACATTGGCCATGGTTCACCTTTCTTCTGTGTTGTAACTAGAAGTCTATTTTCACCCTTGCACAAGGGTAATGCAAGCTCCCACGCCATTGTGGACGAATGTGAACAAGTGTGGATAACCTTGTGGATAAGTTATCCACAATCCTCATCTCTCGGGTTTTCCACAATCGTCCTTCTTTTGTAAAACGTTGGAATTCCAACGTTTTACAGATGCATCATTATGCCTGCCACATCACCGAAAGTTATCCACAATCAATCCACACCCTATGTGGATAACTTACAAAACGCCATATCTAGTGATGGCCGTAACCATCATCCCCATATCTAGTAACAGCGCCCTGGATTGTCGATTTTTTCACGTGAAACATCCGTCGTCCCCGCTGGTCTCCGACACGAAATCGATGGCAGGCAGGGACGATTCGGGGGGCTGGACGCCGTCCATGCACGACGTCACCGGGTACGCGCTTGTACGTGCGCTATTTCCTGTCGACCAGCACGACGTGGGTGGATTCGAGGCCGGGAGCCACGGGTGCCTCGACCACACGCGGATTGACGCCCTTGGCACGCAGGATGAGCTTCATGCCCTTGTCGACCTCCGTCTGCGCACTCCTGCCCTTCAACGCCACGAGCCGACCACCGGAATGCAGCAACGGCATGGTGAATCCGGCGAGCTTGCGCATCGGCGCGACGGCGCGGCACGTGACCACGTCGAATCCGTCTCCGGGCCTGGGTGCGTCTTCGGCGCGGGCGTGCACGATCGTCACGTTCTTCAGCCCGAGCTCGAAGACGACCTCGCTCAGCCAATCCACGCGACGCTCCATCGGTTCGATGAGCGAGACCTTCGTCTGCGGCAGGCACGCGGCCACGATGATGCCGGGGAACCCGCCGCCGCTGCCGACGTCGGCTATACGGCCGGTCGCGGCCAACCTGTCCTCCATACCAGTGCCGGGTGCGCCCAGCGCATCAAGGATGAACGGGATCACGGCCGCCGAATTGAGGATGTGACGCTCCCAAAGGATGTCCACGTCGCGGGGCCCGATGAGGCCACGCGGCTCCCCCTCCTTCTCGAGTTTGTCATGGAACTTCTCCAACGCCTCCGCGGCCGGGCCGAGTACCTCGGCGATAAGCGGCGATCCTGCGAGCTGATCAGTCATTGCATACCTCAATCCTCTGTCAATCACGTCAATGATAGCGAAACGGCCACAAGAATCCGAAAGTTGGCAAAATCGTTCATAAGGAAGGGGTTTTCGGTCTCCTCACGTATGTCATAGACCCACAAACCTCGTAATGAACGATTTGACCTGCAACTATTGAATAGGTTGGACCCACAAAACCCTATTACGAGTTGGGAGACCCACAAAAACCGAACTCATAGGCCCACGGACTGCCGTTATGGTCCGGCAGACCCACGAAATTCAAGTCGAGCATGCGTTGCGCGACCCGGCGGACCCACAAACCCGATTCAGTAGTCCCACGGACGACCAATAGACCCATAAACCCGATTCAACAGACCCACGAAACCGACCTGGTAGGCCCACGGAACCAGTGAGATATGGGTGGGGCCAGTCCCATCGGACTGGCCCCTGCGAAGCGTGATATCACTCCTCGGCGAACTCGCCGTCGTCCTCCGTCTCGGCGTCCGAATCCTCGGCGACGGCCTTGGCCTTGCGGTAGACGGTGACGTAGCGGTGCGGCTCCTCGCCGTGGGAACGGGACTTCAGTCCCTCCTCGCGGACGACGTCATGCACGATCTTGCGTTCGAACGAGTTCATCGGATCCAGCGACACCGGCTCGCCGGTCTCGCGCACCTCGTCGATGGCGTCCAGCGCCATGTTGCGCAGACGCTGGCGCTTGCGCTTGAGGAATCCACCGACGTCGACGATGAGATGCGAACGCTCGCCGGTCTTCTGCTGCACGGCCAGGCGCGTCAGCTGCTGCAGGGCGTCCACGACCTCGCCGTTACGGCCGATGAGGTGCTTGATGTCGGTATCGTCGTCGGCCACGATCTGCACGACCGGACGGTTGTTACGTACACCCATTTCGATATCGCCCTCGTAGTCGGCGATGTCCAACAGACCCTCGAGATAGTCGGCCGCGATATCAGCTTCCTCATTGAGCTGATCGATCGTCCTCTCATCCGCTTGAGACATTGAAACTCCTTACAAATCGCGCAATACCGACCAGTGTAATCGCACCGGTCCCGCAACACCACACCGAACACGCGCCGGGACGTGGAAAAGTACGTAGTCCGGCGGGTCATGTACGGCGGCGGGACCGCGGGAATCCCCCGGAACGTATCCGGAGGACCCATCGCGGAACCGTCGCCGTTCCGGCGAGGAACGGGAACGACGCGACGTCGGCGTGTTCCACGTGGAACGTCAGCGCTTCTTCCTGCTCTTGTTCTTCCTGCGGTTGGGCTGCTGACGCTGGTGGCCCTTCTCGGCACGCTCGGCCTCGGCGGCCTTGGCCTTGGCGAGGGCCTCCTCCTCGACGCTCGGCAGTCCCTTGCGCTTGCGCCGCTCCTCCTCGCGCTTGCGCACGCGGCGGGCGCGGGTCTCGGCGGCCGGGGAGCCCGGCGTGGGCATGTGCTCGACCTGCCAGATGGTACGGATGAGGTTGCACACGTTGTTGGTGAGCCAGTACACGAGCACGCCGAACGGGAACGTGGCACCGGAGAAGATGTACATCAGCGGGAAGATGAACATCATCGAACGCTGCATGTTGTACTGCTGCCCGTGCATGGACTCGCGCGGCAGGTTGCGGCGCAGGTTGTAGTACTGCTGCAGGAACATGAGGCCGCACATGAGCGCGATGAAGACGCCGATGGTGATGCGGGCGCTGGAGCCGGACGTGGAGAACATGCTGGCGAGCGACACGTTGAACACGTGCGTGGCCTCGAAGTCCTTGGCCACCTCGACGGTGAACGCACCGTACGGGGCCTTGACGCCGCGGGCCACGTAGCTCACGGACGAGAGCACGTAGAACATGGTCATGAAGATCGGCGACTGGATGAGCAGCGGCAGGCAGGAGCCGGCCGGGTTGGCGCCCATGTCCTGGTAGAGCTTCATGGTCTCGCGCTGCTGCGCCTCACGGCTGGCGGGATCGTTCTTGCCCTTGTACTTGGCCTGGATGTGCTGCAGCTTGGGCTGGAGCGCCTGCATCTTCTGCATGGACTTCATCTGCCGCACGAAGATCGGCAGGATGCACAGGTGCACGAAAATCACGAGCAGCACGATGGACATCCACCATGCGGCGCCCGGGCCGTCCTTGAAGCCAAGGAACGTCAGCGCCTTGTGGAAGATGACCAGCAGATGGGTCATCAGCCACTCGATGGGGTACAGGATCTTATAGAAGAACGCGAAGAAACTGGCGTTGTCCAGATAGAACACGTTCTGATTCAACGGTGTCACGGATTTGCCTCCTTACATGTTCGACGGAGCGGAAGGAACGGAGGCATCACTGTGATCACTACGATTGCTAAGCTCCGTTGATGTCTCCTCGTAGTTCAGTGGCGTCAGTCGAGGCTCCTCATGGGCCTTGGACCACGAAAAACGATAGAACAGGGAAAATTGTTGGGGAACGTCGTCTATTCCCCCGACGCTCCAAGGGCGACAACGCAGCAGCCTGAGCGCGGCGAGCATGCCGCCGCGGAACGCCCCGAAACGGGAGACCGCGGTCACGGCATAATGCGAGCAGGAAGGATAGTATTTGCAGCACGGGCCGAACAACGGCGATATTCTGCGCTGATACCAGCGTATCGCCCCGACCATGGCCCCGGCCACGATGCTCATGGCCTGACCCCGTCCTCCGGCCGGACGCCCCGGCCCGGTCGCCCCTCGGACGCCGCGGTCTTCGCCACCCGGTGCGCCACACGCGCGAACAGCGTCTCCACCTGCCGGTCGAGCGAAGCGAACTCCGCCCCTGCGGTGGACGGCTTGGCGCGCATGACCACGTCGCATGAGTCCGGCAGCAGCGATTCGTGCTGCCGGGCCAATACGCGGAAGCGGCGCTTGACGGCGTTCCTGGTCACCGCGTTACCCACCGCTTTGGATACGGCCAGCCCGAGGCGCCGCCCCGATCCAAGATCGGAGACGCCCGCCCTGCGGGTCCCTGCGCCATCGCCCGCCTCCCGGCCGCGAACATGAAAATGGACCACAAGATCCTTGCTGGATACTTTGGCCCTGGTTTTCAATACGCCGACGAAGTCGCGGTGGCTTTTCAGCCGTTCCATTCAGTAACCGGTGATTCTCTGGTCTGCGGTCTACCGACTAGCTAACGTTGCGTTGCCGTCGTGGAATCTCAGGCGGAAAGAACCTTGCGGCCCTTGTTGCGACGGCGGTTGATGAGCGCGCGGCCGGAACGGGTGCGCATGCGGGCACGGAATCCGTGCTTCATGTGACGACGACGGTTGTTAGGCTGGAATGTCCTCTTCATAATATTTGCTCCCGGTGTTTTTGGCCGTGCTAAAGCGCGGCTCCTCATGAGTCAAGCTGTTCTAGAGTACACGGCTCCCTGTACGTAGTCAAACCCGCCGGCAACCCTGCGGTCATGGAACATTCACAAAGTTGTTCACGTTATCCACATTTATCCACAATGCCGAATGTGGATAACTTGGGTGGTTCGTCCAAATCGCTGAAATTCCGGCGATTTTCACAGATAAGTTATCCACAAACGGCACCCGTGTTATCCACAAACTACAGCGTTGTTATTCACAATCCAGTGTTTTCAACACGCGAGCTTGTGGATAACTTGTTTTGAAGGGCGTATAAAAGTGTATCTGAATCAGCACCGACAGGAAGGAGCAGCAATGGCCCGGAACGACGCCACGTCATCTGCCGAGGATGCGTCCCGTATCTGGACCACGGCATGCAGCAGCCTGCGTCATGACGACAGCCTCAGCGCGCGTGACATCAGCTGCATCGAGGATATTACCCCCGTCGGTGTATTCGATTCCATGATCGTGCTCAACGCGTCGAACGAGTTCACGCGCAAGACCGTGGAAAGCAAGGACGTCATCCTGGAGGCGCTGCAGGCGGCCAACGGCGGAGTCCCGCTCACCCCGCTCATCAAGATCGACGCCCCGCGCAAGCCCCAGGATTCCCCCGCCCGGAGGAAGCCCCGGCAGGACGCCGATGAACGGCCGTCCGAAGGCCGCGACCGTCGCGACGACGGCACCGGCAGGACCGACACGGCACCGCGGAAACCCGCCGGCGCCGCGAAACCTGCCGGCGCCGAGCAGTCGCCGGCGCGTCCGAAGCCGAAGCCCCGACCGCGGCCCCGCGGATTCGGCAACCCGCCGTACGGCGGCAAGTTCGTGCAGCAGAAGCTGGACGACTTCGCCGACGTACCCGTCACCGGGGCGGCCGGCGAGCGCGCCATCCCGATCCCGGGCGTGCCGGTGGGCGGCCAGAAGGTGGCCCGTGACGAGGAGACGCATCTCAACCGCAACGCCACGTTCTCGACGTTCGTGCCCGGCGATTCCAACCGCTTCGTACGCACCGTGGCCATGACCGTGGCCGAGGCGCCGGGACGCTCGTTCAACCCGCTGTGTGTGTACGGCGGCTCCGGCCTGGGCAAGACCCATCTGCTCAACGCCATCGGCAACTATGCACTGAGCGAGAACTCCGCGCTGAAGGTGCGGTACGTGAATTCCGAGGAGTTCACCAACGAGTTCATCGAATCGCTGCAGAACGAGGCGCAGTCGAACAGCCTGATGGCCGAGTTCAACCGCCGCTACCGCGAGGTCGACGTGCTGCTCATCGACGACATCCAGTTCCTGGGCGGCAAGGAGGCGACGCTCGAGCAGTTCTTCCACACGTTCAATACGCTGCATGATGCCAACAAGCAGATCGTCATCGCATCCGACGTGGCGCCCAAGAAGCTCAAGGGCTTCGAGGAGCGCCTGATCTCGAGGTTCGAGTCGGGCCTGTCGGTCGAGGTCAAGCCGCCGAACGTGGAGACGCGAATCGCCATCCTGCGGATGAAGGCGCAGATCACCAACCTCGAGGTGGACGACGACGTGCTCGGTCTCATCGCCGAGCAGGTCACGGACAACGTGCGCGAGCTGGAGGGCGCGCTCACGCGCGTGAGCGCCATGGCGAGCCTCAACCACCAGCCGATCACGAGGATGCTGGCCGAGCAGACGCTGCAGGACTTCTTCACCACCGAGGTGGAGATCAAGCCGACCGACATCATCACCCAGGTGGCCGCCTACTTCCAGCTGTCGTTCGACGACCTCGTCGGCCCGTGGCGCGCGAAGAACGTGGCGCTGGCCCGGCAGATCGCCATGTACATGACGCGCGAGCTCACCAGCCTGTCGCTGGTCGACATCGGCGAGATCTTCGGAGGCAGGGACCATTCCACGGTCATGCACGCCTATAAGAAGATCCAGGCCGGCATGGCGCAGAAACGCGAGGTGTACAACTACGTCAACGAGCTGACCGGGCGTATCAAACGCCATTCCAATCCGGGGGCATAAAACGATTTAAGGGTGCGCGCTCTCGTTGGATGGGAAAGCGCTTTGGATGCAGGAAAGCGCGGAGGAATACTCGTCGTAGGGTTGTTCTCTTGGCCGTGACGTACCGTTTCCGGGGGAAGAGTGCCGTTTCCGTGGAGGCCAATTCCGTGGGCGTTGATGTCCGCAGGGGCCGGCCGGCGCATTGTCGTCGATTGCGGGAGATGGGTTATCCACACTACGTGCGGGATTGGGGATTTCAACACGCCGGAGGCGCAATTTTTTTGTGCAAAGTTATCCACATAGTTATCCACTTCATCGGCGAAAGCCCGTGGATAACCACTGCTTTTGCTGTGGAAAACCGGCGGATAAGCCGTGGAAAAATCGGTCGAAAATGTTGAAAAATTAGGCATTTACCGCAAGCGTGGAAAACCGGGTAAGTTATCCACAGGCCATCCCAAAGTTATCCACAGTAAAGGCAATGTGGAAAACCGCGGAGGCGCAACGAATCCGCGACTTATCCACATTATCCACAGCGCTTATTATGACGATTACTTGGTTATATACTTCAGATGACAATCATCACAATGAATCCCCATGCACAACTCTGGGGATAGTTATCACCTGACCTGTGAACACCACATACAATGAAGTCAGATTCCATCACACCCAACGAAAACATTAAGGGACAACAGCAATGAAGGCAGAAATCGACTCCGCAGCGCTTGCCGATGCCGTGGCATGGACGTCACGCGTCATCCCCGCTCGCCCTACGACGCCCATTCTCTCCGGTGTAAAACTGGAGGCCATCGACGGAACGCTGCAGCTTTCCGCATTCGACTACGAGGTCTCCGCCCGACATCACATCGAGGCCGGCATCGACGAACCGGGAACCGCGGTCGTCCTTGGCAAGCTTCTGGCCGACATCGCCAAGAGCCTGCCGGGAGAGAAGGCCTACCTGAGCACCGAGGGCTCCAAGCTGCTCATCACCTCCGGCAAGTCGTCGTTCTCGCTGCAGCTCATGCCCGAGACCGCATACCCGGATCTGCCGATCGTGCCGGCGAAGCTCGGCCAGGTCGACGCCGACACGTTCGCCCATGCCATCGGCCAGGCCTCGGTGGCGGTCTCCCGCGAGGAGAGCCGCCCGGTGCTGACCGGCGTGAAGATGCAGTTCTCCGGCGACAAGGTCGTCATGACGGCGACCGACCGTTTCCGTCTCTCCCGTGCCAGCTTCACATGGACGCCGCAGAACCCGGAGCTTGAGACCGTGGCGCTCGTCCGCGGCGCGCTGCTCAAGGATGTGGCCCGCTCGCTGAACACCAGCCAGAACGTCGTGCTCGACTTCGACACCGAAAAGCCCGTGCTCATGGGCTTCGAGAACGCCGGCCGTACGTCGACCGCGCAGCTCATCGACGGCGAATTCCCGGCGGTCGACCGCCTGTTCGCCGACGAGTACCCGATTCATGCGGTGCTTGACAAGCAGCGTCTCCTCGATTCGATTCGCCGAGTCGCGCTGGTCGCCGAACGCAACGCCCCGATTCGCATGGTGTTCTCCGGTGACGAGGTGGTGCTCTCCGCCGGTGCCGCCGACGAATCCCAGGCCACCGAGTCGCTGCCTGTCGACATGGACGGCGACGACATCACCGTGGCGTTCAATCCGAACTACCTCATCGAGGGCCTGTCCGCGATCGCCGAACCGTATGTGCGCATGAAGATGACGACCGCCGTGAAGGCCGTGGAATTCAACGGCCAGCAGGAGGCCGACTCCGAGGAATCGCTCGACTACCGCTACCTGCTCGTGCCGATGCGGTTCACCGACTGACGTCGGCAAACCCCTCGTGGGGGTGTGAGGGGTTTACCGGTCGGGAGTCCTTTCCGCCGGTGGACCCCGCCCCATCAAAAATGGTACGCATACCATTTTCTTATGCATAGCATTGCATAGTTATACAGAGTGAAGGTGCATATCCATCATGTTCGTCTCCCGATTGGCGCTGGATGACTTCCGGTCGTGGCATCGCCTCGTCGTCGACTTCAGCCCCGGCCTGAACGTGCTGTTCGGCGCGAACGGGCTGGGCAAGACGAACATCGTGGAGGCCGTCGAGGTGCTGTCCACCGGCTCCAGCCATCGCGTGACCTCCTCCATGCCCCTCGTCCTGGCGGGACGTCCCAAGGCGACCATCCGCGCCAACGTGGAGGACGACGGCGCGACCACGCTGTTCGAGGTGTCGATTCCCGTGCGGGGGGCGAACCGCGCGCGCATCGACTCGGGGAAGTCGCTGTACATGCGCGACGTGGTGGGCAAGGTCCCCTCCGTGACCTTCTCCCCCGAGGACCAGCGTCTCGTCTCGGCCGACCCTGCCGGCAGAAGGACGTTCCTCAACCAGGCGGCAAGCCAGCTCATGCCGGACTACTACGATGCGCTGCAGCGGTTCAACCAGACCGCCCGGCAACGCTCCGCGCTGCTGCGCCAGCTCAGCCAGCGGCAGACGGCCGGCGAGCCGGTCGACGCCGCGCTGAGCGGCCTGGAGATATGGACCGGGCAGTTCATCGAAACCGGCATCGCGCTTACGCGGATGCGGCGGCACGTCGTCGAACGGCTGAACGGCCCCTTCTCCCGCATCTACGGCGAACTGGCCGGCGAGGGCCAGCACGCCAGACTGACGTACGCGCCGTCGTTCGACGAGGTGCTGCACGCCGGCGGAGACCCCTCCGACGCCTCGGACGCCGATGCGGGGGATTCGGACGGTATCGACGCCGACGTCGATATGCAGGTCCATGCGGCGATCAGCCGTCATTTCCAGCGCATCTACCCCGGCGAGGTGGCTCGGGCGCAGAACCTCATCGGACCGCACCGCGATGACGTGATTTTTGAACTCAACGGGATGGCGGCACGCGACTATGCGTCCAACGGCGAGATGTGGACGCTCGCGCTGGCGCTGAAGATGGCGCTGTTCGAACTGCTCCGGGACGTCCGTGGAGACGAGCCGCTGCTCATCCTCGACGATGTGTTCGCCCAGCTCGATGAATCCCGACGGCGGCAGATCGTCGACTTCGCACGCCGGCAGGGCCAGGTGCTCATCACCATGGCCGCCGCCACTGACATGCCTGACGGCCTCGACGCCCACCGCATCGACGTGGGGGCGCTCAGGGACGGGATCGGCGGGGACGGCCCCGATGACGGCTCCATCGCCATCGATGGACAGATGGCGGCGCTGGTGGCGGCCACGGCCGGAAAGAGGAACACATGAGCGGCGCCGGCCGGGGGCGCGCCCCCATAGCCCAGACGCTGAACCTCGACCCGCGCAGACTCGAATCCACCGTGTTCGAACGGTACACCAACCGTGCCGCCGGCATCGCCAAACGCCGGGAGCGCTCGCGGCAGGCGTGGCTGAACTTCGGCAAGCCCGGCCGCGACCCCAGCCCGTTCGGCGCCGTGGTCGCCGGCATCGCCGAGGAAGGCAACTGGAAGCCCCACCTCATGATCGCGCAGCTCGGTCGGCACTGGGACCAGGTCGTCGGCACCGGCATCGCGCAGCATTCCCGTGTGGCGTCGTACCGTGACGGCGTGCTCACCATCCGCGCCGAATCGACGATCTGGGCCACCCAGCTGACCTACATGATCCCGCAGATGCAGCGAAAGATCGCCGAACGGCTGCCCGGCATGCCGCTCGACCGCATCATCGTGACCGGGCCCCGCTCCGGCACGTTCAAGCACGGCGCGAACGACCGCGCCACCGGCCAGTGGCGGCCAAGAGGACGCTACTGACTCCGGACCGTCGTGTTGGACGTGTTGGAAGCATCCCCTTTTGTCATCCTGAGCGAAGGACGAAGTCCGAAGTCGAAGGATCTTCCAACCGGCGTCAGAAAAAGACCCTTCGACTCGCTACGCTTGCTCAGGATGACGGGTGGGTTGTTGCGTTCTTCGCTCAGGATGACGGGAAAGGCCTTCGCTCCTCCGTTGGGATGACGGCGGCCTCCCCACGACGCATATGCGGCAGGTATTGCGTAGAATGCCTCAGGACGGCATAATGTCCCTGTTGGCTAGTACCCTTTAGTCAGCATAAAAAGCGCGCGGAAGGCCCCATATTTCGAGATTTTGGGCATGGCACCTTGGAAAAAAGCCTTGCAAGACGTCTGAAACGTCGGTTTGCGCCTCCGCGACGCCAGGGCTAGTTGGAAAGGACAGTTGGTGACAGACCAGACCCAGAATCCGCCCGAATCCATATCACCTGAAAATCAGAACGACGGTTCCTCGAACGACGACCGGCTTGAGGACGCCCAGCTCGACGATTCGCTTGCACCGAAGCACTACGACGCCAGCGACCTCAAGGTGCTCGAAGGACTCGAGGCCGTGCGCATCCGCCCGGGCATGTACATCGGATCGACCGGCCCGCGCGGCCTGCACCATCTCGTGTACGAGATCGTCGACAACTCCGTCGACGAGGCGCTCGCCGGCTACGCGTCGCATATCGAGGTGACGATCCTGCCCGACAACGGCATCCGCGTGGTCGACGACGGCCGAGGCATCCCCGTCGACATCGTGCCGGGCGAGGGCATCTCCGGCGTCGAGACCGTGATGACCAAGCTGCACGCCGGCGGCAAGTTCGGCGGCGGCGGATACGCGGTCTCCGGCGGCCTGCACGGCGTGGGCATCTCCGTGGTGAACGCCCTCTCCACCCGCGTGGACGTGGAGGTGCGCCGTCAGGGATTCCACTGGACGCAGACCTACATCGACCAGAAGCCGCAGAGCCGACTCAAGCAGGGCGAGCCGATGGGCGCCGACGAGCACACCGGCACCTCCGTGACGTTCTGGGCCGACCCGGCGATCTTCGAGACCACCGAATACGACTTCGAGACGCTGCGCTCGCGCTTCCAGCAGATGGCGTTCCTCAACAAGGGCCTGAAGATCTCGCTCACCGACCTGCGCCACGTGGACGAGGCCGGCGACGAGGTGGCCGGCGACGACGCGAACGCCGCCGAGACCCAGCACCAGACCGTGACCTACCAGTACGTCAACGGCATCCGCGACTACGTGGAGTATCTGGTGAAGGCCAAGAAGGCCGCGCCCGTGGTCGACGACATCATCGACATCGAGGCCGAGGACCTCAAGCTCGGCATCTCCGCCGAGATCGCCATGCAGTGGACGGGCGCGTACTCCGAATCCGTGCACACGTTCGCCAACACCATCTCCACCACCGAAGGCGGCACCCACGAGGAGGGCTTCCGCGCGGCGCTCACCGGCCTGGTGAACCGCTACGCCCGCGAGAAGAACATCCTCAAGGACAAGGACGAGAACCTCTCCGGCGACGACGTGCGCGAAGGCCTGACCGCCGTCATCTCCGTGAAGCTCACTACCCCGCAGTTCGAGGGCCAGACGAAGACCAAGCTCGGCAACTCCGAGGCCAAGACCTTCGTGCAGCGCGTGATGACCGAGAAGCTGACCGACTGGTTCGGCGAGCATCCGAAGGAAGCCAAGCTCATCGTGCAGAAGGGCATCGAGGCCTCCCGAGCCCGCATCGCCGCCAAGAAGGCACGTGAATCCACGCGACGCAAGTCCATCTTCGAGACGGCCGGCATGCCCGACAAGCTCAAGGACTGCCAGTCGAGCAACCCCGAGGAGTGCGAGCTGTTCATCGTCGAGGGCGATTCCGCAGGCGGCTCCGCCATCCAGGGCCGCAACCCGGAGACGCAGGCCATCCTGCCGCTCAGGGGCAAGATCCTCAACACCGAGCGTGCGAGCATCGACCGCATCATGAAGTCCGACACCATCGAGTCGCTGATCACCGCGGTCGGCGGCGGCTACGGCGAGGACTTCGACATCTCCAAGGTGCGCTACCACAAGGTCATCATCATGGCCGACGCCGATGTGGACGGCGCCCACATCGCCACGCTGAACCTCACGCTGTTCTTCCGCTACATGCGGCCGATGATCACCGCCGGCTACGTGTACGTGGCCATGCCGCCGCTCTACCGACTCAAGTGGACGCGCGGCGACCACGACTACGTGTACACCGACGCCGAACGCGACGCCAAGCTCGCCGAGGGCAAGGCCGCCGGCCGTCAGCTGCCCAAGGGCGAAGGCATCCAGCGCTACAAGGGTCTGGGCGAGATGACCTACCAGGAGCTGTGGGAGACGACCATGGACCCCGAGCACCGCATCCTCAAGCAGATCCACATCGAGGACGCGGCCGCCGCCGACGAGACGTTCTCCATGCTGATGGGCGACGACGTCGAACCCCGACGCCTCTTCATCCAGCGCAACGCCAAAGACGTCCGCTTTATTGATGCGTAACCCCTTCCGGCTCCCCTCGCTGAGGGGAGCTGTCAGCGAAGCTGACTGAGGGGAGGGCCCCCGTCAAGGAGCCGAAAAATCGAATCAGTCGAAGGCTGATTCGACGGATTCGGTGGCCTGACGGCCACGATCTCTCCCTCCGTCACGCTGCGCGTGCCACCTCCCTCGTCAGAGGGAGGTCCTGGACCTAACCAATACAAAAAGGAAAACCAAGTGGCAGACGAAACCAACAGCGGCAACGAGGCTGAGCAGAACGACGAGCGTGCCGAACGCTCGATGGAGCCCACCAGCCCGCAGGCCGGCGAGAAACTCGTGCTGGACGAGAACCGCGTGCAGCACACCGACATCCAGCAGGAAATGCGTCAGTCCTACCTCGACTACGCCATCTCCGTCATCGTGGAGCGAGCCCTGCCGGACGTGCGCGACGGCATGAAGCCGGTTCATCGCCGCATCGTGTACGCGATGTACGACGGCGGCTACCGCCCCGACCGCGGCTACTCCAAGTGCGCCCGACCGGTCGCCGACGTGATGGGCAACTACCATCCGCACGGCGACGCCGCCATCTACGATTCGCTCGTGCGCATGGCCCAGCCGTGGTCCATGCGATACACCCTGGTCGACGGCCAAGGCAACTTCGGCTCGGCCGGTGACGATCCGCCCGCCGCCATGCGTTACACGGAGTGCCGCATGATGCCGCTCGCCATGGAGATGGTGCGTGACATCGACAAGGACACCGTGGACTTCGTGCCCAACTACGACGGCCGCACGCAGGAGCCGACCGTGCTGCCCGCACGCTTCCCGAACCTGCTGGCGAACGGTTCCTCCGGCATCGCCGTCGGCATGGCCACGAACATCCCGCCGCACAACATGCGCGAGCTGGGCGAAGGCGTGCACTGGGCGCTCGACCATCCGGACGCGAGCCGTGAGGAGCTGCTCAACGCGCTCATCGGCATCATCAAGGGACCGGACTTCCCCACCGGCGCCACCATCCTCGGCCACAAGGGCATCGAGCAGGCGTACCGCACCGGCCGCGGTCTCATCACCATGCGCGCCGTGGTGAACACCGAGGAGATCAAGGGCCGCATGTGCCTCGTGGTCACCGAGCTGCCGTACCAGGTGAACCCGGACCGTCTGGCCGCGTCCATCCGCGAGGGCGTGCGCGACGGCAAGATCCAGGGCATCGCCGACATGCGCGACGAGACCTCGGGCCGCACCGGCCAGCGTCTCGTGCTCGTACTCAAGCGCGACGCCGTGCCGAAGGTCGTGCTCAACAACCTGTACAAGCACTCCCAGCTGCAGCAGACGTTCGGCGCGAACATGCTCGCGCTCGTCGACGGCGTGCCGCGCACGCTTTCGCTCGACGCGTTCATCCGCCACTGGGTGAACCACCAGCTCGAAGTCATCGAACGCCGCACCCGCTACCTCAAGCGCGAGGCCGAGGAACGCGACCACATCCTGCAGGGCTACCTGAAGGCGCTCGACATGATCGAGGAGGTCATCGCCCTCATCCGCCGCTCCCCCACCGTGGAAGCCGCCCGCAGCGGACTCATGGACCTGCTGGACGTGGACCAGGTGCAGGCCGACGCCATCCTGGCCATGCAGCTGCGTCGTCTCGCGGCCCTCGAACGCCAGAAGATCCTCGACGAGCACAACGAGCTCATGCGCAAGATCGCCGACTACGAGGACATCCTCGCCAAGCCGGAACGCCAGCGCCAGATCGTCGGCGACGAACTCGACGAGATCATCGACAAGTACGGCGACGACCGTCGCACGAAGATCCTGCCGTTCAGCGGCGAGGTCAACATGGAGGATCTCATCGCCGAGGAGAACGTGGTCGTCACCGTCACGCACTCCGGCTACATCAAGCGCACCAAGGCCGACGAATACCGCGCCCAGCACCGCGGAGGCAAGGGCATCAAGGGCGCACGCCTGCGTGAGAACGACGTGGTGGACCACTTCTTCCTCACCAGCACGCACAACTGGCTGCTGTTCTTCACCAACAAGGGCCGCGTGTACCGTCTCAAGGGCTATGAGCTGCCGGAAGGCTCGCGCGACTCCAAGGGCCAGCATGTGGCGAACCTGCTGCAGCTCGCCCCCGAGGAGAAGATCCAGCAGGTGCTCTCCATCCCGAACTACGAGGTCGCCGACTACCTCGTGCTCGCCACCAAGAGCGGTAAGGTCAAGAAGACGAAGCTCGCCGAATACGATTCCCCGCGCCAGGGCGGCCTCATCGCCGTGCGTCTCATGGAATCCGAGGACGGCACGAGCGACGAGCTCGTGGGCGCCGCACTGTGCAACGCCGACGACGACATCATCCTCGTCTCCCGCAAGGGCATGAGCCTCAAGTTCGCCGCCAACGACGAGCAGCTGCGACCGATGGGCCGCCAGACCGCCGGCGTGCAGGGCATGAAGTTCCGCGACGGCGACGAACTGCTCGCCATGGACGTGGTCCCCGAACAGTCTGAGGACGACCTGCTCGTCGTCACCGACGAAGGCTTCGCCAAGCGCACCGCCATCAGCGAATACCGTCTGCAGGGCCGTAACGGCTACGGCGTCAAGGCCGTGCAGCTGGCCGAGGGGCGTGGCTCGCTCGTCGGCGCCCTCGTGGTGAACGAGGAGGACCAGGTCATGGCCATCATGAAGTCCGGCAAGGTCATCCGCTCCGACGTGTCCGAGGTCAAGCGCACCGGACGCACCACGCAGGGCGTCACGCTCGCCAAGCCCGACAAGGGCGACGAGATCCTCTCCATCGCACGCAACGCGGAGAAGGACGACGACGAGGACCAGACCGCCGAGGGCAACGATGGCGAAACCGTGGAAACGCCGTCCGCACAGGCCCCCACGTCCGAAAATGCTGGTAACCTCAGTGCAGCAGAAGACAGCGCTGAATGAGATCTGAAGGAGATTCGATGAGCGAACAGTCCAAGCCACAGCCTCGCGAGGCGCGTACGTCCCGCTCCGCTGCGTCCAACCAGTTGATTTCCGAGGAAAATCTCAAGCAGCGCGACGAGGCCGTCCCCGCCTCGTACAAGCCGAACAACGGCCGTGGCGGCAAGCAGCCGGGCGAACGCAAGTCCAGCATCCCGCGCGCACGCCGCATGAAGCTGTCGCTGACCAAGATCGATCCGTGGTCGGTCACCAAGGTGTCGTTCCTGCTGGCCATCGCCCTCGGCATCATCCAGGTCGTCGCCATGGCCGCCGTCTGGGCGTTGCTCAACTCCATCGGCCTGTTCGACAACATCACGCAGATCGTGTCGACCACCGGCCTGGACAGCAGCGGCCTCGACGTCGCTGGGTTCCTCAGCCTCAGCAAGGTGCTCAGCGTGACCACGATCTTCTCCATCTTCGAGGTCGTGCTCATCACCGTGCTCGCCACCATCGGCGCGTTCATCTACAACCTCGTCAGCGCCCTCGTCGGCGGCATTCATCTGACGCTCGGCGACGACTGACAGAACGATTCGCTAACCAAGGCGCTCCTTCGGGAGCGCCTTTTTCGTTCCTGTTTGTCGTATCCCATACAACGGATGGGAACCGAATCACCGTGTGGATTCCTTTCCGTTGAGAGGCCGTGACGGATAGGAACCGTGGGCGCTGTTTCGTTCCCGTTCGTCGTATGGGATGCGACGGATGAGAACCGAGTCGTCGCGTGGATTCCTTTTCGTCGAACATCGTTCCGGCCACGATCAAAACGCAACAAACCACGGACCTGTGTTGATGCACAAACGCGGGTTCGGCGATTATCGTTGAGGTCGGGAGGCTGCCATGACAGGAACATCAGACGCACACATCGACGAACCTGCGGATGCGTCGACCGCTGCCACGTCCACCGGCAATATCGCGTCCACCGGCACCGCCACGCCGACCGCCGCCGATGCCGCCGCACCATCCAACGCGAACACGACGTCCGGCACCGTCGCCGACGTCACAGCGGACAGCGGTTCCGGCGGCGACGACGCGAGCCACACCCCCGAATCCTCCGCCCTCCCCGAATCACTCGATTCCGAATGGCGCCCCGACACCATCATCCCCGGCTACCAGCAGCGCACGCTGCATCTTGGCGAGGATGACGAAGGCGAACTCACCGCCACATTCATACGTAAGGATC
Organism: Bifidobacterium pluvialisilvae; assembly: GCF_019331695.1. Lineage (GTDB taxonomy): Bacteria > Actinomycetota > Actinomycetes > Actinomycetales > Bifidobacteriaceae > Galliscardovia > Galliscardovia pluvialisilvae. Next base: position 61,024 of record NZ_JAHBBI010000009.1, read on the forward strand.
CGACCACGCTGACGTGGCGGCATCGTATCGCCCGATGGAAGCACGCCACGGTGCGTCATACGCCCCTCGCCATCCTCTACGTGCACGGCTGGAACGACTTCTTCTACCGCAGGCACGTCTCCGAATTCTGGGAGTCGCTGGGAGTCGTGTTCTACGCCGTCGACCTGCGCAAATACGGACGTTCGTTTCACGACGGACAAACCGCGGGATTCATCGACGACCTGCATGAGTACTTCACGGAACTCAACGCATTGCGCGACGTCATCGTCGACGAACTCGGCGACGACGTTCGCATCCTCGTGCTTGCGCACTCGTTCGGCGGACTGACGTCGTCGCTGTGGCTCGCCAACGAGCATCCGCACCATGTGACCGCATTGGCGCTGAACTCGCCGTGGCTGGAACTGCAGGGCAACCGCATCACCCGCATCATGACCACGCCCGTGGTCAAGGGCTTCGGGCTGGCCGGCGCAAAAAACGTCATCCCCATCCGCGACCCAGGCTTCTACGGACGCACGCTCTGGGCCGACCAGGACGGCGAATGGGACTACAACACCCGATACCCGTGGCCGAAGGCCGAGTTCTTCACGCGTGCCGGCTGGTTCGACGCCGTCTACCGTGCGCAGGACGAGGTCTCCCGCGGGCTCGACATCACCGTGCCCGTGCTGGTGTGCACATCCGACAAGTCGATGATCCTCGGCAAATGGGACGAGGCCATGCACGAGGCCGACACCGTGCTCGACGTGACGGCGATCCGACAGAACGCGCTCAATCTCGGCGATTTCGTGTCGCTGGCACGCATCCGCGGCGGTCTGCATGACCTGTCGATGTCCGCAAGCGTGGCACGGTGGCGGTATTTCGCCACGGTGGCCGCGTGGGCGAACCAGTACGCGTGGAGCGGTGAATCCCCGCATCGGCCGCTGCGCCCCGCCGCCATCGCCCGCGCGCTCGACGTGGTGGCGCAGGTGCGCGGCGGGGTGTGACCGGAGACCACGGAATCGGTTGCGCCGGACGGCCGGGATACCGGTCGCGATGACGCTGACTGGTCGCATCCGCCGCGCAAATATGGCAACACCTGGCAACGAAACCGTGTCAGGTCGGGGACGGGCGATACCACTGACCGTGTGCGCAATCGCACATGAGGAAAGAGGTTATGCGCTTGTTCGGCGAAGGTGCCGAATTTCGGTCACGGTTGACGAACGACGCATGAAATATCAGGAAAGGGAATCGCTCCATGATTCAGCTTGTATGGGTACTGGTCGGCATCTGCCTGCTGGTGATCCTGAATCTGAAATTCAAGATGCATAACATGCTGTCGTTGCTGCTGGTGGGTCTGTTCATCGCACTCACCGCCGGCATCCCGATTGACAAGATCATCACGGCGGTGGAGACCGGCGTCGGCGGCATCTTCGGCAAACTGGCCATCATCATCCTGTTCGGCGCCATCATCGGCAAGATCATGACCGACACCGGCGCCAGCCAGCGCATCGCCGATACCGTCATCGACAAGTGCGGCACCAAGTTCCTGCCGGTCGGACTGATGTTCATCGGCGTGATCTTCGGCATCGCCATGTTCTACGAGGTCGCCTTCCTGATTTCCGTCCCGCTCGTGCTCGCCGTGGCCAAGAAGGCCAAGGTGCCGTACATGAAGCTCGTCATCCCGATCGTCGTCGGCTGCACCATGGGCCATTCGCTCTTCCCGCCGCAGCCCGGCCCGGTCGCGCTGGTCGCCGCTTTCGACGCCGACATCTCCAAGGTGTACATCTACGGCATCCTCGCCATCATCCCCGCGCTGCTGTGCGCCGGTCTGCTGCTGCCGAAGTTCCTGCCCGGCATCAAGGAGATCCCGCTGAACTCCATGCTCAAGCCTGCGCCCACCATGCCCGAGGATCAGCTGCCGTCGTTCGCCGCCTCCATCTCCATCCCGCTCACCCCGGCCGTGGTGATGATTGCCTCGTCGGTCATCAAGGAGTTCTTCGGCGAGAAGACCACCGTGTACAAGGTGTTCGGCTTCATCGGCTCCGCCGAGATCTCGATGCTGCTCGCCCTCTTCGCCGCGTTCTTCCTGCTCATGCACAGCAAGGGCCAGACCGTCGCCGACCTCACCCACAAGATGGAGGAGGCCATCGGCCAGGTGGGCAATGTGCTGATTGTGATCTGCTCCGGTGGCATCATCAAGGAGGTCATCATCGAGTCCGGCGCCGCCGACCACATCGTGCAGCTGGTCTCCTCCATCCCGGTCTCGCCGTTCATCATCGCGTGGATCATCACCGCCATCATTCGTGTACTCACCGGTCAGGGCGCCGTGGCGGCCATCACCGCAGCCGGCATGGTCGCGCCGCTGGTCACCCAGTTCGGTCTCGACCCGGCGTTGATGGTGATCTGCGTGGCCTGCGGTTCGAACACCATCACGCTGATGTACGACGGCGGTTTCCTGCTGTTCAAGGAGACGTTCGGCATTTCGATGAAGGACACGTTCAAGACCTGGGGTCTGCTGGAGCTCATCAACTCCGTGGTCGGTCTGCTCGCCGTGCTGGTCATCGACCTGTTCGTCTGATCGTCATGATTCCCGCATGACCGCATGCGGCTGATGTCAGGGGCCTCGATTCCGCGTGCGCGGGTCGAGGCCCTTTTGCTGTGCGTTCGTTCGTTTCCTGGGTGAAAAAGAGCGAACTGTGAAACTGCCGGCAACGGAACTCGACAGGATCGACTCATGGTCCTATAGTCATATCCAACCGATATATCGGTTATATATAGTAACGAATCGCAATGATTCCGCTTTCAAGGAGGAAAGCCGATGGGCACGGATGCAGCAGTGAAACCAAAGATGAACGTCACCATACAATCGAATATCGATGACGGGCCGGCCGAGGCCGCCGCCGACCGTCACCGTTACGACGCCGCGGCGCTCAAGGCGCTCACCAGCAAGATCGCCCAAGGCTACGGACTCAACGAACACGACGGCGACATCGTGGCCGACGTGCTCTCGTTCGCCGACACCCATGGCATCGACTCACATGGTCTGCAGCGTTTCCAGCTCTACGATGCCCAGATGGGCAACAAAATCGACCCGACCGCCGAAGCCGAGGTCGTCGTCGATACGCCGGTCAGCACCGTCATCGACGGTCATCGCCGCATGGGACAGGTCACCGGCCGGCAGGCCATGGACATGACCATCGCCAAGGCCAAGAAGACCGGCATGGCCATCGCCGCGGTCCGCCACTCCTGCCACTACGGAGCCGCCGGATACTACGCCAACCTCGCCGCCGAGCAGGGACTCATCGGATTCTCGGTGACGAACACCGAACCGGCCGTCTACCCGCTCTACGCCAACGACGTATGGCTCGGCACCAACCCCATCGCCTGCGCGATCCCAACCAGGCCGCATACGTTCTTCTTCGACGCCAGCACGTCGGTCGTCGCCTACGGCAAGGTCGAACTGTATTCCAAGCAGCGCAAGGACACCCCGGCCGCATGGGTCGTCGATCCGAACAACGAGCCGATCTACGACTCCACGGATGCCCTCGGGAGGCTCATGCGCTACGACAACGAGGCCGGTCTGCTCGCCACCGGCGGCAACAGCGAATACACGGGTGGTCATAAGGGCTACGGATTCTCCGTGCTCGTCGAGTTCTTCTCCGGCATCGTCTCCCAAGGCGCCACCACCGACCGCACCGCGGTCGGCGACCCGGTCGAAGGCATCAGCCACGGATTCATGGCCATCGATCCGCGCATCTTCGGCGACGCTGACACCATCCTCAACAACTTCTCCGACTATCTCGACGAGATCCGCCACCTGCACGCCGTACCCGGCAAACGTATCTACGTGCACGGCGACAAAGAGGCCGAAGCGTACGAGGACCGCATCGTCAACGGCGTGCCGCTCTACCGCAAGACCGTCGAGGAGCTGCGCGGCATCTGCGACAAACTCGGCATCTCCTACACCGGCGTGCTCGACCACTGACCCGACCCGCAATAGACGTAATAGAGGAATACGACACAGGAGTCTTACGCCATGAACTTCCTCAGCCAATCCCTGCCCCAGGCGTCGTCCGCCCTCGTTCTCGCCGAGGAGACGGCCAAAGTACATCTCAATTCCACCCAGCTGCTCATCAGCATCGTCGTCGGCGTCGCCGTGCTGATCGCCTTGGTGAGCTTCACGAAAATCCATCCGTTCATCGCCATCACCATCGCCTCGCTGACCGCCGGCATCGGATCGGGCTATGGTCTGATGAACACGGTCGAAGGATTCTCCTCCGGTTTCGGCAGCACGGCGGCAAGCGTCGGTATGCTCGTCGGATTCGGCGCCATGCTCGGCAAGGTGCTGATGGACACTGGCGCGACCGGCGTCCTTGTCGATACACTGCTCGCCAAGACGCCCGACAAGTTCCTGCCGTGGACCCTCGCCCTCATCGGCGCCCTACTCGGACTGCCGCTGTTCTTCGACGTCGGCGTGATCATCCTTGTCCCCGTCGTGGTCATGGTGGCCCGCAAGGCGAAGATTCCGCTGATGCGCGTCGCCATCCCGACCTTGGCTGGCGTCTCCACGATGCAGGCGCTGGTGCCGCCGCATCCCGGTCCCGTCGCCGCGTTGTCATCGTTCGAGAACGGCAACATGGGACTGACCATGGGCATCGGCGTGCTCATTGCCATCCCGGTGGTCGCCGTCGCCGGCCCGCTGTTCGCCCGCGTATGCGAGAAGTGGGTGCCGAAGATGGCGCCGGAGGAAGGCGCCGTCACCCAGGCCGAAGTACCCACCGATCCCGACTACCGTCGCCCGTCGTTCGGCCTGTCGCTGCTGTGCATCATCATGCCAGCCATCCTGCTGCTCATCACGTCGGCCATCGAAATCATCAACCCCGGCATCAAGGAGGCCAAGGACCTCGGCTCGCAGCTGGTGCAGTTCCTCAACAACCCCGAGGTCGCGTTGCTGCTGTCGCTGCTGTTCGCCATGATCTCGCTGTTCGTGGCGACGCACTACTCATGGACGCGACTCAACGACGCCGCGGCGAAATCCCTCGGCCCCGTCTGCGGCATCATCCTGATTCTCAGCGCCGGCGGCGGTTTCAAGACCGTGCTCATCGACACCGGCGTGGGTGATATGATCACGCAGTTCGTGCAGTCGTCGCATATCTCGATTCTGTTGGTCGGCTGGCTGATCGCCGCATTCGTGCGCGTCTCCACCGGTTCGTCGACGGTCGCATCCATCGCGACGGGCGGCGTGCTCGCGCCGGTCGCGCAGGCCCTCCAGCTCTCCCCGGTCGGTGTGGCTCTGCTGGTGCTCGCCATCGGCGCCGGCTCCGTGTTCCTCTCCCATGTCAACGACGCCGGCCTGTGGCTGGTCAAGGAGTTCTTCGGACTGACGCTGAAGGAGACGTTCATGACGTGGAGCGTCATGGAATGTCTGCTGTCGGTATGGGCGCTTGTCGTCATCATGCTGGTGTCCATCCCGTTGATGTAGCCGACGTGACGTCTATCGTCGACTCATCCGGTTGATGGCCGGATGATGGTCGCGAACCGGCCCGCAACGCCTCCCCGACGTTGCGGGCCGGTTCCTTTGTCGGGGTCGGCGATGCTATAGGATATGGAAGATAGTCAACGTTGAGATCGAGTTGGAATCTGGGAACTGTCGATGGTGCTAAGCAAACGTGATCAGGCGTATCGGTATCTGCGCGAGCGGATCGTGTCGTGCCGCATCAAGCCGGGCGAGCCGTTGGACGAGAAGCGGGCCGCCGAGGAGCTCGGCTTCAGTCGGATGCCGGTCCGTGAGGCCGTCAACAAGCTGGCCGAAGAGCATCTGGTCAATGTGTTCCCTTCGCGAGGGGTCATCGTCAGTCCGATTTCGTCGTCGGATTATCAGGAGATGCTCGACATCCGTCTGCTCGTCGAACCATATCTGCTGCATCGTTCGTGGCCGGTGCTGTCGGACAAGGATCTGCTGGAGTTCCGCGCCGTGATGACGGAACGGCTGGAAAACCCCGAATTCGAGACGGACTCCCCCGACGATGATTTCGACTACCGGTTCCATATGTATTTCGCGAACAAATCCGGCAGCCGGTATCTGATTTCGTTGATGAACATGATCATGACGCAGAGCCAGCGCATCCGGTTCTTCTCGGCGGTGGCGCCGCAGCGCACGTTGGATTCGTATCGCGAGCATGTGACGATCATCGACGCCGTGATCGACGGCGACGAGGACGCCGCCGTCAAGGCGGTCCGTGCGCACCTGACCAATACGCGCGAAGGATACATGCGCATCTCGCAATCGCGGGAGGATTTCTTCCGCGCCTGACCTCCCGTATTACACTGATGGCATTCACGCATTCGTGGAATGTCGTCGTAACGGAGGGAAGACACATGACCTATGTGCAGGCGTTGCTTGGATTCGCGCTGGTGGCCGGATCGATGGCCTTGGTGCCGGGGCTTGACATGATGATGGTGCTGCACGAGACCATCAACGCGGGCCGCCGCCGTGGCGTCGCGGCCGTGTGGGGCATCTCGTTGGGGGTGCTGGTATGGGCGGTGGCCGCCGCCGTCGGTCTGGCGGCGCTCATCAATGCGTTCCCCTTGGCCTATGACGCGATTCGTGTGATCGGCGGCCTGTATCTGTTGTATCTGGCGTTCAGCATGGCGAGGAAGAAGAAGTCCCATGGCGGTGCGCCGAAACCGGTCGATGTCGGTTCCGGCACCGTGAAACACGTCGATGTTTCACGTGAAACATCGACGTTCGGCGATTGCCTCCAGTCGTTCTGGCGGGGATTCCTGACCGATTTCTTCAACCCCAAGATAGGTGTGTTCTACATCGCCGTTATCCCCCAGTTTCTGGTGCCGGGCATCAACAATCTTGAGATGGGCGTCTCGCTGGGTCTGGTGCACTTCGTGGAGAGTGTGCTGGTGTTGACGACCGTCGCCTACGCCGCATCGTACTTTGCCGGCAGGCTGCATAACGAGCGTTCGCAGCGGATTCTCGGCCTGATATCCGGTGCCATCATGGCCATACTCGGTGGCGTGACCATCGCCGATGTGGTGAGGAGCCGGATGTAGTCATCGACGGTCAAGGCGGCCCGACCATACGACAATCGAATCATCGCGACGGTGGTCCGGAGGGAACTTCCTCCGGGCCACCGTTTTGTCGTATGTGTGGCTTGCGCGACGTCGATGTTGATGCCGGCCGACGGTGTCGGTCATTGATGCCGGCCGTCGATGCCGGTATTGACTGACTTACTGGCTGACTGCACCTGTGTCGCGCGGTCTGTCACTTGCCGCCGAAGGCGCCGCCGAAGGGGTCGTCGGTGTCGAAGACCGGCTTTTCGGTGAGCGGATACAGTTCGTCGAGCGTATAGGACTTGTATTCGGTCGGGCTCTTGGCAAGGATGATTTCGAAGTCGCGTTCGCAGAATTCGCAGAGGAACTCCCTGCACATGCCGCATGGCGAGCAGAACGACGTCAGCGGCCCCTTCGCTCCCCCGACCACGACGATGCGGGTGAACTCGTGGTGGCCTTCGGAGACGGCCTTGGCACAGGCGGTGCGTTCCGCGCAGATGGTCGGCGCGAAGCCCATGTTCTCGATGATGCAGCCGGTGTACACCGTGCCGTCGGTCGCCTCGAGCGCGGCGCCGACGCAGAAGTGCGAATACGGCGAGTAGGAGCGCTCCCTCGCCTCGATGGCCTTGGTAATGAGTTCCTCAGTGGAAATCGTGCTCATGTCATGCTCCTTTGCAAATCGTTGTGATGCCGTTCGGATGGTGTCCATGCGGCCGTCGTCGATGTTTCACACGCGATGTTTCACGTGAAACATCATCGGCGGGCCGGCTTGAATCGTCTCCGAACCCATGCCCATTGTAGGGGTCGGAGGATTTCATGAAACGCTGCCCTCGTCCAAACTGAACAAACGTGCAATGCGTCGGACGCCCGTCGTGAACGTGCGTCGGCTACCTCGCCGCAACGACCGTCCTGCCGCAACGACCCTCGTCGGTCATCGATGATCCTGCCAGAGCGGCAGGGGGAAGAGGACGTTCTCGCAGTGGGCCCACATCTCGGCGAGGTCCTGTCCGGGCCTGCGCAGCCAGCGCAGCTGCACGCCATCCATCATGCTGAACCCCGCCAGCAGTACGTCGGTCGGGTCGACGCCATCGGGGACTGACCATGCCACTTTTCGTGCCTGGTCGACGCCCTCCTGCTCGCGCCGTGCGAAGTACTCGTGCGCCGGGTGGTTCGGGTCCAGGGCCTCGGCGCTCAGCGTCGAGAACATATGCACCAGCTTCGGTCGTCGGATGTTGATTTCCACATTACGGCGGAACATCTCGGGAATCGAGGGGCTCTGCTGCGCCGCGCACTCCTCCAGCAGCTCGTTGGTCTCCCGGTCGTAGATGTCGGAGAGCACCAGTTCGAGCAGCCCTTCCTTGCTGCCCACGTAGTGCAGCACCCCGGCTTTGGTGAGCCCCACCTTGGTGGCGATCTTCTGCAGCGACGTTCCGTAGTATCCCATCGTGCCGAAGTATTCGATCGCCGCGTTCAATATCTGCGTGCGGCGATCCAGCTCCGCGCCGTCTGCGGCAGGGCGCCGCCTCCGTGCTCCCGAGCGTTCCTGTGAAGTCATCATGCCCTCTGCTGTCTCTCGTAGTGTGACGCCTTCCCATCATAGTCAATACCATTCGGTCGGTAGATGATGGGGCGTCGGCCGGCCGTTGATGCGGACCTGCCGACGATGTTGGCCGACCGCCGACATGCCGTCGTCGTCATCGATTTTCCATGATATATTATTACTTACCGACCGGTTGGTCCAGATGTCGTAGATGACGTCAACGCCATCCGTCGAAGCCCCGGCGCAGCAGCCGGGACCTACGCCACCCAACCCGCCATCGACAATGCGGCAACGCGACAGCCAGACGATGCAGCGATTCGTCATCATGAAAGCGAGGAAGCCATGAACGATCACGCCCAGACCAACACCGACCCCACCGCCGACATCAGCCCCAACTCTTCCCCCAGCATCAAAGACCTCACCCTCGAGGAGAAGGCCAGCCTCACTTCCGGCGGCGACGCCTGGCATCTGCAGGGCGTCGAATCCAAGGGCATCCCCGGCTACATGATTACCGACGGCCCGCACGGCCTGCGCAAGTCGCTCGCCACCGACACCGGCGACACCAACCTCGACGACTCCGTCCCCGCCACCTGCTTCCCGCCCGCCGCCGGCCTCTCCAGCTCGTGGAACCCGGCGCTGGCCGTCAAGGTCGGCGAGGCCATGGGTGAGGAATGCGTGCAGGAGAAGGTGGCCGTCATCCTTGGCCCCGGCGTGAACATCAAACGCAACCCGCTCGGCGGCCGTTGCTTCGAATACTGGTCCGAGGACCCGTATCTGGCCGGCCACGAGGCCGTCGGCATCGTCGAAGGCGTACAGTCCAAGGGCGTCGGCACCTCGCTCAAGCACTTCGCCGCCAACAACCAGGAGACCGACCGTTTGCGCATCTCCGCACGCATCTCGCCGCGCGCCCTGCGCGAAATCTACCTCCCCGCGTTCGAGCACATCGTCAAAACCGCCCAGCCGTGGACCATCATGTGCTCCTATAACCAGATCAACGGCGTGCACTCCGCGCAGAACCGCTGGCTGCTCACCGACGTGCTGCGCGACGAATGGGGCTTCAACGGCATCGTCATGAGCGACTGGGGCGCCGACCACGACCGTGTCGCCTCGCTCAACGCCGGACTCAACCTCGAAATGCCGCCAAGCTTCACCGACGACGACATCGTCTACGCCGCCCGCGACGGCCGCATCGCCCCCGACCAGCTCGACCGTATGGCGCAGGGCATGATCGACCTCATCAACAAGGCCCGCCCGGCCATGAATCGGAACGACTACCGATACGACGTCGACGCCCACGACGAGGTCGCCCATCAGGCCGCCGTCGAATCCATCGTCATGCTCAAGAACGCCGACGCCATCCTCCCCCTCGCCGCCGACGCCAAGGTGGCCGTCATCGGCGAATTCGCCCGCACGCCGCGCTATCAGGGCGGCGGCTCTTCGCACATCACGCCCACGAAGATGACCGGCTTCCTCGACACCCTCGCCGCCCGTGGCATCGACGCCGCCTTCGCCCCCGGCTTCACCTTCGCCGACGAGCCGCAGGACCCCGCCCTGACCGACGAGGCCGTCGCCGCCGCGAAGTCCAACGACGTCGTCCTACTGTTCCTCGGCCTGCCCGAGGCGGCCGAGTCGGAAGGCTTCGACCGCGAGACCCTCGACATCCCCGCCAAGCAAACCGCCCTGCTCAAGGCCATCGCCGCCGCCAACGAGAACGTCGTCGTGGTCCTGTCGAACGGTTCCGTCGTCTCCGTCGCCCCGTGGCGCGACCACGCCAGGGGCATCCTCGAATCATGGCTGCTCGGCCAGGCCGGCGGCCCCGCCCTCGCCGACGTCATCTTCGGTCGGCAGAGCCCGTCCGGCAAGCTCGCCCAATCCATCCCCATGGACATCAACGACGACCCGACCATGATGAACTGGCCGGGTGAGGAAGGCCACGTCGACTACGGCGAAGGCGTGTTCGTCGGCTACCGCTACTACGACACCTACGACAAGCCGGTCGCCTACCCGTTCGGCTACGGACTAAGCTACGCCACGTTCGCCATCGACGACGTCGTCGTGACGAGGTCCGGCGCGAACACGGCCCGCGTCACCGCCACCGTGACCAACACGTCCGACGTCGACGGCGCCGAAGTCGTGCAGGTGTACGTCGCGCCCGGCAAGGCCGAAGTCGCCCGCCCCCGTCATGAACTCAAGGGCTTCGAGAAGGTGTTCCTCAAGGCCGGCGAATCCACGACCGTCACGTTCGACCTCGACGAACGCGCCTTCGCCTACTGGTCCGAGACGTTCGACGGCTGGCACGTCGAAGCCGGCGATTACACGATCGAGGTCGGCATCAGCTCGCGCGATATCGTCGCCACCGGCGTCGTCACGCTTGACGGCGACGGCAAGACAAAGCCGCTGACCGAATGGTCCACGTACGGCGAATGGCAGGACGATCCCGTCGGCGCGGCGATCGTCGCCGACATGGAGGCGCGTGGCCGGGCCGGCACGCTCCCCCAGCTGCCCGACACCGACATCGTGCGCGTCTTCCTGAAGAACATGCCCATCAATTCGATGCCGATGATCAAAAGCGACGGCGGCCGGGAACTCACCGCATTCCTGCTCGACGAATACGCCAAGGCGACGAGGACGGAATAATCATATGGAATAGTCGTACGATATATATGAAATAGTCATACGAAACTGCCGTACGTAATATCCGTACGAGACGGCCTTGCGCAACGACCGGCGGGACGGTGCGGTAGCGCCGCCGCGCCGTCATCCACGTCGTGAATTGCCAACGGCGTAAATCCGAGAATGGGCGTAGAGTACTTTCGGCGGTCGATAGGGTGACCGTCGAAAGTACCTATGATTCGCGTGCGATACGACGCCATATCCGACGAACGCCGGTCGAAGCTACGACGAACGTCAATCGAATGACGCAGGATGCGATACCGCCCGCGGACCGACAGAGGATGAGCGACGGAAACAGGTGAAGCATGGCAGACGAGCGGAACGGACAACGGCGGACACTCCCCCACAACGGGTCGGACAAGACAGGTGAGACAGACAGCGGTAGCGACAATATCGGTAAGTCCCCATCGTCCCTCAAAACACTGACCCGCGAGGAATCGTTCCAGAACGGCCATCTCACACGCGTGGCGATGGTGTCGCTCTCAATCCTCACGCTCATCACGTTCGTCGGCAACTTCACGCAGCTGCAATTGAGCTCCGCGTTGCCGGCCATCGTCGACGAATTCCATATCAGCGTGACGACCGGCCAATGGCTCACGTCCGTGTTCCAGCTCGTCATGGGCGTGATGGTGCCGTTGACCGCGTTCCTCACGCGACGGTTCTCCACCCGACAGATCGTCATCACGTCGATGGTGGTGTTCACCATCGGGTCGGCGATTTCATGGCTGGGGCCGACCTTCGTGCTGGTGCTGCTCGGACGTGTGCTCGAGGCCGTCGGCACGGGCGTGATGTGGCCGGTGCTGCAAATCACCGTGTTCTCCATCTATCCGCTGTCGCGTCGCGGCATGGCCATGGGCACGGTCGGCCTCGCCATGAGCGTGGCCCCCGCCATCGGTCCGACGCTCGGCGGCTGGCAGGTCGACGTCGGCGGCTGGCGGTCGATCTTCGTCACGCTGACGATCATCGGCGTCGTCTGTCTGGCGGCGTCCGTGCTTGGCTTGCGCAACTTCGGCGAGCATGATCCGACCGTCAAGGCCGACTTCTTCTCCGTGATGCTGTCGATCTTCGGATTCGGTGGCCTCATGTTCGGATTCACGAACATCGAGTCCTACCCCATCACGCATCCGATGACGTGGCTGCCGATGACCATCGGCGTCATCGGCATCATCTGGTTCGTGGCGCGGCAGCTGCGCCGTCCGCAGCCGCTGCTCAACCTGCGTGTGCTCAAGAACCGCGGCTTCATGGTCGGCACCATCACCGCGGCCGTCGCGTTCTTCGCGTTCAGCTCCATTCTCGTGATCATGCCGCTGTACATCCAGAACGACCGTGGCTATTCGGCGCTGATGAGCGGCGTCATCATGCTGCCGGGCGCCATCGGCATGGCCATCACGCAGTTCTTCGGCGGCCGTGCGCTCGACACGTTCGGCGCCCGTCCGGTCGTGCTGTCGGGCAGCATCATCCTGACGTTGGGTACGTTCGCGATGAGTCTCATCTCCGCGGACTCGTGGATCTGGTGGGTGTCGATCTGCCAGTTCATCCGCCAGATCGGCATGGGATTCGTGCTCATGCCCGTCACCACATGGTCGTTGAACTGTCTGGAGCCGGAGGACGTCTCGGCCGGCTCGTCGGTGACGAACACCGTGCGCCAGATTGCCGGCGCCATGGGCGCGCCCGTGCTCGTGATCCTCATGGAGGTCATCGCGGACGCGCATCATGCGGCGCTCGGCGGCGGACAGGCCACGGCGGTGGCCGCCAGCATCTTCGGCATCCAGTGGGCGTTGCGCATCAGCGGCGCCCTGTGCTTCATCATGGTGTTGCTTTCCGTCTTCGGCGTGCGCGGCCAGGGCGCCGGCTCGGCCCATGCGCTCGGCCGCGGCGCGATACGGAAGATCCGCGGCCTCAACCACCGGTGACGTATTCCGTTGCTATGAGAAAACCCCGCCGCAAGGACGGGGTTTTCTCATAGGCGGACTACCGAATCATCGGCGATGACGGCCGATGGGGGCTCCCGCCGTTGCGGAACGACGTCGGACGGCGGTGACCGCCAATCCTCCGCCGAGCAGCAGCATGGCGAGGGCGAGGACGCCCGCGGCGTCGGAGCCGGTCTTCGACAGACGGACCACCGGCGTGTAGGTGTTCTCGAACACCGGTGCCGTATGGTCGCCGCCGAACAGTCCGGACGAGTATGCCACGGTGGCGCTCATCGTGCCGTCGAGCCTGTCGGTCACGGTGACCTTGGCCTCGTACACGGTCCGGTCGTAGCGGATGCCTTCGGCGTTGCCCACGGTCTCGCGGATCGTGTACCGGTACTCCCCCGGCTTGGTGAACTCGACCGGCGTGAACGTGACCTTGCCGTTGGCCGCGTTCTTTGCGGTCTGCACGGTTCTGCCGTTCGCGTCGCGCAGCTCGAACGTGAATTCGCCGTCCTTGAGCGCGCGGCCCTTGAGGGTCTTGCTCGCCGAGAACGTGGCGGTCGTCGGAGTCGGGGCGTACGTGTTGGAGAACACGGCGTCGGCGGGCTTCACGGCGTGGCCGTCGAGGCTGATCTCATGCGTGGCGCTCATCGTGCCGTCATGGTTGTCCACGACGGTGACGACGACCGTGTACGCGGTGTCGTCGTAGGTAACGCCGCCGAGTTTGTCGGCCTTCTCGCGCACGGTGTACGCGTAGGTGCCGGGCTTGGCGTACGTGATCTCACCGAAGGAGATCGTGCCGTCGGCACTATTCTTCGCGGTGGCGACGCCGTCCTTCGCATCCTTCGGCATCGGGACGGTGGCACCGTCCGCGCCTTGCGCACCGGTGAGGGTGAACGTGAATTCGCCGTCCTTGAGCGCACGGCCGTCGAGCGTCTTCGTGAAGTCGAACGAGTCGGTCACGGTGCCCGCCGAGTACGTGTTCTCGAAGGAGAACAGCGCGCCGGTGGCGGGGTCGGTGGTGGCGCTCATCGTGCCGTCGCCGTTGTCCTTGATGGTCACGGTGAAGGTGCGGGTGAGGGCCTTGTCGTTCGTCACGCCCGCCACGTCACCGGATTCGGCGACGCGGTAGGTGAACGTGCGTTCGGTCTGGCCGCCGAGGTCGGCGAACCTGTAGACCACCTTGCCGAGGTCGATGTTGCCGGCCTCGTCGTTCTGCGCGGTCAGTTCGCGCTTGTCCGTGACGGTCTTGCCGTCGGTGCCGAGCACGTGGAGCGGCGCGCCGTCGACGGGCGTGAGCGTGAAGGCGAACCTGCCCTTGAGCTGGTCGAGGGTGGTGGCGTAGTCGCCGTCGTCGAGCAGCTTCACGCCCTTGAACTCGATGGGGGTGGAGTCCGTGGTGGTGTAGTTGTTCTCGAAGGCGAGTCCGCTGCCGCCGTTCTGGCCGTCGAGGCCGTTCGTGGTGAGCGTGAGCGTGCCGTTGTGGTCCTTGTCCGCCACGTTCACGGTGAACGTGTGGGTGCGGGTCACGGCGGTCACGCCGCCGGGCAGGTTCGCTTCCGATTCGACGACCGTGTACGTGTGGTCGCCCAGGTCCTTGAGCGTGTAGCCCAGAGACTTGTCGAAGGTTATCTTGCCCGTGGAGTCGCTGGTGCCGGTGGAGACCGGGGTGCCGTTTGCCGCCGTGCCTTCGTAGACGTTGAACGTGTACTTGTCGGCGTCGGTGAGCTTGCGGCCGGTCATGGTCTTCGTGCCGGTGAGGTCCAGCTTGGCGGAGGCGGCGTAGGTGTTCTCGAAGGCGAACAGCTTCGCCGTGTCGACCGGGCTCGTGGCCACCTTGAGCGCGCCGGTGCCATCGTCCGTCACCGTGACGGTGAAGGTCTTGACGGCAGTCGCGTCGTTGGTGACGCCGGCCGTCGTGCCGCTCTCCTTGACCTCATAGGTGAAGGCCTTGGAGCGCGAGCCGTTCGCGCCGGGCGTGACGCCCTTCAGGTCGGCGAGCGTGTACTGCAGCGTGCCGAAGTCCACGGCGCCGGCCGCGGTGTTCTGTGCGGTGAGCGAGTCCTTGGTCTCCGTCTTGCCGTCGTCGCCAGCCACGTGGATGGGCGCGCCGTCCTTGCCGGTGAGCGTGAACGTGAACTTGCCGCCGAAGTCGGCCGTGTAGTCCTTGCCGTCATCGCCCTTCACCTGCTTCGTGCCGGCGATGGCCGTGGAACCGGCCGCCGAGTACGTGTTGGTGAACGTCGGCTGGGAAGGCGTGGACTTGCCGTCGACCTTCACGGTGGTGGCGAGCTTGCCGTTGCCGTTGTCCTTGACCGTCACCGTGTAGGTGTGGGCGGCGGTGTCGTAGGCGACGCCGGGCAGCTTGTCCTTGTCCGCCGGGATGACCTCGTTCACGGTGTAGGTGAACGTCTTCGACTTGGCACCGCCCAGATCGCTCAGCTGGTACGCGATCGGGCTGAACGCCACCGAGCCGTCGGCTGCAGCCGGCTTGGTCTGGAGGAGCTTGCCGTCCTTCGTGGCACCCTCGTGGAGCTGGAACGTGAAGGCGCCCTGCGGAATCGCGCGGCTGGAGCCGTCCTCGTTTGTGAACGCCTTCTTCGCCGTGAGCGTGGCCGCGCCGGTGGCGTCGTAGGTGTTCGTGATCTCGGTGGTGTCGGTGTTCGTGTTCGCGTCGGTCACCGTGGCCTTGAGCGTGCCGGTGGCCTTGTCGAGCGTGACCTTGACCTCCACGTAGTTCCACGCGTCGCCGTAGGTGACGCCATCCTTGACGTTGCCCAGCGCACCTTCGGGCACGACCTCGCGGATCGAGTACTGGTAGGTGCCGGCCTTGTCGAAGGTGAGCTTGTCGAAGGTGACGTCGCCGTCGTCCGCGTTGGTCTTGGTCTGCAGCGGGTCCGCGGTGTTCTCGCCGTACCTCAGCCCGTCGTACAGGTTGAAGCTGAACTGCTTGTCCTTGAGCGTGGCGCCGTTCAGGGTCTTGTGGGCCTTGAGCCGCACGTCCACGGCGGTGGGCTGGTAGGTGTTGGCGAACGTCGGCTGTGTGACGGTCGTGCCGTCGGCCTTCGTGATGACCGGGGTGACCTTGAGCACGCCGTTCTCGAGCGAGACCGTGACGGCGGCCGTGTAGACGGTCGTGTCGTAGGTCATGCCCGCGGCGGTTCCCTTGACCTCGGAGATCCGGTACTGGTACGTCTTGGCCGCGCCGTTCTCGCCCAGGTCCTTGTCCGTGAAGGTGATGGCCTTGAACGCGCCGATGCCGTTGGCGTTGTTCGTGGTCGTGACGGTGCCGCCCGTGGCGCCGTTCGGCATCGGGGCGCCGTCCAGGCCTTCGAGCTGGAAGGTGAACTGATTGGCCTGCATCTTGTTGGCGCCGGAGAGGTCGGTGTAGGTCTTCCTGACCGTCGGGCTCCAGTCCTGCGAGAGCTGGTCGTAGGTGTTGGCAATCACCGCCACCGGGTCGGCGTCCTGGGCGGCCTTGACCTTCTTGGCCTTGGCGAGCGCCTGCTTGGAGGCGGCGGACGCCTTGGGTAGCTCCACCATGGCCACGGCGCTGGTCAGCTGGCCCTTGCCGTCGTCGGTCACCGTCACCGTGGCACGGTACATGTCAGTGGAGTAGCTTACGCCCGGAAGCGGGTCGGCGGGCTCCTCCTCGCTGATGTTGTACGTGTAGGTGCCGGCCTTGGTGTAGGTCATCTGGCCGAAGCCGAACGCGTCGCCGTCGGTGGCGTCGTGCGTGAGTACGCCGTTCCTGGCCCCATCAGGCATCGGGACGTCGTTCTTGGCCACATTCGCGTCGCCGACCGCGAGCGTGCCGCCCACGGCTTCGAGCTTGAACGTGAACGAGTCGCCGTTCTGCCAGTCGCGGCCGCTGAGCGTCTTCTGCGCATGCAGTTCGGCCGTGGCGGGCGCGGGGCTGTACACGTTGTCGAACGCGGCCTCGTCGGAGTCGGCGTCGGTGGATGTCGCCGGATCGCCGTCGCTGACGATGTAGCTGGTCTTCAGCGTGCCGTTGCCGGCGTCCGCGACCGTCACCACCACCTTGCGGGTGGTGGCGTCGTAGGCGATGCCGTCCTTCGTGACGCCCTTGACCACCGGATTACCGCTGTCGTCCAGCTCGGCCACCGTGTAGGTCACGGTCCACGTCTTCGCCTTGTCGTTGTACGTCGCGTAGCCGTCCTTCACCGCCTGCGCCAGCGAGGCCGGCGTGTAGGCGATGCGGTTGAAGGTGACGCGTCCGGAGGTCTCGCCGCCGGCGGGCGCGGTGTTCGTCTTGGTCTGGATTGGCGTCTTGCCATCCGTGCCGTCGCCCTGATACAGGCCGAAGCTGAACTTGCCGGCCGTAAGCTTCGGCGAAGCGACGCCACTGGCGGCCGTCAGATTCTTGTGCAGCAGGAAGAACGTGAAGCCTTCCGGCGCGTAGGTGTTGGTGAAGCCGGCCTTGTCGGTCAACGCCTTGTCGGCGTCGGTCTTCGCAGTGGCATTGTCGTAGGCCGTCGACGCGACCTTCAGACCACCCTGGCCGTTGTCCACGACCTTGACGGTCACGTATCCGACGTGATCGTCCTTCTGCGTGCCCTGCTTCACGTTGCCTGTTTCGGTGACCGCGAACTTGAAGGTTCCCGGCTTGGTGAAGTGCAGGCCGTCGAAGCTGAAGCCGGCGGGAGCGTCGTCCTTCGCGCCCTTGACGGTGGCCTCGAGCGTGCTGGCCTTCGCGTCGCCGCCGAGGACGATGGAATCGTCCTTCAGGCCGGCGCTCGCGGCCTTGGCCGCGTCGGTGCCGTCGGTCGCCGCACCGAGGCTGAACGTGAACGTCTCGTCCGCGTCCATGTCACGCCCGGTCAGCGTCTTCCGGCCTGCGATCGAAGCATCCACGGGGTTGAGCGTATAGGTGTTGGAGAACACCGGTCGGCCGTTGTCGAGCTTGCCGGCCGCGACCTTGTTGCCGTCCTGGTCGAGGATGGTGGTGCTCTGCTTGAGCACCGGCTTGTCGCCGTCCGTGGTGGTGGAGAGCACGACCTTCACCGTGTAGGTGGTGAGGTCGTAGGTCATGCCGTTGAGCGTGGCGGTCTTGCCGTCGGCGCTGGTCTTGGCTCCGGCAGGCGCGTTCTCCTTGAGCGTGTACGTGTAGGTCTTGCCGTCATCATCGGAGCCGGTGTACTTGATGGCCGGGAACGACACCGTGCCGTCGGATTTGACGGCGGCGACCACGGAGCCTCCCCTCTTGCCTTCCGGCATCGGGGCCTTGCCGTCCGCGCTGAGCGTGAACGAGAACATGCCGTCGGTCAGCGGCTTG
The DNA here is from genome assembly GCF_019331695.1 of Bifidobacterium pluvialisilvae. Taxonomy (GTDB): domain Bacteria; phylum Actinomycetota; class Actinomycetes; order Actinomycetales; family Bifidobacteriaceae; genus Galliscardovia; species Galliscardovia pluvialisilvae. The sequence continues at coordinate 79,487 of NZ_JAHBBI010000009.1, forward strand.
GAGCCGGTCCTGTCCTCGTACTTCTTGGTGGCGAGCAGGCTGAAGTTGATGCTCTCCGCGTCGAAGTAGTTGGTGAACCACGCCTTGTTGAAGGCGACGGGCTTCTCGGGGTTCTTGTAGTCGGAACCGTTGTCGTTGGACGCCTTGGTCACGACGACGCCGTCGTCCGGATCGATGGACAGCTTGCCGTTGCCGTCATCCGCTACCTTCACCGTCACGTGGTAGAGCGCGTTGGAGTAGTCGATGCCGGGGATGGCCTGCTCGCCGTCGTTCGCCGTGGGCGTGTGCTCGTACAGGTCGTACTCGTAGGTGCCGGCCTTGGTGTACGTGATGTCGCCGAAGGCATGCACTTCGCCGTCGGTCACGGTCAGCGCGGCATAGCCGTCCTTCGCGCCCGCGGGCAGCGGGGCGTCGGGGTTCTGCGCGGTCGGCGCGAGACGGAACTCGAACGAGTCGCCCTGCTTCCAAGCACGGCCGGAGAGGTCCTTCTGCACCTTGATGGTGCCGGAGGTCGTGGCCGGGGTGGGCGTGTACGTGTTCTTGAACGCCCGGACGCCATTGTGGTCGTCGACGCCGGCGATCATGGGCTGGCCGCTCCTGACCTCGAGGTTGCCGGACGCGTTCTTCGCCACGTCGAACGTGACGGTCGCGGTGCGGTCGTCAAGCGTCACGCCGTCGCCGCCCTTGCCGGTCTCCTTGACCGTGTACACGTAGGTGCCGGCCTTGGAGAACGTGAAGTCGCCGAATGAGAACTTTGAGATGCTGCCGTCCGCGCCGTCACCGCTCTTCTTCACGGTGGCGGTGGTGTTCGCGGGCATCGCGGCCTTGACCTCGGCCTCGCTCACGCCCTTGCTGTCCGCGGCGTCCGCGGCAAGCTCGAACGTGAAGGCGTCCGTGTCCTTCCAGGCGCGTCCGGTCAGCTGTTTGCCGAGTGTGACGGAGCCCTTGACCGACTGCGGCTTGCGCGCGTCATACACGTTGTACGAAGTGGCGTCGGACACGGGCAGTCCGAACGCCTTGGCCTTGGCGAGCGCGGCGCTTGATTCAGCCGCATCCGTGCCGGGCAGCATGAAGTACGTGGGATCGGGGTTGATTTCGTATTCCACGCCGTTCGATGCCTTGGGCGCCTCGGTCTCCACGAAGAAGTAGAGCGTGTTGGTCGCCAGCGGCTTGTCCGCGGAGCCGAACGTCGCGACGCCGTTGGCATTGGTGGTGACGTCGTCGCCGACCTTCGTGGCGGCGGCCTTCGCCTCATCGAACGTGACCGCATTCCCACTGAGCTTGCCCATATCCACCTGGTACAGCGCGAACTTCGCGCCCGGCAGGGTGCGGGAGAGGTCGGAGGCGTCGGTCTTGGTGACGGTGATCGTGCCCGCCGCGCCTTCGGTGCCGGCGGACGGGTTGGTGACGGTCCAGTCCTTCTTGTTGATGCTCTCGCCGCCGGTCACGCCGTCCAGCGTGGCGGTGTTGGAGAGGTTCACCTTGTCGCCGGGCTTGCCGTTGGGCTTGACGTCGTATGTCACGGTGACGGGCGTCGAGTCGGGCAGGGTGAGCGTGAGCTTCGTGGTGGGGCTGCCGTTCCCGTCGGTCACGCGCTCCACCTTCACCGGCACGACGAGCGTCGCCCCGGTGTTGGAGTTGATGACCTTCAGGGACGTGGGGATGAACGTGCCTTCGGCGTCCATCACGTCGGTGAGGGTCACGGTGTCCGAATCCTTGACGAGGTCCGCGCCCTCCGGGTTCACCTTGATGGTGTAGCGGACGTGGTTCACGTCCTTGACCTGGGCGGCCGACTTGTCGATGACCTTGCTGCTGCCGGTCACCGTGCTGGTGTCCTCGCCGAAGTGGGTCTTGCCGGAGTCGGCGGTCGCCTTGTTGGTGAAGTCGACCTCCTGGCCGGTGCCCTTGGCGGCGGTGGAGTAGGTGAGCACGGCGTACGCCTTGTCGGAGCCGTCTTCGTTCTGGATGACGTCCTTGGTGGGGATGGTGAAGACGGTGTTGCCGTTCGCGTCGGTGGTGCGCACGTCGTCGAGCTTGCCGTTGACGGGGCCCGGCCAGTTGCCCGCCTGCACCTTGTACTTGCCGCCGGGCACGTAGCTCATGCCCTCGGGCAGCGTGTCCGTCACGACGATCGGCTGGCCGTGGAGCTCGGTCTTGCCCACGCCGTTGTTCTGGTCGTTATCCTCGTTGACCGTGACCTGCCATGTGGCCACCCAGGCGCCCTTCGTGGTGTCGTTCGGGTTGATCTGCGACCAGTCGAAGTCCTTGTCCCACGACATCTTGCCGGTCTTGGCGACGAGGTTCGTGTTCTCGACGTCGTAGGAGGCGTCGGCGGAGGTGGTCTTGCCGTTATACTTCACCTTCGCGGTGTTCTTGTACGTGCCGGACGTCTTGTCGCTCACGGTCCAGTACTTGACCTGCACATCCGTCTTGCCGATGGCGGCCTTGATGGCGCTGCTGTTCTTGAACGTGATCTTGAACGAATCCGCCTGGTACTTGTCGAGCGAGTAATCGACGCCCTCGGTCAGCGTCGTGTCGCCGATGGTGAGAACCGGCTTGCGGGACTGGTCGAAGCCGAACCCGCCATCATCGGAGCCGGATGCGTTCGCCGCCTGGTCGAATTCAAGCTTCTCGTCGGTGAACTGCACGCTCGTGGGGTCGGTGTTCGCGTCCATGAGCGAGAACCTTACATCGGACGTCCACTCGGCCTTGCCGTCCGTGGCCGCGGTGGAGGAGTCGACGCTCTTGGTGACGTAGGTGTTGGTGTCCTTCGGCGTGTACTTGCCGGAGTCCTCGCCGCCCGGCTGCGTGCCCGGGTCCGGCGGGGTCACGATGGCGTCGTTGTTCACCGTCGCGGTCGAGGAGGCGTCGTCGAGCGCGGTATGGTACACGATGTAGTACGTCTGCGCGGCCGGCGTCCTGCGGGAACTTGTACTCGAAGCTCCTGGCGGTGCCGTCGAGCGTGCCGGTGGCGACCGGGTTGTTCCAGTCCGTGCCCTTGATGACCTCGTAGGAGCCGATGTAGTGCTGGCCGTCCTTGATGGTGTCCTTGAACACGTAGCCGCCCATGTCGGCCTTGAGGTTGCCGGTGTTGAGCTCGACGGTCCACTTGATGTCGTCGGCTCTGCCGGAACCGTCCTTCTTGTTGATCATCTTGTAGCTCAGGTTCGGCGTCGTGTCCGCCTCGCCGGGCTTGTCGGCGCCGTCCCACGTCCACTGCGCGGTGTTCTGCGCGTCGTCGAGCTTGCCGCCCTGCGCGAGGGTCTTCTTCGCCGCGTCGGTGAGCTTCGCCTTGTAGGTGAGCTGGTAGCCGTTCTTGCCGGCCTTGTCGAGGTCGCCCAGGTTGATGGTGGCCTTCTGGCCGTCGATGGTGGCGGTCACGTCCTTGCCATCGAGCTGGAACGTGCCGGGCACGAACGTGAAGTTGGAGCCCATCGTGTCGGTGACGACCATGTTCTTCACGGCGAACTGCGGTTTGAGCGTGACGGTGAACGTCACCGTGCCGTCGTCGTTGAGCTTGTAGTCCTTGTCGCCGCTCACCTCGGACTTGTCGATGGTGATGGTGATGTCACCGCCGCCGCCGGGGAAGACGATATGCTCCTTGTTGCCGTCGCCGCCTGCGTCCTCACCGAGCGTGAAATCGAAGCTGACGTACGAGGAGATCTCCGAGGGATGGTCGGTGAGCCAGTCCTCGTTCCAGTGGGCGCTGACCACGCCGTCCTTGATGGTCCACGTGCCGGCCACGTTGCCGTCGCCGTCGTACAACGTGGACGATTTCACATCCTTGACGCTGATGTTCTTCGGGAACGTGTACGAACGGTTGGGACTGCTCAGCGTGGGCTTCTGCGCATCCGAGAAGTCGAAGCTGATCTGGCCGTAGAACGTCTGACCGACGCCGGCCATGTCCTTGTCCGGATCGAACTTCTGCGTGTGGTTCTTGTCCTTGTATATGCTGACGGTCACGCCGCTGGTGACCTGCACCGACGGGGCGTCGGGAGCGTACCCCTCGTCGGCGGCGTTGGACAGGGGTACTATCGCCATCCCCGTCACCAATGTGGCAAGGGTGGTGATTATGGCAATCAGGACCCTTCCGAAAATATTGTCGCTATGCGGTTGCATCGCCCATCATTCCTTCAAACCTCTGGAAAATCAAATGATTTGGCGATATCGACTCCCCGCCTCCCGGCCGGATGACTGTGTTCCGGGGGGGGGGGGGTAGGGGCCCATATCCGTTTCAGTGTATCTCATCCCCTCCAATAAGGGTGTTACGGGGACGGTTTTTGGACCGTGTTGTGGCCTGTCTCACACGGTCGCGATTCTCCGTCGGGCAGGACGCCGGTCCTGGCCGATTCGGCCAAATAACGAATACATCGGGAAGGTTCCCGAAAAAAGAAGAACCCCGGCGGGTTGGAACGCCGGGGTAGAGAGAGGAAGAGAGAAGAAGGGTTCAGTTATCAGATTCGGAAGGAATCTCATCAACGTTTCCGTTGACAGTTCCTATATAACAGCACGACTCTTGGCATAACGCTGTGAAATCCTTGGATTTCTCTGGGCAAATCGTGACGATTCCGTAACATCGGCATCTTCGGCAGCGTCGTCTTCGACATCATCCTGAAAACCATGGCCAATGCCATGACGTTCTCGACGAGACGATATACGGTATAACCGTTACGACGTACGACGGTCGTCGTGCTGGAAGGTCAACGACGACGGCGCCGCAACCGCCCGCAGCCACGACGACCCCGACAAGACAGAAGAGAGCGACTGAATGGACAAGATCATCGAGCCGGTCGTGTTCCTATGCATCATCCTGCTGGGATACGGCTTCAAACGCATCGGATGGTGCAAGACCGACGATTACCGCATCATGCAGAAGATCGTCTTCAACCTGCTGCTGCCCGCCGCCGTGATCAACTCGTTCGTCAACGGCAAACACGACATGAGCCTGCTGTGGGTGGCATTGTTCGGATTCCTCGCCGCTCTGATCCCCATCCTCGTGATCTACCTGTGCACCAAGAGGACGCCGCTCGGCAACCGCGCCTACTACATGCTCAACGGTTCCGGATTCAACATCGGCTGCTTCGCCATGCCCGTCGTCCAGGCGCTCATGGGGCCGGCCGCCGCCGTGGCGGTCGTCATGTTCGACATCGGCAACTCCGTCATGATGTCGGCCGGCATGAACGCCGTGACCACGCAACTGCTGCGCATCGACGACACCCATCCCCTCACCCCCGAACAGCAGGCGCAGCCGCTCGGTCCCAAGCCGCCGCGCAAGATCCAGGACAAGGACGCGCGGCGACTCCAACGATGGGCGAGCTTCCGGCGCATCGCACGGAACTTCTACAGTTCGGCCGCGTTCATGACCTACATGCTCATGCTCGTGTTCATGGTCGCGCACGTCACCATTCCCCCGATCGTCGGCACTGTCCTGCAGCCTTTGGCCAGCGCCAACGCCTTCTGCTCCATGTTCATGGTCGGCATGCTCATGGACCTGCCCAACGGCATGAAGGAGGTCAAGCCGTTGGCCACGGTGATTGTCTGGCGATGGGCGTTTGCGTTCATCCTCTCCGCTGCCGCATGGTTCATCCTGCCCGTCGACCCGTGGGTGCGCAAGGCCGTGATCTTCGTATGCTTCGCGCCCGTGGGCGTGTTCTCCACCCTGTTCACCGACCGCGTGCTCGGTAACGCGAAGCTCGCCGGCCTGTGCCTGGCTTCGACAGGCGTGCTGGGACTGATCGCCATGACCGTCGCGAACATCGTCATCCCCGCGTGAGTCCGGTTGTCGCGTAAGTTCGGTTGTTGCGCGATTTCGGTTGTTGCGCGCGGTTCCTGCGGAGCGAGACATGATACACCCCCTCCCCTCTTCTTCTTGCCTTGGTAATCTAGTTTCATACAAGGTCGTACGGAGAAGAGGAGGGGAATAATGAACGGTGATTCGACGAAGAGGAACGATCCCGGGCCGGTTCCCATGCCGGGAAGCGGAATCGGCGGTTCGGTCGACTCCGGCGGTTCAGCCGGTTCCGGTGACAAGGGCGTCAAATCCGGCAAATCCAAGCCAGGCAGGAAACGCGTCGGCATCATCATCGCGATAATCGTGGCGGTGATCGTCATCGTCGGCGCCATCATCGGATGGCGGATCGTCGACTCGCGTTCGCAGGCCAGTGCGTTGGACGACTGCAAGACCCAGGTCAACGCGCTCGCCTCCGCGCAGGAAACCACGAAATCCAAGCTTGACAAGGCCAAGGAGACGGCCAAAACCGATGCCAAATCGCTGGCGGACGCAAAGACGCTGACGACGCTGCAAACGGCCATCAGCGATGTCGACGTGACGTCTGCACTGCCGCAATGCGGCGACGACACCTCGGCCAAGGATCTGCGGTCGGCGGCCGATTCGGCGAAAACCTCGCTCGACAAGCTGAACACGTCCACGACGGCGCTCGACAAGGCCGTGAAAGCGGTCTCGGCAAGCAAGGATGCGAAGACGCTGAGCGACGCCAAGGCGGCATTGCAGAAGCAGATCGCCATTGCGGAGAAGCTGCTGAAATCGTCCGACGGCAAGGTCAAGGACGACGATCGCAGCCGTGGCATATTGGAAGACCAGATCGCGGACGCGAAGAAGGTCCTGTCATCGTCGACGTCGGCGGATTCCTCGGCGTTATCCTCACTGAAATCCAAGACGCAGGGCATACAGACGTCCATCGACGCCGTGAACACCAGCGTTCGAGAAAAGGCGGCGGCCGACAAGAAGGCACAAGAGGCCGCGGCGGACAAGTCACGCTGCTCGGCCATCGTCGGCATCTATGCGCCGGCGAACTCGGGCGGCGGGCCGGTCATCGACGCCGGTTGCAATATCGGCAGCGGCGAAGGAGGTTGGCCTGCCTCGCAGTACGTGGCCGGTTCATATCAGGACCTCGGCAGCGGACGTTTCTCATGGCGCACATCCGACGGCAGCAAGCTGACCTACTACCCCGCCGGCTCCTACGCGCCGCTGCAGGCCACCATGACGCCCGAGTTCCTGGCGCCGGCCGGCATCACCGATCCGACGAACACCCCGAAGATCCAGATGGAGGACAATCCCAACAGCATGGGCGGTATCGGCACCCTCATGTTCAAGGGCTGAGGTCGCTGGGGGCGTTCGGTCTCCTGCTGTGTCGTCGTGAGTGGGTTTCTTCCTGTGTCATCTTGAGCGGAGGGCGAAGCCCGGAGTCGAAGGATCTTCCCCGGTCGGTGTCAAGATCCTTCGACTCCGTCGCAGGCGGCTCCGCCCAGGATGACATCAAAAGCCGGCTGAGGGTTGTCTAATGCCTAATTAGCGGCCCTGCATCACCCGTGCGATTAGCTGTGATGAAAACGGCCTAAAACGGCCTAAATTTGCCTCTTGGCGGTGATAAACAAAAACCCTCGGAATCGTCGTGATTCCGAGGATGTAACGGGTGGAGCATACCGGGTTCGAACCGGTGACCCTCTGCTTGCAAAGCAGATGCGCTACCAGCTGCGCCAATGCCCCGTTCGGGCATGTTTCCAGCCTTATTCGGAGAGAAAAAAAGCGGCTCGAAAAGCCGCTGTGTTCTTCTCTGTGTGGGCCCGGGAGGACTTGAACCTCCGACCTCATCCTTATCAGGGATGCGCTCTAACCACCTGAGCTACGGGCCCAACTCGTTGCGCTTTCTCAAACGCACAAGTGTTTATATTAGCGAGCGATGGGAATTCTGTCTAATCGGCGTGTCGCGTTGAAGGAGAGCGTTCCTTATCGTCCCGTCGGGGCAAGATGTTGGGCATGAACGAACCAGCGCGCACTCCCCCATCAGGCGGCCGAACACGGTCCGGTGCCACGCGACGTGCGCCATCCCGCGGCCGTGCACGGACCCTGTCGGTGGAGGTCCTGGATATCGAGGGGTTGAAAGTCACCGTGACGCGCAAGACCGTCAAGAACATGTATCTGCGCATCAAGCCGCCGGACGGTCGCATCGAGATAACAGCCCCCAAGCGGCTGAGTCGTGCCTCCATCGCCCGGTTCGTGCACGCCCGTCGGGAATGGATTGAAGCCACGCGACGTAACGTCATCGACGCCGACGCTCAGTCCCCGCTTAAACAGCCGTGGAGCGATGAGCGCAAGCGCGAGGCCAAGCGCATCCTCAATGAGCGTATTTCACAGATGCTGTTGTACTGGGTGCCGATCGTGGGCAAGGTGCCGACGAACATCTCGCTGCGCCGCATGAGCACGCGATGGGGGTCGTGCACACCGTCCACGGGTCGGATTCGCATCAACCTCGAACTGGCGTTCCTCCCGGAGGTGTATCTCGAATACGTGCTCGTCCATGAGCTGACGCATCTGTGGGAGCGCGGCCACGGCGAGGGGTTCCAGCGCCGTATGACGCAATATCTTCCCGAATGGAAGCGTCTGCGCTGCGAACTGAACCAGCTGGTATAGGAAAACATAGAAAACGCGAGTTGTGGGTGTTTGTTTTTCCGATATCGATTCATCGCTACCGGAATTGCAACGATCTCGGCGAGTAAAAACGCCGGTTTCGTCCATCGAACACCCACAACTCGCTGTTTGCCCTTGAAAAAGGCCGGAACGGGGAAGATCCCCGTGCGATTCCAGTGCAGTTACGCGATGTGGCTGCGCAGGAACCACTGGAACAGCTCCAGCGCCTGCACGTGGTCCTGGATGATGTTGGAGCTGACGACGTCGAGCTCGTCCAGTTCGGCAATGGCCTTGCGGTCGTCGGTGATGAACACGTCGTAGTAGTCGATGAGCGCCTTGATGTAGTCCTCGGTGGAGGCGCGGCCCTTGAGATCGAGGCCCTTCCACGAGCGGTTGCGCACGATGGCGTCGGGCGTGCCGTCGGGGGCGCCGCCCAGCGTGGCGATGCGTTCGGCGGTCTCGTCGGCCTGGCCGAGCACGACCTCGACCTGCGGGTCGATCATCTCGTGCACGGCGATGAAGTTCGGGCCCTGCACGTTCCAGTGGGCGTGCTTGAGCACGAGGGCCGCCTCCTGCTCCTGGCTGAGACGGTTCTGCAGAATGGCGATGGTCTTCTCGGCCTGCTCCTCGCTGAGTCCCGGAACGGTGAATTTCAGAGTCATGATGGTCTTCTTTCCTGGTTGATCGGTCTTCTTACCGTATGCAAATCCGGCGATGGCATTGGCATTGATACCGCCGGTGTCTGGTGTCTCCATTCTAGAAGCGGAGGCCGTCGGAATCGTTCAGCGCACAGCGCAGAAATGCCGCGCCGCGGATTGCAACGTTGTGAACGGTGCAATCCGCGGCGCTTGGGCGAGTCGTGACAGTCATGGCCATCGGATTCGCTGATTACGGTGGCGCATGCCGGGGCCGACGTCATGACGGGTCGTCGACCGATTTGTCCTTCGCCTTCGCGATATGGTCCGTGTCGGCATCTGCGTTGCCAGCTTCGCCGCTTTCGGCCGGCGGGTTCGCGCCGCTGCGACGCACCTCGATCGTCTGGATGCGTCGGCCGTCCACTTCGGTGATGACCATGTCGTATCCGTCGTCGGAATGCAGCACCGCGCCGACCTTGCCCATTTCGCCGGTTTTGGCGAGGAAATAGCCGGCGACGGTCTCATACGGTCCATCCTCGAGTTCGATGCCGGTGAGTTCGTCGAAGTCCTCGATGGTCATGCCGCCGTCGATGCGCGCGACGCCGCCTACGAACGCCGAACCGGGCTTCATGCCGCCGGGCTCGGTGGGCAGATCGTATTCGTCGCGGATGTCGCCGACGAGCTCCTCGGTCATGTCCTCGAGCGTGACGATGCCGTCGGTGCCGCCGTATTCGTCGATGACGATGGCTAGGTGGATGCCGCGCTTGCGCAGCAGCGACAGGCTGGGCAGCAGTTTCGATGTGCCGGGCAGCGAGATGCCCTCGCGCGTGACGTCGGCCACGGTCTTCGCCTGCCTGTTGCGGACGTCGAGCAGGTCGCGCACGTGCACGAAGCCGAGCACGTCGTCGAAGTCCTTGCCGGTGACCGGATAACGCGAGTACGGCTTGTCGCGCACGAAATCGGCGGCGTCCTCGATGCTCATGTCGCCGTCGATGAAGACGACGTCGGCACGCGGCCGCATGACCTCCGCGACGATGGTTTCGGAGGCGTCGAACACGTCGTCGAGAATCACGCGCTCGTCCTTGCTGAGGTTGGTGTTCGACGAGACGAGCACGCGCAATTCGTCGTCGCTGACCTCGGATTCGGTCTCGTTCGGATCGAATCCGAGCAGACGTACGATGCCGTTCGTGTTCTTGCCGATCAGCCAGATGATGGGGCGGCAGATGGTCGCGAACACGTCGATGGCTGGCACGACGGCACGGGCGATCGCCTCGGTCCTCTGCATGGCGATGCGCTTGGGCACCATCTCCGAGATGACGATGGAGCAGTAGGAGATGATGAGCGTGAGCACGATGGTGGTCAGCGGTGCCGCGATGCGCGTGGGCACGCCCCATCCCTCGACCACGGGCACGATGAACGGCGAGATGGAGGATTCGCCGAACGATGCCGAAAGAAAACCGCAGAGCGTGACGCCGATCTGCACGGTGGAGAGGAAGGTGTTCGGGTCGCGGGCGATTTTTGCCACGCGGGCGCCGCGCACGTCCTCCTGTTCCATCTGATCGATTTGCGACCCTCGCAGCGAAACCAGCGCCAGTTCGGTGCCGGCGAAGATGCTTCCGAGCAGCAGGAAAACGAAAATCAGCAGTACGTTCAGGCCTAGTGACATGATTCCACACTATCCGAGACCCCTTACTGATATTCCCCGTCACCCTGAGCGAGGGGCGTGGCGTTATCCTCCTTGTCATCCTGAGCGGAGGGTGCAGCGCTACCCCCACTGTCATCCTGAGCGAAGGGCGTAGCGCTACCCCCACTGTCATCCTGAGCGAAGGGCGTAGCGTTATTCCCCTGTCATCCTGAGCGGAGGGCGTAGCCCGGAGTCGAAGGATCTTTTGCCCCGGTCGAGTTCAAGATCCTTCGACTCCGCCGTAAACGGCTTCGCTCAGGATGACAAGGAGCAGACCGTAAGCGGCTTCGCTCAGGATGACGGAGAGCAGTCCGTAACGCGGGATGACGGGAGGGCTTCCGCTCCCGCTGGCGGGAGCTGTCAGGCGCAGCCTGACTGAGGGTGGTTGGGCCCGGGCTACAGCGGCAGCACCTCCACCGTGCCGTCGCCGAGCCGGTACCGTGCGCCGACGATGGCGACTTCGCCGGAACGTACGGCGTCGCGAATCGTCGTCGAACCGTTGGTGATCTCCTCGATGGTCCGTGCCACGTGGACGCGTTCCACGTCATCGGCGGTCGCATCGCTATCGTCCGCGAACGCGAGCCGGACGGACGCCCCGACCTTGCGCATAAGCATCGAGCGGGAGCTGTCGTCGTCGGCGCCATCGTTCCCGTCGGCGAGCGTCTCCATCGCGGCTGCCACGGCACCGCAGTGCTCATGCCCCATGACGACGATCAGACGGACGTGCAGGTGTTCGACGGCGTATTCCAATGATTCGAGTACGGCGTCGTCGACGACCTCGCCGGCCGTGCGGATGTCGAACAGGTCGCCGAGCCCTTGGTCGAAGACGATTTCCGGGGTCGCCCGCGAATCCGAGCAGGACAGCACGGCCGCTTTGGGATGCTGGCCGGCGACGAGCGATTCGCGGGTGACGCGGTCCTGATGCGGATGTTCGGCATTCCCCGCAGCAAACCGTCGGTTGTCGTTAATGAGCCGGTTCCATGTGGTTTGTGTGGTCATGGTGTTCCTTTCATGGATGTGTAATTCACGAATCGCGAGATACGGGTGTTGTGAACGTTAATTTCGCGGGTATCTCGCGATTCGTGAACTGGGTAGCCCGTGTATGGGAAGGTCTTCGACTCGTTCCCCCATATGCAAGACTGATTCGCATCCCTCCCGATTGGTCTAAGCTATCGATTCCCCAGTGTAGTTTTCGATTGGCTGATGACGGGAAAGCAAAAGGCTGCCGAGTGATTCTCGGCAGCCCCCGCTGTACAAAAGGCAGTGGACCAGAGCCACTGGCATTCGCACACCATCCGAAAAGTCGTTTTGCACTGCTGTTACGTTGAGAACAATCTCAATCAAGGTTTTATGAATGTCACTTCGTTTGATTCCGCCGTTTCTCCCCTGTCGATAAGGGCTTTCAATGCGTCGATTTCCTTTATTTTTCAACGTTTTTCTTTGTATATGATTGCGAAGAAAAAAATGCGACACGCGCAGGTTGATGGTTGTTGAATGTTGGATATATGATATCAGCATCAAGTTTGAGAACGATATCAAACTTGATGCGGACAGAAGATGCGCCAGAGCGTCTTACTGCTTTATGTGCGGTTCACTGTGACGTGATTTGCATAATAATAACGAAAAGTAAGTATTTTCATGGGCTTGTTCCACTCCGCCGATTGAAGAATGACGCTATGTCGCGTCGTTTCCGTGCGGTGCAAAGGAGGTTGCCGGGCATATAATTGATATCGTTCTCAGTGTATTGGAAGGTGTGATTATGAGTCGAGCGGTTACCATCGATGATGTTGCTAAGCTGGCCGGCGTCTCGCGGGCCACTGCGGCCCGCGTCATGGGCGGTTATGGAAGCGCGTCCAAGAAATCCCGTGCAAGCGTGGAGGAAGCCGCGCGTATTCTCAATTACATTCCCAATATGGCGGCAAAGGGGTTGCGGGGCAAGGGCATGAAGACGCTGGCCATCATCCTTCCCAGCATCCGCAACAACTACTGCAATCGGCTGATTCATGCGGTGGAAAGCGAAGCCAGCGCATTCGGCTACGATGTCATCATCTGCAACACCCACGAGAACGTCGAGACCGAGCTGCGGCACATGCGTTCCATGAGCTCGCGTCAGGTCGAAGGCGTGATCGTGATGTCGTCGGCGCGCAACGTGTCACAGATCGATACACAGTATCTCGATCTGTATCGGGGCGATATGCCGATGGTGTTCGTCGACCGCACGATCGTCGGCTTGGACAGCGACGTCATCTGCAGCGACAACGTGGATGCCTCAAGCGAGGCCATACGGAAGCTGCTGGATCTCGGCCACCGGTCCATCGGCGTGATGACAGTGAACCGTTCCGTCTCGGTGATGGAACGCATCGACGGATATCGGCGAATGTGCGAGCAGCACGGCATCCGATACGACGAGGATTTGATTCGATTCATCCAGCCTCCCGTGGACGATGATTCGGCGCAGGGACTCGCCCGTCTGTCCCGCGAGGCGACGGCCGAGCTGCTGGACCGAGGCTGCACGGCCCTGTACGTCATGTACAACGACCTGTGCGCCGGGGTGATTCAGGAACTCGACGAACGCGGTCTCTCCCTAGGAGATGACATTTCGCTGGTCTCATGGGACGACGACATGCTCAACGTGCTGATGGGCATCACCACCGTGGACCAACAGGTCGAACTGATGGGCAAGGAGGCCGTGCGCAGGCTGCTGGCCGGCGACGGCAAGCAATCGAATCATGCGGAGCACGAGGCGACGGTGTCCGTGTTCCCTGCACAGCTGATCGACAGACGTTCATGCGGTCGCTGCAAGACTGCATGACGGCCAACAAAAAACGCCTCCCGCGGCAAGCGAAGTTTGCGGCTTCACGGCTTGCCTCGGAAAGCGAATACAACAAAATCAACTTCTCTGACAAAGCGATTTCACATAAGGAGCATACCAAATGGATCTGATCATGGGCATGAACAGCGGCTCGTCGTTCGACGGCATCGACGTGATCCTCGCCGAGATCGAACGGGACGAAGACGGCTTCCCCAAGCCTCCGAAGTTCCTCAAGGGCGGTTCGTATGACTGGCCGGAGGAGGTCGTTCCTCTGGTGCGCGGCGCCTTCGACAACAAAGTCGATATGGTCGGTCTCAACCGTCTGAATTACATCTGCGGTGCCGTATTCGCCGAAAAGGGCAAGCAGTTCATGGAGGAGAACGACATCAATCCTCTGGACGTCAAGGTCCTCGGCCTCGATACGCAGACCATCTACCAGGAGCAGCCCGAGCATGACCGCATCGCCGCGATGAGCGATGTGGAGAAGGCCGACTGGGTCCACCGCTGGCTGAACGGCCCATACCCGGCAGGCACCCAGATGGGCGACACCTCAGTGATCGCCAACCTGCTCAACATCGACACGGTGACGCATTTCCGCCCGGCCGACCATGTGTGGGGCGGCGCGGCGGCTCCGCTGATGCCGTATCTCGACTGGATTCTGTTCCGCGGCTCCGACAAGCCCACCATGACGCTGAACATCGGCGGCATCGCCAACCTGCATGTGGCCATGAAGGACAAGTCCAAGATGTTCGGCTTCGACACCGGCCCCGGCAACACCATCTCCAACTCCCTGTGCCGCAAGCTGATCGGCAAGGAATATGACAAGGACGCTGAACTCGCCATGGCCGGCAACGTCGATGCCGAAATGCTCGACTTCTTCATGCATCATCCGTTCTTCGATCGTCCCGTCCCGCGTTCCGGCTGGATCGCCGACTACGATGACGCCTACATCGACGAGGTGCTGGAACGTTTCGGTCATCTGTCGGTTAACGACATCTTGGCCACGGCCTGCGCCTTCACCGGCGAAGCCGTCGCCAAGAGCATGGTCGACAATGTTCCGGCCGACGTCATCGCACAGACCGATACCCTGTACGCGTCCGGCGGTGGTGTGCGCAACCCGAGAATCATGAAGGAGATCCAGGAACGCATCCCCGCCAACATCCGCCTGACCACCTCCGCCGAACTCGGCATTCCGCCGGAATACAAGGAGGCGGTGAAGTTCGCCACGATCGCCTACTCCACCATCAACTGCATGCCGGGCAATATTCCCGCAGCAGGCCATGCGTCGCAGTATTCCATCCTCGGCAAGATCGCCCTCGCCCCGCGTCACATCGCGGGCGGCGCCTCCCTGTGAGCGCGCGGCGTCGATGGAGTCCAAAGACGGACTGCCATCGACGCCGTTATTGCATTCCGCTGCATCATCGTCATTGGAGATTGACATGCTCTCTATAAGAAAAGCGTCCTGGGCCGAGCAGCCGAACGGATATCTGGACCGCACCCCCATTCTGCAATTCGTACTTACTTCGCTGATGTTCGCCATCTGGGGCGCGGCATCAAGCCTGAACGACATCCTCATCACCCAGTTCAAGGCCGTGTTCGAGCTGAGCGATCTGGCCACCGCCTTCGTGCAAAGCGCCTTCTACGGCGGATACTTCATCATGGCCGTTCCCGTATCGCTGTTCCTGAAGAAGACCAGTTACAAGGTCGGCATCATGACCGGTCTCGCCGTGTTCGGCGCGGGCTGCCTGCTGTTCTTTCCTGCGTCCAGCATCGTGACCTACGAGCTGTTCCTCTTCGCGATCTTTGTGGAGGCCATCGGCCTGAGCTGCATCGAAACATCATCCGACACCTATGCGACGGTGATGGGGCCGAAACGATTGGGCACGCTGCGCCTGAACATTGCGCAGATGTTCAACGCCATGGGACTGATCATCGGCATCCTGATGGGTAAGTATCTCGTGTTCCAGGATTCGAATCTCAAGGAGGAGATGGCCGCGATGCCTCCGGAGCAGGCTCGGGCCTATGGCATCGCACAGCTGGGGCGCACACTGGAGCCATACAAGTGGTTCCTGATCATGCTTGCCGTGCTGCTGGTGCTGTTCGCCATCACGAAGTTCCCCCGCTGCCGCGTACACAACGACGAAGGCAAGGTGCAGTCCGCGCCGCTCGGCGAGACGTTGTCCCACCTGGTACGCAATCGACGGTACATGACCGGCATTGCGGCGCAGTTCCTATTCGTGGGTGCGCAGATCGGTGTCTGGTCGTTCACCATTCGACTCGCATTGGAACTGAATCCGGGACTGAGCGACCGTGACTCGTCGAACTTCATGATCATCAGCTATGCGGCGTTCTTCGTCGGACGTCTGATCGCCAGCTCGCTGCTGACCCGGTTCCGTGAGACCCGTGTACTAGCCTCATACATGCTGCTGGGTGCCGGTTTCATCGCCGCGGGACTGCTTGCCCAAGGTACGCTCGCGGTCTGGCTTATCGTATGTGCGAGTTTCTTCCTTGGCCCCGGCTGGCCCACCACGTACGCGCACATTCTGGGAACGGTGAAGGATCGTCGCTACACCGAAACCGCTGGAGCGATCATCGTGATGGCGCTGATCGGCGGAGCCGTGATGCCGGCCGTGCAAGGTGCCATCTCCGACGCCTTCGGTATGCATACGTCCTTTGCGCTGCCAGCCGCCGAACTGGCCGTCGTGGGCCTCTACTTCCTCATCGAGATGAGTCACGACAAGCTCACACCGAAGCAGCAGCGCGAACTGGAGCACGCCTCCGCCGCGGAATACGCGATTGCGGACTAGCGTAGTCAGCACAGGAAATCTCCCGATATATATATACCCCGCAAACACCCAGCACATATGGGAAAGGCCCCGATTCGTGCGAATGCAACGAATCGGGGCCTTTCCCATGCGCCAAGACGCACAAGGCAATGCGGGTAGCCGAAAATCAGCCCGTGTTCTGCAGGCCGGCGGCGACACCGGACACGGTGCAGAGGATGAGATAGATGAAGTCGGCGGTCTGGGACTCGCTCAACTCGTTCTTCTCGTCGCGACGGCGGACCGAACGCAGCGCGCGCACCTGCGTGACCGACAGGGCGTTCACGTACGGCGAGCGGATGCGGATGGCCTGGCCGAGCACGTGACGGTGCTGCAGCGGCCACTCGTCGCCCACGATCTTGAGCACCCACTTGCGGGTGAGCTCCATCTCGTGCAGCACCTTGTCGCGCAGGTCGTCACGGTCGCCGAGCGCCAGATACAGCTTGGCGATGCGTTCGTCGGTCTTCGCGAGCGACATCTCGATGTTGTCGATGAAGGTGCTGAACAGCGGCCACTCCTCATACGCCTCGCGCATGGTCTTGAGGTCGCCGAACTGCTCGCAGGCGGAACCGAGGCCATACCAGGCGGCGAGGTTGATTCGCGCCTGGGCCCAGGAGAACACCCACGGAATCGTACGCAGGTCGTCGAGCGACTTCGCGCCGAGGCCGCGCTTGGCCGGACGGGAGCCGATCGGCAGCAGACCGACCTCGGTGAGCGGCGTGACGATGGAGAACCACGGGGCGAAGTCCGGCGTGTTCAGCAGATCGAGGAATCGTGCGTGCGACGCGTCATCCAGCTGCTTGGTCATGTCGGCGTACTTCGCGGTCATCTCCGTGTTCGTCTTCTCGACGCTCGGGGCGGACTGCAGCAGCGTCGCCGAAGCCACGGACTCGATGTGGCGCACGGCCAGGATCGGGTTGCCGTAACGGGCGAAGATGACCTCGCCCTGCTCGGTGAGCTTGAAGCGGCAGTTCACGGAGCCACGCGGCTGGGCCAGCACGGCGCGGTTGGCGGGGCCACCGCCACGGCCGACGGCGCCGCCACGGCCGTGGAACAGCGTCAGGTCGATGTCGTTGGCCTCGGCCCAAGCGACCACGCGCGCCTCGGCCTCATGCAGGGCCAGCGTTGCGGTGGTCGGACCGGCGTCCTTCGACGAATCGGAGTAGCCGAGCATGACCTCCATCTTGCGGTTCGTGGCCTTCAGACGGGCCTGAACCTCCGGGATGCGCAGCATGCCGTCGAGCACGCCGACGCAGTTCTGCAGATCCTCAAGCTGCTCGAACAGCGGGATCACGTCGATGGTCGGCACATCCTCCGGGTGGGAGAACGCCAGACGGTTGAGCTCGTACACGTCCTTGATGTTCTGCGCGGACTTGGTGAACGAGATGATGTAGCGGCGGGCGGCCTTCAGACCGTTGCGGCGCTGGATGGAACCAAGCGCGCGGAACGTGTCGAGCACCTCGCGGGTCATCGGCTGCAGTTCGCCGCGCTCGCCATGCAGGCCATGCTCGCGGATGTCGTCCAGGGCACGGGAATGCACGACGGAGTGCTGACGGAACTCCATCTCGACCATGTGGAAGCCGAACGTCTCGGCCTGCCAGATCAGCGTCTGCATCGGACCGTAGGCGGCACGCGGCGCACCGGCGTCGGCCAGCGACTTCTGCACGGTCTTCAGATCGGCGATGTAGTCCTCGCAGGAGTGGTACATCAGATCATGGTCGCGCACGATGGTGGCGTGCAGACGGTCGGCGATCACCAGCATGACCGCGCGATGCGGCTCCTTGGTGGAGATCAGCTCGGCCTTCGCGGTCAGACGCTCGCTCATCTCGCGCTGATGGCTCCACAGGTCCAGCAGGCCGGTGCACGGCTTGGTGTCCTTGGATTCCAGCGTCAGATTGCGGCCGACCTCGCGGGTGGCCTCCTCCAGCTTGGCGATCACGTGATCGGAGAACTTGCGGGCCACCTGGCGGCTCACCTTCGCGGTCACGTTCGGGTTGCCGTCACGGTCGGAACCGATCCAGCTGCCCGGATGGAAGAACGCGGGGCACACCGGCGGGACCTTGCCCGCGTTGTCGCCCAGCACCCAGTCGTCGAAACGGCGGTACACCTTCGGCACGGTGTCGAACAGCGTGTTGTCGAAGATGTCGAGGATCGTATCGGCCTCCTCGACCGGCGTCGGCTTCTTCAGCGCGATCGGCGACGTGCGGAACATCGCGTCGATCTCGTTGAGCATCTTGCGCTCGTTCTCCGCCAGATCGGAGCCGCCCAACGCGGGGCGCTCCTCCAAAAGCTCTGCAATACGGCGGATCTTGCCCTCGACGGCCTTACGACGGGCCTCGGTCGGGTGGGCGGTGAACACCGGATGGAACTCCAGCTTGTCGAGCAGCTTCTGCGCCTGGGCCGGACCGACCTCGGAAATGATGCGCTTGTAGGCGCCGGTCATCTCGTTGATCGGATCGGTGGCGGCGTTCAGCGGGACTTCCTTCTCGCGCTTGCGCAGCACGGAAACGCGGTAGTTCTCCTCGCTCAGATTCGCCAGATGGAAATAGGTCGCGAACGCGCGCGCCAGCAGCGTCGCATCATCCACGGAAACCGAATCGATAAGCTTCACGGCCTTGTCGAAACCGGCCTGTTCCGGATCGGGATCCTCATATCCCAGTCCCTTGCCGCCGAACTCCTCGCTGGTCGCCTCATTGGCGTAATCCAGCAACGTGTCGAACTTCTCGAGCAGATGTTCGTCATACTCGTTCAACACCGTTCGCAGCAGACGCAGGAACAGATCCATGTTGCCGCGAAGATCGGCGGGAAGACCCTGCTCCTCAGGGCCTTTCGTGCCGGTTCCGGTGCTGATGATGCCCGAATCCGCGGCTTTGATCGTTTCGTCTGTTGATGTCATCCAGACCTCCTTAGCCTCGTCACCGGTTGTTCGTCTATCGGCTTTCTACGGCTCCTCCGTAGTTATGACGGCCGACCGTTCCAAACCCAAAGCCGGTGAACAGACGCCCCTTCATTGTAGGGCCCGGTTCGGGTGTTTTATTTCCAACAGTTTTCGTACTTTCCCGATAATCCGCGCAATATCGCGAAAAAAATCGAAAGATATTGATATTCCATAACGTGGACACCGTGTGAAAGGTTATATGTGACGAAAAATCAGTCATTCCGCTGATTCGTGACCAAATATTGACATTCCTCGCAATTATTCCGTCGAAATCATTCTTCACCGCTGAGTAAATATAGGAGAGTGATTTTCGGGAAGAAGAACGCCACAGCATCAGAACACGTCGCCGCCATTCCGGCAGGCGTCGAAAAGGTCACGAAATACCATACTCATTCCATCCCCCTCGACATGGAGGACATCGAGCGCGACCTCGACAAGCCGGTCATGGAAGCCGGCATCGCCGCCAAGACCAGCGTCATCGTACGCGTCGGCATGCTCGACCTCGGCGCCGGCACCGGAAGCTTCCGCGTACGGCAGATGATGCACCGCATCGCCTACCCGGTCGGCGTGCACGTCCGTGCCGACGTCAACCTCACCGACATCGAAGCCTCCTGCACCGACGGCAAGAACCGCGTCACCGAAGTCATCGACCTGCCCACCACCGGCGTCAACACCGAACGCATCTGGCTCCTCGAACACTTCGCCGACTGGTTCAGCGTCAACCTCGGCCACTCCGCCGTCTACCACAACCGCGGACTCGAGGTCTCCGACAAGCTCGTCGAAAACCTCGACGCCAAAGACGTCTCCCAGGTCTCCGCCAAAGCCGCCAAGGAACTGCGCCTCAGGAAGAAACTCGCCAAGGAGGGAACGGCCGACACCGTCTCCGATACGGCACCGGTCCCCGACGGCTCCCCCATGCAGACCACCACGGCCACCACCAAAGCGGAGCGGCTCCACGAACTCGACCGCCAACGCGACATCGACGCCGACGACCCCATCGTCAGGCAGATGCACGCCAGCGACCCCGCGAAAAACACCACCAACCATGACGGCACGGCCCCGACCTCCGCGCGCAAACCCCGCAAATCCCCCAAGGTCCGCAACCACCAGCCGCCCAAAGGCAAATACGCCCAGCACTTCGACCACGTCGGCAAACTCGCTCCCAACGCCTCCGACCCCAACTTCAAACCCATCACCGTCCGCGAAGCCCACAAGCGTCTCGACCTCATCGAACACCGCAAACCGCTCTACACCCCCGCCTTCGCCGGACTCGCCTCCGCGCTCGCCTGCGCATCCTTCGTCTTCCTCCTCGGCGGCGGACTCTACGACATGGCCGGCGCATTCGTCGGCGCCGGCATCGGCCACTGGCTGCGGCGCAAACTCTTCGCCAAACACCTCAACCAGTTCTTCGTCACCTTCGTCGCCGTCTTCATCGCTGCGCTCGCCTGCACCGGCACGCTGCGACTCATCGGCATCTACGACCCCATCGCCCTCGCCCACGACACCGCCTACATCGGCGCCATGCTCTTCGTCATCCCAGGCTTCCCATTGATCACCGGCGGCCTCGACATCGCCAAAATCGACTTCCCATCCGGCATCCAACGACTCGCCTACGCCCTGTCCATCATCCTCATGGCCACCCTCGCAGGCTGGGCCGTCGCCCGCATCGTCATGCTCAACCCCCAAGGCTTCGAACCCCAAGGACTCAACGTCTGGGTCACCGGTCTCCTCCGATTCGTCTTCGCCTTCATCGGGGTCTGGGGCTTCTCCGTCATGTTCAACTCCCCCCAGCGCATGTGCCTTGTTGCCGCCATCATCGGCGCCATCACCGACACCACACGCCTCGAATTCACCGACCTGCTCAACATGCCTCCCGAAGTCGCCACCTTCATCGGCGCCTTCCTCGCCGGACTCCTCGCCGCCGCATGGCGCACCGCCGTCCGACGCGGCATCCTCCCCCCGCACCTCGGCTACCCGAGAATATGCCTCACCGTCCCCTCCATCGTCATCATGGTCCCCGGAATGTACATGTACCGCGCCATGTTCTACCTCGGCCAGTTCAACACCCAAAGCGCCCTCGACTGGGCCTTCCGCGCCTTCATGGTCATCATCTGCCTGCCCATCGGGCTCGCGATGGCGCGCGTAGTGACTGACCGCTCCTGGCGCTACGACATCTAGAACAGTCCCCTGATGGAGCGTCCTCTGCGTTACGGAAGACTCGACGTACCTTTGTACGCCTTCGTCTTCCGTGCCTTGAGGCCGCACACATCATGGGACTGTTCTGCAAATCATCGGATAACGGAGTGTCATCCGCGTTGCAGAACATTCGACGTACCTTCGTGCGCCTTTATGTTCTGCGTCTTGATGCCACACGCGTTATCCGATGATTTTCGTGTGGAGGGTGATGCAGTGCCTTGGGCCCGCCCCCGCTGGCGGGGGCTGTCCGCCGCAGGCGGACTGGGGGTGGTCGGACACCTCTCGGGGAGATGCGTCTGTCTAATCCGCGCTGCGCTTTTTCTGTCGCCCTGCTATAACCCCCTATCGCCCTGAGTGAAGCCTCTCCCTCTGTTGTCGTCCTGAGCGTCCCTCCCTGTTGTCATCCTGAGCGAGCGAAGCGAGTCGAAGGATCTCTGCGAACGTCAGGATCCTTCGACTGCGCCGCAAGCGGCTTCGCTCAGGATGACAGGGGCCTTGCTCAGGATGGCAGGGGCCTTGCTCAGGATGGCAGTGGCCGGCTTCGGCCAGGATGACGGCAGGGGCGGAGCCGACCTCCCCGCTCACTATTCACCGGCTACTTTCCCAGCGCGATCTCGTCGATGCGGCGCAGCTCATCCTCCGAAAAGTCGGTGTTCTTCAACGCGCCGATGTTGTCGATGATCTGCTGCGGCTTCGACGCGCCCACCAGCACCGTCGTCACCGCCGGATGATGCAGCAGCCACGCCACCGACATCTCCGCCAGCGTCTGCCCGCGGTCGGCCGCCAACTCGTTCAGCGCGCGAATCTGCCCGAGCTTCGCAGGGGTCAGCGCATCCTCATGCAGGAACCGTCCGTCCGCCTTCATACGGCTGTCTTCGGGCACGCCGTTCAGATACCGGTTCGTCAGCAGACCCTGCGCTAGCGGACTGAACGTGATCACGCCCTTGCCGAGCTTCAGCGCCGAATCCAGCAGGCCGTTCTCGTCCGGCTTCCGGTCGAAGATGTTCAGACGGTTCTGATTGATGATGAACGGCACGTGCAGTTCCTTCAGAATCGCCGCCGCCTTCTCCATCGTCGGCCCGTCATAGTTCGACAATCCCACATACAGCGCCTTACCGCTGCTCACCGCCTGCGCCAGCGCGCCCATCGTCTCCTCCAGCGGCGTCTCCGGGTCGGGACGGTGATGATAGAAGATGTCCACGTAGTCCAATCCCAGCCGTTCGAGGCTCTGATCGAGGCTCGCGAGCAGATACTTGCGGCTGCCATGATCGCCGTACGGGCCCTGCCACATCTCATAGCCGGCCTTCGTGCTGATGATGAGCTCGTCGCGGTGCGCGCGGAAATACTGGTGCAGCAGACGCCCGCAGTTCCGTTCCGCCGCACCCGGCTCCGGACCATAGTTGTTCGCCAGGTCGAAATGCGTGATGCCATGGTCGAACGCCGTGAACACCAGCTGCTTCATATGCTCGTAAGGCGTGATGTCGCCGAAGTTATGCCAGAAGCCCAGCGACAGCGCCGGCAGCTTCAGACCGGAATTCCCGCAGCGGTTGTAGGTCATGTCGTCGTAGCGCGTGGGCGACGGGGTGTAGACGGTGGTCGGTTCGAACATGATGCTCCTTCGTTGGTGTTCGTTGGCGGTTGCATGCCACTGCCCTTATCCTCACACTTCAAGTAAACTTGAATGCAAATCGTGATGTTCGCTGAGAAAAGAGCCTGAGGAATCATGACGATCACCGCAACGGTCAACGCCCCGACGACAACCGCCGACGGGCCCGACACAACAACCGACCCCACCTACTCCATCCGCGAGGTCGCGCGCATGTTCCATATGCAGACGTCCGCGCTGCGATACTACGAGGATGCCGGACTGCTCACCAATGTCGGTCGCGACGCCAAGGGGCAGCGCGTCTACCGGCAATGCCATATCAACCGCATGCGCACGATCTGCTGCTTCAAGCATGCGGGCATGAGCATCGACGAGCTGCGTCGCTTCTTCGACTACGAAGACGATGAGCCCGGTCATATCGACGAGATCATGACGTTGCTGGGCGAACGCCGCGACGCGCTCGCCGAACAGCGCAAGGCCCTCGACGAGGCGTACGCCCACATCCTGCGCAAGATGCACTACTATGGCGACATCCAGAAGGCCGTGCGCGCCGGAGCCCCGTTGCCCGACTGGCGCGACTACCGCTGCAAGGATTTCGACAACTGACGGATTCGCCATTTCGGTCGTCCGGTTCGTGGTTTTCATACCGAATATACGAGTTGTGGGTGTTTACTTTGCGAGATAAGGTCTTTCGTGGAATAAGTTGAATCCAAAAACGTTGCAATTGCAGCGTTGCTACAGGCACTTGGATGAAGACCGCCAAAACCAAACACCCAAAACTCGCATTTTCCTATTGGAAGGGCATAAGACGGAGGGTTTGCCATGCTGAGATGGCCTCTCCGCTAGTCTTCGTAGTCGAAATCGTCTTTTGTGGGTCTACCTGTCCGGTTTTGTGGGTCTGGGCGGACAAATCGATGACTTTGTGGGTCTGCCTATTCGGTTTTGTGGGTCTACCTGTCCGGTTTTGTGGGTCTGGGCGGACAAATCGATGACTTTGTGGGTCTGGGACGTTCAATAATCGTGGGTCTAACTCATCATAAAGAGGTTTGTGGGTCTAGAAGGTATACAGGGACGTCAAAAATCTTTTCCTCGCGAACGGATAGACCCACTTTCGTATTTCTGTGAACAAACAGGCCCACAAACCCAATTGTCTGCTGCGGAGCACTCAGCTGTTGTCTGCTGCGGATTGCCCAGCTGCTGTGCCCCGTATGCGTTATAACCGACGCTATCCGCTACCGGAGTGAGTTTTTGGATGATGCGTGCGGTATCAAGGCGCGGAGAGCGAAGGCGTACAAAGGTACGTCGAGCTCTCCGCAACGTGGATAACGCTCCATCATCCAAAAACTCAGTATTTCATGCCCATGGCGGAACGCACCTCATCCAGCGTCTCTTCGGCGATGGCGTTGGCGCGCTTGTTGCCGTCGTGGAGGATGTCGCGCACGGTGTCCATGTCCTTGGCGAGTTCGGCGCGGCGTTCGCGGTGCGGGGCGAGGAATTCATTAACGGATTCGGTGACGAGCTTCTTGAGTGCGCCGGCGCCGGAGTCGCCGATCTCCTCGGCGATGTCCTTGGGGTCACGGCCGGTGACGAGGCCGGCGGTGGTGAGCAGGGCGGAGACCTGCGGACGGTTGACGGGGTCGAAGGTGATGCGGCGTTCGGAGTCGGTGGGGCTCTTCTTGATGAGTTTGGCGGTTTCCTCGGCGGTGGCGCCGAGCATGATGGAGTTGCCGTAGGACTTGCTCATCTTGCGTCCGTCGAGTCCGGGGATTTCCGGGGCATCGGAGAGGATGGCCGAGGGTTCGGGGAACACGGGGTTCTTCTTGGCGAAGCGCTCGTTGAAGCGTCGGGCGATGGTGCGCGTGATCTCGACGTGGGGCAGGTTGTCCTTGCCAATCGGCACGACGTTGGCCTTGCAGAAGAGGATGTCGCATGCCTGATGCACGGGGTAGGTGAGCAGCAGGCCGGTGAGGGCGTGGCCGGAGGCCTCCATCTCGGACTTCACGGTGGGGTTGCGATGCAGTTCGGCCTCGGTCACCAACGAGAGAAACGGCAGCATGAGCTGGTTTTCCGCGGGCACGGCGGAGTGGGTGAAGATCATGGTCTTCTTGGGGTCGATGCCGGCGGCCATGTAGTCGAGCACGAGGTTGAGCACGTTGTCTTCGATGTGCTCGGTGGTGTCGCGGTCGGTGATGACCTGGTAGTCGGCGATGATGATGTTGGTGTTCACGCCGCGGTTCTGCATGGCGACGCGTTCCTTGATGGAGCCGAAGTAGTGGCCGAGGTGGAGTCGTCCGGTCGGGCGGTCGCCGGTGAGCATGGTGAACTTGCCGGGGTTTTCCTCAAGTTTGGCGAGTGTGGCGTCCGAACGCTTCTTCGCCGCGAGGAAACTCGCGCTCATTTCGTTGCCTGCTGCCGTCAGCTGCTGATCTTCCGCCATTGCACACCAACCCGTATTTATTGAAGGTATTGAAAAATAACGCTCTAATCGTAAAAGTCTGAGCCGACATCACATAATAAGTGGTACTCTCTTATGTGATGAATTAGGAAAATGTTGCCTAGGGCACAAGAGACTGGCGAAGGGGGTCAGATGGGCCGCGGACGTCAGAAGGCTAAGCAGACGCGAATTGCCCGGAAGCTCAAGTACCTCACCACTGATACCGATTATGATGAGCTGGCGAAGGAGCTGTCGAGTCAGGATGAGGTGACTCCATCCGCAGCGGATCCGTTCGCTTCCATCGAAACTCAGATTCACGCCCACGACCATGATGATGCCGTGAGTTCGGTGAATGAAGAGGACTTGGATGAGTATGCGCAGTGGGCTGCCGAGGCCGCGAAGAAGGCCGAGGAGAAGCCGGTGGTCAAGGCTCCGGTTCACCGTAAGCCGATTCCCATGCCGATGCCTTCCGCATTGAAGAAGACCGTGAAGCCGGATGATTCGAAGGCGGAGGATACTCCGCAGTCCGAATCGTCGAGGAAGTCGACGTCGCGCAAGCCGGCCGCCAAGAAGTCGACCGCGCGAAAGACCGCTGCGAAGAAGACGTCGACCAAGGCCGACTGATTATTACGACTGTTGCGACGGTGATGGCCGTCGACATCGTGTACGTTGACCGGGCGATACGTTCCTGCGTATCGCCCGGTCTTTTTTTTTATTTGATAAACGTCCGTATAACCGTTGTCATACCAGTGGCAGCAGGTCGGAGAGGTCGTCGCGCTCGCCCACCGCGCTGATGTGGCCGGCGTCCTTCTCCTCGTCCCATGTCGTCAGTCCGCAGGCGAGGCGGAGCCATACGTCCGGTTCCAGTTCGATGACGTCGGGCGGCGTGAGGTTATGCGGGTCCGATGCCGGGCCGTCGAGGATCTTGATCGCGCCCCATGGCGCCACGCGCACCTCGACGCCTTCGCCGGGCGCCTTGCGTTCCAGCAGCGCCAGCGAATAGCGCACGGCCATGGCCCATGTGCGCCGCGGCAGCGCGTCGACGCCGGCGTCGGCTCCCTGGTGCCGCCGCGCGTCGATATCGGAAAAGTACGTTTTTTTATCGTTCAAAACGCCCGAAGCTTCATGTTTCGCAGTTTCTTTCCATACGGTGAGAGAGCGCTCACCTTCCGCGATATCCTGCCGTTTGATAACTCCCATACCCAGTAATGTAACGCAGAATTCATGCTGATGGCATTCCGCCACATGGCCGAGGACGGATAATGAAAGAGGAGTTTCCTCGAGAAAGAGTATGATATGACTGAAATCACTGCTCCCAAGTCGCCGGTCACGACTGCCGAATTCACCGATGGCATTCGTGAACAGCTCAAGTACGGTCAGGGCGTGACCCCGGAACAGGCCACTCCCGCCGATGTATACGTCGCATCCTCCCTTGTTGTTCGTCATTATCTTCAGGATGCCTGGTTCAAGACCCAGCAGGACATGGTCAACGGCAACACCAAGGCCGTCGGCTACCTGAGCGCCGAGTTCCTCATCGGCAAGCAGCTGCGTAACGCGCTGCTCAACGCCGGTATGCTCGACCAGTTCGACGCCGCCGTCGAGGGCCTTGGATTCGATCCGCAGACCGTCGTCGATTCCGAATACGAGCCGGCCCTCGGCAACGGCGGCCTCGGCCGTCTCGCCGCCTGCTACGTCGACTCCCTCGCCTCCCTTGGCGTGCCCGCCTTCGGCTACGGCATCCAGTACCGTTACGGCATCTTCCGTCAGGAGTTCGACGAGCAGGGCCGCCAGATCGAGAAGCCCGAATACTGGCTCGCCAACGATGAGCCGTGGGGCCACGTCGACTACAACCGTTCGCAGAAGGTCTCCTTCGGCGGCGACGTCATCGAGAAGAACGGCAAGAAGATCTGGAAGCCGGCCTGGTCCGTGCGCGCCGTCCCCGTCGACTACATGGTTCCGGGCTACGCCTCCGGCCGCGTGAACACGCTGCGCCTGTGGTCCGCCCGCTCCTACGACGAGTTCGACCTGCTGACCTTCAACAAGTCCGACTACCTCAACGCCGTCAAGCCCAAGGTCAAGGCCGAGGACATCTCCAAGATCCTCTACCCGGAGGATTCCACCCCGCAGGGCAAGCAGCTGCGCCTCGAGCAGCAGTACTTCTTCGTCGCCGCCTCCATCCAGGACGTCATCCGCGTGTTCTACCCCGGACAGGACAAGCCCGACCTGACCACCCTGCCGAACAAGATCACCTTCCAGCTCAACGACACCCACCCGGTCATCGGCATCCCCGAGCTCATGCGCGTCCTCATCGACGAATACGACTACGCCTGGGACACCGCCTGGGACATCACCACCAAGACCTTCAACTACACCTGCCACACCCTGCTTCCGGAAGCCCTGGAAGTGTGGCCGGCCTCCCTCATCGGCGAGCTGCTGCCGCGCCACCTCGAGATCATCAAGGAAATCAACCAGCACTTCCTCGACGAGCTCAAGACCAAGACCCGCGACAAGGAGAAGATCGACCGCATGCGCATCGTCACCGCGGGCGACAACCCGCAGGTGCGCATGGCCTACCTCGCCACCGCCGGCGGCTCCCACGTCAACGGCGTCGCCGAGCTGCACTCCCAGCTGCTCAAGGACGTCACGCTGCGTGACTTCTCCGACCTCTACCCGGACAAGTTCACCAACGTCACCAACGGCGTCACCCCGCGTCGCTTCATCCGCCTCGCCAACCCGCGCCTCTCGGCCCTCATCACCGAAGGCCTCGGCACCGACAAGTGGCTGTCCGACCTCGAACTCCTCAAGGGCCTCGAGCCGCTCGCCAAGGACGACGAATTCGTCAAGAAGTTCGCCGCCGTCAAGCAGGCCAACAAGGAGGACTTCGCCGCCTACGCCAAGCGCCAGTACGGCTTCGACCTTGATCCGAACACCATGTTCAACTCCATGATCAAGCGCCTCCACGAGTACAAGCGCCAGGCCCTGAAGATCCTCGCCCTCATCGCCCGGTACGCCGACATCAAGTCCGGCAAGGTCTCCGTGGACGACGTGCTCCCCCGCACCGTCATCTTCGGCGCCAAGTCCGCCCCCGGCTACTACCTCGCCAAGCTCACCATCCAGCTCATCAACAACGTCGCCCGCGTCGTCAACAACGACCCCGACATCAAGGGCAAGCTCCAGGTCTACTTCCCCTGGAACTACAACGTCCGCCTGGCCCAGCACCTCATCCCCGCCACCGACCTCGACGAGCAGATCTCCCAGGCCGGCAAGGAGGCCTCCGGCACCGGCAACATGAAGTTCGCCCTCAACGGCGCCCTCACCGTCGGCACCCTCGACGGTGCCAACGTCGAGATCCGTGAGCGCGTCGGCGCCGACAACTTCTTCCTCTTCGGCATGACCGTCGACGAGGTCGAAGCCCTCTACGAGAAGGGCTACATGCCCGCCGAGTACTACGAGCGCGACCCCCGCCTCAAGGCCGCCATCGACATGGTCTCCGACGGCACCTTCTCCAACGGCGACCGCAACACCTACGCGCCGCTCGTCGCCGACTGGCTCACCAAGGACTGGTTCATGACCCTGGCCGACTTCACCGCCTACTCCAAGATCCAGCGCGACATCGAAGACCTCTACCGCGACCCGCTCGAGTGGAACCGCAAGGCCCTGCTCAACGTCGCCAACTCCGGCTACTTCAGCTCCGACCGGTCGATTCAGGATTATCTGGACCGCATCTGGCACACCGGCCCGCTCGCCTGATGATGGAGTGTCCTCGTCGTTGCAGGGGATTCGACGTACTTTTGTACGCCTTCATCCCCTGCGCCTAGAGGACACACACATCATCAGACTTGCTCCGCTCTGAGGCATTGTTTGGCTCCGTCCGCTTCGGCGGGCGGGGCTTTTTCATATCACGTCCCAGCCCATGCGCTGCCATACGTCGGGCGGATACACAACAAAACCGCCGTTGACGGGCTCAAACCCATCAACGGCGGTTATTCAGCGTATGGCGTATCGAAGCGGTAATCAGGCGACGGCCGGCTCGGCGTCACCGGCGTCAGAAGCTTCGGCCCCCTCATCGTCGCCCTCGTCCGTGGCGTTCTTCTTGGCGATGCCGAGATCGACCGGAGACGAGCTGTTCTCCCACGGTTCCTCCCACGGGTCATACTCCGGATTCTGCTGCTTGTAGACGTACAGCGCGGCGAGACCGGCAAGCAACGCACCAAACAGAAGCGCGAAGAACTTCCACCCGCTTGACGACCTGTTCTCCATGATGGCTCCTTTCCCAAAGGTTGTACAGCCTGCCCATTCAGACCGTTCTTACCCATTCTATGCCGACGTTGTGGCGATGCTGTGTTTTCCCAACACGTGTTCGCTATACCGCAATTACCGCATGTGCAATACAGTGGGACTCATGAGTCAATTCCGTTTGTTCCCGAATTCCCCCAGGGCACGCAGTCTGTTCAACAAGGACGCCGTCCGCCGCGAATGGCGTAGTGGCGGGCCGGTCATCACCCAGGCCATCATCATGATCTGCGTGGTGATGTGGGCCGTGGAGATCGTCGCGCGATTCCTCTCCCCCGCGCTGCTCAACGCCCTGCTCAGCCTCGGCATGCTCACACCGGCCGTCGTGCCGCACTATCCGTGGACGCTCATCACATCGATGTTCCTTCATGAGCCCGGAATATTCCATATCCTGTTCAATATGCTCACGTTGTGGGCGGTAGGGCCGGTGATCGAACACCTGCTGGGCCATTGGCGCTTCCTGGGCATGTACCTGCTGTCCGGGCTCGGCGGCGATCTGGCCCTGCTGCTGTGGGCACGATTCTACCCCGGCGGCTCCGGCTGGCTGGTCTCCGTCTATGGCGCCTCGGGCGCATTGTTCGGTCTCTTCGCCGCCGTATTGGTCACCTATAGACGTCAGGGCATCGATATCACGTCGATGCTCGTGTGGATGGCCATCAACTTCGCCACACCGTTCGTCATCCAGGGCATCGCATGGCAGGCCCACGTTGGCGGCTTCATCATCGGCGGCGTCTATGCGTTGCTGCTGACGTCGCGTATCCCCATTACGCGGGGCAAAAGCCTCACCATACGTTCGCTGGTCTATGGCATTCCGCTGCTGGTCGTCATCGTCGCCGCCGGCGCGTGGTGCCTGATTCCCGTGATGTAGGACGTTCCCGTGATGTAGGACGTTCCCGTGATGTAGGACGTTCCCGTGATGTAGGACGTTCCCGTGATGTAGGACGGCTCTTCGCCATACTGAGTAAACGTCCCTCTTATGTCATCCTGAGCGAACGGACTTATGTCATCCTGAGCGAACGGAGTGAGTCGAAGGATCTTGGCGCCGATCGTGGCAAGATCCTTCGACTCCGGGCTTCGCCCTTCGCTCAGGATGACACAACGAGGAGGGTCTGCGGCCTCCGCTCAGGATGACACAACGGGGAGGGCCTGACGAGGGGCGGACTGACCGTCCCCAGTCAGGCTTCGCCTGACAGCTCCCTCCAGCGGGAGCGGGGGCAGGATGACGATCAGTGCCACCACATGGTCATGAGGAAGCCGATGAGCATGATGGCGAAGCCGATGGCCAGATTCCAGTTGTTGATGCCGGGAATCGGATACTTGCCGGTCATGTAGAAGACCACGACCCATACCAGGCCGATGATGAGCAGCGCGCAGAACACCGGGACGAACCACGACGGATTCGACTTCGTGCCCTTGATGGACTCCTCCACGCGCTTCGTGCTCTCCTGCTGGCGGGCGAACATCTTGCGCATCTGCGGCGTCATGGCGTTCTCATCGGCGGACTTGCTCAGCACGGCCTCGACCTTGTCCATCGAAATGCCGTACGAATCGTCGGCGTCGTCGTTCCCGTCGTCCGAGTCGTCTTTGCCGTTTTCGTCGTCTTTGCCGTTCTTATCGGCCTTGCCGTCCTCGTCGGCTGCATCAGCCTTATCGTCGGTGTCAGTGGCCTCGGCCTTGTCAGAGGCCTCGTTCTTGGCGGCGTCATCCTCCGTGGCGTCGGCATCCGTCATATCGGCAGCCGTGTCGGCGGTCGTCTCGGTGACCGCGTCTTCGGTCGTGGTGGTCTCGTCGAGCTTCTGCTCGTCCTGTTCAGCCATAAGAGGATACTCCTTTATCGTAAAAGCTACTAGTCATAGTAATGACTAGAGTGGAAACCGTCGAACAGACAGATTCAATAGTAAGGCAAGTATGGGAAAGCATGGTGGCAGGCACGTTGCGCGCAAGTCGTTCGCGGGCGCGGTCGCCGTGGCCGTCGTGCTGGCGCTGGCCGGATATCTGCTCACCGTCAACGTGCGCGTGAACCGTTCCGTCACCGTCAACTCCGATACGTCGCAGCTGCTTAACGAACGGTCAAAACGTGTGACCGAGCTGCAGAGCGAGGTCGATGACCTCAGCAGCCAGATCGACGCCCTGAAAACCCTGACCACGGATTCCAGCACGGCAAAGCCCAAGGGCGAGGACACCGGCTCGGGTACGAAACTGCCCGCCGTCACCGGCCCGGGCGTCACCGTCACCCTGGATGATTCCCCACTCTGGGAGACCAAGGTCGGCGATACCGGATCGTCGGCCGACATCAACGATTACGTCGTCCATCAGCAGGACATCGAAGGCGTGGTCAACGCCCTGTGGGCGGGAGGCGCCGAATCGATGATGATCGAGGACCAGCGCGTGCGCTCCAACTCCGCCGTCCGTTGCGTGGGCAACGTCCTGCTGCTGCAAGGCAAACGCTACGCTCCCCCGTTCAGGATCGCAGCCATCGGACCGCAGGACGCCATGATCCGCGCCCTGAACGACTCCCCCTCGATACAGGTGTACAAGGAATACGTCACGTCCATCGGATTGGGATGGAAGCTGGAACGGTCCGACGATCTTCGATTCCCCGCGGCAACGTCGTCGCTACAGACACTGAAATACGCCAAGGTAAAGAAAAGCTAAGGAACTCATATGGCAAGACAAGCATCGTCGGCAGTGTCCTCACGACGCGCGAACAACCGCGGGGGCGGCTCATTCGCATCCTCCATCCTCGGCATCATCGGCGAGATACTGCTGACCATGGCCGCGGTACTGGCGTTGTATATCGCATGGCAGCTGTGGTGGACCGGCGTCGTGGCCGAACAGGCGCAGGCCGA
This sequence comes from Bifidobacterium pluvialisilvae, assembly GCF_019331695.1. Taxonomy (GTDB): domain Bacteria; phylum Actinomycetota; class Actinomycetes; order Actinomycetales; family Bifidobacteriaceae; genus Galliscardovia; species Galliscardovia pluvialisilvae. The sequence continues at coordinate 112,184 of NZ_JAHBBI010000009.1, forward strand.
CCAGAGCAGCAACGCCTCCTGGGTGGCCCCGAAGCAGTCGGGTAACGGCTACGCCATCGCCAAGGCCCAGTCCGGGGAGCCGCCGGTCGAGCCGAAGAGCGCCAACACCGGCGACCTGATAGGGCAGATCTACATTCCGCGCTTCGGCTCCGCATGGCATCGCAACGTCGTGCAGGGAACCGACGCCTATGAGCTTTCCCGCCACGGACTCGGCCACTATGAGGAGTTGCAGATGCCGGGCGAGCTCGGCAACGTCGCCATCGCCGGCCACCGTTCCGGCTACGGCGAGCCGCTCGCCCACGTGGACGAATTCCAGAAGGGCGACAAGATCATCCTGCGTACGAAGGACTACTGGTACGTCTACTCGTACACGAACTACACCATCGTGACGCCCGAGCACACCGAGGTCGTGGCCGCCGTGCCCGGCAAGCCCGGTGAGACCCCCAAGGACCGCTACGTCACGCTCACCACCTGCGAGCCGCGATACACCACGGCCACGCATCGTTGGATCTCCTACGGCAAGTTCGACTATTGGGCCAAGGTGTCCGACGGCATCCCGCAGGAGCTGGCCGGCGACATGTCGTCAGGCAAGGTCGAATTCGTGCAGAACCAGGCCTCGCCCCTGGCCCGTCTGTCCTCCGTCATGGCCAAGGTCATCATCGGCCTCGCCCTCGCCTACGTCGTCGTCTATCTGGCCTCGCTGATCGCATGGCGGTATCCGGCCCTGCGCCAGCTGCGGACCGGCCATCGTCCCGCCCCCGGCGCCAGCATCTACGGTTGGATCTACCGTCACCAGCCCGGACCCGCGCTCATTCGATGGCTGCTGCTGCTCATCGTGGCGCTCGCCATCGTCGGATGCCTGTTCCAGTGGGGCTTCCCGTGGGCGGCGTCCAATATCCCGTATCTGCAGGTCACGTCCAACTTTGTTGCCGTAGAGTAGCCGTAGAGTGGTTCCGACGTCCGAGTGACGTCTGATTGTTCAGGAGACATCATGACAGATTCAGCATCTTCCCCGATGGACGTGCCGGAGGATTCCGCGCGCGTCCTCGTCATCGACAACTATGATTCGTTCGTCTACACGATCGTCGGCTATGTGCAGACGCTCGGCGCGACGGTGACGGTCGTGCGCAACGACGCCATCGATCCCGCGAAGCCGGGCCTGCTTGACGATTTCGACGGCGTGCTGATCTCCCCCGGTCCCGGTGCGCCCGCCGACTCCGGCGTGAGCGAGGACATGATCCGTCTGTGCGCCAGGGAGCACAAGCCCATGTTCGGCGTGTGCCTCGGCATGCAGGCGCTTGGTGAGGTGTATGGATGCACGGTCAGCCACGCACCCACCATCATGCACGGCAAGACCAGCCTCATCGAGCATGTCGACGATGAGATCTTCGCCGGGGTGCCGAATCCGATGACGGCCACGCGATACCATTCGCTGGCCGTGGAGCCCGATAGCGTGCCCGATACGCTTGAGGTGACCGCTTGGACGAAGGATGACCATATCGTGCAGGGCCTCCGCGTGAAAGGGATGCCGATGTATGCGGTGCAGTTCCATCCCGAATCGGTGATGACCGAGGGCGGGTATCGTCTGCTCGCCAACTGGCTCGCCGTCTGTGGACAGAAGTCCGCGGTGGCGCGTTCCGCCGGCCTGCATCCCAAGGTCGCCGCCGCCTAGGCGCATATGGTTGGCACACTGGATTTGGCTCCGTGCCACGTCCGGATATGGTTGTGCCCCGGTCCTTCATCGGTAAGGACCGGGGCACAACCATATCCCGGTGATTTGTGCGTCGGGAACCGCCGCTACTCCTTGCTGTCGCCGCCGGTGGATCCGGTTGCGGAGTCGGTGGGCGACGTACTGCTTGTGCTGCTGTTCGTCGGGCTGGGGCTCGGACTGCTGGGGGCCTTGGTGGTCACGGTGATCGTGCTGCCCTTGTCGACCTGCTGGCCGGCGCCGGGGTTGATTCCCGTGACCAGTGCGTCATCGGAGCTGTTGCCGCTGACCGAGACCTTGAAGCCCGCCGACTCCAGCTGCTGCCGGATGGACGATAGCGTGGACGATCCGCTGGTGTCGACGGACGGGACCGTGACCTTCTCCTTGCCCTGCGACACATAGAGGGTGACCGACGACCCCTGTTCCACCTTGGTGCCGGAACCGGGATCCACGCGCATGACCGCGCCGGCGGCCATGGTGTCGGAGTATGCGGAGCGGATTGTGGCGGTGAGGCCGGACTGCTGCAGCTTGGCGGTGGCCTGGTCCTCGGAGATGCCGGTGAGGCCGTCGGGGACGGTGGTCATGCCGGACGAGATGTAGATCACGATGCTCGCGCCCTTGCTCTGCGTGGTGCCCGCGGCCGGGTCGGTGCGGGTGACCATGTCCTTGTCCACGTCGCTGCTCTCCTCCACGGAGGCGGAGCCGTTCACCTTGAACCCGAGCTTCTCCAGTTCGGCCTTGGCCTCCTCCTGGGTCTCGCCCTTCACGTCAGGTACCTTCACCTGCTTGGGGCCGGTGGAGAACCATACCGTGACCGTGGAACCCTTCTCTGCCTGGGTGCCGCCGGCCGGGCTCTGCTTGGTGAAGGTGCCCTTCTCCTTGTCGGAGTTGTTGTCCTGCTTCTCCACATAGGTGAAGCCGGCCTCCTCGATCTTCTCCTTGGCGAGGGCGCTCGACATCTGTTCGGTGATCGTGGGCACGGTGGCCGTCTGCGTGGCGCCGCCGTGCAGGAGGAACCACAGGCCGAGGCCGATGGCCACGACCGCCAGCACGGCCACGATCGCGGCGATCTGCTTCTTCTTTTTCGCCTTCGCCGCGGCGGCCGCCCGGCGTCCGCCGCGCGTGGCCGCGTCCGTGGCCGTGCCGGTGCCGGTCATTGTGCCGGTCACGGGGTTGAACGCCTCGGTCTTGGTGCCGGTCCCCGGCTCGTAGGCCGCCGGCTGGGCGGTGGGGCCGACGGCCGGCTTCATGGCCTGCGTCTTGGCGTTGCTCAGGTCGGTCAGCGGGTTGAAGGCCGCTGCGGCGGGGGTGCCGCCGTTCATCAGGGCGATGACGTCGTTGCGGAACTCCGTGGCCGTGGTGTATCGGTTCTGACGGTCCTTGGCCATGGCCTTGGCGCAGATCGAATCCCACATCTTCGGCAGGCCGGGCACGATGGCGCTCGGCGGCGTGGCCACTTCGGAGACATGCTGGTAGGCGATGGCCACGGCGGAGTCGCCGGTGAACGGCGGCCGCCCGGTCAGCATCTCGTAGAGCACGCATCCGGCGGAATACAGGTCGGAACGCATGTCGACGTTCTCGCCGCGCGCCTGCTCGGGGGAAAGATACTGCGCGGTGCCCACCACACCTTGCGACTGGGTCATCGTGGCCGAGGAGTCGTCCAGTGCGCGGGCGATGCCGAAGTCCATGACCTTGACCACGCCCTGGTCGCTGATCATGATGTTGCCGGGCTTGATGTCGCGGTGGATGATGCCCATGCGATGCGAGTATTCGAGCGCGCTGAGCACGCCGATCATCACCTGTTCGGCGTCGCGCTGGCTCAGGGCGCCGTTCGCCTTGAGGATGTCGCGCAGCGTCTGGCCCTTGACGAACTCCATGATCAGGTACGGCACGTTGACGGAACGGCCGGCATCGTCCTTGATGGCCTCTTCGCCCGAGTCGTAGATCGACACGATGTTCGGATTGTTGAGCATGGCCACCGAATGCGCCTCGCGGCGGAACCGTGCCAGGAAGATCGCGTCGCTGGCCAGGTCGGCGCGCATGATCTTGATGGCGATGGTGCGTCCCAGACGGGTGTCCGTTCCGACATGGACCTCCGCCATGCCGCCATGGCCGATGAGTTCACCGACGGTGTACCGCCCGCCGGCCAATGATGCCGGTATGTACATACTCATCGTGACCCTTCCTTCCCTGCGTTCTCGTTATCATTCATGATTGTCTCGCCATCGTCGCCATTATCATCGGGGACGTTCACGGGCGGCGACGGAATCACGTCCTGCCTGACCGGCTGCGGTGCGGCTGCGGCCTTGGGATTCTGCCTGGCCACCCAGTCGGAGGCGGAGAACAGCAGCAGCGGCTGGTGCGGCTTGCTCATGACCCTGCGGGTCAGCGGCCCGCTGGTGGTCTCGATGAGGTTCTCCGGCGTCTCCGTCTCCTGGTCGAGCAGGCGGCGTTCGATCTTCGCCAATGTCCGGGAGACCACGAGCGCGTTGGCGGGGCGGTCCTTCGGGTCCTTGGCGAGCATGGTCATCACGAATTCGCGCAGCTGCCAGTCGATGGTCTCCGGCAGTGGCGGCACCGGGTCGTTCACGTGCGCGGCCGCGATGTCCACGGGCGTGGCGCCGGTGAACGGGCGGTGGCCGCACAGTCCCTCATAGGCCACGACCCCCAGCGAATAGATGTCCGATTGCGGCGTGGCCTGTTCGCCCTGCGCCTGCTCGGGCGAGATGTACTGCGCGGTGCCCACGACCATGCCGTCCTGTGTGATCTGTGCCTGGTTCGTGGAATACGAGACGCCGAAGTCGGTGATTTTCACCTCTCCCGTGTCGGAGACCATGATGTTAGCCGGCTTGACGTCGCGATGAATCACACCATGCGAATGCGCCACGTAGAGTCCCCGGGCCGTCTGGATGAGGATGGGCAGCAGCTCCGTGGGCTCCATGGCCCCGCGGCGCTTGTAGATCTCGGCCAGCGAGTCGCTGGGCACGTATTCCATGATGAGGAATCCGATGCCGTCATGCTCGTAGTATTCGAACAACGCGGCGATGTTCGGATGCGCCAGGTTCGCGGAGTTGTGCGCCTCGGCGCGCAGACGGCGGAGCTTGGCCTCCTCGTTGGAGAGGTCGGCGCGTAGCGCCTTGATGGCCACCGGGCGTTCCAGCTCGATGTCGTAGCCTTTCCACACCTCGCCCATGCCGCCCTGCGCAAGTCGCTGGTCCAGGCGGTAACGGCGATGGATCAGTTGCCCCTCGATGAGTCTCATTGCTTCAAAGCCTCCTGCATGACTTGCTGCATGATCGGTCCGGCGGCTTCGGAACCGAATGCGTTGACGTTGTGCACGACCACGGCCACCGCGATCTTCGGATCGTCGGCCGGAGCGAATCCGGTGATCCAGGAATCGTTGGAGCTGTTGTTGCCGATCTGCGCGGTGCCGGTCTTGGCGGCCACCTTGGCGTTGGCGAGCTGCAGTTGCGGGTCCTCCTTGGTGATGACCGCCTGCATCATGGTGTTGAGCTTATCGGCGGTGCTCTTGGAGAAGGCCTGCGAGAACGTGGAGGGGGAGTTTTCCGAAACGACGCTGAGGTCGCTGGCGCGGACGCGGTCCACGAGGGACGGCTGCATCATCTTGCCGTCGTTGGCCACGGCCGAGGCGATCATGGCGTTGAGCAGCGGGGTCTCCAGCGTGTCCCCCTGGCCGATGGAGGCCAGCGCGAGGCGGTCGTTGGTCGCGCCGTCGGGGAACTTCGAGGCGGTGGCCTTCATCGTCAGACCGGACGAACTGGTGCCGTCGACGGTGATGGAGCTGCCGAAGCCCATCTTCTTGGCCTGGTCGGCGATCTTCTCATTGCCGAGCTTGACGCCCAGCTGGGCGAAGGCGGTGTTCGACGAGTACGCGAAGGCGTCGAGCAGCTGCATGTTGCCGTTCGATCCGGCGGCCGCGCTGGACGTGTTCGTCAGCTGCGTCTGCGTGCCGGGCAGGGTGTACGAGCTGCCGGCGGGCACCGACGTGTTCGTGTCATAGCCGTTCTCGAGCGCCGTGGCGGCCACGACGATCTTGAACGTGGACCCGGGCGGATACAGCTCGCTCGTGGTGCGGTTCAGCATCGGGTTGCTCTTGTCGGCGATCAGGGCCTGATACGTCTTGTTGACATTGGCGCTGTTGTGGCTGGCCAGCCCGTTGGGATCGTAGCTGGGTGTGCTCACCATGGCCAGGATGCGGCCGGTCTTGGGCTCCATGGCCACGACGGCGCCCTGCTGGTTGCCCAGCAGCTGGTAGGCGAGTTTCTGCAGCTTCGGGTTGATGGACGTTTCGATGTTGGCGCCCTTGTTCTCCTCGCCGGTGAACAACGATTTGAACTTGCTGAGCCACAGCGAGCTGTTCTCGCCGCTGAGCAGGGTGTTGCGCGAGGCCTCGATGCCACGGTCGGCGCGCGTGGTGACGGAGAAGTATCCGGTCACGGGCGCGTACAGCGGTCCGTTGGAATAGGAGCGCTGGTAGGAGAAGGCGTCGTCGGATTTGTCGGACTTGGCGATGACGGTGCCGTCGCTGGCGAGAATCGCGCCGCGTGGCGCACCGTATTCGTGATACAGCGCACGGGTGTTGCGGGGGTCGGAGTTCAGCGAGTTCGCCTGTATGGTCATGAGCTTCGTTGTGGAGAGCCCGAGGATGGCGAACAATACGATGACCGCCGTGAAAAGCTGACGCAATGAGGTGTTCATCGGGTCCTCCTTTCGTTCGCGGTTGAGCTTGACGTCGTGCGTGGCTGTGTGCGGGACGTCACCGGCCAGTCGGCGGTCGGATTGTTGGACAGTGTGTCGCCGTCCTGCGCCGCCCATTCATCCTGCTGCCGACGTTGCCGGATGGCGTGGGCGCCATGACGGCCGCCGGGCGTATGCCGTCCGGGGGTGATGACCTCGGTGGCCTCCTGATTGGCGGCCTCGGCCTCCTTCAGGGCCTGCTGCGCGTAGGGCATGTCCTGGGGGACGCCGGCCTGGGCACCTTGCTCCGCGCGTGCGGCGGCCTCGGCCTGCTTCTCCTTCTCTTTCTCGCGGATCGCCATGAGCGCCTCGTATTGGAAGGTGTCGCTGTCCACATCCTCTTCCGGCTTGTTGGCCGCGTTGGCGATGATGAGCAGCAGCGTGGCGAGGATGCAGTTGGCGATGAGGCTGGAGCCGCCGGCCGCGAGATACGGCAGGGTCAGGCCGGTGAGCGGGATGACGAGCGTGATGCCGCCGACCACCGTGAACACCTGGAACGCCATGGTGAACACGAGTCCGGAGGCCAGCAGCTTGCCGAAGCCGTCGGAGACCTTCATGGCCGTGACCATGCCGGCGCCGATGATGATGAGATACATCGTCAGGATGGCGAACAGGCCGGTCATGCCGAGTTCCTCGCCGAGCGACGAGTAGATGAAGTCGGAGTTGGCGAGCGGTGTGACGATGGGGTGCCCCTGGCCGAGGCCGGTGCCGGTCATACCGCCCGTGGCCAGGCCGAACACGCCCTGGACCAGCTGCATGGAGCCGCCGATGGCGTTGTATACGGCGTAGTCGAACGGGTGGAGCCATGCGTTCACACGGTTGCCCACATGGGTGAAGATCATGGATGCGAGCACGGCGCCGCCGGCGAAGAACACGCCGCCGATGACGATCCAGCTTTTCTGGCCGGTCGCCACGTACAGCATGGAGACGAACATGGCGAAGAACATGAGCGATGTGCCCAGGTCATGCTGCAGCACGAGCACGCCCATGCACACGGCCCACACCACGATGATCGGACCGAGATCCTTGAGTCGCGGCAGCCGTAGACCCAGCACCTTTCTGCCGCCAACGGCCAGCTGGTCGCGGTGGTCGAACAGATAGGCGGCGAAGAAGAACGCGAGAAACAGCTTGGCGAACTCCCCCGGCTGGAGCGAATGGCTGCCGAATCCGATCCAGATTCGTGCGCCCTGGATCTCCTTGCCGAGACCGGGGATCATGGGCGACAGCAGCAGCGCCAGCCCCGTGACCATGCTCACGTACGAGAACCGGCGCAGTACGCGGTAGTCCTTCAGGAAGATGACGAGCAGGATGCAGAGCACCAACGCCAGTGCCAGCCATGTCAGCTGGTTGAGCCCCGCCGTGGTGGCCCGGCCGCCGAACGTGTCGTTCTGGCTGTCGATGCGGGCGATCATGAGCACACCGGTGCCGCTGAGCAGCAGCACGCAGGGCAGAATCACCGGCGAGGTGTAGGGCTGGAACCTGACGAGCACGATCCAGAACACGAGGAACAGCACGCCGACGACGCCCAGACGCGTGGTGTATGCCGGGGGGAACGACCCCTGTACGCGCATGAACATCTGGAAGAAGCCAAGCACGACGATGATCGCTGCGAGCACGAGCAGCGAGGCCTGACGAAGACGACGGACGATCATTGTTGTTTCTTCTCCGGGCTTGATGACGGCGAAGGCGTCTGCTGCGGGGTCTTGGCCGTCTCGCTCTGCTTCGCGAGATTCTCGGCCTGCTGCCGAATCAGTTCCGCATGGTTGGAGGCCTCGTCGTAGGAATTCACGGAAATGCTGCCGTTGGCGAGCTGGTCGCGCCATGACTGGGGAAGGTCGGCGACCATGATGTCGGTGCGCGTGACCTCATGGGAGAGCTGCAGACCGAAGAAATCGGTGGGAACGCCCTGATAGATGGCCACCGCACCCTCGGATTCACCAAGATAGTACTGTTGCTGGGACCAGCGCCAGGCGCCGAATCCGACGCCGCCAAGCACCAGCAGCATGATGACGATGATGGAGATGACGACGTTGCGCGAACGGCTGTGGCGCCTGCGCTTCTGCTGCGCCTTCTCGCGCTGCTGGGCCTTGATGGTCTTCGCCACCTCGGGGTCGTGCGGATCCGCGGTCAGGCTGCCGTCGCGCTTCTGTACCACGGGAATCTCGCCGGTGTTCGGCATCGCGATGTCCCCTGTGTCGGTGCGTTGCGACGATGGCTGCGCCACGCGCGGCGCCTCTGGTTCGGTCTTCGCCACCGGTTCGCTCTGCGTGAGGGCCGCGGCACGCTGGGCCGGGCTGCCGGCGTCGGCCTTGAGCGCCGGGGCGGTCGCCACGGGCTCGTCGATGATGTCGGCGATGCTTTCCAGACTGCTGCTCACCGCTCCCCCGACCAGCGGAACGGGCGCATCCAGATCGGCGCCATCCCCGGCGAGCGGCAGCGTGGCATCCGCGATCACCGCGGTCACGTTGTCGGTGCTGCCGGCCTTCAGCGCCATGGCCACGAGCATCTGCGCGCATTCCTCGGGGTCGGCCACCTTCTCCAGCACCTCTTCGATGGTGGAGTCCTCCAGTACGCCGCACAGGCCGTCGGAGCACAGCAGCCAGCGGTCCCCGGGCAGTGCACGGCGGATGGAGATGTCCGGCCGCGGGTCGATGTCGAAGTCGCCGAGCACGCGCATCACGACGTTGCGCTGCGGATGGCTCTTCGCCTCCGGCTCGGTGATGCGTTTCGTGTCGATGAGATGCTGGACGTAGCTGTGGTCCTTCGTGGCGCGGATGATCTTCCCGTCACGAAGCAGGTATGCGCGGGAATCGCCGATATGCGCCAGAATCCAATGGTTCTGCACGAGGCTCAGCGCGGTCACGGTCGTGCCCATGCCGGAAAGACGACGCTCATGCTTGGCCTTGCCCACGATGGCGTCGTGTGCGGCGAGCACGGACGTCTCCATCATCGCGGCGATGATCTCCACATCGTCGGCCGCGTCCTCATGCTCGATGTGCGCCAGCGAACGGATGGCGATGGTCGAGGCGGTATCGCCGCCGGCATGACCTCCCATGCCGTCGCAGATGGCGGCGAAATGCCGGCCGGCGAACGAGGAATCCTGATTGTTGCTCCGCACGTATCCGACGTCGGACACCGTGGTGGAATACAACGTCAGCGTTGTCGCCGATTCGGAAGTGTTCATTGCGTTCATGCCGTCACCTCAACTCGAAGGTCGTCGCACCGATGCGCACAGGCACACGGGACGGCAATACGGCAGCTCCGGTGAGTGGCTTGTTATCGACGACGGTTCCGTTGGTGCTCCCCAGGTCCTCGATGGCCCACCGGCCGTTTGACGGGTCCTGGAACAGCCGCGCATGATGTGAGGAGACGAATTCATCGTCCAGCACCACGGAATTGCTGGCTGCACGACCAAGTGTGATTTGCTCATTGCCCAATGGGACCGTGGTGCCTGCCAGCGGTCCGTCGATGATCACCAGGATCGTCGGCTGCTCGGTGATCGGGCGGGGATTCGGCACCGGCGACGGTGCCGGCCGGGGAGCGGGCGATTGTGCGGCCTTACGCGCCTGCTGCTCCCTGCGACGGTGTTTTTTCGATGTTTTCGGACTGAATGAAGCGACGTCCTGATGCAGGGAACGTACGGCGAACCAGACGAAGACCCAGAGCAGCACCAGGAATCCGTATTTCAGAACAGTGAATGTCAGTTCAGTCATATTGGCTCGCGTTCATACAGTGACTACGGTCGTATTTTACTCCTGCGGAGCAGAAGAAGCCCAGAATAGGATACGAGTGCGACCGATGGTGATGGTGTTGCCGTCCAGCAGCGTGGCCGCGGGAACCTGATGACCCTCCACATATGTGCCGTTCGTGGAGCCGAGGTCGCGGGCGATGACGCCGTTGTCGGTGATGTCGATTTCCAGATGGCTGCGGGAGATGCCCGGATCGTCGATGACGATGTCGCAGTTGGATCCGCGGCCAATCACCGTCTTCGGGGCGGTGAGCAGGTACTGGCGTCCGTTGATTTCCAGAACCGGGCAGTCCTTGGTCTCATTCGTTGCCGTGACGGGTGCCGCGTTGCCCTGCACGGATTCGGAGGCGAGCTTGAAATCGCCGCGGCTCAGGTTGAGGTCCTCCTCGAAGATCACCACGACCGGTCCCACGAAGGCGTAATGCTGGCTTTCGGCGTATTTGGTCAGGTTGTCGGCCAGTTCGTTGGCCAACGTCTCGGAACCCCACTGCTCGATGCGGTCGAAGTCGGGGGTGGAAAGCTTGAAGCGGTATTCGTTCGGGGCGACGGTGCGGTCTCGTCCGACCGCCATGGCTTCCTTGTCGATCTCGCGCTCAAGGGCGCTGGAAAGGTCTACTGGCTGCAGGTCTTTGGAACCGAATTTGCTGAACACGCCGTTGACGGCACCTTCGACACTCTTCTCAAATCGGTCGAGAACGCTCATGAACATCCCTTTCTCGCAATGTCTCCATGGTACGCAGAGGCTCCCATCGCGCCACAACGCGAGGTGGATTCATTGCAAAGTCTTCAATCCGGCTTTCCTGATTTTCAACCATCGTAATGCCGTTTTTGCGCCATCAGTGGGTGAATTCACCAATAACACACCGTTTTTTCCACATATGCGTGGCAATCCGTGGCATTCCTCCCCCGCCTCGTCCCCGGCGGAGCCATTCGGTCGCCACTTGTCATCCCCGGCGGAGCCGTTCTGTCGCCATTCGTCATCCCGGGTGGAGCCGTTCGGTCGCCATTCGTCATCCCCGGCGGAGCCATTCGGCCTCTATTTTGTCATCCTGAGCGGAGGGCGGAGCCCGGAGTCGAAGGATCTCGCGTTGCAGGCGATTCCAAGATCCTTCGGCTCCGCCGCAAGCGGCTCCGCTCAGGATGACAAGGCGGATGCGCTTCACTCTCCGCTCAGGATGACAAGGCGGATGCGCTTCACTCTCCACTCAGGATGACAAGACGGTGCACCTCATCCCGTCTGGGATGGGCTTTGCCCCCTATGCCGCCGCTTGCCTCACCCGCCGCAGCTCCTCGTGCTTCAGGGCGATCGTGGCGTTCGACGAGACGATTCCCGCTCCGGTCAGCTCCTCCCAGCTCACCCACGCGCTTTCCACGTGCTCGTCCTTGTCGAAGTGCCGCTCTCCCATATGCCATTGCCGAAGATGCAGCACCATGATGTTGGCGAGCTCGTCGGTCATGCCTTCCGACGAATAGCATTGCGCCACGTCGTCGATGTCGATGAGGTCGGGGACCACGCCGGTCTCCTCGCGCAGCTCGCGCAATGCGGCCTCGTGGGGTTCCTCGCCTTCGTCGATAAGACCGGCCGGCACCCCGAATGCGTAGATGTTCGGCCCGACGCGGTATTCGCGTTCCAGCAGATACCGGTCGTTCGCGCAGTCGTGCACCAGCATGACGACGCATGGCGCGTGCCGCATGATCTGCCGCCGTATGCGCACCGCTCCCCCGTCATGCCTCGTCAGGCGGATCACACGGTCCTCCACGTGGAAGATCGCTCCCGTGTATACGGTCTCGCTGCTTTCCGTCACCGGCGCAATGGCCATGTCGATGTCTTCGCTGGCGTCCAGGCGCGCCGCGACGTCATTGCTCGTAGTGCTCATTTCGTCTCCGTAACCTCGTATGTCGTCTGTACGTCGTTTCGTATCGTCACGCGTCGTTTCGTGCCGTCGTCCGGCCCGTAATCCGATTATTCGCGGTTCTCACCGCATGCGACCGTTCTCATACGCCTGTTCGCGGTGAAGACTGCGAACAAAGGATATTCGCGGTGAAAATCGCGAACAACGGGCAGCAGACAATGGACGATGCCGTGTATTTGACGACGCCGTGCATTCATCCCTCGGCGATGGTCTCCTCGACCAGCTTGGGCAGGGCCACGGCGATGTCGTCGTGGATCAGTCGCGTGGCGATGCGGTCGTATTGCGTCCGTCCCATGTTCATGATGGTCAGGGGCACGCCGGCCTGCACGGCCGCCGGGGCGAGCGACGCCGCCGGGAACACCTCCAGCGTCGATCCGATGACCCAGAATTCGTCGGCCTCGCGCACCTTGCGCAGCGACTTCTCCATGGCGCCGTCGGGCAATGCCTCGCCGAAATACACGACGTCGGTCTTGATGATGCCGTTGCAGGGCATGTTCCCGTTGTAGGGCAGCCTGCGGTGGCAGCGCGGATCCGGTTCCTCGTCCAGACGGTCCATGATGTCGGCCGTATCGTATTTCGCATGGCATTTCATGCAATGCGACGTGCCGATGGTGCCGTGGAGATTGACGATGACGTCTGGTGAGTTGCCGGCCTTCTCGTGCAGGGCGTCGAAGTTCTGCGTGGCCAGCAGCGTGAGCATGCCGGCCTTCTCCAACGTGACCAGGGCCTTGTGCGCCGTGCCGGGCTGCGCGCCCCATACCGGCGACTCCTTCTGCCAACGCCACGAGTATTCGCGGTCTTCTTTGCTGGTGATGAAGGCGTCGATGTCGTAGACGTTCATCTGCTCGGGATGCTTGGTCCATACACCGTCCGGCCCGCGGAAGTCGGGGATGCCCGCGCTGGTCGAGATGCCCGCGCCGGTCAGTACTGCGATCTTTTTGCTCATATATGCAGTATTACACCGCGCATATGTAGAGACACGGGGAGATGCCTAGGGGTTTGCGGACCGTTCATCTCCGGGTTTGTGGGTCTATGACATACACGGACATATACGAGGACTATGAAAGCGTCGTCCTTATGAACGCATTGACCAACTGTACTGACCAACTTTTCGGTTTCGTGCCCCGATCATTCGCCGTTGTGTTGTACTGAAGTTCCCGATTTTGTGGTTTCGCGGTCATGTTTCGGTAACGTTCGGGTTTTTATGCTGGTCTCAGACGCGGGAAGTCCCGATGTTGGGGCTCGTTTTGCCTTTTTGCGACACGCCGGTGGATGCTTGTGTTTTCAGTGGTTTTGGGGTTGTTGGTTGTGGCCGGGGTTGCGTGGTGGTGTGGGTTGGTGTAGGTTATTCACTCGTTGCCCGGCACGGCGGACGCCGCTTCCTGAAGCGGTGTTGTTTGCTGGTGTGGTGGTGGTTTGAGAACTCAAGAGCGTGTTTTGTACTACTGAATTGTTTTTGATTGCCAGTTGATGGCTGGTTTGCCGCCTTGTTTTTGGGGTGGTTGGCTGGTCGTCTGTTTTTGATTG